>NZ_JBITKE010000003.1:0-582235 GCF_044460705.1 Nonomuraea sp. NPDC050022
ACGGGGTTGTGCATCATGCACTGGCTTTTAACACACTGTTGAGTTCTCAAGAAACGGACGCGTACTCCCCAACCTGCGAGAGGCGCACATTTCGTCTTCCCAAGTGTATCAGATCCGCCCGATCCTTGTCAAATCGGCCGATCCGGTACGTTCCGGGCAACCCTGCTAACTTACCTGAACTTCTGACTCATGTCCAATCACGCGCGGACACAGCCCGAAGTTCGGGAGAGATCACTGGGTTTTGCCGGGCTAACTTGCCCCGCGTTGAAGACTCTAGCAGTCCTGGTGCGGGGGAAGACCCAACTTCGGTAACGAATAGGTCTTCCCCCGGTGTGTCTCGCTCAAACACCCAAGCCGGCGAGCTGCGCCTCGAGCCGCACGATGTCGGCCGCCGACTGCTCTGCACGCCCCCTGACCTTGGCGACGACGTCCTCGGGCGCCTTGGCCATGAACTGCTCGTTGCCGAGCTTGGCGGCGACCTGGGCCGCCTCCTTGCGCGCGACCGCCAGATCCTTCTCCAGCCGCTTGCGTTCGGCCGCCACGTCGATGGCGCCGGCAGTGTCGATCTCCACGGTCACCCCGCCGACGGTGAAGCGGGCAGTGGCGGAAAAGGCGTCAGACGGTTCAGTGAGCCGCAGGAGTGAGCGGATGGCCCCTTCCTGCCCCGCGAGAGCCGTGCCGGTCAGTCCGAGCCGCGCGGCCACCTTCTGGCCGGGCTTCAGCCCCTGATCCGAACGGAACCTGCGCACCTCCGTCACCAGCTCCTGCAGGGCGACGATCTCCGCCTCGGCCGCCGGATCGGTCCGGGCGGCATCGACCTGCGGCCACGCTGCCACGGCGACGGACTCGCCGCCCGTGACGGCTCGCCACAGCTCCTCGGTCACGAACGGCACCAGCGGGTGCATCAGCCGCAGCAGCGTGTCGAGCACGTGACCCAGCACCAGCCGCGTGTGCTCCAGCCCCTCACCGAGCTGGATCTTGGCCAGCTCCAGGTACCAGTCGCAGACCTCGTCCCACGCGAAGTGGTAGAGCAGATCGGACGCCTTGGCGAACTCGAACTCCTCGAAGGCCGCGTCGGCCGTGGAGATCACGCTCTGGAGCCGCGACAGGATCCACCGGTCGGCCGCCGTCAGGTCCAGGCCGTCGAGGGGGCCGGTAGTCGCGCCGTTCATCAGCGCGAAGCGGGTGGCGTTCCAGATCTTGTTGCAGAAGTTGCGCGAGCCGCCCGCCCACTCCTCGCTCACCGCGACGTCGGCCCCGGGGTTGGCGCCGCGCAGCAGCGTGAAGCGCGTGGCGTCGGCGCCGAAGCGCTCGATCCAGTCGAGCGGGTCGACCACGTTGCCGAACGACTTGGACATCTTCTTGCCGTATTGGTCGCGGACCATGCCGTGCAGCGCGACCGTGCGGAAAGGCGGCTCGCCGTCCATGGCGTACAGGCCGAACATCATCATGCGCGCGACCCAGAAGAACAGGATGTCGTAGCCGGTGACCAGCACGGAGGTCGGGTAGAAGCGCGCGAGCTCCGGTGTCGCGTCCGGCCAGCCGAGCGTGGAGAACGGCCACAGGCCCGAGGAGAACCAGGTGTCGAGCACGTCGGCGTCCTGGACGTAGCCGGCGGGCGGATCCTGGTCGGGGCCAACGCACACGACCTCGCCGGCCGGGCCGTACCAGACCGGGATGCGATGCCCCCACCACAGCTGGCGCGAGATGCACCAGTCGTGCATGTCGTCGACCCAGTCGAAGTAGCGCTTGGCCAGCTCGGGCGGGTGGATGCGGGTGCGGCCGTCGCGCACCGCGTCGCCGGCGGCCTTGGCCAGCGGCGAGACGTTGACGAACCACTGCAGCGACAGTCTCGGCTCGACCACCGTCTTGCAGCGCGAGCAGTGGCCGACCGAGTGGACGTAGGGGCGCTTCTCGGCGACGATCCGGCCCTCGGCGCGCAGCGCGGCGACCACGGCGGGTCGTGCCTCGAACCGGTCGAGCCCCTCGAACGGTCCGTGCGCGGTGATCACGCCGCGCTCGTCCATGATGGTCAGCGACGGCAGCGAATGCCGACGGCCGATCTCGAAGTCGTTGGGGTCGTGGGCCGGCGTCACCTTGACCGCGCCGGTGCCGAAGGCCGGATCGACGTGCTCGTCGGCGACCACGGGGATCTGCCGGCCGGTGAACGGCACCTCGACGAGCGTGCCGACCAGGTGGGCGTAGCGCTCGTCGGAGGGGTGCACGGCCACGGCGGTGTCGCCGAGCATGGTCTCCGCGCGGGTGGTCGCCACCACGATCTCGTCGGAGTAGCGGATGGAGACGAGTTCGCCGTCGTCCTCGCTGTGTTCGACCTCGATGTCGGACAGCGCGGTGAGGCAGCGGGGGCACCAGTTGATGATGCGTTCAGCCCGGTAGATCAGGCCGTCGTCGAAGAGCCGCTTGAAGATGGTCTGGACGGCCCGCGAGAGGCCGGTGTCCATGGTGAAGCGCTCGCGCTCCCAGTCGACGCCGTCGCCGAGCTTGCGCATCTGGCCGAGGATCCGGCCGCCGGACTCCTCCTTCCACTGCCAGACGCGCTCCACGAACGCCTCACGCCCAAGGTCGTGGCGCGACAGGCCCTCCTTGGCCAGCTCGCGCTCGACGACGTTCTGGGTGGCGATGCCCGCGTGGTCCATGCCGGGCAGCCACAGCGTCTCGCGGCCCTGCATGCGGGCCCGGCGGGTGAGCGCGTCCTGGATGGAGTGGTCGAGCGCGTGCCCGATGTGCAGGACGCCGGTCACGTTGGGCGGGGGGAGGACGATGCTGTACGGCTCGCGCGGGCTGCCCGGGTCTGCGTGGAAATAGCCTTCGGATACCCAGCGCTCGTAGCTCCGGGTCTCGACGTCGGCCGGGGTGTACTGGGTGGGCAGCTCTGGCGTTGTCACAGTGACCAATTCTAGGGAGGTGGTGGAAAGCGAAACGCCCCAGGGAGTTCGTCTCCGCGGGGCGCTTGCCGTAAGGGAAGGATCAGGCGGACTTTTCCCGCGGCGTGCGCTGCTGTTTCGCGGCGAGCTGGTCGCGGGGTACGAGCGTCGGGATGGCGTGTTCGAGCACCGACTCGCGGGTGATGACCACCCGGGCGACGTCCTGGCGCGACGGCACCTCGTACATCACCGACTGGAGCACCTCTTCGAGGATGGCACGCAGGCCGCGCGCGCCGGTGCCGCGCAGGATCGCCTGGTCGGCGATGGCCTCGAGCGCGCCGTCGGTGAACTCCAGCTCCACGCCGTCGAGCTCGAGCAGCTTGCGGTATTGCTTGACCAGCGCGTTGCGCGGCTCGGTGAGGATCTGGATGAGCGCCTCGCGGTCGAGGTTGTGCACCGAGGTGATGACCGGCAGACGGCCGACGAACTCGGGGATCATGCCGAACTTCAACAGGTCCTCCGGCATCACGTCGGAGAAGATGTCGGCCATGTCGACTTCTTCCTTCGACCGGATGATGGCGTTGAAGCCGATGCCCTTCTTGCCGATGCGCGACTCGATGATCTTTTCCAGACCGGCGAAGGCGCCGCCACAGATGAACAGCACGTTCGTCGTGTCGATCTGGATGAACTCCTGGTGGGGGTGCTTACGCCCGCCCTGCGGCGGCACGCTCGCGGTCGTGCCCTCCAGGATCTTGAGCAGCGCCTGCTGGACGCCCTCACCGGAGACGTCGCGAGTGATCGACGGGTTCTCGCTCTTGCGAGCGATCTTGTCGACCTCGTCGATGTAGATGATGCCGGTCTCGGCCTTCTTGACGTCGTAGTCGGCGGCCTGGATGAGCTTGAGCAGGATGTTCTCGACATCCTCGCCGACGTAGCCCGCCTCGGTGAGCGCGGTGGCGTCGGCGATGGCGAAGGGCACGTTGAGCATCTTCGCCAGCGTCTGCGCAAGCAGCGTCTTGCCCGAGCCCGTGGGGCCGAGCAGCAGGATGTTGCTCTTGGCCAGCTCTAGACCGTCGTCTCTACCTCGGTCGCCGGACTGCACCCGCTTGTAGTGGTTGTAGACCGCCACCGAGAGCGCCTTCTTCGCCTTGTCCTGACCGATGACATAGGCGTCGAGGAACTCGTAGATCTCCCTCGGCTTGGGCAGGTTGTCCCACTTGAGCTCAGAGGACTCCGAGAGCTCCTCTTCGATGATCTCGTTGCAGAGATCGATGCACTCATCGCAGATGTAGACGCCTGGACCGGCAATGAGCTTCTTGACTTGCTTCTGGCTCTTCCCGCAGAAAGAGCACTTCAGCAGGTCTCCCCCGTCGCCGATGCGTGCCACCCCAGATACTCCTTTGCGTGGGACCGCCCTGCTCCCGCGATCCGTATCCTCCGGACCGGGTCCGAACCGCTCAGGTTTCGACGTTACCGTCTTCTGGGCCCTCAGTGAGCCCCCTGGCGGCGAGTCGCACCGGAACGTGCCCTATTGGGCAGCGCTCCGGTGCGTCACATCTCATCAGGAAGCGACGGCCTGAGCTCGTTTCTTCCGCGACGGGATGATGTCGTCGATCAGACCATACGCCTTTGCCTCGTCCGCGTTGAGAATTTTGTCGCGTTCGATGTCCTTTCGGACTTCCGCAGGGCGCTTTCCGGAGTGCTTCGCCACGATCTCCTCCAGGAGGGAGCGCATGCGAAGGATCTCGCGGGCCTGGATCTCGATGTCGCTTCCCTGGCCGCCGCCCTCGGTGGACGGCTGGTGGATGAGCACCCTGGCGTTGGGAAGCGCGAACCGCTTGCCGGGAGTCCCGCCGGCCAGCAGCACGGCCGCGGCGGAGGCGGCCTGCCCCAGGCAGACGGTCTGGATCTCCGGCCGGACGAACTGCATCGTGTCGTAAATCGCCGTCATGGCGGTGAAGGAGCCACCCGGCGAGTTGATGTAGATGCTGATGTCACGGTCGGGATCGAGCGACTCCAGCGTCAGCAGCTGAGCCATCACGTCGTTGGCCGACGCGTCGTCGATCTGCACTCCGAGGAAGATGATGCGGTCCTCGAAGAGCTTGTTGTACGGATTCATCTCCTTCACGCCATAGGACGTGCGTTCGACGAAGGAGGGGAGAACGTACCGGCTTTCGATGTTCACTTCAACTCCCCTAGGAGACGGCGCCTTGCGAGGGCACCTGCCTCGCGCTGCGCACGACGTTGTCGATGAAGCCGTAGTCCTTGGCCTCTTCGGCCGTGAACCAGCGGTCTCGATCGGAGTCGGCCTCGATCTGGTCGAGCGACTGGCCCGTGTGCTGCGCGATCCGCTCGGCCAGGGTCTTCTTCACGTAGAGCATCTGCTCCGCCTGGATGGCGATGTCGGCGGCGGTGCCGCCGATGCCACCGGACGGCTGGTGCATCATGATGCGCGCGTGGGGCAGCGCGTAGCGCTTGCCTCTCGCGCCCGCCGACAGCAGGAACTGCCCCATGGAGGCGGCCAGCCCCATGGCGACCGTGGCCACGTCGTTGGGCACATATTCCATCATGTCGTAGATGGCCATGCCGGCGGTCACCGACCCGCCAGGCGAGTTGATGTAGAGCCAGATGTCACGGTCGGGATCGTCGGCCGCGAGCAGCAACAGCTCGGCACAGATGCGGTTGGCGATCTCGTCGTTGACCTCCTGCCCCAGCACGATGATGCGCTCGCGCAGCAGGCGCTGGTAAAGCTGGTCCTCAAGCCGGAAGGACGAGCCGTTCTCACGGCCTCGCGACTCAGGCTGATAGAAGGTCGGCGGGCTGGTCACAGCGTCACCTTCCGATGCGTCGTAATCGATTGGCTTTGCTTGTGACCCTAACGCGCGGGGCACACAGCTCATGCCCGGTCCGCCTACTGTTCGCTGACGGCGCAGGTAAGGCCGCCCAGAGCAGCGCGAAGCCCCCGAACCGTCCGGATCGGGGGCTTGGTGCCGTTTCTGGGGCTAGGCGTCGGCCTTCTCCTCGGCCGCCGGCTCGTCGGCCGGCTCCTCGGTGGGCTCCTCGCCGTTGATCTCGGTGTAGATGGCCTTGAGGTCGACCTCGTTGCCGTCGGTGTCGACCACCTTGGCGGCGTCGCCGATGACGGACTTGGCCTTGTCACGGACGATCTCGACCATCGCCAGCGTCAGCTGGTCGTTGTCGGCCAGGTGCTGGGCCAGCTGGTTGGGCTGGACGCCCATCTCCATGGCGCGGCGGACGACGAAGTTGGTCAGCTCCTGCTCGGAGACGCCCAGGTCCTCGCTCTTGACGATCTTGTCGAGGACGAACCCGACCTTGATGGCCTTGGCGGAGCTGCTGTCGAACTCGGCGAAGCGCTCCTCCTCGGTCGTCTGGTAGAGGCGGAAGAAGGCATCGCGGCTGAGCCCGCTCTCGGCGATCTGGTGCTCGAGGTTGTGCTTGCGGGCGTCGACCTCGGCCTTGAGCGCGCTGTCGGGGATCGGCATCTCGATCTTGTCGAGCAGCGAGTCGAGGGCCTTCTCGCGGGCCTGGACGACCTGGTCGACCAGCTTGTTGCGGCGGGCCTGCTCGCGGATGCTGTCCTTCAGCTCGGCGAGCGTGTCGAACTCGCTGGCCAGCTGGGCGAACTCGTCGTCGAGCTCGGGCAGGACCTTCTCCTTGACCGTCTTGACGTTGATGATGACGTCGGCTTCCTCACCGGCGTTCTCACCACCGACCAGCTCGGTCTTGAAGGTCTTCTCGTCGCCCGCGGACATGCCCGCGAGGGCGTCGTCGAGACCCTGCAGCACGGAGCCGGCGCCGACCTCGTAGGAGACCTCGTTGGCCTGCTGCTCCTCGATGTTGGCACCGTCGATCTCGGCACGCAGGTCCATGACGACGAAGTCGCCGGCGGCGGCCGCGCGCTCGACGCCGGTCAGCGTGGCGAAGCGCTGGCGCAGCGCGTCGAGCTGGCCGTCGATGTCCGCGTCGGCGACCTCGGCGGAGTCGACCGTGACCTCGATGCCCGCGTATTCGGGGACCTCGAAGGCGGGCCGGACGTCGACTTCGGCGGTGAACTCGACCTGCTCGCCATCCTCGATCTTGGTGATCTCGATGTCGGGCTGGCTGACCGGGAAGAGGTCGACCTCGTCGACGGCCTGACCGTACAGCTTGGGCACCGCGTCGTTGAGAGTCTCCTCCAGCACCACCGCGCGGCCGAAGCGCTGCTCGATGATGCGGGCCGGAACCTTGCCAGGGCGGAACCCGGGGACGCGCACCTGCTGCGCGACCTTCTTGTACGCCGCATCCAGGCTCGGGCGCAGCTCTTCGAACGGCACCTCGACAGTGAGCTTCACCCTGGTCGGGCTGAGCTCCTCGACAGCGGTCTTCACGGGGTGGTCTCCTTGATCAAGCTTCGAGTGATCGCGGGCGCGTCCAGATTTGGTACGGCTCACGCGCCGCGCCCACATGAGCGGCGCTGGGCATGCTCCGCCTTGGCGGGATCCAAGCGCCGTTCGCCAGTCTAGGGTAGATGCGTACCCAACAACGACGTGACGACCCTCAGAACTCCTCGGCGATCACCCGCAGGAGCTCGATGGTCTCGTCCGGCGTCGTGCTGACGGCGCAGAGCCGCTCCATCACCTCGGTGTAGCGGTCGACGTCCTCGCGTTTGTCCAGGTAGAGGGCGCTGGCGAGTTGCTCGACGTACACCACGTCCGGCAGGTCGTGGTCGGGGAAGCGCAGGACGCTGAACGCGCCGCCCTCGGCGCTGTGGCCCCCGAAGCTGAACGGCATGACCTGGATGGTGATGTTGGGCTGGCGCATCAGATCGATGAGGTGCTCGAGCTGGGCTCGCATCACCTCGGCGCCGCCGATGGGGCGGCGCAGCGCGGCCTCGTCGATGACCGCCCAGAAGACCGGGCCGTCGGGCCGGTCGAACATGCGCTGGCGTTCGAGGCGGAGGTCCACCCTGCGGGCGATCTCCTCGGCGCCGATGCCGGCCGAGCCGGCCGTGACGACCGCCCGGGCGTATTCCTTGGTCTGTAACAACCCCGGAACGAACTGGACCTCGTAGGTCCTGATCCTGGCCGCGGCCTCTTCGAGGCCGACGTAGGCCTGGAACCACGTGGGCAGGATGTCGTTGAACCGGTGCCACCATCCGGGCTCGTTCGCCGTGGCCACCAGGTCGAGTACGGCTGCGCGCGCCTGGGTGTCCACCACCCCGTAAAGGGTCAGCAAATCAGCCACGTCGCGCTCCTTGAAGCCGACGCGTCCCAGCTCCATGCGGCTGATCTTGGATTCGGAGCCCCTGATGAGGTGGCCTGCCTCCTCGCGGGTGACGCCCTTCCCCTCCCTGAGCCTGCGCAGCTGGGAGCCCAGGAGGATGCGCAGCGCCGTAGGGCCGGAACCCGGCTGGTTCTGCGTCACTCTGCCTCCTATCAAGGTCCGCACACACAGTGACACCACATTGCCGGGTATGACAAGGTCTCAACCTGGTGTCCGATTCGGATACCCCTACCCGTAGCCGCTCATGCTGCTGCACATTGCACATGCACGTGCATTTGGGTCTTGCAGCGGCCGGGGATCGTGATCCATGATGGCCTAGTGCATATTGGGCCAAACATGCACGAACCCAGGAACAATCGGGAGGTATCGGCGGGATGGTGGAGGACCCTTTGGCCACTGCCGATTGCCTGCAGATCACCCGTGAAGTGGGGTTCGACAGCCTGTTGAGCTCGGGCAAGCCGTACACGACCTCGTGTCCGCTGCCCTTCCAGGCCGACTCCGTGAAGACCGCCAGGGACGTGACCCGTTCCACGTTACGCGGCTGGGGCCTGCCGGAGCTGGGCGATGACGCCGCGCTGGTCGTCTCCGAGTTGGTGACGAACGCGGTCAGGTACGCGATGTACGCGCGTGGCCGGCGGGAGATCCAGCTGCTGCTGATGCGGGTCGCCCCCCACGTGCTGCTGGCCGTGGCCGACCCGAGCGACAAGATCCCCACGCCCAAGGAGCCCGACTTCATCTCCGAGAACGGGCGCGGCCTTTATATAGTCGAGACCTACAGCCAATGCTGGGGCTGGGACCCGCTGGCTCGGGGCGGCAAAGCCGTGTGGGCCCTCTTCCGTACCGACTCCTGATTTATTACTCTTTCTTGGAGTGAAGGGGAGTACCTCCGAACACGCCTGATCGTCATGACGGCCCGCGCGGCCCGGTCAGGTGGGCCCTGTGTGGCGAGGGAGACCTTCCGGCCCAACGTCGTCGGCTGGAGGTTCCAAGGTGCGCATGCTCATCCCCATGGCCCTGCTCGCGGCCATCTACTCCGCCGTTCTGGCCGGTCTGGTCCTGATCGGGATTCCGGTCCTGTACGTCGCCCTCGGGGCGGCCCTCATCCTGCTCGTGCAGTGGTGGTACACCGAGGTACTGGCGCGGCGGATGACCCGGGCCCGGTACGTCACGGCCGAGCAGGAGCCCGAACTGCATGCCGTACTCGATCGGCTCTGCGCGCTGAGCGACGTGGCCAAGCCGCGGCTGGCGATCAGCCCCTCTCCCGCCCCGAACGCCTACACGGTCGGCCGCTCGCGGCGCAGCGCGACGATCATCGTCACCGAAGGGCTGCGCGCCCGCCTGGAGGCCGACGAGCTGACGGCGGTGCTCGCCCACGAGATCGCGCACATCCAGCACCGGGACGTGGCGGTGATGACGCTGGCGAGCTCGTTCGCGATCGCGCTGGCGGCGTTCGCCAAGGGCACAGGGCGAGCCGCGGTGGAGGCTCCGGGGCTGTTCTTCGAGGAGTTCCCCTTCGGGCTGTTCGTCGGGCTGGCGATCCTGACGGGCGGGGCCGCCGCGGGGCTGGCCAGTTACCTCGCGCACCTGCCGCTGCGCTGGCTCAGCCGCTCCAGGGAGCTGGCCGCCGACCGCGCCGCCGCCGACCTGCTCGGCCAGCCGGGACTGCTCGCCTCGGCGCTGCTCAAGGTGCACGCGGAGGACGGCATCCCGCTGACCGACCTGCGGCGCGGGGTGCCGGCGTTGGGGCTGGTGGCCTGCCGTACGAAGAAGGGCTCCCTGATGGCCACGCACCCGCACGTGCACGTACGGGTGCGGCGGCTCATGGGGTAGTTCCTATTACTGGGCGGTCGGCGTGGTCGGCGAGTCGAGCCAGTCGTCGACCAGGGCGGTGAAGTCGTCGCCCGTCCGCTCGTTCAGCCACCTCACGAACGATGCCCGGTCCTGCGTGGTCCCCTTGTGCTCCTGCACCCAGGCACGCAGGGTCGCGAAGAACCGCTCGTCCCCGAGCCGCTTGCGGATCTCGTGCAGCATCACCGCGGGACCGTAGTACACGTTGCTCGCCCCGAACGCGCTCGCCTGGTAATGCCCGGGCGGCCCGAACTGGTTGCGCAGCCTCCCGTCGAGCGCCCGAGCGTCTTTGAGGTAGCTCTCCAGCTTCGAGCCGCCGTGCTCGGCGTACCACGCCCACTCGAAGTACATCGCGAAGCCCTCGTTCAGCCAGACGTCTCGCCAGGTCCGAGGCGTGACCGCGTCGCCGAACCACTGGTGCGCCATCTCGTGCGCCACCACGTTGGCGGTGAGGAATTCGGGGGCCAGCGTCACCATCTGCTGGGTCTCCATCCCAGAGTCGCTGGTGACGACCACACCCGCGCTGTTGAAGGGGTAGGGACCCAGCCGCTTCTCCAGCCAGCGCAGGATCGCCGGCGTCTGCCGTACGACGGGGAGGTACTCCTTCCGGTCACCCCGGCGCAGCCAGTACGTGATCGGGATCCCGCGCGGCCCCTTGGCGTCGAAGCGCTGGTAGCGGTCGACGGCGAGCAGCGTGACGTAACTGGCCACCGACTCGGTCGACCGCCAGAGGTAGGTGTTCCCCTTACGGCCTTCGAAGCGTCCGTGCGCCACCGCGGCCCACCCGCGCGGCACTGTGACCGCCACGTCGTAGCGAGCTTCGTCGGACGGGTGGTCGTTCACGGGGAACCAGGTGAAGGCCCCGTACGGCTCCTGCAGCGCCCATGCCGACCCGTCGGCGGCCGAGCGCAAGCCGAGCTTGCTCGTGTCCGATCGGTACTGCCCCGTGCGTACAGGCTTGGGAACCCCGTGATAGCGGACGGACACCTCGACCCGCTTGCCCGCCGCCACCGGCGAACCCAGTGGAATGACCAGGCGGTCGCCCGGGTGCCGGGCCTTGACCGTCTTCCCGGCGACCGTCACCCCGTCCACGCGCAACGCGCGGCCGAAGTCGAGCGAGATCTTGTCCAGCTTCTTGACGGCTCTGACGGTGAGCCGGGCCGTACCGGTGAGCAGGCGCTTGGACGGCTTCCAGTCCAGCTTCAGCCCGTAGTGGAGAACGTCGATCGCGGGGTTGCCGTAGGCGGGGTAGACCGGGTCCGCCACCGGCTCCGAGAGCCCCTTGTCGGGAGCGCCCGGCACGGCTACCGCCGCGGTGAGTAAGAGGGAAATGATCGAATGCACCGCGCCACGGTAGTACGTCATGCTTTATGGCGATATAGAACTCCTGGTAAGCGTCATTTCCCTCAGCTCTTGTCGTAGACCCCGGCGGACCACGTTCCAGGCCTGGCTCCCAGGTCGGCGGCCAATTCCAGGGCGACGTCGTACCTGATCAGCTCCTGGGCCGCGTACCTGCCGTTGCAGGTCCCCTTCCGCTTGTCGGGCACGGCGCAACCGTCCAGTGACGCCTGTCCGATGAGCTCGGTGGGAGGGAAGACCCATACGCGGATGGACTGGCGTCCGTTCAACCATCCGGAGGGAAGCGACCGCCGGTTGTAGGTGTGCCGGGCCGTGCCGCCCTGGCACCGGCTGACCTGCCCCGCGCGGCTGCCCCTGACGGCCGTGACCACCCACGACCGCGGGTTCGCACAGATGACGGCCACGGTGGTGGCGTGGCTGGTCGGCTTGATCTGGAGGTCATGTCCGGTCGCGGACATCGAGTTCATCACAGCCGCGACCCTGGTCAGGCCGTCCAGAGTGGCCGGCGGATCGGGCACGCGCGCCGGTAGCGCGGAGGCCGCGCTCGACGGGCCGGCCGACGTGACGAACTGGGCCGCCGGTGCGGGCGCCAGGGGCGTCACCGCCCCCGGCAGCACCCACACCACGGCGGTCGCGGCGGCCCCCGCCAGCACCGCGCCCACGCTCCACCGGGCGAACCGGCCGCGCCTGCCTCTCCGTACGATCTCGGCCACGTCCATGTCCCCTCCGGGTCCGTACGTCGTACGCTCGGCGAGCAGCTCGCGCAGGTCGTCTTCGGTATGGTTCATTGCTCCACCTCCATCAGCTGGATCGTCGGATGCACCCGCAGCCGCGTCAGCGCCCGCCCGAGCTGGGTCTTCACCGTGCCCAGAGAGCAGCCGAGCACGTCGGCGCACTGCGGCAGCGTCAGGTCCTCGAAGTAGTGCAGGACGATGACCGCCCGCTGACGGTCCGACAGCCCTCTGATCGCCGTCCAGAGCGCGTCCTTCTCACCGAGCTCGCGGGCGAAGTCGCCGCGGGCGGTCGCGTCGGGGAGCGACTCGGTGGGCACCTCGCCGCGCCATCGTCTGCGCCACCAGGAGGCGTGCGTGTTGGTCAGGATGCGGTAGACGTACGGGTCGGGATCGCCCTTGATGCGGCGCCACGCCTGCCATGCCCTGGCCAGCGTGGTCTGCACCAGGTCATCAGCTGTGCTCCAGTCGCCCGTGAGCACGTAGGCGATACGGCGCAGCCGACCCGACCGGGCTGTCACATACTCCGCGAATCCATCCATCACCGGTCATTACTCTCTGGGGGCCTGAACCGGATGACAGCCGCGGCAGGGATTTCTGGCCGCGCCTCCAATATTCGTGGCCATCCCGGCTCCCAGGGCGGAGGCGGCCGACTACCAGGCGTCTACACGGATTGGTGCTGACGAGTGCCGGTCACCAAAATTGGTAGATCTTTCTACACATAGTTCCCCTTATATGACTTTTCCGACATCGCCTTGACCTGGTCTTTCACTCTCGACAGAGTCCCCCGCCGCCTCTTTAGAGGCACTTGACCTGCGGAAACGGCAAGGTACTCTCGCCCTACCACAAGCTTCCGGTTTAGCCACAGCAGTCCATAGTCATAACTCTTGTCAGGATCTGTATGGGTAAATCCGGCCTCGTCCCGGAGGTCCCACACTTCCATGACGCACCAAACTGCCCCGACCGCTCCACAGGCAGCCGATGACCACGCGAGCCAATCGGCGGGCCGGCCCTCTCAGCTGCCGCCTTCGGACACCGAAGGCCGCCAGGACTCTCATGGGAACCACCAGGGCACTCAGGAGAAGCCGACCGGGCCAACGAGCCCCGACCAAGACGGCACCAGCCGAAACGGCTCCCACCAGGAGGGCGTCGATTTGTCACCGACAGCGACCCGTCCTGCGCCTGAACCAACCCGGGCCTCGGACACGCCGCCATCCGCGACCGCACCGGCGCCGTCCTCCGACACACCCACGACCGCCGCCCCTCAGCCAACCTCCGACGCACCCACAGCCACCTCGACATCCGACACGCCTTCCCCCACGCCCACCCCCACTGCGTCGGACTCGTCCTCCCCCACTGCCACCCCTACGCCGTCTGACTCACCGTCATCCACCCCCACCGCGTTCGATTCGTCATCAGCCACCCCCACCGCCACAACATCCGACTCGCCCTCGTCCACGAGTACCGCCACGACGTCCGCCTCGCCATCAGCCGCGGCCACCTCCGAAGCCGAGCCGACCGCCACCTCCACCGATGCGACGACCACCACTTCGTCCTCGCCCGCACCAACCACACCCTCCACAACCGAGCTCGCCGTTGCGGAGGACACCGCTGCCACGCCGACGACGTCCAGCACCATGGCTCAAACAGCCCTCCCCACACACCTCAACGCCGCGATCACCAACCCACTGCCGAGCTTGTCGACTCCAACGATGATCACCTCGGCCGTGGTGGTCGTGGCGGCCCTGCTGGCTGTGCTCGCAGTGCTCGTGGCCAAGGCCCGCCGCGGGACCCGCTTGGCCACCGCCGGATACGCGGAACCCATCCCATTCACGCCCGACCCTGACCACAGCACCGCCGAGCCCGACGAGGGCGACCAGTGGAGGCGGCAACTCCTGGAAGCCATCGAGGCCGCCGCCTCCGACCAACAGGAAAATGTTCTACCCGGCGCACCCTACGGACAGGAGGACCCGCGACCCGAGACCAGTTCGCCCAGACTCGGCTCCGGCACGGACCCTCAGGAGACCGCCGCCTGGACTCCGCCCTTCGAGCCCCTCAATCCCCCCGGCCCCCTGGAGTCGCTCTTCAACTCCGAACCAAGCAATAGCGTCGTCAACCTCCCGGAGGCCTCCCCGTTCGACCCCTTCGCCCCGGCCGAGAGCGACCCCGAGTCGGATTACCACGGACGCAGGCGGCGCAGCGAACACCCCGCCACCGATGAGGGTGCCGACGACGACACCCCGCCGGGAGACAGCGGCCACTCCACCCCGTAGCCGGCGGCGAAGGCGCCCAGCCGGGACACCCGCGCTGGGCGGCCACCGCCTGCTCGACGATCGGGAATACGTCAGCGCTGCCCCTCCGATGCCTCCGTGCGCGGCTGTGCCGCGCTCAGTACGCGCCAGAGGGGACACGAAGCCCGGAGCCCCACGAGGACCCTCACGCTGCCCGCAAGATACGTGAACGTCCTGCTGGAGCTGCGGGCCGCATGGATCAGTTAGCAAGGAGACTCATGGTCGGAGCACGGTCCGGTGTTCGTGTCCGCCGCAGGGGGGGTGAGGTGCCTCGCGGATTCCGGACAGTCGGCCGCGGTAGGCGATCGCCTCGGGGATGCACGCCTTTCACGTCGGCGGCGCGTTGGTGCAGCCGACGCGCGTGGTCGCCTTCCTCGGACGACAGGAGCCACGAGATCCGGCCCGTGTCCAGGTCCACCGCTGAGCACGCGCATGCCTAACACAGCCGCTTGGTCATGCACCGCCGCTGCCACCGCGCCGACCGTAGGTATGGCCCTATACCAGGCTCAATGAAGTTGCCGAGATTTGCCCCGTTCGGCATGGCTTCTAGTGGCTTCGTGCTCGCTCGCCAACTACGGCCAGGGTGTGCAGTCGATCCCACGCCCGCAGATACTTTGCGATCTCGGTGGGGTCGGTGATCGTCAGGTAGCCGGAGACCAGCTCTACGGTCACCGATTCCCCGTCGGTGACGTCGGACGACGAACCTTGCGAGGGATGATGCCGAGGGATACCGATGGCCGACGCATCGTTCGGCGGCTCGCCTGGAGACGATGACGATCTTGGTTAAGTTGATCTTTTTTTATAGATCCTTTACTGCTATCTTCTGTCCTAAATGTCAGCTATTCGGGTGTTCCGCGCTGTCCAATGCGGAACACACACATGCCTACAGGCAGGAGAGCGCACCTAGTGACGCAAGACTTAGCGTGACGCAAGACTTAGCGAGAAGTGGCTTAGCCCATCTATCGAATGGGAAGCAGGTGCGAGGACCCCTCGCACGGGCGGTGACCGCCGGCATCGCGACCGCTATGGTCGTCAGCCTCACCTCCTCCCCCGCGTGGGCCGACGAGCCGACACCCGCACGCAACCCGGCCAAGACCGAAACTGCTGCTTCCAAGGGCGACGCCACCCCGACCGTCGACGAGATCATCGAAGCTGCCAAGAAGAAGGCCAGCAAGTCCGGCAAGCGCGTCGAGATCCCGGAGCGCGATACCGAGACGACGACGCTGTTCGCCAACCCCGATGGTAAAACCCTGCGTATGGAGATGCACACGCAGCCCATCCGGGTAAAGAAGTCCAGTGGAGACGGTTTCACGCCGATCGACACCACGCTGGTCGAGAAGAACGGTGCCATCAAGCCCAAAACTGTCAAGGGTGACCTGACCCTGTCAGCGGGCAACGACACACTCGTGGCGAAAAGCAAGGATGCCCAGGGCACAGCGGAGATCTCTGCGCCGAAGAAGCTGCCTGTGCCTACACTCGATGGCAGCAGCGCTACCTACCCTTCGTTATACGGCGACGGTATCGATCTCGTGGTCACCGCCACTCCTAATGGTTTTCGGCAGAAGATCGTCCTTCGCAAGCGAGTCACGGGACCGGTCAGCTTCCGAGTCCGGGCGACGCCGCCGAAGGGTAAGACCCTTACCAGTGACGCCTCTGGCCAACCGGTGCTGCTCGCCGAGGACGGCAAGACCAAGACGGCACTGCCTTCCGCCCTGCTGCTGGACGCCGTGGCTGCAGACCCGAACGGCGCGGTCGACGCCGGAAGGGTTGGTAAGGCGACCGTCAGTGTGGAAGCGGACAATGAGACCCTGGTCTACGCCCCAGACAACGCGTTCCTCGCCGACACCACCGTCGCCTACCCGGTGACGCTGGCCGCACTCGACAGCGACTGGTGGGAGCCGGAACTCGGGAACGACACCTTCGTCAACAACAAGGACTATCCAGACGGCTACGCCAACAGCGGCCTGGACCGCCTCCTTGTCGGGAAGTCCAATTCTGGCACCGTCCGCTGGCGCGGCTATATCCGCTTCGCCGAGATCCCGGAGGACTCCCCACTGCGGGGCGGGACGGTCGACAACGCCGACCTAGTCCTGTGGAACTACCTGTCCAACGACTGCGGCCTGTACGTCGGATCGGGAATCACTGCCTACCGCGTCACCTCACGTTGGGACGTCTCAACGCTCACGTGGAGCAACCAGCCTCCGGTTACCACAGAAGGGGCCGACACGGAGTACGGCGCCTACAGCACCGACTGCACCGGCTCCATGAACTACGCCAACGATCTCATCCACTCAGTGGACGACATCGTGCAGGCGTGGGCGGGGGGAGAGCCCAACTACGGTTTCCAGCTCACTGCGGGAAGCGAGTCCGACCTGACCAACTGGCGCAGGTACCGGTCGAAGGAACAGACCGACGGCTACCCCGCGCACGGTCCACAGCTCACGGTGGACTTCACGCCCCCAGTGACTACGCGGACGCTCCTGTACTGGTCGGAAAGCGGTCCCGCGCGGAGGTCCGCTCCTTCTCCTCAAGAGGCGCTATCGCTGGCTCAGGGCTATTACCCCAATGTGCCGGATCTCCCCGCGCTCACCGATGACGAGGCCGTCCAACTGGAGACCGAGCGCGGCAGTCCATACCTAGTCGGGCCCGAGCAACTCCAGCCGCTGGAGGGCGAGGACTGGAGCCAGCCGGATCCGTTGGGGGACGAGAGGGCGCCCCGGGTGACCAGCGTCACCCCGGTTGAGGGAACGACCGATGCGCCCGCCTCCACCAAGGTGACGGCCACGTTCGACGAGCCCGTCACCGGCGCAGTGATCTCGGTTGAGGACCCGACCGGCTCTTCGGTGCCGGGCACGGCCGAGATGGACGCCACCGGCAAGACGCTGACGTTCGCCCCCGAGCAGCACCTGAAGGTCGGCGCAGCGTATAAGGCCGAGGTTCGCGACGCGAGGGACGCCTCCTCCAATCGAATGGACGACTACCCGTGGTCCTTCTCCATCGGCGGCCTGGCGGCGAGCTGGACGTTCGAGGAGGGAATGGGTACGTCCACCTCCGACTCCTCAGGTAACGGCCACACGGCGACGCTGAACAAGACAGCGTCCTGGATAGCCGGGAGGAGCGGAAACGCCATTTCGAACGCACCCACCCAGGCGCTCGACACCGCCTCGAAGAAGGCCGCACGCCAAGGAAAGGCCATCGAAGTCACCGACGCGACGTCCGCCACCAGCGTCACGTACGCGATGCCGGACGGATCGTTCAAGACGGAGATCACGGCAGGTCCGGTACGGACCAGGCGCGGCGGCGCATGGGTACCCATCGACACCACGCTGACGGCCCAGGACGGCAGATTGACACCGAAAGTGATCGCCGATGGTGTGGCGGTTGAGCTATCTGCCGGTGGCACGGATGCGTTTGTCAAAATGACAGCCGATGGGAAGTCCTACGCGCTGCGCTGGCCGACGCCGCTGCCCAAGCCGACCATCAAGGGAAGCGTTGCCACCTACACTGATGCCGCCGGTGTAGGTGCTGACCTGGTGGTCGCCGTCTTGCCGACCGGGTTCCGGCATGATGTGCTGCTGCGCCAGCGGCCCGCCAAGCCGCTGGAACTGCGGATCGGCGTCGAAGACGATGGTCTGACCCTGACCGAGGGCAAGGGCGGACGGCTACTACTGAAAGGAAAGGACAACAAGCTTCTTGCTTCGGCCCCGCAACCGCTCATGTGGGACGGCAGCGCCGAGGGCCGTCTCCCGCTAGCCAAACACGCCAAGGTCACCACTGAGGTCGTCACCAAGGACGGCCGGACAGAACTCGTGCTCAAGCCAGACTACCGATTCCTGTCCGACCCTGCCACCACCTACCCCGTGCGGGTGGATCCGACAACGACGCTGCCATTCAACACCGACATCGAGGTGAACTCCGACAGCGACGCAGACTTCCCCGCCGACCCGACCGGCCAGTACCTGCAGGTCGGCACGCGGGCTGGCGGCTACAAGTACCGGGTGCACCTGAAGTTCGACACAGCGACCCTGCCCGGCTCGACGGTCACCGACGCCAAGCTGTCGATGAACACTATCGAGGCCCCCAGCTGTGGTGCCACGGTCAGCACGGGCATCCAGGTCGCCCGCCTGACTAGCGCCTGGGATCCGGACAACGTGCACTGGGTCAACAAGCCCACGCTTACCACCGAGGACGCCTCGACCAACACCAAGGGCGTCAACCAGGAGTGCGCGACCTGGCCGGACTCGATGGAGTGGAATGTCACCGGCATCGCCCAGGACTGGGCCGCCGGAGTCGCCAACCACGGCCTGGTGCTGAAATCGCCCGGCGAGAACAACGTCAACAACTACCGGGTGTTCACCGCCTCCGAAGACACCGACTTCAACGTTCCGCCGAAGCTGACCATCACCAGTTCTGGCCCGGCATCCGCGCCGACCGTCAGCGGACCGGCCATCACCCCGGCTCAGAATGTCAATGGCGCCACGGTGACCAGTTCGCTCACCCCGCAGTTGGCCGCCACCGTCGCTGACACCACCGCGGGCGCGCTGACCGGCCAGTTCGAGGTGGAGCATGATCCTTCCGCGTCCGGGCAAGGCGCTGGCCAGATTTGGACCGGCACCTCGGCCGCGGCCGCCTCTGGCAGCCAGGCCATGGTGGCCCTCCCGACGGGAAAGCTTGCCGATGGTTGGAAGATCCGCTGGCGGGTCCGTGCTGCCAATGCAGCTGCCGGGACTACCTCGGCATGGTCAGGCTGGCAGATCGCGACGGTGGACGTGCCGAACCCAACCGTCGGCCTGTTCCAAACCACGCCGTCGCAGGTAGTTGACGGTCAGATGGTCGCCAGCAGTCTGACGCCTGCCTTGCACACCACCGTGACCGACCCGGCCGCGCAGCCGGTGCGGGCCGAGTTCGAAGTCGAGCATGACCCGGCCGCCACCGGACAAGGCACTGGTCAAATCTGGACGGGCGGCGTGGACAACGTCGCTTCCGGGAGCCAGGCCAGCCTCGCCATTCCCAGCGGCAAACTGACCGACGGGTGGAAAATCCGCTGGCGTGCCCGCGCTGTTAATACGGGCACCACGGTCAGCTCGCCGTGGTCGGAGTGGCAAAGCCTGACGATCGACGTTCCCGACCCGGTCTCCCAGCCGGCGGTGACGGCACTGCAGGTCAATCCGTCCCAGGTAGTCGACGGTAAGATCGTTACGAGCACACTTACCCCGAGCCTGCTGGGGCAGGTCACTGACGCGGCTGAGGGCATGCTGCGGGCCGAGTTCGAAGTCGAGCATGACCCGGCCGCCACCGGACAAGGCACTGGTCAAATCTGGACGGGCGGCGTGGACAACGTCGCTTCCGGGAGCCAGGCCAGCCTCGCCATTCCCAGCGGCAAACTGACCGACGGGTGGAAAATCCGCTGGCGCGCCCGCGCTGTCTCGGCCACGGCAGCATCAGCCTGGTCGGACTGGCGACAGTTGGATGTCAGTCTGCCCAAGCCGACCGTTGGTGGGCTGGGACTCGAGCCGTCTGCCGTGGTTGACGGCAAGACCCTGGTCACCAGTCTGACCCCGACGGTGAAGGCCATCGTGACGAACCCGGCCGGGCAACCCGTCCGGGCCGAATTCGAGTTTGAGCATGACCCCGCGACGACCGAGCAGGGCAGCGGCCAAATCTGGACCGGCGGCGTCGACAACGTCGCTACTGGCACCCAGGCGAGCATCACCCTCCCTGACGGGAAGCTCGCCAACGGGTGGAAGATACGCTGGCGTGCTCGCGCCGTGGCGGCGGCGTCCACCTCCGCCTGGTCGGACTGGCAGACGGCCACGGTTGACCTAGTCGAGCCAGGCGAGGAACCACTCGCGACCACGGATGGCTCGGTGATTCACACCGACCAGAGCTTCACCGTCGCCGCGTGGCTACGGTGGGCCGACAAGGATGGCGACTACAGCGTCCTCGAACAGAAGGGCACCCACCAGGCCCCCTTCCGCCTCGGCAACACCTCTGACCATGGGCTGGTCTTCACGTTGACCAGCGCTGACAGCCCGGATGCGACGAGCGAGGGCGCGCTGTCCGACGTCAAACCGCCACTCAACGAATGGTTCCACCTCGTGGGCGCCTACGACGCCACTACCAAGACGGCTTCGTTGTATCTCAACGGCCAGCTCATCAAGACAACCCCGATCAGCTTCTCCGCCTGGCGCAGTGGCTCGGCGCTGAGCCTGGGCGCCAGCATGCGCGGCGATCTCGACGACACTCGCGCCTACCAGCAGGCGCTGACCGCTGAACAGGTAGGCGAGCTGGTGAATCCGCAATCCACCGACACAAGCGCCAAGAGCGCGAAAGCCGAAGCCCATGTTCCCACGGCCCAAGCCGCAGCTGACTTCAACTATGAGCACATGACGCTCGAACAGTGTGAGGCCGAACGTGACGCCCGGGTCGGGGAGAGCGGCACCTGGAACACCGGCAGGGGATGGGACAAGCTCGCGCCGTATGGCGGCTGCTGGAGCCGACATATGCTGTTCGTCATCCACGAGAAGACCGAGAAGTATCAAAAGTCATGTAACTGCAAGGTCTCAGTGGAGAATGTCGACGAATTCCTTAACTTCGATATGACGGTAGTCATGCACACCTACCTCGGCGACAGCACCGGGACCGCGGTCATAGGCGGGGCCGGGAGCGGCAGAGGACCCCGCGACATCAAGGTGTGGACCAGGGTAAACAATTTCTGGACCGAGGATGACGACTTCTTTGACGCCCTTCTCGGCCTGGACAACACCGACCCTGAGGAACTCGACAACACACTCAAGCTCGAGCTTGAGGTCACCGGTGGATCAACAGCGTGTTCGACCATCTACTCCTCCGGCGACAACGGCGGGCTCACGCGTACCGCGAGAATGAAAAAATGGATAGATGACGGAGACGATGTCTTCATCTTCCATTCACAGAACGGAAGCCCAAGCCGTTGCACCATCATGCCCTGGTTCATCTACAACAACCCGCTGATGCCAGGAAATCACGACCAGCAAGTGGTCGCGGGATGGGGCGAAGGCACCTGGCTGACCACGGGAAATCAAAAGCTGCGGGACAGTGCGCCGAGGGCACGCTGCGACAACATCCCGATGGGATCTGTGGCCGGAAATTACCATGGTGGTTGCGTTTTCTACGGTTCCAGCCGCGTTTATCGCATGTCGACCTCTAATTTCAATAACGGCGCCGTGGCCAGGCATATCAACACGGCATTCACCAGGCCGCAAGACACCGTGCCGTTTAAAACCGATGGCCCCAAGCACATCCCAGGAAACTGGAACGCCAGCCACTCCACCCCGGAAGGAAAAGCCCTAGAACGTATCTACACCAACACGCAGAGGTATAGGCAGAATGTCGCGGCGAAGGACACCGTTTGCGATGAGTTCTTCGACGACCGTCCGCGGAAGAAGACTGGAGAGATGGACGAATCGAGGTGGGAACAATGCGATGAATTCCCGTTCGCGTCCACGAAGCAAGGAGCCGGGTTCGACCATCCCGACTACGGCAAGAACAATTTCTCCGTGTACAGCGTTCTAGGTAGCCAGAACACGAGCGCTGGAAATGACCTCGGCATCTTCTACGCGAGATATCGTGTCTTGTCCAGCAACCAGTTCTGGGTTGCCATTCAGTGACAGACAGTGCGGGCGCCGCCGCAGTGGCGGCGCCCGCGCGCCGTGACCAGGAGGACGGGATGAGGCGCTCGGAGCGGCTGTGGCACCTGGCATACAAGTACGGCATGGGGGAGTCGTTCACCGGGATGTGGGTGGAAGGCCTAGAGACCGCAGAGGTCGCCAGGCGCATAAGCGCCGATACTGCGGCGAAAGAAAAGTGCCGGTGGGCGGACCTGCTCAAAGGCGTGAATATCGGCAGCGGAGTGGGAGTCGCCTGGGTCGGTCGCCTCAATGACAACTGGACGCAGATCCTCCAGAGAGGCGTTGAGTCCCTCGACGTCTTGCCGGCCCTATCGGCGGGCAACCGCCGAGCCCTTCTCGTGAGCTGGAACGTGAACGCTGTCGGAGATCTCGTCTATGCGATCGACGGCAACTATGCCACGGCGTTCAGCGTGACCCGGCCGGGCCGGCGCCGAGGTTCCGACCCCCACGCGCTCGACTTGTACGCGGAAGGGCTGCAGTTCGACGCCCAGGACTCATCCTGGGAGAACGACCCGGACCTACCCGCGGGATGGATGGAGTACTCCGCCTGGGAGGAGGCGCGACTGGAGGGAGACATTCCCGAAGACGACTACGAAGATATGCGACCGGAGTGGATGGATCTCCTGGAGTTCGCCGTCAACGGCTACAGTCCACCGCTGGCCACCTGCATCACGTCAGCGTTGGCTCTTGTGGGGCGGATCACCGGGCGAGAGCTGGACGAGGCATGGATGAACGGAGTCCATACCCGATTCCTCATAACCAGGCGTTAGACCACGAAGGGCCCCAAACCCGGACCATGGCTGTGAGGTGCGGCGATGTTCTGGTTTTCGTGGTCGAGCAACGGTCAGGGTTGGCAGGTCCGAGGCTTGTTACGCTGTGCCTTCCCCGCCGAGTGGACACAACGCGAACTGCGCCACAGCTTCATCTCGCTGCTCTCGGACAACGGCACCCAGCTTGAGGAGATCTCCCGCCTCGTCGTCCATAACAGCACGGCCGTGGCCGAGGCCGTCTACTGCAAGCAGATCCGACCCGTCCTCCAGGCCGGTGCCGGAGCCATGGATCGCGTCTTCGCGGTGCGGCGTGGAGCCGTAGTCACTCTGAAGGCCCCTTCCGATCATGGAAGGGGCCTTCAGAGTGGTCGGGGCGACAGGATTTGAACCTGCGACTTCTTGCTCCCAAAGCAAGCGCGCTGCCAAGCTGCGCCACGCCCCGTCTCGCCGGGTACGCACGCGCTCCGTGACTCCGGTACGCTTACGCCCTGACGACCGGATGAAGTCTAGACCAGACTTCGACCGGTTCGCGCGGACGTAGCTCAATGGTAGAGCCCTAGTCTTCCAAACTAGCTACGCGGGTTCGATTCCCGTCGTCCGCTCTCACGACGAAAGGCCAGGTCATCCCGTACGGGGAGCCTGGCCTTTGTGATCTTCGTTCTGTTTTGGCCATTGTGCGGCCGATCGCTTCCTCGGCTCGGTCTCGGGCACTTGCGCGATGGCCCGGTCGCGCTCCTGCGACCGGGCGCCACGTCCAGGCAGACGGGAAGCGTCAGGCAGGGGGCAGGGACGGGGTGCCGCGGGAAGACCCCGCGAGACGGTCTTGGACTTGACGCCGGTGACGAGCGGGAATCTGGTGGGCGTTCATCGACCGTTGCAACAGAGCGGAATCGAACCCGTGCGCGCCCATGTGGTCGAGGAGCGGGTCGTATCGATCGGCCCGGTCTCGTAGGAGCTCCGTGACCAACCGGAGTTCCAGCCGGACTACCGGCACCTGGTGAGAGCCGCAGGTGACCAGGACGTAATGCTGCCATGGGCCGCTGCCCGCACATTCCCAACCGTCCGAATCGACTTGCCGCTCGACGGTGCTGAGCTCCACTTCGACGCCATTCACCGCGAACCTGGTGAAGTATTGCGAAGATTCGGGGAGCCATGAGGCGGCATATAGGCAGGGGAACGAGGAGAGTGCCGCGGCGAACGTTTCTACGTCTTCTCGGCTGCCGAGCAGGATGTCGATGTCCCCGGCACGGAGTGGGACGCCTTGCAGGAGTGCGGCGCTTGTGCCGCACACGCGATACGCCAGGTTGCTGTCCGCGGCTCCGAGCGCGTCGAGGGCCATGTCTAATGTCGTGGTTACGTCCGTCAAGGTCAGTGATCTTGTTCTGTCGCCCATGCAAAGCAACGTAGCCATCAGGCGAGTGGGCGCGTCAGGCCTCCCGCGTACGCGATCTGCGCCAGAGGATCTTGTGGTGGTTTCGGCTGTTATCGCACTTCGTGAGCCAAGCTCGGTTACGCTCTTGATCTCGGTACCGGGCGTGCCCGATAGGGAGGCCGCATGGCGGACAAAGGGATCACGACGATAGGCCGGTGCTACGGCTGCAAGCGCACCTTCGGCTACGACCCGGAACGCGTCACGATGTTCCTGGTCGACCTCGACACCTCAGCTCCCGCCGGTACCCAGCGTGAGCCCACGCCGGAAGCCCTGGCTCGGTCGCGACGGGAACCTGTGTGCCCCGATTGCGTGCGCCGAGGGCGGCACGCCAGGCAGGACGACGGGCCCACGTGGCCACGCGGCACCGCCTGAAGGCTCCCCATGGTCACGCGGCACCGCCTGAGCGGCCCCAGCCACCGCCTGGGCGGTCCCAGGCCCACCTGAGCAGTCCCGCAACCGCCCGAGTGACCCCGGAAACGCCCCAGCGGTCCCGGCGCCGGCTGAGCGGTCACGGGACGAGCGCTTGGGCTTGGGTTGAGTTGCGGGACGAGCGCTCAGGGGTGGGTTGAGTCGCGGAGTGAGCGCGTAGGCTCGGGTTGATGCGTGCGCGAGCGATCTCCCGAGAGGCCCTGGTCGAGGAGCTGGCCGAGCGGATCGCGGGCCTGCCGCGCGACTCCTACGCGCGGGTCGCCGTCGACGGAGCGCCGCCCGCCCATCCCGAACGGCTGGCGGACGAGCTGGTCGCGCCGCTCAGAGCGCGGGGCAGGGCCGTGTTGCGGGTGTCCGCCGCCGATTTCCTGCGGCCCGCGTCTCTCAGGCTCGAGTATGGCCGGACGGACCCCGACGCCTTCTACGACGACTGGCTCGACACCGGGGGGTTGACCCGGGAGGTGCTCGGGCCGCTGGGAGCTCAGGGGACCGGCAAGGTGCTGCCGGCGCTCTGGGACAGCCGAGCCGATCGCGCGTACCGCCTGCCGTACCAAACCCTGCCTCAGGGGGCTGTGCTGCTGCTCGACGGGACGCTGCTGCTGGGCCGCGGGCTGCCGTTCGAGGTGAGTGCGCATCTGTGGCTGTCCGAGGGGGCGCTGGGGCGGATGACCGGGGCGGACGAGCGGTGGCGGCTGCCCGCCTACGCGCGCTACGAGCGGGAGGCCGAGCCGCTGCGGGCCGCCGACGTGGCGGTGCGCGCCGACCATCCCGCGCGTATGGCGGTCCTGATTGAGGGCGAGCGGTAACCGGCGCACACTGAGGTGGTGACTCTCAGCAACTGGTACAACATCGTTCCAGATCTGCCCGCGCCGCCGCCTCCGCCGTTGCATCCGGGCACGCGGCAGCCGGTGGGACCCGATGATCTGGCGCCGCTGTTCCCGATGGAGCTGATCGGCCAGGAGGTGAGCACCGAGCGGTACATCGCCATTCCCCAGGAGGTGCTCGATGTCTACCGGCTCTGGCGGCCGACCCCGCTGATCCGGGCACGCCGGCTGGAGAAGGCGCTCGGCACGCCCGCGCGGATCTACTACAAGTACGAGGGCGTCTCGCCCGCCGGGTCGCACAAGCCGAACACCGCCGTCCCCCAGGCGTACTACAACGCCCGCGAAGGCGTACGGCTGCTCACCACGGAGACCGGAGCGGGACAGTGGGGGTCGGCGCTGGCGTTCGCGTGTGCGCAGTTCGATCTGGAGTGCCAGATCTGGATGGTCCGCGCCTCCTACGACCAGAAGCCCTATCGGCGCTCACTTATGCAGGTGTACGGCGCGACGGTGTACCCCAGCCCCTCGACCGTGACCGGGGCGGGCAGCAAGGTGCTGGCCGACGACCCCGGCTCGCCCGGCAGCCTCGGCATCGCGATCAGCGAGGCGGTCGAGGTGGCCGGCGCGAACCCGGATGCCCGCTACGCGCTCGGTTCGGTACTGAACCACGTGCTCATGCACCAGACCGTCATCGGCGAGGAGGCGCTGGCCCAGCTGGAGGAGATGCCGGACCTGATCATCGGCTGCACCGGAGGCGGCTCGAACTTCGCCGGGCTCACCTTCCCGTTCCTGCGCGAGAAGCTGGCCGGCAACCTCGACGTCACGCTGCGCGCCGTCGAGCCCGAGGCGTGCCCGTCGTTCACGCGGGGCGTCTACGCCTACGACTTCGGCGACGCGGCGGGCTTCACGCCGCTGCTCAAGATGCACACGCTGGGTCACGGGTTCGTGCCCGATCCGATCCACGCGGGCGGGCTGCGTTATCACGGTATGTCGCCGTTGCTGTCGCACATGTACGAACTGGGCCTGTTCGAGGCGGTGACCAAGTCACAGACCGAGTGCTTCGAGGCCGGTGTGCGCTTCGCCCGTACCGAGGGCATCGTCCCGGCGCCCGAGCCGACGCACGCGCTGGCCGAGACCATCGCCGAGGCGCTGCGGTGCAGGGAGAGCGGCGAGGAGAAGGTGATCCTGACCGCGCTGTGCGGGCACGGCCACTTCGATCTGGCCGCCTACGACCGCTACCTGTCGGGGCGCATGGAGGACTACCCGCTCCCGCAGGAGCGCATCGACGAGGCCCTGCACGGTCTCCCGGGCTGAGCCGTCGCACCGGCCGAGGTGAAAGGAGCTCACCGCGGCCGGCCCGCCGTCAGTTCGCGTTCGGACGCTTGCCGTGGTTGGCCTTCTTCTTCTTGCGCGCCTTGGTCTTGCGTGATCGCTTCGCCATGGGTACCTCCAGTGATCGGTCCGTTTCCCAACGTCTCGCGCTGTGGTCTACCGCACAACCCGTACGACCTAACATTCCCCAACAAAGTCGTGTCATAATTTGGTGGAATCTGTTGGAAGGAGCGGGGGCGTGCTCGCACAGCAGCGCCAGCAGGCGATTCTCGAACGCGTGCGCAGCAGCGGCGGCGTTCGGGTGGCCGACCTCGTTCGCGAGCTCGGCGTCTCCGACATGACGGTCCGCCGCGACCTCGAAGCGCTCGCCGAGCGCGGGCTGCTGGAGAAGGTGCACGGCGGCGCGACCGCGCTGGGGCCCGGCTCGACCGAGGAGCCGGGCTTCACCGCCAAGTCCGCCCGCCAGCAGCAGGAGAAGGAGGCCATCGCGCGCCGCGCCGCCCAGTTCGTCCGGCCCGGCACCGCGGTCGCCCTGTCGGCCGGGACCACCACCTGGGCCCTGGCCCACCACCTCATCTCGGTGCCCGAGCTCACGGTCATCACCAATTCGATCCCGGTGGCCGACGTCTTCCACCGCAACCCGCGCGCCGACCGCACGGTCGTGCTGACCGGCGGCGTACGCACGCCGTCCGACGCCCTCGTCGGCCCGGTCGCGGTGGCCGCGATCCGGCGGCTGCATGTGGACACGCTGTTCCTCGGCGTGCACGGGATGAGCGTGCGGGCCGGGTTCACCACGCCCAACCTGCTGGAGTCGGAGACCGACAGGGAGCTGGTGCACGCGGCGCACCGGCTGGTCATCCCGGCCGACCACACCAAGTGGAACACGGTCGGCATCAGCACGATCGCCGATCTGACCGAGGCCGACGCGGTCATCAGCGACTCGGGACTGCCCGAGGAAGCACGCATGGAGCTGGGCGAACGCGCCGGCGAACTGATCATCGCGGAGGACTCGCAGTGAAACGCACCATCACCCACCTGGCCGACGGCCGAGAGCTGATCTACTTCGACCGGCGCGACGACGCCGACCGGAGCGCGATCGACCGGCGGGCGCTCGACCCCAGGCCGATGGCGTCGGAGCTGCGCTACGACCCGCTCACCGGGGAGTGGATCGCGATGGCGGGGCACCGCCAGACGCGTACGTTCCTGCCTCCGGCCAACGAGTGCCCGCTGTGCCCGTCGTCCGAGACGAGGGCTTCGGAGATCCCGGCGTACGACTATGACGTGGTGGTGTTCGAGAACCGCTTCCCCTCGTTTTCCGGAAATTTCGGGACTTATGGTGATGTCGGGGGGCTGAGTGAGGTCCGGCCGGGCGTGGGGCGGTGTGAGGTGGTGTGCTTCACCTCTGAGCATTCGTCGTCGTTCTCGCGGCTCTCCGACGAGCAGGTGGGCCTGGTCATGGAGGCGTGGGCCGACCGTACGGCCGAGCTGTCCGCGATCGAGGGTGTCGAGCAGGTGTTCTGCTTCGAGAACCGGGGCGAGGAGATCGGCATCACGCTGCCGCACCCGCACGGGCAGATCTACGCCTACCCGTACGTGACCCCGCGGACCAAACTCCAGCTCGGCGCGGCCGCCCGGCACCAGGGCGGCAACCTCTTCGCCGACGTGCTGGCGGCCGAGCGGGCCGCCGGGGTGCGCGTGGTGGCGGCCAACGAGCTGTGGACGGCGTTCGTGCCCGCCGCCGCCCGCTGGCCGTTCGAGGTGCACGTGTATCCGCACCGGCAGGTGCCGGACCTGGCCGCGCTGTCGGAGGAGGAACGCGCCGCCTTCGCCCCGCTCTACACCTCCGTACTGCGGGCGCTCGACGGGCTGTTCGGCGTCGCCATGCCGTACATCTCAGCCTGGCACCAGGCGCCGGTGCGGCAGGATCGTGACCTGGCCTATCTGCACCTGGAGCTGTTCAGCATCAGACGGGCGCCCGGGAAACTCAAGTATCTGGCGGGCTCGGAGTCGGCCATGGGCGCGTTCGTCAACGATGTCCTGCCGGAGGAAGCCGCACGCATGCTTAAATCACAGGTAGATCTCTAATTGGTTGCCGCTTGGAGTCGCATGACCTTGGTTTTACCACTAATATCCCTTTTCAGCGCCGACCTAAACGGTCGGTGCTGGCCTAATCCCGGGTGCGTGGCCCGGGAGCCGGGGACCCATCGCGTCTTGGGGTGAATCCACTCAGGTGGTAAGGCGGCATCTCCCTGCCCGAACCCGTCAGCTAACCCGGCCGGCATAGGGAGAGGAAACCCTTCGTGGCGGCTGCGTCCCCCTCGAGTCTCGCCATCGCTCTCATCACCACCGCTTCCATGGCCTTCGGCGCCTTCACGGCCACGCCCGCCGCTGCCGCCCCCAAGCCCAGCGAGGCCCAGCTCCGCGCGGAGCTGAAGCAGCTGGACAAGAAGGTCGACAAGCTCATCGAGACCTACAATCTCAAGCGCGTCGAACTCGCCAAGGCCAAACAGGACTCGGAAACGACCAAGAACCGGCTGGCCACAGCGGAGGCCCAGCTCATCACCGCTCAGAAACGCGTCACCGAGCTCGCGCGCCTGCAGTACCAGAACGGCACCGGCGCGCTGCCGAACCTCACCCTGCCGACCGATGCCTCCAGCGCGGCGTTGCTGGACCACCTCGCGGCCGAGCAACAGGCGGTCGTGCAGGGCGTGGCCACCGCCCGGGACGAGAAGAAGGCGGCCGCGGACCAGGCGACCGCCCTCGAGGCGAAGATCCGCGAGGACGCGGCCAACGTGGCCAAGCAGCGCGACGACGCGCAGGACGTCATCAAGGACATCCAGAAGAAGCTGAAGGGCCTCATCCCGTTCGGCCCCGGCCGCCGCTCGGACGGCAGCTGGGCGCCCGAACTGCCCTCAGGCACCGACAACATCACCGCCCGGATGCGGGTGATCCGCGGGCTGATCCAGAAGGACTTCGCGCTGCCGTACGAGGTGGGCTGCTTCCGCGCGGACGGCGGCGGCGGCGAGCACCCGCTGGGGCGCGCGTGCGACTTCATGATGAGCACCGGTGGCAGCATGCCCAGCTCCGCCAACCAGGCACTCGGCGACCGCGTGGCGGCCTGGGCGCTGGAGAACAAGGACAAGCTCGGGGTCAAGTACGTGATCTGGAAGCAGCGCATCAACCAGGGCTCGGGGTGGAGCTCGATGTCCGACCGCGGCAGCATCACCCAGAACCACTTCGACCACGTGCACATCTCGATGTTCTAGAAATGGGACGAATCGCATCTAATGAGCTATTCGCTCACTTGAAGATGGCGTTTGAGCTGGTCATCGACCCGCGAGGGTGATGTTCGCCCACGCCGCCCTGTGTGTCAGCGTATGGCTGTTCACCTCCTCTTTTCCGAGTTCGCCGGACGTCGAGTACCGGAGGGGCGGCTCCGGCGCGAAGATCCACCGCTGGCCCCTCGACGCGTCCACCGCCCTGCTCAAGACGGGCTCCGACGGTTTGGCTCACCCCCGAGGGGTGGACCAGCCCGGTGTGGGCACTCCAGGGCGGCGTGTTCACCGGCGGCAACGACATCGTCGTCGGGTTGTGTCCCGACGGCGCGCCTCCCGTCAGCTACATGCTGAGCGGCACGGCAAACATCTACGGCGACTACCGCAAGTCCTGCCTGCACCGCGTCACGGTCTCCGCCGACCGCGCCACGCTCGACGTCCACTACCTGACGACCGCACCCGGCAACGCGCAGAATGTCGCGTACTGGCCCGCGAGCGGAGATCCGTGGCTGGTCAACGAGTTCCGCGGGGACTATGACGGCGTGTACGGGAGCGACCGCCTGGTGCCGGCGTTGAGCTGCCCGGATCTCACGTGCTAAGAGCCGTGCCCGCCAGCCGGAACGGGAGCCGGTCGCGGCGCGGCCGTCGCCCTTGCCCTGACGTGGATGCCGCCGACCCTGGCCAGCATCGTCGACACATTGAGCAGGATGATCGCCGCCTTCAGCGCGTTCGCTCCCACGTCGTGCGCCGCCATCCAGCGGCCCAGTTCTGGACCGAACACGTGCATCGCGCCGTACGAGAAGGCGACCTTCGTCAGGGTGATGGCGACCCAGGCGGTCACGTAAGCAAGCCCGGCCCTGGAGTACACGGCCTGCTTGTCCGGCACGTACTCGAACCGCATGAACGAGATCGCGGCCAATCCCATCGCCAGGCCGAGCACGGTGGCCGCGGCTTCGAGCAGCAGCCCGGTGCCCGACAGCTCGAAGCCGTCGAAGAAGATCGGAACCAGCGCCGCCGCCCCTGCCACAGGGCGCAGGAGCCGGAACAGCCCCACCTTCCGCCGGCCGATGTCGCTTTCGATGGCGATCGCGAAGATGATCAGGTTGAGGAGGAATATGCTCACATCGCTCATGGCAGACGACGGTAGGTCGCAGGGCCGGGGCCGATCGTCAAGCCGGAGGTTGGTTCGCGTCAACCCGTGGGTTGAGAGTCGGAGGCGATCCCCCGCCGGTAGGCGTAACGGACGGCCTGCGCGCGGTCCCGCGCCCCGATCTTCGCGAAGATGCGGTTGATGTGCGTTTTCACCGTGGCCTCGCTCACGCGCAGCCGCTGCACGATCTCCCGGTTGGACAGCCCCGCCGCGACCAGCTTGAGCACTTCCAGCTCGCGGTTCGTCAACCCGTCCGGAGGCTCGGGGGGCGGAGCGGCGTCGAAGAGCGACTCGCGGACTCGCTTGGTGAGCAGGCTGCGTCCCTCAGCGGCGGCGGCCACCGCCTGGTAGATGTCCTCGCGTGAGGCGTCCTTGGTCAGGTAGCTGAGCGCGCCCGCGTGCAACGCCGCCGCGATCTCCCGCTGATCGGAGTAGGTGGTGAGCACGACCACGCCGGTCCGCGGGTGTTCACGACCGATCCACCGGATGGCCTCGACGCCGTCGAGTTCGGGCATGCGCAGGTCCATCAGCACCACGTCGGGACGGTGCGCCGCCACGGCCGCGACCGCGTCCGCGCCGGTGCCCGCCGTCGCGACCACCTCCACGTCGGGCAGCAGGCCGAGCAGGACCGCCAGTCCGTCGCGGACGACCGGGTGGTCGTCGGCCACGAGCACCTTGATCACAGCGGGATCCGCATGTCGACGTGCCACTCCTCTCCCTTGGGGGCCGCGCTCAGCGTCCCGCCCAGCCGCTCCGCCCGTTCCCTGAGCCCGCGCAGCCCGAAGCCGGGGCCGACCGGCGCGGCAGAGCCCTGGCTGACAACGCTCAGCGTGGCGTGTGTGCCGTAAGCGAGGCGTATGCGCACGGGGCTTCCCGGCGCGTGCTTGCGTGCGTTCGTGAGCGCCTCCTGCACCCCCCGATACAGCGTCAGGGCGACGTCGGCGGACAGCTCCGCGGATGCCGCCTCCATCTCCAGCTCCGCGGGCTTGCCGGCACGGTCGGCGTAGGCCGTGGCCAGGCCGGTCAGCAGCTCCTCCAGTGGCAGCGCCTCGTCCCGCAGCGCGAGAATGGCGCGCCTGGTCTCCACCAGCCCCTCGTCGGCCAGTTCCTGCGCCCGCCGGAGGAAGACTCTGATCCGCTCGTCCTCCGCCCCCTCCTCCACCAGCGCGTCCACCACCTTGAGCTGCACCGAGAGCGCCGACAGCGCGTGCGCCTGGATGTCGTGGATCTCCCTGGCGATCCGCGAACGCTCGGCCAGCGCCGCCGCCCTGGCCTGCTCCTGCGCCGCCCGTTCGGCGTTGCCCAGGAGCAGCTCTGCCTGCTCCGCGCGCTGCAGCACCTGCTTCCTGAACGTCCCGAGCAACACGCACGCCACCAGCACCGAGACGTGCGCGACCAGGTACGGCCAGGGCGGGGAGGGCCTCAGCGAGACCGTGGCCGCGACGGTCGCGAACGTGATCGGCAGGACCTGGCGCGGCGGCAGCCTGGCTCCGGCGTCGATGAGCGCCACGGCGGGGAACGCGACGGCCACGCCCGCACCCGCACCCGTCAGCGCGGCCCCCGCGACGCCCATCAGCAGCAGCGCCACGACCAGCGAACGGCGGCCGAGCCAGTCCGAGGCCAGCCAGAGCAGCCATCCCGCGCTCGCCGCCGCGAGCAGCCCGGCCATCACGACGGGACGGCGGTCGATCAGGCCGGGATCCGTCCGCATGATGGTGACCAAGAGGACCACCAGCCCGGCGAGCCGGACCGCGCGGAGCGGCCACGTGAGCCGCCCGCGGTGCGGGAGCGCGAAGACGAACATCTACCGCACCCGGATCGCTTCCGACACATTCACGCACCGAATGTACGGCACGCTCGGTGGTACTCCTCGACCCGGACGCCACCCGGTTCCATCCGTGACAGCCCGAAGCGGCAGGGCATTACAGCAGGTCAGTTAAGGGGCTGCCCGCATTTGGCGATTGGTGACACATCCGTTAACGGCACCCCAACATGCCGTACGGACCCCCAGATGCGCCAGCGCTCGACCTGGAGATCGGCTTTACCGTCTCAAATGGCACATCAGCGGCTCCCGCACAGATCCGCTCCGTGCCGGTGGGCCAGGTCAGCCGCGCTGGGCAAGTTACGCCTACCTCATCGATGAACACGTCATCCAGGTCACCGACGACCTCAGGATGGGCACGTTCGGTTACTGGCGCGAAGCCTCCCTGTGCGTCTTCGGCGAGGAACTCCTGGCGCACGTGGACGAAAACTGACCGCGCTTCTCGGCACCGTCCTGCGGCGCGGCGGGCGCCCGATCGGCAACGTCTGGAGCTTCGGTCCCTGACGGCCTGCCGCCCGGATGGATTCAACCTGATTGAGGCCGATCCTGACGACTGCCATTCACACACTCTGAAAAAGACTCTCCGCCGCTAGTGCCCGGACACCTTCTCGCATCTGGTGTGAGGGGGTGTTCGGGGTGACATAGGTCGCGGCGTACCTGGTGCTCACCGGACGCTGAAGGGGCTTCTGGTCGTGACACCATGGCGCCATGGCCCGACGGATACGCCTCTATCACCCTGAGGAAGACACCTGGTTCTACTACGAACTTGATGACCAGGAATGGGCCGTCCGACAGATCGATCTTCAAGGCCCTGACCAGCGCCCCACCACAGCGGCAGCCCTCGACGAAGTGTTCCGGCTTCGCGATCAGCACGGGTTGGCCGAGCTTCAGGCCTACGAGCGTCGTTTCGGCGTTCTCGCCGAAGGCAGCCTCGAAGGCTGGCAGGACGCCGATCAAGCCGCCGAGATCACCCGCCAGGAGTTCGAGGCGCTCTGGATCCAGGCCAGACAGCACCTCGCCCGGCCCGGGCTGAACGAGCCCACGGCGACGAACTCCGCCGCACTCGCACACGCGCTGAACGACCCCGCCGAGCCACCTTTACGCCCGCTGCCTGACCGCGTCGCAGACCTGTTGAAGTCGCTGAACTGCCCGCCCCGGTTGGCGGCCCACCTGCGTCTCGTCCACGACGTCGCCTGGCAGATCATCGACTGGGTTCAGCAGCAGCACCCCCAGCTACGCCTCGACCGGCACGCCGTGCTCTTCGGCGCCGCGACCCACGACATCGGCAAGTCCCTGCACGTCGCCGAACTCTCCGGCCCCGGCTCGGCGCACGAGCCCGCCGGCCGGGACCTGCTGATCCGCTACGGGTTCGATGACGCCCGCGCTCGCTTCGCGGCCACTCACGCGTCCTGGGCAGACACCGACATCACCCTCGAAGACCTGCTGGTGAGCCTCGCCGACAAGATCTGGAAGAACATGCGCGTCCCGGACCTCGAAGACCTCATCGTGACCCACCTGGCCCAGGCGACCGGCCGGCAGCCATGGGAGGAATACGCCGCCCTCGACGAACTCCTCACCCACATCGGTGGCTCCGCTGACCATAGGCTGACCTTCCAGGCCGCTTACCCGATCCACAGCTGAGACTGAGTCACGCTCGGCTTTCGGACCGACCTAAGAATTCCCACACTCTGAATAAGACCCTCCGCCAGCGGCGCGGCTCTTCCCCCTATGGCCGCCGAACCGTCGGTCGCAGGAGCAGGTCAGTCAGTGGGTGCCTGGTCTGGGGATGTGGACGCCGGCGGCGCGGAGCTTGGTCTCGACGAGCGCGATCCCATGGGCCGTGGCCGATCCCTCCTCTTCGCCGTAGTGGGCGATCAGGTGGTACCGGGCCGCGGCGTCGGTGTGGGCTTGCAGGCCGGTCACGATCTTCAGGTGTGCGGGGTTGGCGAGGAAGTGGTCGGCAATGGCAGTGGCGAGTTCGGCCAGGCGCGGGTCGTCCGGCTCCCATGCCGTGGCTTCGGTTGCCTGCTTGCTCAACGCGACGAAGCGGGGGTCGTCGAGAGCGTGCTCGACATGGGTGAGATAGTCGTCGAAGCCCTCGGGGACCAGAGCCCTGGCCAGCACCCAGCCCTCCCTGGTCGCCGCCACCTCGTCCGCGGGGAAGCCGAGGCCGGACAGCCGCTCCAGCAGCGCCACGGCGCGGTCGGGCAGCAGGGCCCGGTCTCCGTCGGCGAGCCGGTGCAGCATGTCGCGGCGCGCGGTCAGCTCCTCGATCCGTTCGGTGAGCTGCCGCTCGACGTCGGTGAGCGCGGCAGCGAACAACGCGGCGTCGGCGTCGAGCAGGAGGCCGGTCTCGGCCAACGGCACCCCGGCTGCGGCCAGCGTCCGAACCTGCACCAGCCGCAGCAGCTCGGCCGATCCGTACCTGCGGTAGCCGGAGCTGTCGCGTTCCGGCTCCTTGACCAGGCCGAGCTTGTGGTAGTGGCGCACCGTCTTCACTGTGACGCCGACGAATGCCGCTGCCTGCCCGATCGTGACTCCGTTCATCTGCGCAATCCTGCCTTGTGCTCGAGCTCGGCGACCAGGCAGATCACAACCGAGCATGTGGACAGGCCACGCCGAGGTCGACGAGCTCGGCGTGGCCCCGTTCGGGATTCTCCCTGGTGCACGACCGGAAGGGGGTGCCTCTGGAGGCGCGCCGGTCACAGGTGTTCAGTCCGACGGCTGAGCCGGATCGGCCTGCTCGCCGCAGAACACCTCGTTGACGAGCTTTTGCTGGGCGTTCTGGACCCTTGTTGCTATGGACAGGTCGGCGTCGTCCACCCAGTTCAGTACGGCGGTCAGCGTCTTGCTGCCATCGGGTGTGCTGTACATCAGCGTCATGGAGCCGACCGTGCCGCCGTTGTGGGTGATGACGGTGCCGCCGCAGTCCGTTTTCTGGACGAACACTCCCAGCCCATAGTCCATGTTCGGGAGGCCCGTGGCGTGCGGGGTGCACATCTCGGCCAGCAGCGGGGCCGGCAGGAGCTTGCCTCCTACCAGCGAGGAGATAAACGTGGCCAGGTCCTTGCTGGTCGAGATCATGTCACCGCCGGTGGAGACCCAGGAGGGGTTGTGGCGGGTGATGTCGATCGTCTTCTGCTGGCTGGCTTCCTCGTAGCGGTAGTAGATGTGGGCGTGCGGCTCGGGGATCTCCGGCGAGGCGTCAGGCACCACCGTGGCCGACAGCCCGAGCGGCCCCAGGATCCGCTCCTGCATCTCCTCGGCCAGCGAGCGGCCGGTGACCTTCTCGATCAGCAGCCGGGCCAGCACGTAGTTGGTGTTGGAATAGCTCCAGCCTGTTCCCGGCGCGAACCGGGCCGGCTTGGACAGCGCCAGCTGTACCAGTTCCTCGGGCCGGTAGGTGTGGAACCGGTTGTCCACCCACTCCTTGCCCGTGGTGCCGTAGGGCACGGGGATCCCGTGCACGATCGATCCGTCGTCGTAGACCTCGCCGGTGAAGTTGAACAGCCCGCTGGTGTGCTGCAGCAGCATCCGCACCGTGATCCGCCGGTCCAGTCCGAACTCGGGCAGGTAGTCGGCCGCCGGGGTGTCCAGCTCGATCTTGCCCTCGGCCACCAGTTGCAGCACCAGGGTCGCGGTGAAGGTCTTGGTGTTGCTGCCGATCCGGGCATGCCCGTTGACCGGCGGCTTGGCGGTCCCGCCCAGCTCGGCCACCCCGGCGCTACCGGCCCACTCGCCCCGCTCATCGTGTACGCGCAGCGACACTGCGAGGAAGCCGGACTCGACGATCTCCTCGATCGCCTTCCGCAGCTCCGGGCGATCCTGCCCGGCTGCGGCTTCCGGCACGGCCTTGCTGTCCGCAGCGGCCGCCCTGGCGGCGTCGAGGGCTTCGGTGATCTTGCGGGCCATCTCGGCCGTGGCGGGGCTCGGCCGGCCCTGGTACATCTGGGCGGTTTCGACAGCGATGAGAACGGTGCCGCGGAAGTTGTCGGCCTCGGCCGGATCCTGCTTCTTCAGCAGGCTCATGGCCGCGGTCAGGGCCGGCAGCACGCGGTCGGCGATCTCGGCCACGGACTTGCCGGCCAGGTCCTTGCCCTTGGGGTAGTCGGCGAGCACGTGCCCGATAAGACCGGTGGCCGAGCCCAGCGCGATGCCGCCGTTGGCGGCGATCTTGTGGGGCTGGCCGGCGGCGCCGGCGGCGGCCATCAGCGACACGGCGCCGTACGCGGCCGTCCGCAGGGTGCTCTTGTCCTGGTCGGAAAGGGTGATCGTCATGGTGGTTCGATCCTTCGAGTGTGTTATGCCCGGGGCGGCGTCGTGCCGCTGCGCCGAGCTTCCACCCTGACCCAAGGTCAACCTCAACTGTGATCTAGCTCACAGCGACATCGCGGGGGCAGCCCGCCGACCAGCGGGGACGCCGAGATCGACGTGGGGCGGGTGTTCTCGAAGGTGTTGGAGAAGTTCGTGAAGGGTGCTCTGCGACGGTCAGCCGGTGAGCGTGAGCGGGTTGATCAGGTCGGCGTAGACGAGCAGGCCGGCCATGATGATCATGACGAAGGCCAGGGCGTAGGTGAGCGGCAGCACCTTGGCGATGTCCACGTACGCGGGCTCGGGACGCCGCGTGACGCGGGCGTAGGCGCGCTTGAGGCCCTCCCAGAGGCCGCCCGCGATGTGGCCGCCGTCGAGCGGCAGCAGCGGGATCAGGTTGAACATGCCGATCGCCAGGTTGAACCCGGCCAGCAGGTTCACCAGGAAAGCGACCTTCTTCTCGCCCGACAGGTCGGAGGAGAGGATCTCGCCGCCCATGCGTCCGGCGCCCACGACGCCGACCGGGCCTTCGGGGTCGCGCTTGTCGCCGGAGAACGCGGCGTGCCACACGCCGACCATCTTCTGCGGCAGGTTCAGCAGGGAGTCGGCGACCCGGCCGGTGAGCTGGCCCATGTAGCCGATCACGACGCCGAGGCTCTGCTGCTCCATGACCTCGGTGGGCATGACGCCGAGGAAGCCGACGTTCTTGTCGATCTTCTTCGGGTCGGTGGGCGACGGCCGGTCCTGGGCGATGAGCGTCACGTTGAGGGTCATCGGCTTGCCGTCGCGGACGATGCCGACGGCGACGGGACCGGCGCCGTGCGAGCGGATCAGGCGGGTGGCGTCGTCCCAGGAGGCGATCTTCTGGCCGCCGAAGGAGACGAGCCGGTCGCCGGGCTTCATGCCGGCCTTGGCGGCGGGCGTCGGCTGGTCGGAGGCGCGGCAGTCGGTGCGCTGCTCGCTGATCGGGATCACGCAGGTGTTGGTCTGCGGGGACACCACCGGGGTCAGCGCGGGCAGGCCGATGCCAACGAGCAGGACCGAGAAGAGGATGAAGGCCAGCACGAAGTTCATGAACGGGCCGCCGGACATGATGATGACCTTCTGCCACCACTTCTTCCGGTAGAAGACCCGCTCCTCGTCGCCCGGCCGCACCTCTTCCTGCGCCGCGTCGCGGGCGGTCTCGATGAGCCCCTGGAACGGGCCGGTGGAGGAACCCCTGAGCTTGGTGGGATCGTCGCCGGGCCGTGGCGGCAGCATGCCGATCATGCGGATGTAGCCACCCAGCGGGATCCACTTGATGCCGTACTCGGTCTCACCTCGCCGGATGGACCAGGCGGTCGAGCCGAAGCCGACCATGTACTGGGGCACCCTGACACCGAAGATCTTGGCGGGCACGAAGTGACCGAGCTCGTGCAACGCGACAGACGCCATCAGCCCGATCAGGAAGACTACGATCCCCGCGAGGTAAAGCCAGTTCATCTAGTCCCGCTCCAGGGCAGACAGAAGGTCCCGACAGCCCCAGAGTAGTCGAAGTCATCACACCTCGATGGCTTGCGCACCCTTTGCCGCAGCGCCACATTCCGTTGACAGTACGCGATCAGGCGATCACTCTGGGGGATGACGGAGGTGGGAGCCTTGATCCGGATTCTGGTCGCCGAGCATCTGCCGCTGGTCCGGCGCGGTTTGGTGGCGTCGCTCGACGCGGAGCCCGATCTGCGGGTGGTCGCGGAGGTGGGAGACGCGGACGGCGTCCTGCCCGCGGCGGCCGCGTACGCGCCCGACACGGCGATCGTCGATCTGGACCTGCCCGGAGGGGGCGGCCTGTCCCCCGCGGCGCGACTGCGCGAGCGGGGCTGTCACGTACTCATCCTGTCGGCGCAGCCCAATCCCGGTCAGGTGCGCAGGGCGTTCGCCACGCACGCGCTCGGGTTCATGAGCCTCGACGTCGCGCCCGAGCAGCTCGCCGAGAGCCTGCGGCTGGTCGCCGCCGGACGCCGGGCGGTCGACTCCGATCTGGCGATCGCCGCTCTCCAGTCGGTCGCCAACCCGCTGACCAGGCGCGAGCTCGACGTGCTGCGGATCGCGGCGGGCGGGGCCCGATCGACGGAGATCGCCGACCAGCTCTTCCTGTCGGTGGGCACCGTACGCAACCATCTGTCGCGCATCATGTGCAAGACCGGGGCTCGCAATCGCCTCGACGCGGTACGCATCGCGAGCGACTCAGGCTGGCTCTGAGAGCCGGAGGCGAAGACCGGATCCCGGTGAAGCCGCGCCGCTCCGCCGGGACCCGGAGTGGTGAACCCTTCGAGGATCTCAAGGGCGATCAAGCGCTGCCAGTGACCTTGTTCACCCCTTGACCCGTGTGATTCGTCACGGGCGCCAGATGAGCACCAGCGCGCAGTCGTCGTTGTGACCCGACGCCATGGCGTTGACCAGGGCCCGCGCGCCGTCACGGAAGCCCGAGGGCAGCAGCCGCTCCGCCTCGCCGAGCAGCTTGTCGAGCCCGGCGTCGATGTCGCGCCCCGGCTGCTCGATCAGCCCGTCGGTGTAGAGCAGCAGCGCGTCGCCTTTGCGCAGGGTGCCGCTGTCGGGCTCGCAGTGCAGGTCGGGGACCACGCCGAGGACGACGCCCTTGGCCGTGGCGACCTGCCAGTTGCCCGTGCCCGCGTCGAACTTGACCACCGGCGGGTGGCCGGCCGAGGTGATCGTGTAGTCGCCCGTCGCCAGGTCGAGGCGTACGTGCACGGCCGTCACGAACCCCTCGTCGCCGCGCTGGCGGTGCAGGTAGGTGTTGCAGGCCGGCAGGAAGTCGACGCCCGAGCCGAGCAGCCCGCCGAACGTGCCGGACAGCAGCAGCGCCCTGGTGCCCGCGTCGACGCCCTTGCCCGACACATCGACCAGCGCGATCTCCACTTTGTCCTCGTCGCGCATGGAGACCAGGAAGTCGCCGCCGAAGGAGGAGCCGCCGGCCTGCTTGAGCACGACCTTGCCGCCCCAGTCCTTGGGCAGCGCGGGCAGCTCACCCTGGCTCCTGAGCCGGTCGCGCAGCTCCAGCAGCATGGCGTCGCCACGCAGCCCCTGCACGCCGAGCTTGCCCCGGGTGCGGGCCATCAGCAGCGCCAGCACCGTGGTGAAGCCGATCGTCACCATGAGCCCGAGGCCGATCTGGCCGACCCCGAGGGTGCCGGCGATGTAGCCGAGCGAGATGATCACCGCGACGAGCAGCTTGATCAGGCTGTTCAGCCGCAGCTGCAGGCCGCCCACCAGGAGGACGAGGATGAGCAGCGAGGGCGAGAACCACTCGGTCGAGATCTGCGCGGCGAGCAGTCCGATGACGAGCGTGAGCATCGTCAACGTGACCAGCAGGTTGCGGTCTCGGGCCAAGGAGCCCCTCCTGAGGAACCGGACGACGGACACCAGAAACGGCACCCGCACCAGGAGCGCGCGGAGCCGTGGCGGTATCTGCAGCGCCGAACGGGAACTCATGATGCGCCTGACTGTAGCGCTCTGGCCTCCCTTTGGGCAGCCCACTTGACCAAGGCCTTGATCATTAAGCACGTATATTGGGTGGCCCCTCCCCTTTGCCCGCTCCTACCGTGGACGGATGACGTATCCGATCCGTCCGGTGGACGAGGGCGAGTGGCCGAAGTTCGCCGATGTGCTCTCCGAAGGCTTCAGCTGGACGCCGCATCCCCAGGAATTCGAACGAGCCAAGGCGCAGACCGAGTTCGATCGGACGCTCGCCGCGTTCGACGGCGATCTCATGGCCGGTGTCACCGCGGTCTTCTCCTTCACCATGACGGTCCCCGGCGCGCAGATCCCCGTCGCGGGAGTGACGGCCGTCAGCGTGCTCCCCTCCCACCGCCGTCGTGGCGTCCTGTCGAGCCTGATGCGCAGGCAGCTGTCCGACGTGCGTGATCGGGGCGAGTCCGTCGCCGCCCTGTACGCCTCGGAGTCCGTCATCTACGGCAGGTTCGGCTACGGCAGGGCGTCGGCCGAGATGGGATTCAGCGTCGCGAAGCACAGCTCGGCCTTCGTGGCGAACGCCCCCACGGACCCCGCGCTGCGCCTCAGGGTGGCCAAGCCGGCCGAGGCCCGGGCCGAGTTCGAGCGGCTGTTCGCCTCCGTCGTGACCGCCCGCCCCGGGCGCTATATCCGTAACGAGCAATTCTGGGATGCTCTGCTGGCCGACGAGGAGTTCGACCGGCACGGAGACGGGGCGCTCCGCTCGGTGATCGCCGAGGACGACCGAGGCGTACGCGGTTACGCGCTGTTCAGGGTCAAGGCGAGCTGGGACGACAACGGCGTGCCCAACGGCTTGCTGAAGCTGACGGAGCTGGAGGCGGCCGACCCCGCCGCCCGCGCGCTCCTGTGGCGCAGCGTGCTCGACCGCGACCTGGTCTCCCGGGTGGAGGGCAGCCTGCCGATGGACGACGCGCTCCTCGCGCTGCTCGCCGACCCACGGCAGCTCCGGGCGAGCTGCGCCGACGAGCTGTGGGTACGCCTCGTGGAGGTGGACCGGGCGCTGACCTCGCGGGCGTACTCGTCGGCCGTCGACGTGGTGATCGAGGTCGAGGACGACGTGTGCCCGTGGAACGCCCGCCGCTGGCGGCTCAGCGCCGACACCTCCGGCGCGGAGTGCAAGCCAGTGGAGGACGAGCCCGACATGTCGCTGCGGGTCTCCTCGCTCGGCTCGGCGTACATGGGCGACGGCCTGCTCTCGGCGCAGCTCGGCGCGGGGCTGCTGCGCGAGCACTCGGCGGGCTCTGTACGCAGGCTCGACGCCGCCATGGCGTGGAGCCCGAAGCCGTGGGCGGGACTGTCCTTCTGACGTGGTCCCGTCAGACATAGGCCCGTCAGACACGGTCCCGTCAGACATAGCCCGGTCTAGACGCGGTCCCGTCTGACATAGCCCGGTCTAGACGCGGTCCCGTCTGACGTAGGCCGCTCAAGTGGGCCCCTCTGACGTAGGCTCGCGGGCATGGCACTGCAGAGTTTGCAGATCACCGCGATCACCGCGATGCGGGCCCGCGACGTGTCGCGACCCTCGAAGGAGCAGCAGGAGGCCGCCGACCGGCGGCCTCTGCGTGACGAGATGCCCAAACGCGAGCCCAAGCGGCGGGCTTAGGGCAGAGAGGGCAGCTGGCCGATCGTCTCGTAGGTCGCCACCTGCGCGATGCGGCGGGCGTGCCGCTCCGAGCCGGAGAACTGCGTGGCGAGGAAGGTCTCCACGAAGCCGGTCGCCTCGTCGTCGGAGTGCATGCGCGCGCCGATGGAGACGATGTTGGCGTTGTTGTGCTCGCGGGCGAGTCTGGCTGTGTCCTGGCTCCAGGCCAGGGCGGCCCGGATGCCGCGCACCTTGTTGGCGGCCATCTGCTCGCCGTTGCCCGACCCCCCGATGACGACGCCCAGGCTGCCCGGATCGCCGGCGACGCCCTCGGCGGCCCGCAGGCAGAACGCCGGATAGTCGTCCTCGGCGTCATAGACGAACGGACCGCAGTCGGTCACCTCGTGCCCGTTGTCCTTGAGCCAGGACACAAGGTGGTTCTTGAACTCATAGCCGGCATGGTCGGCACCGATATAGACACGCACGCGCCCAGTCTTCCACAGCGCCGCGCACGGGCCTCGCACCAGCGCGTCGGCTGGCTAGAGTAAGGACCCCATCGGTTAGCCAGTCCTTACGGAAGTTACGGAAGTAGAGCATCATGCGCGAGATCCGCGTCCTCGGCGATCCTGTGCTGCGCACACCAGCCGAGCCCGTCGAAGGCTTCGACCGCGAGCTGCGCCGCCTCATCGACGAGATGTTCGAGGCGATGTACGCGGTGGACGGCGTCGGCCTGGCCGGTCCGCAGATCGGCGTGCCGCGGCGGCTGTTCGTCTATGACATCAACCGCCGCAAAGGCCACATGATCAATCCCGTGCTGACCGTGGACGATCCGGAAGAGGTGCTGGACGAGGAGGGCTGCCTGTCGGTGCCCGACCGGCAGACGGGCACGCCGATCTACGCCCCGGTGGCGCGGGCGGCGGGCGTGACCGTCGAGGGGTTCGACCGGCTCGGCCGCCCGCAGCGCGTCAAGGCACGCGGCTCGCTGGCCCGCTGCTTCCAGCACGAGACCGAGCACCTCGACGGGAAGCTGTACGTCGACCGGCTGCCGAAACCGGAGGCGCGCAAGATCATGCTCAGAACGTAGGTTGGCGGTATGAGTGAACCTTCGGGACAGGAATCTTCGGGACAGGAATCTTCGGGAAAGGTCTTTTCGGGGAAAGGCGCGTTGGTCACAGGTGGCTCCCGGGGCATCGGCCGGGCCATCGTCGAACGGCTGACCTCTGACGGCGCCGAGGTGGTCTTCACCTATCGCGGCAACGCGGAGTCTGCCAAGGAGGTGGCCGCGGCTACCGGAGCGCATGCCGTACAAGCCGATCAGGCGAGCAGGGCGGATCTCGACCGGCTGTTCGCCACGGCCGAGGAGCTGCTGCCGGGGCTCGACATCCTGGTCGCCAACGCGGCGGAGACCGGGCAGGGGCTCATCGCCGATGTCACGGACGAGTCCTACGAGCGGGTGTTCACGGTCAACGCGCGTTCGGTGTTCCTGGCCATCCAGTGGGCCGGGCGGGTGATGCGCGACGGCGGGCGGATCATCAACATCTCCACGCTCAACACACGTGTGCCCGGCCCGGGGATCTCGCTCTACGCGGGGAGCAAGGCGGCCGTCGAGCAGTTCACCAAGGTCGCGGCGCGTGAGCTGGGCGGGCGCGGCATCACGGCCAACATCGTCTCGCCCGGCGCGACCGACACCGACATGCTGCACGGCAGCAATGCGCCGGAGGCGCTCGAACAGATCCCCGCGATGACCGCGCTGCGACGGCTCGGGCAGCCGGACGACATCGCGGCCGTGGTGGCGTTCCTGGCCGGGCCCGACGGGCGGTGGATCACCGGCCAGAACCTGCTGGCGGCCGGCGGGCTGCTCCTCTGAGTGCGCCCCTAGAGCTGCAGCGACTTGACCTCGAGGAACTCCTCCAGCCCGTGCTCGCCCAGTTCGCGGCCGATGCCCGACTGCTTGTAGCCACCGAACGGGGCGAGCGGGTTGAACGCGCCGCCGTTGATCGCGACCTGCCCGGTGCGCAGCCTGCGCGCCACCGCGACCGCCCGCTCCTGGGTGCCCGCCCACACCGCGCCGGCCAGACCGTAGGGGGTGTCGTCGGCGATGCGGACGGCCTGGTCCTCGCTGGTGTAGGGGATGATCGACAGGACCGGGCCGAAGATCTCCTCCTGCTCGATCGTCATGCCGGGCTCGACCGCGGCGAAGACGGTCGGCTCGACGTAGTAGCCGCGCGGGTGCGGGCGTTCGGTGCCCCCGGTCACCAGCCTGGCGCCCTCTTCCTGGCCCCGGTTGATGTAGTGGATCACGCGGTCGCGCTGGGCCGCGGAGACGAGCGGGCCGATGCGGGTGGTCTCGTCGAACGGGTCGCCGACGGTGTAGCGGCGCGCCGCGGCGACGGCGAGGTGGACCGCGTCGTCGTACTGGTCGCGGTGGACGATCATGCGGCTCCACGCCGAGCAGGTCTGGCCGGCGTTGATGAAGCAGTTGGCGACGCCGACCTTGACGGCGGCGCCCAGGTCGGCGTCGGGCAGGATCAGGTTGGCGGACTTGCCGCCGAGCTCCAGCGCCACCCGCTTGACCGATTCGACCGCCAGCGAGGCCACCCGGCGGCCGGCGGCCGTCGAGCCGGTGAAGGAGATCATGTCGACCTGCGGGTGCGCGGCCATGGCCTCGCCCACCACCGGCCCGCGCCCGCTGACCAGGTTGAACACGCCGGCGGGCAGGCCCACCTCGTGGAAGATCTCGGCCAGCGCGTACGCCGCCAGCGGCGCCACCTCGGACGGCTTGAGCACGACCGTACAACCGGCGGCCAGAGCCGGAGCGACCTTGCACACGATCTGGTGCAGCGGGTAGTTCCACGGGGTGATGGCGGCGACCACGCCGACCGGCTCCTTGAGCACCAGCGAGCTGCCGACGCGCGACTCGCGCGGATGGCTCTCGGCCAGCCGGGCGTAGCCGGCCAGCACGCCCGCGGGCATCAGCGTCTGCACCTTGAGCGCGAAGCCCAGGGGTGAGCCCATGTCGGTCGCGATGGTCTTGGCGATGTCGCCGGCGCGCTCGGTCAGCAGTTCGGCGGCGGCGGCCAGCAGCTTGCCGCGTTCGGCGGCGGAAGTGGCGGACCAGGAGGGGAAGGCGCTCCGCGCGGCGCGTACGGCCGCCTCGACGTCGTCGGGGGCGCCGGCCGGCACCCGGTCGATGATCTGTTCCGTGGCCGGGTTGACGACCTCGATGGGCTCGCCGGAGACCGAAGCGGTCCAGGCACCGCCGATGTACAGCTGACGCATAGCCCCCATCCTTGCGCGCCGGCCGTCGCTGAGCGAGGGCGTGGCGCCTCGTTCGGCTGCATCTTTCAGAACAGTGCTGCTCTTTCAGAAGAGTACGGCCGGACACACCGGATAGGCGCGGATTGCGCCGCTACAAGTCACTGCGAGGTGAAAAACAGCGGTGAAAGTCAGTCGAAGCTCGGCCGCCGGGTGCGCGAGCGCTTGAGCTCGAAGAAGTCGTCGAACTCGGTGACCAGCAGCACGCCGTCCCAGAGCCGGCCCGCGTCCTCGCCTCGGGGGATGGTGGTGACCACCGGGCCGAAGAAGGCGTTGGAGCCGACGCGGATGACGGGAGTGCCGACCTCCTGGCCGACCAGGGTGATGCCCTCGTTGTGCGACTTGCGGATGGCGTCGTCGTACTCGGTCGAGTCCATGGCCTCGGCGGCCAGACCCTTGTCGAGACCCACGGCCTCGAGCGACTCCTCGGCGATCACGCGCAGAGTGTCGATGTCCCGGCCCCGGCCCTCGTTGTGCAGGCGGGTGCCGAACTCGGTGTAGAGGCGACCGATGTACTCCTCGCCGAAGCGGTCGGCGGCGGTGGCGATGACCCTGATGAGCTTCGCGCCCCGGGCGCTCGACGCGCGGTATTCGTCGGAGACGTCCTTGTCCTCGTTGAGGACCTGCAGGCTCATGATGCGCCAGCGAGGCTCGATCGGGCGAACCTTCTCGACTTCGAGCAGCCATCGTGACGTCACCCAGGCAAATGGGCAGAAAGGATCGAACCAAAGGTCTACGGGGGTCGTGTCAGTCACGAGGGCCATAACCTGGGGTGTCGATGTCCTATTCCCCGCGTGGCAGGATACCGACAAACCTCCATAAAGTGGCGAAAAGAAGTGCGAAAAGGAGTGGAACTTGGCAGGCAACCTGACCCGGGACGAGGCTCGCGAGCGCGCCCGGCTGTTGAAGGTCGAGTCGTATGAGGTCGCACTCGATCTGACCGAGGGAGACGAGCGCTTCGAGAGTGTCACGACCGTCCGGTTCAGCAGCACCCGGCCGGGCTCGGCCACGTTCATCGACCTCCATGGCGCGCACGTGCGCAAGGTCACGCTCAACGGAGCCGACCTCGATGTCTCCACCTATGACGCGGAGAAGGGGCGCTTCCCGCTCCCCTCGCTGGCCGAGTCCAACGAGCTGCGCGTCGACGCCGACTGCGTCTACATGCGCAGCGGCGAAGGGCTGCACCGCTTCGTCGACCCGGTGGACCAGAAGGTCTACCTGCACAGCCAGTTCGAGACGGCCGACGCGCACCGCATGTACGCCTGTTTCGACCAGCCCGACCTCAAGGCCACCTTCAAGCTGACCGCGCTGGCCCCGGCCGACTGGGAGGTCGTCTCCAACGCGGCCGCCACGTCGGTCGAGCACCTGCCCGAGCAGACCGGCAAGCACGGCACGGTGCAGGCGGCCAGGCGCTGGCAGTTCCCCGCCACGCCGGTCATGTCGACCTACATCACCGCGCTGGTCGCCGGGCCGTACTACAAGGTGACCTCAGAGCACGACGGCATCCCGCTGGGCATCTACTGCCGCGCCTCGCTCGCCGAGCACCTCGACGCCGACAACATCCTGGAGGTCACCCGGCAGGGCTTCGACTTCTTCCACAAGGTGTTCGGCGTCCGCTACCCGTTCGGCAAGTACGACCAGCTGTTCGTGCCGGAGTTCAACGCGGGCGCGATGGAGAACGCCGGCTGCGTGACCTTCCTGGAGGACTACGTCTTCCGGTCCAGGGTCACCGACGCCGTCGTCGAGCGGCGCGCCGAGACGATCCTGCACGAGATGGCGCACATGTGGTTCGGCGACCTCGTGACCATGCGCTGGTGGGACGATCTGTGGCTGAACGAGTCGTTCGCCACCTACATGTCGGTGCTCGCCCAGGCCGAGGCGACCCGCTGGGGCAAGGGTGCCTGGACGACGTTCGCGAACGTGGAGAAGTCCTGGGCCTACCGCCAGGACCAGCTGCCGTCCACGCACCCGATCGCCGCGGACATCCCCGACATGCAGGCGGTCGAGGTCAACTTCGACGGCATCACCTACGCCAAGGGCGCCTCGGTGCTCAAGCAGCTGGTCGCCTACGTCGGGCTGGACAACTTCCTGGCCGGGGTGCGCGACTACTTCGGTGAGCACGCCTGGGGCAACACCGAGCTGAAGGACCTGCTCGGGGCGCTGGAGCGGACCTCGGGGCGCGACCTGTCGTCGTGGTCCAAGGAGTGGCTGGAGACCGCCTGGGTCAACACGCTGCGCCCGTCGTTCACGGTCGCCGACGGCCGCTTCGAGACCTTCGAGGTGCTGCAGGAGGCGCCGGCCGACTACCCGACGCTGCGCTCGCATCGGGTCGCGGTCGGCCTCTACTCGCTGGCCGACGGCGTGCTGACGCGTACCAAGCGGGTCGAGCTGGACGTGGTGGGCGCCAAGACGAGCGTCGCGGAGCTGGTCGGGGAGGAGCAGCCCGACCTGGTCCTGGTCAACGACGACGACCTGACCTACGCCAAGATCCGGCTGGACGAGCGGTCGCTGCGTACCCTGGTCGACGGCGGCATCGCCGACTTCACCGAGTCGCTGCCCCGGGCCCTGTGCTGGTCGGCCGCGTGGGACATGACCCGCGACGGCGAGATGTCCACCCACGACTACGTGAAGCTGGTCGTCTCGGGCGTCGGCACGGTCAAGGACATCACGGTCCTGCAGGCCGTGCTCCGGCAGGCGCGGATGGCCATTCAGCAGTACGCCGACCCGGCGTGGCGGGCCGAGGGTCTGTCGCTGCTGGCCACCGAGCTGCGTACGCTGCTCGCCACGGCGGCGCCGGGCTCGGACCACCAGCTCGCCTTCCTGCAGGCGTTCGCGCCCACGGCGACCGCCGAGGCCGATCTGGCGATCATCGCCGGCATCCTGGACGGCTCGGCCGTGCCCGAGGGGCTGACCGTCGACACCGACCTGCGCTGGACGCTCGTCCACGCGCTGGTGGTGGGCGGCCGGCTGGACGGCGCCGACATCGACGCCGAGCTGGCGCGCGACGCCACCGCCACTGGCGAGCGCTCCGCGGCGCTGTGCCGGGCGGCCATCCCGACGGCCGAGGGCAAGGCGGCCGCGTGGGCCTCGATCGTGGGCGGCAAGCTGGCCAACCACATCGCCCGTACGACGGTCAACGGCTTCCAGGATCCGCACCACCCGGAGCTGCTGGCCCCCTACCGGGAGAAGTACTTCGCGGAGATCGGCCGGATCTACCGGGAGTGGACGTTCGACCAGGCGCAGACGTTCACGGTCGGCTGCTTCCCCGCGCTGCTCATCGAGCCGGAGACGGTGCGGGCGGCGGAGTCCTACCTGGAGAAGGAGCAGCCGCCGCAGGCGCTGCGCCGGATGATCCTGGAGGGCGCCGACGGCGTCAGCCGGGCGCTGCGCAACCGCGCGAAGGACGCGTCCTAGCGCACAGCTCTTGAGAAGGGGTCTCCGGTGGCGGGGGCCCCTTTTCGCGTTCCCGGACTCTTGACAGCGGCGTGCTGCGGCTTCATATTTTCAGCACTAACTTTATTTCTAAAGAAAGTCGTTCTCATCACATGGCAGGCACTGATCGCGGTGATCTCACGAGGACGGCGATCCTCGCGCTTCTCGGCACCGTCGGGCCGCTGAGCCGCACCGAGCTGGCGCGCGAGCTGGACCTGAGCCCGGCGACCGTCACGCAGCTCACGCGCGAGCTCATGGGTTACGGGATGCTCGAGGAGCTCGACCTCAAGCCGTCGCGGGGCGGGCGGCCGGCCCAGCGGCTCGGGCTGGTGGGCAGCGCGGGCCGTGCGCTCGGCGTGAAGGTGACGGCCGACCATCTGGTGCTGGTCGACGTGCGGCTCGACGGCGAGGTGCTGGGGGCCTGGGAGTGCGCGTTCGACCCGTCCTCCCCTGAGGCGCTGGACCGGCTGGCCGACGCCGTCGAGGCGGTGGTCTCGGGCAGCGGGCGCGGGCTGACGGCGCGTACGTCCGCCTCGGCCGACCACGGCCAGGCGCCGCCGCTGCTCGGGATCGGCGTCGGGGTGCCCGGCAGCGTGGAGGACCAGGCGGTCGGCACGGTCAACGCGCCGACCCTGGAGTGGCAGGCCATGCCGGTGGGCGAGCGGCTGCGGCGGCGGCTCAAGCTGCCCGTGCTGGTGGAGAACGACGTGAACGCGCTGGCGGCGGCCGAGCGGCTCTACGGCAGGGGGCGGACCCACCGGGACTTCCTGGTGCTGACCATCGGGCGCGGCGTCGGCGCGGCGATCGTGGCCGACGGGCGGGTCTACCGGGGCGCCAGGGGCGGGGCCGGGGAGTTCGGGCACGTGCCCGTCGATCCGGCGGGGCCGGTGTGCGGGTGCGGGGCGCGCGGGTGCCTGGAGGCGTACGTCGGCTCGGCGGGGCTGCTGGCGGCGGCCCGCGCCAAGGACGGCGGCTCGACGGGGCTGCCGGCGGCGGCTCTCGCCAAGGACGGCGGTTCGGCCGGTCTTAGCGGGCTGGGAGCGGCCGGGGCGGCGGGCGATCCGGCGGCGCGGGAGGTGTTCGCCGAGGCGGGGGCCGTGCTCGGGCGGGCCACGGCGGGGCTGATCAACGTGGTCGATCCCGAGGTCGTGGTGGTGCTCGGCGAGGGGACGGCCGACTGGCCGCTCTGGCAGGTGGGCTTCGACCCGGCCGTCAGGGCGCAGCTGTATCCGGGGCGCAGGGACATCTCGATCGAGGTGGAGAGCTGGGACGACACCAGCTGGGCCCAGGGCGCGGCGGCCCTCGTACTGGCCACCCCCTTCGACGCCGCCGGGGCCGCCGGAGAGCAGGGCCGCCTGGTACGGGCCCGCCTGATCGGGACGACGCCATGAGCCAGTTACAGAGGAGCGAGCGCATGACCCTCACCGCCGTCCGGCCGAAGGCCGGGGGCACGCAGGAGCGGCGGGCGCCGCGGCGGCGATGGCGCTACGCCGGGACCGTGGCCGTGTTCCTGCTGCCCAGCCTGATCCCGCTGACGCTCTACACGCTGATCCCGATGGTCGCCTCCTTCTGGACGAGCCTCCACGAATGGGACCTCATCACCGAGATGCGCTGGGTCGGCCTCGGCAACTACATCGAACTGCTCGGCGACGCCGGGACGCGGGCCGCGTTCCTGCACACGCTGTACTTCATCGCCGGTTACCTGCCGCTCGTCTACCTGGGCGGGCTGGGGCTGGCGCTGCTGCTGAACCGGGCGATGCCGGGACGCGGGCTGCTGCGCGGCGTCTACTTCCTGCCCGTCATCACCAGCTGGGTCGTCGTGGCGCTGATGTGGAAGTGGCTGCTCAACCCGGCCAGCGGGGTCGTCAACTGGGCACTGGGGCTGTTCGGCGTCAGCGGGCCGGGCTGGTGGACCGATCCCGACTGGGCGATGCCGTCGATCATCTTCGCCTCGGCCTGGAAGGACCTGGGCTTCGTGATGATCATCCTGCTGGCGGGGCTGCAGGCCATCCCGAAGGAGTTCCAGGAGGCCGCCATGGTCGACGGGGCGAGCGCCGTCCGCCGGTTCAGGCACATCACCCTGCCGCTGCTGTCGCCGTCGTCGTTCTTCGTGGTGGTGATCTCGCTGATCAACGGCTTCCAGGTCTTCGACCAGGTGAAGATCATGACGGGCGGCGGGCCCGGCGGCGCGACGCAGGTCGTCGTGTCGCAGATCTACGACCTCACCTTCCGGTACGGCCGGGCGGGCGCGGCCTCGGCGCTGTCGTGGCTGCTGTTCGCCCTGGTGCTGCTCGTGACGATCGTGCAGATCCGGGGGCAGAGGCGGTGGGTGACCTATGGGTAAGGCGATCCGCTATCTGCTGGTGGGTCTCGGCGCGGTGGTCATGCTGTTCCCGTTCGCCTGGGCGGTGATCACGTCGATCACGCCGAGCGACGCGGTGCTGGCCGTACCGCCGGACTTCACGCCCGACAACGCGAGCCTCGACGCCTACGGCAAGCTGCTCGACACACTGCCCTTCTGGCGGATCGTGGCCAACAGCGCCTGGATCGGGGCGGCCTCCACCACGCTGCAGCTCCTCACCAGCGCGATGGCCGCCTACGCCTTCGCCAGGCTGCCGTTCCCGGGGCGGAGCGCGCTGTTCGCGGTCTACCTGGCGACGCTGATGATGCCGCTGCCCGTGCTGGTCGTGCCGCTGTTCATCGAGATGCGCACGTTCAACCTGGTCGACACGTACTTCGCGCTGCTGGCGCCGACGATCGCGTCGGCGTTCGGGGTGTTCCTGCTGCGGCAGGCTATCAACCAGGTGCCGAGGGAGTTCGACGAGGCGGCCGTGCTGGACGGCGCCGGACATTTCCGGATTTTTGTGTACGTTGTGCTGCCGCTGATCAGGCCGGCCCTGGCGACCTTCGCCATCTTCGGCTTCATGGCCAGCTGGAACAGCTACCTCTGGCCGCTGATCATCATCAAGTCGCCCGAGTTCATGACGCTGCCGCTGGGCCTGGCCACGCTGCACGGCCAGTTCACCACCGAGTGGGACGTGGTCATGGCGGGCTCGGTGATCAGCGTGGTGCCGATCCTCATCCTCTACGTCTTCGCGCAGAAGCACGTCATCGCCAGTGTCGCGCAGAGCGGGCTCAAGTAGTTGTGCACAAGTAAAGGAAGTCCCCCCATGTCACAGAAGATCAGGTCACAGAAGGTCCGGTCACAGAAGGTCCGGGTTGCCGCCTCCCTGGCGGCGGCCGCGTTGCTCGCCACCGCCTGCTCCCAGGGCTCGGCGACGAAGGCCCCGTCCGGCGAGGGCGGCAAGGTGACGCTGCGTTACTTCACGTTCTCGGCCGCGCCCGACCACGTGAAGGACCTGGACAAGATCGAGAAGGCCTTCGAGAAGGAGAACCCGAAGGTCGACGTGGTGGTGGAGACCGCCCCCTTCGACGAGTACTTCACCAAGCTCCAGACCAGCATCGCCGGCGGCACCGCGCCCGACACCTTCGAGCTCAACTACGAGAACTTCGTGACCTACGCCAGCGCGGGCTCCCTGCTCGACCTGGACACGGTGAAGGGCGACGGCGACCCGTCGGTGTACGCCAAGGAGTCGCTCGAGGCGTTCAAGCGCGACGGCAAGCAGTACGCGCTGCCCGCCTCGTTCTCCACGGTCGTGCTCTTCTACAACAAGGACCTGTTCGACAAGGCCGGAGTGGCCCCGCCGACGGCCGACTGGACCTGGGCCGACGAGCAGGCCGCCGCCGCGAAGCTGACCGACAAGAAGAAGGGCGTGTTCGGCGACTTCCAGCCGGTGCAGTTCTTCGAGTTCTACAAGACGCTCAAGCAGGCGGGCGGCGAGTTCCTGTCGGCCGACGGCAAGAAGTCGGCGTTCAACAGCCCGGCCGGGGTCAAGGCGGCGCAGTGGCTGGTCTCCAAGGTCGGCAAGACGATGCCGACCGAGGCGGAGATCGGCGGCACCGCCGACTACGACACGAACCTCTTCAAGTCCGGCAAGCTCGCCATGTGGCACAACGGCATCTGGCAGTTCGCCGGGCTGAAGGACGCCGCCTTCACCTGGGACGTCGTCGTCGAGCCCGGTGAGAGCGCCAAGGCCAGCGCCGTCTTCCACAACGCCGTCGCCGCCTCCTCCGGCACCAAGCACGGCAAGGAGGCCTGGGCCTGGGCCCGGTTCCTGTCGTCGTCGAACACCGCGGCGACCACCCGCGTCGCGTCGTCGTGGGAGCTGCCGCCGGTCGCCGACCAGGCGGTGCTGTCCGGCTATCTCAAGGACCCCAAGCCCGCCAACCGTCAGGCGGTGTTCGACTCGCTGAAGTCGATCGCGCTGCCGCCGGTCATCAAGCGCCAGCAGGAGATGCAGGACGCCGTGACCAAGCAGCTGACCGAGGCCGCCGCCGGACGCAAGCCGGTGGAGGAGGCGCTCAAGACCGCCGCCGCCGAGGTCGACGCCCTGCTCGGCTGAGTTGCCCGCCCACTCATCTCAGGAGATCGGTTCCCGTGACCCTCGTGTCGCACAGCCTTGACGTGATCCAAAGGCTCCAGTCCCCCACCGGCGCCTACCCGGCCTCGCCCACCTTCTCCGCCTATCGCGGCTACTCGTGGCTGCGTGATGGGGCGTTCATCGCCGAGGGGGTGAGCAGGCACGGCGACGCCGCCGGTGCGGACGCCTTCCACACCTGGTGCGCCCGGGTGATCGGCGACCGGGCGGGACAGGTCGACTCGCTCGTCTCACGCGCGGGACGCGGTGAACCGGTCTCGCCCGCCGAGATGCTGCCGACGCGGTTCACACTCGACGGCGTGGACGGGGACGTCGACTGGTGGGACTTCCAGCTCGACGGGTACGGCACGTGGCTGTGGGCCCTGCGCGAGCACTCCTTCCGGCACGGCCGGGCGGTCTCAGGGGTGGAGAAGGGGGTGCGGACGGCGGCCCGGTATCTCACCTCGTTCTGGGACATGCCGTGCTACGACTGGTGGGAGGAGCACGTCGAGCAGCGGCACGTGGCGACGCTGGGCGCGGTGCACGCCGGGCTGCGGGCGGCCGTCGCGCTGGGCGTGCTGAGCGGGGCCGAGTCAGAGTCGGCGGGGCGGGCGGTGGAGGGCATCGCGGCCCTGGTGGCCGCCGAGGGCATTTCGGGCGCCACCTCCGCCACGGCCTCCAGCACCGCAGTCTCCAACGCCGGGCCATCCGGCCTCGCGGCGTCCGGCGCCGGGGCTTCTGGCGCCGGGGCTGCGAAGTCCGGATATCTCACGAAATGGCTGGGCAGTGAGGCCGTGGACGCCAGTCTGCTCGCGTGCGTCGAGCCGTTCGGGCTCTACGCGGCCGATCATCCGGTCGGCGCGGCGACGGTGGCCGAGGTGGAGCGGCAGCTCGCCGTCGACGGCGGCGTGTACCGCTACCTGGCCGACACCTTCTACGGCGGCGGGCGCTGGGTGCTGCTGGCCGGGTTCCTCGGCTGGAACCACGCGCGGGCCGGGCGGCGCGCGGAAGCCCAGCGATACCTGGACTGGATGGCGGCCCAGGCGACCCCCGAGGGTGACCTGCCCGAGCAGGTGTCCGACCGGCTGCTGGCGCCCGACCGGCTCCAGGAGTGGCTGGACCGATGGGGCACCGTGGCCACGCCGCTGCTGTGGTCGCACGGGATGTACCTGATCCTCGCCGACGAGCTGAACAAGCTGGATCAGCTGGACGAGCAGAGTGGGCTGGACGAGCAGAGTGGGCTGGACGAGCAGGGGGTGCGGGCATGATCCGGCATCGGCCGTACGGGTCCGGGCACCCGTACGCCACAACCGAGGACCAGCGCGTGCCCGCCTGGCCGATGGACGGCGAGGCGGTGGAGCTACGGGTGCGAGCCTCGGCGAAGGTCGTCTCGGTGGTGTGCGAGTGGGTCACCGACGGTGCGGCGCCGGTGGACCTGCCGCTGACCCAAGCCGGGGACCACACCGGTGATGCGGCCGAGGCGGTTGACGGCGGGCACCAAGCCGGGACGGTTGACGGCGGGCGCCTTGCTGGCGAGGTTGACGGCGGGCACCAGGCTGGCGCGGTTGACGGCGGGCATCTGGCTGGCGCGCAGGCCAGGGCGGCGCGGGCCGCCGCCGGATCGTGGGTGGCGCGCTCACCCGTGTTGCGCGCCGGGCAGCACTACGCCTACCGGTTCCGGGCCGCGCTGGACGGCGGTGGGAGCCGTACCAGCAGGTGGTTCGAGGTGACGGCGGCGGCGTGGGGCCGGAGCGGCGGGAAGCTCGTCGTGCGCGGCGCCGACCGGGTGGTGCCGGGGAGCGTGCGGTGGTTGGTCGGCGGCGACGGGGCGCGGCGGGTGCGGTTCGAGCTGGCGCTGGCCGACGGTGAGCACGTGGTGGGGTTCGGCGAGCGGTTCGACGCGGTGGACCAGCGCGGGCGGCGGCTGGACGCGGTGGTGTTCGAGCAGTACAAGGCGCAGGGGGCGCACGGCAGGACGTACCTGCCGATGCCGTTCGCGCTCGTCGTCGGCGGGGCGGCGAGCTGGGGGTTCCACGTCGAGACCTCCAGGCGGACCTGGTACGACGTCGGCGCCTCCACCCCGGACCGGCTGGTCGTGGAGGCGGAGGTGGGGCCGGACGGCGAGCCCTCGGTCCGGCTCTATGACGGCGTGACCCCGGCCGAGGTGTTGCGGGGCTTCCTGGAGGAGGTGGGGCGGCCGACGGAACTGCCCTCGTGGGTGTTCCGGCTGTGGGCCAGCGGCAACGAGTGGAACACGCAGGAACGCGTGCTGGCCGAGATGGACCGGCACCGCGAGCACGACATCCCCGTCGGGGCGCTGGTCATCGAGGCGTGGAGTGACGAGACGACGTTCACGGCGTTCCGCGGGGCCGAATACGAGCCGTCGGAGGAGCCGCACCGGCTGGCGGACTACGCCTTCCCGCCGGACGGGCCGTGGCCGGATCCCAAGGGCATGGTGGACGAGCTGCACCAGCGGGATATCAAGGTGCTGCTCTGGCAGATCCCGCTGCAGAAGATGCGTCCGCACCCCCGGCACCAGGCGGCTGTGGACGCCCGGCAGCTGGTCGAGCACGGCTACGGGGTCAGGGAGAGCGACGGCCGGCCGTACCGGAACCGCGGCTGGTGGTTCCCGCTGGCGCTCATGCCCGACCTGTCCTCGCCCGAGGTCCGCGACTGGTGGACGGCCAAGCGCGCCTACCTGGTGGACGAGGTGGGCGTGGACGGGTTCAAGACCGACGGCGGCGAGCACGCGTGGGGCCACGACCTGCGCTACGCCGACGGGCGCAGGGGTGACGACGGCAACGGCCTGTTCCCCGTGCATTACGCGCGCGCCTTCGGCGAGCTGCTGGAGCGGCACGGCAAGGCGCCGGTGACGTTCAGCCGGGCCGGGTTCACCGGGTCACAGCCGCACGGCGTCTTCTGGGCCGGGGACGAGGACTCGACCTGGACGGCGTTCCGGTCGTCCATCAGGGCCGGGATCACCGCCTCGGCCTGCGGGATCGTCTATTGGGGCTGGGACCTGGCCGGGTTCTCCGGTGACCTGCCCGATGCCGAGCTCTATCTGCGGGCGGCCGGGGCGGCGGCGTTCATGCCGATCATGCAGTACCACTCGGAGTTCAACCACCACCGCCTGCCCCTGAGGGACCGCACGCCGTGGAACGTGGCTGAGCAGACCGGCGACGACCGGGTGCTGCCCGTCTTCAGGCGGCTGGCCAAGGTGCGCGAGCGGCTCGTGCCGTACCTGGCGGGGCAGGCCCGCCAGGTGGTCGGCGGCGGGGCGCCGCTGATGCGCGGGCTGTTCTTCGACCACCCGGACGACCCGCGCGTCTGGGAGCATCCGCTGCAGTACAAGCTGGGCGACGCGCTGCTGGTGGCCCCGGTGACGGCGCCCGGGGTCGCGGAGCAACCGGTCTACCTGCCCGAAGGGGACTGGGTCGACGTCTGGACCGGCCGCGCCCATCGCGGCGGGCGCGACATCACGCTGCCCGCGCCGCTCGACCGTCCGCCGGTCCTCTGCGCGGCGGAGCACTGGCCTCATCTCTCACCCGTGTTCGCCACCTGATAGGAGCTCCCCCGTGATCCGGTTACGGTCGGGCGTCATCGTCGCGGTGATCGCCCTGCTGGCCTCCCTCGTGACCGTCCCCGCGTACGCGCTCGACGGCATCTTTCACAACCCGACCGGGATCGACGACCTCTACTCCAGCGAGCCGACCGAACGCGCTCCCCGTGACCCGATGGCCGGGGACGCGGTCCAGATCAACGCCACCACCTGGCCCATCGAGTCCGGCCAGACCGTCTGGGTGACCTGGACCAAGAACGGGACCGCCCAGACCCCGATCGGCGCCGCCTGGGACCACAACAACGGCAACAACAGCTACTGGAAGATCAACCTGGGTACCTTCGCCCGGGGCGACAAGATCTCCTACTCGGTCAACGCGGACGTGAACGGCGGCGGGCAGAAGAGCACGGGCCCGTTCGCGTTCACGGTCACCTCGTGGAGCACGGTGACGAACGTGACCGGGTTCACCAATAACAGCACGTCGGTAGATGTCACGACCGGTGACAGCGCGGGGAGCTTCACGCCGAAGATCCGCTTCGCCTTCCCGGCACTTGACCGCTTCCGCACCCAGATCGCCCCCAGCGGCCAGGGTCTGAATATTTCCGGAGTCTCCGGCTATACGGTGACGGATTCCGCGAGCACCCTCACCATCTCCACCACGAGCCTGGTGCTGAAGATCCAGAAGTCGCCCTACCGTCTGTCGGTCTACAAGGGCGACGGGACGACGCTGATCACCCGGCAGTACGACCCCGCCACGTTCAGGAACATCGGCTGGGCCAGCGACGGCGCCACCACGGTCACCAAGATCGAGGACCACTTCATGTCGCCGTCGGGCGAGCGGTTCGAGGGCTTCGGCGAGCGCTATGACCGCCTCGACCAGCGCGGCACCGACGTGCACAACTACGTCTACAACCAGTATCGCGACCAGGGCAGCACCCGGCGGACCTACCTGAGCGTGCCGTTCTTCCTGAACTCGGCCGGTTACGGGGTCTACCTCCCCAGCACCCGCTACGCGATCTTCAACCTCAACACCCACCTCAGCGACCTGGCCGGATTCACCGTCGACACGAGCGGCGCGCTCGACTCGACACTGGACTACCACTTCTTCGCCGGCACCCCCGCGGAGATCGTGGACGACTACACCGCGGTCAGCGGCCGGCCGCAGCTGCCGCCCAAGTGGGCGTTCGGTGTGTGGATGTCGGCCAACGAGTGGAACACCCAGGCCGAGGTGGAGAGCGAGCTGGACAAGGTCGGCACCTACAAGATCCCGCACACGGCGATGGTGCTGGAGCAGTGGAGCGACGAGGCCACGTTCTATCTGTGGCACGGCGCCACGTACACGCCCAGCGCCGGCAGCGGGAAGCTCGCCTACGGTGACCTGACGTTCCCGGCGGGCGGCGAGTGGCAGAACCCGAAGGCCATGGTCGACAACGCCCACGGCAAGGGGATCAAGATGATCCTCTGGCAGATCCCGGTCTTCAAGGAGAACTTCGACACCAATCCCCCGACAGCGCCGCAGCAGCATCTCAACGACAAGAGCTACGCCCAAGCACAGGGCTATGTCGCGAAAAATCCGTCCAACGCGCCGTATCGGATTCCGACCGGACAGTGGTTCGGCGACAGCATGGTCCCCGACTTCACCAGCACGGCGGCGACGAACTGGTGGATGAGCAAGCGGGACTACCTGATCAACGAGGTCGGCATCGACGGCTTCAAGACCGACGGCAGCGAGGCGGTCTTCGGCAGGGGCGTGACGTTCGCCGACGGCCGCAAGGGCGACGAGATGCACAACGCCTACCCCAACAGCTACACCAAGGCGTACAGCGACTACGTCAAGGCCGAAAGCGCGGACAACGTCATCTTCAGCCGGGCGGCCACCGCCGGCGGCCAGAGGAACTCGATCTTCTGGGCCGGTGACCAGAACTCCAGCTTCTCCGCCTTCCAGGAGGCGGTCAGGGCCCAGCTCAGCGCCGGGCAGTCCGGCGTGCCGTACACGGCCTGGGACCTGGCCGGCTTCACCGGCGACTTCCCCAGCGCCGAGCTCTACCTGCGGGCGGCGGCGCAGGCGACGTTCTCGCCGGTCATGCAGTATCACTCGGAGAAGTCGAACCCGGGCACGTCCGAGGCCCGCACGCCGTGGAACGTACAGGCGCGCAGCGGCGACACGACGGTCGTGCCGACCTTCCGGAAGTTCGCCAACGTCCGGATGAACCTGATCCCCTACCTGTACACCGAGGCCAAGGCCGGCTCGGCCACCGGGGCTCCGATGATGCGGGCGATGAGCTTCGCCTTCCCCGGCGACGCGACGGCCGCGGCGCAGGACCAGCAGTATCTGTTCGGCTCCCAGTTGCTCGTCGCGCCGGTGACCACGCAGGGCGCGACGACGAGGAACGTCTACCTGCCCGCGGGCGAGTGGTACGACCTGTGGAACGGCGGCCGCTTCACCGGCCCCGGCACCAAGTCCTACGCCACGGCCCTCTACACGATCCCGGTCTACGCCAGGCCGGGCGCGATCATCCCGCTCAACCTCAACGCCGACTACGAGCTCGGCGGCGAGATCGGCAACAGCGTCACGAGCTATCCGAACCTGGTCTTCCGGATCTACCCGTCGGGCAGCTCCTCGTACTCCTACTTCGAGGATTCGGCGAACGCCAACCGGACGATCAGCTCGGCCGAGAACTGGGCCGGACACTCGGTGGCGCTCACCGTGCCCACGCTCACCACGACCGGCACGCTCCAGGTCGCCAGTACCAAGCCGACATCGGTGACCGGCGCGACCGCGCGGGCCACGCTGGCGGCGCTCCAGGCGGCGGCCGAGGGCTGGTGGTGGGACCCGGTGCGGCAGCTCACCTACGTCAAGCTAGCCGCCAGTGCCTCCAGCAGGACCGTCACGCTCAACGGCGTGGACAAGGCCGCGTACGAGGCGGAGTTCGGGACGGGCACCGGCACGACGACCAACACCGACCACGCGGGCTACACCGGCACCGGGTTCGTCGACAACTTCGCGAGCTCGGGTGACGCGGTGAGCTTCCAGGTCAAGGCGGACGCGGCGGGCAGCCACCAGCTCAAGTTCCGCTACTCGACCACGGTGGCGAGCACCAGGACCGTCTACGTCGACGGCGTCTCGGCGGGCACGCTCACGCTGCCCGCGCAGGCGAACTGGGACACCTGGGGCACCGCCTCGCTCACCACGACACTCACCGCGGGCGCGCACACCGTCAAGATCGCCTATGACGCGGCCAACACCGGCGGGATCAACCTCGACAACCTGGTGGTGGGCCGGCCATGAAACGTGCTCTCGTCCTTCTGACGGTTCTCCTGGGTACCTTCCTCGTCGCGGGCGAGGCGCGGGCGGCGGTCCAGCGGGTGCAGTTCACCAGCGGATCGGCCTATCTGATCGTCGAGTTCCTCGACGACGACCTCGTCCACTTCGAGCTGGCCTCCGGGACCAGCCCCGGCACCGGATCCGCGCTCTTCACCACGCCGCAGGTGGCGAAGAAGGACTACACCGGTCCGTCCTCGTTCAGTCAGAGCGGCAACACGCTGACCACGGCCTCGATGAAGGTCGAGGTCACGGCCGGCACCCTGTGCGTGCGGGTCTCAGACCCGGTCAGGCAGCTGTACGAGGCGTGCCCGCGCAACCTGACCCAGGCGTGGAAGGGCCTGACGATCACCAAGGGCTCGATCCAGAACGCGTACGGGCTGGGCGAGCAGTTCTTCATGGGCGGCAGCTCCGACGGCGACTGGGTGGGACGCAGCCGGACCCCGGGAGGTCCGTACGGCAACGCCATGGCCTACGACACCGACAACGGACCGGTGGGCAACGCGCAGATCCCCGTGCTGTTCGGGGTCGGCGCGTCGAACCTGAACTACGGGTTGCTGCTCGACCAGGTCTACAAGCAGGAGTGGAACCTGACCGGCGACCCGTGGACGGTCGACACCTGGGGCGACCAGCTCAGGTGGTACACGATGACCGGGCCGGACCTGCCCGACCTGCGCAAGGACTACATGGAGCTGACCGGCCGGCCGCCGGTGCCGCCGAAGAAGGCGTTCGGCATGTGGGTGTCGGAGTTCGGCTACGACAACTGGGCCGAGATCGACAGCCGGCTGAACGGGCTGCGGGCGGCGAAGTTCCCCGTGGATGGGTTCGTCCTGGATCTGCCCTGGTTCGGCGGAGTGACGGCCGGATCCGACAACACCCGCATGGGCACGCTTTCCTGGGACACGGCCAACTTCCCCAACCCAGCGACAACTATTTCCGATTATCAGGCGAACAAGGGCATCGGCCTGATGACCATCGAGGAGTCGTACGTCGGCAAGAACCTCGCCGAGCACGCCGACCTCGCCACCCGCGGCTACCTCGTCAGGTCCGGCTGCGCGACCTGCTCGCCCGTCTACCTCACCGCCAACGACTGGTGGGGCCGCGGCGGCATGATCGACTGGACTCAGGACGCCGCGGCCGACTACTGGCAGACGACCAAGCGCCGGCCGCTCATCGACCAGGGCATCATGGGCCACTGGCTGGACCTGGGCGAACCGGAAATGTACGACGCGGCCGACTGGACGTCCGGCGTGCTGCCCGGCAAGCACGCCCACGCCGACTACCACAATGTCTACAACCTCAAGTGGGCTGAGAGCATCGCCAGGGGCTACACGTCGAGCACCAAGCGGCCGTTCGTGCTGGCCCGCTCCGGCGCCGCCGGGATGCAGCGCTACGGCGTGGCCATGTGGTCGGCCGACATCGGCTCCAAGCTGACCGCGCTCGCCCAGCAGCAGAACGCCCAGCTGCACATGTCGATGTCCGGCATCGACTACTACGGCTCCGACATCGGCGGATTCCGCCGCGAGATGCTCGACTCCGACCTGAACGAGCTCTACACGCAGTGGTTCGCCGACGGCGCCTGGTTCGAGGTGCCGATCCGGCCGCACACCGAGAACCTGTGCAACTGCGCGCAGACCTCACCGGACGCGATCGGGCACACGGCCAGCAACCTCGCCAACCTCCGGCAGCGGTATGAGCTGGCGCCGTACTACTACTCCCTGGCCCACCGGGCCTACCTGTACGGCGAGCCGGTGGTGCCGCCGCTGGTGTACCAGTACCAGAACGACGCGAACGTCCGCGAGATGGGGCACGAGAAGCTCATCGGCCGCGACCTGCTCGTCGGCGTCGTAGCGGGCGCGAACGAGCGTAAACGGGACGTCTACCTGCCGGCGGGCTCCTGGTTCGACTACGCCACAGGCGAGAAGCTCACCAGCACCGGCCAGTGGTTCACCGACCGGCCGCTCTGGGTCGGCGGCGCGTTCCGGCTGCCGGCGTTCGCCAGGGCGGGGGCGATCATCCCGAAGATGTACGTGGATGACAAGACCATGAACGTCGTGGGCAAGCGGACCGACTCCACCACCAGGAACGAGCTGGTGGCCCGGGTCTACGCCGACCCGGCCGCCTCGAACTTCACCCTGTACGAGGACGACGGGGCGACGACCGGCTACCAGAGCGGCGCCGTACGCACGACGCTGTTGAGCCAGCAGCTCAGCGGCGGCACGGCGACCGTCACGGTGGCCGCGGCCGGCGGCACCTACACCGGCGCGCCCGCGAGCAGGACGAACGTGGTCGAGCTGGTCTCGGGCACCCAGGCGTCCGCCGTCACGCTCAACGGCACCGCGCTCACCCAGCACGCCACCAAGGCGGCCTTCGACGCCGCGACCAGCGGCTGGTACAACGCGGGCGGCAACCTGATCGTCGCCAAGTCGGCGAGCACGAGCGTCACGAGCGCCAAGACGTTCGCGTTCACGCTCGGGCAGGCTCCGGCGTCGATGACGTTCAGGTGCGACAACGGCACGACCACCACGGGCCAGTCCGTCTACGCCGTGGGCAGCGTCCCGCAACTCGGCGGCTGGTCGGTGGCGAGTGCGGTCAAACTGTCGCCGACCGCCTACCCGACCTGGACCGCGACGATCGGCAAGCTGCCGCCGAACACCGCCATCGAGTGGAAGTGCGTCAAGCGCCAGGAGACGAACTTCCCCGACACCGCCGACCAGTGGCAACCCGGTGGCAACAGCACCTTCACCAGCCCCGCCTCGGGAACGGGAGGCACTACCACAGGGGCGTTCTGAGCGCCGGATCCGGCGCGTCCATCGAGGTCGCGGTGTTAGCGTCTTGAATTCCCTGTGGTTCCCTGAAGGAATCAGGCAACTCGGACAGGCGTAACCTGCCTTGGACCGCCCCCGTGCTCGGCAAGCGTGAGCACGGGGGCGGCTTTGGCGTGGTGGAAGCCGGTCCGATGGTGAGAATTCCTGGCATACCCTGTCCGGTACGGCTGACGCCGTCCCGGCTTGGGTGCATGGCCCGCCGGACGCTGTCCACCGCCGGTGGGCGGTGGGGCGGGCACCGTGCGCCGGTCGGGCACACGGCTGAAAGCCATCGGGTTGTCTCGCGAGCTGTCTTGAGGGTTGTTTCGTGAGTTGGCCGGGACGCGGGTGGGCCGTTTCGGGGTGGGGCGGTTCTTGGACCGGTCGCGTGCCGCCGGTCGGGGGTGCAGGTCGGCTCGGGTGCGGCGGGCGCGGCGAGCCGCGCGGGTGAGTTTGCGTCGTGGTCGGGCGCGGGCCACGTTGCCCTCCACGACGGCGTGGATGGTGCGCGCGCCGGTGGAGCGGTGGGTACGGGTGGCGTTTGGCCGAGCAGGCCGCGTGCGAGGATCCGCTCGGCCGCTGCCCAGTCCCGGTCACCCGACAGGCCACAGGCCGGGCAGGAGGCCCACCTCCAGCCCCGCTCACCGACCCGATCCGGAGCAGGGCAATGCATGAGCACCGACGTACCCTGGCCGCAGCGGGGGCAGTATCGGGAGGTGCCACGCGCCGGGACGGTGACCACCGCGATGGAGTGTCTGGCCGCCAGGTGCCGAATCGCCTCGACGATCTTCCCGCGCACCTGCCCCAACAGGCGCGCGTTCGCGCTCCCCCGTCGCCCGCGCGCCTCCAAGGTGGCCAGGTCCTCCAGGTAGATGACCGTCGCCCCGGCGCTCACGGCGTGGTCGACCGCCCAGCGTGCCGCCGACCAGGCCAGCGCCTTGTTCAGGTTGCGGATGCGGGCGCACAACCGCTCATGCTCAACCCCGATGCGCTGCCAGGCCGTATGCAACGCGGCGTAGCGGGAATCGGCGGGCGTGATGCCCGCCAGAAGCCTTTCCAGGTGCCGGTGTTTGGCGGCCAGGTGCTCACGCTCGGCCCGCAACCGGTGCAACTTGGCGCAGATGCCGCTCGCGTCGTAGGCGAACGGCCGCCCATCACTGATCACCCGGCCATCAACCAACTGCCCTGTCACGCCGGCCAGCAGAGTGTTCAGGCCCCAGTCAAAGCCGTACCCGACCGTATGGCCGGCAGCGGGGGCGAAACCGATCGGGATCCGGAACGGCAGGTCGACGCGCACCCGGCCCTTGGCCACCCGCACGGTGGGGGCACACAACGTCGCCTCCGGCGTGACGGTCGGCGGCAACGCGACCGGCAGCACATGCCACGCCCAGTCCCTGCCGGAGGCGGGAAACTCGACCAGCGGAAGCCGCACCCGCAGTCGGGCGCTACGACTGCCAGAACGCTCCAAGGTCACCAACTGCCGGTCGGCCGCCGCCAAGACCACCTGCGCCGCAACGTTCGGCGGCCCCTCCACCTCGGTCAGATCGGCCGGGAACGCGCCATGCTCGTCAAGGTAGGCGCGAACCTGCCGGGTCCGGTTCCGGATGTCCGCTGCCGTCACCCCGTCCGGCAGCAGCGCACGCAGCGCCTCCCACTCGGCGCCCGTACGCGCACCCGTAGCCTGCGGCCAGGTCGCCACGATCGCCGCCACCAGGCGACGCCGGTGCAACGCCAGCCGCAACAGGCGAGCGGCCTGCTCCTGCGCGCACCGCAACACCCGATCACACACATGCACGCCTGAGGGCGGACCCACGGCCCAGCCGAGCCGTCGCAGGGCCATCCAGCCCTTCGACGGCAACACCCGCCCGTCCAGCCCCACCCCGGACGCCAAAGCGTCCAGATCTTCCGGATTCCACCGGGCGGCCACCAGGCGGGCGGTCAGGTCGCGTGCCAGGCTGGCCAGCCAGGCCACCCGCCGCACCAGCAGCGGCTGAGGAACGACTTCGCCGCTCGCTTCCTGCACCGCCGCGTGAGCGGTGCAGGAAGCGGTGGCAGTGAGTTCACTCATGCACCGCTCCAGCCTCCGGGCAGGCGGAATCCCGGGTGGGCGGACGGTGACGCACCGCGCTCGGATCGGCCGTCCTGTGAGCACTGCCCGACAGTCGGCGACCACGCGCGGACGAGGGTGCCGGCCGGGCGGCGGCCGCACCACACGGTCGGCGCGGCCCGATCGCTGGGAAGCCGGTATGCCTGCATATCCGCACCCCCGCCCCCGGAACACAACCTCACGATTGGTAATTGAAAGATTACCATCCGTTGGCCTTGGTGGATAGAACAGGTGAACGACAACGCTCCGATTCGCCTGCCCGCCAGGCCAGAACCAGCCGCAACCTGTCGCGTTGCGGGCGTCCAAACAGCGGCGCCGCAGGCAACCGGTTCGGCTGGCGCCTCGCCGAACCATGACAGGCCCTGCGGAACGATCCCGCTCGGCCCAGCCGACCCCACCGATCAAGAGGAAACCTCGACGACCATGGCGGATGTTCAGGTTTTCATAGCGAATATGAAGCAGCAGTTCATACCCTCGAAGACATGCTCGGATCCGGAACCACACTCAACGATCGCTACACGCTGATCGGCCGCGTGGGCGGCGGCGGCATGGGCGAGGTCTGGCGGGCCACCGACACGGTGCTCGGCCGGACCGTGGCGGTCAAGGTGCTCATCCCCGCCCTGACCGAGGACCCGAAGTTCGCCCAGCGCTTCCAGAACGAGGCCAGGGCGATGGCCACGCTGCGGCATCCCGGCGTGGTCGACGTCTACGACTACGGCACCTCCGAGGTCGACGGGCGCCAGGTGAGCTTCCTGGTGATGGAGTTCGTCGAGGGCGAGTCGCTCGACCGCGTCCTGCGCCGCGAGGCGCTCGATCCGGCGGCCACCATGCGGCTGGTCGCCGAGGTCGGCGACGCGCTGGCCGCCGCCCACGCGCAGGGCATCGTGCACCGCGACGTCAAACCGGCCAACCTGATGGTCCGGCCCGACGGCAGCGTGGCGCTCACCGACTTCGGCATCGCCCACTCGGTCTCCGCGGTCCAGCTGACGGCCACCGGCGCCATGCTCTGCTCGGCCGGATACTGCGCCCCCGAGATGGCCACCGCCAGTGACGTCACCCCGGCCGTCGACGTCTACGCGCTCGGCGTGGTCGCCTACCAGTGCCTGACCGGGCGGTTGCCGTTCGATGGCGACACTCCTGTCCAGATCATCTACAAGCATCTGCACGCCCCCGTCCCGGACCTACCCGCCGACGTGCCGTCGGGGCCGCGCCAGGTCGTGACGCGAGCGCTGGAAAAGACGCCGGACCGGCGCTGGCCGACGGCCACGCTGATGGCCGAGGCGGCGAGGAAGGCCTCCGACGCGCCTGACTCACTGAGCTCGCTGAGCTCGCTGGGCTCAGCGGACCTGCCGCCCACGCCCGACTTGCCGGACTCGCCAAATTTACTGGATTTGCCCCCCACGCCACGTGGCCGCCGGGCGCTGGCCGCCGCGCTGGCCGTGGCCGTCGCCGTCCTGGTGAGCCTGGCGGTCGCCGGATCGGTGTGGATCCGCAGCGACCAGGCGGCCGAGCAGAGCGGCAGCGTCCTGCCCCCCGTCACGCCCGCCTCGAGCACACACCCGACCGCCGCCACGCCGAGCAGGAAGCCACTGGCGCCTCCGTCGAAGCACTCCCCCACCGCGCGGCCGATCATCTCCCAGACACCGACCGCCACCGCGACGGCCACCCCCCGCCCGACCGTGACCAAACCGACGGCCACCCCGACCTCCGACGCCCCCGAGCCGACCGACAAGCCCACCGCCACGCCCGAGCCGACGGAGCCCACGATCGAGCCCCCGGTCAGCGAGCCGCCGAGCGACATCCAGTGCATCAAGGCGCCCTGCCCCAGCTAGCTTGCTGACCACCTAGTCCGGACATGTGGCCATCCGGCCATGAGAAGGTAATCGGGTGGATACGACTCGCGATCTGCTCGTAGCGCTGGCCCGCCGCTACGCCTTCTCCGACCTCGGAGCACTGGCCTCATCCGAGGAGATCGCCGACGTGTGCGAGTTCGGCAGCCGGCTGCTCTCGCTGGACGCCGAGGACTTCGCGGTCGAGGCGAAGTCCGTGCCCGCGGACCTGCGGCGGCGGGCACGGGCCTGCCACATGCCGCAGACCCCGCGCGAGCAGCCACGCGGCGCGCTGGAGTCGCTGCGGCCCGCCTACGGGCTGCTGCTGGAGGTCATCGCCGTCCGCTGGCAGCGTCGCGAGCTGAGCCCGATGATCGCCGCCGTCCACATCGCCAGCGAATACCTGCCACTGCTGGCCTACGAGCCGCATCTCGGCCATGCCGGCGACCCCGCGCGCTGGCCTCCCGGGCTGAGCGCGCCGGGCAGCAGGTTCGGCGTGATCGGCGACCGCGAGTGCGACCACACCAAGTCCGAGCAGTCGGCCACCAACCGGACCCTGCGGGTGGCGAGCGAGCCGCCCGAGGGCTGGCGCGCGTACTTCGACCGGCAGCACAGCCAGGTGGCGGGCGCGATGGCCGTCTGCGTCGCCGACTGCCGCAACCCGTGCACGGCGATGCACTGGATCGAGCCGGAAGAACGCGCCGACCTGCACGTACGGGCCCGCACCGCGCTGGCGTTCGCGGAGACGCCGCTCGTACGCCTGCGGCACGCGGCGCCCGTCGGCCACGGCTTCGGCGTGCCCTCGCCGGAAGAGGTGCTCGACGCCTGGCAGCGCAGCCGGTCGGCGCTGGACAAGAACGAGATCGGCTCGGCCGCGCTCCAGGATGACGGGTTCCCGCTGCCCGGCCTGCCCGCGCTGTTCTCGGCCATCGGCCGCGCCCCGATCGTGCCCGCCACGCTGCTGGCGGGCGTCAGCGAGCACGTCACCGGCCTGCTCCAACGCTGACGCTTGGGCCTGCTCTTTGGGCCTGCTGGGGCCTCAACGCTCTGGGCCTGGGTTGCCCCCTGGAAGCCTCCAGGGTGACCCCGCCGCCCGCCTCGCTTACAAAGACGGGGTGGGCGTCGCCTACCGCGGGGGCGCAGGCGACGCCCGTCCTACCGCCTGGCGGTGGCCTGCTCGCCCAGCATGCCGATGCCGTACAGCAGCCCGCCCACCAGGTCACCGGCGCTGAACGCCGTAGCCATCGACATAGCGGTCAGCCGGCACGCGGTGTCGGGCAGCCGCCGCCGGGCGTTCTCGCCGGTCACGATCTCCAGCGCCCGTCCGGCGACGTCCACGAAGATCAACACCGCCTCGTCCGCCTCCTCGCCGAGCGCGGCGTGCAGCCGCTCGGCGAAGTGCCGCCGGCCGCCGACCGGCGCGCCGAGGAAGGCGCCGAAGCGCAGGCCGCTGCGCCGCTCGGCGACGTGGAGCGCCTGCCTGATGTCGTCGGCCTGGGCCGAGGTCAGTCCGCGCATCGCCATCACCATCCCGCCGAAGCTCCGCCGACGCGTCTGCCGGGCTCGGCCGTCTCCGCCATCGCGACCCAGTCGGACTCGGGCGCCGGCGCCCAATGAGCGACCCGGTCGGCCAGCACCAGGCCCGACGTGCTCACGCCGTGCTCGCTCCCGGACGGACCGCCCAACCACACCGGGCCCGTCTCCACCCTCCGCGCCGAACCCCGCCCCGGCACCATGACCGCCAGGCTGATCAGCACGAACAGAGCGAGCGAAACCCCCAAGAGAAAAGCCAGAATCTCCAGCGCGCTGTCCACACCCAAGAACGTAATCCCGGTTCGGCTGTCCGGCCAGACCCGGTCGTGAGAGAGTCTGACTCAAGATCCCCCAGACAAGGTCAACTCAACTGTGGATGCGATCGGAAGGTATCCCGTCGAGCGCGTTCTGGGCTCGGGCGCGTTCGCGACGGTGTGGCTCGGCCGGGACGACCGGCTCGACTCCTATGTGGCGATCAAGGTGCTGGCCGACAACTGGTCCGCCGAACCGGCCGTGCGCGAGCGGTTCGTCAAGGAGGCCCGGCTGCTGCGCCAGGCGGACTCGCCGCGCATCGTCCAAGTCCACGACATCGGCGAACTTCCGGATGGCCGCCCGTACTTCGTCATGACTTATGCCGACATGGGGTCTTTGGCGGGGCGCGTACTGGACGGCCCCCTACCGATACCCGAGGCGCTCCGCGTCCTCGGCGAGATCGCCGAGGGCGTGACGCTGCTGCACCGGCTCGGCATCGTGCACCGCGACCTCAAGCCGTCGAACGTGCTGTTCCGCGCGCTCCCGGGCGGTGGCGAGCGCCTCATGGTGGCCGACCTCGGGGTCGCCCGCTCGCTGGCCGACGCCACCAGCCACACGATCGCGGCGGGCTCGCCCGGGTACATGGCGCCGGAGCAAATGCGCCTGGACGGCGCCCCGGACGAGCGGGCCGACGTGCACGGGCTGGGCGCCATGGCCTACCACCTGCTCACGGGCCAACTGCCCGCCTCGGGCTCGGTACGGCTGGCACCGCACCGGCTGCGGCCGGAGGTGCCGGTACGGGTGGGGGCGGCCATCATGAAGGCCATCGACCCGGACCCGGACCGCCGCTGGCCAAGCATCCCCTCCTTCGCCGCCGCCCTCAACGCCCCGGACGACGCGCCCGTGGGTTCCGTGGTCCCGGACTACGCACCCCTGAGCGACGCACCCCTGGGCGACGCATTCCCGGAGTACGCGCCCGTGGGCGACGGACTCCCGCAGGAGACGCCCGTAGGCGACGGCCCCACGGAGAGGGCGCTCTCGGACGTCCAGCCCCCGGAGCGGGCGACCCCGGACGTCCGACCCTCGGAAGGGTCGGCCCCGGGCGACCGACCCCCGGAAGGGTCGGCCCCGGACGACCGACCCCCGGACGACCGACCCCTGGACGACCGACTCCCGGAGGGCGGGCTCCCGGCGAGGGCGCTCCCAGGGGTTCGGCTCCCGGAGGACAGACTGCCGGAGAGGGCGCTCCCGGTGGGCGGGACGGACTCGGAGCGGCGACCGGGAATCTCGCCCCCCGGATCCGCGGACGACGAGACCGCCGCGTACAGAAGCACGGACACCGGCGAGGACGCAAGCGGCCGTCCGGCCGCAGGTGCAGATGCGATCGCGGATGCAGATGCGGACGCAAGTGCAAACGCATCCGCAACTGCGGGCCCAGGTAGAGGCGCAGACCACGGTGGCGGCGCGGGAGCGCGCACAGGCGGTGGGACCGGACCGAGTGGTGGAGCCGGACCAGGTGGTGGAGCCGGACCAGGTGGTGGAGCCGGACCAGGTGGTGGAGCCGGACCGGGGGGAGGCGCAGGCCCGGGGGGAGGCGCAGGCCCGGGGGCAAGTGCGGGCGGAGTCCTGGGAGCGGCCGCAGGTAGTAGGACCGGACCTGGTGGTGGGGCAAGCCCGCGGGGAGGCGCAGGCCCGGCGCCGAGCGCGGACGCGGGCGCAGGCTCTGGCGCGGATCTGGACGCGGATGCGGATCTGGACGAGGGTGCGGATCTGGACGAGGGTGCGGATCTGGACGAGGGTGCGGATCTGGGCGCGGATGCGGGGCGGGGCAAGGCGGTGCTCGCCGGGGTGGGCGCCGTGACTGTCGCCCTGGCCGTGGTCGTCGCGGTGCTCGCGCTGCGTCCCACCGACCGGTCGTCCACGGTGACCGGCTCACCATCCGGATCCTCAGCGCCGTTCGGATCCGCAGGACCGTCCGCGTCCGTAGGACTGTCCGGATCAGCAGGAGCGTCCGCATCCGCAGGACCGTCTGCATCCGCACAGTCGGCCGGATCTCCGAGCGCGGCCGGAACGCCACGGGCTTCCGAGCCAGGGCCGCCGAAGGAGGGGATGGGGTTGCGGGCGGATGCGGATATCCCGGCTCAGTACCGGGCGCTGATCATCCAGGCGGGCACCTGGTGCCACGACGTCGCGGGTCTGTCGCCGGCGCTCGTGGCCGGGGTGGTCAAGGCGGCCAGCGACTTCGACCCCGACCTGAGCGACCCGGCCGCCGACGAGTTCGGCATCGCCAGATGGACCCCCAGGGTCCTCCAGTACTGGCAGCCCAACGGGATCAACGACCCGATGCCGAAGCCGCCCTTCTCCCCCGAGCTGTCCCTGCCCGCGATGGGCCGCTTCTTCTGCGGGCTCGGCCCTCAGATCGCCGACGTGCCAGGGGACCCGGCCGCCAAGCTGGCCGCTCTCTACGTGTCCGGCGTGGTGCCGGTGAGGCGGGAACAGGGCGTGCCGGCCAAGTGGAAGGCCCACGTACAGCAGGTCCTGAAATATCGGGACCAGTATCAGTCCTGACAGCCACCAGCGACCATCACGCCAGCGACAACGACAGCAGGCCGCACACCAGCAACGATAAGGTTCCAGGGCCACCAGATCGCCGGTCGCCCCAGAAGCCGCCCCTGGCCGCCCCAACCTGGGCCGACAGGGAGATCAACGTGCGTTCGGCGCCCAGGCGGCCCGCCAGCATGACGCCGATCGTCAGCCCGTCGGCGGTCCAGTGCAGTGGCAGGTTCGCGGCGGGCTGGCCGGTCACGTTTTGACGCGCTCCTCGCCCTGAAGAGGCGAGGATTCCCGTGCTGCTTACGCAGCAGTCCATGCCGCGTAAACAGCACGAGCTGTGGAACAGGATGCTTGACGCTTCACCGACCCGCCTACCGGCAAGTCTCCACGTCCTGTCACCGCCCGTCCGGCGGCCTCGTCGTACCGATGAATCCAGGAAGCGATCTCACAGCCAGCTTGGTTATCGCTTGCCAGTTCGATCACGGAAACCTTACCGTACGTGATTGAGATGTCGCAAGCAGTTCCGATCGCTGCCCGCTCACGCCCCAAAGGGCACCGGCGCGCGGGCCTCCACCATCCCGCCTGGAGACGGGAGCACTGGCCTGCATCTCGGTAGATCGCGGGGAAGGCGGCTAACCCCTTCGGGCGTAGCGGGCGATGCGCAGCCGGCCCGGATCGCGTCCGGCGCAGGCCAGGAACGTGCCTTCGTGCGGCGGCGCGAGATAGAGGTCGCCGGGGTTGTTGTGCGTCATCACGTCGAGCAGCGCCGCGGCGTCGGCGACGGTACGGGCAAGGGGGCCGTTCGTCGACAGGCCAGCGAGGTCGGGGATGATCGGCGCGAAGCTGATCCGGCCACGGGTGGGTTTGATGCCGAACAGCCCGCACACCGACGCCGGGATGCGGATCGAACCGGCCCCGTCGCTGCCCTGCGCGGCCGGCGCCAGCCCGGCGGCCACGGCCGCGGCGGCGCCGCCGCTCGACCCGCCCGCGGAGGTACGCGGATCCCATGGCGAGCGAGAGGGCGGCGAGAGGGCGGTCTCGGTGTAGCAGGGCAGGCCGAACTCCGGTGTCGCGGTCTTCCCCAGCATCACCGTGCCCGCCTCACGCAGGCGCTCGACCACCGTGTCGTCCACCGGGGCGACGAAACCCCGGTATGTCGACGACCCGAACATGATGGGCACGTCCTTCACCAGGTTAAGATCCTTTATAGGGATCGGCACTCCGGCGAGGGGTCCGTCTGGCAGCTCTTTGGTCAGACGGTGCGCCTGTTCGAGGGCTCTCTCGGCGGTCACCGTCACATACGCACCCACCTGTGGATCGATTCGCTCGATCCGATCGAGGTGGTGCCGCGTGAGCTCGACCGGCGAAATCTCCTGGTCACGGATGGCTTGCGCCTGCTCGAGCGCCGAAAGCTCGTGAAGTTCTCGCACGCTACCGCACACTAGGCATCTCTAGAGAAGAACGTAATAGATACCCGGAAAACGGGCGTAGAACACGGTGAGCTGGGCCATAAAACTATGGACAAGGCAGCACTAGGAATCGACAAGAACCACGGGCTACGGTGAGTTACGTGGACTCCGACCATCAGCGAGAAGACGGTCACAACTCCTCACCCATCTGGGTGAGTGACCGACCCGAAGGCGAGCCGGCCCCCGCGAAGCAATCGGCGCCCACGTCAACCTACGCGCCCATCGAGCGCGCGTCGTTGCGCAGCCTGCTCCAACAACCACGCTTCCGCCGCATGCGCAACCGCGCCCTGCTGGCGATCCCCGTTGGCGTGGTCGTGGGCATCCTCGTGGGCGACTGGCGGGTAGGCGTGACCGCGGGCGTGATCGCGGCCATCCTCGACACTGTCTACCGAGCGCGGTCCAACTCGACCGTGCCGGCCTGGCGCCGTGCCTCCATCGCGGAGCGCCGCACCGAGGCCCAACTGCGCAAACTCGAACGCAACGGCTATCGCACGCTCCACGCGCGGGCGATACCGGACAGCGAGGCCCAGATCGACCACCTCGTGGTGGGCCCGACGGGCGTCTACGCGGTCGACTCCGAGAAGTGGGACAAACGGCTGCCCGTACGCGTCCAGATGGGCAAGAAGCTCTTCCACGGGCCGTTCGACATGAAGCCACGTCTCACCGAGGCCAAATGGGAGGCTTCGCGGGCCAGCGAGCTGATCAGCGAGGTCTACGGCAAGGAGATCTCCGTCGTGCCCTCGCTGGCCATCTACGGGCCGCCCGTGCCGTGGAAGATCATGACGATCCGCGGCGTGGACGTCTATGAGGGCGGCCGTGCCCGCAAGTGGATCACCAAGCGGGAGCGGGCGCTCACCAAGGCGGAGATCGACCGCCTGCACGACATCGCGGCCCAGGTCCTGCCCGCGAGATACGGCGAGGACTGACCGACCGAGCTCTGAAGGCACGCCCGTCGACAGTCTGACGGGCGTGCTTTCGGCAGTTCCGGAGGCGCGCCCCGCATGGCCGGGATCCACCCAGCTCGCCGCCGTACGCGTTCCGAGCGGTGGACAGTTGTCTCAGCAACCGGGCAAATGGTCGTACGATGTGAGGACTCGCAACGATGGGAGAAGTTCAATGCCCGCCCTCAGGTCTCGTACGGTCACCCATGGCAGGAACATGGTCGGCGCCCGCGCCCTCCTCCGGGCGACCGGCGTAGCCGGGAGCGATTTCGGCAAACCCATCATCGCCGTGGCCAACAGTTTCACGCAGTTCGTGCCCGGCCACGTTCATCTGCGCGACGTCGGCGACGTGGTGTCCGCCGCGATCCGCGAGGCGGGGGCGATCCCGCGTGAGTTCAACACGATCGCGGTCGACGACGGCATCGCGATGGGCCATGGCGGCATGCTCTACTCGCTGCCGTCGCGCGAGCTGATCGCCGACGCCGTGGAGTACATGGTCAACGCCCACTGCGCCGACGCCATGATCTGCGTCTCCAACTGCGACAAGATCACGCCGGGCATGCTGCTGGCCGCCTTCCGGCTCAACATCCCGACGATCTTCGTCTCGGGCGGGCCGATGGAGGCGGGCAAGACGCCCGGCCGCAAGCTCGACCTGATCGACCCGATGGTCGCCGCCGCCGACAGCAGCGTCTCCGACGAGGACCTGCTGGAGATGGAGGAGAACGCCTGCCCGACCTGCGGGTCGTGCTCGGGCATGTTCACCGCCAACTCCATGAACTGCCTGGCCGAGGCGATCGGCCTCGCGCTGCCGGGCAACGGCACGATCCTGGCCACGCACAAGGCGCGCAAGAACCTGTTCGAGGACGCCGGGCGCCAGCTCGTGGAGATCACCCGCCGCTACTACGAGGACGGCGACGAGTCGGTGCTGCCGCGCTCGATCGCCACCAGCGAGGCCTTCGAGAACGCGATGGCGCTGGACGTGGCGATGGGCGGCTCGACCAACACGATCCTGCACATCCTGGCCGCGGCCCGCGAGGCCGAGGTCGACTTCGGGCTCAAGGAGATCAACGAGATCTCCCTGCGCGTGCCGTGCCTGTGCAAGGTGGCTCCGGCGACGAACAAATACCACGTCGAGGACGTGCACCGCGCGGGCGGCATCCCGGCCATCCTGGGTGAGCTCGACCGCGCCGGGCTGCTCCACCGCGACGTGCCGACGGTCAACGGCACCACGCTCGGCGAGACGATCGCCGCCTGGGACCCCCAGTCGCCCACGGTGCGGCCCGAGGCCCTGGAGCTGTGGCACGCGGCGCCGGGCAACGTCCGCACGGTCAAGCCATACTCGCAGGGCAACCGCTGGGACTCCCTCGACCTCGACCGGGCCGAGGGCTGCGTGCGCGACCTGGCGCACGCCTACAGCGCGGACGGCGGGCTCGCGGTGCTCTACGGCAACATCTCGCGTGACGGCGCCGTGGTGAAGACGGCCGGGGTCGACGAGTCGATCTGGAAGTTCAGCGGGCCGGCGGTGGTGTTCGAGTCGCAGGAGCAGGCGGTCGAGGGCATCCTCGGCGACCGGGTCAAGGAGGGCGACGTGGTCGTCATCCGCTACGAGGGGCCGAAGGGCGGGCCGGGCATGCAGGAGATGCTTTACCCGACGTCGTTCCTCAAGGGCCGGGGCCTGGGCAAGGCGTGCGCGCTGGTCACCGACGGCCGCTTCTCCGGCGGCACGTCCGGGCTGTCGATCGGGCACGCCTCTCCGGAGGCGGCCGAGGGCGGCATGATCGCGCTGGTCGAGGACGGCGACACGATCGAGATCGACATCCCCAACCGGTCGATGGAGCTCCGGGTCCCCGAGGCCGAGCTGGCGGAGCGCCGTACGCGCCTGCTCGCCGACCTGGGCGGCTACCGGCCCCGCGACCGCAACCGGCCGGTCAGCGCCGCCCTCCAGGCGTACGCGGCGATGACGACGTCGGCCTCCACGGGCGCCTCTCGCGACCTCTCCCAGCTGTCTAGATAAGTTTCTTTTACGGCAGGCACGGTGGGCCCCACCCGCCGTGCCTGCTGGCGTCTGTCCAGGGGCACGCTCCTCCGGTTCACCGGCTGAGCGCCGTGACGTGCGTCTTGCCGGCCATGGCTTCCGTCAATGGTCGGCCGTGGCTTCCATGCCTGGTCAGCCCTGGCTTCCCTCCGCGATGGCGTGCCGCCTCCGCCCGTGGGGACGTGGCGGGTTCCGTCAGCGTGGCCTGCGGCTTCCATCAGTGGTGGCATGGCGGCTTTCGCCAGTCGTGGTGTGGCGTCTGACAGCCTTATTCGTTCGATACATGGTGCTTACCAGCCGTACAGGCTTTCGAAAACTGTCGGTGGTCGTCTCTATTGTGGGGGTATGGCTACAGGCGTGAACTCCCACACTCGCCCGCTGACCACCGCCGAGATCGCTGCCCTCGCCCTGTCCCTCGCTCATCTGGGGTCCGGTCCACAGGCCGTCACCGCCAGGCGCGGTCTGCAGCACGCGCTCGAGCATCTGGAGCTCGACGATGATGTCATCGCCACCACCCTCACGACGCTCACCGAGCCGCTGCCCGTGGACATCGCGTCGCGGGCCAGGCTCATCGCGGACGCGATCACCAGCAGGCTGATGATTCGTCTGCACTATCGGGATGCTTCAGGACATGTCACGGCTCGGGATGTCGAGCCGGTGACGTGCCTGGTGCATCGCGAATACTGGTATCTCGTCGGGGTCTGCCGGATGCGGCGCGCCATCCGGGCGTTCCGGTTCGACCGGATTCTCGCGGTCGAGCCGACGCTGACCCCGTCCCGGCCGCACCTGGCCGACCGGTTCCTGCCCTTCCAGCGACGCAAGCGGGCTCGCGCCGCCTAAGGAGCGTCCCTCCCGGAGGCCGGGCGGGACTCGCAGCACCTAGCGAGCACCCGCCGGAAGACTGGGTCGAGGCCCGACCCGTCGCGCCCAGCCGTCGGCGCGGCGGGTCGGCTTGATGACGTGCGGCACCGCCGGCCAGCCGGTGAACCCGGGCGTCAGCCGCAGCATCCCCCGCCGCAGCAGCCGCCCGAGCTCGGCGCGGCGGCGCCGCCGGTCATCGCGACCGTGGAGAGCAACCTGACGGTGTCGTCGTGCCCCTCGGGGCACGCGGCCGCCTCGTCGGAGGCGGCCATCGGGCGGGTCACCTCGAAGGTGGACCCGCAGGCACGGCAGCGAAAGTCATAGCGCGGCATGCCCCCAAGACTACGGCAAACCACGCTACGGCAGAGAGCCGAAGGTCACCTGGGCGTAGTCGTGGACGGGCTCGTAGCCGATCGACCGGTAGACGGCGTTGCTCGTCGGATTGGCCAGGTCGGCGAAGAGCACCACCTGCTCACAGCGCGTCTCCAGCGCCACCCGGCTGGCGAACGCGGTGACCGCGGCGCCGTACCCCCGTCTGCGGCAGGACTGCGGCGTGTACACCGGCCCGACGCGGCAGACGCCGCCCGCCGCGGGCGACAGGGCGGCCATCGATACCGGGACCCCGTCCGCCTCCCACATGAACAGCTGCCGCCCGGCCAGCCGGTGCTCGACCTGCTGGACGGGATCCCCACCTACGCCCAGACCCACCTCCTCGCCGAACGCCTGGAACCAGGCGACCAGCAGGGGAAAGTCGGCGACACCCGCCAGTCGGCCGTGGCCGGCCGTGTCGGGGACGATCAGGGCGCCGAGGCGGTAGAGGCGCTCCGACAGCACGGAGCGGGGCTCGCCGAGCACCTCGGAGAGCGCGCCGGTCAGCTCCAGCGGGCCCAGGACCTCCGTGAGCTCGCCCCGCCACGCCGTGACCAGCGGCGCGATGGACTCGACCGGCATACGGGCCAGGCCGATCGGATGCGGCGGCGTACGGAAGACCGCCCCCCGGACCTCGCCGTCGGTGGTCCACCAGCCGAAGGAGGCGTCATCGGCGGGCATCCCGGCGCGAACGTTGGCCAGCACCGTCAGCGGCACCGTGTTGCCCACGGGGTCGGCGAGCAGGAACGCCTCGGCGGCGCTCGCGTACTCCTCGACGTCGGTGGTGAAGGTCCACATGCCCTGGAATCCTGCCAGGAGCCGTGAAGCACGACAAAGACATTTCAGGCCCGGATCCCAGGGATCCGGGCCCGAAGGTCAGGCAGCCGCTTCCAGGTAGGGCGCCCATTGAGGATCGCCGACGAGCGAGGCGCCGATGAGCCGCCAGTGAGCGCCCCGTGGCACCGCCGGGGCGACGCGCAGCGTCCACCCCAGCTCCTCCAGGAACTTGTCGGCCTTCCTGTGGTTGCACGGCGTGCACGAGGCGACGCAGTTCTCCCAGGTGTGGGGGCCGCCCCTGGACCGGGGGACGACATGGTCGATGGTCTCGGCCCGCAGGCCGCAGTAGGCACAGCGGTAATCGTCGCGCCGCATGAGCGCGGCCCTGGTCAGGGGGATGCGAGACCGGTAGGGAATACGGACATATCTGCGCAGCCGGACCACCGAGGGCACCTCCAGCGTGCACGTCGCGGAGCGCAGGACCGCGCCCCCGCCGTCACGGTGGACGATGTCGGCCTTCTCCCGCAGCACGAGCACGATGGCTCGGTGCAGCGACAGAGTGGTGAGTGGCTCGTAAGTAGCGTTGAGCAGCAGGACTTGGCGCGTCATCGGGCCTCTCCCTGCTGCATGGGTATCAAGGGGGACATGCCGTGGCATGTCCCGGCTGTCGGCCCCTCCTGGGGCACTGGTGCTTCCGTCACGTGGACCTCCGCCGGACGGTCCAGCGGATGGTCACCACGGCACCGTCCTGTCACCAAGTCTGACGTTTACCGCGTGGTCCCCGCCACCCCATAACCCCCAGCCGGAATGACCAGAGGGACGCACGGTACGTTTTATGCCCACTTCACCAGGGCTTTACGCGCCCTGCTTGGCAGTAAGGTTCGGGCATGACGCGAGAGCCCTACCCCACAGCACGCCGCGAGGAAAGCGCCGAGATTTTGCACGACACTCCCGTCGCGGACCCCTATCGCTGGCTTGAGGATCCCGACAGCCCGGAGACGCAGGGATGGCTGCTCGCGCAGGCCGACCTGTTCAAGCGGCAGAGCAAGCCGCAGCGGTTCGGGGACCGCATCGCCGAGTTGCTCAGGTCGGGCTCCGTGGGGGTGCCCGCGTGGCGCGGCGACCGCCATTTCTTCAGCCGCCGCACGCCGGACCAGGAGCACGCGGTCTACTACGTCTCCGAAAAGGGCAGCACCGAGCGGGTCCTGATCGACCCCATGGCCATCGACCCGTCGGGCCTGACCACGCTCGATGCCGTCCAGCCGGACAAGGAGGGCCGCCTGCTCGCCTACCAGATCTCGGTGGGCGGCAACGAGGAGTCGGTCCTCTACGTCATGGACGTGGCCACCGGTGCCCGTGTCGAGGGCCCCATCGACCGGTGCCGCTACTCCCCCATCGCGTGGCTGCCCGGCGGCGAGGCGTTCTACTACGTACGCCGGCTGCCGAGCACGGAGGTGCCGGAGGGCGAGTCGCAGTTCCACCGCCGCGTCTACCTGCACCGCGTCGGCACGTCCACCGAGGACGACGTGATGATCTTCGGCGAGGGCCTGAAGATGACCAACTACTACGGCGTCTCGGTCTCGCGTGACGGCCGCTGGCTGCAGATCTCCGCCAGTGAGGGCACGGCGCCGCGCAACGACCTGTGGGTGGCCGACCTGACCGCCTCCTCGCCCGACAGGCCCGACCTCCAGGTCGTTCAGGAGGACGTGGACGCCCAAACAGGGTTCTCGTTCGGCCGCGACGGCAGGCTGTACATCCACACCGACCGCGACGCGCCGCGCGTCCGGATCTGCGTCACCGACCCGGAGACGCCCGGCTTCGACAACTGGCGCGACCTGATCCCGGAGGACTCCGAAGCGGTGCTGTCCGACTTCGCGATCCTCGACGACCTCGAGCGCCCGGTCATGCTGGTCAGCTGGACCCGTCACGCGATCAGCGAGATCACGGTGCACGACCTGGCCACCGGCGAGCGGATCGGCGAGGTGCCGGCCCCCGGCCTCGGCTCGATCGGCGGCATCGCCGAGCGCCCCGAGGGCGGCCACGAGGCGTGGTTCGGCTACACCGACAACACCACGCCGCCGACCATCCAGCGCTACGACGCCAGGACCGGCGAGACCACGCTCTGGGCCGCCTCGCCGGGCGTGGTGGATGTGCCGCCGGTGCGTACGTCCCAGGTCGTCTACCGGTCCAAGGACGGCACCGACGTCCGCATGCTGGTCATCTCGCCGGTCGACGGCGACGGGCCGCGCCCGACCATCCTGTACGGCTACGGCGGCTTCGGGCTGTCCATGACCCCCGGCTACTCCGCCTCGGTGCTCGCCTGGGTGGAGGCGGGCGGCGTCTACGTGATCGCCAACCTGCGCGGCGGCGGCGAGGAAGGCGAGGACTGGCACCGCGCCGGCATGCTCGGCAACAAGCAGAACGTCTTCGACGACTTCCACGCCGCTGCCGAGCACCTCATCGCGACCGGCGTGACGACGTCCGAGCAGCTGGCGATCTCCGGCGGCTCCAACGGCGGGCTGCTGGTGGGGGCGGCGCTGACGCAGCGTCCCGAGCTGTACGCGGCCGTCGCCTGCTCCGCGCCGCTGCTGGACATGATCCGTTACGAGCAGTTCGGGCTGGGGGCGACCTGGAACGTCGAGTACGGCTCGGCCGCCGACCCCGACGGGTTCGGCTGGTTGTTGGCCTATTCGCCGTATCACCAGGTCCGCGAGGGCGTGGCGTACCCCGCGACGCTGTTCACGGTCTTCCAGTCGGACACGCGCGTGCACCCGCTGCACGCGTGGAAGATGTGCGCGGCGCTGCAGCACGCCTCCACGGGTGAGGGGCCGATCGTGCTGCGCAACGAGACCGAGGTGGGCCATGGCGCCCGTTCGATCAGCAGGTCGGTCGATCTGTCGGCTGACACGCTGACGTTCCTGGCCCGGCACACCGGCCTGTAGCCGCGAACGGGAGCGTCAGCGGGGGAAGATGACCGTCCGGTGGCCGTCGAGCAGCACCCGCTGCTCGGCGTGCCACTTGACGGCCCTGGCCAGCGCCACGCACTCCACGTCCCGCCCGATCGCCACCAGGTCCGCCGGGGAGTGGCTGTGGTTCACCCGGGCCACCTCCTGCTCGATGATCGGCCCCTCGTCCAGGTTGGACGTTACATAGTGCGCCGTCGCGCCGATCAGCTTGACGCCCCGGTCGTGCGCCTGGTGGTAGGGCCTGGCGCCCTTGAACGACGGCAGGAACGAGTGGTGGATGTTGATCGCCCGGCCCGCCAGCTTCTCGCAGAGGTCCTCCGACAGCACCTGCATGTAGCGCGCCAGCACCACCAGCTCCACCTGGTAGTGCTCGACCAGCGCCAGCACCTCCGCCTCCTGCCGGGGCTTGGTCTCGGGAGTGACGGGCAGGTGGTGGTAGTCGATGCCGTACGACTGCGTCAGGGGCCGCAGGTCGGGGTGGTTGGACGCGACGGCGACGATCTCGATGTCCAGGGCCTTGGCACGCACCCGGTAGAGCAGATCGTTGAGGCAGTGGTCGAACTTGCTGACCATGATCAGCACCCGCGGCTTCCTGGCCACGTCGCGCAGCTTGATCTCCATGCCGAACTCCGGCGCCAGGGCGGCGAAGGCGGCGCGCAACTCGTCCTCGGGCAGCGGCGCCGCGAACTGGACCCGCATGAAGAACCGCTGCGCCTCCCGGTCCCCGAATTGCTGGCTCTCGATGATGTTGCACCCGTGCCTGGCCAGCAGCCCCGATACCGCGGCCACGACACCGGGCCGGTCGGGGCAGGACAGAGTCAGGATGTATTCGGCAGAGCTCATCTTGTCACTCTCACGGGCAGGAGATCACGGGGTGGCTTCGGGTTGACCTGGGCAGACTACCTCTCAGCGGCGGACTCCACATCGCCGTCCGGCCGACGGGCGGCGCATGCGGAACGCCTCACCCGCTAGACCGACCCAAACGGGATGGAGTGCCCGCCTTTGGATGCTTCCGTACTGATCGCGATCGCCTGTGTGTTCGCGTTCGTGTCCGGGATGAACGACGGCGGCGCCCTGCTGGCGACCGGGCTCAAACTGCCCGCGATCCGTCCGGCGGTCGGCACCCTCACCCTGGTAGTGCTGATGGCGTTGGTGCCGCTGGTGACCCATCAGGTCGCGCGGACGTTCGTGACCCGGCTGGCCACGTTCCAGGGGCCGGGCGCGAAGATCGCGATGTCGATCGCGGTGGTCGCCGCGCTGAGCGTGGTCATGGCGCTGAGCGCGAAGGGCCTGCCGACCAGTCTCACTCTGGCCGTCGTCGGCGGCCTCACCGGGGCCGGGCTGGGCTGGGGGCTGCCGGTCTCGGCCGGGTCGGTCGCGCAGGTGCTGGCCTTCGCCCTGGCCGCGCCTGTCGTGGGCGGGCTGCTGGGCTGGGTGGTGATCCGTCTGCTGCTCCTGGTGACGACCATCAGGGGGCTCCCACGCTGGCACTGGGCGGGCTTCCTGCTGCAGACCGTCGCCTACTCGGCCAACGACGGCCAGAAGGTGCTGGCCGTCCTGATGGTCGCGGGGGGCTTCTCGAACGCGCCGCTCCCCTACACCTCGCTGGTGGCGGTGCTGTTCGGGTTCGGCACCGTGTACGGCCTGCCCAAGGCGGGACGCACGCTGGGCCGGGAGCTCATCGTCTTCCGCCCCCTGCACGGCGTGACGGCCGAACTGGCCTCGGGCCTCGCGGTGATCGGCAGCTCGGCCCTGGGTATGCCGGTGAGCATGACCCAGGCCATCGCCGGCGGGCTGATCGGCGCCGGGGTGGCACAGGGTGCCGGCCGGGTCCGCTGGCACGCCGCCGTCAAGATCGTCGTCGCCTGGGTGCTGACGCTTCCGATGAGCGCGCTGGTGGCCGCGCTCGCGTCGTACGCGGTGAGGGGGGTGACGGCATGAAGCGGTTGCGAAGGGCTCAGGCGCTGCTGTCGGGACGCATGGACAGCGCGCTCACCGAGGCCCTGCTGGGTCAGCTGGCGGCGACCAAGGAGGGCGCCTGGCTGGCGATGGCCATGATCGGCGGGGAGGTGGGCCGGACGGGCGCGCACGAGAAGATGCGGGTGATCGAGCACCTCGGCGACCAGGAGCGGCGCACCCTGGTGGAGGAGCTCAAGTCGGCCCTGGTCACCCCGATCGACCGGGAGGACCTCTACCGCCTGTCCCGCTCGATCGACGACGTCCTGGACTCGCTGCGCGACTTCGTGCGCGAGTCGCACCTGTATCGGGTGCCGGACCAGCTCCGCTTCGCGCCGCTGCTCGACCAGGTCATCGAGGGCATCGACGCCCTGGAGAACGCCGTCCGCGACCTCGCCGCCCGCCCCTCGACCGTGCTCCATGACGCGCTGGAGGCGAAGAAGACCGGCAGGTCCATCAGGCGCATGTACCAGTACGAGATCGCCCGCATCTTCTCGGGCGAGCTGACGTCCGACGCGATGAAGCAACGCGAGCTGGTGCGCCGCCTGGAGATCGTCGGCATGGCCATCGGCGAGGCCGCCGACGCCATCGCCGACGGTTCCATGAAACGCTGACCACGGTAGGTGCCTGAGGAGGCCGCGTGGAGTTCCACCAGATCAGCAGTGACCGTCCGGCCGCGCGGGTGGTCTGCGTGGACGCCGAGGGCCGGGTACTGCTCGTGCGGTGGCATGACCACGTCAGCGGCGAGGCGATCTGGGAGCCGCCGGGTGGCGGGATCGACCCCGGCGAGACTCCCCTGGAGGCGGCCACCCGGGAGCTGACCGAGGAGACCGGCCTGCCGGGGTCGGCGGTACGTGATCAGTGGGTGCCCGTCCATCGGGACTTCACCTGGCTCGGTGTGCGGTACGTGAAGACCGAGCCGTTCTACCTGGCCCGCTTCCCCGGGAAGGCCCCCGAGGTGGACCCGGGTGAGCTCACGGACGAGGAGACTCGGGCCTACCTCGGCTACCGGTGGTTCGCCGCCGACGAGCTGCCGGACGAAGTCGAGCCGCCCGAACTGGCCGAGGTGATCGCCAAGCTGACGGGACCGGCCTGACGCGCGGTCACAGGTCCAGCCCCGTAGAGCCACCGGCAGCCTGGCGCACGATCAGAGGTCCAATGTGAGGCCACCCGTGGCCACGGCCAGCTCGCCGTCATACGTCCGGGCGGCCGCCGCCAGCGCGGGCTCGGGCGGGGTGTCCGGCCACAGGTGGGTGAGCACCAGCCGGGCCACACCGGCGCGGGCCGCCGTACGACCCGCGTCGAGAGCGCTCGACAGGTAGGGCGCGTCCTCGTCGGGCACCTGTTCGGGATAGGTCGCCTCGGCCAGCAGCACGTCGGCGTCCCGGGCCAGCTCGGCCAGCTCGGGGGCGGGCCCGGTGTCTCCCGTGTACGCGATCACCCGGCCGCCGCCGGTCAGCCGGAGTCCCGCGTTGGGCACATGGTGCGGGAGCGACCAGGTGTCCAGGCGGAAGGGCCCGATCTCGTACGGCTTGCCGGGAGCCAGGTCGTACGACACGAAGCTGCCGGCCAGCATGCGGGCCTTGTCCAGCGCGAGCACGGCGGTGAGGGCCTCGGGCGGCGCGTACACCGGCAGCGCGGCAGGCGGCGCGTCACCCAGGGCGCGGGCCCGGAGGAGGGGGTTCAGGTCGGCGCAGTGGTCGGGGTGGCCATGCGTGACCAGCACCGCGTCGATCTCCTCGGCGGCCGTCGACATCAGCAGCCTGGGCAGGGTGGCGTAGCCGGGATCGATCAGCACCCGGAACCCGTCATGCTCGACCAGGTAGCCGCTGCACGCCTGCCCGGCCGCCGGCCATGCCCCACAGCCGCCCAACACCGTGATTGTCACCATGAACAGGGAAATATAGCGGGCTCAGGACGGGTAACGGTGGCCCAGCTCCGTCAGCGTGGCCAGCATCAGCCCACGCAGCAGCTCGCCCGCCACCTTCTCGTGCTCGCCCTCCACCGGCAGCCCTTCGGTCACCCGAGCCTGGTAGACCTCCCGCTCCCCCGGGTCGGTGTAGGGCTGCGCCGTCATCCCCACCACGACCGTCGCCCGGGTGCCGCCCCTGGGAAGCACGGCCACGGCATGTGTGCGCAGGCAGCTCTCGTCCGGCGCGCCGTACCAGCCGCACTTGATCGCGGCCTCCGGCGAGCTGAGCGCCTCGCGGGCGCCGAACGCCTGCTGGCCCGAGACCTGGCGCATCCAGTCGAGGACCGTGCCCGCCACCGGGTCGCCGGCGGCGGCGGTCTGGGCGAGCGCCGCGTAGGCGGTGGCGACCTCGTCGGCCGCCACCTCGACCGAGCCGAAGCGCGACGGATCCCCGTTGGGCGGCGCCCAGACGACGCCCGTGCGCTGGTAGATGTCGTCCAGGATGACCCGGGGCCCGACCGCGAGCCAGAGGTTGAGCGTGTCGGCGTTGGAAGAGACGACCACCGCAGGCTCGGCGTGGCGGCGCCAGCGCTCGGCGTCGGGGATGTGCGCGGCCGCCACCCACGCGTACAGCGGCTTGAGCAGCGAGGCGCAGCGCAGCCGGGCCAGGCCGGAGCGGACGCTCACCGCGCGGGCGGGCGGGCCGCCATAGCCACGCCTGATGCCCGCCGCCTGAGCGCTGGCTCCTTCCTGGAGGTCGCGCAACAGCTCGTCAAAGGCCACGGGTCCAACCGTAGCCGTAGGAGGGGCTCTGCCAGCGCCCTTCGTGCCACTCCGCGCCCGGCGGGTCGCCAGGAAACCCTGCGGGCCCATCTCAAGGACCGCGCCACCCGCGTCTCAAAGACCGCGCCACCACCAGGACACCGCGATCGCGACGAATACCAGAGCCGGGACGCCGAGCGACACGGGCAGCCGCCTCCTCTTGGCGATCTCCGTGTCCGTCGCGAAGGCCGCCACGGCACCCGCCATCGCGAACGCCACCGCCGACATCACCACGTGGGTGAACCTGGACGACGAGGACGGGAGCATCTCACCCGCCAGCCGGAAGACCACCAGCATCGCGGCCGTCACAAAGGCGACGCGGAAGCCCGGGCGTACCTCCACCCGGTTGAGCACCACGGCCGACAGGGCGAACGTGCCCACGGTGATCACCAGGAGGGTGCCGAGCGCCGGAGGCAGGCAGTTCCACGCCTCACAGCCGACGGCCGTCCATCCGATGCGGGCGGTGGCCCACCACAGAACGCCCAGGGCCGCGTAGACCGCCGCCGCCCTGGCCGCCCGTTGCTTCGACATGTCCTCCATACTGGCCGATGCATACCGGCCGATGCCCTTACATGCTGGCCGACCGGAGACGAGCCGCCCGCTCGTCGTCGGCCGACGCCTCGGCCGGGTGGCCGAGGGCGCGATGGACCACGGCGCGGTTGTCGTAGAGGGTCGGCTGCTGGGGTTCGAGCGTGATGGCCTGCGTCAGGTCGGCCAGCGCGCCCACCCAGTCCCCCGACTCGTACCGCAGCACGCCGCGGTTGCCCCAGGCCGACGCCAGCTCGGGAGCCGCGCTGACCGCCAGGTCCAGCGCCCGGCGGGCCTCGCCCAGCCGCCCGGCCGCGGTCTCCAGCTGGCCCAGCACGACCAGCAGGTACGGGTTGCCCGGCGACTGACCGAGCCCGGCCGTCACATCGGCCCTGGCCTCCTCGTCCCGCTCCAGCATGGCCAGCAGGCCCGCCCGGTTGATGTAGGCGTCGAGGTAGTCCGGGTCCAGCTCGATCACCCGGCCGAGGTCGATGAGGGCGCCGTCGAGGTCGTCGCGTACGACGCGCAGCTCGGCCCGGTTGTAGTACGCCTCGGGCAGCGGCGGCCCGGCCCGCATCGCCCACTCGTAGTCGGCCAGCGCCTCCCCGTGCCGCCCGAGCCGGAAGAGCAGGTTGCCGCGGTCGAGGTAGTAGTCGGGGAACATCGGGTCGATCGCGACGGCCGCCCCGTACTCCTCCAGCGCCTCCTTGACCCGCCCGAGCGAGGCCAGCAGCTGGGCGCGGTTGGCCAGCAGCACCATCCGGTGCACCGGGTGCCGCTCACCCAACTCACGGGCCAGGTCGAGGGCCGAGTCCACCAGGGCGAGCGCGGCCTCGGGACGGCCTTGGCGCAGCTCGATCAGCGCGAGCCCGTTGCGGTCGAAGCCGAGTTTGAAGGCGCGTTCCATGGGGTCGGGCAGCAGGCTGGAGATGGCTATCGCCTGGTTGATCCAGCCCGTGGCCCGGCCCAGGTCGCGCTGGGCGGCGTCGGGGTGGCGGGCGTCGAGCATGGCGGTGCCGTACGCGCTGGCGGAGTGGACGGCGGGATCCTGGCTGGAGCGGCGGGCAGCCTCCCACAGCACGCGGGCCTCGAGCGTCTGGCCGAGCGCGCCGAGCGCGGTCGCGGTGCGCTGCGCGAAGAGCCACCACCGGTGGCTGCCGGGCTCGGTGCGCGCGAGACCGAGCTGGCCCAGCTCGACCAGCGCGTGCAGGAAGCCCTCCCTCGTGCAGCGGTCGACGAGCTCCCACAGCTGCTCGGCATCGCGCGATTCCTCGGGAGGCTCCGGCCCGCCGGAGTAGACCATGATCGTCAGGATGTCCGGCGGGATCCTGCGCATCAGCACGTCGAGCAGTTCGGCGTCGGTGGGATCGGCCGCGTCGGCGTTGCACACGGCCAGCGTGCGGCCGGGCGGCACCACCGCGCGGACGAACTCCGCTATCCCGTTGGCCAACCGCAGTGAGCGGCGCGGCGCGGGCACCAGAATCCGCTCGTCATCGGACAGCCCGGCGTCCAGGGCCATCCTGCGGAGGGGCACCCGGTCACACAGGCCGGGTGCCACTGCTCGGATCTCGATGTCATGGGCCGCCACGAGCTCCTTGGAGCTGTCCAAGGCGGCGGGGACCAGGTGGTGCAGCAGCGCGGATCCGATGGTGTAGGGGCCCAGGGGCCGTCTGTGTCCGTCGATCACCGGCATCAGCAGGTGTACTGCCTCCCATCGGTCGGGCGGGGCCCCCTGAGCCCTGAGATGGGATCTCCCCTCGATCACCCCTTATGTATGACGCTGGAGGTCCCGGCAAGCCTCGCGGTGCCAGGCTTGCGGACGGCGATGCGCTTCATGATGAACCTCTCCACTTTTGGGTTTATTCACCACTATCGGACACCTCAGCGAATATCAAGATTTCTGGCGAATAAGTGAGCGGTCAATCAATAAGAACCCCTGGTTTTTTGACTGCGGTTAGGGGCCTATTGGGACCGAAACCAGCGGGAGATTGACACCGACCTCTTCTGTCCAGATTCCTCGACCAACGCGCACAAACAACGGCCGACGAGACCATCCGATGGACAACCCTCGTGAGAAAGGTTCTTCGCTCGGACGATGTTGGTGGCCTGCTCGATCAGCCGATCGAGGCTGGGCTCCCTCGCCCCCTTGTGCGAACGGTCGTTCCACGGGCACGCCTCGGGGCGCGCACAAGCGGTCTTGGCGGGGTACGACACGGCGCGCCGCTCCAGCTTCAGCGGATCGTCCCGCTTGATCTTCAGGTCGGCCAGCACCCTCCTGGCCCTCCTGGTCACCATGACCAGGGCCCGGTCGCCCATCTCTCGCGGCGAGCCCCTGCTGGGCACGGCCAGCAGCATCGCCGCGGCCATCAGCCCGCCGCCCACGATCATGCTCAGGCCCACCTGCTCGTGGAACCAGATCACCGCGATCGCCGTCACCCAGAGTGGCTGGGACGACATCAGCACGGCACTGGGGATGGCCGGCACATGCGCCTGGCCGTACGAGCGGGCCAGGAAGCCCAGAGCGCACGAGACGACGGACAGGTGGGCGAGTATCCCCCAGTCGGACAGGGTGGCCGGCACCGCGAACCCGTCGCGCACGGCCAGCACGCCGGCCATGGCGCCGATCGTGGCGAGCTGGATGACGGTGAGCGCGTAGGCGTCGAAGACCTTCTCGCCGCCCGAGAGCCGAGAGAGCAACAGTGTGTGGCCGGAGTAGAGAGCGGCGGCACCGAGCGTCACCCCGAGCGCGAGCAAGGAGATCTCCCGGTCCTCCGTGCCGCGCATCAACGTGAATACGGTCATGCCGGCCAAGGCGAGTCCCACGCCCACCCAGACCCGGCGGAGCACCTTGGCCCGGAACACCACCAGGGCCAGGATCGGGGTGATGACCACGTTGCACCCGACGGCGAACCCCGAGACCGCCGACGGGAGACTGTCGAGCGCGATGGCCTGGGCGCACTGCCCGACGCCGAACATGACCCCCAGGATGACCCCGTTGACCCAGGTCCCCCGCGGCAGGCGCCGGAGGCTGCGCGGCCGGAGCAGGAGGAGGGTGAGCGCCGCGAGGAGATATCGCTCGGCGAGCAGATCCTCGACGGGTAACCGGAGGATGAGATCTTTCATCAGCGGGAACGCCGACCCCCAGGCGGCGCTGACGAACAACAGGAGCACGGCTCCCAGGAGGGGCCGGGGAGCGGGCACAACGGCCATGCCAAAAAGCATCTCACTACAATCAGCAGCCATCGGTGTACAGGCAGCAGCCGGTGATGTTCCTCTACCACCGAGAGGAACGAGCCTCACCCGCGGGTGCGTACATCCCTATCCGCAGGAGTCTCCAGAGCACCATTTCCGTCACATCCGCTCGCCAGACCGACCTCGCGACTACGGAGTGTGCCTGCCCGCGCACTTCGGCCCGGGCAGGCACAGGGTTATGGCACTACGATTCGAGCGCGTCGGCCGACTCGACGACCCGCCGGAGGTCGTCCTCCTCCGGCACCAGGCTCTTCTCGCCATAGACGACAACGAGGTCGCCCACCTGCCGCCGGGCGATCTCCCGCCAGCCGTGGCGCTCGTACAGCGCCAGGGCGGCCCCCTGGTTGAGGGTCGTGTCTCCGCGGACGTGGTGGAATCCCAGCTCCACCGCCCGTTTCTCCAAGGCTCGCAGCATGGTGGCGCCGAACCCGCGCCGCTGGAAGCCCGGATGGACCCGCAGCCGGCACACCTCGGCCGTCTGCGAGTCGATGGGTCTCAGGCCGCCCATGGCCACGACCCGCGAGCCGAGCTCGCCGACGAGGAAGTCACCGCCGCACGCCAGGTAGAGCTCCTGGATGCGGGGGAAGTCGTCGTCGTAGTAAACACCGTCGCCCGGCGCCAGTCCCACCTCAGCGAGAGAGATCTGGTGCAGGGCGAGGATGGTGTCGAGGTCAGACCAACGATAACGTCGGATCTTCAGCTTCATGCACTCCCTTCCCCGGTGGCCAGCTCAGAAGGACGCAGTTCCTCCAGGAACGCGGCCAGGTCGGGATGATTCGCGTCGCGCGCCTTGATCGCCTGTGCGAGCGCGACAGCCGGGCGCATGATGAAATCGGTGCGGTATTCGGGGCCGAGCAGCCGCATCGCCGCCCTGCCCATGGCGATGGCCTCATCGACGTCCCCCTCGATCAGGCGGCACTGTGCTCGGTCCAGCCTGATCAGCGTCTGGTCGATGATGTGATCTTGATATTTGTCGAGTGCCTGGTCGAGCACCACCTCGGCTTCGAGGGTCTGTCCGAGCTTCGTGAGCACGTCGCCCTGGTAGAAGTAGAGCTGCCGTTCGGTGTAACCGAAGGCCATGTCCTCACGCTCGTGCGATTTCATGTGCGAGAAAGCGTTCCTGGCCCGCGCCAGAGCACGTTTGGCCTGGTCGACGACCTCCTTCTTACTGTCGACGCCCGAGATCATCGCCAGCGCGCGGGCCTCGACGACCGGCGCCATCGCCTGCGCGGCGCACGGTGTCTGGCCGGCCAGGTCGCGGCTCTTCTTGGCCAGGTTGAGCGCCTCGCGGGCGTCGCCGTAGTAGAGCGGGACGAGCGCCTCACGAGCCGTCACCCAGGCGCGCAGCGCGCGGTCGCCGGTCTCGTCGGCGGCCGTGCGGCCGGTGCGGAAGAAGGAGCGGGCCAGCCGGTGGTCGCCGAGGTTGATCATGATCATGCCGCTCAGCCCGGACAGCTGCGCGGCCATGCGGCACAGGCGCTCCTGCAGGTCGATGGGCTGGCGGCAGGACATGGCGCTGTGGACGGAGCTGAGTTCGAGCAGCACGTCGCACAGCAGCCGTAGCGGCGCGGTGGTGGTGTATTGGCGCCCGAAGGCCAGCGTGGCCTCCTCCCACTGATCGAGCATGGCGGGAGAGACGGTGGCCGACACCAGCATGGCGTCCATCCGCCGTCTGATGCCCTCGCAGGCACCCAGCACCGGGCCCTCGAACTGGCCGGCCTGGGGGCCCTTGGCCAGCATGTTCAGCAGCGTACGGCGCAGGATGTTCTCGTCCTCCTCGTCGGAGGGGGCCGGCGTCGTCTTCTCCGGCGGCACCAGCAGCTCGCGCTGCGGGCTCGCGGCGGGAAGCCGCTCCTTGACGTCGGCGGCGACCACCCCGGGCATCCGGTGGCCGTGGCCACAGATGCACGGCCCTTCGTAACCGAGCGCGCCCGGCTCGACCCGGTAGACCGTGCAGAGGTAGTGGAGGTATTCGGGGCCGGGCCGTTTGAGCCCGCTCTCGTAGGCGGACAGCAGGGTTTCGCCGATGCCGGGCTGAGTCTTGCCGTCGCGCTCGAACAGGGCTCTGACCTGCTCGATGACGTCGGCCAGGGCGATGCCGTGCGAGAGGCGATGTCCCTTGATCCTGGTCGTGCCGAACTGGGGTCCACAATGTTCGTGGATCTCCTCAGCGATCTGAGCGGAGGTGCGCCCGGTCGCGAGCCCTCTGGCCCGGATCCGCCGCGCCATCTCCGTCTCTCTGTGCTGCCTGCCGGACATCCCGGCCCCTCTCACGCAAGTCCCGCCGGTCCGAAACTGCTAACTGAGCGTAGCGTTAACGTCGCGCTGCGCCTACCAATGACTATGGCGCATTGATGAGGGGTTGGAAACGCCTTCTTGGAGGTTCCGGTTAAGGATCGTCCTCCGGCGGACTGTTTCTTATCACCTATGAGTGAGAACCGGCGCCCCGTGAGCAGAAACCTCGCGTTGCGCAGTCCGTTGACTTGAGTCATCTTTGGCCCACCAGCAACGATTCAAGGGAGGGACGAAAGGTGGGGGACGACAACTTCGGGCACCTGGAGCGTTTGGTGTCGGAACTCGACGCTCGCGGGTTGCTCGCACGAGTGGTTCGGACCCAGAACGGGCGGATGTTCGTCCGGGTGATCAACCCGAACGCGACCAGCCTGACCGAGAGCGTCACCTGCCGGCCCACTGCGGTCGCTGAGCTTCCGGACTGGTGGTACTGCTGGTCCTGGGGTGAGCGCATGCATACGGCCGACGACCCGGCTGGTGCGGCGACCAAGGTCGCACGCGTACTCGCCGCCGTGGGGGAATGATGACGCGGTGGTCCGGGTGGAGCGCAGCCACCACGGCTCACCGCATCCATGGCGGCTTCTCGGAGCCGGCGGGGTGGTCGGTGCGGAGGGTCTCCTGCACACCGCAGGGGCTCTGGCCATCCCGCCGGTTCCGCTTCTCGCGGGACTCGTGCTTGTACGGCCAGCCAGCCGTACACAGGAGATGCCCTCCAGGTCCGCCTGGAGGGTGTTCGGGGGACCCCTCCCGGAAACGGCTTGGGACATGCTTCCGGGTGTGTGTCCCAGCCGAGCCGTACGTCACCGGAGCGTCAGGCCTCGCCCTCCGCGGCCCAAGGGGCCTGATGTCCCCGTCTTCCCCGGCGTGATGTGACTGCGGCCGGTTCGGTCGGCGGTATCTTTTTGAGCGTTCCGCTCGAAAAGTCCGTCGACCGAACCGCTTCCGGAAGGGGACCCAACCAGTGTTCCTGCTGGCAACGCCTACCACTCCTCCGCCGAGTTCTCTGGACCCGTCGAAGATGATCAGCGATGTGGGTGCGGCCTGTGAGAAGGACACGTTCCTGTGCGGGTTCCTGCAAGCCTCGCTGCCTGTAGGTTTCCTCGCCCCGCTCATCGCCACGCTCATCACGGTCATCCTGATCCTGGTGCTCGCCCTCGTCGTGCGGAACATCGCCAAGCGCCTGATCACCCGGGTGGTCAGCCGCGCCGCCACCGGAGGCTCGATCACCGGCCGGTTCCGCAGAACCGGCGCCGCGACCGAGGGCATCGACGCCCTCCTCCACGAGCGCCGCAAGCAACGCGCCGAGACGATGGGCTCGGTGCTGCAGCACATCGCCTCGATCGTCATCATGGGCACCGCCGTACTGACCGTGCTCGACCGGCTGACGATCCCCATCGCTCCCCTGCTGACCAGCGTCGGCATCCTCGGCGTGGCGATCGGCTTCGGCGCGCAGGAGCTGGTCAAGGACTTCATCGCGGGCATGTTCATGCTGCTGGAAGACCAGTACGGCGTGGGCGACGTGATCGACTCGGGCGCCGCGGTAGGCACCGTCGAGGCGGTCACCCTGCGCGTCACCAGGCTGCGTGACGCCGACGGCCGCGTCTGGTACATCCGCAACGGCACCATCACCCGCATCGGCAACGAGTCGCAGGGCTGGTCGCGGGCCTACCTCGACGTCCCCGTCGCCTGGAACACCGACGTCACCACCGTTCGAGCGATCCTGGAGCACGTGGCCGAGGAGATCTGGGCCGACACCGACTTCCGCGAGACGCTCATCGTGGAGGAGCCCTCCGTGTTCGGCGTGGAGCAGCTGTCCGACAGCTCGCTGGTGTTCCGGATCTCCGCCAAGACGATGCCGTCCAAGCAGGCGCAGGTCGCGCGGGAGCTCAGGCTCCAGGTCAAGTCCGCGCTGGACGCCTCGGGCATCCCCATGGTCGCCACCGCATAGGCTTGTACGGTGACTGAAACCTCCTTTTACGAGGCCGTCGGCGGCGAGGAGACCTTCCGGCGACTCGTACACCGCTTCTATGAGGGGATCGCGCAGGATCCGCTGCTGCTCCCGCTCTACCCGGAGGAAGACCTCACCGGGGCCGAAGACCGGTTGCGGGGGTTCCTCATTCAATACTGGGGTGGCCCCACCACCTACAGCCAGGAGCGCGGGCACCCGCGGCTGCGGATGCGGCACAACCCGTTCGTCATCGGCGAGGCCGAGCGCGACGCCTGGCTGCGGCACATGCGTGACGCGGTCGAGTCGCTGGAGTTGCCGCAGGAGCAGGAGACCAAGCTCTGGGACTACCTGGTCTACGCGGCGCACAGCATGGTGAACTCTCCGACATAGCGGGCATGACCGCCCCATGGACATCCCCTGGTGGCGTGATGCCGTGGTCTACCGAGATGCGGGCCAGTGCTCCCCCCGTCTTCAGGCGGGATGGTGTGGGCCCGCGTGTGAGTGCCCTTTGAAGCGCGAGCGTGCAGCGATCGGAACTGCTTGCGATGACTCAATCACTTACGGTGCCAGTCGAAGGGCGAACTGGTCGGCCGCGACGGCTGCCGGGTGCCGCTGCCGTGGTCGGCCGAGGGCGCGTCGTACGGGTTCTCGCCCGACGGGGTGGCGCCGTGGCTGCCGCAGCCGGCCGCGTTCGCGGCGCTCAGCGCGGCGACCCAGGCCGCCGATCCGGGGTCGACGCTGTCCTTCTACCGCCGGGCCCTGGCCTGCCGCCGTGAGCTGGTGGGATCGCTGCCCTACACGCTGGAGTGGCTGGACTCCCCCGAAGGCGCGCTCTTCTTCACCCGCGGATCCTTGATCTGCGCACTCAACTGCGGCACCGAGCCGGTGCGGCTGCCGCCGCACGACGGGGTCCTGCTGCCCAGCGGGCCGCTCGACGGCGACCTGCTGCCGCCCGACACCGCCGTCTGGCTGCGTTCGTCAGCCTGACGGGCGGAACCGGTCGCGTCCGTCATCCCGACAGCTGGAACCGGTCGCGTCCGTCATCCCGACGGCTGGGACGCCTCCGGCTCCGCGGTGGCGTGGCGCTCGCCGCGCGTGGGGATGACGGGCAGCGAGATCAGCGCGCACGCCAGCCCCGCCGCGAACCCGGCCCAGTAGCCCGTGGCCGTGATCAGCAGCCCGGCCAGCGGTGTGACGCCGAGGGACACGACGTTCTGGATGGTGTTGTGGGTGCCCAGCACCCGTCCCGCCCATCCGGGGCCGGCGAGCTCGCCCGCCGAGAGGTAGGCGAGCCCGTTCCCCGCCACGGTGATCACCGCGGCCAGCGCCAGCATGGCCGGGCCGAGCCAGGACTCGGTGACCGCGCCCAGCACGAGCAGGGCCAGCACGGCCAGCGAGCCGAACGTCAGCAGCCGCAGCGGCGCCATCCGCAGGCCGCTCCGGTCGGACCAGCGGCCGACCGCGATGCGCACCGCCGCGCCGCCGATCGCCGCCACGCCGAAGAGCTGTCCCGCCCGTACGCCGTCCCAGCCGTAGACGCCGACCAGGCAGGCCACGCCGTACGTGCTGACGACGATCTGGGGCACCACGTGCAGCGCGCTGGTCGCGTGCACCCGCCAGAGCGCGGGCTGCCGGTACGGCGAGGCGGCCGGTGCCTTACGAGCGCCCGAGATCGCGTGCGGCGGCTCGGCCAGGAAGAGGGTGGCCAGGACGGCGGCGAGCAAGCTGACTCCGGCGCAGACGATGAACACGCCCGAGATGCCGTGGGCCCGCGCGATCGGCGGCAGGACGAACGCGGCCACGGCCATGCCCAGGGTGTAGGAGACCTGGCGCAGGCCCATCGCGACGCCGCGCTCCGGCGGCTCGAACCAGCGCAGCACGATCCGGCCGCCGCCGACCATGGCCGCCGACCCCATGGCCCCGGCCAGGGCGAGCAGCGGGACCACCGCCCAGATCTCGGTCACGAAGGCCAGGGCGGCGAACAGCACGGCGGCCAGCCCGACGCCGACGCCGAGCACCAGCCGCTCGCCCCGCCGGTCGGCCAGCATGCCCCAGGCGACCAGGGACAGCAGGATGCCGAAGCCGGGAGCGTTGCCGATGACCCCGGCGACCGGCAGCGAGACGCCGAAATATCGCTGGATATCCGGCATGACGAGCGGCAGCCCGAACAGCCCCAGCGTGACGCAGGCGTGCGCGTTGACCCCCAGTCCGAGCATCAGCCAGCGCTTCATGCCGACATGAACCGCCGCAGGTAGCCGAGTTCGTCGGAGGTGAGCCGGCGTGGCGCGGCACGTTCGACGTCGTAGGCGACGATCACCGAGGTGGCCCGGACGAACAGCTCCTCGTCGTCGCGGATCTCGTACTCCAGCGTGAACCGGACCGGCCTGATCTCGGTCACCCAGGTCTCCACCCGGACCGGCTCGGGGCGGAAGCCGAGCGGGCGCAGGTAGTCGATCTCGTGCCGGGAGACGACGAGCCCTTTGAAGGGGGCGTCACCCGCCTTGTACGGATCGATGTGGAGCATCCCCAGCCGGGCGTCCTCCAGATAGTCGAAGAAGCGGACGTTGTTCACATGCCCAAGTGAGTCGATGTCCGCAAATCTCACCATTCGGGGGAAGATATGCCGCTGGGCGAGGGAATGTTCAACCACGCAGGCCACCGTACCCGCCCCGGTCAGGTGGCCTTGCGCCGGGCCGTACAGGCTAAAACGGTCAGGACCGAGATCGCGACCGTGCACCCGAGCGCCCACCGGTAGCCGGTGACGAGTTGTTCGACGGCGAGACCGGAGACCCGCGAGAGCGTGCCGGCGAAGACCTGGTCGTGCAGCGCGGCGGGCAGCGGCGCGGTGATGATGGACAGCGTCAGCGCGGTGCCCACGACCACGCCGGTGTTCTGCAGCATGAGCCGCATCGCGTTGACGATGCCCAGCCGGTTCGACGGCACGCCGTCCAGGATCGCCGTGGTGTTGGAGGGCAGGAACACCCCGGAGCCGAGTCCGATGAGCACCAGCGCGAGCGCGACCGTGGCGTACGGGACGCTCGACGAGATCGTGCAGAGCAGGAGTAACAGCCCGGCGGTGGTCGTGGCGGCCCCGGCGACCGCGAGCGTGCGCGGGCTCATCCGGCGCTGCAGCAGGCCCGAGCCCGCCGAGCCGATCATCCCCGCGGCGGCCAGCGGCAGCACCTTCAGCCCGGCCCGCACCGGGTCGTCGCCGCGCACGGCCTGATAGTAGAGCGCGACGAGGAACACCAGCCCGACGCGGGCGATGGAGTTGAGGAAGGACGCCAGCGTGCCGAAGGCGAAGCCGCGATCCCGGAACAGGCCGATGTCCACGACCGGGTGGGCGGCCCTGAGCTCCCTGATCACGAACAGCGGCAACCCCAGTACGAAGGCGGCCAGCCCGGCGAGGATCAGCGGGTGGCCCCAGCCGAGCCTGGTCACCTCCGACAGCGCCAGCAGCAGCCCGCCCAGGGTGACCAGGACGAGCACGTTGCCCGGCAGGTCGAGACCGCGATCGCGCCCGGCGGGCTCGACCCGTCGCAGCACGATCGCGCCCCACACCAGGCAGGCCAGCCCGAGCGGCACGTTGTACCAGAACACCCAGCGCCAGCCGAGCTGCTCGGCCAGGAGGCCGCCGAGCGTGGGCCCGGCGAGCTGGGCGATCGAGAACGAGGCGACATAGACGCCCATCCCCTCGCCGAGCCGCGCGCGGGGGAAGGCGTCCGTGACCAGGGCTGCGCTGTTGGTCATCAGCATGGCGGCGCCGGCGGCCTGTAACACCCGCAGGGCGACGATCGTCCAGGCATCCGGCGACAGCCCGGCCAGCAGCGCCGCGAGCGTGTAGGTGCCCAGCCCGCAGAGGTAGAGCATGCGCCGCCCGAACATGTCCGCCAACCGGCCGAAGACCACCATGAGCACGGTGTTGGTCAGCTGGAAGCCGAGCAGGATCCAGCTCGCGGCCGTGGCGTCGGCGTGGGTGCTCCTGGCGATCTCGGGCAGGGCGACGTTGATCGCGCTGCCGCCGAGCCCGGTGAGGACGCTGGCCAGGCTCACCACCGACAGGGTGCGCCAGGCGTACCGGACCTGCTCCCGTTCCTCGACTACCGTCACCACGGGGCCTGTCCTTTCTAGATTTCAATACTAGAATCTAGTTCGCATCGGCAGGCAGTCAAGGATCGAGGTGCGACATGAGCGGGATCGTCGAGGGTCGCGTGGTGATCGTCACGGGCGCGGCCAGGGGCATCGGGCGCGGTCACGCGCTCGAGTTCGCCCGGCAGGGCGCGAAGGTCGTGGTCAACGACCTGGGAGCGGAGGTCGACGGCACGGGCTCGTCGGACGCCGCCGCCGCGGTGGTCGAGGAGATCGAGGCGCTGGGCGGGGAGGCGATCGTCAACGGCGAGGACGTCTCCGACTTCGACGGAGCGGCCCGGCTGATCCAGGCGGCCGTCGACCGCTTCGGCGACCTGCATGTGCTGGTCAACAACGCAGGCATCCTGCGTGACCGGATGCTGGTCAACATGACGGCCGAGGAGTGGGACGCGGTCATCAGGGTGCACCTGCGCGGGACGTTCGCGCCGCTGCGGCACGCGGCGGCCTACTGGCGGGCCAAGGCCAAGGCCGGGGAGCGGGTGGACGCGCGGATCATCAACACCACCTCCTCCTCCGGCATCTACGGCAACCCGGGGCAGGGCAACTACGGCGCCGCGAAGGCCGGCATCGCGGGCCTGACGGTCATCGCGGCCAAGGAGCTGGAACGCTACGGCGTGACCGTGAACGCGATCGCCCCGGCGGCGCTCACCCGTATGACGGAGAACCTCGCCCCGACCGGCGCCGGCTCGTCGAGCGCCGACCCCGACGACATCGCGCCGCTGGTGGTCTGGCTGTCCAGCGCCGAGGCCAGGGGGATCACCGGGCGGGTGTTCAACGTGCGGGCGGGGGTGATCAGCGTGGCCGAGGGCTGGCACGCCGGTCCGGCCGTCGACAAGGGCGGCCGGTGGGACCCGGCCGAGCTGGGCGCGGTCATCCCCGCTCTCGTCGACAAGGCCGCGCCCAACGCGCTGACCAACGGCCAGATTCCCGGGCGGGAGAGCTGACCGATCTCTTAGCGGGAGAGCTGACCGATCTCTTGGCGGAAGAGCTGAACGTGGTGCGCCGCGTGTGGTCGGGGTGATCAGCCCTCCGCCAGGACCCTGAGTGGGTCGAGGCGGCGGATCAGTGTCATCGCCGCCTCGATCACCTCGCGGGCGGCGTCCTCGGTGTCGCTGGTGGCGACCTCGCGGGCCGCCTCGCCGATGATGCTGGTCAGTGCGGCGACGGTGAACCGGTCGAGCGGGTCGGCGCCCGCGCCGAGCAGCACGGCGTTCTGGCGTACCCACTCCCGGCCCCGGGTGCGGCGGACCAGCTCGAAACCCGGCGGCCCGTCACCGTCGATGAACAGCCGGACCAGGTCGCGCCGCTCCCACGCGCCCGCGAGGTAGGCCCGCGCCCCGGCGATGAGCAGCTCGACGGGGTCGTGGACGCCCGCCTGCTTGGCCCGCGACACGCTGGCGGCCGCGGCCTCCTCGTGCGCCGCCTGGTGGTCCTCGTAGAGCGCGAGGAACAACTCGGTCTTGCCGCCGAAGTGGTGGTAGAGGCTGCCGACGCTGGAGCCGGCGCGGGCCACGACCTCGGAGACGTTCGCCTCGGCGAAACCGTGCTCGCTGAAGACCTCGCGAGCCGCCGTCAGCATGCTCTGGCGGGTCTGGGCCGTACGGCTCCACTCCCACGACGACTTCCGTGCCATGGGCCTATCGTACCGGGGCGAATTCTAGAATTTGATTCTTGACAGGAACGCGTCCCGACTGGCTTCCTAGAGGAACGTTCTAGAAATTGGGGAGGCGGCCATGGACTTCTCGCTCAGCGCCGAGGAGCGTCAGATCCGCGACACCGTACGCTCCTTCGTCGAGAAGGAGATCATGCCGCTGGAGCCGGAGGTCCTGCGCAACGAGCGCGAGGGCCGCCCGGCGCTCGCCCCGGAGATCCTGCGCGACCTGCGGGCCAGGGCGAGGAAGATGGGCTTCTGGGGGATCAACACCCCCGAGGAGTACGGTGGCGCCGCGCTGGGCCCGGTCATGTCCGCGATCATCGTCATGGAGCTGGGCAGGACCTTCGTGCCGTTCATGTTCGGCGGCAGCGCCGACAACATCCTCTACGCGGGCACCCCCGAGCAGCAGGCGCGTTACCTGCTCCCGACGATCGAGGGCGAGCGCCGCTCCTGCTTCGCGATCACCGAGCCGGGCGCGGGATCCGACGCGCGCAACATCCGCACCCGCGCGGTCCGTGACGGCGCCGAGTGGGTCATCAACGGCGAGAAGACGTTCATCACCGGCGGCAGCGAGGCCGACTTCGTCATGGTGTTCGCCGTGGCCGAGCCGTACGGCGTGACCTGCTTCCTGGTCGACCGCGACATGGGCTGGACGTCCGAGCCGATCCCGACCATGGGCGAATGGGGCCCGGCGTCGCTGGTGTTCCAGGACGTGCGGGTGCCCGAGGAGAACATCCTCGGCGAGCTGGGCAAGGGCTTCGAGCTGGCCATGCAGTGGATCGGCCAGGGCCGCTACATGATCCCGGCGCGGGCCATCGGCTCGGCCGAGCGCATGCTGGGCATGGCCATCGACTACGCCAAGATCCGCAAGTCGATGGGGCAGACGATCTCCGAGTACCAGGCGATCCAGTGGATGATCGCCGACTCGCAGGTGGAGATCGAGGCGGCCAAGTGGCTGACCCTGTACGCGGCCTGGCGGGTGCAGGAGGGTCTGGACGCCCGTCATGCCGCCTCGATCGCCAAGCTCAACGGCGCGATCATGGCCAACCAGGTCGTGGACCGGGTGCTGCAGATCCACGGCGGCATGGGCTACACCAAGGAGCTGCCGATCGAACGCTGGTATCGCGAGCTGCGCCTGCTACGCATCTTCGAGGGCACCGACGAGATCCAGCGCCGTACGATCGCCCGCAATCTGATCAAGGGACACGCCCGTCTGGGCACCATCGGGGAGTGACATGACGGTAGAGGCGCTGTTCAACCCGGGATCCATCGCGCTGGTCGGCGCCACCGACAAGTCGGGGTGGTCGATCAGCACGCTGCTCAACCTGCGTACGTACGGCTTCGCCGGGCCCGTGCACCTGGTCAATCCGCGCGGCGGGACCGTGCACGGCGCGCCCGCCCACCGGAGCCTGGCCGAGGTGCCCGCGCCGGTCGATCTGGCCTACGTCATGGTGCCGACGGGCGCGGTGCTGGGGGTGCTGCGGGAGGGGGCCAAGCTGGGGATCCGGTGTTACGTGATCCTGACGGCGGGCTTCGGGGAGGCGGGGCCTGAGGGTGCGCGGCTGGAGTCGGAAATTTCGGCTTTTGCCGAGGAAAATGATCTAACGATCCTGGGACCGAACGGGAACGGCTACATCAACGCCGCCGCCGGCATCACCCCGTACGGACTGCCCATCCCCCAGCCGCTGCTGCGCGGATCGGTGGGTGTGGTGCTCCAGAGCGGCGCGCTGGCCAGCTCCGTGCTCGGCTTCGCGCAGGCCCGCAACGTCGGCATCAGCCTGCTGACCTCGATGGGCAACGAGTCGGTCGTGAGCGTCACCGACGTGGTCGACCATCTCGTGGACGATCCCGCCACCAAGGTGATCGCGCTGTTCCTGGAGACGATCCGGGATCCGGCCGAGTTCTCCCGCGTCGCCAGGCGGGCGCTGCTGGCGGGCAAGCCGATCGTGGCGCTGAAGATCGGCCGCAGCAGGCTAGCCTCCCACACGGCGCAGGCCCACACCGGCGCGCTGGTGGGGGACGACGACGTCATCGACGCGGCCCTGCGGCAGCTCGGCGTGATCAGGGTCCGCTCCCTGGAGGATTTGGTCATCACGGCGGGGCTGCTCGCCTCCGTGGGACCGCTGCCCGGGCGGCGCGTCGGCGTCGTCACGCCGTCGGGCGGCGCGTCGGAGATCATCGCCGACCGGGCCGAGGACGAGGGTCTGGAGCTGCCGCCGTTCGCGCCGTCGACGGTGGCGCGGCTGGCGGAGATCGTCCCATCCTTCGGTACCGTGCAGAACCCGCTCGACGTGACCGGCTATGTGCTGATCGACCGGACGCTGCTGGGCCGGGCGCTGGAAGCGGTGACGGCCGATCCGGGGATCGACCTGGTCATGCTGCTGTCGGAGCCGCCTCGGGTCGCACCGGCGGACACCGCTCCGGTCTTCGCCCTATACGCGGCCAGCGCCCGGCGGATCGCCGAGTCGCCGGTGCCGGTCGTGGTGGTGAGCAACGTGCTGACGGATGTGACGGAGTTCGGCCGGGCGGTGCAGGAGGAGACCGGGTTTCCGTACGTGGTGGGCGGGATCGAGCACGGGATGTCGGCGATCGGCGCGGCCGTCCGCTGGTCGGCGGCCCATACTCGCGCCCTCGCCGACCCGGCCTCGGCTGGAGCGCCTGCCCTCGCGAGCGAGGAGGCGGCCTTGGTCGGGGCGGTCGGGGTGTGGGGGGAGCATCGTGCCGCTGCGCTGCTGGCCTCGGCGGGGGTGCCCGTCGTGCCGTCGGAGCTGGTGGGCGATGAGGCAGCGGCGGTCGCGGCGGCGGAGCGGTTCGGATTCCCGGTGGTGCTCAAGACCGCTGCCGAGGGCTTGGGCCACAAGAGCGACCTGGGCGGCGTACGGCTGGGACTCTCCTCCCCAGAGGAGGTACGGCTGGCGTACCGCGACGTGGTCGCCGCGCTGGCCGGAGACGCGGCCGCCCTGGTGCAGCCGCAGCGCGACGGCGGGGTGGAGCTGCTGGTGGGCATCGTGCGAGATCCCGCTTGGGGCCTCACTCTGGCCGTGGGACTGGGCGGGATCTGGGTGGAGGTGCTGCGTGACACGGCCCAGCGGATCCTGCCGGTGGACGCCCGTTCGGTGCGGGAGGCGCTGACGGAGCTGCGCGGGGCCGCGTTGCTACGTGGTGTCAGGGGTGGCGAGCCCGCCGATGTCGACGCGGTGGCCGAGGTGGTGGCGCGGGTGGCGGCGTTCGCGGAGTCGCTGGGGGACCGCCTGGAGTCGCTGGAGATCAACCCGCTGCTGGTCAGGGGGTCCCATGTGGAGGCTCTGGACGCGCTGGTGACGTGGCGCCCTTGACGGGACCGCGGGCGCCCGTCATGCCAGGCGGATGGCACCCGCAGGGGGCCCCTGAGCACGCCCAGCCAGATGGCACCGCAGGGGCCCCTGAGCATCGCCCAGCCAGATGGTCTTGACCACGTCACCGCGGCCGGATGGCACCGCGAGGCCCCCTCACTGCGGCCGGACGAGACCGCGAAGGTCTCTCACCGCGGCCGGATGAGACCGCGAGGGCCCCTCACGGCGGGCGGTTCGACAGGGCCGAGTCCGTCATGGCAGCCGGTTCGACAGGACCAAGGTGGCAGCGGTGGCGAACATGCCACCGTTGCCCAGCACCACGCTCACCTCCACCCCTGGCACCTGGGCGGCGGCCTCTCCACGGAGTTGCCGGACTGCCTCCTGGATGGCGAACATCCCGTACATCCCGGTATGCGTGTACGAGAGCCCGCCCCCGTTGGTGTTGAGCGGCAGCCGACCGCCCGGCGACGTGTGCCCCTCGGCGATGAACGCCCCCGCCTCACCCCGCCCGACGAAGCCCAGATCCTCCAGCCCATAGATCGGCACGTGCGCGAACGCGTCGTACACCATCACATGGTCCACGTCCGCATGCGAGATCTTGGCCTCGGCGAAGGCCGACTCCCCCGACAGCCGGAACGCCTTGGACGAGGTGAAGTCCGCCATCTGCGAGATGATCGGCGAGTCGGCCGCCTCGCCCGAGCCGAGCAGGTGGACCGGGTCGCGCCTGGCCCGATCCTCGGAGGTGACGATCAGCGCGCCGCCCCCGTCCGTCACAAGACAGCATTCCAGCAGGTGGAACGGGTAGGCCACCAGCCGAGACGCCAGCACGTCCTCGGCCGTGATCAGCTCCCGGTACATCGCGCGCGGATTGAGGTGCGCCCACCGCCGCTGCGCGACCGCCACCTCGGCGAGCTGCTCGTGCGTGAGCCCGGTCTCCTTCATGTACCGCAGCGCCGTCAGTGTGAACAGCGTCGGCGGCCCCGCCACCCCGTACGGCAGCTCGAACTGCCCCAACAGCGAGTCGGCCCCCATCCCGAACCGCGCCGCGCCGACCCGGGACCGTCCCGACTCGCCGTGGGTGATCAGCACGGTATGGCAGAGCCCGGCGCGGATCGCCGCGGCCGCGTGCCGTACATGGAAGAGGAACGACGACCCGCCCACGCCGGTCCCGTCGAGCCAGGCGGGGGTGACACCGAGCGCGTGGGCGATCTGTACCGGCCCCGGCGTGCCCACGGTGGCGAGGCCGTCGATGTCGTCCTTGGTCATCCCCGCGTCGGCGAGCGCGTTGCGCGCCGCTTCCAGGTGCAGTCCCATGGTCGAGTGGTACGGCAGGCGGCCCACCTCGTCGGTCTCGGCCGCGCCGGCGATCACGATGTTCATGCGGTGGCTCCAGCCGGGTTCATGCGGTCGCTCCAGGGTCGCTTCGGCTGGTCGCCTTAGGGGCGTTTCGGCTGGTCGCTCCAGGATCGCTCCGGCCGGTCGTTCCAGGGTCGCTTCGGCCGGTTGCTTCAGGGGCGCTTCGGCTGATCGTTTCGGCCGGTTCGAAGAGCGGCACGCACACGTCGCCGCGCCGCTCGAAGACCACGCGGAGGCTCAGGTCGAGCGGCAGGTTCTCGGGGAGGATCTCGACACCGACGATGTTCGTCATCATGCGCACCCCCTCCGCCAGCTCCACGACGGCGATCGCGTATGGACCGTCGTCCTCGAAGCCGGGCGCGGGACGGTGGTTGATCACGTACGAGTACAGGGTCGCGTGGCCGCTGGCCCGCACCCAATCCACGTCGGCGGAGCCGCAGTGCGGACAGTCGGGCCGTGGATAGAAGTAGTGCCGCGCGCACGCCCGGCAGCGCTGGATCCTGAGCTCTCCGGCCGCCGTGCCGTCCCAGAAGGGCTGCGTCTCCGGCGTGGGCCTCGGTACGGGCTTCATCGGCCTCCTCAATCTAGTTCTAGAATGACACTCTAGATTTAGATTCGGGCGAACCTCAAGGGCTGGGGATTCCGTTGCCGTTGCGGCCACGGCCGTCGAGCACGTCGTCCAGCGACGGCCGGTGCTCCGCGCCGCGAGGTCCCGCCTGGGCCAGCTGGATCAGCACGCCGTGCGCCTCCTTGGGATGCAGGAACACCTCACGCCAGCGCTGGTCGCGGACATTCAGGCCGTGGAGCCGGTAGCCGCGCTCGGTCAGCCTGGCCACGGCGGCGTCGAGGTCGTTGACATGGAAGTTCAGGTGGTGGACGCCGCCCCTGCCGCGGGTCAGCTCGAAGAAGCTGTCAAAGAAGCCCGAACCGGCCAGCGGCTCCATCAGCTCGACCTTGCCACCGCCCTCATAGGTGAGCTGCAGAGTGCGGTAGCCGCTCGAACGGTTGTCGCCACCGCCGCCCAGGTGGCGGCCCCCGAGCAGGTCGCGATAGATCGGCAGCAGGTCCCGGATGCGGGGCGCCGCCACGGCCGTGTGATCGAAGGTCACCTCTAGCCCGTCCAGTTCCAGGTCCACACTGACTCCCTTCCTAGAATTCGATTCTAGATCTTAGCGGAGCGGTCCGCACTCTTGACGTGGGGCGTTGTGAGGAGCAGCATTTCAGAAATGGATTCTAGAGCTACCTTCTAGAACTCATGACGGGGGCCTGTACGACGAGAGAGGCGAGTCATGAGGCTGTCCTACGTCCGCGAACTCGACGAGTACCCCACCGGCGCCCGGCGCATGAAAATCCTCACGATGGCCGTGCTCGCCATCCTCATCGGGTCCTACGAGGCGCAGATCGCGCCGGTGGTCCCGCTGCTGCTCAAGGACCTGCACATGACGCTGGCCACCTACGGCGCCGTGTCGGGCGCCGCGGCCATTGCCGGGGCGATCGCCTCCATCCTGGGCGGACGGCTCACCGACCGGCTCGGCCGGGTGCGGCTGCTGGTGCCCCTGATGATGCTCACCGCCGTGTGCTGCTTCGTCATGACGCTCGTGCACAGCCCGCGCGACCTGCTGCTCGCCCGCATCCTGCTGGCGTTCGTGGACGGCGTGGCCATGGCCAGCACCGCGCCCCTGGTACGCGACTTCTCGCCGCGGCTCGGCCGGGCGCAGGCGTTCGGCTTCTGGACCTGGGGACCGGTCGGCGCCAACTTCCTGGCCGCGGCCATCGCCGGCTGGACGCTGCCGATCTTCCAGGATTCGTGGCGCTCGCAGTTCGTCATCATGGGCTGCTTCTCGCTGGTGATCTCGTTCGTCATCGCCTTCAACATCGCCGACCTCTCCCCTGAGCTGCGGGCCAGGATCCAGCACACCGAACAGGCCGCCACCCAGGTGGTCGACCTGAGCCAGCCGGCCCGCCTCCGCTCGCTGTTCGCCAGGCGCAACATCTGGGCGCACGTGGTGGGCATCTCGCTCTGGCTGGTGCTCTACCTCACGCTGTCGTTGTTCGGGCAGACGATGCTCGTCGGAGCGCTCGGCATCAGCACCGCCCAGGCGTCCACGATCATGGCGGCGTTCTGGAGCCTGAACCTGATCACACTGATCATCACCGGACGTCTCTCGGACCGTACCCAGCTGCGCAAGCCGTTCTCACTGGGCGGCACGATCGCCGCGGTGCTCGTCACGGCCTACCTCGCCGTCGCGCTCGGGCAGGAAGGCGTCTCGACGGGCACGCTCATGCTGGTGGGCGCGCTGCTCGGCGGCTCGCTCGGCGTGGCGTACGCGCCCTGGATGGCCAACTACTCCGAGGACGCGGAGGACGCCGACCCGCGGCTGCAGGGCACGGCTTGGGGGCTGTTCGGGTTCCTCACCAAGGGCATCGCCGTGATCGGGCTGGTCGTCATCCCGCGGGTGGTCGAGGCAACGAACTGGCAGATTTGGCTGTTCATCTCGCTCGGCTGCCTGATCCTGTTCATCCCGGCGATCGTCCTGTTCAACGGCCCATGGCGCCGCCCCGCCCGCACCCCTGTCACCGTCGCCCTGGAGTCGGCTGAAGGCTGACCGACCGCCTCTGGGCGGTCCGAAGGCCGACCGCCCAGGGCGGGCCGAAGGCCGACCGCCCTCGGCGGGCCGACGGCTGACCGAGCTCGCGAACACCGAAGGCCACCACCCTCGGCGGGCCAAGGGACGACCGGGTTGTCCGCCTCGCTCTCCAGGATGCTGCCGGTGCCTGCCGCCTCGTAGCCGGCTGCCGTCGCATCCACGGGGTCGGGTCAGCACCCAGACGGCCAACTATGCGCACGTCACGGCGCTCAGCCACCTCCACCGGAGGAGCGTGCCCCTGGACAGACCCCAGCCACGCACAGAGGGTGGGGCCCACAGGGCCTGCCGTAAAAGATAGGAGAAAGCCCAGCCACGTCTAGCGGCACGCCCCCCGCACGGGGGGCGTGGCTCACGGGCTGGGCCTACACCGTCGGAAAACTCCCCGACCGAGTGCGGACGTCAGTCGCGGTGGAGCTTGCGGTAGGTGATCCGGTGGGGGCGGGCGGCGTCCGCGCCCAGGCGCTCGATCTTGTTCTTCTCGTAGTCGGCGAAGTTGCCCTCGAACCAGAACCAGTTCGACCCTTCCTCCCACGCCAGGATGTGCGTGGCGATGCGGTCGAGGAACCACCGGTCGTGCGAGGTGATGACCGCGCAGCCCGGGAAGTCGAGGAGCGCGTTTTCCAGCGAGGAGAGCGTCTCGGTGTCGAGGTCGTTGGTGGGCTCGTCGAGCAGGAGGACGTTGCCGCCCTGCTTGAGGGTGAGCGCCAGATTGAGGCGGTTGCGCTCGCCACCCGACAGGACGCCGGCCTTCTTCTGCTGGTCGGGCCCTCTGAAGCCGAACGCCGCGATGTAGGCGCGGGACGGCATCTCGACGTTGCCGACCTTGATGTGGTCGAGCCCGTCGGAGACGACCTCCCAGACGTTCTTGTTCGGGTCGATGCCGCCGCGGCTCTGGTCGGCGTAGGAGATCTTGACGGTGTCGCCGACGACGATCGACCCGCTGTCGGGCGTCTCACTGCCGGTGACCATGCGGAACAACGTGGTCTTGCCGACGCCGTTGGGGCCGATGATGCCGACGATGCCGTTGCGCGGCAGGTCGAACGTCAGCTTCTCCATGAGCACCCGGTCGTCGAACCCCTTGGTGAGATCCTCGGACCTGATCACCGTGGTGCCGAGACGCGGGCCCGGCGGGATCTGGATCTCGTCGAAGTCGAGCTTGCGGTGCTTGTCGGCCTCGGCCGCCATCTCCTCGTAGCGCTGCAGACGGGCCTTGCTCTTGGTCTGGCGAGCCTTCGGGTTGGAGCGAACCCACTCCAGCTCGTCTTCGAGGCGCTTCTTACGCTTGACGTCCTTCTGCCCCTCGACCTTGAGGCGCTGTGTCTTGGCCTCCAGGTACGTGGAGTAGTTGCCCTCATAGGCGTAGGCGCGGCCGCGGTCGAGCTCCAGGATCCACCCGGCGACGTTGTCGAGGAAGTAGCGGTCGTGGGTGACGGCGAGGACGGTGCCCGCGTATTTCTCCAGGTGCTGCTCCAGCCACTGCACACTCTCGGCGTCGAGGTGGTTGGTGGGCTCGTCGAGCAGCAGGAGATCAGGGGCCTCCAGCAGCAGCTTGCACAGGGCGACACGGCGGCGCTCGCCACCGGACAGCGTGGTCACGTCGGCGTCGGGCGGCGGGCAGCGCAGAGCGTCCATGGCCTGCTCAAGCTGGCTGTCGACGTCCCACGCGTTGCGGTGCTCAAGCTGGTCCTGCAGCTTGCCCATCTCGGCGAGCAGCTCTTCGCTGTAGTCGGTGGCCATCTGCTCGGCGATCGCGTTGTAGCGCTCGAGCATCTCCAGCGTCTCGGCTACGCCCTCCTGGACGTTGCCCAGGACGGTCTTCTCCTCGTTGAGCGGGGGCTCCTGCTGGAGCATGCCCACGGTGAAGCCCGGCATGAGTTTGGCGTCGCCATTGGACGGCTGCTCCAGGCCGGCCATCATCCGGAGCAGCGTCGACTTTCCGGTGCCGTTCGGGCCCAGGACGCCGATCTTGGCTCCGGGCAGGAACGACAGCGTGACGTCGTCAAGGACAACCTTGTCGCCGTGCGCCTTGCGCACGCGCTGCAACGTATAGATGTACTCCGGCATGGCATCTAGCTTAGGGGCTCTCGACCCGGGCTTCCGCCGGTCCACCTGATGGTCATGAGATGGAAGGCGCCACATCGGATAGTGGGCGATCTCCGGCGACGGTTTCGGTCGTCGGGATCCATGCCCAGCGACGGCTCTTCGGTCGTCGGGATCCACGCCCGACACCAGCTTCGGGCGCCAGGCCCCATGCCCGGCAACGGCTTCAGGCGCTGGGACCCATGCCCGACACCAGCTTCGAGCACCGGGACCCATCCCCTACCAGAACTCAGATGAACGACCAGGATCCGTTTCGCCATCGTCCACCGGCCATCTAGGCGGTACGGCGGGCGACCTGACGGACCGTCGAGTCGGTACGGCGGGCGCGTTGCGCAGTCTGTCGTCTGAAACCTCTTCCTATCCGCCGTACATGCCACCCGACGATCAGTGTGGTCGGGCTCCGTAGGGTGTCCACCATCAGCTGCTGGCGTGATCCCGAACTCGGGTTGTCGCCACGGAGACGACCTCGTCTGCCGCTCCACAACCCGAGATCGGCGCACCGCAGCCCCAACGGCTTGGGGTTGTCGGTACGGATGATCGTCGACGGATCGGCCAGGTCACGGTTAAGGTCGGCCACCCCACTCAGCTTCACCGGCTGGATCGCATCGCCGGACCCGCCCCTGGCCGGCCGTTGGCGCGCGGGATGCCGTTCCCGACGAGTTGCTTGTGCACCTAGACCAGGTGACCCCGCACGTAAACAGTCAGATCAATCGAAGGCGGCGCACTCCTGTCATGGTCGGCGCGGGCATGAAGTCCACGGGGTCGTTCGGGTCGGTGCGCAGGGGGTTGAACCGGTCGAGCAGGATGTTCAGGGCGACCCGTCCTTCCAGCCGGGCCAAGGGGGCGCCCAGGCAGAAGTGGATGCCGCGGCCGAAGGCGAGATGCGGGTTGGGGTCGCGACCGGGGTCGAAGACGTCGGGGTTGGGGAACTGACGAGGGTCTCTGTTGGCCGGTCCGGGCCAGACCATGATCAGTTGGTCGGCCGGTATCATCACGCCGCCGAGTTCGGCTTCGCGGGTGGTGGCGCGGCCGAGGGCGGCGAATGGGGTGAAGAAGCGGAGAGATTCCTCGATGACGGCCGGGACCAAGTCGCGGTCAGCCCGTACCTTGTCCTGCTGCTCGGGAAAGGCGTCCAGGCAGAGCACCGTGTTGCCGAGGAGCATCGTCGTGGTGATGTGGCCAGCGAGCAGGAGGATGATCGCGAAATTGACCACCTGGATGTCGGGAAGGCGTTCGCCGTCCACCTCGGCCTCGACCAGCCTGGTGAGCAGGTCGGCACGCGGCTGCCGTTTGCGCTCTGCGGCGTGGCCTGCGAGATAGGCAGACATTTCATGCCACGGTCGTAGCGAGGCCTGAATGTCCGCGTTCTGTTCTTCTGTGGTCTTGTTGAGTGAGATCTTGGCGTCGCGCTGGAACAACGCATCTGCCCACTGCTTGAACAGGGCGCGATCGCTGCTGGGCACACCCAGCAGTTCGGCGATGACGATGACCGGAAGCGGGTAGGCCAGATCGGTCACGAGTTCCAGTTGCCCGCGTTCTTGCGCCTCGTCGAGCAGTTCGTGGGTGAGGGCGGCGATCCTCGGCTCGAGATCCGCGACGACCTTACGGGTGAAGGCGCTGCTGACCAGCTTGCGCAGCTTGCCGTGCTCCGGCGGGTCGATCTGGGTGATGAAACCCTCCATCGAGAATTCCTCGGCGGCAGGCATCAGGCTCTTGGGAATCACCCGCATGGTGTCGGAGGAGAACGTCGCCGGGTCCCCTAAAACCTCCTGCAGTTCCGGGTACCCGTAGACGTTCCACATTCCGATGTCGGCGTCGTACTCGACCGGCCGGCCCGATCGCGGCCCGTGCAGCCAGAAGTGCTGTTTGGGGATGTTGTACCTCTCGACGATGTCGGCCATCGCCTCTCCCTTGGTAGAAGATCCGTTTTCGGTTGGGGATCAGTTCCTGAAAGATCGAGATGTACTTCCCTGGCCGCCCGGGGGGACGGCCCGAGGCTAGATGCGGCCGTCTACGTACGGCCGCCCGTCCGTGACCACTGCGGTGAGCACCTCAGCGGAGGGATGCGTCATTTACCACTCTGATCCTCGTCACCCGACTTCTCGCGATAGTCCTGCCAGCGCTGGAGGAACTCCCCCGCGTCGCGCTCAACGAAGGCGAAGAACTCCCGGGTCTCCTCCAGCCGCGCCCGCTGCTCGAGTCGGCTCTCGCCGACGACTGAGAGCCCGAAGTCCAACGCCTCCAGACTGGATCGCACCCCGGCCAACTGAACCCCCATGACGTGCGCCCATCCACCGCCGGCCACCTGATAGCGGTGTTCACGGCTCGACGTGGGAACACGCTCGATCATCCCGGTGCCCTCCAGCTGCCTGGCCACCGTGCTGATCGCGGTCTTGCTCACGTCGAGTTGCGCGGCCAGATCAGTGAGCGACTGGTGCACGGGGTCGCAGATCATCAACCACGCATAAACACGGCCCATGGTCCGCGTCCCACCGAAACGCTCCATGACCAGGCCCATGCGGTCGACGAACTCGGCCTCCTGCTGATCCATCTATGCAAACTCCGACGTTATCGTGAAGTACGTACTTTACGAAGTGTACGTACTGCCTCGGCGCGTGGCAACAACCAGAAGGCCACCCACGAATCGCCCGGCCGCGACGATGGATTCCGGCTGCGGACTGGAGAATTGCGATTCGCCGTCAGGCGGCGGCCTTTTCAGGAGGACGCCAGACAGCAGGCCGCAGAAGTCCGGTGCGGCATCACGCGGCGACCCCTCCAGAGGGACATCAGGCAGCAGCCCATCGAAGCCCCACTGCGACGCCAAGCAGCAGCCTCCTCAGAGGCACCTCAGGCAGCGGCCCACCGAAGCCCGGTGTCAGGCAGCGGATCTTTCAGGAGGGCATCACGCGATGAGGACTTCGAGGGGACGTCAAGCGGCAGGGTCCTCGGGGAGGGCGGGTGGCGGTGGTTGGATTACGGGGACACAGACGCGGTCGCGGCCGAGTTCTTTGGCGCGGTAGAGCGCCAGGTCGGCGGCGGCGAGGAGTTCGATCAGGTCGTCGCCGTGGACGCTCATCAAGGCCACGCCTGCCGAGATGGTGACCGAGATCATCGCATCGTCCGCCGGGACGGACATGCGGCCGATGCAGTAGCGGAGGCGTTCGGCCACTCGGCGAGCCTCGTGGATGTCGGCGCGCGGTAGGAGGACCACGAACTCCTCTCCGCCGAAGCGGCCCACCACGTCGTAGTCGCGCAACTGGCTGCGGAGAGTGGCCGCGACGCCGACGAGGACCTGATCGCCGGCCAGATGACCATGGGTGTCGTTGACTCGTTTGAAGTGGTCGATGTCGATGATCAGGAGGGCGAGCGTCTCACCGGTGCGGCGGGCGCGGACGATCTCGGTGTCGGCCTCGCGCTGCCAGGCGGCGGCGTTCAGCAGGCCGGTCTTGGCGTCGGTGCGAGCCGCCGCCTGGAGCTGGGCGTGCAGGAGGCTGCGCTGGAGGAGGACGACCGGCGGCAGAGCGAGGAGCAAGAGGGCGAGGTTGAGCCCGCAGGCGATCGCGACCGTGACGCCGAGGCAGAGCTCCACGACGTCAAGGAGCACGCTCTCCCTGTCCCAGAGCACCTCGCGCCAGGAGATGTCCGGGTTGGCGGTGTGTGCCGCGATCGCGATGAGAATGGTGTTGAGCAGGGCGAAGAGCACGGCGGAGCCGATGGCGCAGAGGATCGGGAGTCCGCTGCCCCGCGAGAGCACCGCCGAGTCGGGTACGAGCCAGTGGAACGTCACGGACGCCGTGCAGGCCGCCAGCCCGATGACCGCCGCGCTGCACACCCGGCGATAGAGGACCGTCGCACGGACCCGCCATTGCAGCAGGACCTGCAGCACGATCGGCGCGAACAGCGAGTAGGCCGGCGGCAGCAGCAACGCCACCGGCAACCACCACGCGGACAGCAGGTCCCGGGAGACGCCGGCGGGCATACCCAGACGTCTGGTGGCCTCGATGCAGACCGCGCCGCAGCCCATGAGAGCGGCGAACGTCAGTAGCTGCGGCCACCGGAGTTCGGTAGATGTCGTGAAAAAGGCGGTTGCGGCGAGATTCAGGATGACGATCCCGCTCAGGTAGTAAAGAAGCGGACGACGTTGTCCGAGTAGTGGCCAGCGGCTGGCCAGCGTTGAAACACCGTTGCGAGGCTTGACCGAGGCGTGACTGGTCGCCGCCATCTCGTCCCCTCCCTGACTAACGATGTGTAACACATTAATTGCGGAGTGTGCGTTGCGCGATGGGAACCAACTACGTTTGACGTTGTGACCACATACGTGCTGTAGTCGGCGAATGACCCGCTCACTCCGCGAGTGGACCGTGCTGAAAGGAGCAGCCATGGTGCAGGGCGTGACCTGGACCTGAGAGACGCTCTAGCAATCTGACACCCGGCAACACCATCGGCCGAATTTTCGGTGCCACCCCGTGGGGCTTCATGGCATCACCGCGTGCGGCCGGTGACCCCTCCCTTCCTTCCCGCTCTTACCTGCGGGCGCATGAGCGGGCACCGGCTTGATCGACCGATGCTCCGCTCATGCGTGAGCCGTTGTGCAGCAGAGCCCGCTACGCCGCCGCTCGGTCCTGGCCCGCTACGCCGCCGCTGCTAGATACTGGTCCGCTACGCCGCCACTCGGTCCTCGCCCGTTATGGCGCCGCTCGCTCCCGGCCCCGCCACACCGCCGCTCGCTCCTGGTCCGTTATGCCGCTGCTCGCTCCTCCGTCGGCCAACCAGCGTCCTCCGCCTCGGTCTCGTTGTCGTCGGCACCCAGGATCCGTACGGTCGCGCCGCCGCTCCTGCCCGCCGGAGACGGAGCGCCTCGGGATTGGGACCGCGTCGACGCCGCACCTGCTGACGTGACACCTGTCGACGCCGCACCTGCTGACGCCGCACCCATTGACTCGGAGTGGGTGGGCGGGAGATCGGTTGACGAATCATCGGTGGGCGAGGTGGCGCTCGGTGAAGAGGCGGAATGCTTGGTGTTGGGCTGCTTGGTGGTTGCGGGGCCGCTCCGCTTAGTGTCGGCTCCCGTAGTGGGGCTTTCGAGGGCGCGGGTGCGACGGGAGCCGGTGCCGAGCACGCTGGCGGATATCTGGTCCTTGATGCTGTGAGTCGGCGCACCCCTCTCCTCGGCCGTGCCGCTCTCCTCGGACGTGTGGGGCTGTGAAGTCGAGCGGTCCTGCTCCGATGCCGTGCGGTTCTCCGATGTCATCGCCTCATCTGCCGGGGCTGGCGGCTCCGTCGGACGGTCAGGGCCGCGCTTCTGCTCCTCCGCGACGCGAGGTGCGGAGCCTTCATCCATCCGGGCATCTACTCGGGCGGTCACCCGGGTTGTCGTGAGACGGTCGGGGGCGGGCTTGGCGCCCATGGCCCAGTCCTGGGTTTCCTCGTCCAGGCGGTCGCGCATCTCCCTGCTCACCGAGCCGGTGCCGCCGCCGCGCTCCGGCTTGGCGAAGACGCCTGTGCCCCAGCGCAGGTCGTGGCCCACCGAGCTGGCCTCGACCTCGGGCATGAAGCGCCGGTCGCCCTCGGGGCCGAACTCTCTGATGCGGAGCTTGCCGGACACGACTACGGGCTGTCCTACCTGCACGGATTTGGCGACGTTGTCACCGAGGGCACGCCAGCAGCGGACCGCGAAGCACACTCGCTCCCCGTCGGCCCATTGTCCGGTCCTCTTGTCGAAGTAACGGTGGGTGGTGAGCACCCGGAGTGAGGTCACCCTGGCCCCGTCCTCGAAGCTGTATTGGCGTGGCTCTGCTGCGACGTTGCCGGTGAGTGTGATGTAGATGTCGTTCATCCCGTTGCCTCCACTGTGGCGGGCGGGGTGCCCGCGGCCTGGGAGTACGGTGCCTCAGATGGGTGTGGGCGGGCGGGGCCGAACGGGGTTCTGTGGACAGCGTCGTCTTGAGGACGGCTGCCTGTGGACGAAGCCGCTTGAAGTGACTGCGCATGGACATCGCCACCCGGTGGTGTCCCACCCAGTGGTGGATCAACGATCTCATTGTGCGTTTCCTACGTGGCGAACCGGGCTGAGCGGGTGAGAAACTACACCGCTCTGCGGGACGTCATCTCGCCAACCCATCCCCCTTGTGGCGGCTGCCGACGGGCTAGCTCCCGAGGCGGGTGTTCACGGACGAAGCCACCTCTGAGGCGACTGCTCGGGACCAAGTCGCCCTGTGGTAACTGCCTGTGGAACGAGGCCATCCCCGGGGACGGCTTCCCGTGGAGAAAGCCGCTCCTGTGGTAACTGCCTGTGCACGAGGCTGCCCCAAGACGGCTGCCCGCGAAAAGAGGCCAGGCGAGGTGCTCCAGAAGCCGACCACACACAGCACCGTAAGAAGGCCGTGCACACACAGCACTGTGAGAGAAAAGCCGCCCAGCCCGCAGAGGAGTCAGCCGGACAGCCCACGCATGGCGCTGTAGAAGGCGTGGTGGCGGCCCAGTTCGCGTTCCACCGGCTCCACTACCATGGTCTCCGACACCGCCGCCACCCGACGGCGCATCTCCCGTTCCAGGCGTTCGCGTTCCCTCGATGCCCCGAGTACGACGAAGTTGCGTGACGCGATGCCCGACAGCGCCCCCAACCCCAGTACGGAGGCCATCATCAGCCCCACCCAAGGCAGCGCGGCGCTGTCGCCGAGCAGTTGGAGGGACGCGGGGAGCTGGCCGGGGACGGTCAGCCCCACCGCCAGCCAGGCGAGTCCGCCGACGAAGGCGCCGACCAGGAAGTACTGCCAGATCTTCAGGATCCGCCACCAACCCGGCACCCGGTCGAGCTCCGGCGCGACCTCCGTGAGGTCCTCGGTCAGCACCTTGGGCAGTTGGCTGGAGCGGGAGCGGGCCGCGCGGTGCACCGCCGTACGCCACACCGGGTGCATCCCAACCGTCAGCCCGTCGGCGAGCGCCTGGACGGCGTTGGACACCTCGGCGGCCTGCGCGCTCACCGAGCCGGTCGTGATACCGCGGATCTCGTCGCTGACATCCTCCAGGCGCAGCGACTTGAGCGGGTCCGGACGGAACTTGGCCAGCCAGCGCGGGTACGGCCAGCCCACCCAGCGGCTCGACCGCTCGGCGTAGACGTTCTCCATGGCCTCGCCCACGGCCGGAACGCCCACGGCGTCGCAGAGCGCGTCCGTCAGGCCGAGCCTGCGGGCCTCGTCGACCGACGCCGGCGCGGAGAGGGCCTCACCGACCGGCATGGTCTCGGTGAGGCGCCGCTCCAACCGGCGCAGGTCGGCTTCGATCTTGTGGATGGCCGCCCGCCGCCGGGAGACCGCGCCCGAGATGACGCTCTTGAGACTGTCGATGCCCCGGCCGCTGACCGCCGAGGTGGGCACCACGCTGGGATGTTCGACGCCTTCGCGGCGGAGCAGGTCGTTGAGGTCGATGACCAGCTCGGCGAGCTCCTCGGTGGACAGCTTGTCGGCCTGGTTGAGCGCGAACACGGTCATCGCGTCGTGCCCGGCCAGGTCGGTGACGTAGCGCCGGTGCGTGGAGGCGTCAGCGTACTTCTGCGGGTCGAGCACCCACACCACCAGGTCGGCCAGGCCGATGAGCCGGTCGGCCTCGGTGTCGGTGAGCGCCCGGATCGAGTCGTGGTCGGGCAGGTCGAGCAGGATCAGCCCGTGGAGCTGGCTCTCACCCTTGTCCAGCGCGCTGGCGCGGGCGAAGCGGTGGCGCCACTGGATCTGCAGCCAGTCGAGCAGCGGCGCGGCACCCTCTAGCCCCCACACGCAGGCGTGGGTACGGGCCGTGGTGGGCCTGCGTACGCCCGTCGGCGACAGCTCAAGCCCGGAGATCGCGTTGAACAGCGACGACTTGCCGCTGCCGGTGCCACCGGCGAGGGCGACCACGGTGTGCTCCGACGACAGCTTGAGCCGGTCACCGGCCCGCGTCAGCAGCGCGCTCGCCTCGGAGAGCACCTTCTGGTCGAGCCGCCCGGGGCCAAGCTCAACGATCTTGGTCAGGGCGGTCAGCCGCGGAGCCAGGCCCGGCCTGGTGGTGACGGCGGTCATCGAGCGACCTCGAGGTTGTACGTCGCCTGGTAGAGGCGGGTCGCGGTGGACTCGTCGGGTATCCCGGCCGAGTCGAGCGCTTGCACGTAACGCATGGATTCCTCGTCGAACAGCATGCCGATCCTGGCTCGCAGGTCACTGAGTGCCTTGGCGCCGATGCCGCGCAGCGACTCGGCGCCGAGCAGGGCATTGACCAGCCGGTGCGGCACGCCTTCGACGGTGCCGCCGCTGAACATCGCAACCATGAAGATCAACGATAGCGAGTCGGCATCGAATGAGACGAACTTGGACACCGACCGCTTGGCCACACCCTCCGTACGTACGAGCTCCGTGACGTGCTCCTGCCAGGCGGAGATGGCCCGGGTGGCATGCCGTACGAGCTCGTCGGAAGGCCGTTCGAGGCCCGCCCCGATCGTGCCGCCCACCTCCGAGCGGTGCCGCCAGCGGGCGACCACCTCCTCGGCGGCGCGGTGGGCGGCGGCGACGATCACCGACTCCAGACCGGCGCGCAGCGCCGCGCGGAACGCCGTGACCCGCTCGGGCGCCTGCCTGCCCGACCTGCCCCGCTTGCGGAACTGGATCGTCCGCATGAGGTCACCGGACCCGGCGAAGTCCTGCCAGCGGGCCAGCACCTCACCGTGGACGAGCATGCCGTTCCTGGTCGCCTTGTCGATCTCGGCGAGCGCGCTCATGTAGGCCGCCTCCACGTCCGCGCGCAGCTCGGTGCGGAAGGCGACCTGCCCCTCCAGATGCCTGGCCAGGGCGGGAACGCGGGTACGGAAGCTGTCGAGCACACCGTTGAGCGTCTCGTGTACGGCCTGCGCGCGGCGGTCCTCATCGACGGAGAGCTCGGCCAGCCAGAGGCGCAGATCGGTCATCTCATGATCGGGCAGCCGGCCGTCGACGACCTTCGCCTCGCCGATGACGAACCGGTCGACCTCGCCCAAGCCGTATTCGGTGAGCATCCGGATGAAGTGCTTAAGCACGACCTCACGCGCCTTGGGCTGGACCCGTGAGAGCACGATGGCCAGCCGGGCACCGCGTTCCTTGGCCAGCCGCAGGAGGTTCCAGGCGGGGGCGTCGGCGTAGCGGGCGGCGGTGGTCACGAAGATCCACAGGTCCGCGGCGTCGAGCATGCGGTGGGCGATCTCGTGGTGCTCCTCGACGACCGAGTCGATGTCGGGGGTGTCGAGCAGCGCGACGCCCTGCGGCAGCTTCTCGGTCGCGACCACGACCAGGCTGCCGATGCCGTCCTCGGGCGACGGCTTGTCGATCCGCCGCATGCCGCCGAGCAGGTCGCCCTTGGTGAACCACTGCCGGTCGTCCGGGTGGCAGACCAGCACCGGGATGCCGGTGGTGGGCCGTCGTACGCCGGTGCGGGAGATGTTCTTCTCGGCGAGGGAGTTGACCAGCGTGGACTTGCCCGCGCCGGTCGAGCCCGCGACCACGATGAGGGCGGGCGCGGTGTTCGTCCGTACTCTCGGGAGCACGTAGTCCTTGAGCTGGGCGAGCAGGTCGGCGCGGGCCTGCCTGGCCTCGGCCGCACCCGGCAGGTCCAGCCCGAACCGCAGGTCGGACACGCTCTCGCGGAGCGCGTCGAGCGCCGCCGTCAGCGCGGCGACCATCTCGGGGGGCAGCGGCTCGACCCGCCGGGCGGGGGGCCGCCCAGCCGCGCCTTGCTCCGCGCCGACCGCCTCCGCAGGCTCTACGGGCTCTACGGGCTCATCGTGTACGGCCTGCGCGTCGTCCGAGACTTGTCCGGCCTGTGGGTCCGAGACTTGTCCGGCCTGCGGGTCCGAGTCCTGTTCGGCCTGGGGGTCCGGGAACTGCCACGCGGACGGCTCCGGGCGGACATCCGCCGATCCCGCAGGCTCGTCCTCGGCAGACTCGTCGCTCTCCGCAGGCTCGACCCGCGCCTCCGGCTCATCGAGTGTCAGGAACCCGGCCGGTTGCTGCGGCTCATTGGTCTCCGCGAGCTCCGCCCGTGCCTCCGCCTCGTCGAGCTCCCTGAGCCAGGCCGGCTCCGCGGGCTGGTCGCGCCCTGCGGGCTCGGCTGATTCCGCGGGCTCGGCTGATTCCGCGGGCTCGGCTGATTCCGCGGGCTCGGCTGATTCCGCGGGCTCGGCTGATTCCGCGGGCTCCTCGTCAGACAGAGCCTCAGACTCCTCCGGTTCCGCCCGCACGTCAGGCTCCTCGTCAGCCGGCTCGTCCGACTCGGCCCCCGCCTCCGGCGCTTCCGGTTCCGACGCGCCGACGTCACCAGCGTCACCAGCGTCACCAGCGTCAGACGACGTCTGAGGCCCGTCAGGGGGTTCCTCGGACGACGCCTCAAGCCCCGCCGGCTCGTCGTGAGACTCTCCGGTCGGAGACGGCGCCTCCTCCTCGGCCGCGGCGGCCGGCGCCGCGGACTCGTCCGTGAAGGCGCGGAAGCTCAACGTCTGCTCCCCAGGCGACTCCTGCCGCCCGTCATCCATGGCCGTGTTCACGGCAGGCGCTCCGCTCTGACCATCTCGACCTCCTGGCCGACCCTTACGACGTCGCCGACGATGACGATCGCCGGCGGCCGTATACCAGCCGCGGACACGCGGTCGGCCACGCTGGAAAGTGGAGCCACAACCGCCCGCTGGGTCGGAAGAGTACCGTCCTGTACCACCATTACGGGAGTCTCCGGAGGGCGTCCATCTCTCAGGAGTGCCTCGGCCACTTTCGCCAGCCTCTCGACGGCCATCATGAGCACCAGCGTGCCCTGCGAACGGGCCAGCCCCGGCCAGTCGACGGTCGACCGGGCGTCGTCCGGCGCGACGTGCACGGAGATCACGTGAAACTCCTGGCTGACCCCGCGATGCGTCACCGGAACCCCGGCCGAGGCGGGCACCGCCACGGCGCTGGTGATGCCGGGAACCACGAGCACCGGGATGCCCGCCTGGGCGCAGGCGATCATCTCTTCGCCGCCGCGCCCGAACACGAACGGGTCGCCGCCCTTGAGGCGGACCACGAACTTGCCCTGCCTGGCCCGGTCGACGAGCAACTCGTTGATGGTCTCCTGCGAAAGGGACCTGCCGTAGGGGACCTTGGCGGCGTCGATGAGCTCGACGTCGGGCGCCAGCTCGTCGAGCAGGGCGCGGGGCGCGAGCCGGTCGGCGACCACGACGTCGGCCTGCGCGAGCAGTTGCCGGCCGCGCACGGTGATAAGCCCGGGATCGCCGGGGCCGCCGCCGACCAGGGCGACGCCGACGGGTTTGGTGCGGCTGCGGCGAGCGTCGACCGTGCCGTCGCGCAGCGCGCCCACGACCGCGTCCCTGATGCCGGCCGCCCTGCGCGGGTCGCCGCCGGCGGTCACGGCCACGGTGATCTCGTCCACCCGCCCGGAGGCGGGCGTCCAGGCGGCGGAGGCGTCCTTGTCGTCGGCTCGCACGCACCAGATCCGCTTGGCCTCGGCCTCGGCCGCGACGGCTGTGTTGACGGACTTGTCGTCGGTGCACGCCTGGACGAGCCAGGCGCCGTCGCAGTCGCCGACCTCGTAGGGGCGGGCGTGCCAGGTGACCCGGCCGGAGGCGATCAGGTCGTCGAGCGCGGGCGTGACGCTCGTGGACACCACGGTGACCTCGGCGCCCGCCTCCAGCAGCGCCGGCACCCTCCGCTGCGCGACGCGCCCGCCGCCCACGACGAGGACCCTGCGCCCGGAAAGCCGCAGGCCGAGGAGGTAGGGGCCCATGCTGGGGAATCTCCCGTTCGCGAAGCTTGGTGTGTTAAGAGGTAAACCTACCGGGTCTTACCGAGAGATTTATCGGCCGTCAAGAAGCGGCTGGTGAGGATCCCAGCGGGGCCCGCCATTATCGTCCTTCCGGCGTCTGGCCATCGCTGACAGCGCCTCAAGGATAACCCGGTTCCCGAGGAACGCGGTGATGTCCGCGTGATCGTACGGCGGAGCCACCTCGACCACCTCCATACCGGCCACCGGCAGTTCGTAGCAGATCCGCCGGACCGAGTCGAGAAGCTGCCTGGCCGACAGGCCGCCCGGCTCAGGGGTGCCCGTGCCGGGGGCGTGCCCGGGGTCGCAGACGTCGATGTCGACGGACAGGAAGATCTGGTCGCACTCGTCGAGCGCGATGCCGAACGCCTCCGTCAGGCACTCTTCGAGCCCTCGGGTGACGATCTCGGTCATCTCGTACGAGCGCATGTTCTGCTCGGCCATCCAGCCGAGCGTCTCGGGACCCGGCCAGTAGCCGCGCAGCCCGATCTGCAGGAACCGGTCGCCGCGGATGGCGCCGGACTCGATGAGGCGGCGCATGGGCTGGCCGTGGCCGTACAGGTGGCCGAAGGCGATGTTGCCCGTGTCGGCGTGTGCGTCGAAGTGGATCATCGAGGTCCGGCCCGGCTCGTACGCCCTGGAGGTGCCCCTGGCGTCGGGCAGCGCGACCGTGTGGTCGCCGCCCAGGACGAGCGGCACGGCCCCGGAGGCGGCGACGCGGTGGACCGCGTCCTCGATGGCGGCCAGCGAGGACTCGACGTCGCCGGAGTAGCACTCGACGTCGCCCGCGTCGAGCACGCGCAGGTCCCGCAGCGCGTCGACGCGCAGGGCCAGGCTGGGCCTGGAGCCGTCGTGCGGCAGGTAGCAGGCCTGGCGCAGGGCCATCGGGCCGAACCTGGCCCCGGGACGGTTGGAGGTGCCGCCGTCGAACGGCGCCCCGATGATCACGACGTCGGCCCCCGCGTACGTCGCGGGGTCGCCGACATCGCACCGCTCGACGCCGAGGAAGGTGATATCGGGGCCGTACATGGGGCCGTATCTCGACATGGCCCCATCATCACACGTGTTTTTCGGTCACTCCCGCCGAGTCGAAGGTGGCGACCTCGTGCATGACGCGTACGGCGGCGCAGACGAGCGGGTAGGCGAGCAGCCCACCGGTGCCCTCCCCCAGCCGCAGTTCCAGGTCCACCATGGGGCGCAGGCCGAGGTGGCCGAGTGCGGCGGTGTGGCCCACCTCGGCCGAGCGGTGCCCGGCGACGCAGTGGTCCAGCGCGGCGGGGTCGAGCGCCGCGGCCACGAGGGCGGCCGCCCCGGCGATGACCCCGTCGAGGATCAGCGGCACGCGGGCGGCGGCGCCGCCGAGGATGAAGCCCACCAGCGCCGCGTGCTCGAACCCGCCCACGGCGGCCAGGGCTCGCAGGGCGTCGTTGGGCAGGGACATGACGGAGTTGACGCCGTTCACCCGGAGCGCCTCACGGATCACGTCCACCTTGCGGGCGTGCGTCTCGTCGTCGATCCCGGTCCCCCGGCCCGTCACGTCGGCCGGGTCCCGGCCGGTGAAGGCGGAGATCAGCGCGGCGGAGGCGGTGGTGTTGGCGATGCCCATGTCACCGGTGATCAGGCAGCGGGCGCCGCCCGCCACCAGGTCGCGGGCCACCGAGATGCCGGCTTCGAGAGCTTGTACGGCCTGATCCACCGTCATGGCCGGACCAGCGGCCAGGTCGGCCGTACCGTAGTCGATCTTCCGCTTCACCAGGCCCGGCGCGTCGGGCAGGTCCGCCGCGACGCCCACGTCGACCACGGTCACCGTCGCGCCGACCTGCTTGGCGAAGGCGTTGGCCACCGCGCCGCCGGACAGGAAATTGGCGACCATCTGGATCGTGACCTCCTGCGGCCACGGGGTGACGTTCCGGGCGTGGACGCCGTGGTCGGCCGCGAAGATGGCCAGGGCCGCCGGGGTCGGCATGGGCGGCGGGGTGGTGCCCGCGGCGCCCGCCAGACGTACCGCGACCTCTTCCAGCGCGCCGAGCGAGCCGCGCGGCTTGGTGAGGCGGTCCTGGTAGGCCCGAGCGTCGGCGATGGCGCGCGGGTCGGCGGGGCGAATCGCGGCGAGCGTCTCAGCGAGCACGGCTTACCTCCGAGTAGGGGTCAGGGGACCAGTTGGAGCGCTTCCTCGTAACGGTCGATGACGACATCGGCCAGGGTCTCGCAGTCGCCGATCACCTCGGCGCAACGGATGTCGAGATCGGGGTGGCCGGCGCCATAGGCCAGCGCCTGCGCCCACACCCGCTCCAGCATCCCGCCCGCGAACAGCAGGTACGGGACGACGATCACCCGCTTGGCGCCCAGCCGGCGGCAGCGTTCGAGCCCGCCGGGCACTCCGGGCGGCGTGACCGAGACGAAGGCGGTCTCGACCGTCATGAAGTCGTAGGCGTGCGTCTCCCAGAACAGCCGCGAGACGCGGTGGATCTCGGCGTTGGCCGCCGGATCGGTGGAGCCCTCGCCGACCAGGACGACCGCGGTCTCTCCCGGCTCGACGTGCAGGGGCAGCTCGGTGGTCGCCGAGTCGACGGCCCGCAGCCGCGGCCGGCCGCCGACCAGCTCCAGCGGGCGCAGCTTGGGCATCTCGGTGGCGGCGTCGTTGAGGCGCTCGGCCAGCAGCGCGAGCACACGGGGGTCGGGGCCCAGCGGGCGGCCATAGTCGCACATGAGGGTCGGGTGGCGTTCCTGCACCCTGGCCATGGCGGCGGGGAACTCCGCGCCCACCCGGCTGAGGCTCAGCGGCAGCGCCACCAGACGGTGGTGGCCCCGGGCGACCAGGGAGGCGACGGACTCGCTCACCCGTGGCGTGGCGCGCTCCAGATAGCCTCCGGAGACGTCGGCGGCCCGCTGGTCCAGGCGGCATCGGAGCCTGTGGACGAACCGGCCGAACTCGGCGGAGTCGGCGTCATCGTTCGAGCCCTGCCCGATGAGCAGGAGCGGGGGCTTCATTGAGGGAATCTCCGGTGCGTAGGCAAGACACGCGAGGATAACCGATGCGTGCCGGTTGAAACAGGTCACGCCACACGCGAGGGGGTCGCGTGTACGACGAAGACAGGGTCGGCCGCGGCCAGGCTATGCGATCCGTCCGGCTGAATGGTGAGCTTTGAGGCGATTATCTGCGTGCCCTCGGCACGATAGCCGTGCTCGCGGAGCCGGTCGAGCACCGCGGAGACCCGTTCGACCGTCTTCAGCGCGCAGACCAGCGTGCGCGGTCGGCGGGCGGCGCAGGCCACGATGACGTCGGTTCCGCCCCCGCCGACGAAGACGGCGTCGGGATCGGGCAGCGGTTCGAGCGCGGGTGGCGCCTGCCCCCTGGCCAGGGCCACTTTGACGCCGTGTTCGAGTACGGTGGCGCGCAGCCGGGCACAGGCCGCCTCCTCCCGCTCGACGGCCACGACGGCGGCGCCGAGCCGGGCGCACTCGACGGCGATCTCGCCGGAGCCCGCGCCCACGTCCCAGACCAGGTCGCCGAGCCGGGGGCCGAGCTTGGCCAGGATGTACGCCCTGACCTCGGCCGGTATCGAGCTCTCGAACGGCAGCGCCCACTCGGCCGGCCCCGGCTGCGCGCCCGCCACCCAGCCGGGCTCCCTGGCCTGGTGGAGGGGGTCGATGACGAGCACCACGTCGGGGTCCTTCCACGGCCGGGTGGTGGCCTCGCCCATGCGGCTGTGGGTGACCCGCTCGTCGGGTCCGCCGATGTCCTCGCAGACGATCAGCTCGCGCGGGGTCGTCGGAGCCAGCTCGCGGGCGATGTCGCCCGGCCCGACGCCGGGCGCGACCAGCAGGGCCACCTTGGGGTGCGCCCGGCAGGCGTTGACCACCCGGTTGAGCTGGTGCGGGCCGACCGGGGCGACGACGAGCGCGTCCTCCCAGTTGAGCCCGGCGCGGGCGAAGGCGCGGGTGACGAGCGAGGTGGCGGGAAGTACGTCGGGCTTGAGCCCGTGGGCGCGCAGCCTGCGCACCACGCCGAAGAAGCCGGGATCACCCTCGGCGACGACCACGGCGGCGCCCTCGCCCTGTTCGAAGTGGCTGTCGAGGGTCTGGAGCAGCGACCCGTCGGCCACGACCGAAGCGGTCAGCCTGAGCTGCCCGATGATGGCGTCCGGCCCCACCACGAGCGTCGCCCCGCGCAGCCGCTCGACCGCCCTGGCCGACAGCTCCGATCCGTCCCACCCGACCACTGTGATCATGCGCACCACCGCCTCACCACTAAGGGTGACGGGTGCCGCGGTGTTTCACAAAGGGTACGAACGCCTGTCCGGTGTGCCTGTCCGCACGAACCACCCCGTCCTGCCCGGCCGGACCGGTGCGATCCGTCACGCCAGATCGGCCGGCGTGAGGCTGTAGACGACCAGGTCACGCCCCTGGAGCGCGTTGCGCGCCACGCCCTCGCGGACGAAGCCCGCCTTCTCCGCCACCCGCTGCGAGGCTATGTTGGTGACCGCCGCCCGCAGTTGCAGCCGTCCGAAGCCCTGCGTGACGAACAGCCAGCGGGCGATCGCCAGCACGGCCTCCCCCGCGTACCCCTGGCCGCGTGCCCAGGGCGCGGTCATGTAGCCGACCTCCGCCGATCTGTTGACCCAGTCGGCGTCCCTGAGGTCCACGTTCGCCACGAAACGGCCGCCGGCCAGCTCCGCCACGGTGTAGGCGATCCCCTGTCCCCTGGTCCTGATCCGCTCGGCGGCGCCGATGAACGCGCGGGCGTCCGCCTGCGTGTAGCCGCGCGGCAGCCCGGTCTCGGCCTGGGTGAGCGGGTCGGCGCCCGTGGCCGCCAGGTCCGCCACGTCGGCCTCGGCCGGCTGTCTGAGCAGCAGCCGCCGGGTACGCAGCTCGGTGCGGGGCAGCGTGTCGGACGGGACGCGGCTGTCGCCGCGCAGCAGGCCGAACATCACCAGATCGTGCGGCCCGTCGTCCTCCATCGCGGCGTCCCGGAGCACGCCTTCCCAGGTGAAGCCCGCTTTCTGTGCGACGCGTAGCGAGGCCAGATTGTCGAGGTTGGCCGTCAGGTCGATCCTGCGCAGCTCCGTGGTGGCGAACACCCACTCGACCAGCCCGCGTACGGCTTCGGGCGCGAACCCGCGGCCCCGGTAGAGGGGGTGCACGCCGTAGCCGACCTCGGTCGTTCCCGCGCCCCACGCGGTCTTGAACAGGCTGATGGCGCCCACGACGCGGTCGTCGGCGTCGGCCATCGCCAGGTGCACGCCCTGCCCGGAGCGGCGCAGCTCGTGCACGCCGGTCTTGAGCCACTGCGCGATGCCCGACACCTTGGCGGGGGTGCCGGGCGGCAGGAACTGGGCACCGGACTGCACGATCGAGCGGATCCGGTCGGCGTCCGAGATGCCGAAAGGCCGGAGCACGAGCCGCGCGGTGGTGATTCTCACACCGGGATCGAACACCCTCGGCAGGGTACACAGCCGCGATGTTTGCCCATGAAAGCGGGGGTAGGTCGCCCTAGAGAGGAGTGAGACCACCATGGAATGTGGCAGCGCCGAACACCTTGACGAGCAGCGCGAGCACGAGAGGGGCGGCGACCTCACGCACGCCGAGGGCGCCGAGCTCTTCGAATGGGTCAATGACACCTCTTTCCCCTCATCCAGGGAGGACCTGCTGCGGCACGCCGAGCATCGGCACGCGCCCGACGAGGTGCTGGAGCTGCTGCACTCGCTCCCGGAGCGGCAGTACCACACCATCGGGCAGGCCACGGAGGCGCTCGGGCTCAGCATGGAGAAGCGGAGGTGGTGAGTGGTGCGGCTCGACTTCATCCGGCCGCTCTATGAACGCCGCGGGCCGTACGCCTCGGTCTATCTGAGCACCCTCGCCGGGCGCGACCGCGAGAGGCACTGGCGTGACCTGCGCGCCCAGCTCCGCGGTGAGGTGGACCCGGACACGCTCGACGCTCTGGAGTCGGAGGCGGCGGGGTCGGTGGCCGCGCGGGTGATGTTCGCCACCCACGGCGACGTGGTGCTGGCTGAGACGCTCGCCGAGGCGCCGGAGCTGGCCGCGTACAGCCCGCTGCCGCTGGTGACGCCCATGCTGATGCTGCGCGGAGAGAACGTGCCGCACCTGCGGGCCATCGTGGACCACGCGGGCACCGAGCTGGCCGTCTTCGGCAGCGGCTCCCCCCGGCGGCCCACCGTGGAGCCCACTCCGTGGCCGCTGCACAGGACCAGCTGGGGTGGCTGGTCGCGGAAGCGATTCGAGCGCGACATGGAGGAGGTGTGGGAGGAGAGCGCGAAGGTCGTCGCGCACGAGATCGACGAGCAGGTCCGGCGGCTCGGCCTCGAACTCGTCGTGGTGGCCGGCGATCCGAAGTCGCGTTCGCTGGTCTGCGATCATCTCGGAACGAAGTCCGTGGACCGCGTGATGATGGTCGAACACGGCAGCCACGCCGACCACGAGCAGTTCGAACGAGACGTCGAGACCGCGCTCGACTCCTACCTCGACCGGCGGCGGGCGGAGCTGCTCGACCGCTACCGGGAGACCGGCGGGCCCACCGGGCTGGCCGAGGTCGCGCACGCCCTGCGGGAGGGCAGGGTGCACGCGGTGCTGATGCCGGGCAAGGTGACCAAGCCCATGTGGATCGGCGGCGGAGGCGGCACGCAGCTGGCCACCGCCCCCGAGGAGCTACGCGGCTGGGGGGTGGAGGATCCGGTGCCGGAGCGCGCGGACTCCGCGCTGACCAGAGCCGCGACCATGACGGACGCCGAGCTGTGGTTCAGCCCGGAGATCTCGGACGCGGCGGCGGTCATCAGGTACTAATGATCACTTCCAGCGTCCGCGGCCCGTGTACGCCCTCGACCCGGTTGAGCTCGATGTCGCTGGTGGCCGACGGGCCGCTGATCCAGGTCAGCGGGCGGACCGGGTCGAGCCGGGCGACCGCCTCGGGCACGCCGGCCACGATCTGGTCCGCGCGGACCACGCACAGGTGGTAGTCGGGCACCAGGGTCTGCGCCCTGCGGCCCTGGCCGGGGCCCGAGTCGAGGACGATCGTGCCGGTCTCGGCGATGGCCACCGCGCAGCCGGTGATCACCCCGTCGGCGGCGTCCAGCTCGGCCACGGAGCCGCCCGCGACGGCACCGGGCACCTGCCACTCGGCCGGCAGCCCGTCGGGCACGACCATCCGGCGGTCGGCCACCAGCTCGGCCACCTTGCCGGGCACCTCGGCCGCAGGCAGCACGTGCACGACGGCGCGGTAGTCGTCCACCCGCTCGGCGAACAAGCCCACGAGGTCATCTACCTGCGCGGCCGTACGGTAGCCGCGCGGGATCGTCACCTCGGGGGCGCCTGCCACGGCTCGGCGGACCCTGGCCAGGATCTCGTCACGCGCGCTCATTCCGCTCCCACCAGTCTCTGAATGATTCTTCCGGGATCTCCGGCAGGTCCCGGGTGTCGGTCCAGGCCGACAGGGGGCCCGGCAGGCGTTTCGGCACCACCTTGCGGAAGCGGGTGGCCAGGCGTTGCGCCTTCGCCAGCCGTACCTCGTCGTTGAGTATCCAGCCCGCGACGCGCATGCCCGCCCGCTCGGCCGGCGCGTGGCGGACCTTGGCGCGCAGGTCCACGAGCACCTCGGGGATGTCGATCGCGACCGGGCACACCTCGTAGCAGGCGCCGCAGAGGCTGGAGGCGTACGGCAGCGAGGCGTCCAGCTCCGACGACATGCCCCTGAGCTGCGGGGTGAGGATCGCGCCGATCGGGCCCGGGTAGACCGAGCCGTAGGCGTGGCCGCCCGCGCGTTCGTAGACCGGGCAGACGTTCAGGCAGGCCGAGCAGCGGATGCAGCGCAGCGCCTGGCGGCCCACCTCGTCGGCGAGCACGTTCGTGCGGCCGTTGTCGAGGAGCACCAGGTGAAAGTCCTGGCCCTCGGCCGAGCCGGTCCACATGCTGGTGTAGGGGTTCATGCGCTCGCCGGTGGAGCTGCGCGGCAGCAGCTGCAGGAAGACCTCGAGGTCGCGCCAGGAGGGCAGCAGCTTCTCGATGCCGACCACGCTGATCAGGGTCTCCGGCAGCGTGAGGCACATCCGGCCGTTGCCCTCGGACTCCAGCACCACCAGCGTGCCGGTCTCGGCGATCATGAAGTTGGCGCCGGAGACGGCGACCTTGCTCTTGAGGAAGCGTTCGCGCAGGTGCAGCCGGGCGGCCTCGGCCAGCGCGCGTGGCTCGTCGGTGAGGTCCGCCGGGACCGGGCGCATCTTGTCGAGGAAGATCTCGCGGATCTCGGCCCGGTTGCGGTGGATCGCGGGCACCAGGATGTGGCTCGGGAAGTCGTCGCCGAGCTGCACGATCAGCTCGGCCAGGTCGGTCTCGTAGGCGGTGATGCCCTGCGCGGCCAGCGCCTCGTTGAGGCCGATCTCCTGGGTGGCCATCGACTTGACCTTGACCACCTCGCTCTCGCCCGTGGCCTGGATCAGCCGGGTGACGATGCGGTTGGCCTCGTCGGCGTCGCGGGCCCAGTGGACGTGGCCGCCCGCCCTGGTCACGGCCTCCTCCAGCTGGATGAGGTAGCGGTCGAGGTGACGCAGGGTGTCGTCCTTGATCGCCTTGCCGGCCGCGCGGAGCTCCTGCCAGTCGGGGAGCTCGCTGACGACGTTCGCGCGCTTGCCGCGGATGGTGTGCGTGGCCTTGCGGAGGTTGTAGCGGAGCTGGGAGTTCTGTACGGCCTCCGCCGCATTTTTCGGGAAATTTCCTGGCATGCCGAGGAATGTCGCGCTCATTGGGCACCGCCCTCTTCGGTGGAGGCGAGGATCTCGGCGAGATGCATGACCCGGACACCGGTCCGCTGCCGGCCGAGCGTGCCGCCGATGTGCATCAGGCACGAGTTGTCGGCCGCGCACAGCACCTCCGCGCCCGTGTCGAGCACGCTGCGCGCCTTGTCGGCGCCCATGGCGGCGGAGACGGCCGGGTTCTTGACCGAGAAGGTGCCGCCGAAGCCGCAGCACTCCTCGGCCGCCGGGAGCGGGACCAGCTCCAGGCCCCGGACGTTCTGGAGGAGCCTGGTCGGACGGTCGCCGAGGTGAAGGCCGCGCAGCGAGTGACATGTCGGGTGATATGTCACCCGGTGCGGGAAATATGCGCCTACGTCGTCGACTTTGAGGACGTCGAGCAGGAACTCGGACAGCTCGTAGACCTTGGGCGCGACCTCGGCGATCGCCGCCGCTCCCCTGCTCCCCTGCCGTACCAGCTTGGGATACTGCTCGCGCACCATGGCGGCGCACGATCCGGACGGCGCGACGACCGCGTCGTACCCGGCGAACACCTCGGTGAAGCGGCGCGCCAGCCGTACGCCCTCGTCGCGGTAACCCGTGTTGACGTGCATCTGGCCGCAGCACGTCTGGGCGGTGGGAAAGTCCACCTCGCAGCCGAGCCTGCGCAGGAGCGACACGACGGCCTTGCCGGTGCCGGGGAAGAGCGTGTCGTTCACGCACGTGATGAACAGGGCGACTCGCACGGCTCTCCTTCCGATGTATGGTCTGACCACAGTATGGTCAGACCATATCGAAGCCGCACGAGGGGGACAATGGTGGCCGACTGGCAGCCCGTCCGGCGGACCCGTACGTTCGAGGACGTCATCGCACAGATCGAACGGCGCATCGCCGAAGACGGTCTCAAGGCGGGCGACCGGCTGCCCGCCGAGCGCAGCCTCGCCGAGCAACTGGGGGTCAGCCGCTCGTCGGTACGGGAGGCCATGCGCGTGCTGGAGACGCTCGGCGTGGTGTCGTCGCAGGTGGGGCGGGGGCCCGATGCCGGGGCGGTGCTGACCTCCCGCCCCGACACGGCGCTCACCGATCTGCTCAGGCTGCATCTGGGACTGGCCAGCCTGGAGCTGCGCGAGGTGATCGACACCCGGCTGATGATCGAACGCTGGGCGGCGGCCCGCGCCGCCTCGGCCGGATCCGACACCTCCGACCTCGCCACGGCCCTGGCGGGCATGGACGCCGCGACCTCGGCCGAGGAGTTCGTCGAGCACGACACCGCCTTCCACTGCGCGCTGGCCGACGCGTCAGGGAACCGGCTGATCGCGGCCATCATGCGGTCGCTGCGCGACTCGATGAGACGCTACGCGGTGGAGGCGGTGACACGGCTCGGCGACACGTCCGTGCTGCGCGCCGACCACGAACGCATCCTCGCGGCCGTACGGGCGGGCGATCCCGACGAGGCCGCGAACGCGGTCGCCGAGCACCTCGCCCACGCCTACCCCTCGCTCAGCTGAACGCTCCTTACACGCCTTCAGCTGAAGGCCCCTAGCTGAACGCGGCTCGGTGGTCCTGGACCCAGGACTCGTAGGAGGTGGCCGGGCGGCCCAGCACCGACTGGACGTCGTCCGAGAGATGCGGCCAGCCCACCTCCTTGAGCATGGTCCAGCCCGTCGCCGCGACCTTGACCAGGCTCGGATCGGCGCCCGAGGCGAGCATCTGCTCCTTGGCCGCCTCGATGGGGATCTCGACGGTCTCCAGCGGGCGGCCGAGCACCTTGGCCAGGATCGCCACCTGGGCGGGGACGCTGAGCAGGTCCGGTCCCGTGAGGTCGTAGGTGCGCGAGTCGTGCGCGCTCGTGGTGAGAGCGGCCACCGCCACGGCCGCGATGTCGCGCGGGTCGATGATGGGCTGCACGCCGTCGCCGGTGAAGTTGGGGATCGGGCCGCCCGACCTGACGGCTTCCGCCCAGCCCAGTGAGTTGGCGGCGAAGCCGGCCGGGCGCAGCATGGTCCACGACATGCCGCTCGCCTTGATGGCCTCCTCACCTGGCACGTGCCACGACCTGACATCGTCGGGGTCGTCGCTGTCGCCCGTGCCGATGGCCGAGAGCTTCACCACCTTCTTGACGCCCGCCGCCACGGCCGCCCCGATCATGGCCTGGTCGTGCTCCTTCAGCCGCCCGCCGAATCCGGTCAGCAGGAGAGCGGCCGACACGCCCTCGAACGCCCGCCGCAGCGATCGCGGGTCTTCGAAGTCGGCCTGGACGGCCTCGCCGCCGGGCGCGCGGGACAGGTCCCGGGTCATCGACCGTACGGCCTCGCCGCGCTCGATGAGCAGGCGGGCGGTCTGGCTGCCTATGGTGCCCGTGGCACCGGTGATCAGAATCATGTCAGCCAGGCTGACAGCGCACCTGGCGTCGCTTATAGGAAGAATCGGCACTATGGATGGAGCACTCCTGGGAACCCAGCGGATTCACGTCCGGAAGCCCGACACCACGCCGACGGTGGCCTTCCGCACGGTGGACGGGGGCGGGCGCCTGTACGTGCTGGGGCCGCGTACGCGGGCGTCGTACCTGGCGCCCAAGGACGTGCCGCACTGCGTCACGGTACGGCTGCGCCCGGGGACCGCCCGGCCGCTGCTCGGGGTGCCGCTGAGCGAGCTCGTGGACCAGGTCGTCCCGCTCCGGGACCTTTGGGGGGTACGGGCGGACCGGCTGGCCGAAGAGCTGACGGGCATGGTGATGGAAAATGACTGGGCGGAGCGGGTGATGGCGCGCCTGGAGGCGGCGTTCCTTGATCGGCTGGCCGCGCAATCGCCCGCCGACCTGGACCGCGCCGGCCTGGTGGGCGCGGCGGCGGCGCTGCTCTCGGCCGGGGCGGCGCTCGACCGTGGCGACCTGGTGGGCGTGACGGCGCTGGATCGTGGCGACCTGGTGGGTGTCGCGGCGGCGCCTCCGGTCGTCGCGGTTGCCAGAGAGCTGGGGGTGAGTGAGCGGCACCTGCGCAACCTGTTCACGGGCGGCGTCGGTGTCCCGCCCAAGCGGTTCGCCCGGATCAGCCGGGTCCGTGGCGTGCTGGCCAGGGTGTGTCGCGAAGAGGGCGCCTCACTGGCCGCCGACGCGGGCTACTACGACCAGTCGCACATGACGGCGGAGTTCCGTGCGGTGATGGGCGTGCCCCCGAGCGCTTACCGGGCGGGCCGCCTGCCGGTCCCCGCCGCCTGCTCAGCCGGCTGAGTCGGCTTCCAGGCATTCGGCGCCCGAGCAGGAGTGCATCCTCGACAGCCGTTCCTGGAGTTGCAGCACCAGTCCCGGGTCCGCGAACCGGGCGAGGTTGTGCAACTCGTAGGGATCTCGGGTGAGGTCGTACAGCTGTATCTCGCCGGTGACGTACCTCACGTAGGTGTGCGTCTCCGTACGCAATGCCTCATAGGAGGGCACCGGCGTCTGCGCGGCCGACGACCGGTTGGCCGGTCGGCTGAACTCGACCAGCACGTTCCGCCGCCACGGCGACGGGTGCTTCCCCTCCAACAGCGGCACCAGCGACCGTCCTTCGGCGAACGGCGGCACCGCCGCCCCGCCGAGCGCGGCGAACGTGGGCGCCAGATCCACCGTCGCCGTCATCTCGTTGATCTTCGAGCCCGGCTCGATGCCCGGCCCGCGCACCACCAGCGGGACATGAATGGCCTCCTCGAACGGGGTGGTCTTGCCCTGAGGGAGGCGATGCGTCCCCAGGTGGAAGCCGTTGTCGGAGGTGAAGAAGATGTAGGTGTTGTCGAGCTTGCCGGAGTCGCGCAGGGTGGTGATCACCGAGTTGACGAGGTCGTCGACACCGAGCATGGCCCGCAGCCTCCTGCGGTAGCGCTCGTCGACCTCGTCGATGCCCTCCGGCGAGAGCTGCGGCCTCGATCGCAGCCACTCCGGCTCCTCCGACACGTCCGCCTGGTTGAACGACGGCGTGCGCGGCGCCTGCGACCAGGGGAACGCGTCCATGTTGCGGACGGCCGGATTGGCCGGGTTGTGCGGCGCGATGGGGGCGAGATAGAGGAAGAACGGCTCCGAGCCGGCGTTGATGAAGTCTCTGGCCTTGCCCGCCAGCACGTCGGACAGGTAGTCCTGCTCGCCCCAGCCGTGGTCGACCAGGTTGCCGTTCTCGTTGAGGCGGTAACCGTACTCCTGATAGAGGTTGCGCACGGGCACGTCCCACTCGTGCCAGCCGGGCGGCACGTACGTCTGCGTGGCGGTGCCGCCTGGATAGTGGTTGAGGAACTTGCCCATCAGCGCCGTGCGGTAGCCGACCTGCTGCATCCAGGTGCCGATCGTGGACTGTTCCAGACCCAGGGTGTGGAAGCGGTCGAAGCCACCTTCCGGCGCGGTGTTGGTCAGCACGCCATGACTATGGACGTACTGGGAACGCAGGATCGTCGTGCGCGATGGGCAGCACCAGGAGTTGGACACGAAGAATCGCTCGAACGAGGCGCCCTGCTGCACCAACTGCTGATCTATCGCGGGAAAGTAGGAGAGCGCCCCGTACTCCAGGTCGTCCGCCATCACCATGACGATGTTCGGCCGGCTTGCCCCGGAGGCCACCGCCGGACGAATCACGGGCAGCGCGCCTGCCGAAAGAAACAGCAGCGCGCAAGCGAGTCGACACAGAACGTTAACCACGAGGGTGATTTCCCCGGAAGATCATGCATTGACACCCGGCTCCGCCGCAGCCGTAATAGAACTAAATTCCGGAGGTGTCACATGAAGCTCGGCTTACAGCTTGGCTACTGGCAGCGCAACGCGGACGACGCGACCGAAACCGTCCTGACGGCCGAGCGGCTCGGCTATGACTCGATATGGACCGCCGAGGCGTACGGCAGCGATGTCTTCACGCCGCTGGCCTGGTACGGCGCGCGGACCTCGCGCATCAAACTCGGCACGTCGATCGCCCAGATGTCGGCCAGGCCACCCGTCACCACGGCGATGACCGCGATGACACTCGACCATCTCACGGGCGGGCGGTTACTGCTCGGCATCGGCGCCTCGGGGCCGCAGGTGGTCGAGGGCTGGTACGGCCAGCCGTTCGCCAAGCCGCTGACCAGGACCCGCGAGTACGTCGACATCATGCGCCAGGTCTGGCGCCGCGAGGAGCCGGTGACCAGCGGCGGACCGCACTACCCGCTCCCCCTGGCGGACGGGCTGGGCAAACCGCTCAAGCTCATCACCCACCCGCTGCGGCCCGACATCCCCCTCTATCTCGGGGCGGAAGGGCCCAAGAACGTGGCCCTGGCCGCCGAGCTCGGCCAGGGCTGGCTCCCGCTGTTCGCCTTCCCGTCCAAGATCGAGGAGATGTACGGCGAGGCGCTGTCGGGCGCCGCGCCGGGCTTCGACGTCGCGGCCATGGTCATGGTGGTGATCTCCGACGACGTACGGGCCGCGCTCGACGGGGTGAAGATGATGCTCACGCTGTACATCGGCGGTATGGGTGCCAAGCACCGCAACTTCCACGCCGACATCATCGGCCGGATGGGGTTCGCCGAGGCCGCCGAGCGCATCCAGGCGCTGTATCTGGCTGGGAAGAAGGATGAGGCGTTCCAGGCGATCCCGGACGAGCTGGCCGACGGCATCTCGCTCGTCGGGCCGCCGGGGCGGATCAAGGAACGCCTCGAACTCTGGCGCCAGAGCCCGGTCACCAGCCTGCTGGTGATGGGGCCGCGGGACGAGCGGTCACTGACGATCATCCGCGACCTGGTTCTGAACTGACGGCTGGCGACCATTGACCGTCTCAGTCCCTGTGACGGTCCGTTGTGGCTGAGGTCCCTCGGTGGGATACCCCCTCCGGGGGAGCGCAAGAAGACGGTCCGTTGTGGCTGAGGTCCCTCGGTCGGATACCCCCTCCGGGGGAGCGCAAGAAGACGGTCCGTTGTGGCTGAGGACCCTCGGTCGGATACCCCCTCCGGGGGAGCGCAAGAAGACGGCCCGTTGTGGCTGAGGACCCTCGGTCGGATACCCCCTCCGGGGGAGCGGAGGGAGGCCCCTCCGGGGAGTGGAAGGGCGGCGAGCGTCGCGTTAGTCGGGGCGGGGAGCTGGGTCGGTGGTGATCGAGTTGAGCAGGGGTCTGCTCAGGGCCCCTGCTCCGATCACGCCGGCGAAGCCGAGTCCGACGCAGATCAGCAGCGTGATCATCCCGGTCGAGTTCACCGCGCCGATCATGAAGGGTGTCGCGCAGAACGCGCCGACCAGGATCGCGCCGCCGCCCATCACCGTGAGCGGGATGAGCGTCTCGGCCCTGCGCGCCTTGTCGAGCACCTCCAGCGGCGTGCCCGCCAGGCGCAGCAGCCCGTACGTCTGGCGGCGGTCCAGGATCGACGACGCGGCCGTGATCCCGGCGCTGGCGATGGCGACCAGGAACGACACCGACAGCACGACCACCGTGCCCGCGCGGATGTCGGCCAGGATCTGGACGCCGAAGTGCCCGTCGTCGGCGTCCGTGGTGGGCGTGTGCCCGGGAACCAGCCCGGCCAGCGCCGTACGGGCCCGGTCGATGGCCGCGGCGTCGGCCGAGGTGCCGAGAGCGACGACGACGACCTTCTTCACCGGCTTGACCGTGGCCGTGATCCCCGCCTCCTTAAGCCGGGTCCGCGCCTGCTCGGCCACGGCGGCCGTCTGATCCGCCGGGACGGCTATCTGGAGCTGCCCCGTAACCCCGCTGCTGTTGAAGGCGCCCGGACTGAGCAGGCAGAGGAACCCGGCGACGAAGCCGGTCATGGCCACCCCGCTCACCGTGCGCCACGCGGAGCGCGGATCGTCCACCAGCCGCCGGCCCGCCAGCAGCCGGGCGGGCCGGCTCGCCCGGCTGGCCGTGACGCGGCCGATGATCCCGACCACCCACGGGCCGACCAGGTTGACGCAGAGGAAGGCCAGGCCGATCACCACCGCGATGGGGCCCACGGCGTTGCCCCGACTCAGCAGCGGAACGGCGGCGAGCACCACGAGCAGGACCACGACCCTGACGAAGCGCATGGCGGGCGGCGTCTCCCGCTTGGCCACCCCGAGCGGGCTGACCACGACCCGCCGCAGCCCCACCACGGCCGAGAGCCCCACCAGCAGAGGGACCGCGACCAGCAGCCCGCCCAGGATCAGCGGGCTCGGCCACAGGTCGGAGACGAACCACGGCCCGCCGCCGATCTGGATCCCGGCCAGCAGCGGCGCCGCCAGGGCGTAGGCGAGCGTGCCCGTGACCGCCCCCGCGAAGGCCACGATCATCGCCTCGGCCACGGTCATCCCGACCACCTGGCCGGGCGTGGCGCCGACCAGCCTGAGCGTGGCCAGGCGCTGATCTCTCCTGGCCACGGTGAGCCGGGCCGCCGCGCCCCCGAACACCAGCAGCGGCACGACCATGAGCACCCCGGCAATCAGCGCCAGCACCTGGTAAGCCTTGGCGTCCTCCGTCGGCTCCCCCGCCAGGCTCGCCACCCTCACTGGGGGTTTGGCGATGATCCAGTCATCGCTCCGCTGCGCGGTCAGCTCGGGCGCGTCCGGCTTGTGGCCGACGACCGCGACCAGCTCGCCCGGGTAGAGCAGCGCCTCCTCGCCGAGTACGCCTTTGGTGCCCGGGAAGCGGTCGGCGAGCTGGTCGGCGGGCAACTGCTCGGCCAGATCCTTCAGCGCCGGGGAGAGCCAGACCTCGCCGGGCGCGGGGAAGCGGGCCAGGCCGGGCGGCAGCGCGGGCGCCTCCCCGCCGAGCGCCGCCAGGTCGACGACGGTGATGTCCTTGTCGCGGACGAAGTCATGACGGGACGCCTCGATCGCCACGGCCTCTCCCGAGGTCTGGACCGGGTTGCGCCAAGCGCTCCGGTCGGCCCTGGCCTCGAAGGCGTAGTTGGCGGCCACCGCGAACAGCAGCAGCGCCATGGAGACGGCGACGGCTCCCAAGGTCAGCCAGGTGCCCAGCAGGCCCTTGCGCCCGCCACCCTTGAGCAGCCGCCAGGTCAGGTCCAGGTTCACGCGCGTACCCCGCCCGCGAGCAGGTGGCCGTCGCGGACCTCGACCGTGCGGTCGCACCAGCCGGCCACGTTGGGGTCGTGGGTCACCACGATCAGGCAGGCGCCGTTGTGCTTGGTCGCCTCGACCAGCAGCCGCATCGTCTCCTGGCCGGTCGTCTGGTCGAGCGCGCCGGTCGGCTCGTCGGCGAAGACCACCGCGGGCTTGGTGACCAGCGCCCTGGCGATGGCGACCCGCTGCGCCTGGCCGCCCGACAGCTCGCCGGGCCGCCGGGTCTCCATGCCGTGCAGGCCGAGGGGCCCGAACCAGTCACGGGCCTGCCGTACGGCCTGCGCCCTCGGTACGTCGCCGAGCATCAGCGGCAGGGCCACGTTCTCCTCGGCGGGCAGCTCGGGCAGGAGCTGGCCGAACTGGAAGACGAAGCCGAAGCGGGTACGGCGCAGCGCGCTGCGGCCGCGCTCGCGCATGTTGTCGATGCGCTGGCCGAGCAGGTGCACCTCGCCGGAGTCGGGCTTCATGATGCCGGCCAGGCAGTGCAGCAGGGTTGATTTGCCGGAGCCGCTGGGGCCCATGATCGCCACGGCCTCCCCGGCGCGGACCGCGAGGTCCACTCCGCCCAGGGCCACCGTCTGCCCGAACCGCTTGGCCAGGGCTCGTCCAACAAGCACGTCGTTCATGGTGTCGAGCCTCCCGCCGGGGAGGGGCCCGGCGGATCAGCCGGACGTCCGGTTCCCCATCGGCCGAACGGCTGATCCTGGAGTCGCCGACGCGGGCCGGCCCCTGGGTTGGCAGCGCGAGCTGATCCCTGGGTTGGCAGCGCGAGCTGATCCCAGGGTTGGCAGCGCGAGCTGATCCCAGGGTCGCCGAGCGTGAGCTGATCCCAGAGTTGGCGACGTCGGCTGATCCTAGAGTTGTGGGCGTGACTATTCGCGTGCTCATCGCCGACGATCAACAGCTTGTACGTACCGGATTTCAGATGATTTTGGATGCGCAACCGGACATGGAGGTCGTAGCGGCGGTCGCCGACGGCGCGGAGGCGGTGTCCGAGGCGCGGCGGCTCAGGCCGGACGTCTGCCTGCTCGACATCCGGATGCCCAAGCTGGACGGCATCGAGGTGACCCGCGCCCTGGCCGGCCCCGGTGTCGAGAATCCCATGCGGGTCGTCATCGTCACCACCTTCGACCTGGACGAGTACGTCTACGGCGCGCTGCGGGCCGGAGCCCTCGGGTTCCTGCTCAAGGACAGCGGGCCCACCCTGCTGATCGAGGCGGTCAAGGCGGCGGCGAGCGGTGACTCGCTGGTGTCGCCTTCGGTGACGGTACGGCTGCTGCAGCACCTGGCCCAGCCCAAGGTCCGCGTCCCCGTCCCGCTGAACGATCCGCTGACCGACCGCGAGCTGGACGTCGTACGGCTGGTGGCGCGGGGCCGGACGAACCAGGAAGTGGCCGGCGAGCTGTTTGTCTCACTTTCGACGGTTAAGACCCATCTTGGGAGCATTCAACGGAAGCTCCGTGTCCGTAATCGGGTGGGAATCGCAGCTTGGGCGTGGGAATCCGGTGTCGTTGGATGATAAATGTGTCCAGCTGATTAACAAGGAGCCTGGCGGGATAGAAGTGAAGCAGAACCTCAGCGCATGGCCCGGGGGGAGAACAACGTGCGCTACGCCCAGGCACCGCCCACTAGGGCCGCTTCTGTCGTCTACGTGACCCTTGCCGCACAGGTCCTCTCCCTGGGCGCTCTCGTGATCTTCGAACAGGCTCGTGGCCGTCGCCTCGCCACCCAGCTCGCGGCGTTCGGCGGCCGTCCGCACGGCGCCGACGCCCAGGCGGTGGTCGGGGCCGTGACGGTGTTCGCCGTGCTGATGATGCTGGTCGCGGGCACGGCGATCGCCGCCGCCGCGGCCTACGTCACCTGGCTCATCCGGGCCCGGCAGGCCAATGATCGCTCGGCCCCCACGGGTCCGGTGGCCGCCGCCTGGCTGATCCCCGGCGTCAACCTGATCGCGCCGCCGCTCCTGCTGGACCAGGTGTGGCGCGGCGCCCGCCCGCCCAAGGACCAGCGGCCCCGCTGGCTCGCTCTGCTGGCCGCCTGGTGGCTGACCTGGCTCGCCATGCTCGCCCTGGTGACCGTCCGCCTCCCGCTCGGCTCCTCGTCGGGCGACCTGACGGGCATCGGCCTTCCGGAGCTGGCCTGCGCGACGGTGTCCGCCCTGCTGTGCGCGGCCACGGTCCGCGACATCACCCGCATCCAGTGCTCCATGTCCAGCGCCCGGGGCCGGGGCCGCCTCCGCAACGCGGGCACGGTCACCCGGCTCCCCCAGCCGCCCCCCGAATCCACCGCCCCGCTCGAACAGACGGGTTGACAGCCGGAGCCTCATGCCCAGCCATGACCCCGGAGACGGCTGAGAAGACGCCGTAACGGCGGCCTGCCACGTGCCGGTCAGCGGGCGTCTTCCTGGAGGCCCCTGGCCACGGTCGGCGGGTGGCGGTGGGGGCGGCTGTGCCGTAAAAAAAGAAATGGTGGAAAATCACGTCGCACTAGCAAGGATCACGCCGCACTAGGACCTGAACTCCCCTGGCTGGCGTGCCAGAGGCGGCGGGTGGGCGGCGCGACCACCGGCCCCAGGTCCGCGTACGGAGACAGGCGGAAGCCGTTGGCGTACTCGATGCGGCGCCCGCCGACCCCACCCGCGTCCTCGGGAGCCTGGTCGAGCAGCGCTCTGACCGCCTCGATCCCGCTCGATCGCCACAAGGCGTCGAGGTCGACCAGGTTCCAGCAGTCCACCGCGCGCATCGAGATCGCCCGCGTCCCCGTGCGCCGGACCACGCCCCGCGCCACCATCAGCCACGACCCGAACACCGTCGCCGCGCACCGCCCCTGCACCGACTCGAAGAACGTCAGGTCGATCGGCCCCGTCGAGTCGTCCAGCGTGGTGAAGATGACGCGCTGCCCCGAGCGTACGGCGGGCGTCTGGGTGGCCACCTTGACCCCGGCGACCAGCACCTCGGCCCCGTTGCGCTGGGTCAGCAGGTCCTTGGAGCGCACCACCCCGATCGCGTCGAGCAGTTCGTCGTGGAAGCTGATGACGTGGCGGCTGATGTCGATGCCCAGGATCTCCAGCTCGGCCTCCACCATCTCGGTCTCGGTCATCTCGGGCAGTTCGCCGGGCGCGATGTGCTCGGCGAAGCCCAGCGGGAGCTGCACCGCCGCTTCCTCGTGCCTGGGAACAGGACGAGCGGCGGGCGGGGTGTAGCGCTTGGACTTCGTGGCGGACGACTTGACGCCCGACGTGGAGGCCTGTTCAAGGACGCCGACCTGGGCGATCAGGTCGCGGCGGGTCAGCCGCCCCGGCCGCCAGCGCGCCCCGCCCGGATGCAGGTCGTGCAGGTCGTCGAGGCCGCCCACCTGGACGATCCGCTCGATGACCGGCCGCGACGGGCGGGCGCGGTCCCAGAAGTCGGCGATCGACGTGTACGGCTGGCCGGCCACCATGCGTCCCACCTCCGCCTCGCTCACCCCCTTGATCGCGGAGAACGGCACCCGCAGCGCGTAGCCCTTCCCGATCTCCCCGGCCCGGAAGTCACCCGGCTCGATCCTGAGCCGCACCCGCGGGCCGAGCCGCTCCACGCGCCAGTCCTTGCCGGACCTGTTCACGTCGAGCGGCAGGATCTCGACCCCGCACTGCCGCGCCTCGTCGATGATCACGCGTTGCGGGTACATGCCGGGCTCATGCGTGAGCACCCCGGCGAAGAACGCGGCCGCGTGGTGCCGCTTGAGCCAGGCCGACTGGTAGGTGGGCAGCGCGAACGCCGCCGCGTGCGCCTTGCAGAACCCGAACGCGCCGAACGCGTCCAGCACCTTCCACGCCTTGTCCACGGCCGCGTCGCCGAACCCGTTGGACCTGGCCAGCGGCACGAAGTGCTTGCGCACCCGCTCGCGCCCCTCCGGCGAGGCCAGCGTGCGCCGCAGCGACTCGGCGAAGGACAGGTCGCGGCCCGTCATCACCTCGATGATCTTGAGTACCTGCTCGTGGAAGACCACGACGCCGTGCGTCTCCTTCAGCGCGCCGCGCAGCCGCTCGTGCGGATAGTGCGGCTTGCGCCACCCATGTCTGGCCTCCAGGTAGGGGGTGACCATGTCGGAGTTGACCGGTCCCGGCCGGAACAGCGAGATGTCCACGATCAGGTCGTGCATCTTGCGCGGCTCCAGCTTGGCGACCAGCTCGCGCTGGCCGGGCGACTCGATCTGGAAGCAGCCGAGCGTACGGCTGGCGCAGATCATGTCGTAGGTGGCCTGGTCGTCGTGGGGTACGTACTCGACACCGGGCTCCGAGCCGTGCTGCGTGTCGAGCTCGACCACGACGTCGTCCACCCGCTGGATCTCGCTCAGCGTGTAGGCCATCGCCGACTGCATCCGTACGCCGAGCACGTCGAGCTTGAGCAGCCCGGCCTCCTCCACGTCGTCCTTGTCGAACTGCGACATCGGGAACTCCAGCAGGCTCCGTTCCACCGGCGTCCTGTCCCGCAGCTCCGCGTTGCCGATGAGCACCCCGCACGGGTGCAGCGCGATGTGCCTGGGCAGCCCGTCGAGCCGCTCCGCCAGCCGGAACACCCGCTCCAGCCCGGCCTCGCCGAGCCGGCTGTCGCGCAGCTCGGGTAGGTCGTTCAGCGACGCGGTGATCTGCTTGGCCCTGATGTGCGGGAACGCCTTGGCGATCGCGTCGATCTCGTACGGCGGCAGCCCCATGGCCCCCGCCACGTCCCGGATCGCGCTGCGCGCCCGGTAGGTCTCCATCATCGAGACGCAGGCCACCCGCGACTCGCCGTACCTGTCGAAGATGGCCTTGTAGCAGTCGAGCCGGCGCGCGGACTCCACGTCCACGTCGATGTCGGGCAGCCCGATGCGGCCGTCGGACAGGAAGCGCTCCATGAGCAGGCCGTGTTCGAGCGGGTTCACCTCACCGATGCCGATGAGGTAGTTGACCAGGCTGCCCGCTCCCGAGCCGCGGATCGCGCAGCGGATGCCCATGCCACGGATCATGTCAGTGATGCCCGCCACGGCTATGAAATATCCGGACAGACGTTTCCGCTCGATGATGTCCATCTCGGCCCGCAGGCGGTCCCTGGCATCGGCGGAGCGATCCAGCCCGCGCGAGCTCAGCCCGTCCTCGACGCGGTGCCGCAGCAGCGGCACCGGATCGCGGCCGACCTCGGGCAGGTGCAGGTTCGGCGGGTCGTGCTTCAGCGCGAGCAGGTCGACCGGGTTGATCGCGCACGCCTCGGCCAGCGTGCGGGTGGCGTGCAGGAGACGGCCGATCCGGTCGGGGTCGGCCCCGCAGATCTTGGCCGCCACCTGCCACATCTCCTTGGTGCCCTTGAGGTAGGCGTGCGAGGTGGTGCGCTCCAGGTGGCGCGGGTGCAGCGGTACGAGCTGCCGCGCCGCGTCGAGCACGTCGCCCACCTGGTGGTCGGCGGGGTCCAGGTATCTGACGGCGTTGGTGAGCACGGCCGGCACGCCCCGGGACTCGGCCAGGGCGAGCATCCGGACGGCGGTGGTGGCGTCGCGGAAGCCGTACTGGTCGACCAGCTCGATCACCACGCCCGGCACGGTGGCCAGCCACAGGTCGAGCAGCGCCCTGGCGTGCTCGTCACGCCGCTCGGCCACGGCGCGACCCACGTCGGAACGCGGCCCGAGCAGCACCGTCAGCCCGCCCCCTGCCACGGAGGCGATCAGGTCGCGCGTCACCTCGGGCGCGCCGCGCTCGCCCGCGTAGTGGGCGGCCGTGACCAGGCGCACCAACGAGGACCAGCCGCCCGCCCTGGCCAGCACCGTGACCCGATCCTGAGCCCCCGGCCCGGTCCTGACCCGCCCCCGGCCGCCCGGCCCGGCGCCGGCCCGCTCCCAGCTTCCCGGCCCGCTCCTCGGGCTTGGGCGGGCCGCGGAACCCGCCAGCGCGAAGTTGACCCCGAAAACCGAGGCGATCCGGGCCTCCGCGCACGCCTGAGCGTGCTTGATCGCGCCATAGAGACCGTCGCGGTCGGTCAGCGCGAGGATGTCCATCCCGTCCTCGGCCGCCCGGCGTACCAGCGCCTGCGGAAAGGCGGTGCCGTAGCGCATCGAGTAGGCGGAGCTCACGTTCAGGTGCGGGAACGGCGGCGCCATCAGTCCCACGCCCGCAGGAGCAGCCACCCGCCACTGGCGGTGTCGAACCGCAACTCGTAGGATCCGAGCTCGCGCCCCGGGCTGGCCTCCACCCGCCAGAACTGCCGTTCACCGGGATCGTTCTCGTCGATCTTCCACCACTCGCGGGCCACCACCCACTGGTCGAGGACCCGGCGGACGAGATAGAGGCGATCGCGCCAGACGAACTGGGTCGGCTGCCCGTCCCGGGTCCACACCTCTATCGGATCGCCATAGAGTCTGCTCAAGATGCTTCTCCCCGCGGCTCTGGTGCCTATGCTGAGCCACCCGGGGGAAGGCGGGCGCTTATGTCTCGAACATATGTTCTTAGGCCCCGAAACGCAAGTCGCCGGCCTGCCGCACCAGAGGGTTGGCGTCGATCGAGTTGCGGATGCTGAAGACCACGCTGCCCGCCCGATAGCGGTCGTCCGACCACTCCACCGGCCTACCCTCGTGCGTGGTGGTGATGCGGCGCTGGCGAAGCAGCGGGCTGCCGCGCCGTACACCCAGCAGAGCGGCGTCCTGGACGCCCGCGGAGACGGCGTCGATGAGGTGCTCACCGTAGGCGAAGACCAGCCCGATCGAGTCGTACAGCGCCTCGGTGACCGACTCGCAGCCGGGCGCGAGCCCTTCTACGGCAGCGGCCACCCATCCCGCGTACACCGTGCGCTCGACCAGGACGGGCTCGCCCTCCAGTGTGCGCAGCCGGAGCACGTCGAGCACCTCCTCGGTGCCGAGCCTGGCGGCCTCGGCGGGGCCGGCCGCCCGGCGCTTCTGGGCGATCACCTGGCCGCCGTAGCGGTAACCGTTGGCGCGCGCCCACTGCGCGAAGCTGTGCAGCTCGGCGAAGCTCTGGCTGCGCACCTTGCCCAGCACGATGCGTCTGGCCCCCTGCCGGGAGCCGACGATCCCCTCGGCGACCAGCACCGCGACCGCCTGGCGTACGGTGCCGCGGGCGGCGCGGTAGCGCGCGGCCAGCTCCGCCTCCGTGGGCAGCTGCGAGCCGATCGGATGTACGCCGGTGAGTATGTCGTCCCGCAGCTCACCGGCGATCCGTTCATAACGCGCAACCATCCGCGACCTTTCGCATTCATGAAAGAGCAATCTTCATGGGACTTACTTGTGCTGGCTTGTTTGTACAAGTTCCTCTAACTTCTTTCCACACCCCCCGGAGAGTGGAGCCAACGTGTTCACACCTCGTACTCGCGCGGCAGGCGTCATCGCAGCCCTTACCGTAGCCACGGCGGCATGTGGCGCCGCCCCTGGCACACAGGAGACCAAGGCGTCAGAGGGCGGGGTGAACGCGAAGACCGCCACCTCCGCCGCAGATTTCGGTGGCCTGGACAAACTCGTCGAGGCGGCGAAGAAGGAGGGCAACCTCCACGTCATCGCGCTGCCGCCCGACTGGGCCAACTACGGCGAGATCATCAAGGGGTTCACCGCCAAGTACGGGATCAAGATCGAGAGCGAGGACCCCGACGCGGCCAGCGCCGACGAGATCACCGCGGTGAAGACCCGCAAGGGCCAGGACCGCGCGCCCGACGTGCTCGACCTCGGCCAGTCGTTCGCGATCAGCGGCGCCAAGGAGGGCCTGTTCGCGCCCTACAAGGTGCAGGCGTTCGACAAGATCCCCGAGGGGCAGAAGGAGCCGACCGGGCTCTGGACCAACGACTACGGCGGCTACGTGTCGATCGGCTGCGACGCCAAGAAGATCAGCGCCTGCCCGACGAGCTTCGCCGACCTGCTCAAGCCCGAGTACAAGGGCAAGGTCGCGATGAACGGCAACCCGACCAAGTCCGGCTCGGCCTTCGCCGGCGTCTACGCCGCGTCGATCGCCAACGGCGGCTCGTTCGACGACATCCAGCCGGGCCTGGAGTTCTTCAAGAAGCTGAAGGCGGCCGGCAACTACAACCCGGTCGAGACCACCCCGGCGACGATCGAGAAGGGCGAGACCCAGATCAGTATCGACTGGGACTACAACAACGCCGCCTACGCGCCCGAGATGTCCGCCAAGGGCCTCGACTGGAAGGTGAACGTCCCCTCGGACGGCAAGTACTTCCAGATGTACGCCCAGGCCGTCAACAAGGACGCGCCCCACCCGGCCGCCGCCCGCCTCTGGCAGGAATACCTCTACAGCGCCGAGGGCCAGAACCTCTACCTCAAGGGCTTCGCCAGGCCGGTGCTCCTGCCGTCCATGACCACCGACGGCTCGGTCGACAAGGCCGCCGCCGACGCGCTGCCCAAGGTCGAGGGCACGCCCACGTTCCCCACCCCCGAGCAGGTGGACGCGGCCAAGGCCAAGCTGGCCGGCGGCTGGGACGCCGCTGTCTCGGGATGACCCGCGCCAAGGGGTGGCTCGGCGCGCTGCCCCTGCTGGTCTTCTTCGCGCTGGTCTTCGGCATCCCCGCCATCGCGCTGGTGGCGGGAGCGTTCACCGCGAACGGCCAGCCGAGCCTGGCCAACATCGGCCAGAGCCTCCAGGGCGGCTACCTCACCGCGATGGCCGGCAGCGTCCAGCTCTCGGCCGTGGTGGCGCTGGCCGGGGCGGTGCTCGGCACGTTCCTCGCCCAGGCCGTGGTGACCTCCCGGTTCGTCCTGCTGCGCGAGGCGGTGCTGACGGCCTCCGGCGTGCTGGCCAACTTCGGCGGCGTGCCGCTGGCCTTCTTCTGGATCGCCACGCTCGGCAACTCCGGCGTGATCAGCGGGCTGCTCGGGCTGCCGTCCGGCGCGCTGTACACCTTCTGGGGACTGGCGATCGTCTACCTGTACTTCGCGATCCCGCTGATGGTGCTGGTCATGGCGCCCGCGCTGGACGGGCTGCGGCCGCAGTGGCGCGAGGCGGCGGCCAACAACGGCGCGACGGCCTGGCAGTTCTGGCGCTTCGTCGGGCTGCCGGTGCTCACGCCGGCCATGCTCGGCGGGGTGGTGCTGCTGTTCGGCAGCGCGTTCGCGGCCTTCGCGACGGCCAACGCCATGGTCGGGACCGTGGTGCCGCTGGTGACCCTGAAGATCGCCAGCGCGCTCACGGGTGACGTGCTGATCGGCTACGAGAACATCGCGCTCGCGCTCAGCCTCGACATGATCGTGGTGGCCGGGCTGGTCATGGCGATCTACCTGCCGCTGCAGAAGAGGAGCACCCGATGGCTGCGCTGACCGGGCTGGAGCCGGTGACCGCTGCGCCGCGCGCGCCGTCCCGGCCCAGGTTGTGGCGCGGGGCGGTGTTCCTGCTGGCCGGCGCGTACTTCCTGATTCCGCTCGGGGCCTCGCTCTGGTACACGATCTACACGCCCACGACCGGGGTGTCCTTCGCGGCCTACGGGGAGCTGCTGACAGCCGAGGGTTTCGGGTCGTCGCTGCTGCTGTCCATGTCGCTGGCCATCGCGACGATCGTGCTGGCCCTGTTGCTCACCCTGCCGGCGATGCTGGCCGTACGGCTCAGCGCGCCGCGGCTGCGTCCCGTGATGGAGGTGCTCTGCACGCTGCCGCTGGTGGTGCCGCCGATCACGTTCGTGGCGGGGCTCACCACGTCGCTGCGTACCGGCACGGACGTGCTCGCTCCGACGCCGTTCTGGGCCACGCTGATCGCGGTGCAGAACCCGGCGTTCCCCGTCGTGCTCGTGCTCGCGTACGTGGTGCTCGTGCTGCCCTTCGTCTACCGCTCGCTCGACGCCGGGCTGCGCACCATGGACGTGCGCACGCTCGTCGAGGCGGCCCGCAACCTGGGCGCGTCGTGGCCGCACGTGCTGTTCCGGGTGATCATCCCGAACCTGCGCTCGGCCCTGGCCAGCGCGTCGTTCCTGACGCTCGCCCTGGTGCTGGGCGAGTTCACCGTGGCCAGGCTGCTGGGCTACCAGCCGTTCGCGGTGTGGATCGTGACGATCTCCGGGTCCAAGGGCCAGGTGTCGGTCGCGGTGTCCATCCTCAGCCTGCTGCTCATCTGGCTGCTGCTGCTCGCGGTGTCCACCGCGTTCTCGGGAAAGGAGCGGAAATGACGGCTCAGGTGGAGTTCCGGGGGCTGCGGCGGGTGTTCGGCAAGACGGTGGCGCTGGACGGCCTCGACCTGACGATCGCGCCGGGCGAGTTCGTCGCGCTGCTGGGTCCCTCCGGCTGCGGCAAGACGACGGCGCTGCGATGCGTGGCCGGGTTCGAACGGCCCGACTCCGGCGCCGTGCTCGTCGACGGCTCGGACATCACCGACGTGCCCGCCAACAAGCGCGACGCGGGCATGGTCTTCCAGTCCTACTCCCTCTTCCCCAACCTCAACGCCCGCGACAACGTCGCCTTCGGCCTGCGGGTACGCAAGGTGCCCGTGGCCACCAGGCGCGCCAAGGCGGACGAACTCCTCGAACTCGTCGGCCTCCCCGCCCACGCCGACCGCTTCCCGCACCAGCTCTCCGGCGGCCAGCAGCAGCGCGTCGCCCTGGCCCGCGCGCTGGCGCTGGAGCCGCGGGTGCTGCTGCTCGACGAGCCGCTGTCGGCGCTCGACGCCAAGGTACGGGTCTCGCTGCGCGAGGAGATCCGCCGCCTCCAGCTCGACCTCGGCATCACCACCATCTTCGTCACCCACGACCAGGAGGAGGCGCTGTCGATCGCCGACCGGGTCGCGGTCCTGCGCAACGGCCGCCTGGAACAGTGCGGGCCGCCCGCCGAGGTCTACGACCGCCCGGCCACCCCGTTCGTGGCCGAGTTCGTCGGCACCATGAACCACCTGGCCGGACACGTCTCGGGCGACCAGGTGACGGTGCTGGGCCAACTGCTGCCGGTGGACGGCGAGCCCCCCGGCATCCTGGAGGTGGACGTACTGATCCGCCCCGAGGCCGTACGGGTGACCCCCGATCCGGAGGGTAAGGCGGAGGTGCTCGCCGCCTCCTTCCGCGGCGCCTCGGTCCGGCTCCGGGTGGCGCTGTCGGGGGGTGAGGTGCTGGCCGACGTACCTGGTCACGAGGCGGTGAGCCTGGCACCCGGCACCCGGGTGACGGTCCGCCTGGTGGAGCGTCCCGTACTGGTGGCCGAGAGAACGGTCACGGTCCCCTCCCCCGCCTCGGAACCGGCCGATGCCGTCTGAGCCGCCGTCACCGAAGGCGCCGCCTTTAGGGACACCGTCACCGGGAGCAGCACTGTCGGAAGTGGCATCGTCGGAGGCGCCGCAGGCCGTCCTTTTCGACATGGACGGCACGCTAGTAGACACCGAGGGCCTCTGGTGGCAGGCCACGGCCACGGTGGCCCGGACCCTGGGCGTCGAACTGGGCCCCGCCGACATTCCCCAGGTTCTGGGCCGCACCGCCGAGGATGTGGCGGCCCATCTGCTCACCGCCGCCACCCCGCGTCCCGACACGGAGAAGATCACCCAGCGCCTCACCGACGCCTTCGCCACACGCGTCGGCAGCGGCGTGACGGTGATCCCCGGCGCCTTGGCCCTGCTCGCCGAACTCCACGCGGAGGCCATCCCCACCGCCCTGGTCAGCGCCTCTCCCCGAAGCATCGTCGACCTCGTCCTCCCCCGTCTCGACCACCACTTCGACCTGGTGATGGCCTTCGAGGACACGCCACGCGGCAAACCCCACCCGGACCCGTACCTGGAGGCGGCCAGGCGGCTCGGCGTGGAGCCTCGTCGCTGCGTCGCGATCGAGGACAGCCCGCCCGGCATCGCCGCCGCCATAGCCGCCGGGTGCCGTGTCATGACGGTCGACTCTCGACGTGGCCTTCCAGATCTGCGCTCGCTGTGCGATTTCAAGCCGTGATACGGCGGTTTCCTTCCCAGCCAGGATTGAAAGTGTAAGCTTGGAGCAGATTCAGGTAGGGGGCGCCATGCTGCTGCGGTTCAGGGTCGCCAATCATCGGTCCATCCGTGACGAGCAGACGCTGTCCCTCGTCTCGGTGCCGCGTCGTGGTGAGCGGCCGAAGGAGTTGTCGACCGTCCGGGTGGCGGGGATCTATGGGGCGAACGCCTCAGGGAAATCGAACGTCCTGTCCGCCTTGAAGTGGATGCAGTTCGCCATCTCCGACTCCCACCAGTTGTGGAGCCCGTCCAAGGGCGTGCCTCGCGATCCCTTCAGGCTCCCCAGCGGGGAGTCGAGCCCTTCCTTCTACGAACTGGACTTTCTACACGAGGGAACCCGATACTCATACGGCTTCGAGGTCGACGACAGGCAGATCCTTGGCGAATGGCTGAACACCTTTCCCAAGGGGAGAACGAAGAAGCTGTTCGACCGCACCGGCCCGACAAGCGTCACGTTCGGCCGTAGCCTCATCGGTGAGACCCAGAGGATTCTGAAGCTGACCCGCCCGAACTCTCTCTACCTCTCCGCTGCGGCGGCCAACAACCATCCTCTTCTGACCACGCTGTATAAACGCATCAGAGGCAGCATCTTTTTCGCGCAGCACGGCGATCACGATGAAACGTCACGGCTCTTTTTGGTCGAAGAGCTGCTGTGGGATGAATCTGCGGCGTTCATCATCAACCGCCTGGTGAGGATCGCGGACCTCGGAGTCGAAACAGCCGAGATCATCAATGAAGATCCGATGCGAGAAGAGATCCCTCCGTGGCCGGCCGGCATCGGGCAGGGGGTGCCCGGTTCGCAGACGGGCATCCGACTCCGCCGGACATCCGGGGCCGTGCTGAAACTGAGCGAAGAGAGCGCTGGCACACGGGTCTGGCTGTCGCTTCTCGGGCATTCTCTCGCCGCGATCACGTCAGGTGGGGTGCTGGTGGCAGATGAGATCGACTCTCACCTCCACCCGCTACTGAGTTCCACGCTCATCCGCATCTTTAAAGATCCGGTGATCAACAGGATGGGAGCGCAACTTGTCTTCGCCTCGCATGACACCACGCTCCTCGGCTCAATGTTGGAAGAAGAGGTCATCGACAGGGACGAGGTCTGGTTCACCGAGAAGGACTCATCCGGCGCGACCAGCCTCTACTCTCTAGCGGAATTCCACCCTCGGCGCGACGAGAACATCGAGCGGGGTTATTTGCAGGGCCGCTACGGAGCCGTGCCCTACATCAACTTCGACAGCATCCGGGAGGTCTTCACGAAGGGACCAGACGAGACGCTATGAGTCCCAGGCGTAGCCCCCCGCGCCTTGACCGCCCCACCGGCCGACGATCACCGAAAAAACGCGTGCTCGTCGTCTGCGAGGGCCAGGTCACCGAGGTCGAGTACTTCGAAGGGATCCGCGACTATTTCCGCTCCCTCCCCGTCGACATCCGCAGCTGCAAGGTGATCGGGCTGGGTCGCGATCCAGGCTCTCTCGTCGACTACACGATCCGCGAACGCGACAAGAAGGAGAAGGAAGCCCGCGCCCAGCGGGATGCCAACATCGCCTACGACGAAGTCTGGTGCGTTGTGGACGTCGACGACCACAAGACGCTCGACCAGGCTCTGATCGCGGCACGCAAAGCAGGGATCAACCTGGCGATCTCCCCCCTGCTTCGAGCTGTGGGTTCTCTATCACTTCGAGGAGTGCGCCGCCGCCTGCGACCCCGAGTCGATCAGGCGGAAGCTCAGAAACACATCAGGGACTATGACAAACATCTGGGCCGCGCGTTCCCGTTCGCGAACCATGAGGTCGCGCGTGATCGCGCCCAGCGCGCTGATCCCGATCATTGCGCGCCCAACCGCAAGGGACGTAACCCGTCCACCAATGCTTGGTTGATAGTCGAGGTCATCCGCCAATCAGGCAGAAGTCGGTAAGCTTGCCCGCCGTGAGCGGTGAATCCCCCCAGATCGGGCGCTACAGGTTGCTGAGCGTGCTGGGCCGAGGCGGGATGGGTACTGTCCACCTGGCCGAAGATGCCGCCGGGCAGCGGGTCGCCATCAAGGTGATCAACCCGGAGCTCAGCCAGCACGAGCAGTTCCGGATGCGGTTCCGCCGGGAGGCCGATGCCGCGCAGCGGGTGCGCAGGTTCTGTACGGCCGCGGTGCTCGAGGCGGCGCTCGACGGTGATCAGCTCTACGTCGTCACCGAGTACGTGCCCGGACCCAATCTGGAGGAGGCCGTCCGGCAGTCGGGGCCGCTCAAGGGGTCCAGCCTCGACGCGCTGGCGGTCAGTGTGGCCACCGCGCTCACCGCGATCCATGGGGCGGGGGTCGTGCACCGCGATCTCAAGCCGTCGAACGTGCTGCTGTCCCCCGTCGGGCCGCGGGTGATCGACTTCGGCATCGCGCGGGCCCTCGACACGCTGGGCGGGGTCACCGGGACCGGCGAGCTCATCGGCACGCCCCGGTACATGGCGCCCGAGGTGCTGCGTGGTGAGCCGGTCTCGCCGGCGTGTGACGTGTTCTCGTGGGGCTCGCTGATCGTGTACGCGGCGAGCGGGAAGGCGGCGTTCGGCGGCGACACGCTGCCCGCGACCGTCTACCAGGTGCTCAACACCGAGCCGGCGCTCGACGCGGTCGAGCCGGGGCTGCGGGAGCTGGTCAGGGCGGCGCTGCGAAAGGATCCGGCCGCGCGGCCGACCGCGCAGCAGTTGCTCGACCATCTCGTGGGGCGTTCGGTCGCCCCGGAGCAAGGCATCCAAACTCTCCAGGCCGTCCAGGCGGGACATCCTGAGCAGGCCGTCCAGGGAGTACGACCTGAGCTGGCCGCCCAAACCGCTCAGGTGGCCTGGCAGCACGGGACCACGGCGTTCACCGCGGAGCAGGAGCAGCCGGGCAGAAAGCGCTGGAACAGCCGGGTCATGGTCGGGGGGATAGCAGCGGCCGTGGCGGTGCTGGTCGCCGGGGGTGTCACGGCCTGGGCGACGCTCCGGGACAGTGGGCCGCCGCAGCTCTCCGTCCTGTACCGGGAGGACTTCACGCAGACCGGTGGCGGCTGGGACGGCACCTACGATCCGACCGACGAGTACAGCTACGGCTACCGCACCGACGGCGTGTACGGGCTCGACGTGGCCGACGACGACGAAGAGCACCTGGTGAAGGCCCCCGCGCCCTTCCTGATCGCCACGCCCACCCCGGCGCCCAGCCCGTCGGCCACGCCCACGCCGATGCTGCCCCACACGGTGGTGGTCGGCGTGACGGCCCAGGTGAAGCGGTCCGTGGGCACCGGCGAGTACGGCGTCTTCTGCCACAACAGCGCCGACGGCACCTACTACGAGTTCGCCCTGAACACCTCCGGCATGGCCCGTATCCGGCGCATCTCCGACGGCTCGGGCGGCACGCTGGCCCAGCCGGTGCAGGTGGACGGGCTGCAGAAGGACCGGAAGGCCAGGATCGAGGCCTCCTGCGAGCAGGACGGCAGCTCAGTGCGTTTGACCATGTGGGTGGACGGCGAGAAAGTCCTCCAGGTCGACGACCCCAACGGCATCGGCAACGGCTATGTGGGCCTGTTCGCGCGCACGTCCAAGGACGCGACGTCGGTGCTCAAGACCACCTTCGACGACTTCGAGCTACGTGGGAGAAAGGAACCCTGACCACACATGCTGATCGAGATCTCTGACGGCGCGCCGTACGGCATCGCCACCGGCCCTGACGGCGCGCTCTGGTTCACGCTCGTGCACCAGGGCCGGGTCGGCAGGCTGGTGCCGGGTGCGGAACCCGTGATCCACCAGCTCGACCCGGCGGACGGCGGGCCGACGGTCATCGTGCCGGGAGCCGACGGGGCGATGTGGTTCACCGAGTTCCAGGGCGGCCGGGTGGGGCGGATCACCGGGTCGGGTCAGGTGACGTCGTTCGAGGCGGAGGGCGCCTACGGGATCGCCGCCGGGCCGGACGGGGCCATGTGGTTCACGCGGATGGGGGCCGACAAGATCGGGCGGATCGCGGCGGACGGGACACGGACCGAGTTCGAGATCCCGGTGATGGGCGGCATGCCCGCGGCCATCACCGCCGGGCCGGACGACGCCCTCTGGTTCGCCCTCAATCAGGGCAACGCCATCGGCCGCATCGCGCTGTCGGGCGCGGTGACGATCCACGAGCTGCCGACGGAGGGGGCCGCGCCGGTGGGCATCACCGCGGGTCCCGATGGGGCACTGTGGTTCGTGGAGATCGGCGCGGGCCAGATCGGCCGCGTGGACCTTTCCGGAAAAATTACTGAATATCCGTTGCCGGATCGGGCCTGCCGGCCGCACGCCATCATCGCCGGGGCGGACGGCGCCCTCTGGTTCACCGAATGGGCCGCCGACCGCGTGGGCCGCATCACGACCGAGGGCGACCTCAAGGAGTACGAACTGCCCTCGCGCGGCGTCCAGGCCGAGCCGCACGGGCTCACGGTGGGCCCCGACGGCGCGATCTGGGTCGCGCTGGAGGCGGGCGCACTGGCCAAGATCGAGTGAAACACCCAAGGTTCTGTCGGAAGGTGGAATCGAGGGTGCGGACAAGAGGTTGACTAGGGGCATGCGTGCCATAGTCATCACCGCCCAGGGCGGCCCAGAGGTCCTCGAGTACGTAGAGCGTCCCGACCCGGAGCCAGGTGACGGGGAGATCGTGGTCGACGTCGCGGCCAGCGGCGTCAACTTCATCGACATCTACCACCGCTCCGGGGCTTATCCGCTCAATCTGCCCAGCTCGATCGGGTCGGAGGGGGCGGGTGTCGTCTCCGCCGTAGGCCCTGATGTGTCGGACGTGTCCGTCGGCGACACCGTGGCCTGGGCCAGCGTGCTCGGCAGTTACGCCGAGAAGGCCGTGGTCCCGGCCGACCGGGTGGTGCCCGTGCCCGCCGGCGTTCCGGCCGAGGTGGCCGCCGCGGCGATGCTGCAGGGCATGACGGCCCACTACCTCACGCACTCCACGTACGAGGTGAAGCCGGGCGACAGCGTCCTCGTACACGCCGGCGCCGGCGGCATGGGCCAACTGCTCATCCAGCTCGCCAAGCTCAGGGGCGCGACCGTGCACACCACCGTCTCCAGCGAGGAGAAGGAGAAGGTGGCCCGCGCGGCCGGAGCCGACGAGGTGCTGCGCTACGACGACTTCGTCGACGTGCTGCGCGATCAGGTGGACGTGGTCTACGACGGCGTCGGGGCGGCCACGTTCGACGGCGGGCTGGCGGCGCTGCGGCCGCGCGGGCTCATGGCGCTGTACGGGGCGGCCAGCGGGCCCGTGCCGCCGGTCGATCCGCAGCGGCTCAACAAGGAGGGCTCGCTCTTCCTGACCAGGCCGACGCTGGTCAACTACATCGCCGAGCGGGAGGAGCTGCTGTGGCGCGCCTCCGACCTGTTCGGGTGGATCGCCGACGGGCAGCTGAAGATCAATATCTCGCAGCGCTATCCGCTGTCCGAGGCGGGCCGTGCGCACGAGGACCTTGCCGCCCGCCGTACGACGGGCAAGCTGCTCCTGATCCCCTGAGCTTTAAGCGTCGGGAGGTGGCGCGCGCATGGCCGCCTCCCGACGTACGAGGGGTGTGAACTACGCTGCCGAACATGGACATCGCCCCCTCCATTTGGTCATTCGCCGCAGTGGTCGCCCTCCTGACCATCACGCCGGGCCTCGACACGGCGCTCATCCTGCGTACGTCACTGCTGTCCGGTAGGCGCCCGGCCTGGGGCGTCGTGCTGGGCATCCAGCTGGGCACCCTCTCCTGGGGCCTGCTGACCGCGGTGGGCCTGTCCACGCTCCTGGCCGCCTCCCAACTGGCCTACGACGTCCTGCGCTGGGCGGGCGCCGCGTACCTGGTGTGGATGGGGATCCGCATGCTCGTGACCAAGGCGAGCACGCAGGAAGGCTCGCCGGAGACCGGCTTCGGCTCCGGTTTCCGGCGCGGCCTGTTCACGAACCTGCTGAATCCCAAGGTAGGCGCTTTTTACGTGGCGATGCTGCCGCAGTTCATCCCGGCGGACGCCCCGCACGCGGCCATGGGGCTGCTGCTGGCTGGGGTGCACGTGGCCGAAGGCCTCGTGTGGAGCACCGTGCTGGTCGGCTTCGCCGCCCTCATGAGCGGCGCCCTGCGTACCCCGGCCGTAAGGCGGCTGCTGGACCGCGTGACGGGCATCGTGATCGTCGCCTTCGGCCTCCGTCTGGCTCTGGACAACTAGGCATCGAGCCGGCCGTCCGTGGGCTGGCCGTCACTCAGGAAGAACGCGACCGAACGCGGCTATGCCCTGTCGGGAGACCGGTCAGTGTCGTACGGCGGCTTCGGGGCCTCACGACGGAGGCGTGTCCAGGTCGACCAGGTTGCGATCCGGGTTGGCCGGGTCGTACAGCACGCGCGCGCGGGTCCGGCCCTGGAGCCGGGGGCCTGGATCATGGCGGAGATAGTCACTGACCGCGGTGTGCGTCCGGCCCGTCTGCTCATCCCGCCACGTCGCATGGACGACATAGGGATGCCGGTTGTTCACCCGCACGGTGAAGTCGCGTCCAACACGCTCGATCTCCGCCCACACCTGCCGGCCCTGCTTCCATAGCCAGGCTCGCAGCCGAGCCATCCGTCGTCCCTTGACGAACAACACCGCACCGATCGGCGCGAACACCACGCCCAGCCCCCCGACGATCAGCGGGGCGAGGAACGCTGACCAGAACGACGCGATGCGTGCGTCGGACGGGTTGCCCGGGTCATAGGCGACGGGAACATTCTCGCCTTCCTCGTAGGACGGCGGGTTGCTGCCGGTGGAACTCCGAAACGAGTGCCTCCTGCCGTCGACGCTGAACTCCACGGTCGGGTACCACGACGTGCTCCTGCGGGTATGACCGTCGGAACCGCGTGTCGTGGTGGTCCGTGCGGTCATCGCGACCACGGTGCCGTCGGTCCGCTGGGCCGAGGCCAGGAAGCTTGCCGTAGAGGCGGCCAGCGCGATGCCGACACAGAGCAGCACCAGCCCGATCAGAGCGAAGATCCCGCCGATGATGGTGAAGAGCCGTTCACGCCGCATGGGACGAGTCTGCCCAACGCGGAACACCTGTTGAGCCAGGTTCCAGTGGCACCACCGGCCGTTTCACTTCCGGATCCCGGTAACGTGCTGCTGTGCAGACGGCGTTCGTGCTCGGTGGCGGCGGCGTGCTCGGCGCGCACGAAGTGGGCATGCTCCAGGCACTCGACGAAGAGGGCATCGTGCCCGACCTCGTGGTCGGCACGTCCGTCGGCGCCCTGAACGGCGTGCTGCTGGCCGCCGATCCCGGCCGCGCGGTGCAGCGGCTGTCGTCACTGTGGCGATCCGATGTGGTCCGTACGGCGTTCGCCGGTTCGTGGGTCACCCGGCTGTCCACCTTGGCGAAGACCGGCACCCATCTGCACCCGATCGGGCCGCTTCGAGCGTTGTTGAGCGAGATGCTGCCGGTTTCAGAGATCGAGGACCTGGCGGTGCCTTTCCAGTGCGTGGCGGCCTCGGTGGAGCGGGCCACCGCCCACTGGTTCGACCAGGGGCCGCTGGTCGACGCCGTGCTGGCCTCGTGCGCGGTGCCCGGTCTGCTGCCGCCCGTGTCCATCGGCGGTGAGCACTTCTTCGACGGCGGCCTGGTGCACAGCATCCCCGTCGGCCGGGCCGTGCAACTGGGGGCCAAGCGCGTCTACGTCCTGCACGTCGGGCGGATCGAGCGCCCGCTCACCGTGCCGCGGCGGCCCTGGGAGGTGGGCATGGTGGCGTTCGAGATCGCGCGCAGGCACCGGTTCGCCGAGGAGATGGCCACGCTGCCGCCCGACGTCGAGGTGCACGTGCTGCCCGCCGGAGTGGCGCGGCCGCTGTCGAACCTGCGCTACCGCGACCTGTCACAGATCTCCCACTACATCGAACGCGCCTATCACGCATCTTCCCGATACCTGAGGACAGGAGGACGATGAAGACCTGACATCCTGGAGGCCGACGTTGTTGTTGCCCCCACGCATCCTGCGACGGCTCATCCTCGCCCCCCTGGTCATCGTGGTGACCGTGGTCGTGCTCATCACGTTGCCGGTGTGGGTCGGGGTGACGTTCGCCGCCTCACTGCGGCTCCCGCCGCCGCAGCGCCGTGGGCTGCGCTTCGTCTGGTTCGGGGTGGCCTGGCTGACGCTGGAGTCGGCGGTGCTCATCGCCTGCCTCGGACTCTGGGTGGCTGGGGCGTTCGGCCGCGACCGGGATCAGGAGCGGCACTACGCGCTGATCAAGTGGTTCCTGACCAAGGTGTACGGCGCCGCCGTACGGATCTTCCGGCTCACCGTCGACATCCACGAACCGCCGCGCACCGAAGAGGAGCAGGCCGCCCGCCTGACCCGCCCGGTGATCGTCCTGGCCCGTCACGCGGGTCCCGGCGACTCCTTCCTGCTGATCTACCATCTGCTCTCCCTGTACGGCCGGCGGCCCCGGATCGTGATGAAGGCCGCGCTGCAGTTCGACCCGTCGCTGGACGTGGTGATCAACCGGCTGCCGAACGCCTTCGTGCCCCGCCGCACCGCCGACAGCGGCATCATCGAAGAGATCAGGCGGCTGTCCGCGCCCATGGACGAGAACGACGCCCTGGTGATCTTCCCTGAGGGCGGCAACTTCACCCCGCGCCGCCGCCGGCTGGCGATCCGGCGGCTGGAGGAGAAAGGGCTGAAAGAGGAGGCGTCGCGGGCCCGTGGCATGGACCACCTGCTGCCGCCCCGCCCCGGCGGCGCCATCGCGGCCATCGAGTCCTGCCCGGCGGCCGACGTCATCTTCGTCGCGCACACCGGCCTGGACGACCTCGTCACGATCGGCGACGTGTGGCACAAACTGCCGGTCAGCGCGCACATCACCGCCAAGTGGTGGCGGGTGCCCGCCTCGCGGATCCCCGCGGCGCGCGAGGCGCGGATCCGCTGGCTGTACGACCAGTGGGAGCTCATCGACGACTGGATCAGCGCCCAGCGGCTCACCCTGCGCTAGCCCCCGGCGGCAGCGGCGGCACGGCGGGCGGGCCGTTCTCGATGAGGTCGAGCAGGGCGTCCGTGTCGAGGTGCTGCTCGACCAGGTCGCCGAGCGCGTCCAGGCGGCTCTCGCGCAGCAGGGCGAAGTCGGTGTCCGGCGCCGGGACGAAGGCGCGCCCGGCCCGCTCGGCCACCTCGGTGAGGAAGGCGCGGCGGAAGCCGTCGTTCTCCAGCGCGCCGTGCCAGGTGGTGCCCCACACGTCGGCCACGCGGCAGCCGTCGAGGAACGGCTCGCCGCCCTCGACGGTCGCGACGCCGTGGTGGATCTCGTACGCGCTCACCGGATGCCCGTAGGCGTGACCGGCCGGGCGGCCGAGCGTCTTGCCCGCGGCGAACCGGACCCGGATCGGAAGCAGGCCCAGGCCGTCGACCCGGCCGGCGCCCGACTCGACGTCGTCGTGGATCTCGCGGGCGAGCATCTGGTAGCCGCCGCAGATGCCGAGGACGGGCCCGGTCCGCCGCTGGACGGCGGCGGCCAGTCCCGTGTCGCGGAGCCAGGCCAGATCGTCGACCGTCGCGCGCGAGCCGGGCAGGACCACCAGGTCGGCGTCGTCGAGCTCCGCCGGGTCGGTCACGAACCGGACGAGCACCCCCGGCTCGGCGGCCAGGGCGTCGAGGTCGGTGAAGTTGGAGATCCGCGGCAGCTTGACCACCGCCACGCGGAGCGTCTGGGCGCCGTGGGGCCGCTGTGGGGCGATCGAGCGGCTGCCGAGGGCCAGGGAGTCCTCGACGTCCATCCAGAGGCCGTCCAGCCAGGGCAGCACACCGTAGACGCGGCGGCCGGTGAGGTCTCTGAGCTGGTCCAGGCCGGGTTCGAGCAACTCGGCAGCGCCTCGGAACTTGTTCACGACAAATCCGGAAATGAGGGCTTGGTCGGCGGCGTCCAGCAGGCCGACCGTGCCGTAGAAGGCGGCGAAGACGCCGCCGCGGTCGATGTCGCCCACCACGATCACGGGCAGGTTGGCCGCCCTGGCCAAGCCCATGTTGGCGATGTCACCCCGGCGCAGGTTGATCTCCGCGGGGCTGCCGGCGCCCTCGCAGATGACCACGTCGTACGAGCTTCGCAGCCGGTCGAGCGAGGCCAGCGCGCTCTCGCGGAGCAGGTCCTTGAGCCGGCCGTACTCCATCGCGTCGACGTCGGCCACCGGCTGCCCCATGAGGACCACCTGGCTGCGGCGGTCGCTGCCCGGCTTGAGCAGGATCGGGTTCATGTCGGCGACGGGTTCGAGGCCCGCGGCCCGCGCCTGCACGGCCTGGGCCCGGCCGATCTCGGCGCCGTCGGCGGTGACGTACGAGTTCAGCGACATGTTCTGGGCCTTGAACGGCGCCACGCGGACACCCTTGCGGGCCAGCCAGCGGCAGATCCCGGCGGTGACGACGCTCTTGCCCGCGTCCGACGTGGTGCCCGCCACCAGCAGCGCTCCGCTCTTCATGGCTGACATCGTAGGGCGGTGCTCCTTTTGCGCACATGGCGCGTGCTCACATCACGCGCCAAGGCCGCTCACATCGTGAGCCGGTGCTCCTTCTCGCCGCGCCACTCCACGCTCAGCACCGTGGCGTCGTCCTGGAGGCGGCCGTGCTGGTGCGCGAGGATCGACTGGATCAGCCGGCGCAGCGTCTCCGGCGCCGAGACCCCGTCGGTTTCGCGGCGCACGACGAAGTCGGTGAACCGCTCAAGCCCGAACATCTCCCCCTCCGGGCTCTGCGCCTCCACGATGCCGTCGGTGTAGAAGAGCAGGCGGTCGCCGGGTTCGAGCTGGTAGTGCTCCAGACCGGCGGACAGGCCCAGCCGGAAGCCCATCGGCGGCGACGGCACCGTCTCCAGGATGGCCACCCGGCGGCCCCGCCGGATCACCAGCGGCGGATAGTGCCCGCGATTGACCCAGGTCAGCTCGCCGGTCTTGAGGTTCAGGTCGGCGAGGATGCCCGTGGCGAAGCGGGTCATACCGAACTGGTCGGCGATCGCCTCGTCGATGGCCTCGCTCGCCGCCAGCAGGCCGGTCCCCCGCCGCCGGTTGTTACGGCAGGCGCCGACGGCGATCGTCGCGGTCAGCCCGGCGGAGGTGTCGTGCCCCATGGCGTCGAACATCGACAGGTGCAGCGTGTCTCCGGCGATGGCGAAGTCGAACGCGTCGCCGCCCACGTCGTAGGCGGGCTCCAGGGCGGCGCTGACCACCACCTTGTCGTTGGCGAAGCTGCTGTTGGGCATCAGGTTCCACAGCACCTCGGCCGACAGGGTCATCGACTCCGCGCGCACCAGCGAGGCGTAGGTGTCGCTGATGGAGCGCTTGCTGATCACCATCAGGGAGACCAGGCCCGCCAGCTGCTTCACCAGCGGATCGGCGGCCTCATCGCCGGCGGAGACGGTCACCGCCAGCATGCCGATCCGTTCGGTGCCGTCGAGCAGCGGCACCCACAGCCGCCGCCGGTCCTCGTCGGGCGGCGGCTCCGGCTCCCCTTCGACGGCGAGCTTGGCGTGCACGATCTCCACATTGCGATAGGCCCGCCCGGCGAGCGTGGAGTCGATGCGGATCGCCTGCAGCGACTCCCCCGCCGCGTCGCGCTGGCCGGGCAGCGGGACGAGATACTGCTGCTGCAGGTCGACCACGTAGATCGTGGCGTTGGCGAACCCGGCCGGTTCGGCATGCGCGGCGACCAGGGCCGGCAGGTCCTCGATCGCGGCCAGGTGGCTCGCGTCCAGCAGGGCGCCCAGCATGGCCTCTCCCTCACCTCGCATGGGCGCGCCTCCTACGTCTCCCTGAGGCTTCATACCCCGATGAGAGCCCCTAGACCTGCTGGTTTCTCCGCGACGGAGAAGAGTTGACGACCACCGCGTACTACGCTGCCAGGCATGCCCCGCGACGCCCTCATGGACTGGCTCACCTCGCGCGCTCCCGAGCAGTTGGCGCTCGTGGCCGATCGCGGCGCGCTGCGCGTTCGCGGTCGCGAGCCGTCACTGGAGGACTACGCCCATCTGCTCAACCAGGATCTTGTGGTCTCCCGGTTGGTGGGCTTCTGCACGCTCCCGGAGCTCCAGGTCCTGCGCGCGATCGCCTGGCTGGCCACCCAGCGCTACGGCCCCTTCCCCGACGACTACTGGCGCACCCCCGACCCACGCCCGGTTCCCCGGGCCGAGCTGCTGACCCTCCTGGCGGGACAGGACCAGGACCTGCGGGCGGAGGCGAACGCCGCCCTGGCACGGCTGGCCGACCAGGCCCTGCTTCAGCCGCCCCATGGCGAGCAGTGCTCGGTGGCGCCCTACATCCACCGGAACCTGGCGGACGGCATGGGGCTGGGCCGCTCCGTCGCCTACCTCGTCGCCCGCTATTTCAACGCGCCCGAGGTCCATCGGCTGGCCACCGCGCTGGGGCTGGACAAGGCGCCGAGCCGGGAAGCCGCCGAACGCGACGTCGTGGCGTACCTGACGGATCCGGTACGCCTGCGCGCTCTGCTGGACAAGGCACCCGCCTCGGCCACGGAGCTGCTGGCGCGGCTCACGTATGAGGGGCCCATGGTCGAGGCCCACTGTTTCCACCAGGCGGGGTCGTACGGCAGCAACAAGTACGTCTTCGCCGGCGGTTCGGGACACGCCGGCGCGGACTGGCTGGCGGCGCGCGGGCTGCTGCTCCCGGCAGGCGTGCCCCACATAGCCGAGCTGCCGGCCGAGGTCGCGATCGCCGTCCGGGGCGAGCTGCGGGCGACGTTCACCCCCTACCCTCCCGAGCCGCACGGCCTGGAACGGGCCGAGGGCGTCGAACCCGCGGCCGCGGCGGCGCTGGGCACGCTCACCTGGCAGCTCGAACGGCTGCTCGCCGGCTGCGCCGAACAGCCGCTCACCGTACGCAAATCCGGCGGGGTCGCGGTGCGCGACACCAAACGCCTGGCCAAGGACATCGCCGACCCGGAGACCGTCCGTTTCCTGCTGGAGCTCTGCTTCCGCGCCGGCCTGCTGGGCCTCCTGGCCGAGCCTGCCGAGCCGCCCGCAAACCGCCGCGCCAAGGTGCCGCCGCCCACCCAGGTCGTCCTGCCCACCACGGCCTATGACCGCTGGCTGTCGCGCACTCCCGCCCAGCGGCTGGTGCCGATCATCGCCGCCTGGACCGTGTGCCGTGACATCCCGCTCTGGTGGCCCGACCCCGACCAGACACCCGTCGCCCTGGCCGGCACGGACGACCCGGACGCCGTCAGCCTGCGTTACGCGCTGCTGGAGGCCCTGGGCGCCGCCCCTTCGCTGCGCGCGGCCGACGCACCGCCGTACCTGGTGCCCGCGGCTACCTGGCACCGCCCCGCACGGATTCCGCAGGGCCCGGCCGGTGCCCAGCGCATCGAGTCCACGCTCCGCGAGGCCGCGCTTCTCGGCGTCACCGGCCAGGGCGCCTTGACCCGGCTCGGCCACACCGTCCTCGACCTGCTCCGTACCGGCGAGGCATGGAAGAGCGCGGACGCCGCGCTCGCCCCGGTACTGACCGAAATACTGCCCGCGCCCCGGACCACGGCCCGCTTCCAGACCGACCTGACCGCCGTGGTGAGCGGCACCCCTGAGGCGAAACTGGCCGCCCTGCTCAACGCGGTCGGCGTGCGCGAATCGGAAGGCCACGCGGTGGTGTGGCGCATCAGCCACGCCTCGGTACGCCACGCCCTCGACTCCGGCCACCAGCCGGACACCCTGCTCGACCAGCTCCGGGCCGTGGCGGAGGGCGAGCTGCCGCAGCCGCTGGAATACCTGATCAAGGATGTCGGACGGACCCATGGGCGGATGCGGGTGGTGCGATCCGGCTGCTGCATCCGCTCCGACGACGAGGCGCTGCTGGCCGAGCTCGTCCACGCCAAGCCGCTGCGCGCGCTCGGCCTGCGGTTGATCGCCCCGACCGTACTGATCAGCGCCAGCCCGGAGCGGGAGACGGTGACCGCCCTGCGAGCGGCGGGCTACGCCCCGGCCGTGGAGGCGGAGACGGGCGCCACGTTGGTGGAACAGCCCGCCACGCGGCGCGCCCCTGATCCACGTAGGCGTCGTTAGGACCCGCTGGCAGCGGACGCCGCGCCGGCCGCTCGCGCTTCGGCAAGTCGTCGTCAGTCCGGGCTACTCCGGTGGCTGCTGCGGCTGACCGGGCTGCGTCGGCGGCTGACCTGGCTGCGGTTCGCCTCCTCCGTAACGGCGCCGGACCGTGTCCGCGCCCTTTTCGACCTGGTCGTCGTACTTGTGGCCGGTCCGCTCCTTGGCGAACCGCTCGGCGCGATCCAGCACCTGGTCAGCCTGCTTGGAGTGCCCTCTGGCCAGGTCCTCGGCCTTCTTCAGCCATTCTCCGATGCGGCTCATAAGTGTTCCCCTCCTCGTGCCTTACAGTCGGCCCCTACCCAGAGGCGGCACGAGGTCACACCATGAGACCTCTCAGGACATAGGGCATGATGCCGCCGTGCCGGTAGTAGTCGGCTTCGCGTCCGGTGTCGAGACGGACCTTCACCTCGAAGGTGATGTCATCGGCCGTGACGGTCAGCGTGGGCGGGACGAGGCCGTCGCCGATCGGTCCGAGGCCACGGATCGTCATGGTCTCCCGGCCCGTCAGCCCGAGCTCGTCGGCGCCCTGACCAGGCACGAACTGCAGCGGGAGGATACCCATGCCGCGCAGGCCAGGCTCGCCCGCGACATCGGCATCGCACAACGACCTGCTCATTCAGACGCTCGACAGCCTGTGGGACAAGGCCGACCGCTACCGGCGGCTCGCGCTGGAGGTCGAACGCGGCCAGACGGCCCGCGACCGCAAGGCCGCCGAACACGAGGCGCTGCTGGAGTTCGTGATCGCGGGCGACGCCGACAGCGCCGCCGCCGTCATGCGCGAGCACATCGACACCAGCCTCGGCGCCCAGGCCGCCTGGCGCCTGCGCAAACATGATCAGGATGAGGTCGACGGCTGAGTCCCGGCCGGTCCGCTCGGCCTCCTAACATACGGCGCATGACCACGCACGGATTCACGCTCACTACCGAGGGCCCGTTCGACTTCGGTGCCTCGCTGCGCTTCGTAGAGGACTGGCCGGCCACCAGCGCGCTGCCCTCCGACGGGCGGGCGCTGCGCTTCGCCTACTGCGCGGAGTCCGACTGGCTGCCCATCGGCGTGAGCGTGACGGCCGCGCCGGGCGGGGTCGCCGTCGCCACGACGCGCCCCGCGGGGCCGGGCATCCGTGGCGAGGTGGCGCGGATCCTGTCCCTCGACGTGGACGGCGCCGGTTTCGCCCGGCTCGGCGAGGCCGACCCGGTGCTCGGCGACCTGCAGCGGGCCCGGCCCGGCCTGCGGCCGGTGTGCTTCTGGAGCCCGTGGGAGGCGGCGTGCTGGGCGGTGATCGTACAGCGCTCGTCGATGCTCATCGCCGCCCGCCTCAAGCAGCGCATCGCGGAGCGGCACGGCGCGAAGGTCACCTTGGACGGACAGGTGTACCCGGCCTTTCCCCCGCCCGTGACCTTGCTGGAGGCCGGTGGCCTGGGCCTGCCCGCGCAGAAGGAGGAGTGGGTGCGCGGGCTGGCCCGCGCGGCGCTCGACGGCCTGCTCACCACCGAGCACCTGCGCGCGCTCGCCCCGGAGGAGGCCCTGTTCGAGCTGCGGGGCCTGCCCGGCGTGGGGCCGTTCTCCGCCGGCCTCATCCTCATACGCGGCGCGGGCGCGCCGGACGCGTTCCCGGGCGACGAGCCGCGCCTGTTCGCGATCCTTCGTGAGGCGTACGGCCTGCCGGAGGACGCGCCGCCGGCCGCGTACCGGAAGCTGGCCGAGGCGTGGCGGCCCTACCGCTCCTGGGCCTCCTTCCTGTTCCGGGCCTCCACCTACGGCGTCATGGACGATCGGGACTGAGCGCCGTCCCTGGTCTGCTCGGGTGAAGGTCTAGAGCGCGGAATCCGGGGCAGTCCGAGAGTCTTTGACGACTCTCGGGAGAATCCATGAGCGAAGCTGAGGCGATGGCACGCCGGGCGGCAGACAGCCCGACTATGGACAAACTCGCGCGGGTTGGGCTGGTTTGTCGTGGCGTGCTCTACGGGCTGATCGGGGTGCTGGCGATCCAGATCGCGTTCGGCAGTGGAGGAAAGCAGGCCGACAAGAACGGGGCGATCAGTACGGTGGCCGCGCTGCCGTTCGGGGCCGTGCTCTTATGGATCATGGTCGTCGGGTTCGCCGCGCTGGCCCTGTGGCAGGCGTCCGAGGCGATCTTCGGCGCCCACAAGCTCAAGGACCGGGTCGAGCCGGCCAGCCGGACCGTGGTCTACGTGGTCATCTGCGCCGCGCTGCTGACCATGCTGCTGACCGGCAAGACCGGGTCCGATGACAAGCGGTCCCAGGATCTGACGGGCAAGCTGCTCGCGCTGCCGGCCGGGCAGGTCATCGTGGGCCTGGTCGGGCTCGGCATCGTCGCGCTCGGCGTCTACTGGGTGCGGTACGGCATCAAGAAGGAGTTCCGCAAACAGCTCAGGCCGATGCCGCCGCGAGCCGGTGCGGTGATGGACCGGCTAGGACTCGCCGGGTACATCGCGCGCGGCCTGATCGCCGGCTTGGCCGGGGTCTTCGTGATCCAGGCGGCCATCACCTTCGACCCCGACAAGGCCGGGGGCATCGACGCGACGCTCAGGGCGTTCGCCGACACCCCGGCGGGGCCCTGGCTGCTGGCGGTGGTGGCGCTGGGGCTGCTGCTGTTCGCCCTGTACTGCTTGGGAGAGGCCCGGTGGCGGCGTACCTGAGCCCGTCGCTGCTTGGGAGATCCCCGCCGGCGACGTACCTGAGTCGGACGCAGGTCGATCCGCCACGACGGCATGCCCTGTGATTGGCTGATCGGCATGGAAGCACCTTCTCTGAGCACGTCCACCGACTCGTTGCGCCACGTGACCGAGCTGCTGCGCGAGCACCCGCTGATCGACGGGCACAACGATCTGCCCTGGACGGCCCGCCAGCTCGTCGGCTACGACTTCGACCGGCTCGAGATCAGCGGTGACACCTCTGATCGGACCCATACCGACCTGCCCCGGTTGGCGGCCGGGATGGTGGGCGGGCAGTTCTGGTCGGTTTTCGTGCCGTGCGGGCTGCCCGGTGGGCAAGCGGTCACCGCGACCTTGGAGCAGATCGACTGCGTACGGGCCATGGTCCGGCGTTACCCCGACCAGCTGGCCCTGGCGACCACGGCCGACGAGGTGGAGCGGGTCTTCGCCGGTGGGCGGATCGCGTCACTGATGGGCGCCGAGGGCGGTCATTCGATCGACTGCTCGCTGGGCGCGCTGCGGATGCTGTACGAGCTCGGCGTCCGCTACATGACGCTGACCCACAACGACAACACCCCTTGGGCCGACTCCGCGACCGACGAGCCGGTGCACCACGGGCTGTCCGCGTTCGGGGAGGAGGTCGTGCGGGAGATGAACAGGCTGGGCATGCTGGTCGACCTGTCCCACGTGTCGGCCGACACGATGCGCCACGCCCTGCGTGTGACGCGGGCGCCGGTGATCTTCTCCCATTCGTCGGCGCGCGCGATCTGTTCCGCGCCGCGCAACGTACCGGATGACGTGCTGGAGACGCTGGCGGGCAACGGCGGGGTGTGCATGGCCGTGTTCGTGCCCTCGTTCGTGTCGCAGGCCAACTGGGAGTGGCGGCAGGCGGGCACCGACGCCGCCCGCTCGGCCGGGGTCAACACCCATGACTACGAGGCGACCCATGAGTTCCTGGCCACCTGGGCGAAGTCACACCCCAAGCCCGCTGTCGCGCTCGACGACGTGGTGGCGCACCTGGAGCACATACGCGAGGTGGCCGGCATCGACCATCTCGGCATCGGCGGCGACTACGACGGGTGCGACGGGCTGCCGGTCGGCCTGGAAGACGTGCGCGGCTACCCTCGGCTGTTCGCGGCCCTGGCCGACCGGGGCTGGTCCGACGACGATCTGGCGAAGGTGGCCGGGCGCAACGTGCTGCGGGCGCTGCGCGGCGCCGAGGCCACCGCCGCCGACCTGCGGGATCGCGAGGAGCCGAGCATGGTGCGGTTCACCGCGGCCGCCGGCTCATGACAGCTACCCGTCCCAGCTCTCGTCTGAGCGCCCGTCCGGCGGCAGGCAGATCGTGAGGGCGCCCGGGACGGCCTTCGCCTTGAGACGGGTGGTGGCCTCGCGGTCGCCGCCATCGAGCTCGTACGTCAGCGGAGCGCCGAACCGGGCGGACACCTTCCTGGCGCGGGTGATCCGGACGAACGGCGAGTCGTCCGAGCGTCCCGTGGCCATCCTGCCGATCACCCGGGCCCACTGGACCGGCCCCTGGGCGGTGGAGACCCCGACGTCCAGCCAGCCGTCGTCCGGCTGGGCGTCGTCGAAGGCCTCGATGCCGCCGGCGATCGTGCTCACGTTGCCCAGCAGCAGGCAGCTCGCCTCCCCGTCGAACCACGTCGTCCCATCAATCTTGATCTCCATCGGCACCAGCGGCCCGCCGACGTGCCGGACGGCCGCCTTGACGTAGCTGAGCCTGCCGAGCCGCTCCTTGGCCTGCCGGTCGGCGTCGGCGATCATCTCGGCCTCGAACCCGGCTCCCGCCATCACCGCGAAGTGCTCGCCGTTCAGCACTCCCAGGTCCAGCTTCTCCCGCCGGCCGTGGAAGCCGATGCGCACCGCCTCTTCGAGGTCGATGGGGATGCCGACATTGTTGGCGAACAGGTTCCCGGTTCCCGCCGGGAGGACCGCCATCGGTACGCCGGAGCCGGCCATCACGTCGGCGCACCGTTGCACCATGCCGTCGCCGCCCCAGACGAACACCAGGTCGGCGCCCTGCTTGAGCGCCTCCCGGACCTTCTTGCGCGCCTTCTTGCTCTTGGGCACCTCGTACCAGAGGAGCTCGCCGACGTCCTCTTCGGTGATGAGCACGCGCAGCCTGTCCAGGCCTGCGCCGAGAGTCTTCTTGCGGTGCGCGACGACCGCCACGGTGGGGGACATGGTCACCGGACTACCCTCGACACCGGTTTTCAGGCAGGAATCAATGGCCGCTGTGTGGGTAGCCGAGCGCGAATGCCAACCGAGGGAGGATCAGGACAGTGAGCCGCCAATGGGTCAAAGCTCGCGTCGATCCTGACCGCAGCCTGGGACTGCGGCTGACGATCGCCAGCCTCGCGGTGGCGCTCATCATGGTTCCGTTCAGCCTGCTGCTCGTCGTGGCCAAGATGCCGGTCAACGGACTGGACAAGCAGGTCGCCGATGATCTGCACGCGTACGCGATCACCCATCCAGACGTGACCAGGGTGCTCATCGTGTGGACGGATCTGTTCGGCCCGTGGCCGTGGCGGATCGCGGTCATCGCGTTCGCCGCCTGGCTGTGGCACAAGGGCGCGCGACGGCTGGCCGTCTGGGCGATCGCCACCATCACCGTGGGCGGGCTGCTCGGCCTGGCGCTCAAGATCATCACTGCCCGCGCCAGACCGCACCTGCCGGATCCCGTCGCGCTCGCGCCCGGCGACTCCTTCCCGTCGGGCCACGCGGTCAACGTGACGCTCGGCGCGGGAGTGGTCGTCCTGCTCCTCCTGCCCATGCTGCCCCGGTGGGGGCGGCGCGTGACCTGGGCAATCGCCTGGTTCCTGGTGCTGTCGGTCGGTTACACCCGGATCGCGCTCGGCGTGCACTGGGTGAGCGACGTGGTCGCCGGGATCATCCTGGGCGTGGCCGTGGTCGCCGCCACCGCGGCGGGATTCGAGACGTGGCGGCGCGAACAGGGCCGCAGGCCCAACTCTCCGCTGGCCGAAGGAGTGGAACCCGAGTCAGAGAAGGTGACCCATGACCAAAACTGAGCACGCGAAGTATTACGCGCTGACGATCTTATTGCCGATGGTCCTGATGGCCGCGGTGACGTTCGGCGTGGGCAAGCTGATCGTCGCCTGGCCCACCGGTGAGGCGGAGGTGAGCCGGGGCCTGGCCGCCGGACGCACCCCACTGTGGAACACGCTTACCGACTTCGGCACCAGCCTCTCGGACACTCCGTACATCGTGGCACTCACCGCGATAGCCGCGATCGTCTTCAGACTCGTGTACAAGCGCTGGCGGGAATCGATCTTCCTGATCGCGGCCGTCTGGAGCCAGTCGCTCATCTTCCTGGCCACCACCACGCCCGTCGGCCGGCACCGGCCGCCGGTGCAGCACATCGACCCGGCCCCGCCCACCTCCAGCTTCCCGTCGGGGCACGTCAGCGCCGCCGTCGGGTTCTACTGCTCGGTCGCGCTCATCCTGAGCATGCACGTCCGCAACCGGGCGCTTCAGGTGGTGATCTGGGTGCTCGGCATCGCCGCGCCGCTCATCGTCGCCTTCTCCCGCCTGTACCGGGGCATGCACTTCCTCACCGACATCACCTGGGGCCTGCTCCTCGGCATCGGCTGCGTGGTGATGGCCGCTCGGGCGATCTTGTACCGGCGCGAAAGGCAGCGTGGGCATCAGGCGCCGGAGCTCGTCCGACCGGCGTAGCCGGCTGCAACTTGAGCACGCGGCCGACGAGCTTCGCGCCGTTCCCGGCGGCGGCCAGGCAGTACGCCGTTCTGTACTTCGGCCAGTCCTGCTCCGCTGGGACGATATAGATGAGGCCGACCTCCTCCCTCCTCGACTCCACGTACCGCATCTTGGGCGCGCAGCCGTTCTCGGCCAGCCGCGTCGCTACGGCGGGGGGCGTGGCGCCGCAGCCCAGGAGTGCGGCCAGCAGGCACACGCCCGCGAGTAAGGGACGGGTCATGGGACCGGATGATGACAGCTGAAGATCACGCGGCAGTTTCGTGGCACGTTTGCGAGCCGGCCTCGGGGTAGCGAGTTGACTTCATGAGCGACCTGGAGACTGGCACCATCACCACCAAGGTGCCCGCGAGACTCGATCGGCTGCACTGGTCACGCTGGCACTGGATGATCGTCATCGGCCTCGGCACCGTCTGGATCCTGGACGGGCTCGAAGTGACCATCGTGGGCAACCTCTCGGCCCAGCTCGCCAAACCCGGCAGTGGCCTGGACATCACGCAGGCGCAGGTCGCCGGCCTGGCCGCCGCTCTGTATGTCGCGGGCGCCTGTTCGGGGGCGCTGTTCTTCGGCTGGCTGACCGACCGGTTCGGCAGGAAGAAGCTGTTCCTGATCACCCTGGTCGTCTACCTGGTCGCGACCCTGATGACCGCGTTGTCGTTCGACGCGTGGTGGTTCTTCCTGTTCAGGTTCATGACGGGCTTCGGCATCGGCGGGGAGTACGCGGCGATCAACTCGGCCATCGACGAGCTGATCCCGAGCGCCCACCGGGGACGGATCGACATCATCATCAACGGCAGCTACTGGCTCGGGGCGGCGGGCGGCGCCCTGCTGACCGTGCCGCTGCTGAACGACCTGCCGGTCAACATCGGCTGGCGCGTCGCCTTCGGGCTGGGCGTGGTGCTCGGCCTGGCCATTCTCCTCGTACGGCGCCACGTACCGGAGAGCCCGCGCTGGCTGTTCATCCACGGCCGTGGCCAGGAGGCCGAGGAGATCGTCGACGACATCGAGCGCCAGGTGGGCGGGGACCTGCCGGAGCCGGCGCAGTCGATGACGATTCATCAGCGCAAGTCCATCGGGTTCGTCCGGATCGCGCACACCATGGTGGCGCTCTATCCCAAGCGGACGGTGCTCGGTCTGTCGCTCTTCATCGGCCAGGCGTTCCTGTACAACGCGATCACCTTCGGGTACGCGCAGATCCTGTCCACGTTCTTCAAGATCGACACGCATACCGGCTACTACTTCGCGGTCATCGCGGTCGGCAACTTCCTGGGCCCGCTGCTGCTCGGGCGGCTTTTCGACACGGTCGGCCGGATCCCGATGATCTCCGCCACGTACATCGGATCGGGGCTGTTGCTGCTCGGCACGGCCTGGCTCTTCAACCAGGGGATGCTCACCGCGGTGACGCTGACGGCCTGCTGGTCGGTGGTGCTGTTCGTGGCCTCGGCGGGAGCCAGTTCGGCGTATCTGACGGTCAGCGAGATCTTCCCGATGGAGACGCGGGCGATGGCCATCGCGTTCTTCTTCGCCATCGGCACGGCGGCCGGCGGCATCGCGGGCCCGCTCGTCTTCGCCCACCTGGTCGAGACGGGCGTGCCGGGCGACACGGCACTGGCCTTCTCCATCGGGGCCATCATCATGATCGCGGCCGGTCTGGTGGAGCTCTTCCTGGGCGTCAAGGCCGAACGCAAGGGCCTGGAGGAGATCGCCACTCCCCTGACGGCCGCCGAGGCAGGCCAGGCGGCATGACGGCCGGCCATCGGCAGCGGACGGGCTAGGGCCGGAGATCGTTGGAGAGGTTGATCCGGATCTCCGTGTTGCGGTATCCGGCGCGAGCGAACGCGGCCGCCATCGGGGCGTTGCCCACGTCGGTGGTAGCCGTGACGCGGAGCTCTCCGTTGGCCGCGTGGATGCGAGTGATCTCGGCGAGTACTTCGTCCACGTAGCCGCGCCCCCGGAGCTCCGGGACCACCCCCAGATATCCGACGTTCACGTTGTACGGCGTCGCCGAGGGTATCGCCATTCCCGCCACCTCGCCCTGGTGCGTATAGGCGATCCGCCACCACTCCCGCTTGCCCGGCGCCCTGAGATAGAAGTCCATCTCTTCGCGCGCGGTCGCGTCCACGCCCTTGGCCGCCACGCTCGTTCGGGTCTGGAAGTCCAGGCTGCCTTCGGCGATTCTCGTGAACACCGCCAGGAACTCCTCATCGGACGCCTCGGCGAACCGCAGCGTCCCGGCCGCCGGGGGCACCCCGTCGGCCGGCGCCCACTCGAACTGCAGCCGCTCCACCTCCTGGGTGAGGCCGGCCGCGTGTGCTGCCGCCCGCCGCCATTCCACGGCCATCGAGGTGGCCGGATCGGCGCGCCAGCCGCCGGCCGCCTTGATCGCGTACTGCACCGGCTCTGGGAATCCGGCCAGCGCGGCCCTGATCAGCTCGGCGGCGACGGCGGTGCGGTCACCCACCGCGGGGTCCACGTCGAGGCAGTCGAGCGCGACCGGGTGCGCGCTGTCCCTCGGCCCCCACCACAGCGCTCGTCCCACGACCTGGTCGTCAACCTCGGCGATCCATGTCCATCCCGGCCGGTACATGTTCTCGGCCAGATCCGCGAGGTAACGGTCGGCGGGGATCCAGCCGACGGGCTCGGTCACGCTCCACGCGGTCACGCGGTCGAGGTCGGCGGAGATGGTAGGGCGGTAGGAGATCATCTGAAGAAAGTACCCAACTTTTGTCATCATCTGAGCTAAATGTCCGGCCATTCCTTGAAGCCCGCCCAGATGAGGGGTGAGATCGCGTCGGCGCGATGGCGGGCCCCCTGAACACGCCTCACTCGGCCGTGTGCGCGAGGATGGCGGCGGCCAGTTCCTCGTGCACCTCGGGCGGGAGCGTGTGGCCCATGCCCGCCACGATCATCAGCCGCGCCCCTGGGATCTGTTCGGCGATGATCGCGCTGTGGCCCGGTTTGGCCGGCTCGTGGCTGCCCTCGATGACCAGGGTGGGCGTCTTGACCTGATGGAGTACGCCCGCCGGCTCGAAGTCGGGCTTGGCCATGGCGGCCAGCCGGTGGTTGGCCACCGCCGACAGGTCGCGGGCCCGGTCGTAGATCCGTTCCTGCAGCCGCCGCGCCGCGTCCTCGTCGAACGGCAACCCGGTGCCGTGCAGCAGCCGCTGCTCGGCGATCATGCCGTCGATCCGCGCGCGCCGGTCGGCCGGTGGCGGGGCGGCCATCAGCGTACGGTAGAAGGCCGTGAACTCCGGTGCCGGCTCCGGCAGGCTCCCCTCGGGCTGCGGCTGCCCCAGCAGGGCCCGCATGATCACCTGGCCCTCGCCGCCGCCCAGCGGGGAGGAGCCGATGACGGTCAGCGACCGCACCCGCTCCGGCCGCTCCACCGCGACGAACTGGCCGAGCAGGCCGCCCGCCGAGTGGCAGACCAGATGCGCGCTGGCCAGGCCGTGGTCATCCATCACGCGGTAGACGTCGTTCTTGATGTCATCCCATGTGTACGGATCCGCCGCGAAGTCGACGGTGCCCGACATGCCGGTGTCGCGGTGGTCGTACCGGATCACCCGGCGGCCCCCGGCGGTCAGCCGGCCGACGAACTCGTCTGGCCACAGGACGCCCTGCGACATCGAACCCATGATCAACAGGATCGGCGCATCCGTCTCGGCGCCGAACTCTTCGCTCCAGATGTTCACGTTTTGCATGCCTCAAAGCATGCCGTCCCGGGCTACGGGCGCCTTCTGTAGAACTACTGGCCGCGCCAGATCCGTACGGGGAGGAAGAACGGCCGCGGCTCTGGACAATGTGCTGCCGACGTGATCTGACGGAGTAAGAGCGTCAACGATCACGAACAGGAGTACCTGGACATGAGCGACACGCTGCGCCTTCACACAGCCGGCCCCACCTTGCTGGAGCGAGCCCGTGACCTGCGCCCACTGATCGAGCGTGAGGCGACCGCCGCCGAGGCACAGGGCAGGCTCACCACACCCGTCGTGGATGCCCTGCATGAGGCGGGACTTTTCGGCATATGGGTGCCTACGCCGCTCGGCGGCGCCGAGTCGTCCCCCAGAGAACTGCTCGCCGTCTTCGAGGAACTGTCGTACGCCGACCCCTCGACCGGCTGGGTGGTCATGGCCACCACCCTGGAGAACGGTACGGCCGGCGCCTACCTGGGTGACGAGGCCGTCGCACGGATCTTCACGGGCCCGCGGATGCCGGTCATCGCGGGCCAGGGCACCCGGCCGGGCACCGCCGTACGCGAAGACGGCGGTTTCCGCCTCAGCGGCCAGTGGGGTTTCGCCTCGGGCATGCCGCACGCCCAGTACGCCCACAGCCTGGGCGCCGTCGAGGGCACCGACGAGGCCCGGATCTTCATCACCCCGATCGAAGACGTCAAGATGCTCGGCAACTGGGACGTCCTGGGCCTGCGCGCCACAGGCAGCATCGACTACTCCATCGACGGCGCCTTCGTACCGGAGTCGCAGACTCACATCTTCACGCACAACGAACCGCTGCGCGGCGGCGCGATCTTCCGGCTCGGCGTCCTCGACCAGGCGCTGATCTGTCATTCCGGCTGGGCGCTCGGCGTCGGCCGCCGGCTGCTCGACGAGCTGAGCCGACACGCCGGGGCGCGGGCCGGGCGGCCCGGCCAGATCGCCACCAGCGATGCCTTCCACGCCGACTTCGCTCGCGCCGAGGCGGCGTTCCGTGCGGCCAAGGCCCTGGTGCACGAGACCTGGGACGACATCGAACGCACCCTGGACTCGGGCCGGACCCTCGACGTACGCCAGGAGACCATGGTGCGGCTCGCGCTCAACCACATCACGTCGACGATCGCCGAGGTGGCCCGGTTCGTCTACGCGTCGGGCGGCACCTCGGCGCTGCGGGACGGGTTGATCCAGCGGCTGTTCAGGGACGTCCACGCCGGCACCCAGCACATCACCTCGGGCCCGCAGGTGCTTCAGGAGTGCGGCCGTGAACTGGCCGGCCTGGCTCCGGGCCAGTCCTGGATGCTCTTCGCCCTGGAGGCGTGAGGGGCATGGACGCCATGATCCACCCGTACCCGGGACTCAGGCCAGGCCGTCCCCTTGAGTGCCAGAACCTTCGGGGAGAAGCTTGCATCCAATAGCCCGTGGACATCACGCAGCACGGCGGCGGAGTTGAGGCGGCGCAGCAGCGCCGGATCCTGTTGCGACGCGCACGAGCCGCCCGGGTGGTGTATATGTCACATCGTAGGTCCGTACAGCGAACGGTGTTCCCGTGCCCAATATGCTCGATCTCCTCAAGCCGCCGCACGGTCCCAAGGAAGAAACGCAGCTGTCGATCGTCAAGGCGCTCATGGCGCGGTCGTATCTGAGAGCAGATCTGGCAAGGCCGACCGGTCGGGTGGCCAACACGATCAGCACTGCGATCGACGAGCTGCGCGGCCGCAGCATCATCGCGCCGGCGAAGCGTGGCAGCAGGGAGGACATCCGGCTCATGCCGCTCACCGGCGTCGCGGTCGGTGTCGAGCTGGGATACCAGCACATGGTGGTCGCCGCGCGCCTGGCGCACCAGTCCTTCGACGAGGCCGAGACCGAGTTCCTGGAGAACGGCGCGGCGCAGGGCCGGGAAAGCTGGCTGCCCGACCTGGTGAGCGCGATCCGCAAGGTGGTCATCAAGGTCGGCGGCGGGCCCAACGAGCTGGCCACCATCGGCATGGGCATCCCGAGGGTGGTCGATCCGCAGCAGCAGACCCTCGTGCCGCCGGTGCTGCCACCCTGGCAGGAGGGCGAGAATCCCGCCGCGGCGCTGACGAAGCAGCTGGCCCGGGCCAAGGACATGAGCGTGCCGGCCAACCTGCGCGTACGGCTGGACAACGACGCCAATCTCGGCGCGTACGCCGAACACGTCTACACCCACCCGCACCAGGAGACACTGATCTACATCAAGGCGTCCACCGGGGTGGGCGCGGGGATCATCATCGGCGGAAAGCTCTTCCGCGGAGCCAAGGGGTGCGCGGGGGAGATCGGCCACACCATGGTCCAGCCGGACGGCCGCTTCTGCCTGTGCGGCGGGCGCGGCTGCCTGGAGACGTTAGTGGGCGCGGACGCGATGCTGCGTGACGCCCAGGCCATGCTGGGGGACAAGATCTTCACCAGGCCTTTCAGCGTCAACCAGCTCATCGATCAGGCGGAGGCCGGAAATCCGATCTGCCGGCGCATCGTGCGCGACGCCGCGACTCTGCTGGGCCAGAGCATCGGCAACGTGTGCAACCTGCTCAACCCAAACGTGATCGTCCTCGGCGGGGTTTTCGGCCGGGCGGGGGACCTCGCCATCAAGGCGTGCAACGAAGGGATCAGCAGGACCGCCATGGCCGCCGCCCAGGCGGAGAGGCCGTTGGTCGTCGCCACCGAGTCGCCCCGCGCGACCGCGCACGGCGCGCTTCTGCTGGGAATCGACGGCGAGGGCCGAGCATGAATTGTGGCTTTCGGGACCTCGTCGACCCGATAATTTCCTCAAATTGAGCAAAAGCCTCACAGCTTTCTCATATACGGCGGCGGTACTATCATTAGCTTCAATGCCGCCAGCGCGATTGGATGGGACCATGCCCGACGCCGACGAGCCGGAATCCCCATATATCCCGCCCGCGGTCCTCGATTTCGGCAGCGTACGAGAGCTCACCAAGGGAAGCTCGGGCAATGGCTCAGCGGACGCCAACTCCCAGTATTACTGGGCCTGAGTTACCGGCACTCGTCCCCGGCCTGATCGCCACGCTTGCCGAGGGCGAGGCGGCTCTTCGCCCCTACGGCGCCTGGCACGCTTCCGAGGTGACCGAGATCGATCGGCTCCTGGTCGTCGGTCACTGCCTCGCCGACCGGCGCTCGATCGCGGCCGCGCTCGAGCGTGACGATCTCGGTGCGCTCACGCGCCTGCCCGGGTCGTACGCATGGGTGCTGGCCAGGCAGGGCGAGCTCGTCGCGTACACCGATCTCGCCGGCCAGTTTCCCCTGTACCTCTCGCGGCTCGGCGGGCGGACCGCGCTCGCCTCGCACCCCGGAGTCCTGTCCGACCTGCACAAGAGGTCCGTCGATTCGGTCACCCTCGCGGTCGCGATCGCCTGCCCGAGCGTGTTGCCGCTGTGGGAGCATCGCTCGCCGTACCAGGGCGTGAGCCGCCTTCCCGGCGGCCGCCTGATCCACGTGGGACAGAGCACGATCCGGTACGGCACGGCCGGCCCGGCACCCGATCTCCGCGCCGCGCTGACCGAGGCCGTGGCGACCAGATGTTCCGCGGCGCCGATCTCCGCGGACTTCAGTGGCGGGCTCGACTCCACCTCGCTGGCTTTCCTCGCCGCCCGGCACACCCAGGTCAAGGGGATCGTCTACCACCACCCGGACCTCCCGACCACCGACCTGGCCCACGCGAGCAGCCTGGCCGGACACGGCATGGACCTGACCGCCGTGACAGGAGACCAGAGCACCCTTCCCTATGCCGAGCTGACCTACCCGCTCGGCGGCGAACCCGTTCGCGGCAATCTCGCCTGGCGGCGCTCCCTGCTACGCCTCGCGGAGGCGGCGCCCATGCATGTCACCGGGGAAGGCGGAGACGCTCTCTTCGGTGCCGCCCCGTCCTACCTCGCGGAACTCACGCGTCCGGGGGAGCTGCGCAAGCTGGCCAGGCACTGCGCCCATAACGCGGCTCTCAAGCATGCCTCGCCGCTCGGCCTCGCCACCCGTGCCTGGCGGGTCTCGCGTACGAGCCCGCGCCAGGCTCTGATCCGGCTCGCACGCCGCGTCCTGGATCCAGATGCCGGGAGCCCGACCTCGCATGGTGCCGGGAGGCCGAGTCGGCCGGGTATCGGGAGTCTGACCTGGCTCGATGCCGTCGCCTGGTGGCCGGTCGACGGCACGGTCCTGGGCTGGCTGACCCGGGCGATGCGGGCCGAACTCGCCATCCGCCTGGCCGACCCCGCACTGGCCGAGCGGGTAGATCCGGACCTGGGGCCGGCTCACGTGGCGACCAGGGCCGAGCTGAGGCAGTCGGCTGACGCCCAACGCCAGCTACGTGAGCTCGGGGCTGTGCTGACCGGGACCCGGGTCCACGCGCCCTTCCTCGACGACGCCGTGGTCCGCGCCTGCCTCGCCGTGCCGGCCCACAGGCGCGTGGGTCCTACCGTCGGCAAGCCTCTGCTCGCCCGTGCGCTGCGCGACCTCGTGCCCGAGCGCGTGTTCGCGCGCCGGACCAAGGGCGACTACAGCGCCGAGGAGTACCACGGCGCCCGCGCCTCGGCGGAGCGGCTTCACCGGCTCATCGACGACTCCCGGCTCGCGGCACTCGGCGCCGTCGAGCCCGGGCCCGTGCGTGCCTGCCTCGACCGGCTGCTCGCCGGAGCGCCTGCGCCGCTGGGCGCGATGGCCCAGCTCGTGGCGACCGAATGCTGGCTGCGAGGCTCCCGGCCGGGCCCATGCTGAAGGTCAGGATTCCCCGCCACGTCCATTACCGGGCCTACGAACACGGCGGAGTCGTCCTCATCAACACCGCCACGGGCCACTGGCACGCACTCAACCCGACCGCTGGCAGGCTCTGGGCGAGCTGGGCCCAGGGAGCGGACTTTGAGCGCAGCGTGGCGGAGATCTCCGCCCGGCATCCGGGCGTGGCCCCGGAGCAAATCCATGAGGACGCCGTCAACCTCCTCCACGACCTGCTGCGACGTGGTCTCGTGGGAACCGGGGCGCGCGGAAGCACCCGCCCCCGGTCCGCCCCTTCGCGCGAGGCCGCGGACGCGATGACGTCCCTCGATCACGATCTCCGGCCAGGTTGGGGTGCGGCGCTGCTTGCCTGGTGCTGCCTCGTGCTGGCCGTGCTCCTGCTCGTGCTCCCGTTCCGTGTCACGGCCGCCGTGGTCGGCTGGATCCGCAGAGTGGCCAGGAGACGTGACATGAGCACCGCGTGGGCCGAGGCCGCCGCGCATGCCGTACGGCGTGCCGCCCGGCGCTATCCGGGACGCGCCGCCTGCCTGGAGACCTCGCTGGCCACCGTGCTGTTCGCGGCGGCCTCGTTGCGGCATCTCGACTGGTGTCTGGGCGCGGCCACCGACCCCTATCGCTTCCACGCCTGGGTCGAACTCGGCGGAGACCCCATCGCCGCCGACTCCGCCTACCTCCAGGTGCTCACAATCTGACGCAAATTGCGACCGTGCATGGTCGGGGAAACTCGCCCGAAATATCAATTTGCGAAAAAGCCGTGCGGCCGGTCATTTATTGCGGAAATCGGGTGGCGTACCTCTAAAACTGCGTTTTTCGAATTCGTGGCCATTGCCGACCGCGTGGATTAGCGTCGAAGCATAGGAAAGGAGGACACCATGTCCCACTCCCGCATCAAGCTCAAGCTCCAGTTCGAGGGAAAGAGGCGGTCCAATCAGATGTTCCGGGTGATCATCGCTCTCGCATTCATCGCGATCATCGTCGTCGCCGCCGGCGACCTCAGCCTGATCAAGCTGGTCTTCCCTTGACGAAGCCGAGGCCGGCCACCTGCCGATCGAGGTCGGCACCCTCAGCCAGGAACAGGCCCGCACCGCAGGCAACACCGCCGACCGCATCTACAGCGCCGACGGAGCCTGGAACGACCCGCGACTGGACGCTCGAAGATTTCACCTTCCCCTGGCAGCGCTCGTTCGAGATCGACTTCACGCTGACCCGGCAGGACTCCTAGATGCGGTGCGTGGTCCAGAACGACGACAGGTTGATCGTCGTCGCGGCCTGGGCGGCGGCCTTGAAGTCGGCCACCGTGGAGATGCCGTACCAGTGTGAAGCGGCGTAGTCGTGCAGGAGCGTCTGCATAGCCGTGGTGCCGATCAGGCGGCGCAGGTCGTGCAGGGCGCACTTGCCGTAGGTGTAGACGACCGTGCCGTAGCGGCTGGAGTGGGCGTCCCAGTAGGCCATCGAGTTGCTGATCTTCTCGGCCGACGACTGCCAGGAGACGCTGTTCCAGCAGTTGGTGCCGCTGATGCCCTGGTACAGGTCCGTGGCGTAGTCGGCGAAGGACTCGTCCAGCCACGGGGTGTTGTACTCGTCGTCGCCGACGATGCCGTACCACCACTGGTGGGCCAGCTCATGGGCGAGCGCGGTGGAGCTGACCAGATCGAGCACGAACCCCGGATACTCCATGCCGCCGAACCAGAAGTTGTTGTCCAGGACGACGTCCACCTCGCCGTAGGGGTAGGCGCCGAAGCGGCCGGCGTGGGCGACGAGCGAGTTCTTGGCGGTGTTCATCATCGAGGTGGCGCTGGCGGCGCTGATGCCGCTGACGCGGTAGACGTTCACGGTGACGCCCGTGGTGGTCGTGCCGGTGGTCTTGGTGAACGCGCCGGCCCCCCAGGCGAACTCGCGGACGTGGCTCGCGGTCGCGGTGGTGATCGTCCGGCCGGAGCTGCCGGGGGTGTCCACGGAGGTGCCGGTCGCGGGGACGAGCAGCGAGCTGGGGTGGTCCAGGGTGACCCGGTAGTCGCTGGCGAGCTGGTAGAAGGACTCGCCGTTGTTGGTGTAGGGGTCCAGGTGCCACCCGGCGCCGTCGCGTACGGCCAGGACGGGGAGGGCGTTGCCGATGAAGTTGTACGCGCCGTCGTGGCCGAACCGGTCGGCGCCGCTGGGCACGACGATGCTCAGGTCGAAGCCGACCGAGCCGTTCTGCCCCTGGGCCAGCGGCGCGGGGAGGGTGATCTTCAGCGCCGTGCAGGCGACGGTCAGCGAGCCGGCCGTACCGCCGGTGACGTTCGTGACCGTGATCGGGGTGGACGGGCAGCTGCCGTGGTAGTTGTCCCACAGGCGCAGGTAGACCTCGGTGAGGGGATCGGCCGACAGGTTCGTGAAGCTGACGCTCTCGTGGCCGGTCCAGGTGGTGCCCGAGGCGTTGCTGGTGAGGTTCACGGTGTAGGAGGCCGAGCCCGGCGTACGGGTCGCGTCGACCGCCCAGGCCGGAGCGGGGAGTCCGGCGGCTAACGCGATGGCGATCGTGCAGAATGTCAGCATTCTTCGGATCATGGGCTGGCTCCTTGTGTGACGCTCGGGCCCCCGATCTGCCGACGAAACGTAACTTCCTGCGTCAGGACCGTCAATATCCCGGACGGCAATATCCCGGACGGGAAGCGTGGTGCGTTTCCCGTCCGGGATAGAGCTCAGGCGACGAGCTGCTTGTCGGCCGCCCGCTGGATCAGGTCCTTGTCGGTGATGACCACCGCGTCGGGGATCGCGTCGGGCAGGTCGTCCTCCAGGAAGCGGACCGGCCGGTAGCGGTAGGCCGCCAGGCCGATCACCACGGTCACCGCGCCCGCGACGAGGGTGAGCAGGGCGATCCCCCTGCCCTGCGCGGCGCCGGCGATCGGGTCGAAGACCCGCTCGACCAGCGGCCCGGCCAGCAGGAACCCGACCGGGACCATGGCCCAGCTGAGCATCAGGTTCGTGGCGATGACCCGGCCCTGCAGGTCGAGCCCGACCTTCTGCTGCACGATGGCGAACCAGTGCGCGTTCAGCAGCGCGGTGAACAGCCCGATGAAGAACAGCCCGATCGCGGGCAGCACCGGATTGGGCGCGATCCCGATGACGGCGAAGGAGAGGCCCAGGGCCATGAAGCAGCCGAGGATGCCGTACGTGCGGCGGGCCAGGCCCCCGGTCACCGTCATGATCACGCTGCCCACCAGGAGCCCGATACCGGTCATCGAGAGGGCTATGCCCAGGCCGCGGGTGTCGGTGAGGCTGAGCAGCAGCGGCGTGGACAGGACCTCGACCATGGCGAAGGGGAAGTTCAGGAACGAGGTGAACAGGATGATCGCCAGGAGCCCGTGCCTGCGGGTGATGTAGCGCCAGCCGCCCGTCATCTCCTGCCAGAACGTCTCCTCCCGCTTCTTGAACAGCGTGTTGGGGAAGCGGACCGCCAGGGTCACGGTGACCGCGAAGGCGAAGGTGGACAGGTCGATCACGATGATGCCGTGCAGCCCGATGGCGGCCACGAGCGCGCCGCCCAGCAACGGCGCCAGTACGGTTCCCGCGGCCTGCCCCAGCTGGGCCAGGCCGCTGGCTTTGCCGTAATAGCGTTTGGGCACCAGCTGGGCCACGGCCGCCATGTAGGCGGGCTGGTGGAAGGCCGTCGACACCGCGCCGACGGCGACGATGAGGTAGACGTGCCAGAGCTGGAGCCCGCCCGTCCACAGCAGGGCGGCCAGCGAGGCGGAGGAGACCCCGGCCGCCGAGTCGGCGGTGATCATGACGAGCCGGCGGTTCCAGCGGTCCGCCACGGCTCCGGCGACCGGCGCCAGCACGACGGCGGGCAGCAGCGCCATGACCGAGACGATGGCGAACATCGAGATCGACCGCGTCTGCTGGTAGACCCACAGACCCAGGCCGAACGTGGTCAGCCCGGTGCCGATCAGCGACACCAGCTGGCCGAAGGCCACCAGGAAGAACGTCTTCAGGCTGGCCTGCTGGTAACGGGGCGGCAGCGGCGCCGGTGATCGGTCCCCGGCATCGAGGATCTCGGCCAGCTCGGGCGCCTGGTGCTTCTGGAAGTAGTGCCCGGCCTTGGGGATCACCACCAGCGACACCTCGTCGGAGAAGGACTCCCACTCGCGGAAGCGCTCCTCGTACAGCTCGGTGGCGCGGTCGCTCTCGCCGACCACGCAGACCAGCGGCGCGGCCAGCTTCTTGATGGGCGCCTGGTAGAGCTCGGTGTAGTAGTCCTCGCCCTCCTGGGTGTCGTGGAGGAAGACGCCCATGATGAAGTCGCGCTCGGCGGGGTCCAGCGCTTCGGTGAAGAAGCCCATGGCCCGCAGGAACTCCAGCGCCTGCCGCTTGGAGGTCCACCGCTCCATCGGGAAGACCTTGCGGAACCAGGCGAAGGTCTTGCCCGGCAGGCGGGGCGCGGGCAGGTGCCCGCCGATGACCACCTTCTCCAGGGCGACGCCTTCCTCCTCCAGCCGGCGCGCCAGCTCGACGGTGAGCGCGCCGCCCATGCAGTGGCCGTACAGGGCGAGGGGGCCGTCGACCTTCTCCTTGATCTCCTTGACGCAGCCCTCGACGAGCTCGTGGAAGGGCAGCACGGGCTCGCCGGGGTTGCCGGTCTCGTGGCCCGGCGGCTGCAGCGCGAGCATGGTGATGTGCTCGGGCAGCGCCGAGGCCAGCGGCTGATACGTGATCGCGCCGCCGCCCGCGAACGGCACGCAGACCAGGGTCAGCGCGGCCGCGGATCGTGGCGGCGTCAGTTCATGCAATAACCCGATATTTCGGGATGATCCGTCGAGTGTGGCGAATGTGCGGATGGTGGGGTTCTTGAAGAGGTCCAGCACGGTCGCCTGGATCCCCGAGTCCCGTACGGCGCGTACGGCCTTGAAGGAGTCGCCGCCCAGCGCGAAGAAGTCGTCGTCGATCCCGATCCCCTTCACGCCCAGGATCGCCGTCCAGAGCTCGACCAGCTTGACCTCGGCCGGGGTCCGCGGCGCCGCGCCCTCAGCGCGTGCCTGGGCGACCGGCTCGGGCAGCGCCTTGCGGTCCACCTTGCCGTTCGGGGTGAGCGGCAGCGCGTCCAGCAGCACGAACGCCGAGGGGATCATGTAGTCGGGCAGCTTGCGCCGGAGGTATTCGCGCCAGTCGTGCTCGCCGTCGGCGGCCAAGTAGGCGGCGATGCTCTTGTCATCGTCCGAGCCACGCACCACCACGGCCCCCTCGCGGACCGCGGGATGCGCCAGCAGCAGCGACTCGATCTCGCCCAGCTCGATCCGGTAGCCGCGCACCTTCACCTGGCCGTCTGCCCGGCCGAGGAACTCGATCGAGCCGTCGGCCCGGCGGCGGGCCTGGTCACCGGTCCGGTAGAGCCGGCGCCCGTCGCGCCAGGTGATGAAGCGTTCAGCGGTCAGTTCGGGCTGGCCGAGGTAGTCGCGGGCCAGGCCCGCCCCGCCGATGTAGAGCTCGCCGACCACACCGGTGGGCACCAGCTGCATCGCGGCGTCGAGCAGGTGGATCTGCGTGTTGGCGATCGGGTGGCCGATGGTGATCGGCCCGTCGGTGACCCGGGTGAGGGTGGACCAGATCGTGGTCTCGGTCGGGCCGTACATGTTCCACAGCTCGGCCACCCGGCCACGCAGGTCGGCGGCCAGGTCGGCGGGCAGCGCCTCGCCGCCGCACAGGGCCTTCAGGTCCGGCTTGCCCGCCCAGCCCGACGACAGCAGCAGCCGCCAGGTCGCCGGAGTGGCCTGCATGACCGTCGCGCCGTCCAGCAGGGCGGCCAGCCGCAGCGGATCGTAGGCCGCCTCGCGGCTCGCGATCAGCACATGGCCGCCGACCGTGAGCGGCAGGAACAGCTCCAGCACCGAGATGTCGAAGGCGGTCGTCGTGACGGCCAGGAGCGTGTCCTGGCCGGTCAGGCCGGGCTCGCGGCTCATGGAGGTGAGGAAGTTGACCACCGAGGAGTGCTGGACGCGCACGCCCTTGGGCCGTCCGGTGGAGCCGGAGGTGTACAGGACGTAGCAAGGGTTCTCCTGGGCGGCCAGGGCGGGCGGCCGTTCCGGGCTCTCGCCCGAGAAACCCTCATCTGTCAGGATGAGCTCCCCCTGGAAGCCGGTGTAGCGCCCGGCGAGCTCGCGCTCGGTGACCAGGACGCCGATGCCGGAGTGGTCCAGGATGTAGTCCTGACGGTCCTGCGGGTACATCGGGTCGAGCGGCACGTACGCGCCGCCCGCCTTCAGCACGCCGAGCAGAGTGACCAGCATCGTGGCCGAGCGCTCCATCGCGACACCCACCAGCGTCTCGGGCCCCACCCCCGCCGCGCGCAGCCGCCCGGCGACCTGGTTGGCCTGCCCGTCCAGCTCCCGGTACGTCAGTGAGGCGCCCTCGAAGCTGACGGCCACGGCGTCGGGCGTCCGGTCGGCCTGTGCCTCCACCAGCTCGTGGACGCACAGGTCGGGCACCTCGACGTCCTGGCTGTCCAGTTGCTCGGCCAGCTCCTCACCGGTGAGGAAGTCCAGCTCGGACAGCGTGGTCTCGGGCGCCGCGACGATCGCGGACAGCAGGGCCTCGTAGTGCCGGAGCAGCCGCTGGACGGTGCCGGGGTCGTAGAGCGCGGTGTTGTACTCCAGCCTGCACTCCAGCTCGTCGTCCTGCTCGTTGACGTAGAGCACCAGGTCCACCTGGGCGGTGCCGACCTCCACGGCCAGCTCCCCGACGGCCAGCCCGGCCATGTCCAGGTCGCTCTTGGGCAGGTTGAGCAGGTTGAACAGCACCTGGAAGAGCGGGTTGCGCGACAGGTCCCTGGGCGGGTTGAGCTCTTCCACCAGGCGTTCGAACGGCACGTCCTGATGGGCGTACGCGCCCAGCGCGTATTCGCGTACCTGCGCCAGGAGTTCGGTGTAGCGCAGGCCGCCGTCCATCTGGGCCCGCATGACCAGGGTGTTGATGAAGCAGCCCGCGATGCCTTCGAGCTCGGGGCGGGTGCGCCCGGCCACCGGTGAGCCGACGCAGATGTCCTCCTGGCCGCTGTAGCGGTACAGCAGTGTGTGGAGCGCGGTCAGCAGGGCCATGTAGAGCGTGGCGCCGCGTTCCTGGCTCAGCTTCCGCAGTCCTTGGGCCAGCTCGACGGGCAGCACGTGGGTGGCGACCGCCCCCTCGAAGGTCTGCATCGGCGGGCGTGGCCGGTCCGTGGGCAGGTCCAGGCTGTGCGGAATGCCGCGCAGCCGCTCCTTCCAGAAGCCGAGGTCGGCGACCTGCTCCCGCTGCCAGCGCGCGTAGTCGCGGTATCTGACCCGCGGTTCGGGCAGCGTCTCGCCGTTGTACAGCGCGACCAGCTCGCTCCTCAGCAAGGTGATCGACCAGCCGTCCACGACGATGTGGTGGAAGTTGAGCGACAGAACGTGGTGATCCGGGGCGAGCCGCAGCAGCCGGGCGCGGAACAGGGGCCCGTGCGCCAGGTCGAACGGCTCGGTCGCGGCCGCGCTCAGCGCCCGCTCGGCGTCGCCGCAGTCCTCGACCGGCAGCGGGGTCTCCCCCGCGGGCAGCACCACCGGCACCGGCTCGCCGTCCGGGGCGCGGAAGACGGTCCGCAGTGACTCGTGCCGCCGCACCAGCTCGCGCAGGGCTTCGTGCAGCCGCGCCACGTCCAGCTCGCCGCGCAGGTCCAGCGCCGTGGCCACGGCGTAGGCGGCCGAGCCGTGCACCTCGTCGATGAACCACATGCGCCGCTGGATGAACGAGACGGGCGCGGGCTCCTCGCCAACCGGGATCGCTTCACGGGAGGCCGCAGAGGCGACGAGCGCCCGCTGGCCGCCCAGCGTGGGGTGGTCGAAGACCGCCTCGATGGGCAGGCCGAGGCGGGAGGCGAGCTGGGTGGCCACGAGGGAGTCGCCGCCCAGGTCGAAGAAGTCGTCCTCCGGTCCGGTGGGCGCCAGGCCGAGCACGTCCCGCCAGACGGCGGCGACCACGTCGAGCTCCTGGACCGCCTCCGCCACCGGCGCGGCCGCGACCTCGAAGCGCCGGGTACGCGGCCCGATCCAGTAGCGGCGCCGCTCGAACGGATACGTGGGCAGCGGCACCCGCCTGCCCGATGGGCCGAACGCCGTCCAGTCGACGTCGGCGCCGTGCACCCACAGCCGCCCGACGGCCTCCAGCAGGGCGGTCCGCCCGCTCTCCGGCTCGGCGGAGGCGAGGGCGGGGGCGGGGGCGGGGGCGAGGGTGGCGACCGTCGCCTGGCCGCCCTGTCGGCGTACCAGGGTGGTCAGGGTACGGCCCGGCCCCGCCTCCACCACCGCGGCGTCGGCCGCCACGAGGGCGCGGGCACAGTCGGCGAACCGCACGGTCTCCCGCAGATGGCGCACCCAGTAGGCGGGGTCCTTGGTCTCGGCGCCGGAGGCCCAGCCGCCAGTGACGTTGGACAGGTACGGCAGCTCGGGCGTGCCCAGCTGCACCGAGGCGACCTCGGCGGCGAAGGCGTCGAGCACCGGGTCCAGCATGGCGGAGTGGAAGGCGTGGGAGGTGCGCAGCGTGCGGCAGGCGACATCCTGCCGTTCCAGCCGCCGCTTGACCTCCGCGATGGCCCCCTCCGGCCCGGCCAGGACGCACATTTCGGGGGTGTTGACCGCCGCCAGTGAGACATCCGCGCCGAGCAGGTCACCCACCTCGGACTCGGGCAGCGGCACGGCCAGCATCGAGCCAGGGGGCAGGCTCTGCACCAGGCGGCCGCGCGCGGCGACCAGGCGCAGGGCGTCCTCCAGGGTGAAGACCCCGGCCAGGCAGGCGGCGACGTACTCGCCGATGCTGTGCCCGGCCATCATCGCCGGGCGGACGCCGCGCTCGATCAGCGCGCGGGCGAAGGCGTACTCCGTGACGAAGAGCGCGGGCTGGGTGAGCCAGGTCTGGTCGAGGTCGCCGGCCTCGCCGTACAGGACTTCGCGCAGGTCGAGGCCGAGGTACGGCTCAAGGATGCCGGAGCAGGCGTCGACGGTGGCGCGGAAGACGCTCTCCGATCGGTACAGGCCCGAGCCCATCCCCCGGCGTTGCGCGCCTTGGCCGGGGAAGACGAAGGCGACCTCGCGGGGGCGTGACTCGCCCGTGACGAGCTCGGCGTCCAGCGCCGACTCGTGGTCCTCGGCGACCAGGATGGCGCGGTGCCGCAGCTGACGGCGGCCGTGCCTGAGTGTGGCGGCGACGTCACCCAGATCCGTGTCCGGACGCGCGCGCAGGTGGGCGCGGAGTCGCGTGGCCGTCTCCCCCAGCGCCGAGTCACTGGCCGCCGACAGGATGAGCAGGTGCGGGCCGGTCGCCGACGGGGCGAGGGGCTCCAGCGGGGCGAGGGACTGTGCGGCGGGGAGCTGTGCGGGTGCGGGTGCTTCCTCCAGCACGACGTGGGCGTTGGTGCCGCCCATCCCGAAGGCGCTGACGCCCGCCCTGCGCGGCCCCGGCCCCTGCGGCCACTCCGCGCTGGCGGTGGGCACGTAGAACGGGCTGAAGTCGATGCGCGGGTTGGGCGTCGCGAAGTTGACCGTGGGCGGCAGCGTGCGGTGCTTGAGCGCCAGTACGGTCTTGATCAGCCCGGCCATCCCGGCGGCGGCGTCGGCGTGGCCGATGTTGGACTTGATCGAGCCCAGGGCGATCCGCCGATCGCCGGTGAAGACCTGGGAGAGCGCCGCGACCTCGATGGGATCGCCGAGCGCGGTGCCGGTTCCGTGCGCCTCGATGTAGCCGATCGTGCCGGGGTCGACGCCGGCCGAGGCGAGCGCCGCGGTGATGACCTCGGCCTGGCCGTCCACGGCCGGCGCGGTGTAGCCGACCTTCCTGGTGCCGTCGTTGTTGACCGCGGAGCCGCGTACGACGGCGTGGATGGTGTCGCCCGCGGCGATGGCGTCTTCCAGCCGCTTGAGCACGATGACGCCGACGCCGCTGGCGCCGATCGTGCCCCGGGCCTCGGCGTCGAAGGGCCGGCAGTGGCCGTCCGGCGACCCGATCCCGCCGCTCTGGTAGACGTAGCCGCGCCGGGTCCAGGCGTTGACCCGCACCGCCCCGGCCAGCGCGACGTCGCAGTCTCCCGCGATCAGGCTCTGCCTGGCCAGGTGGAGCGCGACCAGCGAGGTGGAGCAGGCGGTGTTGACGCTGATGCTCGGCCCGCGCAGGTCGAGCTTGTAGGAGGTGCGGGTGGGCAGGGAGTCCTTGTCGTTGCCGAGCATGACCTGGTAGTCGCCGACCGCTTTGAGCACGTCCGGCGCGGCCAGCAGGTTCTCGATGAGGTAGCTGCTCATCGCCGAGCCGGCGAAGACGCCGATCTGGCCCGGGTGGCGGGCGGGGTCGCAGCCCGCGTCCTCCAGCGCCTCCCAGGCGCTCTCCAGGAACAGCCGCTGCTGCGGGTCGAGGATCTCGGCCTCGCGCGGGGTGAACTCGAACAGCGTGGCGTCGAACAGGTCGATGCCGTCCAGCACCGTACCCGACCTGACGTAGGCGGGGTCCGAAAGCCGGTCGGGGTCCTCGCCGTCGGCGAGCAGTTCCTCGTCGGTGAAGTCCTGGACGGCTTCCACGCCGTCGCGGATCGCCGCCCATAACTCCTCGGGGCCGGTGGCGCCGGGGAAGCGGCAGGCCATGCCGACGATGGCGAGCGCGCCGTCGGCGGCGGGCGCGGTGGTCGAGACCGCCGCCGGGGCCGGGCCGTCGTCGCTCAGGTAGGCCGTCAGCGAGGCGATCGTCGGGTACCTGAACAGGTCGGTGACCGTCAGGCTGAACCGCTTGCGCAGCCGCTCGTGCACCTCTAGGACCAGCAGCGAATGGCCGCCCACCTCGAAGAAGTTGGTGTCGGGGCCGAAGGCGTCGGTGCCCAGCGCCTCGCGCCAGGCCCGGGTGACGAGCTGGGAGATCTCGCGGCGCGGCAGCTCCCTCGGCGTCTCGTCCCCGCTCATCGCCCCGGCCAGCACCTGCTGGAGGTCGGCGACCAGGCCGCGGATCGTGCCGGCGTGGTACAGGTCCGTGTTGTACTCCACGAGCCCGTCCAGCGTCTCGCGGACGCCCACGGTCAGGTCGAACTTGGCCGTGTGCTCGGGGATCTCGACGGAGGTGACCGTCAGGCCGGCCAGGTCCAGCGCCGCCGTGGCCTCGGGCAGCATGTTGAACATCGTCTGGAACACCGGGGTACGGTCCAGGCGGCGCTCCGGGTTGAGCTCCTCCACCAGCCGCTCGAACGGCATCCCCTGGTGGTCGTGGGCGTCGAGCACCGCCTCCTTGACCCGCTCGACCACTTCGGCGAACGACGGCTCGCCCGACAGGTCGGCGCGGATGGCCAGGGTGTTGGTGAAGAACCCGATCAGGCCCTCGTACTCGATCCGGTCCCGGTTGGCGATGGGCGTGCCCACCACCAGGTCCTGCCGGCCGGAGCGGCGCGAGAGCACCACCAGGTAGGCGGCGAACAGCACCATGTACGGCGTGGCGCCCAGGCCGCGGCAGTAGGCCGCGAACTCCTCGCGCGGAAGGTCGAGGGAGAAGGGCAGCTCGGCGCCCGCGTACGTCTGGACGGCGGGCCGCGGCAGGTCCGTCCGTAACTCGGTGAACGGCGGCGCGCCCGCCAGCCGCTCGCGCCAGTAGGCCAGATCCCCGCTGTAGTCCTTCTCCCGCTGCCAGATCGCGTAGTCGGGATACTGCTGGGACAGCGCCGGCGGCTCCTGGCCGTTGTAGAGCGCGCTCAGCTCCCGGCGGAGCACGTCCAGCGACCACGCGTCGGCGACGATGTGGTGCAGTAACAGGTGCAGGACATGCTGCTCCGCGCCCTCGCGCACCAGGTGGGCGCGGATGAGCGGGCCGGTGGTCAGGTCCATCGGCGTGCCGTCTTCGACGTCCGCCAGGTCGACCGTGAGCGAGTCGGCCACGATCTGGTACGGGCCGTCCTCGTCCATGGCGAACGTGGTGCGCAGGCTCTCGTGCCTGGCCACCAGGGCGTTCAGCGCCCGGTGCAGCGCTTCGCGATCGAGCGGGCCCTCGACGCGGAAGGCGAGCGGGATGAGATAGTGCGCGGCGCCCGGCGCCATCTTGTCCAGATACCAGGCGCGCAGCTGGGTGAAGGACATCGGCAGCCGGTCGGGCCTGGGCCGTTCGGTCTGTTGCCGCTGTTTCTTCTTGCGTAACGCTTCCAGGAGCTGGCGCTGCTGGGCTGACAGGCTCATTGATTACCTTCCATCGAGCGCAGCAGAGCCTCGGCCTCTTCGTCCGAATACGCGGCGACCATCAGATAGAGCTCCGCGGCCGCCTCCACGTCCGGCGACGTGAGCTGCGCCCCCAGCTCGGCGACGGTCGGGTGGGCGAAGAGCGTCCGCAGCGGCACCTGCACTTCCAGCGCCTCGCGCACCCGGGAGGCGATCTGGGTGGCGTTGAGCGAATTGCCGCCCAGATCGAACAGGTTGTCGTGCCGCCCGACGGGCCCGCCCAGCACCTCCTGCCAGATGGCCGCGATGGCCTGCTCCACCGGTGTGGCCGGAGCCGTGACGACCCGCGCGCTGCGGCCGGGCTCCGGCAGGGCCTGCCGGTCCACCTTGCCCGCGGGGCTCACCGGCAAGGAGTCGAGTGTGACGAATGTGCTCGGCACCATGTACTCGGGCAGCCGTTCGGCCAGGTAAGGGCGTAACTCGGGGCTGCCGTCGGCGACCACGTAGGCCACCAGGCCGCCGTCCCGGACCATGACGAACGCCTCGCGGACGGCGGGGTGCCCGGCCAGCACCGCGGCGATCTCGCCGGGCTCGACCCGGTAACCGCGGATCTTGACCTGGTCGTCCGCGCGCCCCAGGAACTCGATCTCGCCCGCCCCGTCGCGACGGGCCAGGTCCCCGGTCCGATAGAGCCGGCGCCCGTCCCGCCAGGTGATGAACCGTTCCTCGGTCAGCTCGGGCTGGTTGTAGTAGCCCCTGGCCAGGCAGGCGCCGCCGAGGTGCAGCTCGCCGGGGACGCCGTCGGGCGCCTCGTGGCCCAGGCGGTTCAGGATCGGCGTCTGGATGCCGGTGACCGGCCTGCCGATGGGCGGCAGCCGCGGCCAGCTCTCCGGCGGGCCGGTGAGCGTGTGGGCGATGTCGATGATCGCACCCTCGGTGGGGCCGTACTGGTTGTGCAGCGTCATCCACGGCCTGATGAACCGTTCTAGCTGCGGGGTGACCTGGAGCTGCTCGCCGGCGGTGATCACCTCGCGCAGCGTGGCGGGCGGCTCGATCCCGGCGCCGGCCAGCGACTGCAGCGCCACGAAGGGCAGGAAGATCCGCTCCACCCGGGTCCTGGCGATGTGGTCGAGCAGGGCGGCCGGGTCGCGCCGCACCTCGTCGCTGACCATGACCAGCGTCCCGCCGTACGCCCAGGTGCTGAAGATCTCCTGCACCGAGACGTCGAAGCCGAGCGCGGTGAACTGCAGGCTCCGGTACGTACCGCTGTGCCAGGCCATGAGGTTGGCGACCGGGCGGTGCGGCATCGCCACGCCTTTGGGCTGACCGGTCGAGCCCGAGGTGAACAGGATGTAGGCCAGGTCGTCGGGCGTGACGCCGCTGTCGGGCCGGTGTTCCGGCCGGCCGTCGAGGTCGGTGTCGACGTGGACGGGCCGCTCGTGCGGCAGTGCGCCGGCCAGGGCCTGGTGCGTCACCAGGACCGGGGTGTCGACCCGGCCGAGCACCTGGGTGAGGCGTCCCTCGGGGTAGGAGGGGTCGAGCGGTACGTACGCGCCGCCGGACTTCAGGATGCCGAGGATCGCCACGGGCAGGTCGAGCGAGCGCCGTACGTGCAGGGCGACCGGCACCTCCGGGCCCACTCCCAGCCCGCGCAGCAGGTGGGCCAGCTGGTTGGCCCGCCGGTCGAGCTCGTCATAGGTGAGGGCGGCGCCGTCGAACTCGACGGCGACCGCGTCGGGCGTCCTGTCCGTCTGCTGTTCGAAGAGCCGGTGCAGGCACTGGTCGGGACCGCGACCGGCGGGCTCGTGCTCCCGGGCGAGCAGCGTGGAGATCGGCGCGGCCGGGTCGGCCGCCACCTGCTCCAGGACGCGCAGGTAATGTCCCAGCAGACGCTCCGCGGTGGCGCGCTCGAACAGGTCGGCGGCGAACTCCAGGCTCATCTCGCGCCCTTCGGCGTAGAGCACCAGGTCGGCCTTGGCGCCGCCGTTCTCCACCTCCTCGAGCATCCGGAAGGTCACTCCGTCGCCCCGCTTGACCTCCGGCGGCTCCTGCATCGCGAACATCACGTCGAAGGGCGGCCGGCCGTCGGGGCAGAGCTCCCGGACGATGTCCTCAAGCGGCACGTCCGTGGGCGTGGCCAGGACCGTCGCCCGCACCTGTGCCAGCAGGCGCTCGAAGGAGGGGTCGTCCGACAGGCCGGTCCTGATCGGCAGCGTCTCCACGAAAAAGCCGATCACGGAGTGCGCGCCCGGCGCCTCCCTGCCGGAGAACGGCACGCCCGTCACGAGGTCGTCCTGGCCGCTGTAGCGGTACAGCAACGCCTGGAAGGCCGCGAACAGCACCATGAACGGGCTGGCCCCGGCGCTCCTGCCCAGCGACTCCACCTCGGCGAGCAGCCCGTCCGGCAGCGTGGCCCGGACCCGGCCACCGGGCCGCAGCGGCCCCGTCGATCCCGGGCGGTCGGCGGGCAGCCCCAGCCGCTCGGGCGCGGACTCCAGGACCTTCCGCCAGTACGGCAGGCCATCGAGGCCCTGCCTGCGCCCGTACGGCGCGATCGGCGCGGGCAGGCTCTCCCCCGTGTAGAGGCGGGCCAGCTCGTCCAGGAAGACCCCGGCCGACCAGCCGTCGAAGGCGATGTGGTGCACGGTCACCAGCAGCCGGTGCCGGTCGTCGGCGAGCCGGAGCAGCAGCGCCCGCAGCACGGGACCGTTGCGCAGGTCGAAGGGGTCGCGGGCGGCGTGCTGGGCCAGCGCGGTCGCGCCACGCGGGGTGGCGTCCATGACCTTCATCGTGATGAGCGCGTCGGCCGGCTCGACGACGATGGGCACCGGCTGGCTGTCGCGCTCTTCGTAACGGGTGCGCAGAGATGGATGCCGGCGCACGATCTCGTTGATCGCGTGCTGCAGGCGGCCGGTGTCGAGGGGGCCGTCCAGGGCGTACAGGATGGGCACGTTGTACTGCGCGCCGGACGCCACCTGGTCGATGTACCAGAGCCGGCGCTGCGCGGGCGTGAGCCCGCCTTCTGCGGCGGTCACCGACGTCATCCGCGGCAGGTCGTCGATCGCGCGGGCCAGCGCGGCGAGCGTGGGATGTTCGAAGAGCATCCGGGGCTCGACCCACTTGTTCAGCCTGCCGCAGGCGCGGGCGGCGATGCGCATCGCCAGCAGCGACTGGCCGCCCAGCGCCAGGAAGTCGTCGTCGGCGCCGATCGGCCCGGCGTCGAGGACGTCCTGCCAGAGCTCGGCGAGCAGCTGTTCGGTGGCGGTGCTGGGCGGCGTGATGGAGCGGGGCTCGCGGACCGGGTCGGGCAGCGCGGCGCGATCCACCTTGCCGTTATGGGTCAGTGGAAGCTCGTCCAGGAAGACCCAGGCGGTGGGGATCATGTAGTCGGGCAGGTACCTGCGCAGGTGGGCGCGTGCCTCCTGCTCGCTCGCCGTGCCCACGAGGTAGGCGACCAGTTCGTGGCCGCGGACGGCGGTGGTGGCGGCCCGGACCCCTTGGTGCCGGCCGAGCACGGTCTCGATCTCGCCGAGCTCCACCCGGTTGCCGCGGATCTTGACCTGGTCGTCCGCGCGGCCCAGGAACTCGATCCGGCCGACCTGATCACGGCGGGCCAAGTCGCCGGTGCGGTAAAGGAGTTGTCCGTCCTGGTCATGGACGAAGCGCTCGGCCGTGAGGTCGGGCCGGTCGAGGTAGCCCAGGCCGACGCAGACGCCGCCGAGGTAGATCTCGCCCTCCTCGACCGGCCGCATCGCCTCGTCCAGCAGGTGGACGGTGACGCCGGGCAGCGGCGAGCCGAGCGCGGGCGGGCGGGTCTGGCCGTCGGCGACCGGCACCTCGCCGGCGATCGCGTTGACGGCGCACTCCGCCGGGCCGTAGAGGTTGATCAGCCGGAAGGGCAGCTCGGGACTCGGATACGTGGTGAGCCGGTCGCCGCCGGTGCTCAGCGTCGCCAGCGTGGTCTCCTCCGGCCAGGACAGGCCGAGCAGCCCTTCAGCGATGGGCGTGGGCGCGTAGCAGGTGGTCAGCTCCTGATCCACGATCCAGTCGCGCAACGCGGGCAGGGAGAGCCTGGTCCGCTCGCTGGGGATGACCATCGTGGTGCCCGCGGTCAGGTACGTCCAGATCTCCCAGACCGACGGGTCGAAGTTGGGGCTGGTGAGCAGCGGGGCCCGGCCGCCGATCCCGAAGGTCTCGTGCGACCAGCTGATCAGGTTGGCCAGCGCGCGGTGCGGGACGAGCACGCCCTTGGGAGTCCCCGTGGAGCCGGAGGTGTGGATGACGTAGGCGAGGTCGCCGGGCTTGACGTCCGGCAGGGGTGACGCATCCGCCACGTCGGACGTGTCGATCACGGGGATACCGTCGGGGACCAGAGCTCTCCACTCCGGCGCCGTGACCACGGCCGCGGCTCCCGCCAGCATGGCGCGGATCCGCTCGGCGGGCGTGGCGGGGTCGATCGGCGCGAAGGCGAGGCCCGCCTTCATCGCACCCAGCTGGCCCGCGACCAGCCGGATCGACCGGCCCGCGAGCACGGCCACCCAGGGCTGCCCGGTCATCGTGAGACGAAGCAGTTGAGCGGCGACGCCGTTCGCGAGGCGATCTAACTCTCGGTAGGTGAGATGTTCTTGACCGGCCGAAACAGCGACCCTTTCTGGGGCCCTGGACAGCTGGTCCTGATAAAGCTGCAGAACAGATGCTAAGGGTGATGCATCTGACGTCATTGTCGCGCCTGCCGATTGTTGAGTTTTGCGAGTTTCTGGGCACGCCGCGGATCAGGATGACCTGGTCGCCAGATTCGTGTCAACCCTAATTGGATCATGCAGCTGAGGAGTGGTGGAGACCGGGGCTCACGGCCGGACGGCTGCCACCCCACCGGTCAGCAGCCGTCTGGCCTCCGCCCGGTGACCGGCGAGTTCGAGGAGGGTGTCCCCGACCGCCCGGACGATGGCGGGTCGTGCGCCGGCGCCGCTCCAGAGCGCGCGGGTGGTCGCCTTGAGCAGACCGGGCAGGGCGAGCGTCTCGCGCGGGTCGCGGATCCGGGAGTAGACGTCGAGGACGCGTCGGACGCCGTCCGGCCGCTCGGTCAGCGCGCGGAGCAGCTCGAACTGTACGTGCGCCAGGCCGTCACCGCGGCTGAGCAGGTTCGTCCAGTGGTAGGTGTCCACGCACTGCGCGTCGCGGGTGCGTTCCCACGCGCGGGTGGCTCGGTCGAGCGCGGCGGGGTCGTCCAGCACGGACGCGACACCCTCGCCCAGCAGCCGCCCGAACCGTACGGCATCGCGGATGCCCTGGGCCGTGACGGGATCCTTGAAGTGCCCCGCGTCGCCGGCCAGGACCCAGCCGGGGCCCGCCGAGCGGCGGAAGTACGACGGGTGTTCGGCGGAGCTGACGATCCTCGTGCTCCGGCGGCAACCCGCCAGGCGCGCGGCCAGCCCCGGGATGAGACCCACGGTCCGCTCGAACTCCGCCTCCAGGTCCCCCCGGAAATCCGCGACGCGCTCGACCGGCGGCATCAGCAGCACCAGCGACAACCCTCCGTCGCAGGGGAAGGCGTTGCCCAGCTCGCGGCCGGTCAGCCACATGGCGGCGGTGGAGCGCCATTCCGGGTGCGGGTCCTCGTAGTAGGCGTAGTAGCAGGCCCGGCCGTTGGCGTGGGCGATGCGCGGACGCTCGGCACCGACCAGCCGCGCGACGGTCGAGCGGCGACCGTCCGCGCCGACGACGAGATCGGCGCTGATCTCGTACTCCTGACCGCCTTCGTCGGACCCGCGAGCGCTCCGGTGGGACCCGCGCCCGCTCTGGTCGCGGACGCGCACGCCCATCGCGCGGCCGTCCCGCCAGATGATGCCGGTGACGCGATGTCCGTGCCTGATCTCCGCCCCGGCCTCGCGCGCGGTTTCGGCGAGGGCCGTGTCGAGGGGCGCGCGCCGTACGCACAGGCCGTAGTCGATCCCGTCGATCGGCGTGTAGGAGCCGTCGGCCGCGTGGCCGGGGCCGCCGATGAAGGCGCGCGAGAGTCGCGGCGCGCCGATCTTCTCGACCCGTTCGAGCGCGCCGATGCGGGCCAGCTCCGCGACACCCCCGGCGAAGAGCAGGTGGGTGGAGACCGTCGTGGCGGGGAACCGGACCGGATCCACCACGATCACCCGACGCCCCGCCCTGGCGAGGGCGGTGGCCACCGCCGAGCCCGCGCAGCGTGCCCCGGCGATGACGACGTCGGCCTGCTCGGCCATCGGGCCTCCTCGCGGACAGTCCGCTAACCGACTGGTGTGTCGGTTAATTGGACGGTAAGCGGCCCGAAGTCCGGAGTCAACGGCCGGCCGGACGGTAGTGTGCACGGCATGGCGAGCAAGGAGCTGAAGAAGCGCATGCCGGGCTCGGCCCGCCGAGCCCGCATCGTCGAGGCGGCTCTGGAGGTCTTCGCCACCCGGGGTTACCACGCCACGGCGATGGAGGAGATCGCCATCGCGGCAGGGGTGACACGGTCGGTCCTGTACGACCATTTCCCGTCCAAGCGGGTGCTGCTGATCACGGTGCTGCAGGAGCAGAACGCCCTGCTCGTCGAGCATGTCGGCGCCCGGATCACCGGCTCGGGCTCGCCCAACCGGCGGCTGCGGGCCACGCTGAACGCCTACTTCAGCTTCGCCGAGGCCAACTCCGCCGCGCGCCGCCTGCTGTTCGACCACACCGACGAGGACGACCCCGAGATCAAGGCCGTGCGCTGGGGCATCAGGGAGACCCGCACACGTTCGGTGGCCGTGATGCTCGGGCGTGACCTGCGCCGACTCGGCCTCGACCCCGAGACCGAGGCCGCCCAGGCGGTGGTGGAGTTGCTGATCTCGGGCACCGACGGCCTGGCCCAGTGGTGGGCGCGACACCCCTCGGTCTCACGGGACGAACTCGTGGACGCCGCCATGCTCGTGGTGTGGAACGGGCTGTCGCAACTCCCCGGCACCGACACTCACTGAGCCTTCACGATCCTGGCACCGGCACGTTCGCTGAGCCTTCGCGTGCCCCGGAAGTGACGCTCACGTTCACGTATTGACAGACGTGAGCCGCGCGTTCATCGTTCGCCTAACTCAACCAACAGGTGTGTCGGTTAGGCGGGAGGTTCCGTCGTGGGCCAGCAAGAGAACCGGAACAAGATCGGGCGCCGGAGCTTCGTCACGGGCGCGATGGCCGCGGCGACCGGCCCCCTGTGGGGCACCTCGGCGGCCAAGGCGGCGGCGCCGTCCCTGGTGCGCGCCGCGGGCAAGAGCGTGGCCGTCTTCGGCGCCGGCATGGGCGGGCTGAGCGCCGCGCACGAACTGGCCGAACGCGGATTCCAGGTCACCGTGTACGAGCGCAAGGCCCTGGGCGGCAAGTCCAGGAGCATCCCCGTCCCGGGCACCGGCACCGGAGGCAGGCAGGACCTGCCGGGCGAGCACGGCTTCCGGTTCTTCCCCGGCTTCTACCAGAACCTGCCCGACACCATGAGCCGCATCCCGTACGGCACCGGCAGCGGCACCGTACGCGACAACCTGGTCCCGGCGAGCCTGGAGGTGATCGCGTACAAGGGGAAGGAGTTACGCGTCCCGGTGCCGGGCAACATCGGCGGAGTCCTCACTCCCGACGCGATCAGGGACTACTTACGCAGCGCTCTCACGGCCGTGACGACGGTCCCGCCGCCGCAGGTCGAGTTCTTCGCCTCCAAGCTCGTCACCTTCGTCACCAGCGGCCCGCGCCGGCGGCTCGGCCAGTGGGAGAACATGGGCTTCGCCGACTTCATCAAGGCGAGCATCATGTCGCAGGAAGATCGGGATCTGCTGGTCAGGCTGTTCACCGCGTCCCTGGTCGCGGCCCAGCCGAACAAGGCCAACACCCGAACAATGGGCCTGATGTTCGAGGCGCTGGTCTACAGCGGGCTCGGCCTCGGCCCGTACGGTCCGCCCGACCGGGTGCTCGGCCGTCCGTCCAACGATGTCTGGCTCACCCCCTGGATCGGCTACCTCACCAGCCTCGGCGTGCAGTTCAAGGTCGGCTCAGGCACAGTTCTGGCGCGGCGACTTCGCGACGAGCTACGGGGACGGCACGGTCACCGACTGCCTGTCCCTCGACCTCTCGGACTGGAGCACTCCCGGCGTCCTGTTCGGCAAGACCGCCCGGCAGTGCACCCGGCCGGAGATCGTCCAGGAGGTCCTGGCCCAGGTCCGCGCGGCCCTGCCCGGTGGTGCGGCGCTGCTGCCCGACTCGATCGTACGGTCCTGGTTCGTGGATCCGGCGATCACCGGCGAGGCCACCTCGGCGGTGGCCAACGACGAGCCGCTGCTCATCAACACGCCCGCGTCCTGGACCAACCGCCCCAGCGCCACGACACAGATCCCCAACCTGTTCCTCGCCGCCGACTTCGTCCGCAACAGCATCAACCTCGCCACCATGGAGGGCGGCAACGAGGCCGGGCGCATGGCGGCCAACGGGATCCTCGACGCCGCCGGCTCCTCCGCGTCCCGGGCCCGGCTCTTCAGCCTCTATCTGCCACGCGAGTTCAAGCTGCTCTACGACACCGACGACGCACGCTACCTGCTCGGTCTGCCGAACCAGTTCGACCTGCTCAGCCCGTACTGGCCGGGACGATAGCGGTCATTTCCCCACTACTGCTCACCGCTGCTCACCGCCGTCGAGCCCGATGAGCCGGGCCAGGACGGCGACCTGGTCGGCGAAGTGCGCGATGAACTCCGGCGAGGTCGGATCGGTGCCGCAGACGCCTTCGATGACATGCGGCAGCGTGGTGGTCGCCATGGCGGCGGCCATCAGCATGACCAGCAGGCTCGCCGGGTCCACGTCAGCTGGAAGCCGTCCGGCAGCCTGTAGCGCGCGCAGCTCGTCTACGCTCTCGGCGAGCATTCTGGTGCGCGGCGCGTGGTCGGGGTCGTCGTCCGGACCGGTGTACTGCAGGCCGTTCCAGGCGAGCAGGCGGGTGCCCTCCGGGTTGTGCAACGCCTCCATCGCGTATCGGCGCAGTTGCTCGGGCAGCGGCGTGCCCGGTGGCGCCAGCTCGCGGCGCCGCTGCTGCCACTGCTGCGACACGGCCTCGTACAGGCCCTCTTTGCCGTCGAAGTAGTACGAGATCAGCTGCACGTTGACGCCCGCCCTGGCGGAGATCGCGCTGATCCGGGCGCCCGCGTAGCCGTGCGCGCCGAACTCCGCCGATGCCGCGTCCAGGATCCGCTTGCGGGTGCGTTCGGGATCACGCTGCCGCTCTTGCGGCTTGGGCGACCTACGAGGACTCGACGACGGAGACACACGCAGGACTATACATATGCCTGGCAATATCAAGCACTCCTATGACCTAATCAAATGAACGCTTGACAGAGTCCTTCGGACGTTTGACGATGGCGAGGACAGCCCTTGGACAGCGAAGGACAATGACATGCCAGATTCACCACGGATCCTCATCGCGGGCGCCGGCGTCGGCGGGCTGGCGCTCGCGCAGGCGTTGCGTCACGGCGGCCTGGACGTCGCCGTGTACGAGCGGGACTCCACACCGAAGATCCGCAGCCAGGGCTACCGCATCCACATCGACACGGACGGTAACGCCGCGCTGCGCACCTGTCTGCCGGCGGACACCCTCGACCTGGTCCGCCGCACCAGCGGGGTCAACGACGACGTCGTGGCCGGCTACACCCACCAGCTGCGGCAGGTGATGACGCGGACCTTCCCGGGAATCACCGACGACCTGATCACCGCCGTGGACCGCAACACCTTCCGGCAGGGCCTGCTCTCCGGCCTGGGCGACACCGTCCACTTCGGGCGGACGCTGACCGGCTACCGGATCACCGATTCCGGGCGGGTACGCGTGGAGTTCGCCGAGGGCGGCGACGACGAGGGCGACCTGCTGGTCGGCGCGGACGGCGTCAGTTCGGCGGTACGCCGCCAGTTGCTCCCGGACGCCACCGTGAAAGACATCGGCCTCCGATGCGTCTACGGCCGGCTGACGCTCACCGAGGCCACCGAGGCGCTCATCCCGGAGGCCATCAGTCACGGTTTCTCCTGGGTCTCCGACGAGAGCGGGTGCGGCGCCGGGTTCGCGCCGGTGCGGTTCCGCTCCCGGCCGGAGGGCGCGTCGGATTACCTGATGGTCACCCTGCTCGCGAGTGAGGAGCGGCTCGGCACGCCGGACGAGGAGTTGTTCGAGCTCTCGCCGGAGGCCCTGTGGAAGCTCACCCTCAAGGCGACCGCCGACTGGCATCCGGCGCTCCGCGAGCTGTTCGCGTACGCCGACTCGGACAGGTTCTTCCCGATCACGATCCGGGCTGGTCAGCGGGTCGACGCGTGGGAGTCCGGCCCGGTCACCCTTCTCGGCGACGCCATCCACACCATGCCGCCGACCGGCGGCGTCGGCGCGAACACCGCACTGCGGGACGCCGCGACCCTGGCCGGCGAGCTGCTCTCCGCCGCACACGGCGACAAGTCACTCATCGACGCAGCCGCCGCGTACGAGCGCATCATGCTCCCGCGCGGTTTCGACACCATCGACGCCTCGCTCCGAATGGCCGCCCAGATGTTCGCCGCGTCCGGCTGACGCGCCGAAATTGTCCTTGCCCTCCGTCATGATGGCCCCGCTCGTGTCCATGTACGTGATCTCGAAGGAGCTGTCATGACGGCGCAGGAAACCGCAGGATGGTCAGATTTCAGCTGGAATTCCTGGAAGGACCTCGCCCTCGTGCAGGCCAGGCTCGACGCGGGCGCCGACCCGAACGAAGGAGACTACTTCTTCGAGCGGCCGCTGCACGCGGCGGCGGAGCGCGGTTCGCCGGAGGTGGTCGCCGAGCTGGCCGGCCGGGTCGATGACGTCGACGCGGAGTGCGAGGGCCGCACCGCGCTCTGGGTCGCCGTCTTCAACGACCAGCCCGAGAACGCCCTCGCCCTGGTCGCCGCCGGCGCGGACCCATGGCGGCCCATGATGGCCGGCTGGTCGCCCGGCCGGCTCAGCCTGGCGGGCCCCACGCCTGGCCTGTTCTTCCCGTTCCCGCCGGGTCATACCGGCCTGACCGAGGCCGAGACCGCCACCGCGACGGAGGCCGAACGCCTGATCGGCGCGCTGGGCGACATCGAGTGGGACGGTTTCAGCCTGGCGTGTGTGCACGGCATCAGCGCCGCCGAGGCGATACAGCGCTTAGCCGCCGTACCCGCCGACGAGGAAGAGCTGGAAGAGATCATGGAAGACCCGTCCGAGGAGGATGCCCTGCGGTTCATCGGCGTCACCGACGTGCCCGGCGGCTGCGTCGTCAGCCAGCAATGGGGCTACATGGCCTCGACTCCCGTCGTGATGCAGACGCTGTCGGCGGGCACGGTCGCCTACGGCATGTACGCCAACCCGAAGAGCGGCAACCAGGGCAGCGTCTACCGCGACGGCGAGGTCATGGAGTGGGACGGTCACCCGGGCGGGGGCGACGTGTCCGGCGATGACTCGGCCGAGGAGATCCTGCTCAAATACCTGTACGACGGCCACGCCGAGGCCTACTGCTTCGCCGGCGCGGGCCTGCGCCCGACCAGCGCCCGCGCGATCACCGATCCGGACGCGCACCTGCGGCTGCCCGAACGGGACTACTGGCACTGACCGAGCGCGGACCGTTGCGTTCGACGAGGGCGGTGCAGGTGTCCGCGTTGTAGCGCGGCGGATCAGGCGGTGTCGCCGCCGTCGGCGAGCAGCGTGCTGCCCGTCATGAAGGTCGACAGGTCCGACGCGCAGAACAGGACGACGCGCGCGATGTCATCAGGCACGCCGACCCGCCCGATCGGACCGTTCAGCATGAGGTCGGTCGGCGGGAGGTCGTGCTTCGACCCGACATAGGCGGCCAGGCCGGGGGCGCTGCCGCGGAAACCGGCGGTCGAGACGATGTTCACGATGACACCGCCCGTGCCCGCTGCCGCCATCCGCCGCGCCGCCTCACGCGCGCCGACGAAGACGCCGCGCGCGTTCACCGCGAACACCTTGTCCCACGTCTCCTCGGTCATCTCCAGCGGGGGGACAGCCGGGAAGATTCCGGCGTTGTTCACCTATATGGTGCTCTCCTTCGGGGGAAACGTGCGCGTGTAAGCCCTGAGCGGTCCAGAGGCTGGCGGGCCCGTCGGCCTCATCTCGTTGGACCTGAGCGGTCCAGAAGCCGACGGGCCCGTCGGCCTCATCTCCGTCCGCCCTCGTTGATGCGGTAGTGCGCGTTCAAGAGCGGCCAGATCACCTCGGCCATCTCGGCAGGGGTGCGGGCGCATCCGCCCTCAAGCCAGTCGACGGCCACACCGAGGAGCGCCCCGGCGGTGAACGCGGCCGTGACGTCATGCGGGACGAGCTCCGGCCGCTGCCCGGCGTCGGCCGCGACCAGGTGTTCACGGATGACCGTGGCCATGCGGTGGCGAATGTGGCCGACGACGCGCGCGCTGCCCTCCAGCCCCAGCAGCGCGCGATACAGCCCCGCGTGCTCGGCGAGACTGGCGAAGAACGCCGCCAGCGACCGAATCGCCTCCTGCACTAGGTCCGGCGAATCGAGCTCTGGAGCGGGCAAGGACTCGATCAAGCCGTCGATCATCGTGGTGCAGGCGTCCTCGGCCAGCTCGTGGACGTCCCGGTAGTGGTCGTAGAAGGCCGAGCGGCTCACGCCGGCGCCTTCGGCGACGTCGGAGACGCTGATCCGGGACAGGTCCTGCTCCTCGACCAGCTGGATCAGCGCGCGTGCCAGCGCTGTCCGGGTACGGCGCACGCGCCGGTCACCTGATGAGGCCTTGCTCTCTCTTGCGGTGTCCACAATCGCCATCCTATCGAACGCCTACAGGTGCAAGTTTCCTTGCAGCTGTAGGCTAATGTGTGACCGGGACGACGAAGGGATCTCGACTTATGTGCATAAGTGCAGCTCAGGCCCTCGCCCCGGGCAGCGCCTCGTGACCTCGCCCGGACACGTACTGATCGTCGGCGCCTCCGCCGCCGGGCTCAGCACCGCGGAGGCGCTGCGGCGGCTCGGCCACGAGGGCCGGCTGACCCTGGTGGACGCCGAGCCCCACCTCCCCTACGATCGGCCGCCGCTGTCGAAGCAGGTCCTGGCCGGCGCCTGGGAACCGGCCCGCGCCCAGCTCCGTAGCGCGGCCCAGCTCGACGCCCTGGCCGCCGAGTTCGTCCGGGGCGAGCCCGCCGTCGCGCTGGACGCGGCGGAGCGAGCGGTCACCACTGCCTCCGGCCGCGTATTGCGGGCCGACGCCGTGGTCGTGGCCACCGGTCTGACGCCGTACCGGCTGCCTGGCCAGGACGGGCTGACGGGCGTACACGTGCTGCGCGGCCTGGACGACGCGCTCGCCCTGCGCGCTCGCCTGACCCCCGGCACCCGGCTCGTGGTCGTCGGTGAGGGCGTACTGGGCGCCGAACTCGCCGCCACCGCCCGCGCCATGGGCCTGGAGGTCACCCTGGTCGGCATGGGTCAAACGCTGCTGCGCGAGCAGCTCGGCGATCTGGTCGGCGGCCTCCTCGCCCGTACCCACACCGAGCGCGGGGTCCGGCTGCGACTCGGCGTCGCGGTCGCCGAACTGACCGGCACCCACGACCAGCCCGGTGTCGCGGTCGACGGGCTGACCGGCGCAGGCGACCAACTTGGTGTTGCGGTCGACGGGCTGACCGGCAGTGGCCTCACCCTGGGCGACGGGGTGGAATGCGACGCGCGCTGCCGCGCCGCCGAGGGCGTGTACGCCGTCGGTGACGTGGCCTCCTTCGAGCACGCCGGGCTCGGCAGGCGCCTGCGGCTGGAGAACCGCACCAACGCCACCGAGCAGGCCCAGCTGGTGGCGGCCAACCTCCTCGGCGCCGACCGCCCGTACACGCCGATCCCGTACTTCTGGACCGACCAGTACGACATCAAGATCCAGGCCCACGGCCTGCCCTCACCGGCGGCCGAGGTCACCATCGCCGAGGGCGACCCGGAGCAGCACCGTTTCGCCGCCGTCTACCGCGAGGGCGGCCAAGCCATCGGCGTACTCGGCTGGAACATGCCCAAGCAGGCCCGCCTCCTACGGCAGCAGCTCTTGGGCACCTGGCAGCCCGCCCCACCACTCACACCCGCGTGAGAACCCACACGCCCGACCCCGCATGACCAGAAGACCACCATCCATCCATCCGTTCGTTCACGAGGAGATGCCCGATGAGCGTCAACGAGCAGGTTCTGAGCTATCCGATCCCCAACGGCGCTGCGCTGGACCCGCCCGCGGAGTGGGCCGAGCTACGCGGCAAGTGCCCGGTGGCGCACGTGAAGCTGCCCAGCGGCGACCAGGCGACGCTGCTGACCCGCTATGAGGACGTCAAGGAAGTGCTGGCCGACCCGCGCTTCACCCGGCTGCTGAACGCCCCCGACGCGGCCCGGCTGTCGGCCACGGACGACGGCGGGCTGTTCAACAGCGACATGGCGGCGATCATCCCCGACAGCGGGGAGGAGCACCTGCACTGGCGGCGCCTGGTCGGCAAGTGGTTCACCGCCAAGCGCATGAACGCCCTGCGGCCCCAGATGGCGCGGATCGCCGAGGGCCTGATCGACGACATGGTCGAGCACGGCGCCCCCGGCGACCTCAGGGCGGGCCTGGGCTTCCCGCTGCCGGTGTACGTCATCTGCGACATGCTCGGCGTGCCCGCCGAGGACCGGGACCGGTTCTCGTACTGGTCCGACACGCTGCTCAACCTCACCCGCTACAGCAAGGAGGAGATCGAGGCCGCCCAGGCCGAGTTCTTCCAGTACATGTCCGACCATCTCGCCGCCAAGCGCATCAAGCCGGGCGACGACCTGCTGAGCGAGCTGATCGCCGCCGGCGGCCCAGAAGACGGTGGGCTGGCCGAGATCCAGATCCTCGTCACCGGCATGGCGCTGCTGGTCGCTGGTCACGAGACCACCGCCAACATGATCGGCAAGATGGTCTCCATGCTGCTGGCCGACCGCACCCGATGGGAGCGCCTGCTGGCCGAGCCCTCGCTGATCCGCTCCACGGTGGAGGAGACGCTGCGCCTCGACGCCAACTCCGGCTTCGGCCTGCCGCGCTACCTCAAGGAGGAGACCGAGGTCAGCGGCACCGTACTGCCCAAGGGCACCACCGTGATCTGCAGCATGGCCGCCGCCAACCGGGACGAGAGCGCCTTCGAGGCCGCCGACCAGATGGACCTGACCCGCAGCCCCAACCCCCACCTGGCCTTCGGCTCCGGCGCGCACTCCTGCCTCGGTCAGGCGCTGGCCCGCACCGAGCTGCAGGTCGTACTGGAGGTGTTGCTGCGCAAGCTGCCCACGCTGGAGCTGGCGGTGCCGGTGGAGGAGCTGGAGCGCGTGGAAGGGCTGGCGGTCGGCGGCCTGCGTACGGTGCCGGTCCGCTGGTGATCTTGATCAACGAGAAGGGGAGTTCCAAGATGAAAGTCATCGTGGACGAGGACAAGTGCTGCGGCGCCGGGCAGTGCGTACTGATCGCGCCGGAGGTGTTCGACCAGCGCGACGAGGACGGCATCGTCATCCTGCTCGAACCCGAGCCCGCGGCCGACCAGCACAGCGCGGTCCGAGAGGCCGCCGCCGTCTGCCCCGGCGCCGCCATTGAGGTGACGGCGCAGGTGTGAGCACGAGGCGCTCCATACTCCCGTGATCGCGTGTCAGGAGATGAAGCGCCAGTGGTGCGGTCGGCCAGGGTGGAGGCCCGAAGCGTCGAGCGCCGGTTTGAACGCCGGTACGGTCACCCGAAGATCATCTGTTCGACCTGGTCGAGGGCCAGCCGTACCGCGCCCGGCGCCGCCGCTCTCCCGAGTGGCGGCGCTGAAAGTGCCGCACAATGGGAGTGATGTCAGCTCATCTCTTCGCGCGAAGCACCGCCTCTCTCCTTGGCTTGGCTCTCGGCGACGCCTTCGGCTCCCAATTCTTCGTTCCAGACAATCGGCACGCCCTCTCCTCCCGCCTCCTTCCGCCCGGCCCTTGGCAGTGGACGGATGACACCGAGATGGCCTGCTCCATCTATCGCGTTCTGGCCGACCACGGCACCATCGACCAGGACGAGCTCGCCACGAGTTTCGCCGCCCGCCACGACTTCGACCGCGGCTACGGCCCCGCGACGAACCGGATGCTCCGGCTGGTGCGTGAGGGCGGCGACTGGCGGACGCTCTCGGCGGAGCTGTTCGACGGCATGGGCTCGTGGGGCAACGGTGCCGCGATGCGCGTGGCTCCGCTCGGCGCCTGGCTCGCCGACGACCTGACCCACGTCGTACGACAGGCCGCCCTGTCGGCCCAGGTGACCCACACCCATCCCGAAGCGGTGGCCGGCGCCATAGCCGTCGCCGTGGCCACCGCCGTCACCGTAAAAGAGCCCGACTTGTCCGCCGGGCATTTCCTCGATCGGGTCAGCGAACACGTGCCCGCGAGCATGGTCCACGACGGCATCGCCGAGGCCAGGCAGCTCCTCACCATCAGCGATCCCACGCTGGCCGCCCGAATGCTCGGCAACGGCCGGCAGGTCAGCGCGCACGACACGGTCCCGTTCACCCTCTGGGTGGCGGCTCGCGAACGCCACGACTTCGCGACGGCCATGTGGACCACGGCGGCGGCCGGCGGGGATGTCGACACCACGTGCGCCATCGTCGGCGGGATCATCGCGGCCGCCGAGCACACTCAACTGCCGCCGCAGTGGAGAAGCAGCTGCGAACCGCTGCCGGACTGGTCAGGCGCCCCACGTGAGTCCGCGCGCTAGGCTGATTCCCGGACGACTCGGACGGAGGCGCGAACGCAGATGAGCGAGGCCGATCCGCACATCCACGTCGAGCAGAAGGTAATGCAGGCCGGTGCCGCCTACCGCAATGCGATCGTGTCGATGCTGGGCCGCGTGCCCGACGCACCGAGCGTCGTCACCACCGGTTGCGGACTCCAGGTGCCCTATGCGATGACCTCGCCGCGTCCGGAGAGCGTCACCTGCCTCACCTGCCGCGAACACGCTCATCAGGAGCACCTGCGCTACGCCGAGCAGGTGGAGCGCCTGAGCCGGATGCCCGGCGCACCCGTCTCGGGCGACGATGCGGCCAAGGCCGCGCAATGGGCGCGGGACGTCGCGCAGAGGTTCGCCGGCTGAAGCGGCCCCTGAGGGCGGTTGACCAAGCGGCCGGGCTCATACGGCGACGGGGAGATCCGTCCGCCGGTGCAGGGATTCGGCGGCGCTGATGAGCATGCTCGTCGCGTGGCTGAGCAAGGGGTTGGGGTCGGTGGCGCGGCACACGGTGAAGACCCGGCGGATGTGAGAGGTGTCGCCGAGCCGGAACACGCACACGTCGTGCGACTCGATCATCGCCAGCTCCGGCACGATCGCCACCCCCAGCCCTTTGCGTACGAGCTCGAAGGGCAGGTTGTAGTCGTTGGTCCGGAACAGCACGTCGGGGTCGAAGCCGCTGGCCGCGCAGATGTGCGACAGGTTGAGCGAGGCGTCCATCCCCTCGGTATAGGAGATCCAGCGTTCGGCCGACAGCTCGCCGAACTGGATGCGCTTGCGGGCGGCCAGCCGATGACCGGTCGGCACGAGCACGTAGAGCGGCTCCTCCATGATCAATGTCATGTTCAGGTCCTTCGGCCAGCTGTGCGGCACCATGCCGTACTCGAAGACCATGGCCAGGTCGAGCCGTCCCTCGTTCACGGCGGGGATGGTCCGGTGCGGATCGCCTTCCTCGTAGCGGATGTCCACGTTGGGGTGGTCGCGAAGGAACTCGGCCAGTACGGCGGGCGCCAGCCGGAACCCGGCGGACCAGAAGCTGCCGAGCCGCAGCCTGCCCCGGTGCGCGGCGGCGAAGGACCGCATCTCCTCCTCCGCAGCTTCAAGATCGGCCAGCAGCCTGGCGGCCTTGCGGGCCAGCTCGGCCCCCGCCGCTGTGGGCCGGATACTGCGCGGCAGGCGCTCGAACAGCTGGACCCCCAGGCTCCGCTCCAGCGAGGAGACCTGCTGCGAGATGGCCGACGGGGTGAACCCGAGGCGCTTGGCGGCAGTCCTGAGCGAACCGGTGGCGACCACTTCACGGATCGCCTGCAACTGGCCCGGGGTAAGCATCGGGCCAACTTAACAGTCCGGCGACTAGCATCACCAGACCGTGAGCCGACAAGAGGCGATGCGACCGACCACCTGGGCCGGCTGGCTGGTGGAGCCGGGTATAAGGATAAGCACGACTGAACAGCCTGTGCACCAATGCGAATGCTCGCTCACCTTGTCGTTTCCAAACGGACCCCCAATATTGGTGTTTACGGAACGTCACTACGCCCGAGAGGGGGTGTCCTGCTCCATGCGGTTCACCCAAGCAGCCGCCGCATTCGGCCTGGTGGGACTCCTGTCCCTGACAGCTTGTTCTGGAAGCGGCACGTCCCAGGCAGCCGCGCCAGCGCAGCAGAAGAATCAGGAGCTTCACGAGCTTCTGCCCGACAAGATCAAGAAGAGTGGCACGCTCAACGTCGCGGCGGGCCACAACTACCCGCCCCTGGTCTACCTCGACACCGACAACAAGACGGTCATCGGCCTCGAACCCGAGCTGATGAAGGCCATCGGCCAGGTGCTCGGCGTCGAGGTCACCTTCAACCAGGCCAGCTTCGACAGCCTCATCGCCGGCGTGCAGGCCCGCCGCTACGACCTGGCCGTCCAGGCGATGCTCGACAAGCCCGAACGCCGCGAGAAGGTCACCTTCGTCGACTACTTCAAGACCAGCAGCTCGCTCCTGGTCCAGGAGAAGGACGCTCAGGCGATCAAGTCCCTCGAAGATCTCTGCGGGAAGACGGCGGCCGTCGAGCAGGGCACCGCCCAGGCCGACGACGCCGAGCAGCAGAACACGAAGTGCACGGGAGCGGGCAAGCCGGCGGTCAAGGTGCTGGTGTTCCCCGACACGGCGGGCTGTCTGCAGGCCGTCTCCACCGGCCGGGCCAACGCCTTCATCGGCGGCACCCCCACCATCACCTACCAGGCCGCCCAGTCCAGTGGCCGGATGAAGCAGGTGGGGCAGCCTTACCGCTTCCTCCCCTACGGGATCCTCGTCAACAAAGAGGACCAGAACCTGACCAAGGCCGTACAGCAGGCACTGCAGAAGCTGATGGACAACGGCTCCTACGCCAAGATCCTCGCCAAGTGGGAGATGGCGTCGGGCGCCCTCGACAAAGCGGTGATCAACGGCGGCGAGTCGTGACCACGACCCGGCAGACGGCGGGCCCGGATTCGCGGACGCGGATCCAGGCCGTCCCGCTCCGTCATCCGGGGCGTTGGGTGGGCGCGGGCGTCCTCGGCTTCCTGGCGATCTTCCTGCTGCAGGGGTGGGTGGCCAACCCGCGCATGGAGTGGAAGGTCGTCGGGGAGTACCTCTTCTCCCCGGCGGTACTGACCGGGCTCGGCACCACACTGCTGCTCACGGTGCTCGCCATGGTCGTCGGCGTCGCGGGCGGCATCGTCCTCGCGGTGCTGCGCATGTCACCCAACCCCTTGTTGTCGGCGCTGAGCGGGTTCTACATCTGGATCTTCCGCGGTGTGCCACTGCTGGTGCAGCTGTTGTTCTGGTACTTCCTGTCCGCAGTGGTGCCGACGATCGGGCTCGGCGTGCCCTGGGGACCGACGTTCGTCGAGTTCGACACCAACATGATCATCACCCAGCTCACCGCCGCGGTGCTGGGCCTCGGCCTGCACGAGGCGGCCTACATGGGCGAGATCGTACGAGCGGGCATCACCTCCGTCGACTCCGGTCAGACGGAGGCGGCCCACGCCCTGGGGCTGACCCGCTTCCAGACCCTGCGCAAGATCATTCTTCCGCAGGCGATGCGGGTCATCATCCCGCCGACGGGCAACCAGGTGGTCTCCATGCTCAAGACCACCTCCCTCGTCTTCGCCATCGCCGTACCAGAGCTCCTGACCTCGATCCAGGGCATCTACTCCAGGAACTTCCAGCAGGTCGCCCTGCTCACGGTGGCGTGCTTCTGGTACCTCGTGGCCACGACCGTCCTGAACGCCGGGCAGCACTACATCGAACGGCGGTTCAGCCGATGAAGACCCTGGTCCGCGCGGAAGGCGTGTACAAGCGTTACGGAACGGTCGACGTGCTCAAAGGCATCGACCTGGAGGTCGCGGAGGGAGAGGTGCTGGCCGTGATCGGCCCCTCGGGGTCCGGCAAGTCCACCTTCCTGCGCTGCGTCAACCACCTCGAACGCATCGACGCCGGCCGCCTCTACTTCCGCGAGCGCCTGATCGGCTACGAGGAGCGTGAGGGCAAGGTCTACGAGCTGCCCGACAAGGCGATCGCCGCCCAGCGGGTGGACATCGGAATGGTCTTCCAGCGCTTCAACCTCTTCCCGCACATGACCGCGCTAGAGAACATCATGACGGCGCCGATCATGGTCAAGAAGGAGCCGAAGGCCGAGGTACGCGAGCGCGCCCACGCCCTGCTGACCAGGGTGGGACTGGCCGACAAGGCGCACAGCCGCCCCGACCAGCTGTCCGGCGGCCAGCAGCAGCGCGTCGCCATCGCCCGCGCCCTGGCGATGCGGCCCGGTCTCATGCTGTTCGACGAGCCGACCTCGGCCCTCGACCCCGAGCTTGTGGGCGAGGTCCTGGACGTCATGCGCGACCTGGTGAAAGAGGACGGCATGACGATGATCATCGTCACCCACGAGATGGGATTCGCCCGCGAGGTGTGCGACACCATCGTCTTCATGGACGACGGGGTCGTCGTCGAATCCGGGCCGCCCAGCGCCGTGCTCGGCGAGCCCCGGCACGAGCGCACCCGGGCATTCCTCAGCAAGGTCCTCTGACCTCGAAGACCTCGAAGACCTCGAAGAGACCCTGAAGCCCCCGAAGACTCCGAAGGAAAGATATCCACGTGTCCCGCGTCATCGTTCTCGGTGCCGGAGTGCTCGGTGCCTCCGTCGCCTACCATCTGGCCGTCGCAGGGGCCCAGGTCGTCGTCATCGAGGCCGGCGGCCCAGCCGCGGGGACCTCCAGCGCGACCTTCTCCATGGACGTCACCCATCTGAAGACCCCGCGCACCTACTACGACCTGAACCGCGCCAGCTCCGCCCTGCACACCACGCTGGCCGAGGAGCTCGGGGGCCCGTCGTGGCGGCACCCCATGCCCGCCATCCAGTGGGGTGACAGCGAGGAGAGCCGGCGCAGCCTCAGGGAGCGGGCCGTCCGCCTCAAGTCCTGGGGGCATGCCTGCCGCATCGCCGACCCGTCCGAGCTGCGCGAACTCGCCCCCGACGTCGACCCCGCGGCGTGCACGGCGAGTGAGCTCGTCGTGCACGACCAGAGCGCGTGGTACGACGCCCCGCTCTTCGTCCAACGCCTGCTCGATCGCGCCGCCACGCTCGGCGCCGACATCAGGTACGGTCTGCGGGCAGAGGCGCTGATCCGCAGCGGCGACACCGTCACCGGCGTCGAGACCGGCACGCGACGCTGGGAGGCCGACTGGGTGGTCAACTGCACCGGCCCGGACGCCGACCGCGTCGCGGCGCTCGCCGGCACCGACCTCCCCATGACCCGGATCCCCGGGCTGGTCGGAGAGAGCACTCCCATCCCCGGTCTCCGGCTCGGCGCGATCCTGGCCACGCCCCAGGTGGACCTGCGCCCCGCCCCCGGGGACCGGATCTGCTCCATCTCCTGGCCGGTCGACGCGCTGCTGCCCGGCCAGGGTGACGACGCCCTGGCGGAACGGCTGCACGCCAGCGGCCAGCGCATCCTTCCCGCGCTGCGCGGCGCCCGCCTGGCCGGGGTCCGTCTCGGCGTCCGGCCGGTGCCGACGGATGGTCTACCGCTGGCGGGCACCCACCCCGACGTCCCCGGTCTCTATCACCTGGTCACCCACAGCGGCGTCAACCTGGCGCCCGAGCTCGGCCGCCTCGTGGCTCAGGAGATCACCCACGGCGACGGCCCCGACCTGGCCCGATACCGCGTCACCCGTGACATCGCGGCTTCCGTGGAGGACGAAAGCCTGACCCTCATGACCACTTCCTGACCGCCAAGTCATCCGATGGATTGCCGCGTTCCATTGGTCATGGTGGCTTGACCGCGACCATTGCTGATGCAATCCTCCGATGTGTGCCTGAGCCTTTCACGCTGAGCCGCCGAGCATTGATCGGCGGCGTCGCCGCCGTACCGGCGCTCCCCCTGTCCCCCGCCAATGCGGAGACCCGAGCCCGCCAGGGCGACACGTCGGCGGCGCTGCTGGAGGAGTGGGCGGCGGCGGAAGGCGGGCACCCGCTGGTGCCCGACATCGCGCGGGCCGGCTACCGGCATGGGGCTCGGCCGCCGCGCCCCCGAGTGGTGGCGAAGGTGACCGACTTCGGCGCCCGCGCGGACGGGACGACCGACTGCGCCACCGCCTTCAACGCGGCCGTCCGCGCCGCCGGTGAACGGGGTGGCGGCGCGGTGCTGGTGCCGGGCGGGACCTACCTTCTCTCATCGCCGGTGTTCATGCACTGGTCGAACGTGGTCCTGCGCGGCGCCGGGCGCGACTCCACCATCCTGCGCTTCACCCGCACACTGGACGACGGCTACCGGCCGGCCAGGCAGTCCAACGGCAACAGCCGCTGGTCGTGGACCGGCGGCCAGGTCTGGTTCATCGCGGCCGAGCGGCGCGCCCGCTCCGAGTCCGAGGACTACGCGGGCACCGAGGGCTGGCTGCTCGGCGACACACTCGCCGAGGTCGGCGCGGCCTCGCGGGGCCAGCGGACCCTGCTGGTGTCCGACACGAGCAAGCTGCGCGCGGGCGACCTGGTCGTGCTCGAATGCGACAACCCGCCGGACGCGACATTGCTGAAGCACCTGGCGGGCGACATTCCGGGCACTCGGTCCTACGACTGGCCGAGCCGCGCGCCCCAGCTCGTCACCGGATCAGGCGGCCAGTACATCCAGTACGCGCTCCTGCAATGGCCGGTGCGGATCGAGGCCGTTCTGGGCACCCGCCTCGTCAGGCTGGCCCAGCCGATCAGGTACGACCTGCGCCCCGGCTGGCCCGCCCGGCTGCGCGCCCTCGGCCCCACCGTGCACGACAGCGGCGTCGAGGACCTGACGATCCGCAACGAGCTGGTCCCGATGACCGCCCACAACAAGCACCCCGGCTCGAACGGCGTGTGCTTCCAGGCCGTCCACGACTGCTGGGCCAGGGACGTACGCGTGGAGAACTGCGACCTCGGCTTCGGCTTCACCACCGCCAAGTCCAACACCCTGACCCGAGTCACGGTCGGCGGCCGTTCCGCGCACCACAGCTTCGCCTGCCGGATGCAGTCGCACGACAACCTCGTGGACGACTTCGAGATCGAGGCGTTCACCGCGCCCGTCCCGGCGGGGGCCGTCCACCACGGCCTCAACCTGGAGGGACTGTCATCCGGGAACGTCTGGCGGCGGGGCACGATGACGGAGGGCACGTTCGACTCGCATCGGGCGCTGCCGTTCGAGAACGCGCGGACCAACATCACCCTGGTCAACAACGGCCGGGTCGGCGGCTCCGCGGCCTCGGGCCCGCTGTTCGGGGCGCGGATCACGCACTGGAACATCCGCGTCACCGGCGGCAGCCCGTACGCGATCACGATCGCGGACGTCGCGCCGCGCAGCCTCACCGTCGGGGTGCAGGGCACCACGGGGACGGCCGGCGAGCTGGCTCCCGACTTCACCGGGGACCTGGAGAACCTGCTCGCCGACCACGGCACCCGCCCCCGGGTCACCGACCTGTACGCGGCCCAGCGCGACCGCCTCAACCTGGACTGAGAGCGGGCTTTTTACAAGGTCTCAGCAGGGGGTCTCGTTGAACACCGGGTACGACCCGCGTCTGCCCACCCACTCCTCATCCCCGACGCAGTTCTCGTACTTGACCCCCACCAGCGTGGTGCGGGTGGAGTCGCTGTAGTAGTACGTCTCGCAGTGATAGTCGATCATGCAGGCGCGGGCGTGCGCGGGCGAGCTGATGACGGTGAGGGCGCCGAGGGCGACCAGGACGGCCAGCGATGCGCGGCGAATCATGAAGATCCTTCCTGAGGTGCGGAAGCGCTACTGCCCTCGATGATCGTTCGTCGAAGTGAATAGATCAATAAGGTCAATCCCAGTACTCAAAGGGTCAAAACGACTGTCAGAGTGAGAGTGCCGTCTCGGCGCCTTGACGGGTACGACGAGATCGTTAACACTCCCACCGAGCACGCAATCACCAGGGCGCTCGCCGACTGGGCCCACTTCCCAGGGAGCAACTCAACCGCATGTGGAGCATCTACATCGCGGGCGAGTACAACGGCATCAACTACCACTGGTTGAATCTGGTGGTTTGCTCTCTCGGTCCCGTCTGGGTGAGGGGAGGCCGGTAGCGTGTGGCTGGTTGATGGCAGCCCAGCCCGCTATGCCGCGTGTGGCGATGTTGCGGGCTGCGATGTGGTCGGCGTGCCCAGCGAGGCCACACCTGGTGCAGACGAACCGGCCCCGCGCCGGCCGGTTCGCCCTGGATATACACCCGCAGTCCGGACACGCCTGCGAGGTGTAGGCGGGGTCGACCAGCACGGAGGCGACTCCGGCTCGTGCGGCCTTGTAGCGGGTGAAGGCGATCTGCTGGGCGAAGGCCCAGTTGTGCAGGGTGCGCCGCTGGAACCGATGAGCCCTTACCCGATCGCGGATGCCCTGAAGGTCTTCCAGGGCGATGCCGCGGCCGGTGCGTTCGGCTTCGCGCACCACGAACTTCGAGATTTGGTGGTTGAGGTCGGTCATCATCCGGTGTTCACGCCCGGACAGGCGGCGCAGCAGCCGCCGCGCCGCAGACGTGCCCTTCTTCTGCAGCCGGCGGCGTTGACGATGGCGCCGCTCCCGCAGGGTGCGGACGTGGCCGTTACCGCCGACCGGCCCCGGCAGGGCCGGGCCGGGCAGCACCACGCCATCGGAGGTGACCGCCAGGTTCGCCACCCCTTGATCCACCCCCACAAAGCCGTGAACCGGCTCACGCACCACCGGCTTCGGCAGGGTGAGCGCGACCTGCAGCAGCCACACACCGCGCCGGCAGATCAGGTCGGCCTCCCCGAGCGGCAGCGTGTCGATGGCTTTAAGGTCTTCCGGCCGGCCGGTGTAGGGGACGGTGACGCGGCCGGCGGGGGTCCACAACGACACGGTACGGGCGTCACGGTTGAAGCTCATCAGCCGGGCGTCGTAGGGCACGGCACCGTGCGGCCGGAAGATGTGCGCGCGTTTCTTGCTGGCGCGCCGGTTGGCGTAGGCGCCCGCGACCCGGGCGATCGCGCGCACGGCCGCTTGCGCGCCCAGCCCGGCCACCTGCCCACGCACCTCGTAATAGGCCAGCCGGTGCAACTCCACCACGGCGAAGACGCGATGCTGCCACGCCAGGCGGGACACTAGGGTGGCCGCCTGATTGCACAACAGCACCGCCGCGGCCAGCGCGTCGGCCTGGGCGGCCGGGGTGGGCGTGAGCCGCAGTTGCACGATCGTGGGCAGGCCGTTGCGTTTGGTGGCAGAGCGGCGGATCACCATCGCGCACCTCCTGTCACAGCGGCCTCACCCACCGCACACATTACCGAACGCGACCTAGCCTTTCGATACTGTTTTCGAAGGAGGGTGAAATTTCCTCTCGGCCCTGAAGGATGGGTCTCCATGCCACCGTGTTCCGGACGTGATCCCATCCCGGCAGGATCACCATCATGAGGAAGACGATCACCATTTGGGCGGCCTGCGCTGCCCTGCTGGCGGGCGCCGCTCCGGCGCGGGCGGTGACCAAGGACCCGGTCCAGGCGCTGAAGGCCGTTCTGGTACCCGGACACGGGGTGCACATCACCGAGACGACCACTCTTTTAGCTGGCACCCGCGAACAGGCGAAACGCCGGCGCGAGGGTGTCTTCGAGTTCAACGCCAAGGGCGAGGTCAAAGCCCTGGACGTCACCACCACCGGGGGTGAGGACGGGCGCGAACGCGTTATCGGCTTCAACCATGACATCGGCGGTACCGGCTACCGGTCCGGCGGCCTCATAGGGAAGTGGCTGGCGAAGGGCAAGACCTGGTGGAAGGATTCTCACCAGTTTCACCTCTGGCACACCGAGCTGCTCGGTGACGACGAGCAGCTCATCAACCCGGCCGAGCCGGCCACTCTAGCCGCCTTGCTGAAGCACGGGCAGCGGAGCAGCAACACCGTCACCGGCGTGATCCGCTTCAAGGAGCTCCGTAAGGTCTCCCTCTGGTTCGACCACTCAACCCACAGTTCTTGGGGCGAGAATACGAAGCTCTCCTACACTCTCACGCTGACCTCGGCGGGACTGATCGGCCGGGTGCGGAGCGCGTACACCCTGACCGAAGGCACGGACGAACTGGTGGGCAAGACCTTCCACGTCGACACCCGCTACAGCCGCTGGGGTGGCAAGGTGTCGATCAAGGCGCCGGACCGCCGCAAGACGACCACCGAGCTCTGCGTCAAGGGTTTCTGCAACTGGCGCCTCCCGGGCTGACGACGCCCTGTGCGGACATGGCCGGCCTAGGAGCAGGTGATGTTGGTCGGGCCGGGTGTGGACGGGCCGTTGGCCTGGAAGCCGAAGGTGGTCGACGCGCCCGGTGCCAGCGTCGTGGCCCAGCTCGGAGCCTTGATCGTCCAGGTGGTACCCGACGGCGTGATGGTGGAGTTCCAGGCGCTGGTCAGGGTCACGCCGGACGGCATGGTCCAGGTGACCGTCCAGTTGTTCCAGGTCGTGGTGCCCGTGTTCCGTACGGTGACGTTGGTCGTGAAGCCGCCCTGCCAGGCGTTGGGGACCTGGTAGTCCACGCCGCACGAGACACCGGTGCCGCCCGTGGGAGTGGGGGTGGGGGTCGGGGTGGAGGTCGAGCCGGTCGAGGTGGTGTAGCCGACCTTGGTGTACGGCGTGCCGCACGGGTTGCAGGTGGACGGAAGCGTGAAACTGTACACGCGCCCGCCGTTGATCAGCGTGTCCGTGACGTCGCGCACCCGGATCTGGTACTGGTTACCACCCGAGGTGGCCCCGCCGATGATGTACGACTGGCCCATGTCGCCGTTCATCTGGGCCGTCTGCCACGCCCCGTTGGCGAAGTACTCGACGCCATGAATGCCGTTGGCCAGGTGCGAGACGGAGATGGCGGGCCACCAGACCTGGGCGGACTGCAGGAAGCCGATGTTGATGTCGCCGCTGTAGTTGGGCGCGGGGACGAACGACCAGGTGACGTGCCGGTTGTTCCAATGGCTGGGATACATGTCGCCGATCGGGGCGCCGTTCTTCACGAACCGGTTGAGCGAGTCCTTGGACAGGTCCAGATGGTACGGATCGTCGCGGCACCAGGCGTTGGAGTCGCCGCAGCTGTCGGCGACCAGCATGGTCAGCTTCGCGCCCTTGTACGCGTCGGCGACCCAGGAGCCGTTGCGGCAGAACGCCTGGTTCTGCGCGCCGTCGTTGGTGCCTGTGCAGTAATCGCCGATCTCGACCTGCACGTAGCGGCCGCAGTTCAGGCCGTTGTTCCACAGCCCGGCCTTGCTGAGGTTGGCCCCGGTCAGCGGCCGGGGGTAGAAGGAGTAGTCGCCGGGCGTGTTGTAGACGTTGAGCGCGACGAAGTCCGGTGAGTCGATGTTCGCCTGGGGCAGGCCGCAGCCGCCGTACGGCATGCCGAGTCCGTCGAAGTAGGTGGCGTTGCCCGTCACCGGGCCGGGCGGGTCGCTGACCGCGCTGGCGGACTGTTCCGTCAGGGGCGCCAAGGCGCCCAGCGCGACCAGGAAGGCGGAGAGCAGAATGGCGAGCAACCGGCGACGGGGGTGACTCATCGGACTCCCAACTCAGAAGGTTCGACACGAACGTCCTCGCAGAGCGGCCGCCGGTCAAGCTGGGATGCGCTTGAGCTGGGGAAACACGCCAAAAATGGTGAAACTTTCATCGAGTCCCGAAAATGAGGCGACTGCTGCCGACACCTTGATCGACAGCGCTTATCGTGATCTCATTCAGGCAAATAGCTTCGGTGTTCGCTCTGGCCCGAAACTCGGCTGATCTGGAGGAACCTGCATGAAAATGAAGCGCGGCGTTTTAGTGGTGGCGCTGGCTATCAGCGCCCTCGCCCTCGGCTCCACCCCGGCCCAGGCGATTCCCCCTCCCCCGCCGGGGGGCGACCTCCTCCTCGTCATCAGCTACTTCGTGGGCGACCAGATCGTCGGACAACGCTGGTCCGGCTGCTCTCAGCCGCCCGGCCAGTGGGGGACGACGGACGGCCAGGCGAAGTACTACTTCACCCCCTGCTGACCGCCACCCCTGCCCCCTGCTGAGCCGGCGTTCCCGGACCCGGCTTGAGCTCGGCGAAGAGACGTTCCTCCGCGACATCGAGTGCGCAACGCACGGCGCCGATCGCGGAGGAATGGTCGCCCAGCACCGAGCAGACCACCTTGGGCGGGAAGTCCGTCTCGCGTTCGACGCGGACGCGTACCGGCTCGCGGATGGCCTCGCCGGCGGCCGAGATGCCGCCCCCGATGATCACCAGCTCGGGGTCGATCGTCACCATCACCGGTGCCAACCCCTCCACCAGCAGGTCGGCGAACCCGTCTATGCCCGCCTGGGCGGCCGCGTCGCCCGCCTTGGCCGCCTCGAAGATGGCCTGGATCGCGTCCTCGTGGTCCGTACTTCGCCCCGGTGCCAGGTCCAGCAGCCGTTCGTACGCGTGCGCCCACGGCAGCCCGCGCCACAGACCGATCTCGGCCGCCGCGCCGTGGCGACCGGCGTGCGGCCGGCCGGCGACCAGCAGGCCGGTGCCCATGCGGCGGCCGACGTGGATGTACACCACGTCGGAGGCGTCACGCGCCACGCCCTTCCAGTGTTCGGCCAGCGCGGCCATCCGCATGTCGTTGAAGACCTGGGTCGGGATGCCGAACCGGTTCCGTACGTGACCGCCCAGGTCGACGCCGGCCCATTCGGGGATGGCCGGGGCGTGCGCGACCTTGCCGTCCGGGCCGACGACGCCGGGGGTGGCGATCGCCGCGCATGAGATGTCGGCAGCGGACAGGCCCGCCGCGTCCAGGGCCGCGGTGATCGCCTCGTTCATGATCGTCAGGCGCCTGGAGCGAGGAGAGGTCGGGCGCAGGCTCTCACGGCGTTCGGCGACGATCTCCCCGGACAGGTCGCTGACCAGCACCAGCACCTTGTGACCGCCGATGTCGACCCCGAGCACATGGCCCGCGCCCGGACGGAACTCGAAGCGTTGTGCCGGCCGTCCCCGCCCGTCCTTCTTCTCGACCTTGTCGATGACCTGGTCGGCGGTCTGGATCCAGCCCGCGGCGAGCAGGTCGGAGATCGCCTGGGTCGTGGTCGGGCGCGAGATGCCGGCCGTCGCCGCGATCGAGGCGATCGTGTGGCTGCCGCCGCCGTAGAGCACGCGCAGCACGGAGCGCAGGTTGAGCGTCCGCAGCGCGGAGGTGTCGCCACCGAGCTGCGTGCCCGTGCTCGGCCGAACCCTGGAGGAGGTCATCCGTTCGCTTTCTGCTCTGTTTCCAACGCGGCGTTGCCTACAGCTTGCCCGTCAAGTGTCGGGTGTGCCGCGATCTCGATGAGCATGGCGGTCTCGGGCCGTAGCGTGGGCAGCCGTACCCCGACCGTGCCGAGCGTCGCGCCGCTGAGCAGGCCCGGCGCGTCCAGCCAGCCGGGCCGGGGGCCGAGGTCGTCCCGGTTCGGGCCGACGAGCCGTACCGCGTAGCGCAGGGCCGGGTCGAGCCCGGGGAAGGTCACCCGCCCCGCCGGCTCCTCATCGGAGCGGCGCACCGCCGCCACCGAGTACAGCCCCAGCCGCGGCGTCACCACGCCGGTCAGCCAGCGGCCCGTGCTCGGGTGCTCGTCGCGGACCAGTGTGCCGGAGTGCAGCAGCGCCCGGTAGCGCTTGTAGATCCCGATCCACTCGGCCAGCTCCGCGGTCTCGGCGTCGTCCAGCCTGGTCAGATCGAGTTCCAGCCCGAAGTGCGCGAACAGCGAGGTGATCGCCCGGAAGGCGAGGTCGTGCCGGCGGCCGGTGGTGTGCGAGACGGTGGAGGCGACGTGGCCGCCGATGAGTTCGAGCGGGATGAGCTGGCTGGTCCAGCGCTGGATGGTCTGCCGTTCGAGCGGGTCGATGCAGTCGGAGGCCCACACCCGGTCGGTGTGCTCCAGGACGCCGAGGTCGACGCGGGCGCCCCCGGACGAGCACGACTCGATCTCCAGGCCGGGGAAGGTGGCGCGCAACTCGTCCATCAGCCGGTAGGCGGCCAGCGTCTGCCGGTGGACGTGGGGCGCTTCGATCAGGTCGCGGTTGTGGTCCCATTTGAGGTAGCCGACGCCGTACTCGGCGATGACCTCGGACATGCGCGTGAGCACGTGCTCGTACGCCTCCGGGTGCGCCAGGTCGAGCACCTGCTGCCAGCGCGAGGCCGGCGGCAGCTGAGGGCGGGCACGCATGATCCACTCCGGGTGTTTGACGGCGAGCTCCGAGAGCGGGCTGACCATCTCCGGCTCGAACCACAGCCCGAACGTCATGCCGAGCTCCTTGACCCGGTCGACCAGCGGATGCAGCCCGTCCGGCCAGGTCTGGTCGTCCACGAACCAGTCACCCAGCCCCCGGTCGGAGGCGTTCCTGCGGTGGAACCAGCCGTCGTCCAGCACGAACCGCTCCACCCCGATCCCGGCTCCCCGCTCGGCCAGGGCGAGGAGTTTGCCGAGGTCGTGGTCGAAGTACACGGCCTCCCACACGTTGAGATTGACCGGCCGGGGAGAGCCGGGATGGTGCGGCCGTTCCCTGAGGTGCCGGTGGAAGCGGGCGGCCAGCTCGTCGAGCCCGTCGGCGTACCCGAAGAACAGCTCGGGCGACTCATAGCTCTCCCCCGGCCGCAGCACGATCTCACCGGGCAGCAGTGACTCGCCGCCGCCCAGTGTCCTGAAGCCCTCGCCCGTACGCTCGGCCCAGGTGCGGTGGTTGCCGCTCCAGGCCGTGTGCACCGCCCACACCTCCCCCGACCGGAACCCGAACCCGGGCACTCCGGCCACCACCACGGTCGCCGCGTCGGCCCCGGTCCGGCCGCGCCGCCCTTCGCGAAGGTGCACACCCACGTTGAACGCCCCCCGCTGCGGCTGCCGCTCCCGTGACCAGCGCCCGGCCAGATCGAGCAGGTCCGCCGCCCGCTCGGGCACCGGCAGGACGGCCGACACCGCGTCCACCCGGTAGTCGTCATCCCCGTCATTGCGTACGGAGGTGCGCAACCGGACCAGCCCGCTGCCGGTCAGCTCGATGACGAGGCACAGCCCGAGCGCGGTGCCCGGATCGGCCGCCTCGACGGTGAGCCGTCCCTCCTCCTTGACGGCCTTGCTCACGGTGAAGCGGGGCGCCCACGCCGCCCCCGAGCGGGAACCGGACAGCCCGGGAATGCCGAACCACCCGGTGTGGCCTTCGGGCAGCACCGAGTGCGAGACGGGTCCGTCGATGAGGTTGATGACGTGCGGCGCGATGGCGGCCTCGGCCATCGCGTCCAGCTCGGCCTGGTCGCACGGGCCCGGATCGGCACCCCAGTGAACGACCGTGGGCAGCCCGGCGGACCGGAGGTCGAGGATCAGGGCCACGCCGGCGGCTCGGAGCTGAACGACGTGCCGCGCGGCGTCAGAGGTCTTCGTCATCCTGACCTTTCTTCGTTATGTCATCGGATGTCTCAAGTGAAGATCATCACACTCGCGAAGAGCGGACCAACTTCCACAAGTCTCACGATGTGAGACCTTTCACCTTGCTGAAGTCCCGGCATTGTGCCTAGAGTCACCCCATCTTAATATGCAGAAGCCTTGCATAAATAGAGGCAGGCTCACAGAAACATCGGATGGGTGCGCGAACGAATGAACGTGACCGTGTGGAACGAGTTCTATGAGGAGCGGACGTATCCCAGCGTCTCGTCGGTCTATCCCGACGGGCTGCACGTCGTGCTCGGGCAGGCGCTGGCCGAACACCTCGGCCCCGAGGCACATGTACGCGTCGCGCTCCAGGAGGAGCCCGAGCACGGTCTGACCCAGGCCGTACTGGACGAGACCGACGTCCTGCTCTGGTGGGGTCACCTCAAGCACGACGAGGTCGGTGACGAGGTCGTCGAGCGGGTCAGGCGGCGGGTGCTCGACGGCATGGGCCTGCTCATCCTGCACTCCGCCATCGAGTCGAAGGTCGCCCAGGCCCTGCTGGGCACCTCCTGCAAGATCGCCAGCTGGCGGCACGACGACAGTGAGCTGCTCTGGACGATCCTGCCCGGCCACGACATCGTCCGCGGCGTCCCCAACCCGGTCGTCATCCCCAAGGGCGAGATGTACGGCGAGCCGCTCGACATCCCCGAGCCGGACGAGCTCGTCTTCATCAGCTCGTACGAGGGCGGCGAGGTGCTGCGCAGCGGCTGCGCGTGGCAGCGGGGCAAGGGCCGGATCTTCTTCTTCGCCCCCGGCCACGAGGAGTCCCCGATCTACTTCCAGCCGGAGATCAGGCGCGTGCTGGCCAACGCGGTCCAGTGGGCCACGCCGCCCACCCAGCCCCAGCCGAAGGTCACCAGGAAGGGCGAATGGCCGCGGAACTGGTGGGCCGAGGCATGACCGACCTGATCCAGATCGGCCTGGGCCCCTGGGGGCTCGACTGGGCCGCGAACATCCTCCCGCGGCTCCCCGACGTCCGGGTGACCGGCTGGGTGGACGCCTCCCCCGAGGCACGGGCCGCGTTCACCGCCAAGACCGGCGACGACAACGTGTTCGCCACCGTTGAGGAGGCGCTGGCGGCCACCGGCGCCGTGGCCGCCATCGCGCCGGTCGCGATCGGCGCGCACGCGGCCGTCGCCCGGCAGGTCCTGGAGGCCGGCGCGCATCTGCTGCTGGAGAAGCCGTTCACCCTGGACGCCGCGAGCGCCAGGGAGCTCGCCGGCCTCGCGGAACGGAAGGGCCTGGTCTTCGGCATCGACCAGAACTACCGGATCTTCCCCGGCGCCCCGGTCGTCCGCGACCTGCTCGACCGGCGAGCCGTCGGCGTCGTCCGCCGGGTCTCGGTCGAATGGCACCGCGACCACGCCGGTGTCCGGGACGCCAACTCACTGATCGAGCTGGCCATTCACCACTTCGACCTGATGCGGTACCTGTTCGGGCGGGAGGGGATGGCGATCACCTGCGTACCGGTCACGCCCATACGCTCGGCCCAGGACCACACCCCCGGAGCCAGCCTCATCGTCGAGCTGGACGGCGGGCCCACGATCGACTACGTCCTGTCGAGTCAGGGGGTCGGCCCGCAGACGCCGTGGCCCGGCGTGTGGCGGATCTCCGGTGACGAAGGGCTGCTGACCTGGGGGGCCGCGCCGGACGACCACCGGGCCGTGTCGATCACCGACGCGGCCGGGAACGTGCGCGCGGTCGAGGTGTCCGAGCTGCCGCTGTTCGAGCGGGCCGGGGTACTGCGGGCGTTCGTCGACGCCGTGGCGGGCACCGGTGAGCCGACCTCGCCCGCCGCCGACAACGCGCACAGCGTCGCGATGCTGGAGGCCGCGCTGACCTCCGCCCGTACCGGGGAGCGGACGAGGGTCGAACAATGGTGACCTCCGCCCCTACTTGGGCAGCGGGCGAGGGTCGAGCGATGGTGACCTCCGCTCGTGCTGGACAGCGGACGAGGGCCGGGCGGTGGTGACGGCCGCCGCCGACCGGGTCGCGACGCGCCGAGCGCGGCAGCGGGCGGGCAGCACGCTGTTCGGCCCCAAGACGATGCTGTTCCTGCTGCCGGGCGCGATCTATCTCGCGGTGCTGTCGGTCTACCCGCTCATCGACCTGTTCCGTACCGCGTTCTCCGACGTGACCGCCGAGAACCTGCTGGGCGAGCGGCCGTTCAACGGGCTGGACAACATGTGGCGGGTGATCGAGGACCCGTCGTTCGGTCACGTGGTGCTCCAGACGCTGGCCATCGTCGTGATCGTGCTGGTCGTCGGGCTGGCCGGCGGGTTCGCCGCCGCGCTGGTCCTGCGGCCGCGCACCCGGCTGAGCGGCGTGACGCTGGGCGCGATGGTGTTCGTGTGGACGCTGCCGGCGGTGGTCGCCGGCAATCTGTGGAAATTTCTGCTTGAGTCCGGCGGGCCGGTCAACTCGGTGCTGCTCTGGCTGCACCTGATCCAGCAGCCGATCCCCTGGCTGGCCAACGGCACGCTGGCGATCGTCGTGCTCGGGCTGGTCAACGCCTGGATGGTGGTGCCGTTCTGCGCGCTCGTGCTGCGCGCGGCGCTGCTGGACGTCTCCCAGGAGCTGCTGGAGGCCGCCGCGCTCGACGGCGCGGCCGGCTGGAAGGTGACCAGGCACATCGTGCTGCCGCTGCTGCGCCCGGTCATCTCCATCCTCGGCGTGCTCGTCGTGATCAACGCCTTCCGCTCGTTCGACCTCATCTTCGTGATGACCAGCGGCGGGCCGGGCACCTCCACGACCACGCTGCCGTACCTGGGTTACCAGCAGGCGTTCAAGTTCTACGAGTTCGGCCAGGGGTCGTTCACCGCGACGTTGTCGCTGGTCATCGTGCTCTTCCTGAGCGCCGTCTACCTGCGGATGAACCGTAAGGAGCAGACATGACCGAGCTTGTCGAGGTCATCAATAAGCACAGCACCTTGGTCATGAGACCGACAAAGGAGGGCTCATGACCGACGCCAAGCGCAACACCCCGGTCACCGTGCTCGGCTGCGTCCTCCTGCTGGCGATCTACGCGCTGCCGCTGTACTGGCTGCTGGCCACCTCGTTCAAGAGCCTCAAGGACGTGTTCGCCGGATCGGCGGCGGTCATCTTCAAGCCCACGCTCCAGGCCTACATCGACGTGTGGAACGGCGGTTTCGCCACCTCCGCCGTCAACTCCGTGATCATCGCCGTGTCCACCACGGTCATCGTGCTCGTCGTCGCCGTGCCCACCTCGTACGGACTGGCCCGGCTCAACGGCGCCGTGGTGACCGGCGGGCTGGCCGCGCTGATCATCCTGCAGATGGTGCCGGCCACCTCCACCCTCATTCCCCTGAACCGGCTGCTGGCCCAATGGGGTCTGACCGGCAACCTGTACGGCGTCGCGCTCGCCATCGCCGCGACCAACCTGCCCTTCAGCATGCTGCTGCTGCGGCCGTTCTTCACCGGCGTGCCGATCGCCATCGAGGAGGCCGCCGCCAGTGATGGCGCGGGCAGGTGGCAGCGGTTCGTCAAGATCGTACTGCCGATCACCCGCAACGGGATCGCCACCGTGGCCACCCTCACCTTCATCGGCGCGTGGGGCGAGTTCCTGTACGCGATCACCTTTCTCAACGACCCGGGCCAGTACCCGGTGAGCGCGCTGCTGGCGCAGCAAATGTCCTCCTACGGGGTGAACTGGCCGGGTCTCATGGCGGTCTCCGTCCTGGTCTCGGTCCCGACTGTATTGATCTATCTGTTCGGGCAGCGCCTGCTGGTCGGCGGTATCACGATGGGAAGCGTTCGTTGATCTCTGCAAGACTCCGCGTCGTCGCCGCCGCGGCGGCCCTGTGCGCCCTCGCCGCGTGCGGCACCTCCGGCTCCGGCGGCTCGGGCGACGCCAACAAGGTCACGTTCTGGCACTACTACGCCCAGGGCATCCCCGCCACCGCGAAGTTCACCAAGGACCTGGGCGACATCTACGCCAAGGCCAAGCTGTCAAAGCCGCTGAACAGCGTGTACGTGCCCGGCGAGCAGCTCACCCAGAAGGTGATCGCCACGGCGGCCACCAAGCAGGGCCCCGACGTCTTCGTCCAGGGCGGCGCCGACCTGCTCCAGCTCATCAAGGCCGGCGCGATCGCCGACATCACCGCCCAGTACGACAAGTTCCCGGACAAGGCGCAGATCCCCGATGCGAACGTCATCAAGAAGGACGGCAAGGTCTACGGCGTCCAGGGCTTCAACAACACGACCGCCCTCTGGTACAACAAGACGATCCTCGACGAGCTGGGCATCACACCGCCCACCACGATGGACGAGCTGACCGCCGCCCTGGAGAAGATCGGCAAGAAGTACGTCGGCATCGGCCTGCCCGGCCAGGGCGACCAGGACGTCAACGCCTTCTCCTTCATCACCGCGTACGGCTTCGACTACGCCAAGCCCGACGCCGCCGCCCTGGAGACCTCGCTCAAGCTGGTCGGCGGCTGGGCCGAGAAGGGCTACGTGCCCAGGGACGCCGCCACCTGGACCCCCGACGTCGCCTTCCAGAAGTTCACCGCCGGCGGCATGGCCTTCGTGCTCGGCGGCAACTGGCAGTACGGCAACGCCAAGAAGGCCGCCTCCTTCAAGTACGGGGTCGTGCCCGTGCCCAACGGGAGCGCCCCGGCCAAGGTCTACCAGTTCGGCGACAACGTGCACGTCAGCGCGTTCACCAAGGACAAGGACGCCGCCTTCGACGCCATCGCCGCCATGTTCCTCAGCAAGGAGGGCGAGCTCGCCGCCCTGGAGGCGGGCAGCATGCCGGTGCGCAAGGACCTGGCCGACACCGAGGGCATGAAGGACCCGATCTACACCCAGTTCAACAAGGCGCTGGAGAACGGCGTGCCGTACCTGCTGCCCGGTTTCGGCACCGAGCTGACGCAGATGCGCAAGCCGGTGGCCGAGGCGTGGAGCGCCGTGCTCGCCGGACAGTCCTCCCCGGGCGAGGCCGCCACCACCGCGGTCGCCGCCATCCAGCGCGTCGCCAAATAGCGCGTCGTCAAATAGCGCCAAGTAGCGTCAAGTAGGAAGAGATCCGTATGCGCCTGCGCGCCATCCTCGCCCTCGCGATGCTGGTCGGTCTGCTCACCGCCGTACCGGCCCACGCCGAAGTCGTCCATCCTCGCCAGCAGTGGTTACGCGACTCCACCGCGGGCCTGTTCCTGCACTGGGGCATGTTCACCGCGCCCCGGCACCTGGACTGCGCCGCGTGGGAGCGCGACGTCACCGACGGCGGCTGGACCCCTGACTATTGGATCGACCAGGCCCGCGACCTCGGCGCCTCGTACATCGTCCTGGCCACCTTCCACAGCGCGCTGGGCTACGCCCGCCCCTGGCCGTCGGCGATCCCGGGCAGCTGCGCCACCCGCCGCGACTTCCTCGGCGAGCTGGTGAACGCCGGGAAGGCGAAGGGTGTGCGAGTCATGCTCTACATGACCGACGACCCGCAATGGCACAACAACACCGGCGTCGAGATGCTCGACTCGGCCGCCTACTCCGCCTACAAGGGCCGGCAGGTCGACATCACCACGCGACCCGGCTTCGGGATGTTCAGCCAGGATCTTTTCCTGGAGGTCATGGAGAAATATCCGGACCTGGCGGGATTCTGGATCGACAACGAGAACGAGTACTGGCAGCAGAACGGCCTGTACGACAAGGTCCGTGAACGGCGCCCGGACTGGCTGCTGAGCAACAACAACACCGACACCCCGATCATGGACACGGTCAGCAACGAGCAGAAGACCGGCATGACCCCCGCCTACGACTACCCGCAGGCGGCGTGGACCCCGATGCCGCGCCTGGTCGAGGCGGACTACAAGCTGCCCACGGTCGGCGACTGGTGGTACGACGGCGCCGACCACCCCGTGGACGCCCGCCTGTCCACCGGCCGGTACATCACCAACGCCGGCTCGTCGATGAAGTCGCTGATGGCGGAGACCGCGATGGCGAACGGCAAGTTCCCACCGCAGCAGGAGGCCTTCAACTCCTTCATGTCCACGTGGGTCCCGCCGATCAAGGAGTCGCTGCACGCCACCGAGGGCGGCGGCTACATGTACGGCGGCCTGCAGCCCGGCTTCTGGAACGACGGCGCGCACGGCGTGATCACCGTCCGGCGCGACGACGGCGGGAAGGTCCAGTACGTCCACGTGCTGACCAAGCCCAGCACCGACCGCGTACGCCTGCGCGACAATGGCTATCGCGTCACCGGGGTGAGCGACCTGCGTACGGGCGAGCGGATGCGGTTCACCCAGTCCGGCGGCTCCCTGACGATCCTCGGCATCACGCGGTGGGACGACTACGACACGGTGTTCAAGGTCGAGACGGCCGGCCGCCAGGGCTTCCTCACCGGGGTGAAGGCCACCGCGTCCGCCGAGCAGGCCGAGCATCCCGCCGCCGCCCTGGTAGACGGTGATTTCACGAAATATTGGGACTCCGACGGCAACCTGCCGGTTTCGGTGACGCTGGATCTCGGTAAGCGGAAGAAGGTCGCCTATCTGGCGGTCAACCAGCGCGAATGGTCGCCGGTCCTGGCCAGGGTGACCTTCGGGCGGCCCGAGGACTCCGCCCGGATCAAGGACTACCGCGTCTACGTCAGCGACGACGGCCGCCGCTGGGACAAGCCGGTGCGGGCCGGCGCGATGCGCAGCGCCCGCGGCACGCAGGTCCTCGACCTCGGCGAGCAGCACGGCCGCTACGTGAAGCTGGAGGTGCTCAACACCTGGGCGGGCGCGCAGGCGCCCCGCTTCCACCGCAAGCTCCGGATCGACGAGATCCAGGTCGCGGACTCCTACCCGGTCTCGCGCGACAGCCTGCCGCTTGAGGCGGAGCGCCAGCAGCGGACGGGCCAGGCCCGCGTCGAGTCCTGCGCCGCCTGCTCGGGCGGGGCCCAGGTGGTCGGGCTGCGGGACGGCACACTCACCTACCGCGACGTGGGCGTCCCGGCGGCGGGCGAGTACCGCCTAAAGATCGACCACACCTCCGCCACGCCCGCGACGCTGTCGGTCGCCGTCAACGGCGCGGCACCGCTCCAGGTGCGGGTGCCGGGCGACAACAAGGGCGTCCCCGCCTCCAGCGCCCTGCCCGTCACGCTGAAGGCGGGCACCAACACGATCACCCTGTCCGGGGACGCGGGAGTGGACCGCCTGGCCGTCGCCCCGATGCCGCCCGCCTCGTACACCCCCAAGACCACCATGACCGTCGACCCGGCCGGGCTGCAGTGGGTCAGCCCCGGCCAGCAGACGCTGCGGGTTTCGGCCACACTGCGTCTGGACAGCGAGGACGTGCTCGACCAGGTCGCGTTCGCCCCGGCCGTCCCGGCGGGCTGGACCGTCGAGGGCGAGCCGATCAAGGCGTCGGCCGTACGGCTCGGGCAGACGCTGGCGGGCTCGTGGACCCTCACCTCGCCCCCTGGCATGGACGTGACCGCGACGGACATCCCGATCACCGCCACCTTCCAGTCGCTCGGCCGCCCCTACACGGTCACGAACCAGGTCGGAGTGCGTCTGCGCCCCGCCGACCGGGTGTTCATGCGGGAGGCCGAGGACTCACGCAACAAGATCGGCGAAGCCGGGATCACCGCCTGCGCGGCCTGCTCGGGCGGTCAGAAGGTACGCAACATCGGCGGCGGACCGGACCAGGGCAGCGAGCCGAACGCCTATGTGCTGTTCGAGGACGTCACGGTCCCCGAGGCACGGGCGTACACGCTGTACATCGACTTCACGGTGAACGGCCCCAAGTCGTACTCCGTGACGGTCAACGGCGGCCCGCCGACCGAGGTGAAGGTGAACGGGGCGACCAACAACACCCTCTACACCGTCAGCGTCCCCGTCACGCTGAAGGCCGGCCCGAACATCATCAAGCTCCACAACGACACGACCCCGGCCCCGGACCTGGACCGCATCTCTCTCAGCCTCGGCTGATCTCTCGCCTCGACTGATCTCTCGCCTCGGCTGGGAAGGCGCGACCCCGGCGCGGATCTCCCGCGCCGGGGTCCATGCCCGGAAGCCGCAGCGGCCGGCGGCGCGGCTAGCCGTACGATTTTCCGACGCTGTCGAGCAGGTTCTCCAGAGTGTCATAGGAGGGGATGTCCACCACGTCGATGAGGTCGGTCGCGACGCTTACCTTGTGGTCCGCGGCGACCTTGGCGAAGTCGGCGGCGTCCGCCGAGCGGAACCCGTGCTCGGCGGCGAGCCGCTGCAACTGCGAATCGGTGCTGAGCAGGCGTCCGACACGGTCGCCGGACGCGTTGAGCGGCACCAGCGTGTGCTTGGACATCACCGTCGGCGACGGGTACATCAGCACCATCCCCGGCTTGATCTGCCCTCGCGTGGCCGCGTCGACGAACTGCGCCTCGTAGATCCAGACCATCGGCGACGGGCCCATGCCCACCGTGAGGTATTCGTTGAACGGACCCTCGGAGGTGTTGTCGGTGTAGCCCTGGCTGGTGAAGAGCTGGGTCACCAGGGGCAGCACGTTCTTCTCGGCGGTGGCGCCGTGCACGACCTTGCTGCCGTTCGCGACGTAGCTGGTGATCGCCAGGTACATGGCCGCGGAGTTCGAGGTGCGCGGGTCCGTCGTGGAGATCAGGATGTTCTTGTCGACGCGGTAGTCGGAGTTGCCCGTGAGCTGATCCCACTTCGTGTCCGTGGTGACCAGTTCGAGGTAGCGGCCGATGCTGAAGGTCGGCACGGGGCCCTGCTTCACGACGCCCGCCTTGGTGAGCAGGTCCGCGATCGGCTGGAACGTCGCGATCGCCATGGGCGAGGAGAACGGCGTGTACTTCGTACTGACCTTGCGCCTGCGCTGGATGAACTCACCCGCCGGCGCACTCGACGGGAACGCGAAGTCGAAGCGGCTGAGGTCTACCGAGGTGGCGATCTGCCGGGAACCGGCCGATTCGATCTCGACCTTCACGCCCTCGTCGGCGAAGGCCCGCACCACCTGCGGGTCCTCGAAGAACGCCTTCTTCTCGGAGCCGATCACGCCGCGCACGACCGTGAGCGGCGGAGCCGGGGGCGGGGCCTCCGTCTTTCCGAGGTTCACGACCACCACGGCGGCGACCACGACGACCGCGACGCCCAGGCCGATCGGGAGCAGCACCTTGCGGCTGGGCAATTTCGCCAGCACGGCGGCCGGTTGGGCGACTGTGGTGGTCGTCTCAGGCCGAACGTCCGCAGGCTTGCCTGAGGGCGCTGCGGCCGGAGACGCCGCGGCCTTGGGGGGCGCGGCCTCGGCGGGCGTGGGTTTGGCGGGCGCGGGCTCGGTGGGCGCGGGCTCGGTGGGCGCGGGCGCCTCCACCCGTGCCGTCAGCTCACCGCGAGCGATGCGTTCGACCATGACGGGGACGAAGTCACGGACGGGAAGGCCGTCGAAGCGGCGATAAGCCGCCCGCATCACACTCTCGACGTGCTCGGCGGAATGGGTGCCGGCGAAGACCTGCACCAGGTGGTCGGTGGTCCGGCGGATCGCCTGTTCCTCGCGGAGGGTGTCGCCGCTCACCAATAACTCCCCGACCTATCAATTATCAGTTATCGCGACAGGCCGCCATGCCCGCCCGATCATGCGAGACCCCACCATATAGGGGGTTTCGGCCGCGTTGATATCCACGTCGGCTGTTATTTAAAACCCGCAGGTAAGGGCGATACGACCGCACCTCCGGAAATCATCTGTTCATATTCGCCGAGCTCATTCGTTAAGCGAAATACACAAATGTTTTATGTTCGTTCATCACTGGGCGGGAGCGGTGGCGCCGAGAAGGGCCAGGCAGTTCGTCCACAGAGCGTCGAGGCGTTGGGTGTTGTTGTAGAGCTTGGCGAAGAGCACCTGACCTTCGAGCTGAGCGACGACGGATCGCGCGGCCTCGTGGGCATCGGCGACCGTGACCTCGCCGCGCTCCTGGGCTTCGGTGATGACCTTCTCCACCATGTCGACCTGCGACTCGAAGATCTGCTGCAGGCGTTCGCGGAGGGCTTCCGTCTGGTTGCTCATTTCCAGGGTCAGGTTCCCGAAAAGACAGCCCGAGACGGTGCCACAGCTCTGCTGCCCGGCGCGCTGATCGGCTTCGGTGGCCTCGAACAGCTGCCGCAGCCGCTGGAGGGGCGGGTCATCGCTGCCCAGGATGCGCTTCCAGTTGCCGTGCTGGCCGGCCCAGTGCTCGTCGATGACGGCCAGGGCGAGCTCCTCCTTGGAGTTGAAGAAGTAGTAGAAACTACCCTTCGGCACGCCCGCCGCCTTGCAGATCTCGGCCACGCCCAGCGCGGAGTAGCCACGCAGCTCGATGAGCGTCTGCGCGGCGCTGAGGATCCTCTCCTTGGCATCACTGGTTCGTCCCATACCCCTCAGTGTACGTCTTACTAGACCGGTCGACTATCAGCCCCATCGGGGTGTCCCATCTCACTTTGACGGATTGTCGACCGGTCGTCTACGTTGCAAATAGACGACCGGTCGGCTAGTAGTCCGTCCGGCGACATCCTCACTCACCAAGAAGGTCATCATGAGCAGCCAGAAGGTCGCGGTCATCACCGGAGCGTCGCAGGGCATCGGAGCCGCACTCGTCGCCGCCTACCGCAAGCTCGGCTACGGCGTCGTCGCCACCTCCCGTACGATCGCCCCCGCCGACGACGCCGACGTCGTGACCGTCCAGGGCGACATCGCCGACCCCGCCACCGCCGAGCGCGTCATCGCCGCCGGCATCGAGCGCTTCGGCCGTATCGACACGCTGGTCAACAACGCGGGGATCTTCATCGCCAAGCCCTTCACCGACTACACGGCCGCCGACTACGCCGCCGTGAGCGGTGTGAACCTGACCGGGTTCTTCCAGATCACCCAGCTGGCCATCCCGCACATGCTCGCCCAAGGCGGCGGCCACATCGTCAACATCACCACCAGCCTGGTCGACAACGCCGACTCCAACGTCCCCTCCGTGCTCGCCTCGCTGACGAAGGGCGGCCTGCAGTCCGCCACCAAGTCCCTGGCCATCGAGTACGCGACTCGCGGGGTTCGCGTCAACGCCGTCTCACCGGGCACGATCAAGACCCCGATGCACCCGGACGAGATCCACCAGACCCTCGCCGCGCTGCACCCGGTCGGGCGGATGGGTGAGGTGAGCGACATCGCCGACGCGGTGGTCTACCTCGAGACGGCCCCGTTCGTCACCGGGGAGATTATGCACGTAGACGGAGGCATGAGCGCCGGCCACTGACAGCCGCGCAGAAGCGGCATCGCGACGGTCCTCGCCGCGTCAGCCGTCCTCCTCGTCCGCATCATCCTGCTCATCCGAATCGTCCTCGGCGTCGTCCGAATCGTCCGAATCGTCCTCGGTGCTGTCCTCGTCGTCCCAGTCGTCCTCGGCGTCGTCCTCATCGTCCCAGTCGTCCTCCTCGTCGTCCCACCACAGGTCGCTCGCCGCCAGCGGGTGCTCGTCATCGATGAGGGAACTGTCCACCGAGCGGCGCCAGGCGCCCCTCTCGTCTGGGTCGGCCCAATCCTCGTCGGTGATCCTCGGGATGGGGATGGTGGCCCGCCGGTGGTCGACCATCCAGGAGTTGCGGAAGAAGTCGAACTTGAGGTGGTAGCAGCCGGCGGACTCGGTGTACATGATGGGCGGGACGAGGAACTTCGTCACGCCGACCTTGCCCGCGACGATCACGTAGTCCTCGGGAATGGATTCGTCGTTCCAGCAGGCGGCGAAGTTCACCGGCTTGAGCGCGCCCTTGCCGAGCACGTGGATGAGGGTGTCCTGGATGACGAACCGGTCGGGGTCGAGGGCCACGTCCTCGCCGAGCATGAGGATCGGCGCGGGCAGGATGTGCGCTTTGGCGAAGGACTGCGCGTCGGTGTAGAGCTCGATGATCTCGTCGTGGCGCGTGGGGTCGTAGCCTCCGGAGGAGTGGAACGGGCAGCAGATCTGGCCGTTGGGCCGCTCCGGCTCGGGGAAGAACACGGATTTGTCGACCCGTGTCATGGCCGACCCGCTATGCCGGGCCCGCAGGAACTCCGGGATCCAGTCGGCATTGTCGGACTCGATCACCTCTGTCCGGCAGAGCGCCCGGAACGCGGTGTCGCCGAGCTTGCAGTTGAAGTAGTCGAGAAGGGTGAGCGCGGCGCACTCCGCCAGCGACAATGCCTCGGTCTTGGCGAACCAGAAGTCGTAGCCGTTGGCCACGAAGTGCGCGCCACGGAACTCCTTGTGCACGAAGGTCTCGCGGCTGCGGCTTCTCCCCAAGCCGCTCCAGTGGGCGGCCGCGACCTGGTTGTAGTACGCGTCGGCGGACCGGGCCAACTCTGGCGCGAACACACTCTCACCGGTCAGGTAGCACGCCTTGCTGAACAGCTCACCGATCTCCGGCGCCTCGGTGACCTCGTCGGCGGTGAAGATGAGTTCGGTACGCAGGAACACCTTGCGGCCGTCGCGGTAGGGGGCGCCCTCGTGCTCGTACCGCTGATCGAAGATCACACACGTGAAGTCGCCGATCTCGCTGAGCGCGGCGCCGCCGACCAGGTCAAGCGCCGGCGATCCCGTACCGCCGGTCAGGTACAGCAGCACTGTGTGCCGGGAGATGTGCCGCCGCGCCGCGTCGAAATACGGCGTGTCCCGATGCCGGTGGAAGTTCGCGTCACCCGGCTCGAACCGGTTGCACCTGAACACCGGGTTCACGTGCGAGAACCCCTCCGCCGTCGCCGGAGGCAACGCGTCGGCCACCGCCGCGGTCAACGCCTCCGCCAGCAGCGCCGAGTGGAAGATGAACCGTTCACCGCCCCGGGACGCGGCATTCAGCGGCGGCACGTACAGGTTCAACTCATCCAGCTGGGCCAGCCGGGCCCGGGCCTGCGCCGGCAACCGCAGCGAGAACGAGAACACCCCCTCCGTGTGCTCCACCCGCTCGGTTAGTTCCGCCTCCAACGGCACGTCCTCGAACAGGCGGTCCAGCGGGACGATGTTCTCAAACGTGCGAAAGGACAACTCGTGCGGATCCACGAACACCGCCGCCAGGTACGGCGCGTCCGCGCTGGGACGGGCGAACAGATCCCGCACCCGCTCGTCGATTCGCTCGGCGTCGATGAACCGCACCGCCTTGAACCGCGCCGACGGATGCCACGAGATGTCCAATCCATCGACCGTCGCGGCCGGCTCGGCATCGGTCGCGTCCACCTCCGCCCGATATCGAGCGGCCTCATCGGTGGCCGCATCCCTGGTCGACAGGACGAAGAACCGATCCCGAAGTTCGATGCTCACACGCACCTCCACAAGCTACGCAGCCCCGACGGAAGGTTCGCGGCGTGCGCCAGTTTCCGCACGCCGGCCTGGCCCACATCGGAGCCGTACAGCCACAGCCGCGCGAGGGACCCGACGAACGGGGCGGCGAGCAGGGCCTCCACGCCCGCCTCGCCGATGTCGTTGTAGCGCAGGTCGAGCTCGGTCAGCTCCGGAAACCGATGCAGGGAACGCACGCCCTCGGCGGTCACCCTGTTGCGCTGCAGGCGCAGGCGGCGCAGTCCGCCCAGGTGCGGGGACGCCCCGAGTGCCGCCAGACCGGCGTCGCCGATACGGCAATACCGCAGTTCCAGCGCCCGTAACCGGTCGGTGCGGAGCGAGGCGGCGAGAATCTCGGCGCCGTCGGGGCCGAGATCCAGATAGGAGAGGTCAAGCTCGACGAGTCGCCCGACATCCAGTCCGTCGAGAAGCCGCATGTCCAAGGTGCCAGGGCGCGGCTCGGCCGCCGGGGCGCCTTCCCCCTCGTCGTCCCAGTCGTCCTCGTCGTCCCAGTCGTCGTCCTCGCCGGCCGCCGCCTTCGGCATGATTCTCAGCGTGGTGACGAACCGCCCGTGCAGCACCTGCTCAACGACCTCGCGGACGTCGTCCGACCACTGGACGACCACTTCCGCGGCGAACCCGTACCGGCGCGCCAGCACCCGCGCCGTCGCCGGCAACCCGTCGTCCCAGCCCTCCTCGTGCTCCGCGATGAGGTCAGCGATCTGGCGCTCCACGGCCGGGCGATCGGCGGGGCGGGTGCGCGCCAGGCTCTGCTCGAGGCGGATCAGCGTGCCTCTGGCGTCGCCGTGCTCCAGCAGCCGGTCGCTGTAGGCACGCCACGAGGCCAGGTCATCGGGATGAGCCCGTAACGCGTCTTCGACGGCGGTCACTTGCATTCGTACGAATGTACGGAGATCGACAGATGTGTCAAGGCGCCGCACGCCGTCGGCAAACGGACCCCGAGCGACCTCACGGGCAGGTATCCTGCTGCGCCGAGTACATGATCGCTGGGGTGGGCGGCCCCAACCGGCACGAGTGCATTCTGGCGTCCTCGGACGGAGTCAGAGGCTCGCCTCAGTTGGAGGTCTCCACCGTGAATCCACCGGGTTCAGCCCCTTCGGCAGCCGACGATCGGGATGCGGAGCGCATGCCCCGGGCCGAGTGCGGCCGGGACGACACCGCCGCCGAGAGGCGGGCGTGGGAGTCCGCGGCCCGTGCCTGCTACCAGAAGATCGGGCTCCCGTTCCCCGAACGGGTCGTGTGGGTGTCCTCACCGCTCGTCGGCGCGTTCGCCGCACCGATCGCCGCCTGTCTGAGCACCGGCCACCGCAACAACCGGGTCCTGGACTCCGTCTACCGCGCGGTGGACGATACCGCCGGTGAGGCCGTCGGTCACGCGGTGCGCGCCGCGGTCCGGGTCGCGGCCGACGGCGCGGTGAGCGATCCGGTGCACGGCGCGGCGGCCACCGCCCTGCACACCGAGATCCCCGAGACGATGGCCTCGGCGCTGCGCGAAAGGGCGCACATCACGCCTGCCCGCGAGGAGCCGGCACCGCCGACGAGCCGGAATGTGCCCACCGGCGCATTGGCCACGCTTGCCACTGCGTCGGAAGCGGCCGTGGGGGCGGCGGTGGACGCGGCGGTGGGCGGCCCGCGGCAGGATACGATCCGCGGCGAGGTGCGCCGGCTGTGGCGGGCCCACCTGGAGGGCGCCGGTTGGTGGTGGTGGCCTTTCCGGGACTTTGTCATGCTCTGTCCGCGCCCGGCCGAGCTGTACCTCGAGCAAGTCGGCGAGGGCGCCGGAGCCACGCACCGGCCGCACCGCGCCGACGGCCCCACGGCCGTCTGGGCCGACGGGTTCGGGCTGTACTTCTGGCACGGTACGCACGTCACCCGAGCCGTCATCGACGACACCCTCACCGCCGACGAGATCCTCCGCGAAACCAACGTCGAGATCCGCCGCTGTGCCATCGAACGTCGCGGCTGGGACCGCTTCATCACCGAGGCCCACCTTGCCCAGGTCGGCCCCGCAGTACCCGACCCCGGCAACCCCGGGCAGACCCTCACCCTGCACGAGGTCCCCGCGGACATCTACGCCACACGCGTGCGGGTCCTGCTGTGCACCAACGGCACCGTCGAACGGGACGGCACCCGCCGCCGCTTCGGCCTCACCGTCCCCGCGGACTGCACCGACCCCATCCAGGCCGCCGCCTGGACCTACGGCCTCACCTCCGCGCAGTACATCACGGCACAACGACGATCCTGACCCTCCGCCCACCGGCAAAGGAGCCCGAGAAGATGCCCACCATCGAACAGGCCATCGCCACCTTCGGCGTCACCATCGACGAGCACCTCGACCGGCACGCCGAGATCCCCGTCCTGTCCGGCCTGCAGTTCCAGGGCGATGTCGCCGTCGTACCGGCCAACCGGGATCCGGCCCGCACCCCCGTCCCCGAGACCGGCGTCCCGATCGTCCGCGGCCAGGCCGAGGCCAACACCCACCTCCTGCTCGCCACCGGCAAGGCGTTCTTCAGCCCGGAGCGCTTCGGCGGTGGAATGGTGCTCGGTGTGCTGACCGTCGCAGAGGGGGCGACCGCCTACCTCGCGCACCCCGAACACGCCTTCACCGGCATCGCACCGGGCACTTACGAGCTGCGGCGCCAGCGCGAGCAGGCCGGCGAAGCCCGGCTCGTCGCCGATTGAGGGTGTCGCCTCTGGCCCGATGTCGTCACATCTCGCGTGGTGCGTCTCAGGTCACCAGACCCCTGCGGTAGGCGTAGACCACGGCCTGCACGCGGTCGCGCAGGTCGAGCTTGGTGAGGATGCGCGACACGTACGTCTTGACGGTCTCCTGGCTGATCACCAGGGTCGCGGCGATCTCGCTGTTGGACAGGCCATCGGCGATGAGGCGCAGTACCTCCAGTTCGCGCGGGGTCAGCGCGATGCCGTCAGGGGTGTCCTCGGCGGGACGGATCCGCGACGCGTACCTGCCGACGAGCCGCCGCGTCACCTCGGGTGCCAGTAGCGCGGCACCCGTCGCGACGGTGCGGATGCCGCTCAGCAGCTGCGCCGGTGGGGCGTCCTTGAGCAGGAACCCGCTCGCGCCCGCGCGCAGCGCCTCGTAGACGTACTCGTCCAGGTTGAACGTCGTCACGACGAGCACCTTGATCGGATCCGCCACCCCGGCACCGGCCAGCAGGCGGGTCGCCTCGATCCCGTCGAGCACCGGCATCCGCACATCCATCACCACCATGTCCGGCTTCAGCCGGCGGGCGAGGTCGACCGCGGCGCGACCGTCCCCGCACTCCCCCACCACCTCGAGGTCGGGCTGCGCACCGATGATCGTCGCGAACCCGGTACGGATCAGCGCTTGGTCGTCGCAGATCAGGACCCGAACAACCGGAGCGCTCACGACGGGCTCCCCGCGGGGACGCGTGCCCGCACGACGAAGCCGCCGCCCGCGGGCCGGTCCGCGCTGAACTCGCCGCCCAGGGCGTCGACCCGTTCCCGGAGCCCGGCGAGACCCCGCCCGCTCCCACCAGGAGAGCCCCTCCGTGCGCCGGAACCATCGGTGCTGACCTCCACGCTGATCTCCTTCCGGCCATAGCGCACGCGGACCACGGTGCGGCTGCCGTGGGCGTACTTGAGGGCGTTCGTCAGAGCCTCCTGCACGACTCGGTAGGTCACGAACTCGGCGCTGCCGGCCGACTCCGCCGGCCGGCCCTCCTCGGTGAACTCCACCGGCTGCCCGGCCTGGCGCGTCTGCTCCACGAGCGTGTGAAGCTCGCCGACGGACGGCGTCCTGAAGTCGGTGTCGTGGCCGGGGTTGAGCAGGTCGAGCAGGTGCCGCAGGTCGGCGATGGCCCGCCGGCCGGTGTCGGTGACGGCGCTCAGCGTCTCGTCGAGGCGATCGGGTACGGCGGTCAGGTAGCGGGCCGCCTCGGCCTGTACGACCATCGCCGTCACGTGGTGAGTCACGACGTCGTGAAGTTCGCGGGCGATACGGGTGCGCTCGGCGGTGCGAGTGGCCTCGGCGACGTGGCGGCGGAGTTCGGCCTCGGCGGCCCGGGTGGAGCGCAGCCAAGCCCCCATGCCCCAAGCGAGCACCAGCGCCAGGTAGAACAGCACGAATCCTTCCGGCCGCTCGGGCCCGCCGGGCCGGTCCAGCGCGACCGCCAGCGGCACGTACGCCACGGAGAGGAGGACCACGATGACGCGACGGTGACGCTCCAGATGGGCGCCCGCGCTCATCAGCGCGATGGGCAGCCCGGTGCCCGCCAACGCGTGGTAGCCGCGCAGCTGGTCGAGCGCGAAGCCGAGCGACACCAGGACGAGACAGACGGCCGGCCACCGCCGGCGCACGCCGATCGGGAGGCTCTGGAGGGCGACCGCCACGACGGCCAGCGCGTCGTAGGGGCGGAGCGGCATGTCGCCCACCTGCGTCCCGGCACTCTGCAACCCCGGCAGGAACGACGCGACGGCCAACAACAGCGCGAGCGGAGAATCCCGGACCGTGACGTCACACCGCCGCCACAGATCCGGGACCCGATGGAGACCGATCACTGGGAGAGCGTAGCGGTCGTGCCGGGCCGGGCGCCGCGCCGGCGAGGGACCAGGTTGCCGCGGCGGCGGGCCAGCCACATGAACGCGATCGTCGCCAGCACGCAGAAGACGACCGAGTACGGGCTTCCCTCCGGCCCGAAGTCGCCACCGGTGAGCAGGGCCGGACCTGACGTCACCCCGTGCAGCAGCCCTTCTGTCGCGCCGTTGCCGGAGACTTCGGTGCTGAAGATGCCGGCCGCGGCGAAGTTCCAGCCGAAGTGCAGGCCGATCGGCACCCACAGGGTGCGGGTGGCGACGTACGCCGCGGCGAGCATGCCACCGCCCTCGATAGCGATGGCGAGCGCGCCCCACAGGCTGGCGTGCTGGTTGAACAGGTGCGCCATGCCGAACACCAGACCCGTCAGCGTCAGCGCTATCCACGTGCCGGTGCGTTCCTCGACGATCCGGAACAGGATGCCGCGAAAGAGCAGCTCCTCCGTCACGGCGGCGGCGGCCATGAACCCGACCATTCCAACAGCGCCCGCCACCGAGCCAACGCCGTCGACCCGGTAGCCGCCCATGAGGGCGATGTTCACGATGACAGCCGTGAACAACCCGATACCGACCAGAGCCCCTCGGCCGACGGCGGTGGGGGCACCTTTCGCGGCCACCTCTACCGGCTCGCGGTGTTCGGACCACCGCACCACCCGGGCGTACACGAACACCGCGAGCACGGCCGTCGCGACACCGAGCACCAGGGTGAGAAACGCGTTCCCCTGTACCGCGCCCACACCCAGACTGCCGACGAAGGCGACCACCGCGACGGCCACGAGCTGCTTCAACAGCCGCATGACGACTCCTCTGAGAGGTTCCCTGAGTTCCGCGACCGGAGCGCCGCGGCTACGTCGAGAACGCTAGGGATCCGACGACCGGGAATCGTCACCGCGCAGTGGACACTCGCGGGTAGCTCGCACGGGGGACGAGCGCGCTTGCCATTCCACGGCCTCCTGAGACCGTCTTACGCTGGGTGGTGCCACTGGTAGCGGCGTTCCGGGCGGCCGGTGCCGCCGTAGCGCAGGGAGACCTCGACCTGGCCGATGGCGGTGAGGTGTTCGAGGTAGCGGCGGGCGCTGACTCGGGAGATGCCCACCTGGGCGGCGCATTCGGTGGCCGACAGCGTGCCGCCGGTCTCGCGGAGCGCTCGTTTGCTGGCGCTCGTGCTCGTCCCGCCCTTCGTGGTCAGCTTCGCCATCAGCCTCGGCGGTCCCGACTACTTCGCCATCATGCTGCTGGCCTTCGTCGCCGTCGGCATCTTCGCCGTCGGCGAGGCACTGTGGGTCGCCGCGCACCTGCGCCGCAAGGCGGTCCCCGTCGTCCCGGTCGGACGGCCGTGGATGGGTGCGGAGGACTGGCGGCGCTCCTGGAAGCCCTGGCTGCGCGGCACCGCGCTCGGCTTCCCCTTCGGCGCCCTGCCCGCCGGCGGCGCCGAGCTCCCTACCTTCCTGTCGTACGCCACCGAGAAACGGCCGGAGGAGTTCGGCCACGGCGCCAGCTCGTCCTCAATCTGCCGCTCGCGCCCGTGTGGGCCAGGCTGCTGCGCATCCCGCGCCCCTACCCGTACGCGGGCATCCTGTTCTTCGCCTCCATGGGCGCCTATGCCATCAATGCCCAGCCGTTCGACCTGATCCTGCTGCTCGTGCTCGGACTGCTCGGGCTTCGGCATCTACGCCATCATCCTCATCTGGCCGTTGATCAGGCGTTTCGCCCGGATGCCCGCATATGGGCACCTACGCTGACCAGAGCACCGTCTTGACCAAACCACAACGGCGGGGTGTCAGCGGCGGCGATTCACCACTGGCACCTCGCCGATTCGCAGAAAGGCCGCGCTGTGACCATCGTGACCGCAGACCTCTACGACGAGCGGGGCGACGAGCTCGGCTCCTGCGACCTTCAGCTCTCCCAATACGGCGGCCGCCGGGCCTTCGCCGGCACGGTCGTCACCGTCCGCTGCCACGAGGACAACGTGCTGCTCAAGTCCGTCCTGGGGGAGCCCGGCGAGGGACGCGTCCTGGTGGTCGATGGCGGCGGCTCGCTGCACACCGCCCTCATGGGTGACATCATCGCCGGCCTGGCCGTCGCCAGCGGATGGGCCGGCGTGGTCATCAACGGCGCGGTACGAGATGTCGCCGCCCTGCGTGAACTGGACCTGGGCGTCAAGGCGCTGGGCGCCAATCCACGTAAGAGCGGCAAGGAGGGCACTGGCCAGCGTGACATCCCTGTCGCTTTCGGCGGTGTCACCTTCCATCCAGGGGCCGAGCTGTTCAGTGATGACGACGGCATCCTCGTGACACGCGCCCAGATCTCCGCGGGAGGTTCGTGAGTTACGCCGGGTCAATGAGACGCCTCCTTGGCAAGGGTCACGATGACCGTGCGTTCGCCCCCGGATTGCGGGTACGTGAGCCCGGGGGGCTCGAGCATCCATGACGACCAGGGGGGACGTCTCATGACTGAGCACATTCTGGAGCCGGCGGCGCAGGAGATCGCGGACGCGACCTCGAAGCCCCCGTTCCTGTACGAACTGGGCCCCGAGGGCGCCCGGAAGGTCCTGGACGACATCCAGGCCGCCCCGATCGACAAGCTCGACGTCGAGGAGAAGTGGATCACCGTACCGGCCGAGGTCGGGGACGTACGGGTCCGCATCATCAAGCCCCCGGGCGCCACCGGCGCGCTGCCCGTCGTCCTGTACGTCCACGGCGGCGGCTGGATCCTCGGCAACGCCGGCACGCACGACCGGCTCGTCCGCGAGCTGGCCGTCGGGGCGAAGGCCGCCGTGGTCTTCGTCGAGTACGAGCGCTCGCCGGAGGCGCGCTACCCGGTGGCGATCGAGCAGGCTTACGCCACGGCCCGCTGGATCACCCGGGACGGTGCCGCCGAGGGGCTCGACGCCGCCCGCCTCGCGGTCGCGGGCGACTCCGTCGGCGGCAACATGACGGCCGCCCTGGCCATCCTGGCCAAGCAGCGCGGCGATGTGAGGTTCGTCCACCAGTCGCTCTACTACCCGGTCACGGACGCCGCCCAGGACACCGACAGCTACCGGGAGTTCGCCAACGGGCCCTTCCTGACCGCGAAGGCCATGGCCTGGTTCTGGGACGCGTACCTGCCGGACCACGACCGGCGCGCGGAGATCACCGCCTCGCCGCTGCGGGCGAGCCTGGAGGACCTCACCGGGTTGCCCGAGGCGTTCGTGATCGTGGACGAGAACGACGTGCTGCGGGACGAGGGCGAGGCGTACGCGCGCAAGCTCCTGGCGGCCGGAGTGCGTACGACGAGCCTGCGCTACAACGGCATCCTGCACGATTTCATGATGCTCAACCCGCTCCGGCAGACCGCCGCCACCACGGGCGCCGTCGAACAGGCCATCCATGTCCTGCGTAAGGCCCTCGGCACGACCTGACACCCGCACCCGGGCCGCTCCCCCCGAGCCGGGGACGCTATGGTGACGCATGATCAGCAAGCCGCCCGGATGGTTGTTCCTCACCGTGCTCTCGGCCATGGCGTGCGTCATTCTGTACCTTGCCAGCGTCCCCTACTGGTACATCATCGAGATGTTCCTGCTCGTCTTCTTCGTCGGGCTTCCCTTGCTGATCATCTGGACGGTCCGCTACGCCACGGCGGCCGGCAACGGCACGGCGTACGGCCGGTTAGGGCGCTGGATGACGCCCTGGTTCATCGTCGCGGGCGTCACGGTGGCGCTCGTGGCGGACGCGCCCTTCTGGCTGCGGTTCACGATCTCGAAACCGAGCATGGAGGCCTACGCCCGAACTGTGACAGCCGAGACACAACAAAACATCTCCTGCCGATGGCTCGGGTTGTACCGGATATGCGACGCATTCCCCTACCCCCGGTCGGAGGACGGCGAATACGTTCCCGGCAGCGTCTGCCTAATCGGCGAGGAATGGGCCTTCGGCAGCAACACGAACTTCGTTCTGCTCCCCATAGGCGAGCCGGAGGAGACGGCCGACGACACCTACCGGCATCTCACCGGGCATTGGTACGGCTGGGTCGGCTCGGACCCGTGGTGACCCGCATTGCCACCCGTCGATCACCTGCCGGGTGAAGGACCTCAGGATCCGGAGATCAGGTGGTCGGCGAACCAGTCGGCGACCAGCGCGTCGCGCTCGGCCGCGTGGTTGTAGCCGCTTGCGAAAGTGTAGCGACAACCTCAAGTTGCTAACCGGAATACTAGTTCGCATCATCACGTGAGGATCGAACCGACATGACCGCACTTGCGGCGCACTTCAGCGAGGAGCACTCCGCCGAGATCGTCGCCGCGACCTTCGCCGACACTCCGGACCCGCGCTTGCGCGACATCATGACCTCGCTGGTACGGCACCTGCACGCGTTCGTCAAGGACGTCGAGCCCACGATCGAGGAGTGGACGGCGGCGATCGGCTTCCTCACCGAGGTGGGCGAGACCTGTACGCCGCTCCGGCAGGAGTTCATCCTGCTGTCCGACGTTCTCGGCGTGTCCATGCTGGTGGAGACCATGAACAACCGTGCGGGCGAGGCCACGGAGTCGACCGTGGAGGGGCCGTTCCACGTGGTCGAGTCGCCACCACGTGCGCTCGGCGCCGACATCGCGCTGGACGGGAAGGGCGAGCCGTGCCTGGTCACCGGCACGGTCAGGGCAACTGATGGCACTCCCGTGCCCAGCGCCGCCGTGGACGTGTGGCAGGCCAACGCGGACGGTTTCTACGACGTTCAGCAGCCCGAGCGGCAACCCGAGCGCAACCTGCGCGGGCTGTTCACCACCGACGACGAGGGACGCTTCTGGTTCCGGTCGATCGTGCCCCGGTACTACCCGATCCCCTCCGACGGGCCCGTCGGCCGGCTGCTCCAGGCGACCGGGCGCCACCCGAACCGGCCCGCCCATGTGCACTTCGACGTCCGGGCCACCGGCTTCCGGCCCCTGGTCACCCACCTGTTCGTCGCGGACACGCCTTACATCGACTCCGACGCGGTCTTCGGCGTGAAGGACAGCCTCGTACGCGAGTTTCCCACCATCGACGACCCCGCCCGGGCGGCAGAGGCCGGTCTGCCCAACCCGTTCCGTACCGTCCACTTCGACGTGGTGCTCCGACCTGAGGAGCCCCGGCCGTGACCCCGTTCAGCTACCAAGCCCTGCCGATGCGGGTGGTCTTCGGCGTCGGCGCCGTGAAGTCGCTGCCCCAGGAGATCGAGCACCTGGGACACCGGCGGGCGCTGGTCCTCTGCGGCCCCGAGCAGGAGTCCACCGGCCGGACGATCGCCGACGCGCCCGACACCAGCCCGATCATCTCGCTGATGGCCGAGGAGGGCGTCCGAGCCCTCACCACCGCTCTACCGCCCTAGTACGCGACACCGGCGACCTCAAAGCCCGCGAGCACGCCCAGTACGGAGCCTGGCTGAGCGGCGCCTGCCTCGGCGCCACCACGATGTCGCTGCATCACAAGCTGTGCCACAGCCTCGGCGAGACGCTGAACCTTCCCCATGCCCCCACGCACTCGGTCGTCCTCCCCTACAACCAGCCGGGCGCGCCACAGGCCGTGGCCGCGCTGCGCCGCGCGCTCGGCGGCACCCCGGACCCGGCGCGCCACTTGTGGGAGCTCGCCGGCGAACTCGGCGCCCCGCGGTCGCTGCGGCAGCTGGGAATGGCGGAGACGGACATCCCCCGGATCGTCGACGAGGTGCTCGCCAACCCGTACGCCAACCCGGTCGAGGTCACCGCGGAAGCTCTGACCGAACTCCTGCGTACCGCATGGGCGGGCGAGCCTCCTCAGGCTGAGCCGCCGGCTCCTCTTGACCAATTCTGTTGACCGACGTATGTACATTCCTATGCAGGCACTCTGGTCAACCAGGTCCCTCCGCCCTCACTGAACGCGTCAGCCCGCCTCTGCTCGACGGCCACCTGACCATGCGTGAATAGTGGAGTGGAAATCCCCCCATGTCTCACTCGCCGGTTTCTCCCGACGCGTTCACCTCCGCCTCCGGATCGATGTCCCGCCCGTCCCGCCGGGCCGTCTTGGTGGGCGCCGGTGCCGCCCTGCTCGCCCCAGCCGCGCCGGCGTGGGCAGGCGTAGCGGACAACGCCGGCAAGACAGCCGTAGCCTCCGGCACCGACTACGCCGTCGCGCCCTCCCCCGACGGCCGCCTGCTCGCCCTCGACCTGCTCGGTGTCCTGTGGGTCTGCTCCGCTTCCGGGGGCACCGCCCGCAGGCTCACCAGCGATCTGTACGACATCGCCCAGCCTGACTGGTCCCCGGACGGCGGCACCATCGTGTTCCAGTCGTACCGCGACGGTGTCTTCAACCTGTGGACGATCCGGCCCGACGGGTCCGCGATCACCCAGTTGACCACCGGCCCATACGATCACCGCGAGCCCCGCTACAGCCCGGACGGGCGCACCATCGCCTACTCCTCCGACGCCGGGGGCAGCTACGGGATCCACCTGCTCGACGTGGCCACCGGAGCGACCCGCGTCCTGACCGACACCTCCGCCGAGGAGTACGAGCCGGCCTGGTCACCCGATGGCAGCAGGGTCGCGTTCGTCGTCGCCGACACCAGGATCGACGTCATCGAGGTCGCCACCGGCACGCGCGGCACCGCGGTCACGGTCCCGGCCGGTCAGGTCATTCACCAGCCGTCCTGGCTGCCGAACGGCACCGACCTCGCCTACCACCTCTTCCACTCGGGCGCCAATGATCTGGCCGGCACCGCGGGCACCCTCGTCAGTGGCGAGGAGGTCTTCCCGTTCCGTGCCCGGTTCGCCCCGGACGGACGCTATTACTACACCTCAGCGGGCACCATCAAGGTCCGCCGCCTCAACTCCGCGTCCGTCGGCACCATCGGCTTCACCGCCGCGCTGACGACGACGACGCCGAAGTACAAGAAGAAGGTCCGCGTATTCGACGAGCCCGGGTCATTCCCCGTCGTCGGAATCGGCAGCCCGGCCGTGTCCCCGGACGGGTCCGCCATCGCCTTCCGCGCGCTCAACGACATCTATCTGATGCGCGGCGGTGGCACGCCGGAACCGCTTTTCCGTGACCACTGGTGGAAAGCCGACCCGGATTTCTCCCCGGACGGGCGGCAACTGGCCTTCGTCACCGACCGCACCGGCACCCTCAACATCTGGGCCCGCGACCTGAGCACCGGCGCCGACCGGCAGATCACTCACCTGACCGACTCGGCCGCCCTGTCGGTCCGGTGGTCACCCGACGGGAGGGAGATCGCCTACCTGGACCAGGACGGCGCCCTGTGGGCGGTGAACGTCTCCTCCGGCGACATCCAGAAGATCTTCGACGCCACCTTCGAACCAGGCCGCCCGACCTGGTCACCCGACGGCAAGACTCTCGCGCTGGCCGCGGTGGTGCCGTACTCACGACGCTACCGTGAGGGGCTGTCCAAGATCCTGCTCGTCGACCGGGCCACGGGTGCCGGCACGTACATCGACCCCGCGCCACACCGGTCCTTGCAGACCCGTGGCGACGACGGACCCGTCTGGTCACCTGACGGCACCATGCTCGCCTTCGCCATGGAGTCGGTCCTGTGGGTCCTGCCCGTCGACAAGACCGGACGGCCCACCGGCAGCGCCCGTCAGGTCACCCGGGAGGTCTCCGACGCCCCTGTCTGGGCGGGCGGCTCGGCCACGCTCCTCTACCTGAACGAGGGACGTCTCAAGAGCGTGCGCCTCGACGGCAAGCCCGCCCGGTCGATTCCGATGAAGCTGACCTGGCGCAACGACACCGGCCCCGATCAGGTCGTCATTCACGCCGGCCGCATGTGGGACGGCGTCTCCAAGAGCGTCGTCCGCGACGTCGACATCATCGTACGAGGCCAGCGCATCACCGCGATCGAACCGCACCGGGACGGCAGGCCCGGCACCCGGATCGACGCCCGCGACAGGTTCGTCATGCCCGGCCTGATCGACATCCACCATCACCGTGAGATGCAGGGCTACGCGTACGGTTCGCGACAGGGTCCGCTGTGGCTCGCCCTGGGCGTCACCACGACGCGCTCACCTGGCTCACCGGCGTACCACATGGTCGAGGAGCGCGAGTCGGTGCAGTCCGGCGCCCGGCTGGCACCGCGCTACCTGGGCACGGGCGAGGCCGTCGACGGGCCGCGCATCTATTACAACTTCATGCGCCCGACATACTCCCACGACCAGCTGCTGCTCGAACTGCGGCGGGCCGCCGCCCTCGACTACGACATGGTGAAGTGCTACGTACGGCTACCGGTCGTCTGGCACAAGGAGGTCATCGACTGGGCCCACCGCCAGGGCAAGCCGGTCAGCTCGCACTACCACTATCCGGCGATCGCCATGGGCGGCGACCAGACCGAGCACGTCGGCGCCACCAACCGGTTCGGCTACTCACGCACCGTCACGAACGTCGGCTCCGCCTACTCGGACGTCATCGCCATGTTCAACGCCTCGAAGATGGCCAGAACCCCCACCCTGTTCAACTCCTCGACCCTCTACCGGGACGACACCTCGCTGGTCACCGACGAACGAGTGCGCCGGCTCTACCCGAACTGGCGGATGGCCGCGCTGCGGGCGACGGTCACCACGGCCCAGACCGCCGACCCGACGGCGGTCCAGGTGATCCGGACGAACCTCGCCAACCAGGTCGCGCAGCTCACGGCGATGATCCGCGGCGGCGGCGTGGTCACCGCAGGCACCGACGCGCCGATCGATCACCTCGGGATCAGCCTGCACATGAACCTGCGCGCCATGGTCAAGTACGGCCTGACGCCGCGGGAAACGCTCACCTCCGCGACCAGCACGTCCGGGGCCTACCTCGGCCTCCCGCTGGGCAGGATCGCCAAGGGGATGTACGCCGACCTGGCCATCATCGACGGCGATCCGCTGTCCCGCATCGAGGACGCCGCCAACGTCACCGCCGTCGTCGTCGGCGGGAGACACCACACCGTCGAGCAGCTCCTCGCGCCTTTCCCGTCCTCCACCACCACCGACCAGGCGACACCCGCGGCCTCCGCGCCTTCCGGCAAGGTCAAGGCCCGCGTCCCCGTCCACCAGAGCGCGGCGAGCCACTGGTGGAACGACCCCGCCGAGCTTGAGGCAGCCCGGGTCGCCTGCTGCCACGACCACTGAAATTTTCATCGGGTACGCCCCGCGTGAGCGGGGCAATGCCCGGTAAGAAGACCTTCGCGATCGGCCGGGGCCGGAGATCTGACACCGCAATTGACAAGCCTCGGCGGCGTCATATTTGCTCTGTGCCATCACCGCTATCCCTCAATGGCGCCCACGAAGGGATTACTCCCTTGAATGTTAGCGCTCACAATGCCGACTGGAATCTCCAGCGACGCACGCCACGCCGCCAGCCCATCCGAATCGTCGTGCGCGGCAACGGCACGATGAGCGCCGGCGCCCGGATCTCGCTGCCGAGCTACACCTCCCTGCTGTCCTGGTGCTGACTCAGCCGCGCCCACAGTCCGCCATCTGAGGTGACAGGAGAAACCATGCGTAAGGTCCTCTTATCCATCGTCTCTGCCCTGGTTGCTTCCCTGTCGCTGGCCGCCCCGAGCCCCGCCTCGGCCACGGTGACCAGCGCGACCGGGTGCACTGCCCGGGTCGCCAACGCGGCCGCGACCGCCGCGGTGGCGACGACCACCGTCTGGATGGCCGGCGACTCGACCATGGCCAACCCCAGCTCCACCTGCCCCGTGGGCTGGGCCACCGAATTCGACTCGCTGTTCCACACCAACATCGTGGTCGACAACCTCGCCGTCGCCGGGCGCAGCATCCAGACCTGGCTCTACGAGGGGAACGTGACCTCCACGATCGGCTCGAACGGCGAGTGCGTCCTCAGCTCCACCACCTACTCCTCCCGGTGGCAACAGATGCTCACCGGCATGAAGGCAGGCGACTACCTGTTCATCCAGTTCGGCATCAACGACAGCTCGACGACCTGCCCGCGCCACGTCGGCACCGCGCGCTACCAGGCGCTGATGACGATGATGGCGCAGGCGGCGAAGGATCGCGGCGCCCACCCGATCCTGCTCACCGCCGTCGCGGCCATCACCTGCTCGGGCAGCACCGCGGTCAAGAACCGCGGCTTCGTCTCCCAGACCACCGCCGCCGGCGTCGCCACCGGCTCACCGATCATCGACCTGCAGACCCTCAGCGTCGACTACTACAACTCGCTGGGCCTGTGCCCCAACAACGGCGACTACACCTCGGGGCCGGTCGGACAGTTCTTCTGCAACGACCACACCCACTTCGAGGCGTACGGCGCCCGTCGGATCGCCCGGCTGGTCACCGGTGCCCTGCGGACACAGAACATCCCGCTGGCCGGATCCCTGCTGTAACACCTGTCGGCACCCTGGCCGGAGTGGGCGACGCGAACTCTTCGAATCACGGCACGCCGGTTTGTCGGTGGGGCGATCTAGTGTCCCGGCCATGACCTCAACGACGCAGGCGTACACCTACGCCGCGCCCTCCTCCCTTGTCGACGGTCGTCTCGGATTGGCGACCTCCGGCGGGCGTGCCCTGTCCGGCCCGGCCGTGGCTCCGCGGTTCTTCAGCGGCGTGGTGACCCAGGCGGCCCCCGCCGCGGCGGCCCTGCTCGGCGTCGCCGACGTGGCGCTGGCCCGCTATCACCAGCCGCAGGCGCGGCCCGGCTGGGTGCGCGACCCGGTGGTGACGTGCAACGGAGACCGGTTGCGGTTCGAGTCGTTCTCGGCCTGTGGCGGGGTGTACGCCCGGCTTGACCTGCTGAACGGCGCGCTAGACGGTGAGGTGTTCGACCGGGGCACCACCAACGTCGACGTGAACGCGCCGCTCCGGGAGGCGCTGGCGCGCATCGGCGCGCGGGACCCGCTGCACCTGGGGGTCGGGCTCGACGAGCTGGTCGTGACCACGATGGACGGCGCGGTGGTGGAGAAGAAGGTGCCGCTGCCCGAGCGCTGGTTACGCGGCTTCGCCGAGGTTCAGGTCATCGCCTCGGGCATGGACCAGCGCGGTGAGCTGGCCGGCATGGCGGCGGTACGATTCCTGCGCGGGCTGCCCAAGAGAGAGACGGTATGGGTGGCGCAGACGGGGCGTGAGCTGAAGGCCTCCGACCGTCAGGTTCCGGGCGCGGTCCAGCTCGCCGGCCCCAACCGGCTCGCCACCCTCCTGCCACTGCTGCGCTTCGCGAAGTCCCTCCGGGTGTACGGTCCGGCCGAGGGCGCCTCCAGCGCCTGGGAGCTGGAGCTGCCGGGCATGCGCTACACGCTCACCCTCTCGCCCGAGCGCTGGCGGGGTTTCTCCGGCGAGGGCGCGGTGCTCGACGACCTGGCCACCGACGAGGCCGAGAACGACGCCGACGTGGTGGGCATGCTGCTCAACTTCGAGCCCGAGATCGAGATCGGCCTGCTGGCCGACCGCGCGGGCATCCCCGCCGACCGGGTGCGGGCCGCGCTGACGCAGCTCGGCGTCGCCGGCCGGGTCGGCTACGACCTGTCGGAGGCCGCCCACTTCCACCGTGAGCTGCCCTATGACAAGGACAACGTGCTCCTGCTCAACCCACGACTGGCCAAGGCGCGCAAACTCGTCGACGCGGGCGCCGTACGCCTCGAAGGCGAGCTGGCCACCGTCCACACCTCGGGCGGCGCGCGCCGGGTCTCGCTGACCGACGGCTCCTGCACCTGCGAGTGGTGGTGGGACCATCGTGGCTCCCGCGGGCCGTGCAAACACGTGCTGGCCGCCCGGATCGTCGCCCGCGCCGCCGTGGAGGTCTCCCGATGACCCTCTGGACGGAGATCTGCGACCTGGTCACTCGCAACCAGGTCACCCGTCTGACCGACCGGCTGGTCACGCTCACCGAGGAGGAGCGCGCCGAGCTGGGCGGGCGGTTGCCCGGCCTCGTCAAGGAGCTGCGCCGCGCCCGCACCGAGCAGGTGCGGGCCCAGTATCCCGACGACTTCGAGGAGGAGGTCTCCTGGGAGGTCGGCGAACTGCTCGACGAACTGGCCGGCGCGCTGCTGCTGACCGGTGTCGGCGTAATCACCGGCCCGGCGGCCGCCGTGACGTGGATGACCAGCCGCGACGTCAACCGCCGCTGGGCCGAGGACCTCGACGTCGCCCAGGTGTGCCGGGTGGCGGCCACCCGCCCCTTGGAGTGGCGCCGCGATGTCGCGGTCCGGCTGGCCCAGCGGGTGCGCCGTCCCGCCGACCGCGTCGCGCCGCTGGCCGTGGCGCTGCTGCGCGAGTCCGGCGCCGTGCCACCCGAGCACGACCCGCTGGTGGCCGCCTGGCTGGCCGCGCCGAACGTGGCCGATGACCCGCTGACCCCCGTACTGCTGCCTCGTGTCTTCGACGCCGACGGCGCGGGCCGCGTCCTCCGTGACGAGCGGCTGGAGCCCCGGCCGACCCGCTGGCTGGCCGCCGCCGTACGCGAGCTGCCCAGGGAGCAGCTGCTCGACGGTTGCGTGAGCCGCTTCCTGCGCGGCGGCGAGGCGCAGGACTTGCGGTTCTTCGTCCGGCTGCACACGCTGCTCGACCCCACGCCAGCGGAGTCCGCGCCCCGCCTGCGCGACTACCTGCGGTTGTTGCCGTCGGCCCCGGGCACGGTCGCCGAGCTGGCCGCCGGGCAGGTACGCGGAGCGATGCCGATCGACCACGCCGACCTGGTCGAGGCGGTCGACGCGCTCACCTTCCGGGAGGAGGCCAAGCTCGCCGCCACCGGTCTGCGCTGGCTCGACCGGGCGATCCGGGCCACGCCCGAGGCGGCCGCCGACTTCGTGACCGCGCTGACCACGGCGTACGCGCACAAGTCCTTCGACGTGCGCAACCGCGCGGCCGAGCTGACCCTGAAACACGCCGGCCTGCTCGCCGACCACACTGAGGCGATCCTCGACGGCGTCCGCCACCTCCCCGCCGACCTGGGCGCGAAGCTGGCCGAGCGGTTCGGCGGGGAGACCCCGGTCGAGGAAGTGCTGGAGCGGAAGGAGTTCCCGCCGCTGCCCGAGCCGCCGGAGGCGCGACGGTTCCCCGAGCCGTCGGTCTTCCCCAACCACGACTACCACGAGCATCGGCCAGGAGCGCTGGCTGGCGGCCTTCGTCGCCGGGATCGCCGACGACCGGGCGGAACTACGCCGCAAGCTCAAGCCGCACGTCAAGCAGGACCGGGGCCACTGGCGGTCCAGCAAGGTGCGGCTCGACCCCGATGACTGGCAGTCGGCGCTGTCCGCCGAGCTCGTGGCCCCCGGCAGCGTGCCGGAGCTACCGCCGATCGGGCCGAAGAAGTTCTGGGACGACGCAAGCTACTCCGTGAGAGTGCGCGCCCTCACCCGTGGCGAGGAGCCCGAGCCGGAGCCGTCGCCCCGACGGATCGTGGTGGGCGGCGCCTGGCAGCCTGGCCGCTACCTCGACGACGATGCCCCGCTGCGCGCCTTCTCCATCACCTGGACCAGCGACGACGGCCCGGACGGGCCGGTCGCCCACGAGGGCGACCGGCAGATCCCCTTCGCCAAGGGCCGGATCCACCTGTACGACTCCTCCACCGACGACGGACCGCCTAATCACCTCCGGCCCGTGCGGAAGAGGCCCGGCGTCTTGTACGACGACTCCGAAGAGGCCATGCCGTCCTTCGTCCTCGACGACGTCTACGAGCGCATGGCCGAACTCGGTGTGGACCCCGCCCGGATCGCGGCGATGCGGGCGGAAGAGCAGGTACCCCCGCCAGGCCCGAACGAGCCGCTTGTGCAGGTGACCGTCGTCTTCGTCCCGCCCCGGCTGCGTTCCTTCATGCCCGAGGCGCTGCCCGAGAACGACGAGTGGCGGCGGCGCAACCGCCTGCCCGACCCCAATCATGTCTCCCCGCTTCACGATTTCCTGCTGCACCGCTACGCGGAACTCGCCGAGGCCCTTCGCGACGGCACCCTGCCGCCGGTGCTGCTGGCCACGCCGACCTGGTTGAGCGGCCACCTCGACCCCGACGTACTGGTCGACCGGCTGGAGACCTGCGCCGCCGCCGGCGTGGAGCCGCTCCCGGCCGACCTGGCGCAGGCGCTGCTGCGGTTGCCCCGAGGCGGCCACCAGGCCGCGGCCGACCGGGCCGCCAAGGTCGACTCGGAGGCGGCGCGCTCGGCCGCCCGCTGGCTCGCCGGTGGCGGCATGGCCGATCCCGAGTGCGGTCACGTGTGGCGTCATATGGTCGGCGCGTCCATGGTCGAGTTCGGCGACGGCGAACCGGAACACTTCACCGAGGTCAGGCTGCAGCCGGTGTTGCGGGTGACGGCCCCGACCGGCCATCGGCTGATCGACGAGGTGCTGCTGCGCCAGCCGTTCGATTGGACGCACGACGAGTTGGGCGGTTCGCTCAGGGCGTGGCCCGCCATGCTGCCCTCGCACCGCGAGGTCGTGGCCGTCAACTTCCTGCCCTTCATACCGCGCGGCCACTGGGGCATGTGGCTGGCTCCGGCGGAGATCACCGGCCTGGAGATCGCCCAGGGCCCGATGGGCGAGTCCACGGCGGTGATCCTCGCCTTCCTCCTGGCCGACAACGTGCCCAGCATGATCCCGCTGGTCCTGAGCCTGGCCGCAAGGGGCGAGCTGCCCGCCGAGGCGATCGGCCGCCAGCTCGCGCTGGTGCTGCGTCGCACCTGGCTGGAGACCCGCCCCGCCATCGCGGCCCTGACCGAGCTGGCCGACGCCGGCGGCCACCACGAGGTATGGCGCATCCTGCGCGCCCTGCTGCCCGGGATACTGCCGGGCGAGGGGCAGCGCATCACCGTGACCCACGCCGAACTCGTCGCCTTCGCCGCCGACGTGGCCCGCTGGACCGGCGCGCGCGGGGAGATCCCGGTCGTCGCCGAGTACGCGCGCAGCGGCCGGACGATCCGCTTCGTCCACGAGTGCAAGCGCCTGCACGCCCAGCTCACCGGAGCCACGTGATGACCCTCAGCGTCGGCTCGTCGATGTCCGTGTCCGTGCACGATCGGAGGACGACGTCCCATGCCTCCGGCCCGGAGCGCACGATGCTGTTGTCCCTGAAGCGAATGCCCTGGGTGCTCTTGGCATCGAGTGCCGGGACGTCACGGAGCACGAAACGATTTCCTTCGACGACGACGCCACGGTGGACCGGGGACGCGGAGTCGGTCCGCGGATCGACGAAGATCGCCGGCCCACCTGGTTCGACGAACTCGTTCCCGCGGACGATCAGATCGCGTACCGGCCCGGACTCCCACCATTCGGCGGCGTCGCCCGAGACGTAGACCGCGGCCATTCCCGGGCGTTCGAACCGGTTGTCCTCGATGATCACCGGACGCCGCGTGGTCACGAGCACGGCGCGCGTGGGCACGTTCCGGAAGACGTTGCGGGCGATGTGTACGGCCGGCGTCCGGGTCACGTTCTCCACCGCGGCCCGCCCGGTGAGGTCGCCGGGCAGCTCGGAGGCGACGGTCAGGACGATGACCCTGAGCGGGTGGGCTCGGTCCCGCCCGCTCGGCTGCCGTACGCGCTCCACTGTCGCGGTCGCGATCGGCTGGAGCGTCGCCCGCTCGACGATCTCGATCAGGTCGCCGGGCGAGAACTGCGGGAGCCCGGCCGTCTCCGGATGCGCGTACTCGAGCGCCAGCGTGCGGCGATCAGGCTGATCGGCGACGCGGAGGTAGGTGCCGTGCACATTGATCGGGTCGTCGTGCGGCCCGTCAAAGAGGCAGTCGCGAACGGCCGCGACTCCCGAGCATCCGGAAAACTGCACGAAGTCGGCGAAACCCGCCGTGTGCCGCCCGCTGCGCGGTGGGCTTCGGAACTCGCAGCCCTCGATCGTGACGCCACGGCTCGCCTGTGCCACGACGCCGAAGCCGTGCAGGAACCGGAAACGCAGCCCGGACAACCGCACGCCGGAGCTGTCGAGCACGAGCGCGCCGGGATGATCACGTGTCGTCAGGCGCATCTCATAGACGACGCCGAGGTCGGCCGGTTCCTCGCCAGAGTTGTAGTCAATCCGGATCTCGCGGTCCCCCACCGCCTTGATCGACCGGACGTCGTCGAAGAGCGGGTTCGGGCCGCGCCGCGTGCTGTGGCCGGACGGATCATGGATCTGCGTGTACTCGAGCGCGTCACGCCCCTCCCAGGCGACGGCCCCCGCGCCGAGGGACTCACCGTGCCAGCGGATCGAGCGTCCTTCGACGGAGAACAGCGTGACCTCGGGCACCCGGATCACCCGGTACGCCCGCCCCGCCTCGACGCCGGCGTCCACGACCGTGGCGTCGACGACCGTTGGCACCGCGAAATCGAACTCGAGTCCCTCGACGCGCACCCGCCGCGAGTCGATGACGGCGAAGGTCGTCTGGAGCCCATGAAGCAGGATGCGGGCGCCCTTCCCCGAGATGACGAGATCGTCCATCGCCTCGACGAGTATGGCGATCCTCTTCTCGCGGTACCGCGGATCGTCCCCGACTGTGTTGGAGACGTACAGCTCGCGACGTTGAGCGCCGTCCGGCCAGAAGTGATAGTCACCCGGCGGGAATCGGAGGACCAGCGGCCCCGCCACGGCGCCGGCGGCGCGGAGGGCCGCCGCGACCGCGGGCGCGGCATCGGAGCGGCTGCCGGGAGCCGCCCCGAAGTCGGTGACGTCCAGCGTCGCCGGCACCGAGCTAGACCCCCTCGCCCGCGAAATCGAGCACAAGCCGTGCGTGCGGCCCGCGGGTCGCCTCCGTCATGTCGAGGGCATCGAGGAAAGGGCCCGGCGCAACCGGGCGAGCCCGCCGGAGGGAATGGCCAGCGCGTGGGGCCCGGCGGCCAGAACGATGTCCCCGTCGACGACCCGCCGCCCCCTGGCGTCCCAGATCTCCAGGCGGGCGCTGACCTCGTCCCCCTCGTTCAGCAGGATCGGGGAGCTGTCGTCGGCGTTCGCGACCAGCAGTTCTGTCCAGTCGTCGGCCGGAATCCGGATGGCGTGCGGCGCGTACCTCACGACGAAGTGCCGGCCGCCGTCGTGAACGCGGGCCACCGGGTACATCAGTTCGGGGCGCTCGGGCACCAGCCGGCCGTGCAGCAGCAGGTCGCGGTGCTCGCGCCAGACACCGATCCAGAACGTGAGCGCCTCGGACTGGCCATCGGGAAGCAACGTCAGGTCCACGGAGACCTGCGGTACGCCCAGCAGTGAGTTGATCAGATGATGGGCGACCCGCTCCGGGCTGTCGCCCTCGGCCCACATGATCGGGTCGCTGTGGATCGGCATGCCGGGCCGGCTCAGGCGCAGGTCGAAGATGCCGACGCGGTTCTGGACCGCGTTCAGCGGGCAGTCGCCGACGCGGATCATCGAGGCGTACTTGGCGGGCTCTCGATGAATGTACGGCTCCCGGAACTCGATCAACGGCTCGGCTCCGAGTCCTCGTAGCCTGTCGACGATCTCGGACACGGTGTCGACGGCCGCGGCCACGGACCCCGGCGCCCCCTGGTCCTGGAACTCCTCCAGGAAGTCGAGCTTCAGGCCGTCGGCACCCGTCCGCGCGATGATCTCCTCCATCCGCCCGACCAGGTAGGCGCGGGTGAAAGGGTCTCGCGGGTCGAGGACCTCCGCCTCCAGTTCGGGTTTGTCGCGCAGCGTGGAAAGCCCCAGGTCGCGGGCCTTGGCCCGATAGCCCAGGAACGGTGTGCCGATCCACCACATGGTGCGCAGCCCTCGGGCGCGCAACGCTTCGACCAGGCCGGCCGCATCGGGGAACTTGTCCTCCGTGACTTCCCAGTCGCCGCACGATCCGTATCCCCGGCCGTGCGAGTTCGTCTGCCAGCCGTCATCGATGATCACGGTGCCGAACCCCATCGCGGCCGCGCGATCGGCCTGCGCGAGTACGGTGGCGGCCGTGACGTGCTGGTGCGCGAAATACCAGGTGCACAGGACCGGGTCCTCGGCCCCCGGCGCCACGCGATGGCCTTCCTCCCCCTGGAGCCAGCGCCCCGCCTGGGGAACGGCTCGCGCGAAGGTACCGCCGGACACGTCCAGGAGAAGCCGCACGTCGCCCGTCGTACCAGAGCCACCGACGGCGATCTTGATCACGAAGTCGGCGGTCTCCTCCACCAGACCGGCCAGCACCTGTGTCGCGCTATGCCCGGTGTCGACCGCGTACACCAGACGGGTGACGTCGCGCGAGCCGAGCAGGGCCCCGAGCGGAAGGCCCCGCAGGGCGGTCGCGTCGACCGGCGCCCCCCACGACGGCGGGATCGTCGCGTGCGGCTCGGTGCTGCCCGGGCGCCACCACGCGCTCGCGTCGGTCGCGGGGATCGTCACGGTAAGACTGAGCGGCTCCCCCAGCGTGCTGAACACGACCTCGAAGACTCCGCCCCGCAGTTCGCGCACGTCACCCGGCCGCGTCGCCCGCAGCAGGAGCCCCGCACCGGAGTGATCGGCGCCCAGCGGGACAGGCTCCTCAGGCTCCGAGTGGGTCCACCCCGGTAGCCAGGAGGCACCCGTGGCAGGCGTTTCGATTTCCGTCATTTGATCCCCGTGAATGATATTCCGCCGATGATGTGACGCTGCGCGAAGAAGAAAAGAAGAACGCAGGGAAAGGTGACCACCAGGGTGGTGGCCATCAGCAGTGGCGTGTTCGTGCCGTGTACGGACTGGAAACCCGCCAGGGCGAGCGGCAGCGTCTTCCACCGCTCCGTCGAAAGGTAGATCGCGGCCTGGAAGAAGTTGTTCCAGTAGGACATGAACTGCAACACCGCGGTCGCGATGACGATGGGCCGGGAAAGCGGCAGGTAAATCGAGAACCAGATGCGGAACCAGCCCGCGCCGTCGATGAGGGCGGCATCCGTCAGCGCGTCCGGCAATCGCAGATAGAACTGCCGGTAGAGGAAGATGAAGAACGAGGAGCCGAAAAAGGTCGGGATGATGATCGGCCACAGCGTGTCGATCATGTCGAGATTCTTGAAAAGAATGAACTGCGGGACGATCGTCACCTCTCCGGGAAGCAACATCGTCGACAGCACGATCGCGAACAGCACCCCGGAGCCCCGGACCCGGATCCGCGCGAACGCGAACCCGATGAGCGAGGACGAGAAGACCACCGCGACGACCGGGACGAGCGTGCTCAGCACCGAGTTGCGCAGGTAGGTCCAGAAGGGAAACGACCCGAGACCGTCGGAGAAGTTGGACCACTGCCACTGGATGGGCCAGAGCGACACCCCGCCCTGCGACACGCCCGCCTGCGTCCGCAGCGCGGTCGCGATCATCCAGAGGAAGGGGTAGACGAACACGACGGACCCGACCACGAGCAGGGTGACCGCGAAGACCCTGGGCCCGAGCGGCCGGGGTCGCACCCCCTCCGCACTAGCTGACATGGACACGCCGTCTCCGCTCCCTCGGCCGTTGCGATTCGTAGTAGACCCAGAAAGCGCTCCCCCGGAACACCAGCGCCGTGAGCACCATGATCATGGCGAACAGGATCCAGGCCAGGGCGGACGCGTATCCCATCTGGAAGAAGGAGAACGCGTTCTGGTACAGGTACAGGACGTAGAAAAGCAGCGAGTCGGACGGGCCGCCCCCGTTGTGCGTGACCACGTAGCCCTGGGTGAAGGTCTGCATCGCACCGATGAGACCCGTGACCACGTTGAAGAAGATGACGGGGCTCACCTGGGGAAGCGTGATGTGCCACAAGGAATGCCAGCGCCCGGCGCCGTCGATCGAGGCCGCCTCATAGAGGCTCTTCGGCACATCTTGCAGGCCGGCGAGATAGATGATCATGTTCCCGCCGACCGTCCAGAGGCTCATGAGAATCACCGCGGACAGGGCCCAGTCGGCGTCGAAGAGCCACTTGGGTCCATCGACGCCGAACAGGCGGAGCACCCCGTTGACGAGGCCGTAACTGGGGTGGAAGACCCAGATGAACAGCACCGCCTGGGCCACTCCCGTCACGAGCGAAGGCAGGTACCAGATGGTCCGGAACACGTTGACCCCGCGGACCCGTACGTTCATCAGGAGCGCGACGCCCAGGGAGAGCAACGTCTGCAGGGGAACGCTCACGACGGCGTACGTCAAGGTGACCTTGATCGCCTGACCGAGCGCGGGGTCCGAGAGCGCTTCCTCGTAGTTGGCGAGCCCGGTGAACTTCGCCGGATCGATCAGGTCCCAGTCCATGAACGACAAGATCAGGGAGTACACCATCGGCCCACCCGTGAAGATCACGAAGCCGACGATCCACGGAGAGACGAAGAGCCAGAACGCGGCGGTGTTCCGCGAGATCCAGCGCGCCCGGAGGGCACCCCACAGACCGGCACCGATGAGGCCGAACACGATGGCCAAGATGATGACCAGGGAGAGGATGGGCCTGAGCCCCTCGGCGACGCGCAGCCGTTCGAGGAATCCCGCAAGCCCATCCATGATGCCTGACATGCCGCGATCCCCCTTTACGCCATCCGCTCGGTGACCGTCACTGCGCCGCGTCCAGCAACTTCTGGCATTCGGCCTGAAGCTGCGGCAGTACGACGGCCGGATCCTCGGTGCCGGAGCCGATCGCGGTGCGTGAGTTCAGGTCATCTGAGAAGGCTCTTTCGATCCGCACCTTGTCCTTGACGGCGGGCGTGGTGACCGCGTTCTTGACGGCGTCGATGAAGGCCTGCAGGTTCACCTTCGGGGCGATGGATTTGAAGGCGTCGAGCGATCCCTGGATGACGGGGATGCCGAGCGCGGACTCCGTCGTCGCCAGGAGGTTCTGCGCGTCGGGGGTCGAGCTCATGAACTTCGTGAAGGTCTTCGCCGCGGCGGTCTCCGCATCGCTCGCGTCCTTCGCGATGCCCAGGCTGTCGACCTCCATGGGCTCGCCCTTGCCGGGCAACGGCACGATGAGGAACTTCGAGGAGTCCAACGCGGCGATCTTGGCGATGTTCCACGGGCCGAAGTCGGGCAGCATCGCGACCTTGCCGTCGGCGAGCCACTGGAACATGTCCTGCCCCTGGGCGTCGGCCTGGCTGGGCGCGAAGCCGTCGGTCTTCACGGCGTTCACCACGGTCTGGGCGGCGCGGATCCCGTCGGGGTTGCCCATTGTGCACTGCTTGCCGTCCGCGCTGTAGTACGAGCCGCCCTCCGCGATCAGCCAGCCGTCGTACCAGAGGGGCGCGGAGCCATAGACCTTCTTCGCGCCCGATCCCGACGTCAGCTTCTTGGCCGCGGAGACGAAGTCCGCGGTCGTCATCGGCGTCGCGCCGGACGGGACGGCGACGCCGGCCTTGTCGAAGGCGTCCTTGCCGAGGGCCAAGACCTTGCTCTTCGCGACGAAGGGCACCGCGTAGTCGGCCCCGCCGAACGTCCCCGCCCTCTGGACGGCCGGCGAGTAGTAGACGCTCTTGTCGACCTCAACCTGCTTGAAGGCGTTGGCGAAGCTCGGCAGCGAGGTGTCGGAGATCTCCGCCACGGTCGGGGCGTCGCCGCCGGCGATCGACGTCTGGAGCTTCTGCTCGTAGTCGCTCTGGATCCAGTTGGGCTCGACCTTGATCGTCGGGTTGGCCTTCTCGAACGCCGCGATCATCGCCTTCATCGTGGCGGCCTCGTCGGTGGTCCCCCAGAAGGCGTAACTGATCGTGGTGGTCCCGGCCGAGCCTCCTCCACCACTGGTCTCACTGCTACAAGCGGCGAGCGCGAGGAACGAGGCGGCGGTGACGGCAGCGAGTGCCTTTCGGTGCAAGGGGGGTCTCCTTTATCAGTGATCTATCGCTGCCCGCGAAGCACGACGACGCTGCCGTCGGCAGCTGCGCGTACGCGCGAACCGTTCGGCACGTCGACCGTGGTGACGTGCCCGTCGTCCCAGACGGAGGTCCAGGTCACGCCTGGTCCGCCGGTCACCTCGAACTCGGTGGCTTCCCTGGCCTCGTGCCGCAGCCCGACAACGGAACCACCGACCGGAACATCTCCGACCTCGATCCACTCCCCGGCCGGCAGATGCGAGCGGGTGTGGACGACGCCCTCGCGGGCGCCCGGCTCCAACCCGGTCAGGCCGACCGCGACGTGGGCGACGTGCGTGAAGGGGACCTCCGGATAGTCCGCCCTGGAGTCCGCGAGGTAGCGCATCCAGCGCAACGCCTCGTCGTCCCACCCGTAACGGAAGAACGCCTCCGGAAGGTACGTGAATGCCTCAATATTGGTCGGCGGCGTTGCCGCGAGGCCGGATCGCAGGAAGTCGAGATGCGCGCTCGAACGCTGGTCGTCGCGCATGATCCCCTTGAGCGCGGGGAACCAGGTGCTCTCCAGCCGGAACCCGCCGGTCGGTCCGTCGGCGGTGAAGCCCGCGGTGTAGTGCTGGTCGCCGGGCAACCACCACGATGTCGAGAAGTGCTCGGCCAGCTGCTCGGCCCGCGCACGATTCCACACGGCGAACTCTTCGTCGAAGGTGACGGAGCCGAGTGCCAGGTGGGCCGCCCATTGGCTGGCGATCCCGTCGGCGGCGACCAGGAGGTGCGGTGGCCGCTCCCCCTCGTTGTAGGTCGCCGTTCCGCGGAAGATGTCCCCGCTGCCGCCTTCACCCGCCACACCTGTCCCGAGGGGATCATGGGCGTCGACGAACGACGTCATCGTGCTGCGTACGAACGCCGCGATCTCCGGAGTGAGCAGGAATCGGTCGTCCGCCGTCCAGCGATATTGCTCGACCGCCTTCTCGACGAGTTCGAATGGCGCCGGGACCTCTCGTACGAAGTCGTCATCCGAGTGGTAGTCGATGGCGGCCGGCGTGCCGTCGAAGTCGAACGCCCACAACGGATACCAGCCGCGGGCGTCGTTCGCCGATCCGGCGAAATGCCGGAGCATCGAAAGGTTCTCCGCGTCCAGTCCCAGCAGATGCGCGCCGAGCATTTGGTGGGCGAGGTCCCTCGAATAGAACATCGGCCGGTCCGTCAAACCGGCCCAGTAACTCGGGAGATATCTCGGGTCCCGTCCGGTCTGAACCCACTCACGCGAACGACGTGACGCCCAAATGAAAGATTCGACAAGATCGTGCATGCTCGAATCAACTCGAAGGTGCCATGGCGGGTGGTTTTGACCGGACTGCGCGGCAAGCGCCGCAGGTGGTGACTGCCTCGTCATGAAAAGCGAGTGTTACATACACGTCATAAACACGTCAACAGTAGGGCAACGCAGTGCGTTACAGGACGGCCACGCGCTCAGGGAGCCCGCGTCGCGGGCGACAGTCCACCGTGGGCTCGGCAGGAGTCACGTAGCCTGCCGTGGCGGCGGGCAGCCTCCAATGACCGGCTGTCCGGGCAGCCGTCGGCGGAGGACACAACCCGCGATCAGGTACGATCGCCGATGCCGTCACGCTGGCGACATCGGACGAATGGGGCGAATCCGGTGAATTAGGCGATCAGCGAGCGGCAGCGGTCGGCCTGCTGTGCCGCGATCGATCGGCGACTAGCTATGCGCGTGGGGCGGCCGTCGAGCCGCGAATGATCAGCTCGGGGTCGAACATCAGCTCCCCCGCCGGCACCGGCCGCCTGTTGACCAGATGCACCATGGTGGCGGAGATCGCCTGCGCGATCCGCTCGATCGGCTGCCGGACCGTCGTCAGGGGCGGATCGACGAATCCCATGATCTGGGAGTCGTCGTAGCCGACGACGGACACGTCGCCCGGCACGGACAGACCGCGGCGCCCCGCCGTACGAATCGCACCCAGGGCCATGTAGTCGCTCGCGGCGACGATCGCGGTCGCACCCTGGTCGAGCAGGGTCTCGGCGGCCGACATTCCGCCCTCGACGCTGTAGACCTGGCGCGCGACGAGTCGCCGCGGGTCATCCACGCCACGTGAGCTCATCGCCTCGACGAAACCGTCGAGGCGCCGCTCGCTGGGCCGGTTGCCCACCGGGCCGACGATCATGCCGATGTCGCGGTGGCCGAGGTTCCACAGGTGCTCGACGGCCAGCGCCGCCGCCACTTTGTCATTCGTGGAGAAGCTGGGGGCCGGGAGGCCCTCGATCGCGCCGTTCATCGAGACGAACGGGATCTGGCGTTCCTGCAGCAGCCGGTATGGCGCCGGGTCCACGCCGATCAGGGTGTTGCTCGCCGAGGCGAAGACCGCGCCCGCGATGCCCAGATCCATGGTGGAGGTGATGAAGTCGATCTCCTGCAACCCGCCCACCGTCGTGGAGCACACGACGGCCTTGAACCCCTGGGGCGCCAACGCCGACTCGATCAGCTCGCAGAGCCGCCCGAAGAAGGGCTGGGCGAGGCCCGGAGTCAGGACGATGACGAGCTGACTCTGTCCGCCGCGGTCATATCCCAGCTCGCGGATCGCGTCCTCCACGACACGACGCGTGCCGGCGGCGACCACACCCCGACGGTTGAGCACACGGCTGACGGTCGCTTCGCTGACCCCGGCACGAGCGGCGACGTCACTGATTCCGACCTTGGCCATAGCTCCCTTTTGATCGATACGGACGACGCGTGATGTCACTATACGGCCAGACCTGCCGCGCGGGCAGTTCAGTCACATCGCGGCGATGGAGTCGATCCTGGAAGCGATGATTCGGCCCTCATCACACCGGCGTCGATGTCATATCGTGCCAGATCCTGACGGTGCGTTCCGGAGCGTACGAGCACGCGCGGAGCACGGCGAAGGCCGCCCCGAGGGTCCGGTGCGGTTCTCGCCGGGCAGCATCCGTGTCCGGCTGCTGGATCGGATCCATCAGCCGGACACGCCCGCAGCCCTGTGCGGCGGTCAGGGCTTGAAGTCAGTGCTTGAAGTCAGTGCTTGTATGCGGCGACGACCTCCACTTCGACGAGCCAGCCCGCGACCGGGAGGTTGGCGATCTCGATCGTCACGCGGGCCGGGCGGGCCGGGTTGACCTCCATGGGCAGGGCGGGGGGCGCGGTGCCGAGAGGGACGGGTACGGGCTGGCCGGTGGCCAGGTCCGTGTTGGCGAAGAACTGGCGGTAGGCGCGGTTCCAGCCGGCGAAGTCGGCCGACTCGGCTCCGGGAGGCTTCTCCAGGTAAGCGCGCATGGAGACGACGTCGGCCAGACCCAGCCCAGCGGCGGAGAGGTTGGCCTTGATGCGCTTGAGCACGTTGAGTGCCTGGGCCTCGGTGATGGTGACGCCAGGGGGCAAAGTAGCGCCGGGGAAGTCGACGTAGCGCTCGGGAGAGTCGGCGGGAGCCCCGGTGTTGGCCGCCGCCGGGCCCAGGCCGCTGGCGGTGTAGGAGGCCACCTGCTTGCCGAGCGCCACGCCGTCGGCGATCGCGGGGTTGGTGGTACCGGCCGGGAGGAAGGGCTTGACCTCCTGCGGCCGGGGCGACCAGGTGGGGTTGGCGGCGGCCGTACCGGTGCCGAGGACGAGGACGACGGCCGCGGAGAGGGCGATGGTGCGGATCTTCATGCGGAGGTGTCCTCTCAGGAGGTGCTCAAGGCGCGCTGGTGCAGCTCGGTGACCACCTTGCGGGCGGACTCCAGGGCTCCCGCCTGCCAGGCGATCATGTAGCTCAGCCAGTCCCCCGCGAAGTGCACGTGGCCGGCCGGTCTGTTGAGGAGCTGGTACGCGCCCTGCCGGGACGGCCAGCCCACCCAGGCGCCCTCGATGTGCGGCTGGAGTTTCCAGGCGATGGACACCGACGAGGCCAGCTCGTCGCGATACTTCGCGCCATGGATCTTCACGCCCTGCTCGATCGCGCGGCGCTCGCGGTCCGCGTGCTTCAGCGCGGCGTACGCATCGGCCTGGGCGCCGAAGTTGTAGTAGCCGACGACCATGCCGCGCGAGGCGCCGTACCCGTAGGAGGGGTACCAGATCGTGGCCAGGTCGAGGTCGGTGGCGGTGATGCCGCCGTAGATATCCTCGTCGGTCTCCCACCAGCGGCGGCGGTACTCCAGGCCGATCTTGCCCGCGTTCGTGACGGTCGGGGTGGCGAGGGCGGCCTGGACGTCCGGGCCGAGATTGTGCGCGGTCTTGGCGAGGATGTGCGGGGGCATCGCCGCGACGCAAAGGTCCGCTTTGATCTTCTGCGTACGACCGTGGCGGTCCTGGTACTCCACCTCCACGCCATCCGGCAGATCGGTGATCTTGGTAACTTCGGCGCGCAGCCGGATCCGCTGCCGCCCGATCTTGCCGGCGAAGGCCCGCGGGATCGCGTCCATGCCGCCCACTGGCTGGAACATCAGCATCGCCTGCTCGTAGCCGAACTCGAACGAGAACCGCTGCCCGACGCCACTCGCCAGCACCTCCGACAGCGACGGCACCGGCTCAAGGAGCGTGCCCGGCTGCTCACCCGCGCCCGGGTTCACGCTGTGGCCGCGGCGGTCGCCTCCGGAGTACTTGAATCCGCTCGCCTTGTTCCCCACCCCTCCGAAGCTCGACAGGAAGGCGATCAGCCGCTCTTTGTCCTGCGCGGTGAGCGCGGCGTCCAGCGCCCCCGCGTCGGTCGCCCGCGACAGCAGCTCCGAGACGTACCCGTACACGTCGGCCTTGGCGGTACGCCAACGGACGGGGGCCCGCATGTTCTGGTGGTAGATGTACGCCTGGGCGTTGGAGTTGGTGAAGACCTCCAGGTCCACGCCGAGCTCGCGGCAGTAGTCCATGGTGACCATCCACTGCGCCAGCCGGGCCGGTCCCGCGTTGAGATAGACGCCGTCACTGAACTTCGCGACCTGCGTGGAGCCGTCCAGCTCGGTCACGCGGTCACCGCCGCGGATGGTCCAGTTCCGGCCGCCCACCCGGTCGAGCGCCTCCAGGATCGTGCAGTCGTAGCCCGCCTTGCCCAGCTCGTACGCCGTGGCAAGACCGGCTATCCCCGCGCCGAGGATCACCACCTTCTTCGCCGACCGCCCGGTGAGGGAGAAGTCAGACTGCTGCGGCGGGTCGAAAGTTTCCTTCGCGGACGCCTCCGCGGTCGGCGCGAGCCCGAGCGCGCCCATGGTCGCGAAGAGCGCGCCCGCACCGCCGGAAACACCGACGGCGGACAGGAAATCGCGTCTGCTGTACCCCAACACATACCTCCAAGATTTGCTGGAGGCGAGTCTTGGGAGGTTTTGTTGCTGATCGTCCGACATTGTGTTGTTTGCGGGTTTCAAGCTCATCATCGTGTTTGTAGATGAATGTGAGGTTTCCGGGTGGCTTGTGGGCGAGCCATCGGACCGTACGCTCGCTCAGGCCGCCAACGTCAGCGGCCTATCGAAGTGAGGCCCAGCGGCGCGCGCAAGGAACAAGCACCGCGGTGCGGGCTCAGCAGGCGCTGGTGTAGTTCGAGCCGGCTAGGACTCGTAGAGTTCCGTCTCGCTCAGGACCGGTCTGCTGTCATCGGAGCGCCCCAACCGGGCCGCGGAACCGAACATGGGTCCACGAGCGCGCCGGATTCCGGCGAACCGGCCAAACCCGAGCGGCTTGGGAACGTCGTCGTAGACGGCCTCCATGCCACCCCTGACCGAGTACGTCTCGTGCCAGAAACCGGTGCCGCCCGAGTCCCGCAGGAAGTCCAGCCACCACTCCCGATGCGGCTCGGAGCGGGCGAAGGCGAGCAGCGACGGCAGGTCCCGCCAGTACTGGCGCATCCCCATGTTCATCGGGAAGAACGAGTAGTACACGGGCTCGTGCAGCAGCAGCCCGTCCGGCTTGCCCGCGACCGAGCCGCTGATCTTCCGGCCGAAGCTGAAGAAGGTCCGGATCCCGTACAGGCGATTCACTCGCATGCCGAGGTAAAGGACGAGGAGGTCTGGATAGGCGGACAGATCGACGGTCTGCCGGTTCACGCGGGTTGGCATTTGATGCTCCTTAAGGGCGCAGGTTGCGCATGGGCTGGTCGTCGGTTCCATGGAGGTCAGGACGGTCGATGGACATGTCAGTCGCCGGTGAGCGCCACGTGTACGGAGGAGACCGCGCTCGCGCCGTCGCCGACTGCCGTGGCTACTCGTTTCGTCGAGCCCGAGCGGAGGTCGCCGACCGCGAAGACCCGGGGAGCGCTCGTCTGGAACGGAAGGCGCGGGCCGGACGAGCCGGTGGGCAGCCGACTGTCGGTGAGGACGAAGCCGTCGTCGGCCTTGGCGACGCCGGACAGCCAGCCTGACACGGGGTCGGCTCCGATGAAGCAGAACAATGCGTGACAAGCCAGTCGTTTCGGCCGCTCGCCCGGCCTCTCGACGACAATCGACGTGAGGGTGTCATCTCCGGCCAGTTCGCGGACCGTGCTACGAGTGTGGGTCCGGATCCGCGGATGGGCACGGACTCGGTGGGTCAGGTAGGAAGACATCCCGGCCTCGAGCTCGCCGCCGCGAACGATCAAGTCCACCGTCGCGCCGTGAGCGGCAAGGGACAGGGCTGCCTGCCCGGCCGAGTTGGCGCCCCCGATGACGGCCACCGGCTGGTGCTCGTACTCGCGGACGTCCAGCTCGGTCGCCGCGTACCGGATGCAGCCGGACTTCTCGAACGTCGCCCACTGGGGAATGTCGAGACGGCGGTAATGGGCTCCGGTTGCCGCGATCACCGCGCGGCACGGAATGCGTACGCCGTCCTCCAGCAGGACGGTCGGCCGTCGATCGTCGGAGAGATCGAGGCCTGTCACCGCGCACGGCGAGTGGATCCGTACGCCGAACTTGAGTGCCTGAATCATCGCCAGGCGGGTCAGGTTCGCACCACTGACACCGTGCGGAAAGCCCAGGTAGTTCTCGATCCGGGCGCTCTTGGCGGCCTGGCCGCCGAGCCCACTTCGATCCAGCAGCACGGTGACGAGACCTTCGGACGCCCCGTACACGGCGGCCGCCAGCCCCGCCGGGCCGGCGCCCACCACGACGAGATCGACCGGATACGCGTCGGCCCGGTAGATGAGGCCGAGCAGCTCCGCGACCGTTCTCGACGTCGCGCGCCGCAGCACCGAACCACCGACGATCGCCGCCGGAAGATCGTCTGCCGTGAGCCCGGCCGCTGTCATCAGCGAGCGTCCTGGGTGGGAGGTCGCGCTGCGCCAGGTGTGGGGCAGGAGCATCTGCGTCACGTAGGTGCGCAGTTCCAAAGTCGCCGCGGTTTCCGGCTGACCGACGATCTCCAGGACCTCGCCGGCGGCCGAGCGGATGACCTCGCGCCGTTCCCGGAACGCCGCCAGTACGAGGTCGGCGATGTCATCCTGTTCAGCGAGGGCACGGCGCAGCTTCGCCGCCCCGATTCGCACGACTGTCCCGGCGGACACCACCCGAGCGGTCAGGTAGACGTGCTGACCGGTCAGCAGGTTGAGCTCGCCGAGAAAGTCGCCGGGGCCACCGTGGAAGATCAGACGTTCCGGCTCGATCGCCGTCGCGTCCCGGACAATGTCCACGGTCGCCGTCAGGAGCAGGAAGAAGTCGTAGGAGTCGTCGCCGGACACGTACAGATCGCGACCGGCTTCGGCGTGTTCCACCTCCCCGTACGCGGCGAGCCGGCGGAACTGCTCGTCGTTCAGGACCGGCCCGCGCCGCGCCGCACCCTCGTTCATGTGGTTCCTCCGTCGTACCGGGCCGGAACAGTAGGACGCGCCAAATCACTGGGACCGGCCGTCGGCTCGACCCCTTGAGACGTCAGCGCGCGGCGCTTTTGATGAGGTCGGCGGCCATGGAGGGCTGCGAGATCATCGCGACGTGCGAGGCGCCGACCTCGTGGACCCGTGACCCGGCCCGCCGCGCCATGAACCGCTGGGCCGCGACGGGGAGCACTTGATCGTTCCTGGCGATCAGGTAATAGGAGGGAATGGTCTTCCACGCCGAGGTGCCGGACGGCTCTCCGAGCGTGCGCGTGTCAGCGGGCCGCTGGCCGGCCTGCATCAGGTCAGTGGTCGCCCTCGGCACGTCCCCGGCGAAGACGCCGTGGAATACCTCCTTCTTGATGTATCCCTCGACGAGCCCATCACCATAAGGACGAAAGTCCAGCGCAGCCTCATTGAGCTTGCTCCCCGGATACTTGTTCTGCAGATCCAGCAGCGATTCACCCTGGTCAGGGGCGAACGCGGCCACGTAGACCAGCGCTTTCACGTTCGGGTTACCAGTCGCGGCGTTCGTGATGACGATTCCGCCATAAGAGTGCGCGGCCAGGACGATCGGGCCGCTGAGCGTGGCGAGAAGGGAGGCCAGGTAGGCGGAGTCGGCCGCCACGCCGCGCAGCGGGTTCGCCGGGGCGATCACCGGATAGTTCTCGCGGATGAGCCTGGCGCTGACCTCGTTCCAGCCGGAGGAATCGGCGAACGCGCCGTGCACGAGCACCACAGTGGGTTTGGGCTTGGCTTCCGCCTGCGCCTTGGACGTTCCCAGCAGGGCACCGGTCGCGACCGCGGCGGATCCGGCCAGCACCGCTCGGCGGGTCGTCGTCATAGCGTGGTCCTTTCAAAGGCTTGCGATTGGCACCTCGATCGCTGGTCAGAGTAGATCTCGAATAGTTGACGATCGCTGAACCCAGTAAGTCAGTCTTCGGGAAGTACGCCTCAGTCTTTGGCAAGTACGTCGATCTAGCCTGCGGGCATGAACACACAGAAGAGCGAGACGGCCAGGAAATGGGGTCTACGGATCCACCTGGCTCTTTATGTCCTGTCCAATCTGACCCAGGTCGTGGTGTGGTTTCGCTACGACGCGAAAAGCCACTTCTGGCCTGTGTGGTCGATGGCCTTTTGGGGCATCGGGCTGGGCTTTCACATCTGGAGCGTCTACTCGCCGCCCCGGCCGAATGCCGCAAGGAACTTCTCGGCACGGCGGGCGAACAGGTGAGACCCGCGTTCATGGGACCGGTCGCGGGCCTTTTCCGCAGCGGCTCGTACGACGTCCGCGGGTTCGCCACGGGCGTGCAGCAGGCGCGCCCGCAGCAGCAGGACAAGTCCTTCGGCGTAGCGTTGACCGTAGGCGTCGAGGGCCTGGTCCGCTCGGTCGAGGGCGATGCCCGCCTCGTCCGGCATCCCCGCGGCCAGCCACATCTCGGCGATCAGTGCGTGATGGTAGGCGACGCCCCACCGCGGCGGGTCGACCAACGTCCCGGTCAGGAGCTGGTCGGCCTCCGCCGCGATGGCGGCCGGGTCATCGCCGGTGAGGGCACGGGCCCAGTACCAGTTCAGCCGTATGTAGTGCTCCTGCTGGATGGCCGCGCGGCCGGTGCCCACGGCCATCCAGCGCTCGATGGCGCGCATCACCCAGCCCGCGTCACCGGCTATCGACGCGATGATCGTGGTGTAGTAGGCCCAGGTCGCGACCGCGTACGAGTCGTCGGGGCCGTTCCACTTGTCGATGATGGTCTCCGCCGTCCCGACGTCACCGTGCAGTGCCGTCACGACGGCACGCCAGCCGGGCCACTCACCTGAGACGTCACGCCGGATCGGGGTCTCGCTGTGCGCGGAGACGACCCCGTCGAGTAGGGCGGGGTTGTTCTCACTGAAGCATCGGTACGCCGCGCCGATGTCGCCGATGTCCCACTGGTGCAGGCCCCAGGCTTGCCGGCCGTACACACGGATGACCGGATCGGCGGACGCCTCCCCTTGCTCGTACAGCCTGCGGACCAGCCGCATGCGGTCCCACTCCAGGAAGGTGTAGGCCCCGAACAGGCGAGCGAAGAGCAGGCCGGCGGCGTCCACCTCGCGGCCGAGTTGGCGGGCCAGGTGTTCCGCACGCTCCAGCAGATCGAACGTCGTGCCGCCGAACCCGGCCTGCCGGCGCGGGGCGATGGCGAGCAGCGAGAGGGCGGAGAGCTCAAGTTCCGGGAGCTTGGCGGTCCGCGCGATCTGGGCGGCCGATTCCAGGTGCCGATCAGCGGCGGCGAACGCGAGCTTGGTCGCCGCTCGACGACCGGCGCGCTTCAGCGCCTCCACGGTACGAACCGGGTCGGCGAGGGGGCCGGCGGCCGACAGGTGGAAGGCGAGGCGTTCGGTGATGGACTCGTCCTCCGCCTGGCTTTCTTCGAGCGCGTCCGCGACACGTAGGTGCAGCCGGACGGCCCGCAGTTGCTCCGTTGTCTCCGTGATCGATTCGCGAACCAGGTCGTGCGCGAAGCGCCATGAGAACGGGTTCTCCGGCGCCGTTTCGAGCAGGCCGAGCGCGCGCGGCGGTTCGAGGCGTTCGAGGCAGTCAGCGACGTCGACACCGGCGGCGCGGGCGAGGAGACCGAGGTCGACGTCGCGGCCGATCAGCGCGGCGACGCGCAGCAGGTGGCGAGCGCCGTCGTCGAGACTCGCCAGCCGATCGCGGACGACGTCTCGTACGGTCGACGGCACCCCGGACCGGACCGATGCGTCGCCGTCGCTGAGCGCGCCGCGGTCGCTGAGGAGCCGCGAGAGTTCGCGGACGAAGAAGGGATTGCCGGCCGTGCGAACGTGGATGTTACGGGCGATGTCCGCGCCGGGTTCGTGGCCGGTCTCGCGGCGGATGAGTTCGGCCACGTCGGTCAGGCTGAGCGGGCCGAGTTGGATCCTGCGGTGGCTGGGCAGCCGGCTGGCGGCGGCCAGCACCCGCGAAAGGTCGGGGCCGGGCGTGGGTGCGCGGTCGCGAAGGGCGCAGATGATCGTGGTGCCGGTGGGTAACCGGGCCGCCAGATGGCTGAACAACTGGAGCGAGGTGGCATCGATCCATTGAAGATCGTCCATGACGAGCAGCATCGGCCGTTCCGCTGAGGCCTGGCCGATAAAGGTGACGACCTGCTCGTACAGGCGGAACTGGGCGCGGCCGCCGGAAACCGGTGGCGCGGCGTCATCGTCTCGAGACTCAAGGAGGCGCCCGAGTTCACTGGCCAGCCACTTCTCGCGCGCCAACACGGGCAGGCCGCCGCGCGGGGTTCGTGCCGCGGCGCATCCAGCGCACCGACGCCAGCCTGGTGTTCTCCCTGATCAGCCAGGGGCACGGAGTGTCCCTGTGCAGGGCGATCACAGCCGAGCGCGAGAACGTGGTGGTCAGGCCACTGGCCGGCGACCCGATGTGGGTACGGGAGCGGCTCCTGTGGTCGGCGGGCTCGCCGGTCGCCGAGCACGTACCAGGTATCCGTGACGTGCTCGCCGCGGCGTACCGGGAGCAGGCGGAGGCGATGCCGGCTTACCAGGCGTGGCAGCGCAGCCGCCGCCGGTCCTGGTCGGAGCGCGACGTGGAGCCCTTCGCCTAGCAAGTACCGCACTCGCCGACGCCGGTGCGGGTGACCGGTGGCCAAGAAACACGAGCGGGGCCACGCGGGCTGATACAAATGCGGCATGAGGGAATCCGTCGGCTATCCCCCGCAGCCGAACGTGCCGTCGGCCCGGCGTGTCTACAGTCGGACGTATCGTGTGTGGGCCCACGTGCTCCTGTGGACGCCGATCGCGCTCACGGTGGCCGGTGTCGTTCTCGGCCTGGGGCTGTTCGCGGCCGCTGACGCCGACCCGACGTACGGTTCGTCCGCGCTCGGCTATCTCGGCCTCTTCGCGTGGGGTGCCCTCGCGGTCCTGTCACCGGCCCTGCTCGGGTCGTTCATCGCCGGGCTGGTCATGCTGAACCGCACGCGCCGCTGAGGCTGATGGGCGCTCCCATGAGGATGGTCGTGGCGCGCCAGCGCTCAGGCGGACTCCCATGGCCGCCTTGGCGATCTCGGAGAAGCTGAACGACCCGTCGGCGGCGGGGATCAACTCACTAGGTGCTTCGAGGTGGCGGTGCCATCCGGGCTGACGACCTTGCGCGAGACGGTGATGATCGTCCGCGGGAAGGTGATGCCGTCGGCGCCGAAGGTGCCGCTGAATTCGAGTCGCTCGCCGACGTTGCCCGTCGTCGGTCCGGCCACGGTGAGCGTCGGCTCATACAAGGCCACCGTGACGGTCACCGAGGAGCCGCTACCCCGGAACCATGAGTTGCCCGGCCAGTACACCTGATACTTGAACGCCCCGATGGACGGCGGGGCGTCGGTGAATTGGTAGGTCCCGTCCGCCGCCGGCACCGGCCCAACCGCCGCCGAGATAAGGGCCACCGGCGTGCGCGGGCGGCCTGTGAGCACCCGGCCTGCCGGTGGGATCACAGCAGCAGTTGACTGAGCGGGTGCACGAAGTACCTCAGTGAGTACGCCTCCCACACCGCGCCGACGATGAGCAGCGCGAGTGCCGGCAGCGCCAGCAGGCCGATCCGCTGCAGGCCTCGGACATAGCCCTGGCATTGGTTCTGCGCGCCGATGGTGCGGGGGAACAACCAGTGCCGGCCCAGGAGGTACGCGCCAAGCAGAAGAAGCACGTACGCCTGGAACTCGACGACGAGGGTCAGCGAGTGGGGGATGAGTGCCACCCGCCCCTGGGGGGGATGCCGGAACGAGCGTGATGCCGGTCTCGACCGACCAGTAGCCGGAGAACACGAGCCCCGCGAAGGGCACGATGAGTGACGGAAGCACGATGGTCAGCGCGCTGAGCCGGAAGAGGTTGACCCCGAGGATCGTGAGCGCGAAAAGCGGCGGAGTATTCACCAGCCAGCGCACCAGCTCGCCAGTGCCGTCCTCCTCCAGGGACGCAGACCGAGCTGAGGCGGAGCTCGGCTCGCCGACGAGACCATCACCGAGACGCGGGCGCTGGCGTACGCGCGCTACGAGCTGAACCTGGTGGCCGAGCTCGAGAATGCCAAGCGACTGTGCGAGGCCGCAGGCATCACCGTCGAGGCGCGGCTCGATGACGGAACCGGCACGTCTGCGCATCCTCTGCTGGCGCACGTGCTGCGCGAAGCCACGACCAATCTGCTTCGCCATGTGCGCCCCACGATCGTCACGATCACGGCGTCGCCAGGCGCGGTGGAGGTGTCCAACGACGGTGTGATCGACGCTGCCGGCTCTCCGCTGCGCGGGCTCGCGCGCCTGCGCGAGCGCGTGGAGAGCGCCGGCGGCACGTTGCGGATCGAGTGGCCACCGGGCAGGTTCGTCGTCACCGCGCGGATCGATCCGGTTCCCGCCGCGGGAGAACCCCGGCTGGGGTTACCGGCGGGACCACGGAGAGCTCGCCACACTCGGCATCAAGGTGACACCGTCCACAGCGTGGGAGACCCTCAAGCAGGCAGGTCTTGATCCGGCGCCCGAGCGGGCGTCCGTCACGTGGGCCGACTTCCTGCGCTCTCAGGCCGACACCGTGCCGGCCGGTGATTTCATCGAGACCGTCACTCTCAGCGGGCAACGCCAGTACATCCTGGCGGTCATCGAGCACACCACCAGACGTGTCCGCGTGCTCGGCATCCGAAGTGCTCGACTCGATGGCGCACGACGGGCTGTTCTGCGCGTTCGACCAGTGCGCGCCTCACCGGTACTACGGCCTCTGCTGACTTCTGCCTGGTCAGCCCTCACCTCACGGCCAGAACCGTCGGCGCGGCGCAGGCGCCAGCGCAACCGACCCCAGTCCGGCCTCATACGCGGTTCGTGTCCCTCGGTGCGAAGTTTCGCCTCGGGCTTCCTCCAGACCCCGCCTCGCGACGACGCCCTTGCCTCCGGCTCGGAGGTAGCATCACCTCTTCCTCCCCGGGACTTTCACCCCCAGGCAATCGCCCATGCTGGGCGCACCATGCGGAAGGCCCCGGCAGGTGCCGAGGCCTTCACGCCCCCTCTCAGGTGACGGAGTCGGGGAAGGCCGACAACAGGACCTGCGTCCAGCCCTCGGTGTCCACCACGCCCTGCCCGTACAGGTCATCGCCCTTACCATCGAGCGGATTCTCGTCGAAGTACCGGTGCACCGACCCCTCGGCGTTCCTGTGGCCGTAGTACACACCGCCACCCGGCGACAACAGGTGGTCGAACACCTCCCACGTTGTGTCACGCAACTGGTACCGCTGCCACGACTCCGCACCATTGATCTTGTACGAGATCAACGCACCCGTCGACGTCGTACCCAGAATCCAGCTCGGACCCGTCGCGGTCAACGTTTTCAGCGTGAACCCGGCCCCGATCAGCGTATTACCCGTAATATCGGCCAGCACCGGCTTGCCGGCCGTCAGCTTGTACCGACGCAACGCACCATCGGCGATACCGAACAGATAATTCGACCCGTCATACGCCAGCAGATCATGAGTCCAACCAGTCCCCAGCAACACCGGCGGCGAGAACGTGACCCCATCCCTAACCGAAATGACATCCACCCGATACAGGCGACCATCCCTACCATCCTCGGTCACCAGCAACGTGTTGTAATTCAACGCCGCCAACGCCTTGGCCTTGAACCCCAGCGATACCGCCGACAACTCAGCACCCGCCGTCCGCTTCCCAGTCGCCGCATCGATCCCCGTATACGTCAACCGGCCGTCGGACAGCACGCCGTACACCGAGGCCGTGCCGTTCGGGCCGTCGATGTAAGGCCAGATGGCGTTGACGATGATCTGCGCGTCGGAGGCCTCGACCTGATACCGGTCGGGGTAAGCCGAGACCTGGACGGCTTGGCAGACTTCGCCGATCGGCGCGGTCTGCCAGCTGCCGTTCGGGTAGACGCGGAGCATCTTGTCGAGGAAGGCGTTGGTGGCCCACGTCGGGTTCAGGCGCTGGGTCCTGCTCCCCCAGGATGCTCGCTGCTGGAACAGGCCCAGGCTGTCGTGGTCGACCTCCTCACTGATGTTCTGGATGCTCGACTCCACGATGGTCGTCGCGATCGCGATCGCGACGGCCCGTTTGGACAACCCGCGGTCGTACACGGCCTTGATCACCATGCGTGCGCAGGAGACGCGGTAGCCGGTCATGTAGCCACGCATCTTGTCGTCGAGCGCGCTGTTGAGCTGGGTGGCCAGGGCGGCGTCCGTCGAGGTGGTGCCGCCTGGGTCGCAGGCGGCCGTGGTGTAGGCGGCTGTGACGTCCGACGCCTTCATCGGCGGGTCCGTCGGGTCGGCCATCGCGGGGTGGGATGACCCGATCAGGGTGATCACGACAGCGGCTGCGACGGCGGCGCGTGCCGCTAGGCCCTTCACGAGCTGGTGACGGAGTCGGGGAAGGCCGACAACAGGACCTGCGTCCAGCCCTCGGTGTCCACCACGCCCTGCCCGTACAGGTCATCGCCCTTACCATCGAGCGGATTCTCGTCGAAGTACCGGTGCACCGACCCCTCGGCGTTCCTGTGGCCGTAGTACACACCGCCACCCGGCGACAACAGGTGGTCGAACACCTCCCACGTTGTGTCACGCAACTGGTACCGCTGCCACGACTCCGCACCATTGATCTTGTACGAGATCAACGCACCCGTCGACGTCGTACCCAGAATCCAGCTCGGACCCGTCGCGGTCAACGTTTTCAGCGTGAACCCGGCCCCGATCAGCGTATTACCCGTAATATCGGCCAGCACCGGCTTGCCGGCCGTCAGCTTGTACCGACGCAACGCACCATCCGCGATACCGAACAGATAATTCGACCCGTCATACGCCAGCAGATCATGAGTCCAACCAGTCCCCAGCAACACCGGCGGCGAGAACGTGACCCCATCCCTAACCGAAATGACATCCACCCGATACAGGCGACCATCCCTACCATCCTCGGTCACCAGCAACGTGTTGTAATTCAACGCCGCCAACGCCTTGGCCTTGAACCCCAGCGATACCGCCGACAACTCAGCACCCGCCGTCCGCTTCCCAGTCGCCGCATCGATCCCCGTATACGTCAACCGGCCGTCGGACAGCACGCCGTACACCGAGGCCGTGCCCTTGGGGGAAACCGTGCCGCAGTTGTGGCTTTCGACGTTGTTCCACTCCATGCCGTTGGCCTGGCCGTAGGTAACGCCGTTGAAGGTCGGCTTGATCCGCTCGGAGCCGGCGTAACCCCACGAGGCGTGGCCGTCGCCGTTGGAGTCGTAGGCGAGCTCGAAGTGCAGGTGGGGGTGGTCGTTGGACAACGCCCCGGTCTTGCCGACCTTGCCGATCACCGTGCCGCGCTCCACCCTGTCCCCGGCTGAGACGGCACGGGACTGCAGGTGGATGTAGGTGGTGAAGTAGCCGCCACCGTGATCGATCTGCACGACGTTGCCACCGTTGTCGTGCCAGAAGGACCTGTCCACGGTCCCGCCGGCGGCTGCGAGCAGGGTGGCGCCTTCGGTCCCCTGCTGGTCGGGCTCCTTCACCATGTCGAGAGCGGGCGCGTGCCCCCAGCTGTTCAGCTGCCACTTCTGACCACACAGGAAGGGAAGCTGGAAGTCTGGTACGGCCAGCGCGGGGCTCGCCAGCCCGACGATCCCGAGCGCGGCGGCGAACAGCGTGGCGATGAATCCGCGTAATAAAGCGGATCGAGGCATGAGATTCCTCCAGGAGGATTCCGGCTGGATGGGAAATGAACAGGGAAGGCGATTTTCCGTAACGCTTGTTAAGGCGTTGCTCGCCTTCCCGCTGACTTCTCGTACGCGGGATCGACCATAGGAGGCGACGGTATGACGCGGGTATGTTCATCGGGTCGTCGCGTACCGCTCAAATAGGAGTACTGTAGACGTCCGCCTCGTCCACTCCGGGGAACGAACCAGCCGACCTGCCGCTCGCGGTCGGCGGTCAGGCGTCGAACGTCCCGCCCCCGCAGATGGCGTGCTGTGCCAGTACTTTGACCTGGTCAGCGTGGATCCGCAGGGCATCGCCCGGAGCAACGCGTTCCAGTGTGACCTGAACGTGGTGGAGCGGGTGCCGCTCACCTACCCCGCCACCGAGAGTGCGTACCAGGACTGGGTGGCCCGCAACGCGAAGTTCTCGCAGAACTGTCATGAGCGCACCCGGCCCGGCGTTCCACCACGTGGACACCACGAGCGCCACCCGGCGCCGGCGCTCGCGGTGGACCCGGCGGGACCCGCCCGCCTGGCTGTCTGGGACATGCAGAATCGGCGACTACTGCTCGTCACCTGCGTGGAAAGCACCTGCTCGGCCAGTGCCGTCGGACAGTCGAGCACGACTCCGGCGCAATCGAGCTCACCGTCGACGCACGCGGCCGACCCGTGATTGCCTGGCTTGACATCAAGTGGTTACTCCTGGGGCGGGAGGTCCGGTTCTCCACGACCGCGGTCCTCAACCGCTGGGGCCCGAACACTCCAGGCCCCATCCTGGGCAAGGGGATACTGATCACTGGCACGGCCGGGCCTGACCGGGGAATGCCTTCGCGATGCTGGGCGCGGCGAATCACCAGCGCCTGTGGCGACATACCGGCGATATACCGCCGTCCCCTAGTGTTCCGCCGTGCAGAGCCCCTGGATGGGAGGAAAAGTGATGAATTCATGAGGCGGATGCGATTCGGCACAGGGAGGTCGACCGCACCGGCAACAACCACACGGGGACCTTCCACGGTGTCACCAGCACAGTCCGGCTGCCCAACCAGGACGGTGCATCCGTCTTCAACAGCTCATCGGGAAATTTTCACCGCCAAGCAGTTCCACATCTCCACCACGGGCAAGCTCACCGTGGAAGCGTGGATCAGGCCGCACACCCTCCAGTTCCCCGACGAGGAACAGACCGGCTACGTCTACTTCATGGACAAGGGCACGAAGTCGGGCAGCGGCGGCGACCGCGAGTGGGCGGGGCGGATGTACTCCAAGGACAACGACGAGGACCGCCCCAACCGCATCTCCGGATACGCCTGGAACCTCGACGGCGGCTACGGCGCCGGGGCGTACTTCCAGGTACTTCCAGATGCCGGTGAAGGTCAGCGAGTGGATCCACTACGCGGTCACGTTCGACACCAGCGAAGGCACGTACGGGAAGGTGCGCATCTATCGCAACGGCGTGCCGGCGGGCACGGACAACCTGGCCTACCGCCCCGGTACGGCGGTTGAGGTCATCGTCAAGCCCAGGCCGGGATCCGCGCCGGTCCGGGTCGGCACCCGTGACGGGAAGTCGTATTTCAAGGGGGCGGTCGGAAAGTTCGCGATCTACGACCGCGCGCTCTCCGGGGCGGAGCTCCGGTCGCACCACGCCGCGATGACCGGATCGGCCGGGCCGAACTTCAACGCCGACGGCGTGGCGGACCTCTTCTCGGCCGCTACCGGGACGCTGACCATCTGGAACGGCAAGGGCGGCAACAGGTTCGTCTTTTGTGCTCTGCGAGGGCTGCGGGACGGACAAAAGGCGGTCGCAAGCGAGGTGATGCAGACATGCTGGAGCCGCATCATGGCCGTACATTCCTCTCCCTGGCGGCACCGGAAATAAGGTTCCTCGGACCCTGGGAGATCAAGGTGGGCGGGCAACCGGTACGGCTGGCGGGCCGTCGCCGCGTCACGGTCCTGACGCGGCTGGCGCTGGCCGCCGGGCAGCCGGTCACCTCGCGTCAACTCCTCGCCGACGTCTGGGGGCAGACCTCGACGACTACGGCCGGCAAGCAGCTCCACATCGTGGTGTCGAAGTTGCGTGAGGTGCTCACTCCCGAGATCATCGCGACCGTGCCCGGCGGCTACCTGCTGGACCTGCCCCGCGACCAGGTCGACGCGCACAACTTCACGCTGCTGGCCGGCCAGGCGCGGCTGGCGCGCGGCCGGCGCGAGCCGGACACGGCCGACGGGTTGTTCCGGCGGGCACTGGCCTTGTGGCGGGGTCGCGCCTTGGCCGAGCTGGACGACCCGTGGGCGCAGATCGAGTCCCGGCGCCTGGAGGAGGAGCGCCTGGCCGTCTTCGAGGACCACATCGACCTGCGGCTGGCCGCAGGGGACCACCACGCGGTGGTGGCCGACCTCGCCCCATACGTCCAGGCCCACCCGCTGCGAGAGGAGCCGCGCGCTCAGCTGATGCTGGCGCTATACCGGGCGGGCCGGCCGTCCGAAGCGCTCGCGGTCTACCAGGATGGCCACACCGCCATGGTGGAGGAGCTCGGCCTCGAGCCAGGCCCGCGACTGCGCCGGCTGCAGCACGACATCCTCACCAGGGACCCCGTGCTCGAGCGCGCCACACCGGCGCAGTCCAGCACGCTCGTCCCCGCCGAACTGCCGGCCGACACCCGCTCGTTCACCGCCCGGCATGAGGAGGTGGACTGGTTGAGGGAGGCGTTGCTGCGTGCGGGCGTGGCCGTCGTCGACGGGCCCGGCGGCGTGGGCAAGTCGGCGCTCGCCGTCCATGTCGCGCACGCGATGGCCGGGCGGTTCCGCGACGGCGTCATCTACGTCAACTTGAACGGTGCTACCCCTGGACTGCCGCCCCTGCCCGTGGTCGACGCCCTGGGCCACCTGCTGCGTTCGCTGGGTCTGGATGGCTCCGCCGTACCGGCCGACCTGGAGAGCGCGATCGCCCGCTACCGGTCGCTCACCGCGGCGAGCGAGCTGCTCGTCATCCTCGACAACGCGCTCGACGCCCACCAGGTGCGGCCGCTCATTCCGGCGGGCGCGGGCTGCCGCGCCGTCATCACGAGCCGCAAGGCTCTGACCACCCTCGACGACGCCCATCGCCTGCACCTGGCCGGGCTCGGCGACCACGATGCCGTCACGCTGCTGGCCAGGATCGCCGCCCCCGAGCGTGTCCAGCGCGAGCCGGAGTCGGCCGCGAAGATCGCCGAGCTGTGCGGTGGCTTCCCCCTGGCCATCCGGGTAGCCGGCGCCCGGCTGGCGGCGCGGCCCGACTGGCGGCTGGCCGACCTCGCCGACCGCCTGGCCGACGCCGCCCGGCGCCTGGACACCCTGCAGTACGCCGATCTGGCCGTACGCACCAGCATCGCCGTGAGCCACCGGCACCTGCGCGAGGAGCCCAACGGCCACGACGCCGCCCACGCCCTGCTACTCCTCGGCCTGCTCGACACGCCGACCCACACCCCGGCCGCCACGGCCGCCCTGGCCCACTGGCCCGAGGCACAGGCGGAGGCGGCCCTCGAACGGCTCCGCGGTGCCCGGCTCCTGGAGGCCGCGGGGCGCGGCCGGTACCGCTTCCACGACCTCATCCGCCTGTATGCCAGGGAGCAGGCCACCCGCGAGCTGTCCGAGCCGGAACGCGCGGCCGCGCTCCGCCGCGGCCTTCACCATTACCTGGCCACGGTCAACACCGCCACACAGCGCGTGCACCCCCAGGTCCAGGAGCCCTCATACCAGGCCGAGCAGCTTGGTGTCGTGTTTGCCAGCACGCGGGAGGTCAGCGAATGGACCGAGACCGAGCGTGACAACCTGCTCGCCGTGGCCCATCAGGCGGCCGAGTCCGCCGACCCGGACACCGCCATCGGACTGGCATTGGGGCTGCACATGCCGTTCAACTACCGCGGTTGGGTCACGCACCTGGCCGACGTCCACCGGAACGCGGTCGAGGTGGCCGCGCGGCGCGGAGATTGGGCCGGCCAAGCTCAGGCGGAGAGCTACCTGGGCTGGGTCTACCGCGACCAGGGGCGCTACGAGCAGGCGATCGACCACCTGGAACGGGCAGTGGCGTGCTGGGACAAGGCCGCCCTGCCGCACCGGAGAATTGGCTCCTTCAACAACCTCGGCATCATCTACACCATGCTGGGGCAGCTCGACCTCGCCCGCACCAACCTGGCACAGGCCCTGAACATCGCCGAGGAGATCGACGACCGCTACGCGCGGGGCGCCATCCTCAACAATCGCGTGCATGTGCTCTACCGGCAGGGTCTATTCGAGGAGGCCATCGCACAGGCGAGGACGGCCGTCGTGGAGTGGACCGGCAGCTTGTACGGGGAGGGGTTGTCCCGCGCGACCCTGAGCCGCGCCTACCTGCATGCCGGACGTCTCACCGAGGCGGCCGACACCTACCAGGTGGCGCTGGCGCTCCTGCGCGAGGCTGGATACCGCATCGGCTACGCCGTGACCGCCTGGTGGTCCGGCCAAACCCTGCACACTCTGGGACGGCACGGCGAAGCGCGGAGAAACTGGGCCGAATGCTTCACGGCCCTGCTGGAGACACGCCTCCTGACCCGCGCGGAGGTCGACGAACTGCTCGAGCAACCCGTTCCCGACATGCCGCGGCCGATCAGGAACATGCTGTAGGACCAGCATGGGGCCGCCCGCCGTGGCGTCCACCGTGCTGGGCGAGACGGACGGCACGACACTGGCCGCCGACCACCACCCCGCAGCTGGGCCGCGCTGCCAGGGGCGGACCGCGGACCAGCGTAGCAACGAGCGCCGGCCGGTATTCAGCCAAGTCACCCGCTCCAGGTAGTGGTGGAACACGCCGTGGCGGCGTGCACGGGTCCAGGTAAATGGCGGGCGGCCTGCTCGCGGGCGTGGAGGCGGATGAGGTCGTGCATCCGATAGCGGTCGGGCCCGGCGGGCTCGAGGAGGCCGGCATCCAGGAGGTGATTGAGTGCGACTTCCGCCCTGTGTTCCGGCCAGCCGGTCAGAGCGGACGTGCCGGCCACCGTGTGGATGGAGGTTTCCAGCATTCCGAGCATGAGAAACGCGTGGCAGGCGTCATGACCCGCGGGTTCGCTCAGGAGGTGCTGGAGGCTGACCGCGATGCTGTCGCGGATGGCCAGATCGGCGTGTTCGAGCGCGTCGAGGCGATAGTCGGGGTCGGTGAGCTGGTCGGCCAGAAAGGACAGCGCCCGATCGGGTCGGGCGGCCAGGCGTGCCGCCGAGATGCGGAGCGCCAGGGGGAGCGCGCCGCACTGCTGGACGATTTGCCGCACCGCTTCCGGCTCGCCATGGACCCGGCCGGAATCCGCGATGCGGAGGAACAGTGCGGTGGCGTCGGCGCGGTCAAGCCCGGTCAGTCGCAGATGGCTCGTGCTGTCGAGCGAGGCCATGATCCGGCGGCTGGTGATGATGACCGCGCATGACGGCCCGGCGGGGATGAGTGGCCGGACCTGGCCAGCGTCGAGCGCGTCGTCGAGGACGATCAGCAGGTTGCGCGTCGAGGTCAGCGAGCGGTAGCGGGCAGCGGCCTCGTCCAGGGTGGGCGGTATGGCGGCGCCGTCAAGCCCGAGTGAGCGCAACAGCCGGGCGAGGGCCTCGAACGGCGGCAGTGGCTGGCGCCCGGCGGTGGCGGCGCGCAGGTCGACGTAGAGGACGCCGTCGGCGAAGCGATCGGCGACGGTGTGCGCGACATGTATGGCCAGTGCGGATTTGCCCACCCCGCCGGGACCGTGCACCGCGGCGACGGCGGGCAGCCCAGGCCGGGTATCGGTGAGCGTCCTGTGCAGCCAAGCGATCTCCGTGGTACGCGCGGTGAACGCCTGGATATCGGCGGGGAGTTCGGTGGGAATGACGGGCTTGGTGAGCGTGGCACGCTGTGCCGGAGGGCCGAGGTCGAGTGCGGGATCTCGCCGGAGCACCGCCTGCTGCAGCCGGCGCAGTGCCGCTCCTGGTTCGATACCCAGCTCATCGGCCATGATGCGGCGCGTCTCCCGGTACACCTCGAGCGCTTCCGAGGGGCGCGAGGCCCGGTACAGCGCCAGCATCAGCTGGGCGCGCGGACGTTCTCGCAGCGGATTGGCCTTGACGTGGGCGGTGAGCACCGGAACGACCCCGTGATGGTCACCGGCTGCCAGGCGCAGGTCAACGTGGTCCTCCAGTGTGGTGAGGCGCTCCTCTTCCAGGCGATCGGACTCGACCTGGGCCCACGAGGCGGTCATGCCGGCCAGCGCGTCGCCCCGCCACAGGTCCAGAGCCTGGTGGAACAGCCCGTCCGCCGTCGCGATCTGGCCCTGTGCCCTCGCGGTACGTGCCCGTCGGGCCAGGAGCGAGAACAGGTGGGCGTCGATGCGCTCGCGGGGGAGATTCAACTGGTACCCGCCGGAGACGGTCGCGATGATTTCGTCGTCCTGGTGCCGTGAGAGCAAGCCGCGAAGTTTCGACACCACGATGTGCAGCTGCTTAGCCGCCGTCGTCGCCGTGCTCTCGCCCCATACCTGGGCGAGCAGTTGTTCCGCGGGAACCGGCTGCCCGGCGCTCAATGCCAACCTGGTCAGGACCCCCACTCGTCGCTGACCGGCCAGCACGGCCGGCTCTCCGTTCGCCGTGATCTCCCACGGCCCCAGGATTTTGATCTCCAGTCCCATCAGAGCTCCCCCTGTCATTTCGGATGGCTGACGCGAATCTCTGTGCCGGGAGCGGGAAAGGAGACGTCCGCTCGTTGGGGCAGCCAGCCCGGACAGCCGTTTCGATGGTGAGCCGGCGCGGAGCGCGTACGCCTCAAGCGTCGTCACCGCCCGGCGGCGACTCCGCGGCATCGGCCTGAGCTACATGGGCCAGAACCAGTCGATCACCTCACGCACGGGTCCTCACCGAATCCACGAGCAATCGAGAACGCACCCGTCGTACAGACCGACACCACAACCTTCCCCATGGCTCTCACGTTCGTCCCCGAGCACAAGGGGATACCCGCTGCCTGTGCAGTGGGTATCCGCGGCTTGGCGCGGCCGATCACCACATTAGGGAGACATCGGGCATAGCGATGTCCGGCGAATGCCCTACAACGAGGTTTCCGTCTGGTTGAGCTCGGCGAGCGTGATGAGTCCGTCGTCGAGGGCGCGGCCGACGAGCTCGCTCTTGGTACGGGCAGCCCGTCCCACATTGGCGTACTTGACCCGTACACGTGCGATGTAGGTGTCGACGGTCTTGACGGCGATGTTGAGCTTGGCCGCGACAAGCTCCTTCGAGGAGGAGACGAACCATGCCCGCAGCACCTCGACCTCGCGCCGGGACAGCCGCGGCCGGTCGGCGGCGGTGTCCGCGATGAACGCCCCGGACAGTGACGGCGTGGTGTACGGCTCGCCCTGCGCGGCCGCCTGGATGGCGGGGACCAAGTGCTCCGGCCCCTCCCGCTTGGTCAGGTAGGCGAGCGCGCCGATATCGACGCACTTGATGGCGATGGCGTCTTCTGTGTGCTGGGAATACACGATCACGCGCCTGCCGCTGTCGACCAGTCTGCGCAGCTCCCCGAAGTTCGGCAGGCCGGGCACCAGCTCCAGATCGAAGATCACAACGTCGGCGTCGGCGCCCGGCCCGGTCCAGACGTTGGCGAGCCGGTCTCCGGCGTCGATGAGGTCGATGGGCGGTACGGCGCGGGCACACCAGCTTCCGACTCCGGCGGCGATGGCCGCGTGATCGTCGACGATCACGGCAGTGATCAGTTCGTCGGCTGCCATCGGGCCTCCATCCAGACCATGTCGTCGTGGTGCAACGCCTCAACCCGGACACCGGTTGAGACCGGATTCGGCGCTGTCACCTCGTCGCAGTCTGCGACGACGCTCACCGACACCAGGTCCACGTCGCCCACGACGGTGACCCGTGCCCGTGAGGCGGCTGTGGCGAGCACGGTCAGGACCGCATCGGTCAGATCGCGCCGTACGGCCACGGGCGGCACCGGCCACTGGCCTCGGGCGTCCAGTTCCACCACGACACCCTTGCGGTCGGCCACGTCGGCGCAGTGACGCAGCTCGTGCAGCAGGGGGTCGGCGACGGAGTCGGCCTCGGCGAACAGCCGCCGCATCCGGGCCGCCTCAATCGCGCAGCGCCGCTGAACCTGCGGATCCTCGGGCCCGAGCGATCCGTCGGCGAGCCCTTCCAGCAGCGGAATCGTGGCCACCGACAGCTCGCCGTACCGCTGCAGCCTGCGCCGGTGCGCCTCTGCCGTACCGGCCTCGGAGACCCGTACCCGCTCGATCTCCAGGTGCGCGGCCGCCGCTATCGCCCCGAGACGGTGCAGGATCGCCGCCATCACCGCCACGCACAACGGGAAGCCCACCACGCTCACCGAACCGGTGGCGAACCGGGCCAGCGCCCGCTGGGTGGGCTGATCGAACACGAGCAGATGCAGCACGGCAGTGAGCTCGTGGGCCAGCAGGAACGCCACGCAGGCGCGCAGCGGCCGATCGAGCAGGACGACGACGCCCACCCAGTTGGCGGCGCCGAACACCCAGTCGACCTCGGTCGAGGTGCGTCTGTCCGGCAGAGCCACGTATGACAGGGCCGACGCGCCGAGCACGACGGCGATAGCGACCCAACGGAGCCGGTGCCACGATCTTCCCCGGACGAGCAGGGCCGCCTCACCCGCGAGTACGGCCCCGAGGGCGGCCATGGCGCCGAACTGTGCGAGCGCGGGCTCGTAGCGGTCCAGGTGGCGCAGCAGGTTCGCCATCCCGAGCCCGAACACGATCACCGAGGCGGCGAGCAGTGTCGCGATCCGCAGGCTGTGCCGTAACGCGGCCTCGAATATGTCAGCCATCACCGGCCCGCCATTCCAGCCGTACCAGGGCACCCTTGCCGGAAGCGGAGGTGATCGTGGCCGTGCCACCGATGCGGGTCATCCTGCCATGTACGGACTCGCGCAAGCCGTACCTGGTGGCCGGCACCTCCGCCGGGGAGAATCCCCTTCCCTGGTCGGCGATGTCGAGTCGCAGCGCTCGCGAGTCGCCACACAGTCGTATGGTCGCCCGGGTCGTATCCGCGTGCCGGCGCACGTTGGTGAGCGCCTCTCCAGCCGCATCGGCGATCGCGCGCGCGACGTCGTACGGCAGGCGCAACTCCTTGGGGGCGTCGAACTCCACGGTCAGCGGCACCGCGTCGAGGTCGGCGCGCAGCAGGCCCACGACATCGGCGTGCGGGAGGGCCGGGCTGTGGCCCGAGCCGAGTCTGTCGAGATCCCGGCGGGCCTGAGCGGCCAGCCAGCCGGCGTCGGAGCGCACCTGTCCGATGCCGACCATCAGCAGGGTCGTCGCCGCTGTGTCGTGCAGGGCGTTGGCGAACTCGCGTTCCTCGGCGCGGGCGGCAGCGGCCAGGAGCGATTGGCCGCGCGCCCGCGCGGCCTCGGCGGCCGTCAGATCAGCCTGGTGGGCGGCCCGACGCAGGAGTATCCAGGCCACCCGGGAAAGCGCGGCCGCCACCGGCGCCCACAGCAGCCCTCGGATCACGCTGGCGTCCGCGCCTGCCTCGGCGACGGCGACCACCAATCCACCCCCGGCTGTCAGCGCCGCGGCGGCACCCACCAGCACCGGCGTATGCCACTGGCAGGTGACGCACATGAAGAGGACCAGCAGGCGCAGCCAGCCGGTGTTGGTGTCCTCAACCGCGCTTGTCCACCCGACGCACGCGGACAGCCCCAGCAGGACGAGGACGTCAAGGACGACCGGGACGTTCCCCTTGCCTTTGTCGAGCCACCACGCATAGCCGCAGATCCAAACCGCCGCGACGGCGACGACGACGACAGTGGGCGCCAGATTCTCGGGAGCGGAGCGGAACAGCGCGATCATGCAGATCGGAAGCAGCGTCACCAGGCGCACGACGGCCGCGTACCGGCGACCGAAGCGGACCAGCAGCCGCGCCGCCTCCTGCGCCATCTCGCCACCTCGCTCCCGCCGATTTCGTTCGGACGAAAGCCTAACGATTGACCGAACCGTAATCACGGTGAGGGGCGTATACCTGACACACCTGCGTTCCCGCCATCCGTAGGCTCGCATCCCGGGCGTAAGGGGCGAAGCACGCCTTCCTCCCGTATGCCTGCCACATCAGGGGCGGCAGGCTGGCCCGCTCTGGAGGTTCGCCGATGTCCACCCCTTACCCGCCATCCCACGGATCCAGCGCGCCCGGATATCCGGGCGGCCAGCACCGCGGGCAGGCCTGGCCTCCGGGCAGCTTTCCACCCCCCGCACAGGGCGAACGGCCGGGACCGGGCGTACGGTGGCCTCCCGGTCCCGGCGGGCAGCCGCGCCACCCGCAAGGCGGATCCGGAGGGCAGTGGCCTCCTCCCCTACCAAACGGCAACGGAAAGGGAGGGAAGGGGCCGCTGATCGCCGTCGTCGTCGTGCTCGGCGTCGTCGTGCTCGGCGGTCTGGCAGGGGGCTGGCTGCTCCTGAGCCGTGACGAAGCCGGCCCGCCCGCGAGCCCGACCTCCGGCCGGGGCAATCCGACCCGGTCGCCCACGGCCGAGGAGGCGAAGGCCACCGATCCGGTGAAACTCCGGGCGATCACCGGCGACCAGCTCTGCGCCGCCGTACCGGGCGATCTCCGTAAGAGCCTGGTAGCCGACGCCGAATACGGCGGGAAGGACGCATCCACTGGGGCCGCCACCGACACCGAGAAGCGGGCGGCCTGCAGCTGGACGAACAGCAAGATGGACGTCGGCAACGGCGTCCTCGGATATCGCGCGCTGAGCATCTCCGTGGAAGCCAAGAGCGCAGAGACACGCAGCGCTGTCGAATACGCCACGGACCGCTTCGACCAGGACAAGCAAACGCACGCGCGGCGAGTCAACGTCCGGAACGGCAAGCGGATCGATGGCAGGACCTCAGGCTCGGCATTCGGCGAGCTCAAAACGCTGGAGTATGGCGACGCCTCCTACAGCCAGACCTCGATAGGGAGGAGCGGCCTCAAAGCGGAGGTGTTCGTCCGGCAGGGACCCTGGCTGGTCAAGGTCACCTACGGCGGTGACAACCGGACCGGCGCCAAGTACCCCTCCGGCGACGAGACGCGGGGCTCGGCCGGAAAAGTCGCCAAGCTCATCGCCGCGGAAATGGCCAAGAGTGCCGACAAGGTGAAACTCGCCGGGCCCTGCGGCATCGTCACCGCCGAACAGATCGAGGCGGCGTTCTTCCCCGCTGTCGGCGGACCGTCCGTCAGCACCAATGACGGCAGGATCAAGCAGACCACCTGCACCTGGTCGGTCAAGGAGGTCATCAAGCACCAGCCTGGGCAGGAGTTCACCGCTCGCGGCGGTGAACTCGACATTCACGTGGTCGACTGGGGTGGCGGCGACACCGGATCGACGTTCCAGTTCGATCGCGATGCCAAGAAGTACGACCGGTACCACGACAGGGGCGGCCTCACCAGCGATCGCCTCCACACAAACTACGAACCCCGCCAGGAGCTCTCCGGGCTCGGCGAGAAGGCATTCGTCGTGGTCTCCAGCACCACCAAGCTTTACGACAAGAGCGCGCCCCCCACGACGGAGATCCTCATCAAAGTCCTGGTGGGCGACCGGACGGTCGAGGTCACGTTCCGGGGGACAACGACCGGAGGCGGTCTCGCCGACGCCGCCGGCTACCGGGCACCGTTCTTCGAGTCGGCAGTCGCGCAACCTGCCCTGACGAAGGTGGCCAAGTCCTTCCTCGACGGCCTGAAATGACGTGAGGGGGATGTTCGTCATCCGCAGGTCTTCCAGTGCGAATGGTCATCACCGATGAGCTCCAATCCCTGCCCACGGAGGGTGGTGCAATGGGATTGGAGATCAAGGCTGGCGAGGACTTCGGGACTGGTTCGTCTGCGCTCGCCGCCTGTTCGCGGTGAGACGGGGCCGCTGCTCTTGCCGCGCAGGCCGGGAAGGGTGCCTCCCCCGCTTGGTGGACACGCTGATACTGGATCTTGCTTGATCCAGAGGAAGCGAGATACCGCCGATGGCGTTGAAGGACTACTCGGATGAGTTCAGGGCCGATGCTGTGGCCTTGTACGAGTCCACTGAAGGGGCGACTTACAAGGGCATCGCCGCCGACCTGGTGAGCCGGGGCAGCCTGCGCGCGTGGGTGCTGCGGGCGCGTGAGCGCAACGACGTCCCGCCGACGGCAGCCCGGGCCGCTTCTCGGTCTGCTGCGCGGGACCCGTTGCCGACCGGGGGCGGCGCGGCTGCCGAGCGGATCCAGGGTGAGGCAGCCGACCAGGCGCTGGCCGAGGAGATCCGTACCGTCCACGCCGACTCCGACGGCGCCTACGGCTCGCCTCGGGTGACCGCCGAGCTGCGTGCCGACGGCCGAAAGATCAACGCCAAGCGGGTGGCCCGCGTGATGCGCAAGTTCTCCATCACCGGCAGCCGCCTGCGCCGACGCGTCCGCACCACCGTCCCCGAGCCGGCCGCCGCACCGGTGCCGGACCTGTTCGCGCGGGACTTCACCGCCGGAGAACCGGGCAGGAAGTACATGGGCGACATCACCTATCTCCCGCTCGGCGACGGGAACTTCCTCTACCTGGCGACCGTGCTGGACTGTTTCAGCCGCCGGGTGGTGGGCTGGTCGATCGCCGGCCACATGCGCACCGACCTGGTCGCCGACGCGCTGACGATGGCCGCGGCGACCCGGGGCGGCCTGGCCGGCTCCGTCTTTCACAGCGATCACGGGGCGCAATACACCTCCAAGGACTACGCCGCCCTGTGCCGCGAGCTGGGCGTCACCCAATCCATGGGAGCCGTCGGGACCAGCGCCGACAACGCCGCCTGCGAGAGTTTCCACGCCTCCCTCAAACGCGAGACGCTCCAAGGCGCACCCCACTACGGCGACGCCGCCACCTGCCGACGCACGGTCTTTCGATGGCTGACCCGCTACAACACCCGCACAAGGCATTCAGCCAACGAGCACCTCAGCCCCGTCGCCTATGAGCACCTACACCAGCAAAGATCGAGTAGCCTGACACTGGCTGCATGACACACCCCAACGCGTGTCCACTTCCGTGGGGGAAGACCCTCGACCGCTTTCACCGATGTCGAGGTCGCCGCCGACCGGCCGCCACAGAACAGTTTCGTCGATGACGGCCCACAACGTTGGGGCTCTCGCCTGGAGCTCTACAACACCAACCCCGTCGAAGAGCCCGACATGAACAACTGGGACACCGACCTGCAGTTCCGCCTCGCTGACTGACCTCGGGGCGTGCCGGGGGTTGCACCGATTCCCGGCACGCCCGTGGACCTGGGACCTGTGCCCAGCGCTCGTCTCATCGCCAGACGCCACCAACCGCGCTATCGGCGCGCTAGCACCGGGCTAGCGGGCCGAAAGAGCATTTAGGTCATGTCGCACGTGCTGGTGGCGAGTCAAGTCCTGCTCACCACGGTCTTCGTTGTCTCCGCGTACTCGAAGCTGCGCAGCCGTACCGCACTACAGTCTTTCGCCGCCGCCCTGCGATTGCTGCCCGGCCCGGCCCGGTTCGCGGCTGCCATGGCAACGGTGGCTATGGAAGTTGTTGCTGCGGCCACCTTGATCGTGCTTCCACACACGGGGCTGGCCGCCAGCGGGATGCTGTTGATCGCGTTCTCCATGTGGATCGCCGTTTCCCTTCGCTGGGGGCAGCGCGAGCCATGCCGGTGCTTCGGCGTGTCCGCGACCCCGCTCGGTCCAGTGCATCTGATCCGCAACGGGCTTCTGCTGCTCGTTGTCGCGCTGGGTTGGGTGACGCTGATGTTCCCCGGCGGCCCGATCACCGTGGCCGGTCTCGCCCTGGCAGTGCCGGTCGGGCTGGTCGGCGCCATCCTCTTGATCGTCTTCGACGATATCGCCGATCTGTTCATGGAAGTCTCGGGGAGTTCATGATGCCGTATCTGATCGTGGCCGTCGTCGTGGTCGGCATGCTGTGCATGCTGAATCTCTTGCTGACGGTGGGAGTGATCCGCCGACTGCGGAAGCAGGCCGCGTCAGCGGCATTCTTGCCGCCCATGGCGGAAGGGCTCGCCATCGGGGAGAAGCTGCCGGAGTTCGCCGCCACCACGACCGATGGCGAGCCGATTTCCGATGAGCTGCTCGATGGGCCCGCTCTCATCGGTTTCTTCTCTCCGTCCTGCCAGCCCTGCAGGGAACTGATGCCGCGCTTTATCGACCATGCCCGCCAATCCTCGGCCGCGGTGCTCGCCGTCGTCGTCGCCGGCAGCGGCGAGGAGGCCGCCGACGACGTCGAACGCCTCGCTGAGGTGGCACGTGTAGTGGTCGAGGCGCCTCAGGACGCCATTCAGAGCGCCTTCAAGGTCGCCGGCTATCCGACCCTCTTCGTGATCGGTGCGGACGGCAGGGTCACCGACAACGATCCCACGTTGCCCGCCACGGTCAGCGCATGATCCGAACGGCAAAGGTGGCCGCGGGGGTCGCCCTTCGCGCGGCCCCGGGATTGATGGCGGTCTACGTCCTGGTGATACTCGCTGAGGCGATCGCGCCGATTGCGGTGGCGTGGCTGACCAAACTGGTGGTCGACTCCCTGGCGGAACAGGGATCGGCGGCCGAGCTGAGTACCCTCGCGGTGGGTCTGGCCGCCGCGGGCGTCCTGATGACGACACTGCCCCAGCTCGTGCAGTACCTCAACAGCGAGATGGGCAGGTTGTTCACCGCTCAGACCACCGCACAACTGTTCTCCGCGACCCTGCGGTTCGCCGGGTTACGACGGTTCGAGGACCCCAACTTCCACGACCGGCTGCGCATGGCGAAGAACAGCCTGTCGACGGGGCAGGAAGTCGTCACCGGATCCCTTGGAGCGGCGAGTGCGGTGATCACGCTGACCGGGATGGTCGGCTCCCTTCTGGTGATCAGTCCAGTTCTCACCGGGATCGTCCTGGCAACCGGGGTTCCTGCGCTGGTGGCGCAGTTGCGCCTGTCGCATCGTCGCGCCGCGATGATGTGGGACATCGGCCCGGCCGAACGACGCCAGATGTTCTACGGCGATCTGCTCACCACGGTTGCGGCGGCGAAGGAGATCCGTCTGTTCAACAGCGGCCGTTTCCTGCGAGGCCGCATGATGACCGAGTTGCGCACGTCCAACGCCGCACGCCGCCGGATGGACATCAAGGAACTGTCCGTCGAGAGCCTGCTGACGCTGCTGGGCGCGGTGGTCGCGGGCGGTGGGCTGATCTGGGCCGTTAGCTCCGCCGGCTCCGGTGCGTTGAGCGTCGGCGACGTGTCCCTGCTGATCGCCGCCATCGGCGCGGTCCAGGCCGCCCTCACCGGCCTGATCGTCGGCATCGCCGCTCTCCACCAGGATCTGCTCATGTTCGGCCATTACGTGGCTGTGACCTCGGCCGAGCCGGACCTCCCCATTCCCGCCGAGCCTGCGCCACTGCCCCGGCTGAGGCACGGTATCCAGCTGACCAACGTGTGGTTCCGCTACAGCGAGGATCACCCGTGGATCTTGCGTGGCCTGAACCTGTTCATCCCGGCCGCCGCGGCAGTCGCCGTCGTCGGTCTGAACGGTGCCGGCAAGTCCACGCTCGTCAAGCTCCTGTGCCGGTTCTACGACCCGCAGCACGGAAGCATCACGTGGGATGGCGTCGACATCCGTGACGTGCACCCCGATGATCTGCGGCACCGCATCACCGGGGTGTTCCAGGACCATATGGCCTACGACATGTCCGCAGCCGACAACGTCTCCATCGGCTTCGTCCCCGCCCGTGAGGACGAAACCCGAATCCGTGTGGCTGCTCGCGAGGCTGGGATCGATGACAAGCTCTCCTCCCTTCCTCGCGGGTACGACACCCTGCTCACGCGGACGTTCTTCAGTGAGGAGGACAAGGACGACCCCGACACGGGCGTCGTGCTCAGCGGCGGGCAGTGGCAGCGCACGGCCCTGGCCCGCGCCATGTTCCGCGGCCACCGCGACCTCGTGATTCTCGACGAGCCCTCCGCCGGGCTGGACCCGGAGGCCGAGGCCGACGTGCACGCTCGGACCCGACGTCGGCGCCACGGCGCTTCCAGCCTGCTCATTTCTCACCGGCTCAACACCGTGCGCGACGCCGACCTCATCATCGTTCTGGAGCACGGCACCATCCGGGAAGCCGGAACGCACGACGCCCTCATGTCTGCCCGCGGCCCCTACGCGCGGCTCTTCAACCTCCAGGCGAGCGGATACCGGGAGCCGGAGGAGGCGGTGGCCCTGTGATGTGGGTGCTCCTCGTCGTGATCTGCGCGATCGCGACTTCGGTCTTGTTGATCTTGCGGCTGCGCGCGACGTATTCCGTGATCCGTGTCGACGGCGACAGCATGGCCCCCACACTGATCGACGGCGACCGACTCCTGGCCCGGCGAGTGGCCCCGGCGGCCCTGCGAAGCGGCCATATCGCCGTGGTGCGCAGCCCGCTGCCGATGGGCGGCCCGTTCCTCATCAAGCGCATCGCCGCGCTACCCGGCGAGCCTATCCCCCAACCGGTGCGGCCACTCGTCCCCGATGCCCGTGTACCCGACGGACAACTCATTCTGATCGGCGACAACACCGACGCGAGCTTCGACTCTCGCGATCACGGTTATTTTCCTATCGGCGATATTCATGCCATCACCATTCGAAAGCTAACCTCTGCCAGAGACCCCAGCAGAACGGAGAGCGAGCCAGTAAGAGAATTTGGGCCCAGAAATCGAATCGGCAACAAGGAAATGGAACAAACGAAATGATACGGCTCATCGAAAATATCGGCGATCGTCTTCTCGCGCTGGTCGTTCCAGAACACCGCGCCGCGGCGGACGAGTGCGAAACCCAATATCGCTGCGGCCCGTACGCCTGTACCAAAAACATGGATCACAAGGTCAGGAAGCAGGTCAGAACTGTCTGCCGGGTGTCCGGTACACAGCCGTGGCGGAATACAATTTATTGCTGCTACATCTGATCGCCGCCGACTGGGCTCTTGGAGCACCTGGCGACGTGCGCGCCTTCCATTCGCCCGCTCCAAGGGCTACCTCGTGCTAATCAGAAACTAGGCCGCGATCCACGGGTCGATATTGGACGCGAATGCTCTGAATGTGGGAGGGGCGGCGGGCCGCGCACGGCGCCCCTCCCACACCCCGACAGCAGCGCTCCACCAGGAGAAGCAGTCCTCGTCGAGACATTGACCCAAGAAATGATCACAAGATGTCAAGCCGTGGATTCAGGCTGAGACCGCAACGAAGAAATGGCTTTGGATCGTGAAGATCATAACCAGACTCGCAGACCGCACCGTGGCATGGATCCTTCCCGAGGACTCTGCCGATGCCGTCACCAAGTGCTACAACAGACCCATCGGCGGCTATTGGTGGGGACGGTGCTATTACAACCCCGGTTGCAGCAGCAAGTCACAGCAGACGAAGTACGCGTGCAACTGGGGGCCGGGAAGCACCTATGGCACGTTGCAAATTCTCGACCGCCGGTGTTGCTAGCCGCGTAGCGGCCAGCAACGGGTCGGGCAATTCGCCGCAGCGCGGGAAATGCCCGACCCCTGCGCCGGCCAGGCCTGAGACGGCAGCTGCCGGAACGGCCAACCAGTCTGCGCAACTGCGGCATGTGCATCTTCTCAAACAGCGGATCAGCTCTAACGCCGGCCACCCGAGAGGATCAGGCTGTCAGGGTGCCCGTGAAGGATGTCCTGGTAAAGTCGCTGCACTTCGGCGTTCGGCTGAATGCCGAGTTCCTGGTCGAGGACCCGGTAAAGCCTCCGATACGCGGCGAGGGCTTCCATACGACGGCCTCCGGCGTTCAGGGCCCGCATCAACGTGGCCCACAACGTCTCCCTGAACGGCTGGGCGGCGATGAAATGCTCCAGTTCGGGGACGACGTGGATGTTGAGGCCGAGCCGCAGCTCCGCCTCAAGGCGCATCTCATAGGCGTTCAGGCGAATTTCTTCCATTCGGCGGCGTTCCTGGCGGACGACCTCGACATCCACATCGGCCAGCAACGGCCCGCGCCACATCCCGAGCGCATCTCGCAGGCACTCGGCTGCTCGGCAGGGGTCTCCCGTGTTCAAGGCTTCGGTGCCGGTGGTGGTCAGTTTCTCGAATATCCCAAGGTCAACGATGCCGTCCGGCACGGCCAACAGGTATCCGGAACCTTGGGTTCGGAGCCCGACGCCTCGCGCGGCGAGCGGGGCGATCGCCCGCCGTAGGCGATAGACATATGTCTGCAGGCTCGTCTTCGCCGTGGCCGGTGGACCGGCTGGCCACAATTCCGAGGTGAGAAGGTCGAAGGTGACCACCTGGTTCGATCTCAGCAGGAGCATGGCCAAGATGGCCCGCTGCTTGGCAGCCTGAACAGGGATCTCTCTCGCGGAGTCCACCACCCGCAACGGCCCCAGCAACGAGAACATCCATTCGCCTCCAAGCGTTTCGAGCAAGTAAGGGACGGCGCAGCCGTACCTGGTCGACGCGTAAGTGGCCAGGAACGCGGGATACATGTACACCCGGCCGCCGGTGCCGCAAGACTGGCGCGGACTACGCTACGTTGAGCCGGTTTACTGCTGGTATGTCGCCGGTATGTCGGGTCTTCGAAGTTGCGCGGTTGCGCCATGAGGCGCTGTGCTTCGAGTGGAGGTGAGAGACCTCTGCCTTCGGCCTGTCGGCAGCAGGTCGATGAAGTTGAGGGCACCCTGATCCGGGTGGTGCCGGTGGGAGCAGCCCTGACAAAGCCGGGACGTGTCAGCACTGCCAGATGCTGCGGGCCCGGCGAACGGGACGGCCACGGGGAAGGGCTGCGGCGTACTCGTGGCGATGCTGCTGGGACACAGTCGGGCTCCTCCTTCGTCGAGCGACACACAGTGAACATGGGAACCACTCGGTAACGGCTCCCCGCCGGCAGACGTCCGGTCTGTGGGCGTGGATAGGCGCACCGACCGCTGAACGGGCCGAGTGGGGCGGAGCCGCCGTAGTAGTCCGGGTCCGGGAGAGCCGGTCACATGGCGAAGGGCGGCAGCGGTTTCGAGAAGGACTGAGGAGCGGTAATGCCGAAAGACGCGCCCCGAATGGGGACGCCTGGCCGGAGGCGGTCTCAATGAGGCCGCCCTCGCGCCGCTCGCGGACCTCCCCCTTGACGTCGAGCAACTCCAGCTCACCATCGTGGACCAGGCCGACCGCCGTACCGGACGGATCGGCGATCACACCGGCCCGAGCGGCGACATCGCGCGACCACGTCTGCCGCCCGCTCGGGTCGATGCCGCGAACCTCGGTGTGATGGGTTCCGCGCTGGTCGACGTAGCGGGACACCACCGCGCCCCCTCGCGTACCGGCCACGCATTCCCCGGGCTGGTCGAGATTGACCTGAAGGGGAACGGCGGTCCCGTCCTTGAGTATCCCTCCACGCTCGCCGGTCAGGACCGCCCAGTCTCCGCCGACGCAGCCACCCCAGAACCCCCCAGCGGGCACGCGCTCCCCTGTAGCCCGCCATCCGTGAGCGTCGCGCTGGAAGCGCAGGATCTCACCGCCGGGCAGCGTGGGGTCGGCGTAGAGCAGCAGAGCCGTCGTCCGGTCGGGGCTCTCCCGCCAGAGGACGCTCTCCACGCCGACGACCTGATAGCTCTCCTTCTTGCCGTCCGAACGCTGGATCTGGAGCGTGCCTCCCTCGGCGACGACCGTGTCCGCATCGCCCCGCCGGCTCAGCACCTTCCGGGTAGCGGTGGAGAAGGCCGCTTCAGGGCACCGGGCCGCGCAGACGGCAGCCTGCTTGTCCGTCCACACGTGCCGCCCGTCCGAGGCGTACCCGAGGTGCGATTCGGTCTGCGGGTCGTACACGATCGCCCCCGTCGAGGAGGCGGCGACGAAGAGCGGCGGAATTTCCTGCTCACCGCCGGTGGAACACGACGTGACCGCCACCAGCGCCAGCAGGGACGCGACAAGTGCGCGGCGGATCATCGGCCGCTAGATCCGCTTGGTCTGGAAGCTGCACGTGGGGTCGAGGCCCGGAAGGTCCCAGCGCACCCAGAATTTCACCTAGACCTTGTCCTTCGCCGGGCTGATGATGTGGACGGTCGTGCTCTTCGTGCCCACCTTGGCGCTGTCGGTGCCCCAACCGCCGTGCCACTTGTCGACCGCGTTGTTCTTGTCCGAATAGACATCGATGGCCACGTCGGTCTTCGATCCAGCGCGACCGCCAATCGTGTACGTGAACTTGGTGAAGACGTCACTCCCTGCGCTGTTGTAGTAGTAGCGCGCCGAGCCGCTGTAACCCTTGGGGTCCGACGAGCAACTGCCGCTGAGAGTCTTGTCAGCCGACGCAGAGGCGGAAGCGCCGCCGGCGCCGACGATCGACAACGTCAGTCCCGCGGTCCCGACGATCGCCGCATGGCCGTGCAACCTGCGCCGGATTAAGAACGAGGGGCGGCCTCGGTCGGCGTCAGCTTGATCGCTCCCGCCTTGCGGTCACTGATCTCCACCCAGCCCAGGGGCCCGGCGCTCGGGTCGGTGTCACGCCCTCCGGTCCAGGCCTCGACGGATATCGGCGCCCGCGCCGGAGGGAAGGCATCTCAGCTCTCCTGCACCGGGGGGGACGGTCTCAGTCAATAGGTGTTGTGGCTGCGGTCTCACGAAGTCGGCCGAGCAGGAGAGCGTTCTGCTCACGCAGCCGGGAGACCTCCGAGCGAAGCTCACGGTTGGCGCTGGTGAGTTGACGAATGCGGGCTCCCTTGGAGGGATCGGTCATCCGCTGGCGGACGGGCTGACGTTGCCCGGTCTGCTGTTGTCGGGACCGCAACCGTTGAATGTCCTCGATCAACTCGGGGACGCGGTAAAGGAACGCGCGAGAGGTACCCGAGGCCCGGACAACCGCGGCGACGGTGATGACTTCTCCGGCAGCGTCGAGGTGGCGGATCGCCGCGCGGGCCTGATCCACGAGCTGTGCCCGGCGCTGCTGTTCGGCGGCTCGAAGGTAGCGGATGTTATCGGGCATCACGGCGACTCCAGCTTCTCGATGGTGTCCATCACGCGGGTGAGGCTGATCTCGACACGCTGATTCATCTCGACCAGGCGCTGGTTGCCGCAAGCCTGGCCGGTGGCGATGAGGTTGCGGGTGCGGTTCAGCTGGTCGCGGTGCTGGTCCAGGAATTGACCGTCGGTCAGAAAGTCGTCGCACGTCAGGCACGCGTTGGGATGCGGGCAGGTCTGCCGCAGCGGACGCCCGCAATAGCCGTTGGGTGCTGATCAGCATGCCTGGCAGCTCTCCACGATGCGTCCGTGTGCCATCACCACCACGCAGTCCGTGGGCTGGATACGCGGAAGCCGGTGCGCGATGATCACCAGAGTTCTTCCCTGGCAGTACAGGCGAAGGCTGTCGTAGACCTCGTCCGAGGTGATGCCGTCGAGGGCGCTGGTGACCTCATCGACGATGAGCACCTGCCATTCGGCAAGCAATGCCCTTGCCACTGCCAGGCGTTGACGCTCTCCGCCCGACAACTGATGCCCCTCCTGGCCGATGGGAGTGTCGAGGCCTCGTGGCAGCTTCGCCACCAGATCGTCCAGCCGAACGGCGGCGATCGCCCGGACGATGTCCTCCTCGGTCACGTCGTCGCGGGCGAACATCAAATTCTCCCGGATCGACGCATCGAACAGGGTGGTGTGCTGCGGAACGATCGTGGCTACCTCACGCAGGGTCGCACCGCTGGCGCCTGAGACATGGACTGTCCCCACGGCCGGGCGCAGGAGGCCCGCCAGGATCAACCCCAGCGTGCTCTTGCCCGACCCCGTGCGTCCGCGCACGATCGTTACCGACCCCGGGGGCAAGTCCAGATCGATTCCGCTGAGCACGGTCCGCCCACCCTCGCCGTACCGGTGGCTCACATCGCGCAGGGTCACGCTGATCTCGGTCCTCGGAACCGGGGCCGGATCTTCGTCGACTGCCACGGTCGTCGGCATGTCCAGGTATTCGATGACGCGCTCGAACTTGGCCAGCGAGACATGGAGACTGCTGGACAGTTGCAGAAGTGACTGGATGGGATCGGACAGCTGCATCTGCAGCATCACCATGACGATCACCGTTCCCACGCTCAGCCCGGTGACCGCCGTGCCGGACAGCCAGAACACTAGGGGTGGCACGCAGGCGAACGATGCCCCGATGATCACGTAGGCGGTGGCGCCTACCACCCGCTGGCGAACCGTGATCTCGCTCAGCTGCCTGCACACATCGACGAACCGTTCGAGCTGCCACCTCGTCCGGTGTAGCGTCCGGCCCAGGATGACACCGCCCAGGCTGAGGTCCTCAGCGGAGAAGCGCAGCACCGAGGTGATGTGCCGCTGTCGCTGCCGGGCCAGGTCCTGGCGCTTCTTGGCGAAGCGGTGGTTGAACAACGCCAGCACGTACGCCATGGCGAAGGAGAGGAGGGCCAGCGGCCAGCTCAGCACCAGCATCGCGATGCCTGAGGCGGCCAGTGCGGTCGCCGCGGCCAGCGCCTGCTGCACGGTGTTGGTGACGAACCGGTCCACGCCGTCGATGTCGCTGACGAGCCGAGCCTGCACCTCGGAGGTGCTTTCCTCGGTGTAGAAGGCCAGCTCCTGCGCTTGGGCCCTGCCGTACACGGTTGCGCGCAGGGTGGTCGTGACCCGCTGGCCGATGCTGTTGGTGAGAGCCACATTGCCGACGGTCAAAGCGCTGTTCGCGACGCCCAGCACGACCATGAGCCCGCACAGCAGCGTCAGCAGCGTAACGTCGCCACGGAGCAGGCCTTGATCGATTACCGTGCGTGTCAGCAGTGGACTGACGACTCCCAACGGTACGGAGATCACCACGATGGCCAGAGAGATCACGACACGCCACCGATGGGGACGAAACCATGCCAGCATGCGCCGGACGACCGATGCGGCGGTCACGGGAAGGGGTGAGGGTAGGGATTGAGCTCTCCGGGCCTCAGGTCCCGGCCCCGGTAGCCCAGCAGCCGCGGCACAGTCAGCAGCCGCGGCAGGCCGTCCACCCGACGGTTGTCGTGCCCGAAGGTCATCGACAGCGTGCCGGGAATCAGCACCTTCACGCAGGCGAACCCGCCCGCCCGGTGCTCTGAGCCGCTCTGGTCGATCACGATCACATCGAGCCCGGTATCCAGGTAACGCCTGACCGTCTCGGTGAGGACACCCGTCACATCGTTGCCGGTGAAGGCTTCTGGGGCTCCGATGTCAGCCGGCTTGCGTACACCGGACGATTCAGTCAGGAAACTGAGCCGCCGCGCCGCAACTGGATCCGCGTAGAGCAAGGCATGGTCGTCCATATCCTTGACGAGCCCGGGATCGGTGACCATCCGCCGCGCCCGATCCATATTCTGGGCGTATACGTCTGCTAGGGGAGCGATGCTGGAGGCGACCTCCGCCAGAGCGTTAACCATGGCACGTTCAGGGTCGGGGCTGGATCCGGCTGTGGAGATCGCTGCCGGTCGGCCGTCGTCGTGAGGGTTTACGGCCATGGCCCATACACAGGGGATCCGCTGCTCGACACTGATGTCGTGGAACGAGATGTGATATCCGGTCTCCACCTCCAGCGCCGCGTGCAGCAGGTGCAGCCGATGGTCGGCGGCCGCGGTCAGCTCAATGCGCGGAGCGGGCAGCCGACAGTACCAGGTCAGCAGGAAGGCATCTCGCTCCGCAACCTCCAGAACACCGTGCAAGATCGCCTCTTCAAGTGAGCCGCCGAGCGCGCAGCCGTTGGAGATCTCGTAGATCAGCTCCTGTTCGTGCCCATGCCCTTGTCTGTGCTGGTAGTAGGCGCATGTCTCCGGCACTAGGATCGGCTCTTCCCGGGCGAAGGAGTATCCCCACACCCAGGTATGGGTCTCGTTCACGTCGAATGGCCGAAACCGGAAGCCAGGCAAGCGGTAGCGTTCCGGCGGGTAGAGGCCGAGTGTTCGCGGATCGAGTGCGTGATCGGCGACCTCGGCGAAGCTTGCGCGCACCGCCGGCCTCCGAGCGCCCGGGGCGCCGCCGTACCGCTCGAGTCCCTCGAGTACGGCGATACGCCTGCTGGCGGCGCGAGTCCCAGTCCGCCCATAGCCGACCACCTCGCCCAGGCCGCGCGCACCCACCGTGGCCGACGCTACGGCCAATCCGCCCGTCGTCCACTCCGAGATCGAGCCGATCAGTCCGCACTCGGGGTCGACGTACAGCTTTTCCAGGTCTTCGTCGACGTTTCGCGTTCGAAAGCTGCCCTCGCGATGCATTGGCCTGGGCTCCAGAGTCAGGTCGGCCAACTCGGCGGTGTCTGCCGGCGCGTCGCCGCAGGTGCTGCAGAATGAATCGGGCAGGAACGGGTGCAGGCGGACGTCGAGTCGTTCCAGGTTCACCCGGAAGAAGGCTCGGTGGGAGTGGGGAGAGCTGCCTTCGGTCAGCAGGGCCGCCGCCTCCGCCGCGAGGAGTTCCGCCACCAGCGCGGCGCCCGGCCGAGTGAGCCATGAGGACGGGCGCTCACGCAGGATCTGGCGGTGCCGCCGCCAGATGGCCCGATGTCCCTCCTGGTCGGCACGGAGGCGGTGCCGCCGCCGCTCGGCGCAGGACACGCATCCCGCCTGTCCCGGGGTTTCCGTTGGACCGATCACCACGTGATTCAGCTCCACTCGGACGCGTACCCAGGGCACCGCCAGCGTGGTGGCGGCGGCTCGCATCTCCGCGGTGCGAGCGGTGTTCCAACCATCGTCGGCCGCGATCAGCAGACACGGGTTTCCGAGTAAAGGCAACGCCGTTTCGTGACAGCTGACCTGCCAGCCGTTCGAGAGTTCCTGGGCGATGGCGTCGCGGATCAGCCCGCGCCCGATCAGTGCCACCTCACGCATCACACATCACAACCCGTGTCAGATATGGCATGATCGCGGCCACCTCCGGATCATGATCGAGCGGTACGGCTAACGCCACACGTCCCTGGGCGTGCAGGCGCGACGCCACTGCTGTCATGTCACCGGGCGGGGCGGAGGTCTGTTGCCATGGACCACGGAGCCGATAGGGGAGAGGTTCTGCTTCGCCGTAACCTGTGGACTGCAGGCGTTGTAGAGCGCACCTCAGTCCCTCTCCCAGGGCCGCAGCCGGGTCCAGGTCGGCGAAGTAGCCAATCGTGGCCTCTCCGGAGCAGCACGCGAAGATCGGGACACCGAGTGGACCGGTGAGGTCATAGACCTGGGGTAGCTCATCGAGCCGGGTGAGGATGTCTCGGCATCTCCGGCCCTCCTCGTGCAGATCGACCGTTGTGATGTCGATCTGCGGAAACGGCTCAGATTGAGAGGAGAGGCTGGCCATGGCCGTTCGCAGGCACTGATCGGCCAGCCCTCGGCCGACCGCCCGCTCCCAGTCATCACCGGCCGCGAGCCCGGCGCCTCGCTTCACGAACACGTCGGCGGCCGGCAGCAGCCGCACTTTCTCGGGATCGTCGATCTCGTATGCCCAGACGTAACCGTGCCGGAGGACCGCCCGCGACCGCTCCGGATGGACGTCGGGATCGGCCCGGGAATCCATCAGTGGACGCCCGTCGGCTCCGGTCAGCCGCCGGGGATCTACCATACGCGCTCCGTAGGCGGCTAGCGCCTTACGCGCGGCGTCGCGGCGCGCCGCGTCATAACCGAACCCGGCGCCGATCTCGGAATCCCCATCCGCCAGCACGGAGCGGCAGAGGTTCAGCGGGATCTGCGGACCCGCGACCTCCTTGAGGGTGAAGACTCCCAGGTGTTCGTCGTTACAGGGTGCGATCCTGCGCAGGAACGACTCCTGGTCGAGCGGCTCGCCCGCTAAGAGGTCCCGCACCCGCTGAATGAACTCCTCGCGCGAACTTACGGACGCCGTTCGGGCGAAGGGATGGGGAATGCATGAGTGCCACGTGTGAGTCCACGTGCCTTGCTCGATTCGAACGAGGCGTCCACGTTCGGCGGGCGGCATGGCACCCGTCAGGGCACGGGAGGCGGCGCGGACCAGGCGTGCGGCTGCTCCCAACACCGGTGTGCCGACGTGAGCGGTTGTCGTGCCCATGCGGCGCCTGACGTCGTCCCACCCAGGCGTCCCTGGTGGAAGGAGCCAGGTGGCCTCCCCGGTGTCCACCATCAAGGCGACAGGAATCGCGGCCTGTGCGCACGCACGCTGCAGCGGCAGGGCCGATGGCCCGTCGCCGGCGTAGAACACCATTTCGGTTCTCTCGGGCACTTCGGCTATTCCCGGGGTGGCATCCAGATCCATCACCGTGATGTTTCGCAAGCCGGAAGCCAACGCGGCCCGTACCAGAGGCTCCAGCATCGGCTCGACGCCCGCGATTACCGAGGCGCGTTCAAGGTAGTGGACTTCACGATCGTCATCCTGCTGCGGCAACTCCTGCACGGCGTCGCATGCCCGCAAAAGGTCGACGACCCGCTTTACCGCTTCAACACGATCGCTCGGCAACCGAGCGGTCAGTTCCTCGATGGTGTGCGCCCCATTGAGAAACGGCGCGAGCCGATCAATCCAATCCGCGATGGATGTCCCGTCGACTCGCGCTAGCCCCCGATGCGTGAGAATGCGAACGCCGTCGTCGGTCGCGGCCACGTAGACGTCGTCGCGTAACCGCAGCCTCATCTTCCCGCCTTTCCGGGGACGGAGCCGAGCATGAATTCGCCCACCGTGCCTTCTTCCATTGCGTCCAGACCGGTGGCCGCAGCGAATGCGGCGGCATCCCCTCCTCCAAGCGCACAGGGCGCCAGCCCCATCGCGGTGGCCACCAGGTACATCGTCTGGAAGAGGACCCCGACATGCTTTGAGATCAGCGAATAGGCCATCGACTGGTAGCTCCACATGACTCGTCCGAACCGCGCCGCGATCACCAGGAGCACCTGCGGATCCCGATCGGTCGCCGCCGACGCGGCCGCGGCGCGCAGGAGCCGCCGCACCTGTGGCGTCGCCCCGCAGACCCGTTCCAGTCGATGGTGCTGCGGATCGTAGTGATAGAGCCCCTGCTCGAGGCCAGAGACCTTCCGGATCACCGGGTAGATCTCCAGTTCATGCATGGCTCCGCCGGCGGGATAGGGCCGGCTCACGTAGTCGACGCCGTAGCCACGATAGACATCCCGGTTACGCGCACAGCGGTAGAGGAATTCCCCGAGTTCATCCGCGGTCAGCGGGCGCGCGTCGTCGTGCCCGCGGATCGAACTCCGCTGCTCCAGCACTGCGGTCAGGCTCGGGTCGCTGGCACGCAGGCGGCTCAGGTCGGGCTGGATGAGGTCGACGACCTCGCCACCGAACGGCTCATGATGCGCGGCTGGCGGGTCGAATCTCCCCGCCGCCCACGTGCTCTTGCCGTGTGTGGCCCCGGGCTGGTGGATGCGGCTGCGGTGATGAAACCACAGCTCGTGTGGCTGCCACTGGCATGTCGAGAGGCGGTCGTTCTCGTCGTCGGTCGGAGAGACCGCCAAGCCGCATGCCCACAGGTCGCGACGGAGTCGGCGCAGGGGCACAACGTCATCATCGGCCACCCGCGACGGTCCAAGCCAGGCCAGGGCACGGGAGTCATGCAACCGCACTCGACACCAAGAGCGGGGCGACTCCAGGACTACCTCGGCTCCGTCCCTGCATGCGATCGCGAAACGCGACAACGCCAAGTCCTCAGGCGTCTCGCCGTCACGGTAGTCCTCGGGCCCCTCTGGCTCCACAGTGTAAAGTCTCTGCCCATCGACGGCCACAGTGACGTGCAGCCATCCGCCGACCCGCAGCAGGCCCAGGTGGGTTTCGAAGTCCTGCTCCGCCAGCTCGGCTACGGGGATCGACGCTTGACTCAGCCTCTGCAGCAGATTCTGCTGCATCGTGCTCAAGGGGCCAAGCGACGTGCTGTATGGCCAGCTGAGCAGGTGGTAGGAGTTGTCGGGAGCCACGGCCCCGGCCACACCCGGTCGCAGCCGAACGCTTTCCTCGATCTGTAACGTCATGCCGGCTGCTCTTCCTCGCACAGTTCTAGGACGGTCCTCAAGGCCAAGGAAGAGGCATACCGCTCGGAGAGCAGATCAACGCCTAGCCGGTTCGCCGCGAGGTGCGCACACAGCGTCATCACCTTGGGTAGTCGCTGGCGGTCTGCCTCCAGCGCCTCCTGCAGCCTCGCCGTCGTCCGTGACCAACCCGCCAGGCTGTCGTCACGCGAGATTCGATGCGCGTTATCGACGAGCGCGCGCATGCGCCGGCCAAGCGGAAGCAGGACGTCGCGTTGTCGCGCGAAGTGGTCGGCATAATCGGCTTCCGGCGGTGCACTCCCAGCCGCTCCGCCTAGCCGCAGCCAGACGATGAGATACATAGCCACAGCGGCAGTGACCCGCTGCTTGGGAGTGGCCCCTTGTGAAAGCATGGACAGGATGATCCTGCTGGAATCCACAAAGTGCTCTTCCACCGCGGCCATCGCGGCTCGCCCATAGCGCCGGTACTCCCTGCGGTAGGGGATGAACGAGACAGAGTTGTTCGCGGCCAATTCACGCGTGAAGTCCGTCATCCCCTCCGCGCGGGCCAGCCGGGCGGAGGTCTTGTCGTAGTCCCCCTGACAAATTGCGTCGGCGGACGGACGGGCACGGAAGAAGGCACGGCACCTCGCCTCAATGACGCGGCGGACTCGGTCGTGGTCGGGCGGCTCTGCCCGTATGCGCAGGCGCACATGAGGTCCACCCTCCCAGTAGCGGAGAAAGAAGAAGTCCGGAGGTGCTCCACCGCCCGCCAGTTCCTCCACGATGAGGCTTATCAGGTCGACGATGACGCGATCATGATCGCCGTGGTAGAAAATGTGTGCGCTCATCCACTCGCCGTGGCCCATATCAATCGCCCCATGCCGCGACATCGATCACCATTTCCATGACGTGGGGGCGGCCGTAATTCTCTTGAGCCAGCATCGGATCGGGCAGCGCCTCCTCGAAAACGACCACATCGTGCGACAGTCGCAGAAACTCGGCGAAGACCTGCAGGTGAAACGGGTTCGCGAAATCCATGTAGAGCGGCTTGTGGTCGTTCGGCCGAGCGAAGGAACGCCTTCTCGAGAAACCTTTCACGAAGCTCGTTTCCGGAACTTCCGACTCCCTCCGCCACGCGGTCAGCCGTACGAGGTAGTCGGCCATTCGCTCGCCCACCCGCTGCGTGGGAATGCTCGCCGGCGCCATCTGCTGGCTCGCCCTGCGGACCACAACGCGCCCCACCCGCGCTCGCGGAACCACATACACCTCAGGCAGAGCTGCCCAGTGCCCTCGCGGCGCGATGTTCATGATCGGCACGGGAGGTTCTTCCCCGAACGCTCTGACGAGTAACTGCGCCGCACGTGGCAGGGTCCATGGGGCGCTCATGCCGAGATGTAGAGGCAAGACCTGCTGGTCGAGGCTTTCTGACCGCAGTCGTAGCAGCTCGCGGCCATGGTCTCGCTCCACCCACAGGTCACGCAGATCGATCCGGCGGACACCCGGTCGCACGTCCCCGTGCCACGGATAGGCAATCTCGTGCGGCACGCAGGGCTCCCGGACATTCAAGGAGGTCCCCAGCGACCCACCGAGAGCGGCGAACACCGGATAGTCGCCGGAGGGCTGTGCCCACGGCTCTGTGGACTCTCCCACCAGATGGTCCAGGCGACGGTGACCCTTGCCGTATCCAGTGAAGACGTTGTTGACCACGAACACAGGCTGCGCGTCTTCCACCAGCGGTTGCCCATACACTCCCAGCGAGTGCAGATCGTCCAGCCATCGGGGGAACCTTGCCACTGCGTCGGTCAACTCGCCCGGATCTATGCTGACGACCCCATGGGCATCGGTGTCCCGCCACAGCACGCTTGCCGCGGCATCGCGAAGGGCATGCAGCTCGGGGATGCGGCCGAACACACTTTCCGTCCGGCTTCCCGTCGAGTGCCACAATCGGCCGATCTCCTTCCCTGCCGGAGAACCGCCGCCGACTTCCTGCAGGACCTCGTGGTAGAAGTCCAGGAAGGAAACCCGGCGACTGGCGCCGGGGTGCTGGCCCCACCAGGTGTCCAGCGCGATTTTCAAGTCTTGGCCGGGGCTGAACAATGCGAGCCAGCGGCGAATGACCTGTAGGTCGGCCAGCACCGGACTCCATGCGCGGCGGCCGCACTCGGCCAAGGGGTGCGCGCTCACGGCCGCGTCGAAAGTCAGCCTCTCGTCCAGCGCGATCGGCTGCCCCAGGTGGTCGGACAGCCTCGCCAGAGCGCGCCGGGCCGTCCCCAGTCGCAGCCGATGCCGATCAACATCCTCGATCGGTACGGTGGCGCGCACGGGCTCGCTGACTGCCTGAAGGAGTGAACTCGCCGCCGCGAACTCCTCACCAAGCGATCGCAGCCAGCGCCCTGCCTCGCCCGGCGTCGTGATCTGTCCATTGGGCTGGGGCACGATCTGCAGCAAGCCGATCTCGACGAGGCGCTCGAGGAAGGCATTGACCTCTGCCTCCTGTGCATTGCCCGTCGCCGCCAGTTTGTTCGCGAGATGACCGAAGGTCATTGTGGCGTCGTCGGGGATCAGTTTGAGACAGGCACGAATCGTCGGTGTCTCATGGGTCGTGACGATCGGCTCCTGCGGCAGATGCCCCAGAAAGCGCAGCCGATCATCGATGGCGACCACACTGGGGTTGACGCGGACGATCATGCCGCGCCGTGTCCGTTCGCTCGCCAGAAGCGCGGCGTGCAGGTCTGATCGAGCGACATGGCCGAGCTCGAGCACGCCCCAAGCACTTCGTAACCCCCCGGCACACTGGCGGACCACGATGTCGTCCTCCGCCCACGTGCCGCGTCCCGCCACCATGAACGTGCTGAAGGGGCTGGTTTTCGCTGCGGCCCGAGTCAGGTACTTGGCCAGGGCCGTTGCGAGCCGCCTTGTGCTGCGGCTCGGATCAGCCAGCCATTTGTCCAGGTCTGCGGAGAGTGCTGGGCTGGCCTGCGCGAGCGCTCGCTGGAAGGACGGGGCGGACGCGAGGTCCCGCAGTCGGGACTCTCTGGCAACCGTCTCCGATCTGATCAGCTCCTCAAGATCGTGGCTACCTTCGCGCCACTGATCGCAGGCCGCCAGCCAGTGGTGCACTCGGTCGGTGAGTTCGCGGCCGAGTAACTCCCGCGTCTGCGGGTTCCACTCGCGCGCCGTGGGATTGCGCCCTTGGTAGAGGGCCCGCCGCAGGCCGACAAGGAGTGGCTTCGCGGGCTCATCTGCCATGCCTGCGATCACCTTGTAAAGCGCGTCACTCAGTGCTCCGCCTTCGGTTTCGACCCATCGCCGGAGCACGAGCCGATCCTCCACGGCCTGTCCCACCCTGTGAAAGCGCAGCTCTTGAAGGACGGTCGACGGTATTCCGGCCAGCCGGATCAGCGGAGGAGCGATCACTGTCACCTCACTTACGAACATCGGGCCCATGCCTGCGGGCCGTCTTCAAAGCGAGACGGCCCGCAGGCCAATCCGCTACTCTTCTTCTTCCTCGTCGGGACCGACGATCGGTTCCGGCTTGTCCAAACACGAGCAGCCGCCGCAGCCGACGATGCAGCGGGTTGGGCCGCAACAGGACGCGACCACATCCATGCCGCGGCCCAGCGTCAGGGTTTGCACCTCCAACCCGCTGACCGTGAGGTCGAACACGTCCATCGGAAGGTCGTGCACATCGAAGTCGAGCGTTTGGTCGGGCGGCATCGATACCCCTTTCGCCTAACGGAATGTGACATCGCGCGTGGTCGACTGTAGGTCGGGCCGGTATGTCCGAGGTATATCGGCCCTATGCCGCCGGGGCCGGTGACTTCAACGACTCACCGTGTGGCGATGCCTGACGAGACGACCACGCGCGCAGCACCTCGTCCGCGGTGTTTGACGGGTGGACGTCACCCTCGCCGAAGGCGCCCGGCTCGCCGTGTCCCGCTCGAAAACACGCTTTCGGGCGCTGAACTGGGATTCTGCTGCGCGATCAGTTCGGCGGCTGCCACCATCGCGGAGTGCTGTTGTCGCTGATCTACCGGGTGGTTCGGTGCTTATGCGGGCTGGTAGCGGTGCTGGTCCGCTCTGATGCGTCCAGAGAGGCTGAGCTGCTGGTGCTCCGACACGAGAACCAGGTGCTCCGGCGTCAACTCGAAGTCCGGCCGCGATGGGGTCGTGCCGACCGGCTCTGGTTCGCGGCATTGTCTCGACTGATCCAGCGCCGCCGGTGGGCCGAGGTGTTCCCGGTAACCCCTGACGATCTTGCGCTGGCACCGCAACCTCGTGGCGCGGAAGTGGACCTTCACCGACAGGCGGCGCCCGGGTCGGCCTTGCACCCGCCGGCCGGTCAAGGCGCTGATTGTGCGGATGGCGCGGGAGAATCCGACCTGGGGGCATCGCCGAATCCAGGGTGAGCTGGCCCTGCCTGGGGTACACGATCGCGGCCTCCACGGTGTGGGAGATCCTGCACAGGGGGGTGACCGCGTATCCGACCGGGGCGTGGACGCTGCAGCAGGCCCGCAACCTGGCGATGGACCTGGGGGAGCGCATCGCGGGGCTTCGGTTCTTGATCCACGATCGGGACCCGCTCTTCACTGTCGCCTTTCGGGAGATCTTCACAACCGAAGGGCTTCGGATCATCACCACTCTGCCGCGGACGCCGAGGATGAACGCAATCTGCGAGCGGGTCATCGGCACACTGCGCCGCGAACTGTTGGACCGGATCCTGATCCTCAGTGAATGCCGTCTGGCCTGGTGCTTCGCGAATACCTGATCCATTACAACGGGCACCGGCCGCACCAGTCCCGGCACCAACGGCCCCCGGACACCGCAACGCAGCCCGCCCGCGACGCGACCCACCTCAACGACCTGCGGTCCATTCGCCGAAGACCCATCGTCGCAGGCATGATCAGCGAATACCACCACGCTGCTTAACTGCAGCTCAACGTACGTAACTCAATATTCGAGCGGCACACGGTCGGGGAGAGGGCGGCTTCGTTCCGCTGGGATCGCGGCGGGACGGAGCCGTTCGTCATGTGACGAAAGCGACGAGCGCGGCGATGGACAGCATGATGATCATGGTGTGTACAGGGTTGGTACGGGCGAGCACGGTGAGAGCACGGATAGGCCAGAACTATGTTCTAGCCAGGGGTGCGATTGCATGTTTCCGCAGCTCAGCGCCATGAACAAAGCGCGCCCTGCAGGATTCGAACCTGCGACCGTCGGATTAGAAGTCCGATGCTCTATCCAGCTGAGCTAAGGGCGCTCGAATTCGGCCTCTGACCAGCATGTCAGCCGACCAGGAGAGACGGTAGCATAATCATACGCCGATCGAACAGTATCGGATTTGGAGGGGCCATGGCGCGATCCCGAAGACAGATGCCCCCTTCGCCTCCCCTGCTCGACATGGTGCCCTCCTGGGAATTGTCCCTTCAGGCGGCTGACAAGTCACCCGGAACGATCCGCAGCTACCTCGACAGCGTACGCGTCCTGGCCCGGTTTCTCTCCGAGCGCGGGTTGCCCGTGGAGGTGGAGGCGGTCGACGCCGCGAACGTACGCGCGTTTCTCGATGCCAGTACTGCCGCGACCAGTTCCGGGAACGCGCGCAAGCATTTTCGCAACCTGCGGGTGTTCTTCAACTGGCTGATCGCGGAAGAGGAGCGGATCTCGGGGACGCCCATGGACGGGATCGATCCGCCGAAGGGGGCCGGGCGGACGGTCGAGTTGCTGGCCGATCGGGAGCTTGAGGCGCTGCTGGAGGTGTGTTCCGGGGGGTCTTGGGTGGATCGTCGGGATACCGCGATCGTGCGGGTGCTCATGGACAACGGGATGCGGCTGTCCTGGCTGGCCGGGCTCCGGCACGGTCCTGCCGGTGATCAGCGGGGCAGTGCTCAAACCGGGGATGTGTGGTTGGATCGGCGGCTGCTGCGGATCGTCCGTAAGGGTGACGACGCGCATCTGGTGCCGATCGGGCCGAAGGCCGCCGCGGCGATCGATCGGTATCTGCGGGCCCGTACGCGGCATCCGCACGCGGCCTCGCCCTGGCTCTGGCTTCCGGTACGCGGCATCACGGCCGAGGGTGGGGATCGGCGGCTGACCGCGACGGGCATACAGCAGATGCTGGAACGGCGGGGTCGGGAGGCGGGAATCCCAGGGCGGCTGCATCCGCACCGGTTCCGGCAGACGATGGCCGACGATTATCTGGAGAAGGGCGGCGATCCGCTCGATCTGATGCGGATCACCGGGTGGAAGAGCGTGGAGATGGTACGCCGATACCTCAGCGCCTCCGCCGAGCGCCACTGAACCTCAGCGCCGCCGGACGCCACTGAACCTCGGTGCCGACTGCCTGTGGCGGACCATGAACAGCAGCACGTCAGTCAGTCCGTCAGGGCGATCACCAGCCACATGAACGCCGCCCCCGCCACCGTGGCCAGCAGCGTCGAACCCGCCGCGCGGCTGGTGGTGTGGGCCTCCGGCAGGATGTCCGACGTCGCCAAGTACAGCAGAAACCCGGCGAACATCCCCAGATACGCCCCCAGCACCCCCGCCGGTATCGCGATCAGAGACGTCAACGTAGCCCCCGTCACCGGCGCCAGAGCATCCAGGCCCAGCAGGATCAGCGCCCGGCGGCGCGCGTTCCCGTACAGGGAAGTGATCGTGTACGTGTTGAACCCGTCCGTGAAGTCGTGCGCGATGACCCCGATCGCGACCGCGACCGCGAGCGTGGTGTCGGTCTGGAAGGCGGCGCCGATCGCGGCGCCGTCGAGGAAGCTGTGGACGACGAGCGCGGCGCCCGCGACGAGGCCGACGCCCGCGTGCGAGTGGCGGTGTGAGGCGTAGTCGCCTTCGTGGGCGTCGTGCATGCCCATGGAGCGTTCGACGCTGTGGATGCCCAGGAACGCCAGCGCGAACATCAGCATCGGCACCGGCACCCCGCCAAGCTGAGCCGGGTCGCGGGAAAGCGCCTCCGGCAGCAGGTCGAACGCCACCACGCCGAGCATGACACCGGCGGCGGCGCCGAGGACGAGGTGACGGCGTTCCTTGACCCGATGCGCGACCAGCCCGCCGAGCAGCGTCATCAAGAATGCCGCGAACGACAGCATGATCGGCATGAGGCTCCAGGCTAGGGGGCGCGTGCGCGTCACAGAGTCGCGACACGCTAAAACGCCAGGCGGGAGGGGTGCAAAAGGGTCTAAGCTCTCTGGGCATGGTCGCGACGCTCCTGCACGAGATCCCCTTGCAGGGCGGGGACGTGACGGACGGGGTGGTCCGGGTCGGTGACACCGTCCGCAGACCGGCGAGCCCGTCGACGCCCGCCGTGCACGCCCTGCTCCGCCACCTGGAAGCCGCCGGGTTCGAGGGCGCGCCGCGCGTCGTGGGCATGGACGGGCTCGGGCGCGAAGTCCTCACCTATATTCCGGGTACGACCGGGCTCGGCCTGGTGACGGTCACCGATGAGGCGCTGGTACGGCTGGCCGAGCTGCTGCGCGACTTCCACGACGCGACGCGGGGCTTCCCGCTGACGCGCGGCGGATGGAAGGGCGGTTCGAACGACGACGCCGCCCCCGAGGTCATCGGCCACTGCGATTTAACCCTTCAAAACGTGATATTTCGCGACGGAAGGCCCCAGGCGCTGATCGACTTCGATCTGGCCCGGCCGACGACCCGGCTGTTCGACGTCGTCACGACGCTCAGGCACTGGGCGCCCATCGGCGACCCGGTCGACCTGGCACCGCTCCAGCGCGGGCTGGACGTGGGGGCGCGGCTGCGCCTGTTCTGCGACGCGTACGGGGTGCCGCCGCGCGATCGGCGACGGCTGCTGGAGCTGGCCAGGCTCCGGTTCCAGCGCTCGTACACGGTCATGCGCGACCGGGCGGCGACGGGCGGGAACTGGGCCAGGATGTGGGCGGGCGGCGCGGGCGAGCGCATCCGCCGGGCAGCCGCCTGGCTGGACAAGCACGAAGATAGGCTCCATGCGCATTTGGTCAGCTAAGTCCCACCGCACTGACGACTGGTCGGTCAAGTCCCACCGTACCGACGACTGGTCAGCTAAGTCCCACCCCGCCAAAGACGTCTCCAGGCCAGTGGGCATCGCGTTGGGAGTGGCGCTCGACGCCGTCATCGGTGACCCGCGCGTGGCCCACCCCGTCGCGCTGTTCGGCCGCGCCGCCACCCGCCTGGAGCAGGCCTTGTATGGCGACGCCAGGCCGAACGGCGTCGTCCACGTCGCCCTCTGCGCGGGCGCGGCCACCGGAGTGGGCGTGCTCGCCGAACGCGTGGCGAACCCCGTCGCCCGTGCGGCGTTGACGGCCGTCGCCACCTGGGCGGTGCTCGGCGGCACCACGCTGGCCCGCGAGGGCGCCTACCTGGCCGCGGCGCTGGAGGACGACGACCTGACCAGGGCCCGCGCCCGCCTTCCTCACCTGTGCGGCCGCGACCCCGCCGCGCTGGAGGCGCCCGAGATCGCCAGGGCCACCGTCGAGTCGCTGGCCGAGAACGCCTCCGATGCCGTCGTGGCCCCGCTCTTCTGGGGTGCCGTGGCGGGCGTGCCGGGGCTGCTGGCGTACCGGGCGATCAACACGCTGGACGCGATGATCGGCCACCATTCCCCCCGCTACGAACGTTTCGGGTGGGCGGCGGCCAGGCTCGACGACGTGGCCAACTACCTGCCGGCCCGGCTCACGGGGTTGATCACCGTACTCGTCGCGCCGAACCGGGCGCGGGCGCTGGCCGTACTGCGAAGGGACGGCCACCGCCATCCCAGCCCCAACGCGGGCAGGTGCGAGGCCGCGTTCGCCGGGGCGCTCGACGTCACGCTGGGCGGCACGAACGTCTACGGCGGCAGAACCGAGCACCGGCCGACCATGGGCGACGGCCCCAAGCCCGAGCCCGCGGACGTCCGGCGCGCGGTGCGCCTCACCCGCGCGGTGAGCCTGACCGCCGCCGCCATCGCGGTGCTGGCCGCCTGGGGCCTGCGCCGCCGCCGCTAAGAGTGCTTACGTCAGGCTCTGAGGTCACACCACATCGGTCCCCGAGCGCGGCAGGAGCAGGAGGAGAGCGGGCAGCCCGGCCAGAGCGGCCATGAGGGCTGCGGTCAGCGTGAGGTTCCCGCCGGCCAGAAGCGGGGCGACGGCCGCGGCACCGACCGGCGGTGTGGCCTGCATGAGCGTACGGAGCACGCTGAACGCGCGGCCGCGCAGGGCGGGCGGGATCAGCTCCATACGCAGCGACTGGGCCCAGACGGTCATCACCACGCCCGCCGCCCCGATCAGCAGGAACCCGGCCGCGAGCACCCACCGATCGGGTACGGCCAGCAGCGCCAGGAATCCGGCCGCCGCCACGAGCTGCGCCAGCCCGATCGCCCGCATCCGGCTGACGTTCGGCTTCCACGACCCGGCCAGGAACCCGCCCGCCAGCTCCCCCACCGACAGGGCGCTCAGGAGCAGCGCCAGCGTGGCCGGGCCGCCGGACAACCCATCCTTGGCCAGCCACGGCCCGGCGACCAGCACCAGGGCGCCCTCGGCGATGTTGAACGCCATGAACGCCAGCGTCGTGCGCACCAGCGCCCGATCGCGCAGCAGGTGGCCGAGGCGCGGCCGGCCCGTCTCCGGCGTCACGTGCGGCCGCAGCGGCGTGCGGACCAGCAGCACGGCCATGGCGAAGCACAGATAGCTCATCGCGTCGAGGGCGAGGACATTCACCGCGCCGATGGCGTCGATCAACGTCCCGGCCAGGGCGTAGCCCACGATTCCGGACACGGCGTACGCCAGGGACTCCAGCGCGTTGGCCTTGTCGAGCGCGTCCGGCTCAACGAGGTCCGGGATGGCTGCGGGCACACCGGCCATGGGCACCATCTTGAGCAGGCCGTGCAGGGCCGCCACGACGAACGGTAGCCACCCCGGCACACCGCCCAGCACGGCCGTCAGCGGCACGGTGGCCACCGCGACACCCCTGATCAGGCTGTCGGCGGCCAGTATGTGCCGCTTGTCGAAGCGGTCGAGCAACGGGCCCACCGCAAGCCCGCCGGCCAGCACCGGAGCGGTGTAGCAGGCGGCCAGCAAGCTGAGCGCGCCGACGTCGCCCGGCCCGTTGAGCACCATCCAGGACAGGGCCACGAGCGTCATGCCGTCGCCGACCAGCGAGATGGACGAGCCGATCCACAGCCTGCGGAAGTCCCGCGCGGCCAGAACGATGAACGTCATGCCGCGGCCCACAGGTGGTGCAGGGCGTAGGAGCGCCAGGGGCGCCAGCTCGCGGGCGCCCGCCGTACCAGCTGGGTGGGCAGGAAGACGTCGGGGTCGGCGAGCGCGCGCATGCGAATGTAGGCGGCGGTCCGCTCGTCCACGCCGGGTACGGCGCGCAGCTGCCGCTCGGCCTCGTCCCGATCGGCGCCCGGATCGAGCGTGAGCCGCCCGGTGACCAGCGCGTCGGCGATCGGGACGACCTCGGCCAGCGCCGCCATCGGCGGGAACAGGTGGGTCACCGCTCCGGCCGGGCTGCCGAGCGGCTCGCCGAAGCGCTCGACCAGTTCCGCCAGCTTCTCCCCCGGGCCGCACACGGCGCGTACGGCCAGCTCGGCCGGGTCCACGTGGCCCGGCGCGCGCAGCCCCGGACGGGCCGTGACCAGCGGGGCGAGCACCGGATCCGCCCCGAGCACCTCCTCGATCTCGCGCGGGTCGGCGTCGAGGTCGAGCAGCACCCGGCACCGCCGCACGGCGACGGCGAGATCCCTGACGTCCGCCAGCAGCAGCTCGCACCGCATGTGATCGCCGCCGTCCGTCACGCTCACCGCTGCTGTCCCGTACGGCAGGCGCAGCGATCTTCGGTAGAACCCGGCCCCGCCCTCCTCGACACCGGGCACGGCCCGCGCTGCCAGGTAGGTGAACAGCGCCTCCGCGTCCAGCGGCGGCCGGTAGGCCAGCCGCACCTCGACCCGGACAGCCCGCGAGCCTGAGCCAACCGCCGATCCGGCCGCGGTCCCCGCACCGGTCACTGCTGCGGAGCCCGGCCGGTTTCCGTGATGTGCGGAAGTGCGGGACCGCAGCTCGGTCGGCGTCAGCCCGTACAGCTGCCTGATCGTCTGGTTGAACTGCCTGATGCTCGCGAACCCCGCCGCGAACGCCACCTCCCCCGCCCCCAACCCCGTCGACTCCAGCAGGACCCGCGCGGTCTGCGCCCGCTGCGCCCTGGCCAGCGCCTGCGGCCCGGCGCCCAGCTCGGCCAGCAGGAGCCGGTGCAGCTGCCGTTCGCTGTAGCCGAGCCGGGCGGCCAGCCCCGAGACGCCCTCCCGGTCCACCAGCCCGTCGGCGATCAGCCGCATCGCCCGGCCGGCCACGTCGGCCCGCAGGTTCCAGTCGGGCGAGCCGGGCGCCGCGTCGGGTCGGCAGCGCTTGCAGGCCCGGTGGCCCTCCTGCTGAGCGGCCGCGGCCGTGGGGTAGAGCCGCAGGTTCTCCGGCTTGGGCATGGCCGCCGGGCAGCTCGGCCGGCAGTAAACGCCCGTGGTGACGACCCCGACGAAGAACCGCCCGTCGAAGCGCCGGTCGCGGCTCCTGAGCACCGCGTACAGATTGTCCGCATCCATCACCCGACCCACTGTGACGTGGCCCGGAGCGCGGCGGCTAGCCAGGATCGGACGTTAACGACAGTGCCCTACAGGAGTCCGGTACGGCGGGCCAGTGCCGCCGCCTCGACCCGGGAGGCCACGCCGAGTTTGGCCATGATGTTGGACACATGCACGCCCGAGGTCCTGGCCGAGATGAACAGCCGCTCGGCGATCTGCCTGTTGCTCATCCCCTCGGCCACCAGCTCCAGCACCTCCAGCTCCCGCGCCGACAGCCCCGGCTCGGCCGTCAGGCGCACCCGGCCGCTGGCCGCGGCCGCCTCGACCTCCTGCCGCAACGGCGCCGAGCCCAGCCGCTCGGCGATGGCGGCGGCCTCGCGCAGCAGCTCGCGTGCCGACTCCGGATCCTGCTCGGCCGCCCTGACCAGGGCCTGTCCCAGCGCGTACGGCTGGCCGACCGTCCGCCAGGCGGCCACGGCGGCCGCCCACGAGCCCCCGCACTCGGCCTCGAACGTCGCCCGGTACGCCTCCTGGACCCGCCCCGTCGTCTCCATGCCCGCCGGCGCCTCGCGCACCCGGCCCGTACGCGCGGCGATCACGAGCAGCGGCCAGGCGTAGCGGCGGCTGAGCGTCAGGTCGTGCGCGGACAGCACGTGGTCGGCCAGCCGCCCGGCCCGCTCCACGTCACCGGCGGCGACGGCGAGCCTGCCTTCGAGCAGGTCGGGCTCCAGGCACGAGTCGTAGCCGCGCGAGCGCCCGCGCATCAGCGGCCTGGCCCGATCCAGAACGTCGGCTGCCTCCCCCAGCGAGCCCTCCCACACCGCGACCGTACCGAGCACCATCAGCAGCCAGGCCCGGTGAATCGGCGGCGGGTCGAGCGCCAGGGCCGCGTCGATGACCTCGCGCGCCTCCTTCCAGCGGCCGAGGGAGGCCAGGGGTTCGGCCAGGTTCGCGGCGATGTGGGCGCCGCGCGAGCGGGCCATGCCCAGGCGCTTGGCCTGCGCCATGCCCCGGCGCGCGACCGCCTCCGCCTTGGCGTGCTCACCCGCCGCCTCCAGCACGTCGGCCTCGCCCGCGTACGCGGCCAGCACCGTGTCGTCGTCGGGCGCGGCGGCCCGCGCCTCGGCGTGCAGTCGCGACGCGGTCGCCAGGTCGCCTTCGAGCGCGGTGAGCGCGGCCAGCGTGACCAGGGACCTGGAGTCGCCGAGCGCGAGCGCGTCCTCGGCGTGGGCACGGGCCTCGGCGTCCTGGCCGTTCCAGGCCAGCGTGTTGGCCAGGGCGCCGATCAGCCGGGCCTCGCGCGGCGCCAGCCGGATCGCCTCCCGCAGGTCCGCCAGCCCCTCCTCGCCGAGCAGGTCGCGGATCGCCACCCGCAGCTCCAGCAGGTGGGCGGCCCGCAGCGGGTCGCGTACCTCGTCCAGCGCCCGGCTCGCGAGCTCCTCGGCCCGCTCGGCGTCACCCACGTGCAGCGCGTCCTTGGCGGCCAGCTCCAGAACCGCCGCATGATCCATACCGCCGTGGGACGGGTCGAACCGACCCACACCGCCATCGGGCGAGTCGGACCGATCCCACGCTTCCACACCGCCGTCGGGCAGGTCGGACTGATCCCACAGCTCCAGTACGCGCTCCCATCGGCCCGCCCGCCAGGCCGCTTCGAAGGCGCGGCGCCGGTCGCCCGCCGCGTACCAGTGGTCGGCGGCCAGCTCGGGCCGCGCCTCGGCGCAGCGGGTGTGCAGCCGGATGCGCTCCCCCGGCAGCAGGTCGTCGTAGACGGCGTCCCGGATCAACGTGTGCCTGAACGCATAGCCGTCCCCGTCCACCAGCAGCAACCGAGCCCGGACGACCGGCCGCAACGCCTCGTCGAGCGCCAAGTCGTCCAGTCCCGCCACGGACCGCAGCACCTCGTGCGGCGTCCGGCTCCCCCCGTACGAGGGCGACACCGACGATGACACAGCGGCGATCCGCAGCACGTCCAGACTGGCCCGGCCGAGCCGCTCGGCTCCGGCGAGCAGCAGCTCGCGCAGCGACGCGGGCGTGGTGGCGGTACCCGCGTCGGCCAGCGCCTCCACGAACAGCGGGTTGCCCTCACTACGCGCCACGATCCGGTCGATGTCGGCACGTCCAAGCGGCGCGACCCGCTCACTGTCGGTACGCCCGAGCGACGCGACCTGCTCGCCATCAGTACGCCCGAGCGACGCGACCTGCTCGCCATCGCTGCCGCCGAGCATGCGCGCCACCTCGTCACGGCCCAGCGGCGGGACCTTGAGTACCTCGGCCATGGGCAGGCGTAGCGGCTCGCGCGAGGTCGCGATCACCAGCACACCGGGCCGCGTCAGGTTGCGCAGCAGGAACACCAGCAGGTCGCGGCTGGCCTGGTCGGCCCAGTGCAGATCTTCGAGTACGAGGACGACGGGCCGCCGCTCGGCCGCCCGCTCGACCAGCAACAGCACCTCCTCGAACAGCCGGGCCCGCCCCAGCTCCGGGTGTTCCTCCAGCTCGCCGAGCTCGGGCAGCAGCCGAGCCAGCCCGTTCCGGCCGCCGCGGGGAACGAGCTCGGCACCGTACTCCCGGACCAGGCGGCGCAGCACCGGCACGAACACCGCATACGGCACACCGCCCTGTACACCGTGCACGGCCGCCTGAACGCTGTGCGCGGGCGAGTGAACCCCGTGCGCGGCCGCCGTCTGAAGGGCCGTCCCCGGGTCGGCGCCGCCCTCGGCCACCAGCGCGTCGACGCCGCGTGTGAACTCGCGTACCAGGGCCGATTTGCCAATGCCCGCCTCTCCGACGACGAGCACCGCGCCCGGCGTGCGCTCCAGGGCGGCCGCCAGCGCGGCGAGCTGCTTCTGACGTCCGACAAACACGCCTCTCATTATTATGAAGAGGCGGCTACGCATCATGCCGGATGTGCCTAGGACGTGCCTCCGGCACCGTTTACGGCATGTTGCCCCACCCCGCCCCATCTGGCTCGCTGCTCACCCGCCCACTGCTCATGACCATGGCCGCCGCGGCCGGTGGGCTGCTCGGGTTCTATCTGCTGTTCGCGACCATGCCGCTCTACGCGGCGTCAGGCGGCGCGGGCGAGTCCGGTGTGGGGTTCACGACCGGCGCCATGATGCTGTCCACGGTCCTGCTGGAGCTGGCCGTCCCGTGGCTGCTGTCGAGGTACGGCTACCGCGCTGTGCTGTCGCTCGGTCTGGTGCTGCTCGGCCTGCCCTCCTTGCTGCTCCCCCTCTCGGCGGGGTTGCCGTTGATCATCGCGGTGGCCCTGCTGCGCGGCGGCGGGCTCGGCATCCTGGTCGTCGCGGGCACCGCGCTGGCCGCCGAACTGGTGCCCACCGAACGGCGTGGCGAGGGACTCGGCCTGTACGGCGTGGCGGTGGGTGTCCCGTCGGTCATCGGGCTGCCGCTGGGCCTGTGGGCGGCCGGAGTGCTCGGCTTCACCCCGGTGCTCATCGTGGGCGGGCTGATCCCGCTGGCCGGACTGGTCGCGGTACTCGGGCTGCCCGCCCTCAAGCCCGCCACAGAGCCCGCCGCCGGGCTCACCGGGCCCGATGCAAAGCCCACCGGGCCCGACGCGGAGCCCACCGGCGGGCCTGGTGCCAAGCCCGCCGGGAGGTTCGAGCTGCGGAGCCAGGTGCGGCCCACGCTGATCTTCGCCGCCGTCACACTGGCCGTCGGCGTGCTGGTGACGTTCCTGCCGCTGGCCGGGTCGCCGGAGCTGGCCTCGGGCGCGCTGCTCGCCCAGTCGCTCGGCACGCCGCTGGCCCGCTGGTGGGCGGGCAAGGTCGGGGACGGGCACGGCTCGGAGCGGCTGCTGGTGCCCGGTGTCCTCGTCACCGCCGTCGGCGTCGCCCTCCAGGTCTGGTCCGCCGAGCCGGTCGCGGTGGTGGCCGGGATGGCGCTGTTCGGCATCGGGTTCGGGGTGCTGCAGAACGCCACGCTGGCCCTGATGCTCGAACGCGGCCCCGCCGGTCCGGTCAGCGCCCTGTGGAACCTCGCCTATGACGCGGGGATGGGTGTGGGCGCGATGGGGTTCGGCCTGTTCATCGGTCACACGGGCTACCCCGTGGGCTTCGCCGTGACCGCGGCCCTGGTCGCCGCCACCCTGCCACTGGCCCTGCGGCGCACCCGCGCCACAACGCCCGCCTACTGACTGGACACTGCACCGCGGCGCGGGGCTGAACGCTGCGCTGCGGCAAACCCGCGCCAGGACTCACCACTAAACGCGGGTCAGCCGGTCCGCTCGACGCCCACCGTGATCTCGTTGCCCAGTTTGTGCTCGCCCACGAGGTCGAGCGAGTCGCCGCTCCAGAACCTGCCCGGGTCGTACCAGTTGGGCCGGCGCCCGCCGGGCAGCAGCCCCATCTCCTCGTATGTGATCGCGACGATCTCGGCGCAGTAGGCGCTCTCCAGCGTGCTCTCCCCCAGCCGGCGCCGCAGCTGCGGGACCCGCCCCCTGGCCCAGCGGGCCGCCAATCTCGCGGTGGAGGGAAACGGGGTGCCGTCGAGCCGGGCCACCGCGCGCAGGGCCGCGTCCTCCATCTCCGGGGTCGCCTCGGGTTCGAGCTGGCGGAGCCAGGCGCGCTGGCCGTACCTGTTGGCCCAGACGGTGACCGCGTCGCGCAGGTCGTGCAGCTGCACCCCACGCTGGTGGCTGCCCGACCAGAGGTCGGGCAGCGACCTGCCGAGCTCGGCGTGCCACATCATGGGCGGCAGGTCCTCGACGACGATCGCCATGCCGACGTGGTTGATCGGGCTGTTGGTCATCGTCTGGATGGCGCGGTCCGGCACCGAGCGTCCGCGGAAGACCCACAGATCACCGGTCCTGGTCAGGCTCACGGCCTCGTCGAGAGTCAGCACACCGCTAGCCTAGGCACATGCGCTGGTGGAAGGTACTCGGATTGGCCGGGGTCGCGGGAGTCGCGGCCACCGGGGTGGCGATCGCGCGGGCCGAACGACGCCGCCGCGCCTACACCCCCGAAGAGATCAAGCAACGACTGCGCGACCGAGTCGAGGGAGCGCCGTCGTCTGGAGGAGGAGCGCCGGGAGCGTAGCGACCAGAGCGACGGGGGAAGACGGCGGCATCAGGCGACCGAGACCGCCTCACGAAGTGAGGCCATAAGCACAGCTCAACCGGCCGGGCGCAGGTCGTAGACGAACACCACGTCCGGATAAGCCGGGTTGTCGTCATAGTTCTGGATGCCGCCAAGATACGCCCGCTGGTAGTTGACCACCCAAGGCAGCGCCCCGGCGACCTGCTGGTCCAATATGCGGCTCGTGGCCTGCGCGAAGCCTCGCTGGGCGGCGGCCTTGTCGGTCACCGTGAGCTCGGGCAGCGTGTCGAGCAGGGCGTCCGTCTTCTTGTCCTTCAGATAGGCCAGGTTGAAGACGGGCGGCTCGGCGCTGTGGAAGACGTTGCCGAACCACGAGTAGCCGTCGGCGTAGTCCGGCCACCAGTACATGACGAAGATGTCCTGGCCGCGCTTCTTGCCCTGCTCCCATTGGGCGTTCCATGGCATCGCCCGCGCGTCCAGCGTGACGTTGAGCGTCTTGAGCGTGGCCTGCAGCCTGGTCACGAGCAGTCGCTCGTCGTTGTCGCCCTCGGCGTAGGTGAGCCGCAGCCGCAGAGGCCGGCCGGTGGGGCCGTAGCCCGCCAGCTGGAGCTGCCGCGCGGCCTCCACGAGGTCCTGCTTCGGCGCTCGTCCCGGGGTGTGGCCGGGCAGCCCTTCCGGCACGATGCCGCTGGTCGGTGAGGCGGCGCCCTTGAGCGCCTGGATGATGCCCTGGTAGTCGACGGCCTTCTGCACCGCGCGCCGTACCCGTACGTCGGCCATGGGGCCCGCGGCCGTGTTGAACAGCAGCATCATCGTCTGGAACGAGGCCCGCTCGGACGTGCGCAGGCCCGGCGTGACCAACGCCCTGGCGAACAGGCGCGGGTTGAGCCGGTCCACGAAGCTCACGTCGCCGCGGAGCAGCATCTTCCAGGCCCGCTCGGGGTCGGGTATGACGCGGAACTCGACCGTGCGGTAGTGGGGCTGGCTCCAGCCGCCCCAGTAGCCGTCGTACGACTTGAGCGTGAGCTCCTTCTCCTTGCCCTTGCGCCAGCTCGCGACCGTGTACGGGCCCGAGCCCGCGTCCCGGCCCTCCTGGAACCACTTGCCGAGATCGGGCGCGGCCTGGGTGTCGTAGATGTAGGCGGCGTAGCCGGAGGAGGCGACCAGGTCCAGCGGGACCGGGTACTTGAGGGTGAACGTCACGGTCTCCGCGTCGTCGGCCCGGATGCCGGACACCGCGTCCCAGATGTAGGACGCTCCGGTCGCACCCTTCATGGTCCGCTCGATCGACGCCTTCACCGCCGCGGCGTCCAGGGGCCGGCCGGTGTGGAAGGTGACTCCCGAACGCAGCGTGAACGTCCATGTCTTGCCGTCCGGCGACGAGCGCCACGCGGTGGCCAGCCGGGGGCTGGACTTCTTGGTCACCGGGTTCCAGACGGTCAGCGTCTCGTAGACGTTCTGCAGGGCGATGATCTCGTTGGAATACGAGCGGCTGGGGTCCCAGTCGGTGATCACGTCCAGATTCTGGACGTAGACGAACGGCGACTCTCCGGCCGGTGCCTGCCGTACCTCTGTAGGAGTCGAACACGCGGCGATGGAGAGCACCAGCGCGGCGACCGCTGCGAGACGACGGCGCAACGCATCTCCCTCTGTGACGGATGTACGCCGAAACCTACTGCACACTGCCCGCCAAAAGTCCAAAAGTCCCGAAAAATTAGCCAATCCAGAGATCGAATTGCTATCCTCTGGGCTTGTCCCGTCCGGGGTTGCCAGCAGGGGACCGACCGGAATGAGGTGCCATGGGTCGTAGCCGAACGATCCGCATGAAGATCATCGGCCTACTGCTGGTTCCGCTTGCCTCGATGGTGGTGCTGTGGGGTGTCATCACCGCCGTCAGCGCGAGCCAGAGCTTGGAACTGCGCCAGTACAAGACGCTCTGGACCAACCTGCGGCTGCCCGCGTACAAGCTCATCAACGAGATCCAGCGCGAGCGCCTGGCCTCGGTGAAGCTGCTGCGTACGGGGAGTTCGGCCGACCGGTCGGCCACCGCGGCGCAGCGCACCAAGACCGACGTGGCCGACGCGGACTTCAAGAAGCTCTCCAGCCTGTCCATGAACTCCTCGGAGACGATCCGGACCCAGGTCGACTCCGTGCTCACGCAGATGGACCGGCTGGACGCGGTCAGGGCCGAGATCGACGCGGGCCTGTCCGACCGCCTGCGCGCGGTCGAGTCCTACAACGCGATGACCGACGCGCTCTTCGGCCTGCACCGGCGGGTGGCGTTCATCGACGACATCCCCATCTACGAGCAGTCGCGCATCGTCATCGACATGGGGTACGCCAAGGAGCTGCTCACCCGGGAGCAGGCCATCGCGGTCGGGCCGACCACGGTCGCCCAGCGCAGGCTGTTCACCCAGTGGGTCGGCAACCGGCGCTTCCTCATCGACCAGGCGCTCGGCGAGCTCGACCCACGCCTGCGCGACACCCAGGTGTCGCTGATCACCTCGGCCGCCTACCAGCGGATGCGGCTCATGGAGGACCAGATCATCGCGGGCGGCGCCCCGAAGTCCTGGCTGACCACGGCCGACACGCTGGCCAAGTCGTTCCAGGAAGCCCAGATGCAGGCGAGCACGATGCTCTCCGCGCGGGCGGAGCCGGTGGCGGACTCGGTGCTCTATCAGTCGTTCGTGCTGGCGGGGACGTGTTTCGTCCTGGTGATCGTGTCGATCGCCTTCTCACTGCGGATGGGCACGCGGCTGTCCAAGGAACTGCTCGGGCTCCGGCAGGCCGCGCTCGAAGTGGCCCAGGAACGGCTGCCGCAGGTGGTGGCCAAGCTGCGCAAGGGTGAGAAGGTCGAGGTGCCCGAGCTGTCGGTGGCGAGCACGACCGTCGAGATCGCCGACGTCGGCCAGGCGTTCTCCACCGTCCAGCAGACGGCCGTGGAGGCCGCGGTCGGGCAGTCGCAGCTGCGCGACGGTGTCGGCCACGTCTTCCGCAACCTGGCCAGGCGCAGCCAGACGCTGCTGCACCGGCAGCGGATCCAGCTTGAGGGAATGCAGCACCGTACGACGGATCCGCATGCCCTCGACGACCTGTTCCGCCTCGACCACCTGACCACCCGCATGCGCCGGCACGCCGAGGGCCTGATCATCCTGTCGGGCGCCACCCCCGGCCGCGGCTGGAGCAAGCCCGTACCGCTGCTGGACGTGGCGCGCGGCGCGGCGGCCGAGGTCGAGGACTACCAGCGCGTCACCGTCGAGCCGATGCCCGGGCAGCGCTTGGCCGGTCCGGTCGTCGGAGATGTGATTCACTTGATCGCCGAGCTCATCGAGAACGCCACCGTCAGTTCCCCTCCGCACACCACGGTCGTCGTGCGCGGGGAGGCGGCGGCCCGCGGCTTCGTCTTCGAGGTTGAGGACCGCGGTCTCGGGATGAGCGAAGAGAAGCTGGCCGAGTGCAACGAGCGCCTGGCCAGCCCACCGGAGTTCGACCTGGCCGACAGTGACGAGCTCGGCCTTTTCGTCGTCTCCCGCCTGGCCGCCAGGCATGACATCCGCGTCACGTTACGCGGTTCACCATATGGAGGGACCACCGCGATCGTGTTGATCCCGGCAGAACACGTGAGCGACCCGCCGGCCGAGCCGGAGAGCCGCGCCAAGGAGCCCGCCGCCCGGCCCATGCGGGTGGTGCCCAGTGAATGACGAGCGGTGGCTGGACGAGGACGCTGGTCCTATCGTCCCCGCCTACTTACTGACCAGGGGCCGGACCGTCCCCGCGAGCAAGGCCATCGACCTCATCGCGGTGATCATCACGGCCGGCGGCCTGACGCCGCCCGCCGGTCTCGGCCCCGAGCATCTGATCATCATGCAGAAGTGCACGAAACCGACCCGGCTCGTGGACGTGGCCGCCGAGCTGAACCTGCCCATCGGTGTGGTCCGGGTGCTCGTCGGCGACCTGCACGCGCAGCAGCTCGTCCAGGTCGAGCCGCCGCGCCCCGCGCCCGACGCCACGGTGCTGCTGGAGGTGATCAACGGCCTGAAGGCGCTCTGAGAGCGCCCTCAGGCCGCACGGGCTGTCGTGTTCAGGCTGCCACGACTGTCACACGGCGGTTGAGCAGGCCGAACACGGCGGCGAAGGCCGCCGCCACCCCGCCCGCGACGGCGGCCACCCCGAAGACCCACTGATATCCGAGTACGCCCGGCTGAGCGGCCAGGACGGCGGCGATGACCGCGCCCGCGGTGCTGCCACCCACGATGCGTACCAGCGCGTTGACCCCGGCGGCCAGCGCCGTCTTGTCCGGGGCGACGTGCTCGACCGCCATGGTGCCGAGAGCCGCGTAGCCCACCCCGAGCCCGATGCCCAGCAGGGACGTCGCCACGTAGATGTCGCCCCCGGTGCGGTGCGCGAAGACCAGCCAGATCGCCGCGAGCGCGACGACCCCGGCGCCGGCCGCCACCATCGACGAGGCCGAGAACCTGCGCATGAACCGCCCGGCGAACAGCGAGATCACCAGCATGAACAGCGTGCTGGGCAGCAGGTAGAACCCCACCTGCAAGGTGGAGGCCCCCAGCCCCGAGGCCGGCGCCTGGGTGAACCCCGAGATGCCCGTCATGACGGTGAAGAAGGCGAACCCGAGCAGCATCGAGGCGACCGTCGCGCCGATCGTGCCGCGCTGCACCAGCATCGACATCTGCACCAGCGGCTCGGCCACCCGCCGCTCGACGGCCACCCACACCACCGCGACCACCACCGCGACCGCGAACAGCCCGAGCACCCCCGGCGAGCCCCAGCCCCACGATCCGCCCTCGCTGATGGCCAGCAGCAGCGCGACCAGCCACACGGTCAGCAGGAACGCCCCGGCCAGGTCCGGCCGCCCGCCGCGGCCCGGAGCCCGGTCGCGCACCAGGAAGGCGACGATCACCGCGGCGACCACCGTGATCGCGCCGGTGATCCAGAACACGGCGTGGTAGTCACCCGAGGCGAGCCCCGCGAGGATCATCCCGCCCCCGCTGCCGAACCCCATGGTGGCGCTGAGCACCCCGATGCCGGTGGCCAGCTGCTGCCTGGGCAGCAGGTCGCGGACCACCCCGATCGCCAGTGGCACCAGCGCCGCCACGAATCCCTGCAAGACCCGGCCCAGCAGCAGCCACGGCAACGAGGTGGCCAGTCCCCCGATGACAGAGCCGATCACCAGGAGGGCCAGCGCGCCGAGGATCATCGGCCGCCTGCCGTACATGTCGCCGAACCTGGACAGCAACGGCGTGGACACCGCGCCGACCAGCAGGCTCAGCGTGAGCGTCCAGCTCACGGCGGAAAGCGAGGTGTGCAGCTCGCGCTGAAGCACGGGAAGCAAGGGGACCACGGCCGTGTTCTGCAAGGCGGCGATGGAGGCCGCGAACGCGAGCGCGACCACCGCGGGCCACGGGCTCCTGACCGGCGTCTCGCGCGTTGGAGGAGCGACAACTGTCGCCATGACGGCTCCTTTAGATAACTTGGGTAAGTAACCAAGTGACGATGATACATACCTAAGTTAGGTAAGCAAACAGATGGACGAAGATCTCAGCAAGACCGTGGCGGCCTTTAGGCAGTTGGTGACCACGATCAACCGCGCCAAGACCCACGGCATGCTGACCGAGGCGGCAGGTGTCCAGCTCGACCGGCCCGACGTGCAGATCCTTGTCCACCTGCTCGACGCGGGCGGTCCGCGCCGGGTCGGCGCGATCGCCGAGGGTTTGCAGGTGGAGAGCCCGCACGTGACCCGGCACGTCGCGTCGCTGGAGCGGCGGGGGTTGCTGACCCGGGTCAAGGACCCCGACGACGGCCGCGCCTGGCAGATCGCGCTCACGGAGGAGGGCGCCGACGCGGCCGCGAGGTGCCGGCGCGTCACCGTCGAGTGGTTCGGCGCCGCGATCTCCGACTGGCCCGAGGCGGAGCGGGCCGATCTGGGACGGCTGCTGTCGAAACTGTCCGACGACCTGTGCGTACACCTGCAGAGCCGCTTGGCGGGCAGTTCCCTCAGGTAAGCGCCCTCAGCCCAGCACGTCCTCAGCGCGGTGGCAGGCCACCTGGCGGCCCTCGACCTCCCTGAGCGCGGGCGCCGTTTCACACTCCTTCACGGCCAGTGGGCAGCGCAGCTGGAACGGGCAGCCCGTCTCGGCAGGCCGCGCCTCCGTCCTGCCCCTGGCCACGGGCGGCTCTCCGCCGAGCTTCGGTACGGCGTCACGCAGCGCCAGTGTGTACGGATGCGCGGGCCTGGCCAGAATGTCGGCCGTCGGCCCCGACTCCACGACGCGCCCCGCGAACAGCACGTGCGAGGTGCGGCAGAGCCGGCCGACCACGGCCAGGTTGTGCGTGATGAGCAGATGTTCCGTGTCGAGGCCGGCCAGCAGGTCGAGGATCCTGGCCTGGACGGTCACGTCGAGCGCGCTGGTGGGCTCGTCGAGGATGAGCAGCCGTGGGCCGACCGCGAGCGCCCTGGCGATGACCACGCGCTGGCGCTGGCCGCCCGAGAGCTGGTGCGGGCGCCTGGTGGCCAGGTCCGGGGAGAGGCCGACCTGGTCCAGGAGCTCGGGGACGCGGTGCCTGGCGTTCCTGGGGAGGGCTTCGGCTATGGAGGCGCCGACGCGCATCCTGGGGTCGAGGGCTTCGGCTTGGAAGACCGGTTGGACGTCTCTGCGAAACGCCCTCATGTCCGCTTTTTTCAGGGTTTTCTGGCCGTACCAGATATTTCCGGATGTGGGGGTTAGCAGACCCAGGAAGGCCCGCGCCAGCGTGGTCTTGCCCGAGCCGCTCTCCCCGATCAGGCCGACGCCGCCATCAGTGAGGTCGAGCGTGACGTCGTGCACGACCGGCGTCTTGCCGTACCCCAGCGTCACCCCCTCCGCCCTGAGCATCGTCACGGCAGCGCCTCCAGCAGCTCACGGGTGTACGGATGGGACGGCTCGGCGAGCACCTCGGTGGCCGGGCCGCTCTCCACGACCGCGCCGTCCTTCATGACCAGCACCCGGTCGGCGATCGTGGAGACCAGGGCCAGGTCGTGGGAGACGAGCAGCAGGGCCAGGCCGCGTTCGGTGCGCAGTCGCCGCAGTACGCCGACGACCTCGGCCTGCACGGTGACGTCGAGCGCGCTGGTGGGCTCGTCGGCCAGGATCACCTCGGCGCCGAGCGCGATGGCCAGCGCGATCGCGAACCGCTGCGCCTGACCGCCGGAGATCTCGTGCGGATAGCGACGCAGGATGCCCGGATCGAGCATGACCGCTTCGACGGCCTCCACCATGATCCGCCGCACCTTCCCCTGCCTGACCTCCCGCCCCGCCTCCTGCTCGGCCCCCTGGTCGCCGCCGCGGCCGTGCAGCTTCAGCGCGCGGCGCATCAAGGTGCCCAGGCGGGTCGTGGGGCTGAGCGCGGCCTGGGGTGACTGCATCACGAGCGCCACCCTGGCGCCCCTGATCTCGCGGAGCCGCCGTTCCGGAGCCTGGAGCACCTCGACCCCACAGACCCGGATATTTCCGGAGACGTGGGCGCCCTCGGTGAGACCCAGGAGCGACAGCAGCGTGGTCGACTTGCCCGATCCGCTCTCCCCTACGATCGCCACGCACTCTCCCGCGCGCACGTCCAACTCCGGCACGTGGGCGACCAGACGCTCGCCGTACCGCACCTGAAGATCCCTGACCTCGATCACTTCACGACCCTTCGCGGGTCCAGGGCGTTGCGCAGCCCTTCCCCCAGCACGTTGAAGGCGAACGCCGTCACCAGAATCGCCAGCCCGGGAAAGGTCACGACCCACCAGTTCGTGGTGAACAGCGTCTGTCCCTGCTCCACCATCAGCCCCCACTCCGCCGTCGGCTCCTGCGCGCCGAGCCCCAGGTACGACAGCGCGGCGGCGGTCAGGATCACCCCGCCCGCGTCGAGGGAGATCTGGACCAGGACGGGGGTGAGGGAGTTCGGCAGGACGTGTCTCAGGACGATCATGGGCGCGGGCACGCCCAGGCAGCGGGCCGCGTCCACGTACCCACGCGTCGAGATGGAGGCCGCCACGGAGGCGGACAGCCGGGCGTACCAGGGCCACCAGGTCGCCGCGATGGCTACGATCGCGGTCGTCACGCTGGGCTGCAGCACCACGGCCAGGGCCAGTGACAGCAGCAGCGCGGGGAAGGCCAGGAAGACGTCGGTGACGCGCATGATGACGTCCCGCACCCAGCCGCCGGCGTAGCCCGCCACCACGCCCAGCGTGACGCCCACGACCGCCGACACCGCCAGGACGGCCACGGCGATGGTCAGGGAGGTCCGCCCGCCGTACAGGACCCGCGTGAGCACGTCCCGCCCGACCTTGTCGGTCCCGAACCAGTGCGCGCCGCTCGGCGGGAGCAGCGCGTCGACGGGCGCGAGCCGGTCCACGGGGTACGGCGCGAGCCACGGCGCCAGGATCGTGGCCAGCAGGATGAGCACGATGAGCACCGCCCCGGCGGCGGCGAACCGGTCGGTGATCTTCGGCAGCGTACGACGCAGCCGCACCGGCTCCGGAGCGTCCTCGGGGCGCGGCTCCAAGCGGTCCTCCTGGCTCGTCGGACCCATGCTCATCGGGCCCTCGCTCTCGGGTCCACCACGCCTTGGAGGAGGTCCACGACCAGGTTGGCCAGCACATAGACCATCGCGACCAGCAGCGTGACGCCCGCGATGGCCGGGGTGTCGAGGCTGTGGATCGACTCGACGGCGTAGCGGCCCAGCCCCGGCCAGTTGAACACCGCCTCGACCAGGAACCCGTTCACGATCGCGTACGCGAACACCAGGGCGATCAGGGACAGTACCGGGTTCAGCGCGGGCCGCAGCGCGAATCTGGTCAGGATCGACGTCTCCCCGAAGCCGAGCGCCCGCTCCAGCCGGGCGTGGTCCTGCCCAGACTCCTCGATGAGCGCCGCCCTGGTCATCTGCGCGATCACGCCCGCCGGGTAGGCCGCCACGACCAGCGCGGGGAGCACCAGGTGTTCGAGCGTGCTGGTGAAGATCGACCAGTTGCCGGTGATGAGCGCGTCGACGATGGTGATGTTGGTCCAGAGCGTCAGCGGGCTGGTGGTGTCGAGCGTGGAGTCGTACTCTCCGGCGACCGGGAACCAGCCGAGGTTGCTGGCGAACACCGTCTGCAGCGTCAGGGCCAGCCAGAACACCGGGACCGAGACGGCCAGCATGCTGACGACCCGCACCCCAAAGTCCGGAAATTTCGTCTTATAGCGGGCTGCGAGCACGCCGACCGGAATGCCCACCGCGATCGCGATGAGCAGCGCCGTACCGACCAGTTCCAGAGAGGCGGGGAACGCGAGCAGCAGGTCGTCACGGACCGGCTGCCGCGTCCGCAGGCTGGTGCCCCAGTCGCCCGTGACCAGGTCCCTGACGTAGTTCCAGAGCTGCACCGGGATCGCGTCGTCCAGCCCGAACCGCAGCCGGGCCGCGGCGAGCTCCTCGGGCGTCGCCTTCGGCCCGGCGAACGCGACCGCCGGATCGCCGGGCACCAGCCGCATGATGGCGAACGTCAGCACGACCACCCCGGCCACGACCAGGACGGCCTGGCCGAGGCGACGGGCCAGATAGCGCGGCACGGCTCAGCTTGCGGGCTTGAGATCGTAGAAGAAGACCACGTTGGGATAGGCCGGGTTGTCGACGTACCCCTGCACGTCCGCCGTCAGCGCGCGCTGGTAGGTCTGCACGTACGGCACCGCCACCGCGGCCTGGTCCTGGATGATCTGCTTCTGGATGGTCGCGTACGACTGCTCGGCGGCGAACTTGTCGGTGGCCGTGAGCTGCGGCAGCGCGTCGATCTCCTTGTCGATCTCGGCGTTCTTCAGGTAGGAGAGGTTGAACTGCGGCTTGTCCGCGCTCCTGAACACGTTGAGGAACCACGAGTAGGCGTCGGCGTAGTCCGGATACCAGTACATGACGAAGATGTCCTGGCCCTGCTTCTTGCCCTGGTCCCACTGCGCGTTCCAGGCCATCGGCTTGGCCTCCAGGCTCACGTTGAGCTGCTTCAGCGCCGAGCTGAGCAGCGTCACCAGGAGCTTCTGGTCCTCGTCGCCCTGGGCGTAGGTCATCTTCAGCTTCAGCTCGGGGAAGTCGGGGCCGTAACCCGCCTCGGCCAGCAGCGCCTGCGCCTTGGGCAGGTCCTGCTTGGGCTCCATGTTGGCGGTGTAGCCGATGAGGCCCTGCGGCACCAGGCCGGTGCTCTTCTTGCCCGCGCCCTTCAGCGCCGCCACGAGGCCGTCGTAGTCGAGCGCGAGCTGGAGCGCCTGCCGGATCTTGACGTCCTTCATCGGGCCGGTGGCGGTGTTGAACAGCAGCAGGAGGTTCTGGAAGGACGGCGTCTGCGAGGTCTGTACGCCCTGGGTCGCGCTCGCCTGCTCGAAGAGCTGCGGGTTGAGGCGCTCAACGAAGTTCACCTCGCCCTTCCGCACCAGCTGCCAGGCGGTGGTGATCTCGGGGGTGACCCGGAAGGCGATCTTCTTGTACTGCTCGGGCTTCCAGCCGCCCCAGTAGTCCTCGTACGCCTTCAGTGTGAGCTCGGTCTCCTTGCCCTTCTGCCAAGTGTCGATGGTGTACGGGCCGGTGCCGGCGTCGGTCTTGCCGTCCTTGAGCTTGTCGGCGGCGGCGGTGTCATAGATGTAGGCGGCGTAGCCGGAGGAGGCGATCAGGTCGAGCGGAGCCGCGTACTTGAGCTTGAACGTCAGCGTCGCCGGGTCGGGCGTCTCGATCGTCTTGACCGAGCCCCAGATGTAGGCGGCGCCCGCGTTCATCTTGATCGTGCGCTCGATGGCCTTCTTGGCCGCCTCGGCGTCCATGGGGGCGCCGGTGTGGAACTTCACGCCCTGGCGCAGCTTGAACGTCCACTGCTTGCCGCCGTCCGCCGACGTCCACTCGGTGGCCAGCCGCGGCTCGGGCTTCTGCGACTGGGTGTTGTACCTGGTCAGGCCCTCGTAGATGTTGGACATGGCGATGATCTCGTTGGAGTACGAGGTCGCCGGGTCCCAGTCGGTGACCACGTCGAGGTTGGGCGCGTAGACGAAGGTGGCGTCGTTGGCCTTGGTGGCGGCGACGGCGGACTCGCTCGTCGTGGCGCTCGGCTTCGGTGTCCGGTCCGCACCGCGTACCTGGCCGCCCGCGCACGCGGTTGCGGTCATGGCCACGGCCCCGGTGACCCCGGCGACGAGCAAACGCTTGTGCCAGCGCATGGGTGGGGAGTCCTTTCGATCTGTCACCGGGACAGAGGTCCGGCGGCTTTGACGTGTACCCGCACCGCGGGTTCTGAGAGATAGCTCAGCGGCACCTCGAGCAGATCGACGATCTCCACCCTGGCCGGGTCCGCACCCGCCGCCACGGCACGAGCCGCCGCCTCCTCTTTGACTCTTTCGATCGCTTTTGCCCGGCTTTCGCCCGCAGGCAAGATCGTATCGACTCTGCCACTCGCGAGGGCGATGGCCGCACCGACGGCGTTGGCCACCTCGGCGTGCTCGGGCCGGATGACGCCGCTCACGCCGGGGATCTCGGCTGGCAGCAGGAAGGCCCCGCCACCCACCGCCACCAGCGGACGGTCGGCCCGGCCGAGTGCCATCCGGTCCACGGCGTCGATCACCATGGCGTCGGCGACGGCCAGCGCGCTTTGCAGAGTGTCGCGGAAAGTTTCCGACATGTCGCCCGCGCCGTACGCCGCCGTTCCCGTGGGCTTCGCGGCTGTGGCGGCGTGGGCGGCGGCTTCGAGCCGGTCGCGCCAGTCGGCCGCGTTCGCCGGGACGCGGCCGCCCGCCACGGCGGCGTCGGTGACCGTCGTCGTGGCGCCGCCGAAGACCAGCGCCTCCTCCGCGATCCGGTACCCCACCGAATCCGGCCCCACCCGCACACCGGCCCCACCCGGCCGGACCACGGTGCCGCCGCCGAGCGCGATGGCCAGGATGTCCGGCATCCGGAAGTTCGTCAGCACCCCGCCGATCTCCACCGCCGCCGCCGACTCCCTCGGGAAGCCGCCGACGAGCACGCCCAGGTCCGTGGAGGTGCCGCCCACATCGGCCACGATCGCGTCACGTACCCCCGACAGGAACGCCGCCCCGCGCAGCGAGTTCGCCGGTCCGGAGCCGATCGTGGACACCGGCAGCCGGGCGGCGTGCGCCACCGTCATGAGCGTGCCGTCGTTCTGGGCGAGGTACGGCCGCGCTCCCAGCCCTCGTTCGGCCAGCGCCGTCACCAGGGCCTCGGTCACATGCGCCGCCACGCCGTACAGGGCGGCGTTGAGCACGGTCGCGTTCTCCCGCTCCAGCAGCCCGAGGGAGCCGATCTCATGGCTCACCGAGACGGGCAGCCCGTACTCGTTCCGGACCAGCTCCTCGACCGCCCGCTCGTGGTCGGCGCTGGCCGGGCTGAACACCCCGGTCACCGCCACGGCGTCGGCCCGTACGCCGTCCAGGAACCGGCGGATCGCGCCGAGGTCGAGCGGGCCGATCTCGCGGCCGTCGACATAGTGTCCGCCCGGCACGATGACCTCACCGGCGGACACGGTCTTGCGCAGGTCGTCCGGCCAGTCGGAGAGCGGCGGCACGGCGGTGGTCGCGGGGGCGCCGAGCCGGAGCACGGCCACCCGGCCGAGGTTCCTACGCTCCAGGATCGCGTTGGTCGCGTGCGTGGTGCCCAGCATGACCCGGGTGATCCGCTCCCACGCGGCCACGTCGGCCAGCACCGCGTCCAGGGCCGCCCGTAAGCCCTCGGTCACGTCCGGCGTCGTCGGCCGTTTGGCCTTCGCCACCACTCGGTCGGCGGCGTCCAGCACGACGGCGTCGGTGTTCGTGCCGCCGACGTCGATCCCGATCCGCAGCGCGCCCTCAGTCACGCGGCTCCCCCTTCGCCAGCTCCTCGATCGGCACGTACTCCAGGTCGTAACCGAACGCGCGCGGCCCCGCCGTCTCCAGCCCCTTGGGCGTCCGCCAGAGCGGGTCGCACGGCCAGGCGAGCACCGTGACGCGCTGGCCGTAGCGCAGACTTTCGGTCTGTACGGCGGCGGCCGTCTCGGTGTCGACCACGGTGATCAGGTCGGGCACCATGGCCCTGGGACGGCCGTTCTCGAGGGCGACGAGGTTCTCGTTCTGGAGCTCCAGCGTGAGCGTGCGACCCCGGTCGTCACCGGTGCCCTCGATCGTGGCCGTACCCCTGACGAACCCGCCGGTGGTGCGCCGTTCGACGTCCGTCAGCTTGCCGGTGATCAACCGGGCCGCGCCGAGCCGATCCGCCAGGGCGCGCAGCGGCTCCGCCGCGCCCTCGGTGGCCCGGCCGACGGCCAGCGCGCGGGTGACCGTACCCTCGATGACCGCGCCGCGCGCCTGTGCGGCGGTGAGCACGTAGTCGGCCATCAGCGCGTGCGAGCCCGCCGCCACGCAGACGGCGCGCGCCAGACGCTCGGACCAGAGGCCGTCGATGGGGCGGATCGTCACGATGTTCCCCACGATGTCGGACATGATGACGAGGTCGGCCGGCAGCCCCGCCACGTACATCGACACCATCTGCACCTCGGGGAACGCCCGCCCCATGCCGTCGGCGTCGAGCAGCGGCAGGCCGAGCTGGGCGGCCCAGGCGACGGGCGCGACGCCGTTCGCCCCGCCGATCTCCGACGACATGACCGCCGCCGGCGGACGGCCGAAGATCCGCTCGATCTCCTCCGCGATCCGCTTGGGCTCGTCCTCGCCGTGGATCATCTCGTGGCTGACGGTCGGCGCCCCGATGCCGGACAGCGGCACGACCAGCGCGTCCGCCGGCAGGTCCGCGAGCTCGATGAGCGGCACCGGCCCGTACGTCTGGATCGCCCGGATGGCCGCCAGCGACCCGGTACGCACGTCCCCGCCGCCTCCGGTGCCCAGCACGGCGCATCCCCGGGCGAGGGCGGGAATGTCACTGATGTCGATGGTCATATGGCGACACAACCAAGCACATAGCCACTCATTGCGCCAGTCAGGTCGGCGTTACGAGGACCAACTCGGGTCTGTGAACCGGCAAACCGAGTGCGTGATCCGATTGCGCGATCCGGCTCCGCGCGGCGAAGCTCATGGCGGGCATACCTGCGGTGGCGGCGGTATGGGTGCCGTCCCGACATATCCGGAAAGGTGAGCGAGCATGCGGATTTCGGTGGCGACCGACAGCCTGGACGGCGTGGCCGAGCGCGTCGTGAAGCTGCTGCGTACACGCGGGCACGAGGTGGTCACGCACGGCGCGCTCAACCCGGAGGAACGCGACGACTGGGCATGGGCGTCCGAACTCGCCGCCCGCGACGTGAGCGAGGGACGCGCCGACCAGGCCGTCGTGTGCTGCTGGACCGGCACGGGCGCCTCGATCGCGGCGAACAAGGTGCCGGGCGTACGGGCGGCGCTCTGCGTCGACGCCTACACGGCCGACGGGGCCCGCAAGTGGAACGACGCCAACGTGCTGGCGCTGAGCCTGCGGCTGACCTCCGAGGTGGTGCTCGACGAGATCCTCGACGCCTGGCTGGCCGGTGTACCGAGCACGGACGCCACGGACCAGGCGAACGTCTCCCACCTCGACACAATCTGACAACGCCCCGCCGTACGGGAAATGACCTTGGGCGGAATCGCGGAAACGTCGGTGCCGCCCTTTAGGGTGCTGGGCATGACGGATGTGCTCCTCCACGGCGGGCGGCCGTGGGGTCACGAGGCGCCTGCCGACATCCTCGTCCGTGACGGCCGTATCGAGCGGGTCGCGGCCGGGATCGACGCGCCCGCCGCGCGCTCGTTCGACATCACCGGCGGCCTCGTGCTGCCCGGCCTCGTCGAGGCTCACTGCCATCTCGACAAGACCCTCTACGGAGGGCCCTGGGTGCCCCACTCGGCCGCCGACACGCTGGCCGGTCGCATCGGCAACGACCTGGGCCGCCGCGCCGAGCTGGGCGTGCCGAGCGTCGAACGCGTCGCCGCGCTGCTGGCGCGGATGAGCGCCTACGGCACCACTCACGTCCGTACCCACACCGACATCGACCCGCTGGTCGGCCTGCGCGGCGTGGAGGCCGTGCGGGAGGCGGCGGCGGGCTCGCCCATCGACGTACGCCAGGTCGCCTTCCCGCAGCACGGCGTGCTCACCAACCCCGGCACGGCCGAGCTGCTCGAAGGGGCGCTCAAGAGCGGCGTCGAGGCGGTCGGCGGGCTCGACCCGGCGGGCATCGACCGCGACCCGGTGCGCCACCTCGACATCGTGTTCGGGCTGGCGGAGCGCTACGGCGCGCGGCTCGACATCCACCTCCACGACGGCGGCTCGCTCGGTGCCTGGGAGCTGGAGCTCATCACCGAGCGCACCAGGGTGCTCGGGCTGGCGGGCAGGGTGACGGTCAGCCACGCCTACGCGCTCGGCCAGGTCGACGAGGCCTACCAGGACCGCCTGGCCCAGGGCTTCGCCGAGGCCGGGGTGGCGCTGGCGACGGCCGCCGTCTACAGCTTCCCGGTGCCGCCGATCAAGAGGCTCCAGGCCGCGGGCGTCACGGTGGCGTGCGGTCATGACGGCATCCGCGACCTGTGGGGCCCCTATGGCAGCGGCGACATGCTCGAGCGCGCCATGCACCTGGCCTACCGCAGCACGTTCCGCAGGGACGAGGACATCGAGCTCGCCCTGGAGGCGGCCACCTACGGTGGCGCGCGGGTGCTCGGCCTCGACGCCTACGGGCTGGCTCCCGGCGACCGGGCCGACCTAGTCGTCGTCCCCGCGAGCGGCGCGGCCGAGGCCGTGATCACGCACTCGGCGCGCACTCTGGTCATGAAAGACGGCACCGTCCTGCACAATTGACCGGCGGGACCATCGAAAGGCAGGCAAGTGCTCTCTATTCACCAGCGGATCGCGGAAGAGCTCGGCGTACGCGACGGGCAGGTTCTGTCGGCCGTCGAGCTGCTCGACGGCGGCGCGACGGTGCCGTTCATCGCCCGCTACCGCAAGGAGGTCACCGGCGCCCTCGACGACGCCCAGCTGCGCACGCTCGAAGAGCGGCTGCGCTACCTGCGCGAGCTGGAGGAGCGCAGGACGGCGATCCTGGAGTCCATCGAGTCTCAGGGCAAGCTCGACGACGAGCTGCGCGCCCAGATCATGGCGGCCGACACCAAGGCCCGACTCGAGGACATCTACCTCCCTTACAAGCCCAAGCGGCGCACCAAGGCGCAGATCGCCCGCGAGCTGGGCCTGGAGCCGCTGGCCGACCAGCTGCTCGCCGATCCCTCCCTCGACCCGGCCGCGCTGGCCGAGACGTTCGTCACCAATGGCGCCAACGATGGCGTCGCCGACGGAGCCGCCGCGCTGGAAGGCGCGCGGGCGATCCTCATCGAGCGCTTCGCCGAGGACGCCGACCTCATCGGCGGCCTGCGCGAGCAGCTCTGGGGCCGCGGCCGGCTGATCTCCACGGTCCGTGAGGGCAAGGAGGAGGCGGGGGCGAAGTTCTCCGACTACTTCGAGTTCGGGGAGCCGTTCACCAAGCTGCCCTCGCATCGGATCCTGGCCATGTTCCGGGGCGAGAAGGAGGAGATCCTCTCCGTCACGCTGGAGCCCGACGACAGCCCCGACTACGAGATGCGCATCGCCTCCCGCTTCGGCGTCTCCGACCAGGGCCGCCCGGCCGACCGCTGGCTCAACGAGACCGTACGCTGGGCCTGGCGCACCCGCATCCTCGTGCACCTGGGCATCGACATCCGGATGCGGCTGTGGCAGGCGGCCGAGGACGAGGCGGTGCGGGTGTTCGCCACCAACCTGCGCGACCTGCTGCTGGCCGCCCCCGCCGGCACCCGCACGACCATGGGCCTCGACCCGGGCCTGCGCACCGGCGTGAAGGTGGCGGTGGTCGACGCGACCGGCAAGGTCGTCGACACCGCCACCATCTACCCGCACGAGCCGAAGCGGCAGTGGGACCAGTCGCTGGCCGTCCTGGGCGCGCTGGCGCAGAAGCACGGCGTCGAGCTGATCGCCATCGGCAACGGCACCGCCTCCCGCGAGACGGACAAGCTGGCCGGCGAGCTGGTCAAGCACATGCCGTCGGTGACCAAGATCGTCGTATCGGAGGCGGGCGCGTCCGTCTACTCCGCCTCGGCCTACGCCTCCGCGGAACTGCCCGACCTCGACGTGTCGATCCGTGGCGCGGTCTCCATCGCGCGCCGCCTCCAGGACCCGCTGGCCGAGCTGGTCAAGATCGATCCCAAGTCGATCGGCGTCGGCCAATACCAGCACGACCTCGCCGAGACCAAGCTGTCCCGCTCGCTCGACGCGGTGGTCGAAGACTGCGTCAACGCCGTGGGCGTCGATGTCAACACAGCGTCGCCGCCGCTGCTCACCCGCGTGTCGGGCATCGGCGCCACCCTGGCCGAGAGCATCGTGCGCCACCGCGATTCCAACGGCCCCTTCAAGACCCGCGCGGCTCTGAAGGACGTGGCCCGGCTCGGGCCCAAGGCGTTCGAGCAGTGCGCGGGCTTCCTGCGCATCGCGGGCGGCGACGACCCGCTCGACGCCTCCAGCGTGCACCCCGAGGCCTACCCGGTGGTCCGGCGCATCCTCAGCTCGGTCCAGACCGACCTCAAGTCGCTGATCGGCAACACGGCGACGCTGCGGGCGATCAAGCCACAGGAGTTCACGGACGACACGTTCGGCCTGCCCACGGTCACCGACATCCTGCGCGAGCTGGAGAAGCCCGGCCGTGACCCGCGGCCGGCGTTCAAGACCGCGACCTTCAAGGAGGGCGTGGAGAAGATCTCCGACCTGCTGCCCGGGATGATCCTGGAGGGCGTGGTGACGAACGTGGCCGCCTTCGGCGCGTTCGTGGACGTCGGCGTACACCAGGACGGCCTGGTCCACGTCTCCGCCATGTCCCGAAATTACGTGAAAGATCCCCGAGAGGTCGTGAAGCCCGGCGACATCGTCCGCGTCAAGGTCCTCGAGGTCGACATCCCCCGCAAGCGCATCTCCCTGACCTTGCGCCTGGACGACGAGACCACCTCCGAGGGCCGCACTTCCCGCGGCCAGGGCGGCGCGGGCCGTGGCGCGGCTGGAGACGGCGGCCGGGGCTCAGCCGGAGACTCGGGCCGGGGCTCGGCAGGAGACGGCGGCCGCGGCGCGGGCGGTGCCCGTGGCGGCGCGTCGGGCGGAAACGGCGGGCGCGGCGCGGCGGGCCGTGGGGCCGCCGGAGACGGCGGACGTGGAGCGACGGCCGGTCGTGGCGACGGCGGACCCCGAGGCGGCTCGCGGGGTGACGGCGGACGCGGTGACGGGCCCGGTGGTCGTGGGGACGGCACACGTGGGGATGGCGGACGCGGTGACGGCGCACGAGGTGGCAGCGGTCGCGGAGATGGCGGTCAGCGCGGGCGGGGCGACAGCGGTCAGCGCGGTGACGGCGGCCAGCGGGGTCGTGGGGACGGCGGTCGCGGCGGCGCACGCCGCCCGGCTCCCTCAGGCGCCATGGCCGAAGCCCTCCGCAAGGCCGGCCTGACCGGAGACGACCAGTAACTCCCGTCCTCGACCTGCGCCTCGGGCAGCGGGCACGGCGCCACCACACGCCGTGCCCGCCCTCTTGGTTGGGCCGTGGACGGACAGCACGACCTCACCGCCCACCGTGCCCGCTCCTTAGGCCTGGGCCGTGGACGGACAGCACGACCTCACCGCCCACCGTGCCCGCTCCTTAGGCCTGGGTCGTGGACGAGCAGCACGGCCTCGCCGCACACCGGGCCAAGGGCCACCCGCCGTCGAGGTGGTCCGCTGCCGGTAGCGGAGGAATACACGGCACTGGACCGCTGGGTCCGCCCAGTGGCCGCACCTCACGAGGGTCTGTCAGTACATCTTGATCTCCCAGTCGTGGCCGGTGGCCTTGCGCTTGCCGGGGCAGGTGGCGACAGACTGCCCCTCAATGGCCGAACTGACGACCTTCCACGTGCCGCGCACCTTGCCGGTGGGACACGTGGCCACGGCCCGTACGTACCCTGAGCCCCTGTCGCAGCTGGCCCAGGTCTTGTAGTTCTGGTAGTAAATGCCGCTGTGGCAGCCGGTGGGCGGCGGCTCGGCCAGGGCAGGGCTCGGCGCGAGGGGTATGACCGTCGCGACGGTCGCGGCCATCATCAGGGTCATGATCGTCTTTTTCATGCGGGCGATCTTACTAAGGCATTCGGAACTTATCCGGCTTTTCGGATGGCCGTTGTCAGGATCGACCGGAGACGGCGGCTGACTCCCGCTGTCAGGTGATCCGCTGCTGGCGGAACTTCGGCGAGTCGGCCAGGCCCGCTGGGGCGATACGGTCGAAGGGTGAGCACAACTGCGTACACCACGGCGATCACCCAGGCCCGCGACCTGCTCAGGTGGCGCTCACCACTGCGCACCGAGCTCTGGGCGGCCCGGCTCACGGCCACACTGAGCCCGGCGGAGGTCCAGCCACTCGTACGACAGCTCACCGAAGACGGCAGCCCGGAGGCCCGTCTCACCCTCGCCGCCCTGGCCACCGTGGAGCCCGCAGCTCTGGAAGCCGCAGAGACCGCCCTGGACGACGTCGAGACCGCAACCCAGGACGGCGAGGAGACCGCAGTTCCAGGCGACGTCGAGACCGCACTTCTGGGCGGCGAGACGGAGCGGCCGGCCGGGCAGGAACCGGGAGGAGACAAGACGCTTCGGGAGACTCTGCGGGAGGCCGGAAGGCAGGCCGCGCGGGAGCTGCCCGAGTGGGTCGGGCGGATGGGGCAGGTGGAGTGCGAGCAGGCGTGGTACGGCAAGGCCGACCGCTACGGCGAGCAGACCCTGGCCGCCCTGCGCTTCCGCTACCCCGACGACAAGGAGCCGCACGTCCTGATCGTAGGCATCGACCAGGTCAACGGCGGGCTGGCGGTCGATGCTACGGTCGAGGAGCCGAAGTTCCTCGACGACCTGGACCTGCGGCCGGCGGATCCGGCGGTGGTGGCGGGGCGGGTGCTGGACGCGTTCGAGATGACGGACATGGTGATGGGCGCCCCGATCGCCGAGAGCCTGCCCGCCGTCCGCCCGCTGGCGCTCGCCCGCGCGCGGACCGTCCCCGATCCGGTACGGCAAGCGCCCGATGACACCTTGTCCCGGTTCCTGGATCTGCCGGACCTGCCAGGGGCGCAGGAGGCGTTCGAGAAGCTGGTCGAGTTCGTGGGTGATCGGCCCCTGTGGTGGAGTCCGGCCCGGGTCTCACGGTTCCTCACCTCGTGGTTGCCCCGCGAGGCGATCCTGACCGAGGCGGCCGTCTCGGCCATGCCCGAGGTGGTCCGCGCCTGGAGCCGCTTCCACGGAGCTGAGCCGGAGGTGCTCCAGCAGATCGAGGCCGACGCGCCGCGCCTGCCCGCGCTGATGGCGGACGAGTCGCTGGCGGGCCTCCGCAAACGCATTGCCCAAAGCCAACGATGACGCGGGGCTACGGCCTGGGCTCATCATTTGGCCGCTTTTCACCGTCCAGGCTTAGCTGGATGGCCCGTCAATACACGGAGAACCAGGCAGCCTCAGCGTGAGGCGAGCGCCCGTCGCGCTGCATTGATCACGCTGTGGGCGTCGGCGCCGTACACCGCGGACTCCTGAAGCGTCTTCCAGGTGCGCCGGTAGGCCTCGACGCTGCTCGCATCGTCGAGCCACAGTTCGGCATGCCATGTCTCGGTGACCACTTGGCGATCGTCGTAGATCCAGAAGCCGACTCCGGGCGGGACCTTCAGCGGGGCGCCCAGTGGCACGATGCATCTCCCCCTCCGGGCCACCGACTCTCCACGACGTCCCACTGACCGACCGCCACACGCTGGAATACACCCTCGCCAGAGCCCTGATCGTGCGCGTATCGGACCTGCGGCCCGAGGTGGCCCAGAACGACCGGTAACCACAGGCGGCCACGCCCTTCTCAGAGGGCGAGACGGAACGGGCACCCCGAGCAAGTCCGCTACCAGCGGCAAGTCGCAGCAGTGACCACGAACATCACGATCTACAACTGGAGTAGTAGGTACGGGCGGCTATGCTGCGCACTGGACGTTTTACCGCCGCCCCCGCACGGGCGTCTCAAGGGAGATCAACGTAATGTACAAGGAGTTCGCCGCAGAGGCCGTGGTCTGGCTCGTCCCGGTCGTGGTCCTCATCGGCCTCGCCCTGATGGTCACCTCCTGACAGCCGGGGGCCGGACCGGGTGCGGCCCCTGGCGCCCCGGTCAGCGGTAATACTCGTAGTGCACGACCGTGCTGACGTCACGGTCGTAGCGGATGTCGCCGTCGAGCCACCGGTTCCACAGGGTCGAGAGGGTGCGAGACCTGACGGTGCACCCTCCCCAGCGGGAGTGCTTGGCCCGAATGGTGCCGACATAGTCGAAGCACGACCCAGCCCTCTTTCCGTTGATCTTGAGCCGGGCGTTCAGGCTGACGGAGTAGAGGGTTTGGCGGGAGATGTTGGTGATCCGCACCTTGATGCGGCAGGTGTCCTTGCACCAGCCCCAGTAGATCTTGTACTTGATCAGGTGCGGTTTCGCGGTGCCGGAGAGGGTGGCTGTCGTGTTCGTGGCCACCACCGCGGGAGACGCGGCGGACGGCGCCGCGGACACCGCCACGACCGAAGTGGCCAGTAAGAGCGCGCCGACGAGACCCTTGACCATGTTGCCCCCATAGCAACGACGTACTGCCGCTTCCCCCTGTTGAAAGCGACATCAGGCCCCCGATTAACCATCAGAAAAACGGCATGGTCAATCGTTGTTCGCACTACATACTTATTACCCCACTAGTCGGCATTTCCGGGCATTTACGAAGCCCAGGCGAGCAATGGACGCAGCTGTCGCAGGCGTTTCAACGCCTGTTTCTCCAGTTGCCTGATGCGCTCTCTGGTGAGCCCGAGACGATCCGCGATTTCGGTATAGCTGCGGGCTTCATTGCCCGCCAGGCCGTACCTGAGCCTGAGGACGAATGCCTCTCGCGGCGGGAGTGAGGTGAGCACCTGGTGCAGTTCGGCGTTGAACGCGCGGCGCTCGGTGAACTCCTGCACCTGGAGACCGTCCTCGTCGGGGATCATGTCGCCGATGCTCCCCTCGCCGTTCTCGCCGACCGGCACGTCCAGGCTGACCGTCTCCTGGGCGAGCCGCCGGAGCACGGCGACGTGGCGGAGCGAGCGCTCGGCGGCCTTGGCGAGCTCCGCCTCCCGGGGTTCGCGCCCCAGGTCGGCGGCCAGTTGCCGGGCGATTCTGCTCAGTCGCGCCAGCTCTTCGGCGACATGCGTGGGCAGCCGTATGGTGCGGCTCTTGTCGTGGATGCCGCGTTCGATGGCCTGGCGGATCCACCACATCCCGTAGGTGGAGAACTTGTAGCCACGTTTGTAGTCGAACTTCTCCACGGCCCTGATCAACCCGAGATTGCCCTCCTGGATGACGTCGAGGAGTGGGAGCCCACGAAAGGCGTAGCGTCTGGCGGCGGCCACCACCAGCCGGAGATTGGACCTGATGAGCAGGTCCTTAGCACGCTGCCCGTCGCGGCGGACGTGTTCGAGCTCCGGTGTGCCCTCGCCACGGCTGATCAGGTAGCCCGAGTAGAGCCCCGCCTCGATCCGTCGTGCCAGGTCCACCTCGTCCGCGGCGCAGAGCAATGGTGTCTTTCCGATCTGCTCCAGATACATGCCGAGCAGGTCGGGCTCTTCGGCCGACATACCAATGCGACTACCCGGTAAACGGCGGCGAACTCCCCGGTTCATTGAGTTCCGCGATGGCGAGTTCGGCGGTGGTGCGGATGTCGAAGAACTTGTCGAGGGCGGTGATCGCGAAAAGGTGCTTACACCTGCCATTCAGCCCGGAAAGCAACAGCCGGCCGCCGGAGGCGGTCACCGCCTTGTGCAGATAAACGAGCACGGAAAGCCCGGAAGAATCGCAGACGCTGACCGCCTGCATGTCGATGACCAGTAAGGGTGGTTGAGTCAGGTCGAGCGCCTTGGTGACGCGATCACGCACCTCGGCCGCGGACCCGAAGTCGAAGTCTCCCGTGAGCCTGGCGATGACACACGGTCCCTGGAGGCCGAGGCTGATCGACAAGGCCTGCTCCGAAGTCACCCAGTTCCACCTACCCGCATTGCTCGCCCGATGTCACCACTTTACGAGAAGTAGCGTCTTGGGTTGGACACCAGCATCTGCTCGATCTGATCGCCGGTCACACCCGAGTCCAGCAGTGCGGCCAAGACCTCATCGTGGATGTGATCGTAGCGCCAGTTGGGCGCCATCGTGCGTAGTGCGTCATCCCAAGACTCCACAAAGTAGTCCATAAAGCAGGCGGTGTCGTGGCTGAGGACCATCCGATCAGCGTATCCCCGCTGGCAGAGGGCAGCGATGGTGGCCACCCGGTCGGACGTCGCATTGTAGACATCCAACCCGAATCTATCCATCCCCAGCGTGGCGCCCGTGTCGGCCAGGCGCATCAGGTAGTCGAGATCGTTGGTGTCGCCCGCGTGCCCGACGACGACCTTCGTCAGGTCCACGCCCTCCTTGGCGAAGAGGTCGAGCGCGGTCAGCCCGCTCTGGGTGAAGGAGTTCGTGTGGACGGTGATCGGCGCGCCGGTACGCGCGTGCGCCCGCGCGACGGCCCGGCCGATCCGCTCGACCCCGGGCGTCAGGCCCTTCTGCTCGACCACGCACTTGAGGAACGCCGCCTTGACCCCGGTGTCGGCGATGCCCTCGGTGAGGTCGCGGACGAAGTCGTCGACCATCGGATCGGGCATGTCCAGGAGCAGGCCGGGGCCGCGGTAGTCGTACTGGTGGGGCAGCTCTTCGAAGCTGTAGATGCCGGTCGCGGCGATGATGTGCAGATCCGGCACTTCGGCGGCGATGCGCTGGATGCGGGGGATGTACCGTCCGAGGCCCCACACCGTCGGGTCCACGATCGTCCGCACACCCTTCGCCGCCACCGCCTTGAGCTTGCCGATGGCGTCCGTGACCCGGAACTCCTCGTCCCACCAAGCGCCTTTGCCGTAGTTGTCGAGAAACTCGGTAGAGAGAACGAAAATGTGCTCGTGCATCAGGGTCTGACCGAGCTCATCGACATCGACGGGGCCGCGAACGGTGTTGACGGTGGGCATGAGCGCCTCCATACCGGCTGGTCGGTGCCGCCAACCTAGGCCGCCCCCTACCCCCCGTCAACAACCAGCCAGCCTCGGGAACAGCGGCTGGGGCCTGGGCAGCCGTTCCCCGCTCACCGCCGCCGCCACCCGCGCCGCCCCGGTGGGCAGAAAAGGCGCCAGCTGTCCGGCCAGCGCCCGGCACGCGTGGACGAGCGTCGCCAGCGAGGTCTCCCTGTCACCGGGCTCCTGACGCCACGGCTGTACGCGTTCGACGTACTTGTTGGCCTCCTCGACGATCGTCCAGACCGCGGCGGCGGCGCGGCGGAAGTCGAAATCCTCCAGCGCCTCGTGCACCCGCCCCGGCGCGCTCTCGCAGGCGTCGACGAGCCCACGTCCGGCCTCCCCGTCGACGGCGACAGTGGGCACCACGCCGTCCTGGAAGCGGTGCACCATGGTGACGACCCGGTTGACCAGGTTGCCGACGCCGTTGGCCAGATCCTCGTCGGCCCTGGCGACCAGCCGTTCCACGGTGAAGTCGGCGTCGCCGACCCGCGGCACCTCGCGCAGCAGCCACCACCGCACCGCGTCGGCGCCGTAGGCCCGCGCGATCGCCTCGGCGTCGGCGGGCGTTCCGGCCGACTTGCTGATCTTGCGGCCGCCGACGGTCAGGTAGTCGTGCACGAAGATCTCAGCGGGCAGGGGCAGGCCCGCCGCGAGCAGCATCGCGGGCCAGTACACCGCGTGGAAGCGGATCACGCCCTTGCCCATCAGATGGACCTTGCGCGGCTCCGCGACCCACCAGCGGTCGTAGTCGCCGCCGTCCAGCGCGGTGACGTAGTTGGCCAGGGCGTCCCACCACACGTACACCACCTGCGAGGGATCGTCCGGCACGGGTATGCCCCAGCCGCGGGCCCGATCCGCGGCGCGCGAGACGCTGATGTCGGCCAGACCCGCCTCGATGAACGCCAGCACCTCGTTGCGCCGCGCGGCCGGCTCGATCCTGAGGCGCCCACCGCGGATCAGGTCCAGCAGCGCGTCCTGGTAGCGCGAGAGGCGGAAGAACCAGTTCCGCTCAGAGATGTGCTGCAATGGCGCCTCGTGCTCGGGGCAGGACCCCTCGTTGTAGAACTGCTCGCAGCCGACGCAGTAGAGCCCCTCGTAGTGCCGCTGGTAGAGATCGCCGTCGATCGCCCGCCAGATCCGCTCGACTCCCGGGCGATGCCCCGGATGGTGACTCGTCCGGATGAAGGAGTCGAAGGACAGGTCGTACGATTCACGCAGCCCCTCGAAGGCGGCCGCGTTGCGATCGACCAGCTCGCGCACCGGGACGCCTTCCGCCTCGGCGGCCAGCACGTTCTTCAGTGAGTTGTCGTCGGTGCCGGTCTGGAAGCGTACGGGCTCGCCGCGCGACCGGTAGTGCCGGGCCAGCACGTCGCCCTGCACGAACTCCAGCGCGTGCCCCAGATGCGGGCGGGCGTTGACGTACGGGATGGTGGTCGTGATGTACATCGTGTGTCTCCCGAGGGCCCCGGACACGATGCGAGGCCCCGCTAGCAGGGCCTCGAACAAGAAGTCGTCGGTGGAAGCCCCCTACGGGGCCATCATCACCAGTCGCGACGTCATGCGCTCATCGTAGTGTTCCGGATGCAACCGGCGCATCCGGAAATCTGGGCACCACGCCGCCGCCACAGCTACTCCGGCGTGGGCACCACCAGCACCGGCCGGCGCGCGTGGTGCAGCACGCGGTCGGACGTACTCCCGAGCAGCAGTGACTTCACCCCGCCCTGCCCCCGCGTCCCGGTGACGATCAACGTGGCCCCGATCTCGTTCGCCACGTCCACGATGGACGACCACACGGACAGCGCGTCCGGCTCACACCGCGGCGAAGCGTCGAACCCCGCCTGTCTGGCCAGCTCCGCGCCCTGCGATGCCAGCTCCCGCATGGCCTGCCCGACGGCCTCGTCCTCGACGGGCGAATCGTCGATGGTCATCATCAGCCCGGCCGACGCCCGCGCCGAGGCCAGCGCCAGGCGTTCCCACACGGTCAGTACGACGGCGCGCGCGCCGGGCATCAGCGTGCCCGCGAAGGCGATCGCCGCCTTGGCGTCGTCGGAGCCGTCGTACGCGATCAGAATGGTCTGCTCAGTTGCTTCCATAGGCGAGCTCTTTCCAGATCAGCCCGTTTCACGCCCTGGAGCCGGGTAGCCAGCGGGTATGACTGTCACACAGTTCCGGGACCTGCCTCTCGCCGACCGTGACCGCGAATGGGACGCGGCGGCGGCCGACAAGCGGGTGCGTAAGTGGGCGGACGCCGAGAAGAAGCCCGACGAGAAGTACCGCCAGGCCTTCCTCTGGTACGACAGCGACGACGCCGACGAGTTCGGCGCCTACAAGCTGCCGATCGCCGACGTCGTCGGTGGTGAGCTGAAAGTCGTCCCACGGGCCGTGATCGCCGCCGCCGCGGTCGTGGACGGTGCCAGGGGCGGGGTCAAGATCCCGCAGGGCGACATCGAGAGGGTCAAGAAGAACCTGGCCAAGTACTACGCCAAGATGGGCGACACGCCACCCTGGGAGCGCTGAACCGAAGGCTTGAGCAGCGACATCCCGGCCAGGGCCAGCACCCCGATCTCGGTGAGGACCACGACCCGCTGGGTGAGCCCGGCGGGGATGTCGTCGTTGGACAACTCGATGCCGAACATCCGCACGACGTACGGGACCACGACGAGCAACAGCGCGCCCAGCGCCACCGCGCTCAGGACCCGGACGGCCCTGGCGTACCGCACTCGCGCGTTGGCCAGCAGCATCCCCGCGGCCGGCATCACCAGGAAGGCGGCGAAGGCGGCATATCTGTGAATGCCGCCCGACAGCGAAAGCGGCACCCCCGGACGGTCCGTGGGGAAGGCACCGATCAGGAACATGCTCCCGCCCCACGCCAGCAGCAGCAGCACGACCCAGACGCTCGCGCCCGCCCGGCGCAGCGACTCGGCGATCAGTGCCGAGCCGACCGCGAACAGCGTCAGCGAGGTCGGCAGCAGCCATCCCAAGGGCTGAAAGGCGTACTCACTGATCACGCTGTGCATGGGGTCCAGCCCCGATTCCGCGTGCAAGGTGAGCATGGCGCCGGCGCCGGTTCCGATGGCCGCGAATCCACTGACAAGCAATGCCTTCATGCTTCAAAGGTCGTGGAATACGGGCTTCCGGAGTATCGGAGATCGACCCGAACAGGCCCTGAAGCGCCCCTTAATACCTAGGTCGTAGCACTTCGGATACCGGCCCGCTGACCTGCGGGAACCCACCCCTGGGTCTAGCCCGCCGCCTCAGGGTAGGTAGGGCCAGCTATACCACCGCGGGGAGGTCGAAGTAGACCCTGATCACGGTGGCGCCCGCTCGCGTGTGCACGCGGACCAGGTCGCTGAGCAGATTGACGATCAGCAGGCCGCGCGAACCGGGAGTGCGCGGATCGACCGGCGTCCGCCCGGCCAGCGGGTCGATGATGTGGCCCGAGTCGCTGACCTCGCACACCAGCCGGTCGGCTTCGGCCCAGACCCTGATCAGCCCGGCGCCGCCGCCGTGATCGAGGCTGTTGGCGCCCAGCTCGGCGATCGTCAGGCGGATGTCGTCGAGCCTGGCCCGGCTGAACCCGAGCTCGGCGGCCCGCCCGGCGGCCAGCCCGCGCGCGGCGGCCAGGTTGGTGTGGTCGAAGCGGAGCGAGAGGAAGTCGGCGGGCTCGTCCAGCGGCTGGTTGTGCCCGTCGACGACCTTCTGGGGCGCGTAGTCGCCGCTGTGCCACTCGCCGGAGCCGTCGCGCAGCACGGGATGGGTCTGCTCGGCCTCACGAATGACCTCGGGGTCGAGCCCGTCGAGGTCGTACGGGCACAGGATCGTGACGTGGCGCCCGGTGAAGGCGTAGTTGATCAGGGCCTCGTGCTGGGCGCAGGCGGGATATTCCGTCACCGTGCGGCCCGGCCAGATGGGCTCGCCGATGATCCGTACGTGACCGACAGGGTGGCGGTCGGCGAACTCGCGGAGCACGGCGGGGATGATGCGTCCTGGATTGCGCCCGGCGCTGGTCATGTCGAGCAGGAGCACCTCGTCGGCGTCGCGCCCCAGACCGGCCTCGATCAGGGCGAGATTCCGGGGCGGAACCGCGACGGCGACGGGCTCTCCCGAATCTAGCCCTTCGCGGACGAAAGCCGTGGTAGCCGCCACATATTCCCGGTCGCCTCGGTAGAAGAGGGCCGGGTGTACGAAGGGGTCTGCCGCCATCACACTTCAAGCTACCCCGCCATGAGGTCTTTACGGCAATCCGTTGGGTATCCATGTGTTATGAAGAGACTCCAGATCGTCCGGCCGACGAAGCCCTCCCCCCGGCCGCTCCCTCTCGATCTGCGTACGCCCTCCGGCCGACGCCTCCCGTTCTGAAGCGGGCGAACCTATGCTCGGAACATGTCGGATTTACAGATGCGCGTCTCAGATGCCGACCGTGAGCGTGGCGCGCGCAAGCTGCAGGAAGCGTTCATGGAAGGCCGTCTCACCCAGCTGGAGCTGGAGGACCGGCTCGAACTGGCCCTCACGGCACGAACATACGGCGATCTGGCTGGCCTGACCGCCGACCTGCCGGCTGACGGGCCCGCGGTGGACGGGCCCGTGGCCGACGAGGTGGTGGAACTGGAGTCCAAGAACGGCGCCATCAAGCGATCAGGCGACTGGGCGGTCCCCCGCCGGCTCAGGGTCGCCTCCAAGTACGGCGGCATCGAACTCGACCTGTCGGAGGCGGTCATCTCCCATCCGGTCGTCGAGATCGACCTCGACCTCAAGTACGGTTCGGCCAAGATCGTGCTGCCGGACGGCGCCGCGGCCGACATCGACAGGTTCCGCACGGAGTGGGGCAACACCGTGACGTCGGAGGTGCCGGGCCGACCTCAGCCGGGAGCCCTCTATGTGGTGGTCAGCGGCCAGGCGAAGTACGGGAGTCTGGTGATCCGTTATCCGCGTAAGCGCTGGTTCACCCACTGATGGAAGATCGAGATGTGGTGCTCGCTCGGCACCAGGACCCCGCCCGCCCGGTAGGCGCGTGACGACATACCGGGCTGGGTCCGCTCGCAGTCCGCTTTACAACGACTTGATACTGATGGTGCTAGTGGGGTGCAAGCACCTGTCAAGGTTTACTCCATAATGTCGCTTCGTCGCTAAACGCAACGAAGGGCACGGAAATGACACCCCCTCGTCGTCGCATCGCCATCGCGATCGCGACGCTTTCTCTTGCCGGCCTCACCACCGCCTGTGGTGCCATCGGCAACGCTGTCGACTGCAACCAGATGGGCAGCGAAGTCACGAAGATCATGACTGACTTCAACGGCAGCATGACCTCGGCCGCGACCGATCCCAAGGCCTTCGAGAAGGCCGGCGATGAGGCCGCCGCCAAGGTGAAGACGCTGGCCGGCAAGTACGACGGCGACCTCGCCGCCGCGCTCAATGACCTTGCCACCGGGCTCGACGGCATCAAGATCGATGCCAAGGACCCCACCGGCTCGATGGACTCTGTCCAGAAGTTGCAGAGCTTCGTAACGAAGATCCAGAGCGCCTGCACCTGACGCTTCTGCCGGCATGCCGCACCGGCCGCGGGGGGCGGCTCGGCGCGGCGGCCTTGTCGCGTACGCGGTCCAGGGGGAACTTTCCGCGAACGCGATCAGGGGGAATCGGTCTACGCTTGCTGCCCGTGACGGGGGAAGCTCTGGCAGCAGGCGCTGCCCGTTGGACGGCCCGGATCACGCCGAACCGCCTGCGCGTCGGGCTGATCGTCGTGGTCTCGGCCGCCGTCTATGCCGTGCTCGGCCTGGTCAAGCTGGCCACCTTTCGCGCCAGCACGTTCGATCTGGTGATCGTGGACCAGGCCGTGCGCAACTACGCGCACTTCCGGCCGCCGTACATCCCGATGGTCGGCGCCTTCCACGACCGGGGGCTGGACTACCTCCAGCTCGCCGACCACTTCTCGCCCATCTACGCGCTGCTGGCGCCCTTCTACTGGATCCATGACGGCCCAGGTTCGCTGATCGTGGCCCAGGCGCTGCTGTTCGCCGCCGCGATCCCGTTCATCTGGCTGTTCACCAGGCGGATGCTGGGCACTGCCCCGGCCTACCTGGTCGCCGTGGCCTACGCGCTGTCGTGGCCCGTCGCGCAGGCGATCGCGTTCGACGCGCACGAGGTGATGTTCGTCCCGCTGCTCACCGCGATCATGATCGAGCGCTACCACGCGGGGCGGCTGCTGCCCGCGTTCGCGGCGATGGGCGCGCTCCTCCTGGTCAAGGAGGACATGGGCCTCACTGTGATCGGCTTCGGCCTCTACCTCTTCCTCACCGGCGACAGGTTCCGCGGGATGTGCTGCGCCGCGATCGGCCTCGGCGGGGTCATGCTCACCCGGGGCGCGCTCATCTCGCTGCTCGGCGGCCAGAGCCAGGACTTCTGGGCCTACGGCCACCTGGGGCCCGACGCGCCGAGCGCGATCCTGACGCTGCTGCGCGACCCGCTGAACGCGCTGCTGCTGCCGTTCAGCGAGGAGACCAAGGTCGACACGCTGTTCCTGCTGGCCTGGCCGACGCTGCTGCTCTGCCTGCTGTCGCCGCTGTCGCTGGTCGCGCTGCCGCACGTGCTCGAACGCATGCTGTCGGACCGCGAACCGTGGTGGCGGGCGGACTTCCAGTACAACGCCTTCACGGTGGTGATCCTGCTCCTCGCGGGCGTCGACGGGCTGTCCAGGCTGCTGCGCCGGATCAAGCGCGCCGACGACCGCTCGCTCAAGCTGGCCTGGTCGGCGGGCGCGCTCGTGGTCGCGCTCACCCTGGTGCCGAAGTTCGCCCTCGACCAGCTCTACCATCCGGCCTTCTACAAGGCGGAGGAGATCAGGACCGAATCGGCCGCCGCGGCGGTGGCCGCGGTGCCCACGGGCGTCACCGTGGAGGCCGCCAACTCGCTCGGCCCGGCCCTGACCTCCCGCACCACCGTCCTGCTCTGGACCGGGCAGCCGCGCGGCGCCGCGTGGGTGGCGGCCGACACGGCCCGCTGGCAGTTCCCGTTCGGCTCCCCCGACGATCAGCGCGCCCAGGTGGACCGGCTGGTGACCGAGGGGTATACGAAGGTGTTCGACCGCGATGGTTATGTGGTGCTACGTCGTACGTGACGTGTCGCTCGGTCCGAAGCGGGCGGCGATATCGCGTTCCCATGACGCGAGGAAGGCCGGATAGCCGTCGGCGAACTCCCGCAGTTCCCGCTCCCCTTCCGGCGAGAGCGCGGTCAGCTCGTACGTGACCCGCACAGCGCTCCCGCCGCCGCGACCCTCGCCCACGGCCACGCTGACGGTCCCGGCCCGCGAACCCGGCGTCACCCGCGCGTACGAGACGTGCCGCCCGCTCTCCCTGCCGAGCACCACCCAGGTGGTCCGCTCGCCGTGGGCGTCGGTCTCGAACACGGTGCCCGGCTCGCTGTCGTCGGCGGTGGGCACGGGGAAGCGGGGCAGCCAACCGGCCACCCACTCCTCCTCCCCTCGGGGCGTGAACAACCGGAACGCCTCGGCAGGCGGCAGCGCCACCGCGAGCTGCCCGCTGAGCCGGACCTGGGCCCCGCTCACTTCTCCACCATCCGGTGCGCGTCGGCCGCGGTCAGCGTGAGGCCGTAGACGGCCTTGAGCTGCTCGATCTTGCCCAGCGTCTCGGGCGTGAAGGGCGCCTGCCCCTCGAAGGCGTGCAAGGCGATCCCCTCCACCAGATCGCCCAGCGACATGTCCAGATATTCGGCCAAGCCCTTGAGCACCTTGAGCAGGTTGCGCTCGAGCCGCAACCCGGTCTGCGTGCGATCAACTGTTACCATGGTAACAATATACATCCGAAGACAGCGCAGGACGGACCCCCTGCCTCAGGTGGTTTATCCGATGGCCTCCGCGTACGCCCGGTCGAAGCCCGCCAGGACGGTCGGCCAGGTGCCCGCCGACGGCGGGACGGCGCGGTTGTGGGCGATCATGCGCTGCCGCAGCTCGGGATCCGTGGCCAGGCGGGCCACGGCGGCGGCCAGGTCGCCAAGGCTGCGGCCGAGCAGCCCCTCCGTGCCGTGCCGGACGAAGTCGGCCACCCCGCTCTGCGCCCGCGCCACCACGGGAAGCCCGGCGGCGCGGGCCTCCAGCGCGGCGATCCCGAACGACTCGCGTGGCGCCGGCGCCACGAACACATCGGCCGACTCCAGCACCTTGGCGATCTGCTCGCGGGTGTAGCGTCCCGGCAGCGAGACCCAGCCCGTCATGCCGTGCCGGGCCAGGTAACGCTCCATCTGGGCGCGCGCCGGGCCGTCGCCGATCACCGTGGCGCGCAGCGGAATGCCCGCGGGGACCCGGGAGCGCACCATGTCGAGCAGCTTGAGCAGCCGGACCGGCTGCTTGCGCGGCGCCAGACGGCCCACGGCCACGACGTGCACCTCCTCGCGCGGCTCCGGCGGCGACCCGGAGAACAGCCGCCAGCCCGACAGGTCGAGGCCGTTGGACACCACGTGCACGGGCACCCCCTCCCCCGCGACCGACCGGATCGGGGCCGCCGCCGCGTTGCTGACCGTGGTGGCCACCAGCCCCCAGTCCTGCCAGCCGTAGACCAGCCGCAGCAACCGGTAGACGCCGCGCGTGACGGGATCCCACATGCTGTGCACGGTCACGACGCAGGGAATCGCGGCCCGTTTCGCGGCCCGCACCCCCATCCAGGCGAACGGCGAGACCGCGCCCATGTGGACGTGCACCACGTCGGGCCGCGTGGAGGTCAGCCGCCGCGTGAGATGTCCCACTCCGAACGGGTGAACCGGCAGGTCGAAGGGCATCCTGGCGACGATCCGGTGCACGCCGGGCAGCGCCTCTCCTTTGGTCGCGGTCGCCACCTCGACGGCGTGGCCGGCCTCGCGCTGCGTACGCACGAGGTCGGCGACCTGAACCTCGATCCCCCCGAGTCGCGGCAGGTAACAGTCACTCACGTGAAAGATCCGCACCCCTCCCAGACTAATCTGGGCGTTGTGCCTCCACGTACCGCTGTGTTCTTCCACGCCCATCCCGACGACGAGGCCCTGCTGACGGCAGGCACGATGGCGATGCTCGCGGCCGAGGGACACCGCGTGGTCCTCGTGGTGGCGACCGCCGGCGAGCGCGGCCTGGCCGAGATGGGGCCGGGCGAGGAGTTGCGCGCGACCCGGCTGAAGGAGCTGTACGAGTCGGCGGCCCTGCTCGGCTGCGCCCGCGTCGAGTGCCTCGGCTACGGCGACTCGGGTCTGAGCCCGCAGGGCGGCAGCGCCGAGGAGCGGCCCGACGACGCCTTCATCGACGCCGACTCCGAGAAGGCCGCCGGAAAGCTGGCCGCCATCCTGGAGGAGGAGCGGGCCGACCTGCTGTCGATCTACGATCCGGCGGGCGGCTACGGCCATCCCGACCATGTCCAGGTGCACCGGGTGGGGCGGCGGGCGGCGGAGATCGCCGGCACGGCGGTCGTGCTGGAGGCGACGGTCAACCGCGACCCGCTGGTCAGGCTGCTGAAGCTGGCGGGGAAGCTCTACCGGTTCCCGCCCGAGTTCGACGTACGGACCTTCGAGAGCGCCTACTCGTCGAGTGAGACGATCACCCACCGGGTAAATGTCCGGAAATATGCGAAACAGAAGCGGGCGTCCATGTCCGCGCACGCCTCCCAGGCGACCGGCGGCGACAGCGACCGCACACTGGCCGTGATGCTCAAGGTGCCCGGCCCGCTCTACCGGCTCGTCTTCGGCACCGAGTGGTACGTACGACGTGATCTCCCACCCGGCACCCGCCTCAATCATCCTCTGGACCAATGGCCGAAATAAGTCCCCAGTATGATCCGAGCCGCCCCCGCGAGCGGCAGACTGTACCGCGATGAAGAACAGATGGCTCCAGATCACGCTGTCGGCGCTCTCCCTGGCGCTGGCCCTGGCCCTCGTGGTCTACCTGCCGCAGATCGTCCACTCGCTGACCGGCAAGCCCGTGTCCTGGCGCGAGATCGGCGCGCTCTTCCACAGCCTCAGCTTCGGCACCATCGCCCTGATGACCGCGGCCTGGCTGCTGAGCCTGCTGGCCTACACCTTCGTGCTCACCAACTCACTGCCGGGTCTCAACAACCTGCAGGCGCTCTCGCTCAACGCGGCGGGCAGCGCGGTGAGCAACCTGCTGCCGTTCGGCGGCGCGGCCGGGGTGGCGCTGACGTTCGCGATGACCAGGGGCTGGGGCTTCGCCAACCGCTCGATCGTGGTGATGACCCTGGTCAGCGGCATCTGGAACACGCTGTTCAGATTCATCCTGCCCGCCGTCGGCATCATCGCGCTGCTGGCGGCCGGCAAGGCACCCAACCCGACGGTGGCCAAGGCCGGCTGGGTGGGCGCGGTGTCGATCCTGGCGCTCTGCCTGGTGGTGGCCGCTGCCCTCTACTGGGACCGCGCCGCCGCCCTCCTGGGCAAGGGCCTCGACTTCCTCGTACGCCTGCTCAGGCTGAAGTTCCACGCCTCCGAGGCGCTCGAGCGGCTGCGCAAGGACACCGCCGAGATCGTGAGGTCGCGCTCGATCGGCCTGTCGCTGGCCATGATCTTCTTCCTAGGCTTCCAGTGGGCGATCATGGTCGTCTGCATGCACGCCACCGGCGCCTATCCGGGGCTGGCCCAGTCGATCGCCGTCTTCGCCCTGTCCCGCGTGCTGACCAGCGCGCTGGTCACGCCGAGCGGCGCGGGGATCATGGAGAGCGGCGTGGCCGCGCTGCTCTACGCTTTCGGCGTGGCACCCGCCCCGGCGACGGCGACCGCACTGCTTTTCGGCTTCTGGACTTACACTATCGAGATCCCGTTCGGCGGCCTCGCTCTAGGCGCGTGGGCGCTACTGCGCAGGCGCAACGCCAGGAACGCCGACGCGGAGCCCCCGTCCGCGATCTCGAAGGCCCCCTAGTGACAATCCCAAACCGAACAGGCGTTAATCAATCACGGCCCTTGTGCCTGATTCGGAAGCCCGCATAGCGTGGCGGCTGACATGGTGGCGTTCCGAGTTCTGGGGCCAGTCGAGGCGTACGAACACGACGACGAACTCGACCTCGGCGGGTTGCGGCAGCGGGCCGTCCTCGCCCGACTTCTCGTGGCCAGAGGTCAGGTCGTGCCGGTTGACACGCTCCTTTACGACTTGTGGGATGACGATACGGCCAAGGGAGCCCAGTCGGGGCTCCAGGTTTACATCTCCCGGCTGCGCCGGGTGCTGGAGCCGGGCCGTCCGCGGGGCGGGCCCAACCGCCTGCTGGTGACCGTCGCCTCCGGCTACGCGCTGCGGGTGGCGCCCGACCAGGTCGACGCGCTCAAGTTCGAGCAGTTGGTCAGGGCGGCGGGCGAGCACCTCGAGGAGGGCGATCCGCAGTCCGCGCGCGCCCGCCTGGAGAAGGCGCTCGGCCTGTGGCGGGGCACTCCCTATTCCGACTTCGCCGACCAGCAGTGGGCGGAGGCGGAAGTTAACAGGCTGACCGAGATGCGGCTGGTGGCGCGCGAGCGGCACGCCGACACCGGGCTGCGCCTCGGCCTGCCCGCCGAGACCGTGCCCGACCTGGAGGCGCTCACCACCGAGCACCCGCTGCGCGAGGAGGGCTGGCGGCTCCTCGGCCTCGGCCTCTACCGCTGCGGCCGGCAGGGCGACGCGCTGGCGGCGCTGCGCCGGGCCAGGGGCATCCTGGCCGACGAGCTGGGCATCGACCCGGGGCCGGCGCTGCGCAAGCTGGAGTCCGACATCCTGGCCCAGGCGCCCGAGCTGGAGCTGAGCGTCGCACCGCGGCCGTCCAGGCCCGTGCAGGGGCCCACCGACACCTGGCCGCCCCGGCCCGCCGCCCCGATCGAGCCGCCGCCGCTGGAGCCCGAGCCGTTCGTCGGCCGCGACGCCGAGCTGGCCAGACTCACCACGGCCGCCGCCCGCACCGGCAGGTTCCAGGTGGCGATCGTCGCGGGCGTCGCGGGCGCGGGCAAGACCACGCTGCTGCGCCAGCTCGACGGCAAGCTCACCGGGGACGGCTGGATCACCGCCTCCGGCGCCTGCCCCGACTCCAGCGCGACACCGCCGGGCTGGGCGTGGGTGGAGATCCTGCGCGCGCTGGTGGGGATGACCGGCGCGGGCGAATACGCCCAGTTGCTGGCGCCGCTGCTCGACGACGCCGACCCCGATCCCGACGACGACGAGGCGTCCGGTGGCTTCCGGCTGCACCGGGCGGTCGGCGGCTACCTCGCGGGAGTGGCGCGGCGCGCGCCGGTGCTGCTCACGCTCGAAGACCTCCACTGGGCCGACGACCAGACGCTGGCGCTGCTGCGCGCACTGCCCAGCCTGCTGGCCACCAGCCGGGTGCTGCTCGTGGTCACCTGCAGGGAGAGCGAGCTCGACGACCGCCAGTCCGACGTGCTGGCCGCGCTGGCTCGGCTCGGCCCGGTGCGGGTCGGGCTGTCCGGCCTCGACCCCAAGGCCGTGGGCGAGCTGGTCAGGGCCACCTGCGTGCGCGAGATCGACGAGGACGCGGTCGAGTCCATCGTCGAGCGCACCGGCGGCAACCCGTTCTTCGTGCGCGAGACCGTACGCCTGCTCGACTCCGAGGCGGCGGCCGACCGGGCCAGCGCGATCGAGGTGCTGTCGCGGGTGCCCTCCGGGGTGCGCGACGTGCTGCGGCGGCGCATCTCCCGGCTGCCCGCCGGAGCCCAGCAGATCCTGCTGCAGGCGGCGGTGATCGGCCGCGACGTCGACGTCGACGTGCTGGTCGACGTGGCGGGCGACGAGGACGCCGTGGTGGAGGCGGTCGAGGCGGCGCTGCTGGCCGGGCTGGTGACCGAGCCGGGGCCCGGGCTGCTCAGGTTCGATCACGACCTGGTGCGCGACACGATCTACTCCGACGCCTCCCGGCTGCGCCGCACCCGGCTGCACGCGGCGGTCGCGGCGGTCATCGAGCGGCGCACGCCGTCCGACGTGGCGGCGCTGGCACACCACTACTTCCTGGCCGACGCCGCCGAGAAGGCCGTCCACTACGCCGGGCTGGCCGCCGAGCAGGCCGAGCGCAGGTTCGCCCACCGCGAGGCGGCCACGCTGTGGGAGCAGGCCATCGCGGCGTTCGACCGCACCGGCGGCGACACCAAGGACCGGTTGCAGCTCATGCTCCGCCAGATCAGGGCCCTGGCGCTGTGCGGCGACATGACCGCGGCGCGGCTGCTGCGCCGCCAGGCCATGGACTCCGCGCTGCCGCTGGGCGATCTGGAGATCACCGCGCGGGTGGCGGCCTCGCTCGCCGTCCCGCACAAGGGGATGGCCCGCGACTTCACCCGCACCGCGTGGGAGATCGTCGACGTCACCGAGAAGGCGCTGATGGAGCTCCCCGAAGGGGAGCAGACGCTGCGCGCGAGCCTGCTCACCACGCTGGCGCTGGAGCTGGAGGGCTCCTCCTCGCCCGAGCGGGGGCGGCAGGCGTCGCTGGAGGCGCTGGAGCTGGCCAGGCAGAGCGGCGACCCGACGCTGCTCGCGGCGGCCCTCAGCGGGCGGCTGCGGCAGTCCTACGACATCCCGGCGGTCGACACCCGCGAGAGCATCGGCCGCGAGCTGCTGGAGGTCGCCCAGCGCTCCGGGCAGATGGCCACGCAGGCGCTGGCCCACCTGGTGCTGCTCGAATGCGCGGCGGCCCGCGGCGAGTTCGCCATCGCCGACGAGCACGCCGCCGCGGCCGACCGGCTGGCCAGACAGTACGACCTGTCGGCGCCGGCGGCCGTCTGCGCCTGGTATTCCGGTCAGCGGCTGATGATCGCCGGCGACTACCGCGGCGCCGAGCGGGCCTACGCCGACGCGGCCAGGATGACCGAGCGGGCGGGCATGCTGGAGGGCCGCCAGGACCTGCCGCTGATCACCACGTTCTGCCTGCACCTGGTCGACGGCCGGGCGGCCGAGACGGTCGAGCTGCTCGCCGCGGCCCATCAGCGGGGCGCGAAGTGGACCCTCGACGCCTACGCGCTGGCGCTCGCCTCCGCGGGTCGGGTGGCCGACGCCAAGGCCGTGGCCGCCGTACGCCCGCCGGTGCGGCCCGACTTCCTGTACGAGCTGGCGATGACCTGGCGGGCGCTGGCCGGGATGCTGCTCGACGACCGCGAACGGATGATCGACTGCTACGACAAGCTCAAGCCGTTCGCCGACCGCGTCGCGGGCGCCGGCACCGGGGTCGTGGCGCTCTGGCCGGTGGCCCTGACGCTCGGCGACCTGGCGGTTCGGCTGGGTCAGCCGGACGCGTCGCGGGCCCACTACGAGAAGGCGCTGGAGGTGGCCGAGCGGGTCGGCGTGCCGCGCTGGGTGGACGCGGCGCGGCGGTCGGTCAGCAACTCACCTGGAAGCGGTCGCTCTTGATGGTCTTGGCGCCCTCGACGGTGAGCTCGATGCGATACCAGCCAGGGTTGTTCGTGATGCTGGGGTTCCAGCGGACGGTCTTCGTGTTGCCGGCGAAGCCGTCGTAGTCGACGAAGTAGGAGTGCCAGGTGTTGCTGCCGGGGCTCCAGCGGGACAGCTCCCAGCCGTACAACACGGTGTGGTCGGGCTCGGGGTTGACCACCACGCTGCGGGCCACGAACGTCTTGACGCACCCGGCCTCGCCCGGCAGCGCGCTGACGCTGATCTTGCCCGGCTTGGCGGCTTCGGGCCTCCGGGCGGTGGTCGGGGAGGTGATGGGCAGCTCGCGGGCCGACAGGGTGACCGTCTGCGCCGGGTGCGGCGCGGAGTTGGCGGTGTCGTAGGCCGAGAAACCGACATAGGCTCCGGTGAAGGCGAGGGCCGCCACGAAGAGCTTGGCCGTGCTGGCCGTGCCGGAGGCCAGAACCGCGGTGCTTCTCGTTGCCATGATCAACACTCCTTCTTGCTTACCTACAGTGGTACGCGAAGGTGGTTGAACCCTGGTTGTCGATGAGTTGCACCCTGCTGTGGCGACGACTTGCCCCTTCAACTAAGGTAAGGCTGACCTAAAGCACGCGACGGGGGTGTGGGGTCCTGATGCGACAGCTGGCGTCCACCATCGAACCCGTGGGGCCGATCTGGCTGCTGATCGTGCTGATCATCGCCCTGTTCGGCGCGTTCCAGGCGTACTACTGGATCGGCCGCAGGCTCGGCGAGAAGCTCTACGACTCGCGCATCGGCGTCCGCCTCGGCCGCGAGCGGATCGCGAAGGTCGAGCGGGTCGTGGAGAAGTGGGGCGCGTTCGCGGTCTACGGGTGCTTCTGGGTGCCTATGCTCCGGCACACGCTGCCCTGGGTCGCCGGAGCCCTACGCGTCTCCTATCCCTGGTACCTCGTGGCCAGCGCGCTGGGCTGCCTGACCTGGCCGCCCGTCTGGTGGTTCGGCCTGAGCGCGCTGATCTGGGCCTGGCTCCAGGTCGCCGCGCGGTCGCCGATCACGGCGGCGGTCCTGGCGGTGCTGTTCGTCGGCGGAGTGGTCGGGTTCGTCGTGTGGCGCCGGAAGAAGCGGGCGGACAAGGTGCTGGCCGCCTGAGTGTCGTCAACTTGGGACAGAGTTCGGCATATTAAACAGTGATCACCTGCGACCATGTCGGCATGCATATTGGGGGTTTCATCGGCGGCGCCGCACTCGCCGTGGTCGTGGGGATCTCGTCGCCCGCAGCGGCCGCGCAGGCGGCGGACCCGCCCGTTGTGGCGGCAAAATCAGCGTATGTGGTCGATTCAGCGGGAACGATCCACTTCAACAAGCGGGAGACGAGCCGCGTCCCGGTCGCCAGCCTCGTCAAGGTGATGACGGCGTACGTGGTGCTCCGCGAGGCCAAACTGGGCGACACCATCACCATCACCGCGGCTGACGTCAAGCACGCGACCAAGTACGGCGGCACCACCGCCTCGCTGAAGAAGGGCGAGCGGCTCACGGTCAGGGACCTGCTGTACGGGCTCATGCTCCCGTCGGGGGCCGACGCCGCCAACGCGCTGGCCAGGACGTACGGGCCGGGCAACGCGGCATTCGTCGCCAAGATGAACGCCGCGGCCAAGACGCTGCGCCTGGCCGACACCCGCTACACCAACGCCGACGGCCTGCCCGTGCCCAGCAACGGCGGTTACTCCACGGCCGTCGACCAGACCAAGCTGGCGCAGGCGGCGCTCCGCGACACGACGTTCAAGACGGTCGTCGGGCGCGAGGTGCACAAGGTGGCCAAGACATCCGCGCACCGGGCGCACACCTGGCGCAACTCAAACAAACTGCTCACGCAGGCTGACGGCGTGCTGGGGGTCAAGACCGGCTACACGAACGCGGCGGGCTACTGCCTGCTGTTCGCGGCGGAGCGCGGCGGCAGGCAGGTGGTGGGCGTGCTCCTCGGGGACCAGGACGCGCGCCGCTTCAGCACGGCCGAGAAGCTGCTCGACTACGCGGGCGAGCAGATCGCCGGCAGCTGATCCCACGGCCCGGCGCCTGATCCCACCGCCCGGCGCCTGATCCTCCGGCCCGGCGGCGACCTGCCAGGTCATCGCCGGGCCGCGACCGCTCGGGGGCAGGTGCCGGGATCGAGGCGATCGGCGGTCCAGCGCAGGGTGTGCGCCAGCCGTAGCCGGACCCCGGCCCTGTCGGGCGACCGTTTGACCGGCGCTCCGGGGAGCGCCTCTTCCAGAGTGTGTCCATGACCCATCGCGGTCTGGTGCGCGAGGACTTGCATGGCATCCATGACTTCCTCCTTAATCGATTAAGAGCTTAATTGATTAAGAAGGGCCAGGCAAGGCCGGGCGATACGGTTGGCAGATGGCCAGAGTCACGCTGCAGACGATCGCCGACAGGCTGGGCGTGTCCCGGGCCACCGTCTCCTACGCCTTCTCCCGGCCTGACCAGCTCAGCGACGGGCTACGGCAGCGGATCATGGAGGTGGCCGACGAGCTCGGCTACGCGGGGCCCAATCCGACCGCACGGTCACTGCGGCTGGGCCGGGCCGGGGCGCTGGGTCTGCTGTTCAGCGAGACCCTCGCGTACGCCTTCGCCGACCCCTACGCCATCGGCTTCTTCCAAGGGCTGGCCACTGCGGCGGAGGACGCGGGCGTGGGGCTGCTCATCCTGCCGCTGCCGCACGGCGACAGGCGGACGGAGACCGTACGCGACGCCGTGGTCGACGCGTTCTGCGTGGTCTCGCTGCCCGACGGGCATCCCGCGCTGGCCGAGGTACTGGGCAGGAAGCTGCCCGTCGTGGTGGTCGACGAGCCCTATGTGCGCGGCCATCCGTTCGTCGGGATCGACGAGCCCGCGGCGGGGGCGCAGGCCGCCCGCCACGTGCTCGGCCTGGGGCACCGGCGCGTCGGCGTGGTCATGGTCGGGCTGCACGACGACGGCTACACCGGCTGGGCCGACGTCACCAGGCAGCGGAGCGCGGTGTTCGAGGCCATGCGCGGGCGGCGATGCGGCTACCAGGCGGCGTGCGAGGAGGCGGGCATCGACTGGGCCGGGGTGCCGTTCTACGAACTGGCCCGCAACTCCCGGGAGGCGGGCAGGAAGGCGGGCCACGCGCTGCTCGGCCGGGACCCGCGGCCCACCGCCGTCCTGACCAACACCGACGTGCTGGCGCTCGGCGTCCTCGACGCGGCGGCCGACCTCGGGCTCGACGTGCCGCGCGACCTGTCGGTCGTCGGGTTCTCCGACAGCGCCGCCGAGCAGGCCGGTCTTACCACGATCAGGCAGCCGCAGCAGGAGATGGGCGCGGCGGTCGGCCACCTGCTGCTGGCCGGCACCGGACACGGGCAACCGCCACCACTCGCCGAGGACGGGCGATTGCTGTTCGCGCACGAGCTGATCGTCCGCGGCTCGACCGCCGCGCCCGCTGTCTGACCCGGCCTCGCGTACGACCGGGCGGCCCCGCTCTCGGCGAGGCGACGAGAGTGGCGAGGCGACGAGAGCGACGAGAGCGGCGAGGCGGCCGGGACCGCGGGGCCGTGGGGCGGCGCCTCAGCCGCGGAGGAACCCCTGGTAGTCCTTGTCAGCCACCTCACTGCATTTATCCCGATATACGCCGACACCGCCGACGTAAGGCATGAAGACCCGAGGCTTACCGGGGATGTTCGCCCCCATGTACCAGGAGTTCGCCCGCGGAAACAGCGTCAGCGCCGCGATCTCGTTCACCTGCCCCACCCACGCGTCCTCGGCCTGCGGATCCGCGTCGATGACCTGCCCGTCCAGCCGCTCCAGGCACTCGGCGATCCACTCCACGTGCTGCTCGATCGAGATGATCATGTTGCTCAGCACCGACGGACTCCCCGGCCCGGTGATCGTGAACAGGTTGGGGAATCCGGCGCTCATCAGCCCGAGATAGCTCCGGGGCCCCGCCCGCCATTTGTCCCGCAGCGACAGCCCGCCCTCGCCCCGGATGTCGATGGCCAGCAGCGGCCCGGTCATCGCGTCGAATCCCGTCGCGTACACGATCACGTCCACCGGATGCTCACGCTCAGCTGTACGCACGCCGCCAGGGGTGAGCTCCTGGATGGGCGCGGTCCTGATGTCGGCGAGGGTGACGTTCGGGCGGTTGTACGTGGCGTAGTAGCCCGTGTCGACGCAGAGCCGCTTGCTTCCTATGGGGTGGCCGCCGGGAAGGAGCAGCTCGGTCACGGCCGGGTCCTGGACCGTGGCCCGGATCTTGCCGTGGACGAAGCCGGCGGCCGTCCTGTTCGCCTCCTCGTTGGTCAGCAGGTCGGAGAACGAGCCGAGGAAGCCCAGGCCTCCCCGCTCCCAGCGCGCCTCGAACTCCTGCCTCCGCGCCTCGTCCGTCACCGCCAGGGCGGAGTCGGGGTTCGGGCCGGCCAGGAGACCGCTGTGGGAGGTACGCAGCTGACGGCGGAGGTCCTGGTGGTTGGCCTTGAACCACTGGTCGTACTCCGGCGACAGCGGCCCGTTGTGCGCGGGGACGCTGAAGTTGGGCGTTCGCTGGAACACCGTCACGTGCTCGGCGCTCTCCGCGATGACCGGAATGGACTGGATGGCCGACGAGCCGGTGCCGATCACCGCCACCCGCCGCCCGGACAGGTCCACGCCCTCGGCCGGCCACCGTCCCGTGTGATAGCTCGGCCCCCGGAAGGAACCGGGCAGAGCGGGCAGGTTGGTCACCGACAGGCAGCCGACCGCGGTGACGAGATAGCGGGCCGACAGACGCTCGCCGCCGCCGGTCTCGACGCTCCAGACGCCGGGCGCTTCCCAGGACGCGGCCGTGACGCGGGTGTCCAGCTGGATGTCGGGGCGCAGGTCGAAGCGGTCGGCGACGTAATCGAGGTAGCGGAGGATCTCGGGCTGGGCGGCGTACCGCTCGGTCCAGGTCCATTCGCGCTGAAGGTCCTCGGCGAAGGAGTAGGAGTACTGCAGGCTCTCGACGTCGCAGCGGGCTCCGGGGTAGCGGTTCCAGTACCAGGTGCCGCCGACGCCACTGCCCGCCTCCAGGACGCGGGCGGCCATGCCCAGGCCGCGCAGGCGGTGGAGCATGTACAGGCCGGCGAATCCGGCACCAATGATGATCACGTCGTGGTCGGTCGATCCTGCGGGCATCGCGCCTCCATCGGCGATCGAGATGGACCTCCCCTCTAGAAGAACACGGCCCGTACGAGGGAGCACAGCGGTTGCCGATCAACCGGGCTCGCCACGCCGGACGGTCAGTCGTTCCACACCGCCGCGACCTCGGCGGCGAGCTCGACGCCCCGCTCCCGGCCGGCCCGGGCGGCCGGGGCGCGACGCGCCGGATCCAGCAGATTGCCGACCGAGCGGCCGATGATCGAGCGCCAGGTCTTCGGATCGGGCTCGACCAACGTGACGCGCGACCGCCGGCCAAGTCCGGCGATCTGCTCCGTCACGCCTTTCATGACGCGACCGCCGCCCCGGGTCATCGGCGCGATGACCACGACCCGGTCGTACCCCGTGGCCAGGTCGACGTTGGCCGCCGAACGCAACCCGCCGTCGATGTAGCGGTGCCCGCCGATGGTCGCGGGAGGCCGCACACCCGGAGCCGCGGTGCTCGCCGAGACGGCCGATACGAGGTCCACGCCGCTGCCCCCGTCGAAGTCGACGGGCTCTCCCGACTCGGCGTCGACTGCGGTGATCACCAACCGGGTCCGCGGCCAGTCGGGCACGTCGCCGAGCCACCTGGCGATCTGCGACCGGCGTTCCTCTTCAGACCCGGTCCTGGCCGCCAGCGCGATGCGGCCCATCCGGGCGCCGAAGTCCTTGGCGTTCTTGGCCCTGCTCAGCTGCCACACCAGGCGGAACACCCCGAACGGTGACACCTTCGGGATCGGCTCGCCCGCCGGAGGGGCGATCTGCCTGCCGTACATGTCCTCGACACCCATCCCGCCGGCGAGTTGCGCGCCGACGAGAGACCCGCCCGACGTACCGACAACGAGATCGGCGTCACGCAGGTCGACGCCCTTGGCGGCGAGGCCCGCCAGGACCCCCACCTCCCAGGCGATCCCGACGACGGCGCCGCCGCCGAGAACCAGTGCTCTACTCGTCAACGCGATCCCTCCCGTCCGTGAAACCGCAGAATCCGTTCGACGACCAGCTCGGGAACCTCCTGTGGCACGCCGTGCCCGACACCCGGCACGATCTCCGCATGACGGAGCGTGGCGATCAGCCGCCGGGCCCGCGCGAGCGCGCGGCGCGGCCGTAGCAGCCTGCTGCGACCTCCCAGGATGAGCTGCGTGGGCACGGTGATCCGCCGCAGTTCCTCGTCGGTGTACGGCCCCGCGGGGCTGCGATGCGGGCGGAAGCCACGGACGCCGAGCAGGACCGGAGCCATGATCTCGGCTCGTTCGACGAGCGCGTGGTCGGCCAGCAACCGGGCCAGCCATGGCTTCCAGGATCTCGGCGCCCGCATCGCGAACAGCGCCGCGACCAGCGCGAGGAAGAACCGAAGCGGCACCTTCTCCAGGCCACCCGGGTCGAGCAGGGTGAGCGCGCCCGTCCTGCTCGACCCGTACACGGCCGGGCCGAGCGCCAGCCAGCCCCCGTACGACTGCCCGACCAGATGGACCCGCTCCAGCCCGAGCCCGGCCAATACCTCCTCAAGGCACGCGGCGCCGTCGCGAGCCCCCGTGATCGGGACCCGCTGCACGCTGCCCCCCGGATCGTCGATGATGTCGATCGCGTAGACCGGATGCCGTACGCCGAGCCGCGCGACCAGGCCGTACCAGGTGGAGGCGTTGGCCCCGTGACCGTGGAGCAGGACGATCGGCGCGCCGGAGCCGGTGCCGTGGCGGTAGACCCGGACGGCGCCGAACCGGGTCTCCACGTCGAGAGGTTCTCGTTCGGCGGGCCACAGGGCCATCGCTTCCTCGTATGCGATCAGGAACGCGTCCCTGATCCCCGCGTCGATGAACCGGCCTACCTGCCCGCGGCTACCACCTTCGGCCATTCACGCCTCCTGGTACAACCGTATCGGGTACAGTCGTACCAAGTCTAGAAGGAGTTCCGAGATGGCCCGCAAGGATGACCGCGAGCAGCGTCGGCGTGAGATCGCGGACGCCCTCCTTCGGGTGGCCGGGACAGGAGGGTTGCACGCGGCCACGATGCGTGCGGTCGCCGCGGAGGCCGGGGTCTCACTGCACCTCGTGCAGCACTACTTCGCGACCAAGGAGCAGCTGATGGCCTTCGCCCTGGAGCAACTGGTCGCCCGGATGGCCGACCGGCTCAAGGAGCGCTTCGCGGCCATCAGCCCCACTCCGCGCGAGGTGGTCGAGGCCGTTCTGGTGGAGGCGCTGCCGACAGATGCGCAGAGCCGGACGTTCCACCTGATCTACACCTCCTACGCGGTGCTCGCCATGACGGACCCGGCGCTGGCCGCCCTGCCGTTCCTGACGGCGCCCGACGCGATGGAGGAGTTCATCGCCACGCAGCTCGGCAAGGCCGGCGTCGCCGAACCCCGGTTGGAGGCGGTCGCGCTGCTCGCCATGTCGGCCGGGCTGAGCTCTGGCGTGCTGGCGGGCCAGCGCTCGGCCGACGACGCGCTGGCGGCGCTCCGCCACCAGCTCGACCGCCTGTGCCCGAAGGACCGTCCCGAAGATCCGTCCTAGGGTTATCCCCTGGCCGGGCCCTGGGGTGCCCGGCTCGTCACCCGATCTACGCTGGATCCCACCTGCGGCCCGAGGCGCGCGTGGTGGCTTCCTCCATCGAAAGCGGGGGGCTCGATGGTTCAAGCACCATTCGCCCGAGGAGCTGACCGGCAGGTGGGCGATCACCGGCTCTGCGGACGGCTCGGCTCCGGCGGACAGGAAGCCGTCTGCGAGGTCTTCGAAAAGGACGGCGCCCGGGGCGGCCGGCAAGCCGCTCAGGCTCGACCGGATGGAAAGGGCGAAGGCCAGAGCCCGGTTCGCCCAAGAGGTCGCCGCCACCCGCCGGGTGGCGGCGTTCTGCATAGCGGGTCTCACATCCGGATCGATTTCGGGGTCGTGCCCGTCGATGGGCGCAGCTTCAGGCGGCCAGGTGGCCCGATCGGCGGTGCGGGCGGGTCGGCCGCGGGCCGTCCCGTAGGTGGCGGTGGCGGGTCCGTCGCCGCCAGGCAGCCCCGGCACGGCGCCCAGAGGAAGCCCGACCAGGCCGAGGAGCCGTTCCACGCCGAGCCGGTCCACTGCCACGACCAGGCGGTTGTCGCGTAGTAGCGGTCCTCGCCGCAGGCACCGCCCCAGCCCCAGGTCGGGGCGAAGGTGAAGGAGGACGAGCCCGACACCTGCCCGGTGCCGCCGCACTGCGCCCAGGCGCCACCGTCCCAGTAGTAGAGGAGGCTCTCACTGACCTGCGTGGTGCGCCACCGGCTGCCGTCGCGATAGGAGAAGCCGTCGGCCCCGGTGTGAACGCCATCCGGCAGGAACTCCACCCGTGACCGGGTGCCGTGCTCATAGCCGCCCGTGGTGGACGTGGCCCAGCCGTAGCTGAAGATCCAGTAGTCGGGCGGTCCCAACTCCTCGAACGTGGGCTTCCAGATGTAGTCGTCGATGTCCCCGTCGTAGGCGCATTCCCAGGTCTCGCCGCTGACAGTGACGATGTCGTCCTGCGCCGCCTCGTCGCACAGCTTGCCGGGGTAGTCGGCGTACGCGGCGCCCTGGCCTATGGCCAGGGTCGCCGCCACGAGTAAGAGGGTGGTGAGCACGTGCCGCCAACTGCGGAACGGCCCTCTCATAACGTACGCTTCCGTTTTTTCCTCTTGATCATGCGCACAAAGTAACTTCGGCTCAGGAAGCCGTCAAGGGCGTATCTTGACCATCGTTTTCGAATAACTTGCCGATCTGAAGCTATGCCGTCCGCAGCGTGAACCGCACGGTCGCGTGCTCTTCTGAATCGCCGTTGATATCGACCCGGAAGGCCGGATCGGTGCCGTCGGCGTCATAGGAAGTGGCGGCGAGGAACGAGGTGAACCAGTTAACGCGCACATTTCGTGAGTTCAGGCGTCCGTCCAGGCAGTCGCGGGTCAGGTATTCGGCAGACCCATCCGTCCCCACGAAAATATCGCTGGATTCGGATTGCCATACTCCGGTGACACCCTTCGGAATCAGGTCGGGAGGAGTGGACACCCACAGGCCGTGGTCGAGACGAATCCGCATGAGTTTGAGGTCGCAGAGGCTCGACCGATCGTTCGCCAGCTTGACTTCGACGGACACGCGCCCTATCGCGGTGCCCGCCAACTCTAGGACCGCCGTCGCGGCGCCCGCCGACCGTATGGCCGTTGTCGAGATGCCCGCCGACTGTACGGCCGTCGTCACGGCACCCGCCGGCCCCACGACCGTCGTCGAGGTCGCGACGGCCACAGCCGGCAGGCCCACCGTCATCGTCAACGCCGAGAAACAGGCGGCGAGAACCCCGCGGCCGAGCGTCTTCCTGGTCATGACTCTCTCCAGCTCATCGGTGGTGGGCTCATCGGTGGCAGGCGGTGGGCGCGGGAACCCCGCGCCCACCGCTCGGTGAGTCCGCTGGTACTTCAGCGGCCGGGCTGGATTACTCCGGCAGGAAGTAGGTGAACTGCCCGCCCGCGTGGTTACCGCCGCCGATCACGACATTGGTACGGAAGGCGGGATCCGTTCCGGCGGCGTCGCCGGAATTGCCACCAGAGAACGGGTTGTCCCAGTGCGCATGGATCCTCTTGGTGTTGTTGCTCGAGGGATCGCAGTTCTCGGTGATGTAGTCGGCCTCTCCTTCGGTTCCAGTGCCGACCCCGTTCGACTCGGATTCCCAGCTGACGAGCCTGCCTGACTTGATCCGGCCCGGCGGCCGCCGGCTCCACTCGCCGTGGTCGAGCCGTGCCGTGACGAGTACCAGGTCGCAACCTGTGTTGTTGCTCAGGAAGACCTCGAAGCTGATGAACGAGCGAGCGGAGGCGGCGCTCGCACTCGCTCCGGCCGCGGATGCGATCAGGCCGGCCGACAACAGTCCCGTGGCGATGAGGGCACTGCCGAGCCTGCGCATCCCGCGCCTGGTGGTGACTTTACCGCGCATTTCTGTTCCCCTTTTTAGGGTGACGAGCTCCTGACTCCTTAAAGTTAGGAGGGATTCGACCGAGCCCCCATACCCAGACTTGGGGGTGGCCACGACATCACGCCTGGCGCTATAATTCGAGTTGGCGCTGAATGATGAAGCATTGCGCGGAAGAGAAATGCAGCCATCAAGCACTCTATGTCGCTGAGATCGCCTGGCGCCCTTTATCGGCCACCCGAACGGCCCGGGACAGCGGCCGAAGCTTGGGACACATCCTTGGATCGCCGCTTCGGCGCGGTTCGGCCGACAGAGCGATCAGCGGCCCGGCTCATCGGGACCCGCCCAGCCTCCTCAGCGTGCCGTCCGAGCCGAGCGTCGGTGCCCGCCAACCCGTCCGCTTTATAGCGTTAAAGGATGATATGTCAGTAAAGCGAGGGTTGACCGTAGATGACTGGTAGTAGATAACGGTATTCCGGCACGGGCACCAAACCCGGACCCTCGGAGACGCCGATGACGAGTGTCGCCAGTCCCGCGATGGTCGGACGCGAAGCGCCGTTGCGAGCACTCCTCGGCGCGATCACCCGACCGCCCGCCGTGGCCTTGGTGGAGGGCGAGGCGGGGATCGGCAAGACTCGGCTGGCGCGGGCGGCCATCGACGTCCTGCGCGACGGCGGGCGCACCGTGCTGCTCGGCCACTGCCACCAGCTCAGGGAGCCCTTCCCGTACGGCCCGGTGTTCGACGCGCTGCGCCACGTCGCCGCCGCCCTGCCCGGGACCGAGGCGCTCAACCCGGTGACCGGGGCACTGCGCGGCTACCTCCCCGAGTTGGCCGGGCACCTGCCGCCCTCGCTCCCGCCGGTCGACGACCCGCGAGCCGATCGGCACCGCCTGTTCCGCGCGGTCCACGCGCTGCTGGACGCCGCGGCGCCGGTCGTCCTGGTGGTGGAGGACCTGCACTGGGCCGACGATGGCACCCGGGACCTGCTGCGGTTCCTCACCCAGCAACCGCCCGAGGGCCTGGCGCTGGTGGTGACCTTCCGGCGGGAGGACCTGCCCGTGACCGGACTGCCGCTGGGCCACGCCTACCGGCATCCGCCGGGCGCCAACAGTGTGGTGATCTCGCTCAAGCCGCTGGACGTCGAGGCCGTCAGGACCCTGACCAGCACGCTGCTCGGCCGCCCCCAGGTGACGGCCTGCTTCGCCGCCAGGCTGCGCGAACGGACCGCCGGCGTACCGTTCCTCATCGAGGAGGTCGTCCGCTCGCTGCTCGACGGCGACGGCCAGTTCCCCGGCGGCGTGGAGGAGCCGGAGGCGCTCGACCGCGTCGCGGTGCCGCTGCTGCTCCGCGAGGCGATGGCGGAGCGGCTCGCGGACCTGTCGCCGCCCGCGCTGCGCGCGGTGCACGCCGCCGCCGTGCTCAAGCTCCCCGCCGACGAACCGCTGATAGCCGCCGTCTCAAGCACCCCCATCTCAAGCAGCGCCATCTCAAGCAGCGCCGTCTCAGGCACCGCCGAAGAACCGACGATCGCGCCCGCCGGGGCCGCCCTGCGCGAGGCGCTCAAGGCCGGCGTCCTGCTGGAGCACCCCGACGGCCAGTACGGCTTCCGCCACGCCCTCGCCCAGCAGGCCGTCTACGACGCGATCCCCGGCCCCGACAGGCAGCTCACCCACAGACGGGCCATGGCGGCACTGGCCGCGCTGGACCCCCCGCCGCTCGTACAACTGGCCTACCACGCCAGGCGCGCGGGCGAGTACGAGGCGTGGCGCAGGCACGGCGTCGCCGCCGCGGACCAGGCGGCGGCGCTGGGCGACGTCCCGCTCGTGGTCGAGCTGCTGGAGGGCATGCTGGCCGACCCCAAACTGCCGCGCGAGGCCCGCGGCCCGCTGGCCCTCCAGCTCAGCCGGCTCGCGACGATCGGGCTCTCCCATCGGCGCGCCGTACGGATGCTCCGCCGCATGCTGTCGGACGACTTCCTGACCGGGGACGTCCGCGGCGAGGCCAGGCTGAACCTGGGCGTACTGCTGGCCAACCAGGCGGGCGACATCGCGGCGGGACGCCAGGAGGTCCTCGCCGCGCTCCCCGACCTGACCGGCCGGCCCGGCATCGCCGCCAGAGGACTGGCCCTGCTGGCGATGCCCGCCTGGGGCGGCGAGCCGATCGCCACCCACAAGAAGTGGATGGACCAGGCCGAGAGCCTCCTCGTCGCCGTCGCCGACGAGGACCCCGAGCTGACGGCGACCGTGTACGTCAACAAGGTCACCTTCGCCATGCTCGTGGGCGCGCCCGACGCCTTCGAGCTGGCCGACACGCTGCCCGTGAGCGATCCGTCGGCGGCGATACGCAGGCAGGCCGCGCGCGGCTACTCCAACCTGTGTGACGCGGCGACCGCGCTCGGCCACTACGGCCCGGCCGGCCGGTTCGCGCGCGAGGGCAGGCGGATCGCGGGGGAGACCGGCGCCCTGTACCCCGCCTACCTGGTGGAGGTGTCGTCGATCAAGCTCGACTGGCTGACCGGACACTGGGACGGCCTGCGGGAGCGGGCGCTCGCGGCGGTCGAGATGACCCCCGAGACGCCGTTGCTCAGCGTGGACGCCCGGCTGGTCCTGGGCATGCTGGCGCTGGCCAGGGGCGAGTGGCAGGAGGCCGGCGAGCACCTGGAGGCGGCCGGCCCGCGTGAGCCGGACTCGGCCTTCCTCCCGGTCGCGGCGGCCGCCTCCGGCGGGCTGGTCGAGCTGCACCTGACCCGCGACTCGGTGGAGGACGCGCTGTCGGCGGCCGACAGCGCGGTGAGCAGGCTGCGGCGCAAGGGCGTGTGGGTGTGGGGCGAACAGGTGGTGCCGGCGGCCGTCACCGCGCTGCTCAGGGCCGAGCACCGCGCCCAGGCCGCCGAGCTGGTGGCCGAGTTCGCGGCGGGCGTCGCGGGCACGACCGCGCCGGCGGCCGAGGCGGCGCTGGAGTCGGCGCGCGGCGCGCTGGCCGGAGCGGGCGGCCGGTTCGAGGAGGCCGCCCGCTACTACGGCCGGGCGCGGGCCGCCTACGAGGCGATGCCCAGGCCGTACGGGGCGGCTCGGGCGGCGGAGGCCGAGGCGGGCGCGCGGCTCGCGCTCGGCGACCGGGCGGCCGCCGCGGAGATCCTCACTCACGCGGACGAGCGCTACACCGCGCTCGGCGCCACCCACGACGCGGCACGCTGCCGCCATCTGCTGCGGGAGATCGGCGCGGGCGGCCGGCCGCGCCGGGGTCGGAAGCCGGCCGGCGGGGTGCTTTCGCCCAGGGAGAGCGAGGTGGCCAGGCTGGTCGTGCTCGGCCGGACCAACAGGGAGATCGCCGAGGTGCTGTTCCTGTCGCGCCGCACGGTCGACACCCATGTGGCGCGGGTGCTGCAGAAACTCGGCGTCCGCACGCGTAACGAAGTGGCTCTCCCTCCATGAGCCGAAGCCCTGGCCGGATGACCGGCCAGGGCTTCGGTGTCGTGTGTCAGAGGGTGTCGGGTGTCAGAGAGTGATGCTCCAGGTGTCCAGGCGCCCGGTGTCAAGGAAGTAGTCGTCGGAGACTTCGAGCACCCAGGTGCCCGCCGCCTGCTGGCTCACCGGGACCGAGTACGTCCTGGTGCCGTACGAGGTGCAGCTGGTGCCGCCGGAACTGTCGACCGAGTACCACGTGCCGTTCGGCCCGCGGAGCCGGATCTCGAGATCCTCCGCGCAGGTGTGCGCGATGGTGACCGACAGCTTGACCGGCGAGACCGCCGTACCCGTCGCCGTGGAGGTGATCGGGCTCTGTATGGTGCTGAAGTCGTTGATGGTGTAGTCGGTGCCGTTGGTGAACGTCCTGCCGCCCGAGGTGCTCTGCACCGTGAGCGCGTAGGTCGTGGTGTGCGTCGCCGTCACGCCGGTGCCGGTCACGGTCACCGTGTACGAGCCGGCGGGCGTGGTCGGCGCGGTCGAGATCGTCAGGGTGGACGAGCCGCCCGAGGTCACCGAGGCCGGGTTGAAGGCGGCCGTGGCGCCCGTGGGAAGACCGCTGGTCGCGGCCAGGTTCACGGTCTGCGCGGTGCCCGCCGTCGTGGTGGTGCCGATGGTGGTCGTGGCCGCGGAGCCGGCCTGCACCGTGCCGGACGTCGGGTTGGCCGACATCGAGAAGTCGCGGGTCGCGGTGCCGACCTGGAGGGTGTAGACGGCGGTGTGCGTGGCCGAACCCGCACCGGTGACGGTGATCGGGTAGGAGCCCTGCGCTACCGAGGAGCCGACGGACAGGGTCAGCGTCGAGGAGTTGCCGGAGGTGACCGACGACGGGCTGAAGCTCGCCGTGACACCGGTGGGCTGTCCGGACGCGGTCAGGGTGACCGTCTGGGCGCTGCCGGATGTGGTCTGCGTGTTGACCGTGGTGGTCACCTGCTGGCCGGGCTGCGCGCTACCGGTCGACGGGTTGAGCGAGAGCGAGAAGTCGTTGCCGGGGGTGCCGCAGGCGGGCTCGCCCGACGCCGCCGCCACGCTCACCGCGCTCCACGCCGCCTTGGTGGTGTTGCACTCGGCGCTGTTGGCGCCGAACAGCTCGATCGCCGCCGCGACGGAGGCCGCGCGGGCGTTGGTGTAGCGCCAGCTGGAGGTCTTGCGGTTCAGGGCGCCCAGGTAGATCTGGCCGGCCTTCTGCACGCCGACGCCGGTCACCGATGACGGACCACCGGAGCAGATCGGGCTGGACGGCTTGCCGCCGCCGGGGTTGTTGCCCTCGGCCAGCAGGTAGAACCAGTGGTTCAGCGGACCGGCCGCCGCGTGCACCTCGGTGCTGGGGATCGAGGAGGAGTAGCAGTTCGGGTCGCCGAGCGCGCTCGGGTTGTACATGTTGCGGATCGGCCCGTCGCCGACGAGGTCCACCTCTTCGCCGACCAGGTAGTCCGGCGGGTCGTTGGGGTTGTTGGCGTAGTGCTCGGTCAGGGCGCCGAAGATGTCACCGGTGCCCTCGTTGATGCCGCCGTTCTCGTTTCCGGAACCGGCCCCGCCGGGCGTGGTCTGGAAGATGGCGTGCCCGAACTCGTGCGCCACCACGTCGATGTTGGTGGCCTGCCGGGCGTTGTCCTGGCTGTGGCCGAAGTTGGTGTAGCTGCCGTTCCAGTAAGCGTTGACGTCGGCCAGGCCGACGCGGGCGGGGAAGCCCCTGCCGCTGCCGTTGATGCCGTTGCGGCCGAGCCAGTCACGCAGCATGTCCCACTCGCGCTGGACGGAGTAGAGCGCGTCGACGCAGCCGGTCTCCAGGTTGGTGCCGCTGCCGTTGCCCCACGCGTCGTCGGTGCCGGTGTAGGCGGTGCCGCCCTGCCCGCCGCACTGGATGCCGGGCCTGGTCGTGTCGGTCATCGAGTACGAGCTGCCGGAACCGCTCGTGTTGATGGTGACCTGGCCGTAGTAGTAGCCGTTGCCGCTGCCCTCACGTACGAGGTCGTAGGAGTCGGCGATCTTGCCGGTGCGGGCGTCCACGAACACGTGCTGGATGCTCGGCCGGCCCTTGACCAGGCCGCTGACGACGGCCTCCCAGCTCAGCGTGGGTGTGCCGCTCCAGGTGAGCACCACCAGGCGCGGGGCGGCGGAGTCGTCGACGCGCGAGAGCCGGGTCTTCGCCACCTCGGTGGCCCGCTCCGCGCTGATCGTGGCCGTGGTCCGCACGTCCTGGGCGCTCGGCCCGGCCGCGACGGTGTCGCGGACGTGCCCCGCCGAGTCGGTGACGACGACCGCGTCCCCGCCGACCACCGGCAGCCCCTTGTAGGTGCGCTCGTAGCCGACGAAGTACATGTCGCTGGTGCCGCGGGTGACCGACACGCGGCTGTACGCCTCGTCAGATCCCCTGGCCAGCTTGTCGAGCCCGCTGGAGACGGCCTTGTCGGCGACCGCCGCCGCGAGGGAGGCCGGGTCGGCCGCCGCTCGTGTCTGCGCGCCGGAGTCCGGCTTGCCGGCTCCGGGTGGGGCGGCGTACGCGGTGGGGACGGCGAGAGCCATCGACGCGGCAGTGGCGATTCCCACGGCCGCGGCGGCTAAGGCAGTGCGTTTCACGCGTGGTGCTCCTTTCGGCGTTTCCCGGACGCCGCGGCGTGCGCGCGCACGCCGACCACGCCGCCTCAGGGATCGCCTGGGCCGCGGAACCGACCGGGAAAGGGGGGTGGGTGAGGGAGCGGGTTGAGCGGACGAACCGTTGACCTTGCTGCCGCCAGACGCTAAGCGCTGCGATCAGGCGTGCCAATACGTATGTTCATCGGTAGCCATACCGATCTTTCGGTCCGCCCTGGTCAGAGCGTCCGAGAGGGGCGGACCCTAGAGCCGGGCGCCGCTCCGCATGAGGCCGCGGCAGGCGATCGCGGCTGCGGCCACCACGTTGAGCGAGTCCACAGCGGCCGCCATGGCCGCAGGGCTCATGGGAATGCACACGGGCTCTCCCTAACGGCTTGCTGCGCATCGACGCCGCGAAGGTCAAGCCCGAGACGAACTTGGACGGCAAGTACCTGCTGCGCTGTTCGGACCCCAAGCTGCCGGCCGAGGACATCGCCGTCGGATACAAGCAATTGCTGGAGGTCGAGCGGGGCTGGCGCGACATGAAGCAGGTCATCAACCTGCGCCCGGCCTATCACCGGCTCGAGGAACGCATCCGCGCGCACGTCATCTTGTGCTGCCTGGCGCTGCTACTAATCCGCATCATCGAGACCAGCACCGCCACCACCTGGAACCGCATCCGCACCGAGTTCGACCTCCTGACGTCTCCACCTCCGACGGCCCAACGGGCACTTTCCGTCAGCGCGCCGAGCTGACCAAGCCTCAGCGCGACATCCTGCGAAACTCGACATCCCGACCCCGAAGAAGATCGTCGAAGACATCCCCGCCGCAGACGTCTGACCCACAACACTCACGCCTAGTGACACGCCGCGTCAGCGCGCCCGCAAGCATTTCCCCAGCTCAGACCACAGATCTGTGTGCTTTTCTCGCTACACATCTGCGGAACGCAGGTGGTCAGCCGTGCTTGAGGGGCAGCTAACCGCATGACCCCCGGCACGCGGTAACCGCAGCAACCACCGCCAACGAGCTCACACTGCGGTCGGTGCCTTCACCGCTCGCCCATTCGTGCTCTAGATTGTCGGCCGCACGCTCTACGCTCAGACTATGTTGCAAGACACCCCATCGCCCCCACTTCTTCTTCCATGGCGGACACGGACGGGTTCGCTGCCTGCTATGCCGGGCGGATGGGAGGAGTCTCTTGCGACGCTCCGCCGTCTCTTAGAGCAGTTAGAGGTGCATCCAGCATTTGAAAGCCGGATCGCCTGGCCAACCGAAAACGCGGAAACTACGGTGCGTGATGCCGTCCGTCACTTCGGTACGTGTGGCCTCCTGAGACGCGAAGGGCAAGCTATAAGGCTCACCGAATTTGCGCGCCACTGGCTGCGGTCAGGTGATGACGAATATCTCATTACAGTCTTTCACGCCCATGTGCGACTTATCGTTGAAATCCTCGCCGAGGTGGCGAAAGACGAGCTCTCTCACGAATCATTGCTAGAGGTCGCGAACGAGGCGTATAATATGAGCTGGTCTAGCCTTGATCAGCTTAGGCGTAGGACTAACTGGCTACGCGCAGCAGGCCTAATTGAGTTACGCTTCGATTATAAACTGGCCATAACGCCAGCAGGGCGCGAAGTCCTCTCCGCCGTGAGAGTCCATGAGCCGCACTCATCAGATTCGCTTCACTCAGGACAAAAAGACAGCGTATGTCTTTCAGAACCATCAGAGGAACTTAGGCGAGCTCTGAGCAGCCTAGACGATACGGCTTTAAATGACCGTAAGCCAGTTGTAGGATTCATCCCCCGAGGCGACGGCAATGTAGTTCGCAGTATCAGAATACTCGCGACTGCAGCCGTACCAGACATTGAGCGGGCCGACTTCCATGCCATGTGCGAGGAGGACTTTAATACAAGGTCCGGCGATGGAGCGATATCGACACTTAAAGGGCTAGGAATTCTAGAGCAGATCGGAAGAGACAAGTTCGCGACAACAGAGGTGGCCAAACATTGGCTGGAATCAGAAGACGATCTAGAGCTCGCACGACTGATCCACTCCAGGATATTCTACTTCGGCGAAGTCCTCGACTCATTACAGTACGCTGACAATGCCCCCAAGCTTGTAGGATACGCCGAAAGCTTCTATGAGGGCTCGCGAGTCAATCTCAACGAGATGAGAAACCGCCTGCACCTACTGCGGGACTGCCAACTGATTGAAGACCTAGGCAACGCTCGATACCGTGCCACACCGCTAGGTGTCGCCTTCCGTGACTCCCTGCCGAAGCTTCAGGCCAACGAGTCTTCGGATTCAGTGCAGGCTGTACCCACAGAGGAAGGCAACAGCACTCGTTCTTCGGTCGAGAGCGTCGCCGACGAACTTATTGAGGCCTCCGTAGATTCCGATCATCCGGTGCGGTTCGAGCGGGCTATAACCAAGGCCATAGAGATACTTGGCCTTCACGCGGAGCATGACGGACGTCCGGGTAGGACTGACGTAATCGTAAGGATCGGTTTCGGGGAAAAGGCAGCCACACGCCTGATACTGGATGCCAAATCTTCCGGCGCTGGAGTCATCACCGAGCGCAACATTGACTTTGATACCTTGATGGAGCATAAAAAACTCCATCAAGCGGATGCCATTGCTGTCGTGGCTCCAAGGTTCGAGGCACGGGTCATCGGTCGTGCTGAAGAGCGCGGGGTCGCTTTAGTAGATGTCCACCTGCTCGCAGAAGCCGTCCGCCGGCAAGTCCATACCCCACTCGCACCAAAGGAAATAGCTGTTCTCTTCACCGGCAACGCGCAGGAACTCCTTCAAGAGGCGTGGGATCGCGCCTCAAGCGAAACGCATCTTCTCGCGCGGATCCTAAAAGTTCTCCACGACGAGGCTACCAATGTTGACTTGGTATTCAGCGGCGCGTTGCCCATAGAGGTTATCTACATCACCCTTCGTAACGATATGACCGTACAGCCAGACATGGCCCAGATAAAGAGGTCGCTGGACTTTTTGGCCTCTCCCCTCGTTCGCGCGGTGACCAAGGAAGGCGACCGTTATCGTGCCGCCGAGAAACCTGCTACAACCGCACTTCGGCTCAGCGCCTTAGCAGATGCACTCGCTGACCAGTAGCGTTGGAAGTTACTTGGAGCGGCGACTCAGCAAGAAGTCTGCCCTCGGCTAGCAACTGAAACTTAACGGCTAAAGTGGCGAAAACTCGGCCAACCGCATAAATGGATGCAGTGAGCATCTCGTTAGCTACGAGTCGGAATAAGCCGTGGCCGGATTTATAGGGCGCCTGCCCACGCGTACCTCACCAGCCCTAGCTGAACACCTCGTACGGTAACCCAACCGTCTGTGCAACGGTTGCCTTGCCGCCGGCCGCACCTAGCGCGGCAACTCCGCCGACCTCATCAGTCCATGGCAGGCGATGGCCGCTGCAGCCACGACGTTCAGAGAATCCACGCCGGCGGTCATTGCCGCTGCGCTCATCGGGATGCACACTGCTTCGTCGGCCTCCTTCAGCCAGTGGGACGACAGCCCATCGCCTTCAGCACCCAGCAGTAGTGCCACTCGATCCTCTAGCTTGACAGTATCTATAGGTGTAGCTCGTTGATCGGGCGTAAGAGCCAGGGTCTGGAAACCCGCCTCACGCAGCCGCGCCAACCCCCCAAACCAGTTGTCCATCCGCGCGTACGGAATCGAGAACACCGCCCCCATGGACACTTTCACAGCACGGCGGTACAGCGGATCAGCACACCGAGGCGACAGGATGATCCCGTCCACTCCCAGTGCAGCAGCGCACCTGAAAATCGCACCAACGTTCGAGTGATCAACCAAATCCTCCAGGACCAGAATCCGCCGAGTGTGTTGTTCGGCGCGCTCGCCGTTCGAGTGGTCCACGAGGTCCTCCAGGACCACCGTGCGCGACGTGCCCGCCAGCACCCGCTCCACCGACGGCAGCGGCAGGCGCTCCATCGACGCCAGCGCCCCCCGGTGCACCTGGAACCCGGCGACGCCCAGCATGGTCTCGTCGCTCACCACATACACCGTCGCGTCCCCGAGCACGTCCGCCAGCGGTTCCAGCCAGCGCGCGGTCGTCAGGACCGATCTGATCGGGTAGCCGGCGCCGATCGCGCGTCTGATCACCTTCTCGCCCTCGGCCACGAACAGGCCGCGCTCCGCCTCCAGGCTCTTGCGCAGGTCCACGTCCCTGAGCCGGGTGTAGTCGGTCAGGCGTGGGTCGGCGGGGTCCGTTACGTAGTCAGGCACCTTCAGATACTGCCACGAGGCGCATGACCTGCCAGACCGCCGCATAGCAGCTGAGCACCAGGCAGAGGCCCACGAGCGTGCCCGCGCCCACCTTGGTGATGACGCTGGCAATGCCGAGTTCGGGGATGGGCTCGTCGATCATGGGCCACAGGAAGGCGCCCGCGACGGTGCCGGCCATGCACAGGGCAAGGACCGCCCGTCGTACGCCCGTGTGGAGCCGCAGCCGGTCGGGGACGGTCGCGGCGCCCATCCGGGTGAGGCCGCGCCAGGCCCACCACACGACGATGGCCAGGCCCACCACCGAGGAAGTGTACTGGAGCAGGCGGAACAGCCTGATCACCCCGAACACCGACACCCCCAGCCAGGGGCCCCACTCGCCGGGGCCGGTGGAGTGGGTGAAGGAGTCCCACAAGACGTGGGAGGCGGCGCCGATCAGGGCGCCGGCCAGGATGGCCGGCAGGTCGCGGAGACGCGGCGGGAGCAGGGTCGCGGCGCGGCCGGCGAGAGCGGGTGGGAGCAGGGAGATCAGCGGCTCGCGGAAGAAGAGGTGGAACAGGGCCAGCAGGATGAGTACGGCGGCCAGGTCGATGGTGACGACGCCGCGCCAGGAGTGCCAGTCGGTGTAGTCGGGCAGGAACGGCAGGAAGATCGGCAGGTCGGGGACCATCGCGCCGATCGCCAGCGCCCATGGGTTGGCCAGCCGCCGGAACCGGGGCGACGACACCAGGGGAAGCACCGCCGCAATGTGACTGGGCGTGAACGGCACCGGCCCCAACCCCTCCCCCGTAGAGCTGATCTTCGAAGATTACCTCGCGAACCTTGAACAAGCTTTGCCCGTGCGCCATACAGTCACTATTAGCAATGGGTAGCTTACTTATCGCTGTCGACGGTCGGGGGTCGGATTCGGAGGCCGCGAACTCGGTCGTATGGCAAGTGCGCGCTTGTGGATGTGGATGGGGTCGTGTGCGTCGAGGTGTCGACTGCGCATCGCTCACATGTTCGACCCGGCAGGTCAACTTCTGGTAATCTAGCGGTCACTTTCGGTGAAGATCTGGGGTGGGTGGCGGATGATCCGGATGCGTCGGTGGGGTGATGGCGTGGATTTGCCGATCTCGTGGTCCGCCCACCGTTGTGGTCGCTGGCCGGTGGGTTTGTCGGCCCGCGTGGTGCAGGGGGCCCATATGGCGCTAGGGGCAGGGCATGGCTGAAGCGTTGCGGCCGATCGCTGCGCCGTTCGTGGCGGCCGGGCCATCCGGGGTGGCTGTCCGTGATCGGCTCAAGGGTTTGACGGCTCGGGATGAGCAGGTGTTGCGCCGGGTGGGGGCGCATCTTGGTGTGCTGGCGTCGCGGGATTTGACGGTGCGTTGTCGTGCAGGGCTGGAGCATTCGGCTCAGGCGTGGGCGGAGCGTAAGCGGGAGTTGACATCGGAGTCCTCGTCGCGGTGGGCGGGCAGTATCACGAAGGCGTCGCATGATCAGTGGGCGCTGGCCCGCCGCTGCCAGGCAGCCCACCTCCACTCGCTTGAGGCGGGTATCGCGACGATCGCTCACCGGTTGTCTCAGCCGGTCGGCGCGAAGGGTTCGAAGAAGGCTCCAGGTGGTTACCGCAGCAGGCGGGAGTGGCATGCCAAGAAGCGGCGCCTGCACGTGCTGCGAGACCGGCTGGAGCGGGAGCGGGCCGACTTCGAGGCTGGGCGGGTGCATATCGTGCGGGGCGGCAAGCGGCTGCTCAACACCCGTCACCACCTGGCCGCCGCCGATCTCAGCGAAGAACAGTGGCGCGATCGGTGGCAGGCCGAGCGGTGGTTCCTGCAGGCCGATGGCGAGTCGGGCAAGCGCTACGGCAACGAAACCATCCGCCTCACCCCCGACGGACAGGTCAGCATCAAACTCCCGGCCCCGCTGGCTCACCTGGCCAACGCCGCCCACGGCCGCTACATCCTGTCGGCCAGGGTGCGCTTCGCGCATCGCGGCCAGGAGTGGGCCGACCTCATCAAGGCCAACCGGACCGTCGCCTACCGCATCCACCTGGACGCCCACCCGGGCGGGGCCCGCAGCCGACGAGACAGCGGCCGCTGGTATCTGACCGCCTCCTGGCAGCATCAGCCGACCCCGACCATCCCGCTGCAGGCCGCGCTGGCCGACGGGGTGATCGGCGTGGACACCAACGCCGACCACCTGGCCGCCTGGCGACTGGACGTGCACGGCAACCCGATCGGCAACCCGCGCCGCTTCGGCTACGACCTGTCCGGCACCGCCAGCCACCGCGACGCCCAGGTCCGGCACACCCTGACCCGACTGCTGCACTGGGCCCGGGGGTGCCAGGTGACGGCGATCGCCATCGAAGACCTCGACTTCGCGCAGGACAAGACCCGCGAGAAACACGGCCGCAACAAGCGATTCCGACGGCTTATTTCCGGCATCCCCACCGGCAAGCTCAAAGCCCGCCTCACCTCCATGGCCCAGGCGGCCGGTATCAGCGTCATCGCAGTGGATCCCGCCTACACCTCCCGGTGGGGAGCCCAGCACTGGCAGAACCCCCTGACCAACCCCAAGCGCCCAACCAGCCGCCACGCCGCAGCCGCCGTGGCCATCGCACGACGCGCCCAGCAGTACCCGATCCGACGACGGACGGCACCGCCCCCGCACGACCAGAGCGATCGTGCGGGGCATCGGAGCGTCCAGGCCGCACCGTGTGCCGCCGGGCGTGAGGAAACCCGCCACCGCACACCGGACCGCGCACACGATGCGCCGGGCCCGGATACGGCCAGAACGCGGGCAACCAGCGCACCCAACACCGTTCGGGGCGCGCCAGTGCAACTCACGTTCACTGTTTCAGGAACGGTTCAAGGTGCCTGAACAGCGAGTTCACGCTCATCCGGCCGCGTCAGCCGACTGGCTGCGCGCTGCGCGCGTGGCTCGCTCCCTTTCGGTGCTCACCCTCGTGTGGCTGGCGGTGGAGAGCACGCTCGGGCTGGCCGCGGGGCTGGGGGCGCATTCGGTGGCGCTGATCGGCTGGGGGCTGTCGGCTCTGGTGGAGGCGGCGGCGAGCCTGATCGTGGTGTGGCGGTTCACCGGCTCGCGCACGCTGTCGCCGAGCGCGGAGCGCCGGGCGGGGCGGGCGGTCGCGGTGAGCTTCTGGCTGTTGGCGCCCTATCTGGTCATCCACGTCGTCCACGATCTCGACGCCGGCCATCGGGCCGTGCCGACCGTGCTCGGCATCGTGGTGACCGCGGTCAGCCTGGCCAGCATGCCGGTGCTGGGGTTGGTCAAGCGGCGGCTCGGCCGGCGGCTCGGGTCCCCCGCGACCTCCGGGGAGGGCACCCAGAACCTCATCTGCGCCGCGATGGCCGCGGGCGTTCTGACGGGATTGTGGCTGAACACGCTCGGCTGGTGGTGGGTCGATCCGGTGGTGGCGGTGGCTCTGGCGGCGGTCGCCACGAGGGAGGGAACTCGGGCCTGGCGCGGTCACTCATGCTGCCATTGACCGTCACACCAGGTAATCGTCGCACCAAACGGGCTGTTTTGCCACAGTAAGCGCACCGAGTATCGTTCCGGAAGTATTGCGGAGTATCTCCCGCTAGGGTCTCCGGAAGGTCCCGACACACCGAAGAGGACATCGTGGGGCGACACCGCACAGACGAGCTCGACGGCGGCTACCAGGCTCAGGAACCGACTCCCCGAAAGCGTGGGAACGGTGGTGGCCGCGGCAAGGTGTTCGTCCCGCTCGCCGGGGCGGTCGCGCTCGCTGTGCTGCTGGGCGTCGCGGCGTTCGTCATCTTCAACCGCGACCACGACTGCTCGAACGGCAAGTTGCCGCTGCGCGTCGTCGCGAGCCCGGACATCCAGCCCGCGCTCAACAAGATCGCCGGCAACTACAACAAGGCCATGCACTCGATCGACAGCCGCTGCGTCGAGGTGACGGTGGCCAAGGAGGCCGCGGCGCGGACCGCGAACGCGCTGGCCGCCGGCAAGATCAACGCCGACTTGTGGGTGGCCGACTCCAGCCTCGTCGTCTCCAGGCTCCGTGGCCAGGCCGCCGCGGGCGCCGCCCTGCCGGAGTCCAGCGGCTCGGTCGCCACCTCGCCGGTCGTGCTGGTGGCCGCCAAGGCCGCGGCGGCCAAGCTGGCCAGCAGCCTCCAGCCGAGCTGGGCGGGCGTCATCGCGGCGGCGAACGTCGCCAATCCGGACGGACCCGGCAAGAAGGTTCGCGTACTGGCCCTCGACCCGCAGAAGAACTCGGCCGGGATGGCCGCGCTGCTGGCCGCCGCCGGCTCGGCCCAGCAGGCCGGTCAGAGCAAGGCGCTGGTGGGCGCGCTCAAGGAGTTGTCGGGCCAGCTCGTCGCCGACCCGACCGCGCTGCTGGCCAGCCTGACCGTGAAGTCCGGGAGCAAGGTCCCGATCGGCGTCACGTCCGAGCAGACCATCTACCTCCACAACACGAAAAAGCCTGACACCCCGGTGGTGCCGCTCTACCCGGCCGAAGGCACGCTCAGCCTCGACTACCCGCTCGTCATCGTCACCAAGGACGCGGCGGCGCAGAAGGCCGCCGCGGCGTTCAAGCAGGAGCTCGGTACCGAGTCGGCCCACCGGACGCTGCGCGAGCAGGGCTTCCGTACGCCCGACGGCAAGGCCGGCGACGCCCTGTCCAAGGACAAGGGCTTCAACCCGGCCCCGCCCACACCGCTGCCCGCCCCGGACGACAAGACCGTGGTGAGCATGGCGCAGACCTGGTCCCGGCTGAACCTCGGCACCCGCCTGCTCACCCTGCTCGACGTCTCGGGCACGATGGCGCTGCCCGTCCCCGGTACGAAGATGACCCGCATGCAGGCCATCGGCAAGATCGCCGTCGAGGGGCTCGGGCTGTTCCCCGCCGATGCGGAGATCGGGGTGTGGGCGTTCTCCACCCACCTCGACGGACAGGGCAAGGACTGGCGCGAGGTGGTCTCGGTCGGGCCGCTCAGCGAGAGCGTCAACGGCGTGCTCCGCAAGGACGCCTTGGGCCGGCAACTGGGGGCCGCCCAGGCCAAGGCCACGGGTGACACAGGGCTGAACGACACGCTCAAGGCCGCGTACGCGGAAATGACGAAGTCGTACCAGGAAGACAAGATCAACACGATCGTGATCCTCACCGACGGCGCCGGCAACGACGATCCGGACGGCGGGCTCAGCAACAAGCAGATCCTGAACTATCTCAAGAAGACGTATAACCCCAAGCGCCCGGTCAGCATCCTCCTCATCGCCTTCGGCCCGGACGCCCCCAAGGGCAAGCAGCAGATGGACGCGCTCGCGCAGGCGACCGGTGGCGAGGCTTACATCGCCAAGAACGTGCTGCAGGTGCGCGACTTCTTCCTCCAGGGCATGCAGCGCCGCCTCTGCGCGCCGCGCTGCGATGGCTGACCCCATTAGTCACATCTGACACTGTTTTCCCAGCTCATGCCAGTTGGGCATGGACTGACACGCTGTGGTAACCCCGCTCGCGCGGGGAGGCGTCCTACCCGCCGTGAGGGCTTCCGCCCTCGACCAGCGGGGGAGGAAACGTGTCTGGATGGCCGGCTGTTGACCGCGGTGACGATCAGCAGGTGGTCGACGCGCTTCGGATGGGTGCCGTCGAAGGCGCGGCCAAGCTCTATGACGCTTATGCCGAGCGGTTGCACGACTACGCGTGCTCTCTTACCGGGGAGCGCGACGCCGCGGCCGATTCCGTACATGACGCGCTCGTCACCGCGCACGGGTGCGTCTCGCGACTGAAGGAGAGCGGCCGGCTGAGAGCCTGGTTGTACGCGCTGACCAGGTTCCAGGCTGTCGCCCGGCTGGCCCACAGGAGCGGCTCGGCCAAGACCGACAGCGTGCCGTTGCCGGTCTTCGACGAGCCGGAGGATCCCGAGCTCGCCGCGCTGGTGTACGAGGCGCTCGGGGAGCTGAGCAGGAACGAGCGCGAGGTCCTGGAGCTGTCGCTGCGTCACGGGCTCACCCCGGCGGAGGTGGGCGCGGTGCTCGGGCTGACCTCTCGCCAGGCCGCCGCCCGGCTCGGCCGGGCCCGCGATCATCTGGAGAACGCCGCCGCCGCCGTGATCCTGGCCAGGACCGGACGGGCGCACTGTCCGGATCTGTCGGCGATGCTGGACTCGTGGGAAGGGCCGCTCACCTCGTTGCTGCGGCGGCGGTTGTCGGGACACATCTCAGGGTGCGAGGTGTGTACGGAGGGGCGGCACCGGCAGGTGGCGGCCACCCGGCTGCTCGACATGGTGCCGGTGGCCTATCCCCCCATCTCGCTGCGCCGCAGGGTGGTCGACACCTGCGTCAACCCGGAGCGGAACCAGACCCGGACGCTGATCACCGACCGGGGCGACAGCTTCGACCGCACCGGATTTCCGGTGGCGGTCGAGCGCCGCTCGCGCCGCCGCCGGCCGCGCCGCCTCGGGCCCGTGCTGCTGGCCGGCGCGGCGGTGCTCGCGGCGACGGGCGCCATGGTCGCGATGAACAGCGGCGACCCCGCCAAGACCGCGCTGCGGGTGGCCCCCGCCCCCTCGGCCTCCGCCTCTCCTGACGACGCCTCTCCTGACGATGCCTCTCCTGACGACCCGACCAGCTCTCCCGACGACCTGACCGGCACCACGCCGGAGCCCGAGTCGGAGGACGACAGCACGCCCACGCCCGATCCCTCCCCCACGTCGTCTCGCGGCGGCGTGCCGAGCACGAGACCCGCCACGACCACCAAGCCCGCGGCGGCCCCAACGGCCACCCGCCGGCAGACCGTGCGCGGCGCCCGATTCGCCACCTCCTGCCCGGACGGTGTCGAGGACGCCGCGAAGATCGGGCTGACCGCGCGCAACGCCACCGTCGCCTGGCGCGCGAGCGCGTCCGCGGGGCTGCAGGTGTACCCCGCCAGCGGGTCGATCAAGGCGGGCAGCTCGATGGCGATCTGGGTCACGGTCGATGACCCCACCACCGGTGGCAGCGGCTCGGTGTCCTTCAGCTCCAACGGCGGCGGCGCGAAATGCTCGCTGTCGTGGCACGGCGGCACGCAGCAGACCCCGGAGCCGCCCACGGACCAGCCGACGAGCGGTCCCGAGCCGAGCCAGACGCCCAGCGGGCCGACGCAGAGCACGTCCGTGGACAACCTCCAGGTGGACCCGCCCCACGACTCCTGATGGTTACTCAGGATGACATTCCGCCTGATAAGGCGGGAAATTCTGACTCCCGGTCGTCAAATGGACCTCCCCCACGCCAGTGGCCGCTGAGCCCGGAGTACACTTACGTGACAAGTGGGGATAAAACGGACCATAGCTCGAAGATCTTGCCGCAAGTAGGGCATCCTTGTGGTTTGGGGACCGCAACGGAGGCCGGAGTATGACCGTGTGTTCAAAAACACACGAAGAATATCTGCCTGCCGGTAAACCGGAGCGCGTCGCCAAGCGTCGGCATTGACGTGTCCACGGGTGCATTGGTCCCATGAAATGCGATCAATCGCGCCTTTACCCAGCTAGGCCCCAGGAGAGAAGACAAGTAGATGCTCAAGCACCGCAGAGCGCTGACGTGGCTCCTCGCGCTCGCCTGCATCGCGGGAGCGGTGATCGCGCTGTTCGACATCCAGACACCGCTGCGCCCGCTCCTCATCTCTCTCTTCCTTCTGGTGGTGCCAGGAGCCGCAGTCGTAGGACTGTTGCGTGATCGTGACCCGCTTGCCGCACTATCAGTAGGAGCTGCGGCAAGTCTCGTGCTTAACGTGCTTCTCGCCCAAGCCATGCTGCAGTTCAACGCATGGTCGCCTCGGGCCGGTGTGGCAACGGTCGCCGTGCTCGGAGGCTTCATGTACGTGCTTCGCGTGTTGTACCGGGGGAAGAACATGCAGACCGAACAGGGGGCCAGGCCAAGGTGAACATCACAGTGGTTCGCCCCGGAGACCTCGGCGAGTCCGAGCGGGCCAGGTGGCGGGCGCTTCAGAAGGCGGACCCGAGCCTGGACAATCCATTCCTCTCCGTCGAATTCGCCTTGGCGATGGACCGGCTGCGGGATCGGGTCCGGGTCGCGGTCATCCAGGACGAGACCGGCATCGCCGGCTTCTTCCCGTACGAGCGCCACAGCTTCGGCATCGGCAAGCCGCTCGGCGGCTTCCTCACCACCTGCCATGGCCTGATCTCCGAGCCGGACCTGAAGTTAGAGGCCCGCGCGCTGCTGAGGGCCTGCAAGCTCAGCGTCTTCGACTTCGACCACCTGGTCGCGGGGCAGCCGACGTTCGCGCCTTACGAGAGCGACGTGCGCCCGGCGCCGGTCATGGACTTCACCCAGGGCTTCGACGCCTGGCTCCAGCAGGTGAAGACCAACTCCCCCAAGAACCTGAAGACCGTGCGCTACAAGGAGCGCAAGTTCGGCAGGGAGCACGGTGGGCTGCGCTTCGAATGGGCTTCGGCCGATCCGGAAGTGCTGCGCACCCTGCTCGCGTGGAAGTCCGACCAGTACAGACGGACGGGCCGGGTCGACCGGTTCGCCCAACCCTGGATCGTCGAGCTGATCGACCTGATGTTCGCCGAGAAGTCGGCTGACTTCTCGGGTGTCCTTACCATGCTGTACGCGGGAGACGTGCCAGTCGCCGGCCATTTTGGACTGCGCACGGCCACCACGCTCGTCGGGTGGTTCCCCGCTTACGACACCGAGTTCGCCCGGTACTCACCGGGCATCGTGCACCATCTGCAAATGGCAGAGGCCGCCGCGGCGGCCGGGTTGCACATGGTGGACATGGGCAAGGGCGGCAAGGAATACAAGGACTGGCTCAAGAGTGGGGTGCTGTACGTCGCCGAGGGCCGGGTCTCCAGACCCTCCGCGTCGGCGGCGGTGCACTGGATGGGCAGAACTCCTTTCAACAAAGCCCGAACAATTGTCATGGACCGGCCGTCTCTCTATAGGGCAGCCGACAGAGTCCTGAAGGGTTTCGGTCGGGTGCGCAGCACTTTGCAGCACCAGGAGTCATCCAACGCAGTCGTCAAGGAACCAACGGGAGCGCGCTAGCGCCCCCACCCGTACAGCCCTAGCAATCCCCGCGCAACCCTCGCTCCCAGTGGACCCTTCATGCACCGTTCGCAGCACCGCCATTCCTCCTGCACCCGGGAGTGGCTGCGTCCGGCCAGTGTGCTGGGTCTCGGAAGGAATTCCCTCACCATGAGTCCCGACATCGCCAAGCACAACGGCAAAGTGCAGATCGCGCCCCTGCGATCGATGCCACCTATTGAGCGTTTCACCCCGGTAACGCCTCACCTGGCCATCTCTCCCACGGTGAGCGTCGTGGTCCCGGCCATGAACGAGGCGGACAACCTGCCTCATGTCTTCGCCACGCTGCCCCAGTGGATCGATGAGATCATCCTGGTCGACGGCAACTCCGTCGACGACACCGTGGCGGTGGCCAGACGCCTGCGGCCCAACCTGAAGGTGGTCACCCAGACCGGCAAGGGCAAGGGTGACGCCTTGGCCGCCGGCTTCGCCGCCGCCAGCGGCGACATCATCGTGATGATCGACGCCGACGGCTCCACCGACGGCCACGAGATCATCACGTTCGTCGGTGCGCTGGTGACCGGCGCCGACTTCGTCAAGGGCTCGCGCTACGCCGCCGGTGGCGGCAGCGACGACCTGACCGTCGGCCGCCGGTTGGGCAACAAAGTCCTCACCGGCATCGTCAATGTGATGTACGGCACCCAGTACACCGACCTGTGCTACGGCTACAACGCCTTCTGGGCCCGCCACCTCGAGGTGCTCGACCTCGATTGCGACGGTTTCGAGGTGGAGACGCTGCTGAACGTCCGCGCCGCCAAGGCCGGATTGAAGGTGCACGAGGTGCCGAGCCACGAGCGCAACCGGATCCACGGCGAGAGCAACCTGCGCGTCGTGCGTGACGGTATGCGAGTGCTGAAGACCATCCTGCGAGAGTGGCGCCGCCAGCCCGCCCCTCCGCAGCCCAAGCCCGCCACTGCTCCGGCCGCAGACCGGGGTGTCGCGTAAGAAGGTCCGTTGTGAAGACGTCTGTTGTCATCTGCGTATACACCGACGAGCGGTGGGAGGACATCAGGCAAGCCGTCGAGTCGGTCGAGAATCAGCGGCGACGACCGTACGAGCTGATCCTGGTCGTCGACTACAACCCGGACCTGCACCTGAAACTCAAGCGTGCTTACCCACAGGCCATTGTGGTGGAGAACACGCACGAGAAGGGGCTGTCCGGCGGCAAGAACACCGGCGTGGCCACGGCCACCGGTGACATCGTCGCGTACCTCGACGACGACGCCGTCGCCGATCCCGGCTGGCTGGAGGCTTTGGAGGAGGGCTTCCAGGAACCGGGTGTCGTCGGCGTGGGCGGTCGTACCGAGCCGTTGTGGGCGTCCCAGCGCAGGCCGCGCTGGTTCCCCTACGAGTTCGACTGGACGGTCGGCTGCTCTTATCGCGGCATGCCCGCGGTAAGAGCGCCGATCCGCAACGTGATGGGCGGCAACGCCGCCTTCCTGCGTGAGGTCGTCTCCGAGGTGGGCGGCTTCCACAGCGGCATCGGGCGCAGCGTGCAGGGCCGCAAGAGCCGGCCGCTGGGCTGCGAGGAGACCGAGTTCTGCATCAGGCTGAGCCAGCGCAAGCCCGGCTCGGTCATGCTGTTCGAGCCGCGCGCGCTGATCGGGCACAAGGTGTCGCGCCAGCGCGAGCGGTTCGCCTACTTCAGATCCAGGTGCTACGCGGAGGGACTGTCCAAGGCCCTGGTCACGCAGGAGGTGGGCACCCAGGACGGACTGGCCAGCGAGCGGGCGCACGCGCTGAAGACGCTGCCGCTCGGCGCGCTGCGGGGCGTCGGCGAGGCGTTCCGGGGCGACGTCGGCGGGCTCGGCCGGGCCGCCGCGATCGTGGTCGGCCTGGCCTGGACCACCTGGGGTTACCTGATCGGCTCGGCACGACTGAAGGCAGTGCGCTGATGATCCGCGTACCGATATTGATGTACCACTCTGTCGCCGACGACCCGAACGAGGAGACACTCCCTCACTCGGTACGGCCGTCGGACCTGGACGAGCAGCTCGCCTACCTGTCGGAGAGCGGGTTCACCCCGCTCACGCTGGGCGATCTGGTGGCCTCACTGAACAAGAACAACGGCAGGTGCATGCCGGACAAACCCATCGTCCTGACCTTCGACGACGGCTACGCCGACTTCCACAGCCGCGCGCTGCCGCTGCTCGACCGCTACAAGTTCCCGGCCACGGTCTTCCTGACCAGTGGCTGGGTGGCGGACGCCGGCGACGACGCCGCGGGCCGGCCGCTCGACGACATGCTGACCTGGGGCCAGGCCCGCGAGACCGCCCAGGCCGGCATGGAGATCGGCGGCCACAGCCACAGCCACCCGCAGCTCGACCAGCTCCACATCGACGAGCTGCGCCAGGAGCTGCGCAAGAACAAGGGCCTGCTGGAGGAGAAGATCGGCGCGCCGGTCGCCACCATGGCCTACCCCTACGGCTACTCCAGCGCCCGCGTGCGGCGCGAGGTGCGCAAGGCCGGCTACTTCGCCGCCTGCGCGGTGAACAACTCGATCGCCGCCGACCGTCACGACATGCTGGCCATCCCCCGGCTGACCGTGGCGCGGCACACCTCCATCAGCATGTTCAAGCGCGCCGTCGAGGGCACCGGCGTGCCCCTGATCTACCTGAAGGAGCGGGTCCTGACCAAGGGCTACGCGATCGTCAGGCGCACGAAGTACGGCCTGCAGCGGGTGCGTGGAAATGTCTAGCCTCTGGGGGAGGGTGCTGCGCGACCTTCGTAACCCCCTGTTCCGCAACGGCTACGCGCTGATGGCCAACACGGCGATCACCGCGACGCTCGGCATGGGCTACTGGCTGCTGGCCGCCCACTTCTACACGCCCGAGGAGTTCGGCCGGGGCCAGGCGATGATCACCGCGATGCGGCTGTTCGCGTCGCTGACCGCGCTGGGCCTGGTGGGCGCGCTCTCCCGCTTCCTCCCGCTGGCGGGCCGCCGCATCCCCGAGCTCATCCTGCGGGGGTACGGCCTGGCGGCGGCGACGGGCGGCGTGGCGGCACTCGGCTTCCTGCTGACCCTGCCGCTGTGGGGACGCACCTACTCGGTGCTCGGCGCGTTCGGGCCCGGCCTGTTCTTCCTCGGCTCGGTGCTGGTCTGGTCGGTGTTCACGTTGCAGGACGTGGTGCTGACCGGGCTGCGCAACGCCACCTGGGTGCCGCTCAACAACCTGGTCTTCGGCCTGGCCAAGATGGGGTTGCTGATCGCGATGGCCGGCGCGCTGCCCGACGGCGGCATCTTCACCTCCTGGATGGTGCCGACGGCGCTCGCGCTGATCCCGGTCAACTGGCTGATCTTCGGCGTCATCGTGCCCCGGCACATGAAGCGGACCGAGACCGTCCAGGAGCCGCCGCGGCTGCGCCAGATCGGCCGGTTCCTGGCCGGCGACTTCCCCGGCACGCTGTCGATCCTGGCCATCGTCTACCTCGTGCCCACGGTCGTCGCGACCCGGGTGGACGAGGCCACGTTCGGGCGCTTCTCGATGGCGCACACGCTGGCCAGCATGATCGAACTGCTGGCCATGAACATGGCCGTGTCGCTGACCGTCGAGGGCTCCTTCGACCGGTCGCAACTGGCCGAGAACTGCCGGCGGGCGCTGCAGCGAGCCTTTATGATCATCGTCCCGATCATCGTCGTGGTGATCGCGGGAGCGCCGCTCATCCTGAGCGTCTTCGGCGAAGGCTTCGCGGCGGAGGGTACGACGCTGCTGCGGCTCATGGCGCTGGCCGTGCTGCCACGGGTGCTGATCGAGGTCTATTTGAGCGTGCTGCGGGCGCGGAGCGACGCGCGGCAACTGGCCATCGTGCAGATCGGGCTCGCGGTGCTCGTTCTCGTGTCGATCCTGGCGCTGTTCCCGTTCGCCGGGGTCAACGCCGTTGGGTACGGCCTGTTGCTCAGCGAGACTTTGATGGCACTTTTGATCTTCAAATCTCTTCGCAAAATACTCATTCTTGGCGATACTCGGCGCGCTCCCGTCACTCAGGGGTCGTCCGGGGCCGCATGATGGTCAACGTGAGGCAACGCGACGGCGATGGCATGACAACGGGGATCACGGGCTCCTCCGAGCACGTGGGCGACTCCACGGACGGCACCGAGGCAGAGGGGGAAACGGGCGTGCCCTTCGATCCGGACGCCACGGGCGTCATCCCCCGACTGCCGGTCCTGGAGGGGCCGGCCGCCCCCGTGCCGGACGCCGCCACGGACGTCGCCGACGGTGACGACGATGACGAGGCGGAGACGGGCACCCTGCCCGCCATCCGCCTGCCCGCCACCCTCCATATCGGCACGCCGCCAAAGGCCCCCGAGGACACCAAGGACCCGAAGGGGTCGAAGGGCGCCAAGGGTCCGGGCTCGGACGAGTCGGCGTCCGTCGCGGATGACAGCGCCGCGGGGACCGTACCGACGAAGGTGACGGCCCCCCCGGTCGCGAGTCTGGCCGTGGAAGCTCCCCCGGCTCCCGCGAAAGCGCCCGTCGAGCCCCCCGCCACAACCCCCGCCTCAACCGCCACCAAGACCCCGGCCAAAACCCCGGCAGAGCCTCCGACCAAGGCACCCACCACCGCCGAACCCGCCGCTACCGAACCAGCCCCCGCCAAGGCGAAGGGCCTGGGCGAGCGGCTGCGGCAGTTGGGGCGCAGCGCGCCCATGTGGCTCCCCGCGCTGCTCACGGTCGAGGGCCTGATCATGTACGTCCTCGCCCTGCGCGTGGCCCCGGGCCCGCTGCGCGGCGTGAACCCGGCCGACATCAACGGTCTCGGCCTGATCGCCGCCCTCCCGGTCAGCGCGTTCGCCGCGATCCTGATCATGCTGGTGTCGTTCTTCGTCACCGTCGCCCAGAGCACGGACCGTAAGTTCCTCCTGCTGTTCCAGATCGCCGTCATCACCTTCGCCCTGCACGGCGCGGGTTCGCTGGTGGCGAGCGAGCCCAGGTTCCCCACGGCGTACATCCACGCGGGCTTCGTCGACTTCATCGGCCGGACCGGCGAGACCGCGATCAGCATCGACGCCCGCATGGGCTGGCCGGGCTACTTCGCGCTGTTCGCCTTCGTGACCAAGGCCGCCGGCATCAGCGACATGACCACGATCCTGCAGTGGACGCCGCTGCTGACGAACCTGCTCTATCTCCTGCCGTTCGTGCTGATCCTGCGCCAGGTGGTGGCCACCACGCGGGCGCGCTGGTACGCGGCGCTGCTGTTCGTGCTGGTGCAGTGGATCGGGCAGGACTACTTCTCGCCGCAGGGCTTTACCTTCGCGCTCTATCTGGCCTTTGTCGCGATCTTGTTGCGCTGGTTCGGGCGGGTGGAGCCGCGCACCAAGCCGATCGCGCCGAAGGGGCTGCGCAAGCTGCTCGGCCGCCTCGACGCGATGACGCCGGGCGAGATCGCCAACACCGGTACGTTCCGGGCCGACCGGCTGCTGATGCTGCTGATGCTGCTCGCGCTGTTCTTCGCGGCGACGGCCTCGCACCAGATCACGCCGTTCATGATGCTCGGCGTGGTGACGGCCTTCCTCATCTTCAAGCGGACCAAGCTGACCTGGGCGCTGCCGTTCTTCCTCGGTCTGGGCGTGCTGGCCTGGATCAGCTACGAGACCGTGGGCTTCTGGGCGGGCCAGATCGACGCGATCTTCGGCGGCCTGGGCCGGATCCTGACGAACCTGCAACGCAACACCGGCGACCGCATCGCGGGCAGCGACCCGGCGCACGCCATGGTGCTGCAGGCGCGGCTGGGCATCCTGGTCGTGATCCTCGCCCTGGCGGCGACCGGCCTGTTCAGGCGGTTGCGGCGCGGGGTGGTCGACCGGGCGGCGCTGATCCTGCTCTGTGTGCCGGTCCTGGCGCTGGGGCTGCAGAGCTACGGCGGCGAGATCGGGCTGCGCATCTACATGTTCGCGCTGCCCGGCGCCTGCCTGCTGGCGGCGTACGCGTTCTTCCCGAACCTGCCCGCCGACAGCGCGGACGTGCGCGAAGAGACCGTGCCCATGCGCAAGCGGAACGTCCGCTTCAACCCCGAGCTGACCAGGAAGCTGTCGGTCGTGCTCGCGGCCTGCTTCGCGGTGGTGTTCGCGGGGGCGTTCCTGATCGCCCGCTACGGCAACGAGAAGTTCGAGCGGGTGACGACCGGCGAGGTCGCCGCGATGCACTACATCTACGCGCACGACAAGCCGAGCGCCAAGGTCCTCTACCTGACGGCCAAGGAGGGCCCCGAGGTCACGCCGACACTGCCGTGGGGCGAGAAGGACATCGAACTGGTCAACTTCAACGGCCAGGCGCTCGTGTACCAGGATCCGACGAACATCGCCAAGGCGGTCGCGACGCTCAAGGCCAGCCAGCGCAACACCTATCTCGCCGTCAGCACCGGTCAGATCGCCTACCTGCAACTCAATGAGGGCTTCCCGGCAGACTGGGGTCCCAGGTTCAGGGCCGCGCTGGACGCCTCGCCGGATGTCAAGAGGGTCTACGCCAACAAAGACGCCGCTCTGTACACCTGGAAGAAGTTCGTCAAGGGCACCGAGATCCCGGAGCCCCGGTCGTACATAGGACCCGGCGACCCCACCTCGCCCTGGACACCGGTCGGCCTCGCGGCACTGGCCCTGACCTGGGTAACTCTGTTCGGCTACGAGGTGATCCGGCTCAACGGGCCGAACCGGGCGGTCAAGGCGCGCCGACGGTTGCTGTGGGTGGCCATCCCGGCATTCGCCGTGGCCGTGGGTGTGATCATTGAGCGATTTATCTATATCGCATCAAATACCTAGATTCACAGGAAACCCTCAGGTTTTGCGGAATGATGTTCGCTGATGAGGACACATCCCGCCATTTCACCTGGGCGATCCATGGCTACACGCATCACTTCGGTCGATGCCCTGCGCGGCTTCTCGCTGCTCGGCATCCTCGTCGTGAACATCGCCTTTTTGGCCTCCGGCTACCGGATGGCCGGGATGGCCGAGCCCGCGTTCATCTCACCGCTCGACTGGGCGGTGCGGTGGACCGTGACCCTGTTCATGGAGAACAAGTTCTACTTATTGTTCTCCTTCCTGTTCGGCTACAGCTTCACGCTGCAGGTCGACTCGGCCGTACGGCGGGGCAAGGCGTTCGTGCCGATGTTCCTTCGCCGCCTGGCCGGGCTGTTCCTGATCGGGCTGGCCCACGCGGTGCTGCTGTTCCCGGGTGACATCCTCACCACCTACGCCGCGGTCGGGCTGGCCCTGCTGCTGCTCCGCAAGATCTCGCCCAAGACCGCGGTCATGCTCGCGATCGCCTTGACCTCCATGCTCGCCCTGGGCTTCGTGCTGCTGGCCGTCCTCGCGATGGTCGGTCTGGACACGGCCGGGACGGTCTCGCACGGGGTGGCGGAGGCGGTGCACTCCGACACGGCCCTGCGCGGCTCGGGCTTCCAGATCATCGGCGAGCACCTGCGCAAGCTCTCCCTCATCGTCGTGCTGCGCGTGCTCTTCCAGGGTCCGGCCGTACTGGCCGCCTGCCTGATCGGGCTGGCGGTCGGCAAGCTGGGCGTGCTGCGCGATGTGTCCGCGCACACGGCCACGCTCCGCCGGCTGCAGTGGCTCGGGTTCACCCTCGGGCTGGGCGGCGCGTTCGTCTACACGCTGTCGGCCTGGCACGGCAGCGTGAACAAGTTCCTCGGTGAGGCCGTGGACCTGGTCACGGCTCCCCTGCTCGCCGCCGCCTACGCGGCGACGTTCCTGCGGCTGCTGCCGCACCTGCCGCGCATCGGACGGGCGCTGGCGGCGCCGGGCCGGATGGCGCTGTCCAACTATCTGGGGCAGTCGCTCATCTGCTCACTGATCTTCACGGGGTACGGCCTGGCGCTCGTGGACCGCGTCAGCCCGCCGGTGGAGGTGGTGATCGCGCTGGTGGTCTTCGTCGGGCAGGTCTTCCTCAGCCATTGGTGGCTGCGTGGGCACCGGTACGGGCCGGTGGAATGGGTGCTGCGCGCCGTGACGTACTGGAGCCGGCCCGGCCACCGGGGCGCTCATCAGAAGTCGGCGCGCGCCTGAGGCCCCCGATAGGGCAGCGTCCGGCTGTAGACCAGGTTGGTGGTGGTGCTGCCGAACTGGGCGAGCTCGTCCACGACCCGTTCGAGATGGGCCATGGAGGCCGCGGCCACCTTCAGCAGGTAGCAGTCGTCACCGGTGGTCCGCAGGCATTCGAGGATCTCGGAGCGCTCACCGAGCAGCCGATGCAGCGGCTCGTGCCGACTGCCTGGATACTTGAGCCGCACCACGGCGAGCACGGCGTAGCCGACCTTCTCCAGGTCGACCTCGGCCCGGTAGCCGGTGATGACGCCGACCGTCTCCAGCCGCTTGACCCGCTCGGTCGTCGCGGAGGAGCTGAGGTTGACCCGCCGCCCCAGCTCGGTGAGCGCGACGCGCCCGTCTCTCTGGAGCTCGGCGATGATCGCCCAGTCCGTCGCGTCAAGGCTCTCGGTCATCGGCCCAAAATACCGGCAATTCCCCGGCCAATCGTCCGGTGCGCAGGGAGAACTCCCTTCCTACCGCCATGATCCATTGGCTAGCCTGCACGGGTGCGAATAGGCGTGAACGTCCCGAACTTCGGACCAGGCACCAACCCCGACGTGCTGCGCGGCTGGGCGCGGACGGTGGAGGGCCTCGGCTACGACCTGCTGATGCTGTCGGACCACGTGGTCGTGACGCCGGACGTGGCCGAGCAGTATCCGGCGCCGTTCTACGAGCCCTTCACCACGCTGGCCTGGCTGGCGGGCATCACCGAGCGGATCAGGCTCGGGACCACGGTGCTGATCGTGCCGTACCGGCATCCGCTGCTCGTCGCCCGGATGGCCGCCAACCTCAACGACCTCAGCGGCGGGCGGCTGGTCCTCGGCGTGGGCGTGGGCTGGGCGCGGCAGGAGTTCGAGGCGCTCGGCATGCCGTTCCACCGGCGCGGGGCGCTGACCGACGAATACCTCGACGCGCTGCGCGCCGCCTGGGCGGACGGCGCGGACTACCGCGGCGGGCCGGTGCCGATCTGGATCGGCGGCAACAGCGACGCCGGCCTGCGCCGCGCGGTGCGCCTCGGCGAGACCTGGCATCCGCTGCGCAACACCCTGCCCTGGCTGCGCGAGGCCTTCGGCCGGCTCAAATCCCTCGCCGACGAGCAGGGCCGCCCGATGCCCGCCCAGGCGCCCCGCATCATCCTCAGGCTCACCACGTCGCCGATCACCGATCCCGAGCGGCGCGCCGGTGAGGGCACGATCGAGCAGATCGTGGACGACCTCGAACAGCTACGCCTCCTCGGCGCGGACACCGTCGTCCTCGACCCCTTCGGCGGCGACCCGCGGGAGACGTGCCACCCCGAGGTGGCCTGGCACGCCCTCGCGGCCGTAGCCGCCTCCTGGGACCTCCACACAAACCACCCACGAACGGAGCAGCCATGACACATGACGACGAGCAGTTCCTGCGCCGGGCCATCGGGCTGGCCGCCAAGGCACGGGCGGCGGGCAACCCGCCCTTCGGATCCCTCCTGGTGGGGCCGGACGGCAGCGTGCTCGCCGAGGACGTCAACACCTCCATCAGCGACGCCGACATCACCGCGCACCCCGAGCTGAAGCTGGCCCGCTGGGCGGCCCGTGAGCTCAGCCCCGAGGCCGCGGCGACCACCGTCATGTACACCAGCTGCCAGCCCTGCGGCATGTGCACGGGCGCCATCGAGCGGTCGGGGCTCGGGCGGGTGGTGTTCGCGCTGTCCAGCGAGCAGCTCGGCGGGCTCAAGCCACCCGCCGGGAACGCCGGGGCACGGCTCGACGGACCAGCGCTGTACGACGAGGCGCGGGCGCCGGTCGAGGGCTACTACGTCTAGCGCTCATATTCACCAACAAACCCCGTAAAGTCCCGCAAACCGCACTGTCGTCCGCCAGGATGATCAAGGGATACCTCTGGAAGGAGCGATAGTGCGGTTAAGACTGTTCACGGCGGCACTGGCTGGTGCCGCGCTGGTGACCCAGCTCGCCGGAGTGGCATCAGCCCAGTCAGGCCCTTCGACCGCGATCGATTGGGCGGAATGTGGCACCACGTACAAGGGGGAGTGCGCCACCATCAAGGTGCCGATGGACTACGCGAAGCCCGACGGCCCGAAGATCGACCTGGCCATCGGCCGGTTGAAGGCGCTCGACCCGGCCAAGCGGCAGGGCGTGTTGTTCGTGCACCCGGGCGGTCCCGGTGGGTCCGGCCTCAACGCGTACATCATGGGCCGCGGCATCCCCGACGACAGCCCGCTGCGCCAGTACTTCGACATCGTCAGCGTGGACCCCCGCGGCGTCGGCAGCAGCACGCCCATTCTGTGCAGCGAGGACGTGGTCAACGAGACCCCGCTCACCTACCCGGCCAACGAGGCGGAGTATCAGAACTGGCTGGCCTTCAACGCCAAGCTGTCGAAGGACTGCCGCGAGCGCACGGGCCCGCTGTTCGACCACGTCGGCACCACCAACGTGGTGCGCGACGTGGACTCGATCCGCGCGGCGCTCGGCGAGCGCCAGATCAGCTTCTTCGCCATCTCCTACGGCACGCAGGTCGGCCAGGAGTACGCCGAGATGTTCCCGAAGAACCTGCGCGCGATGGCCATCGACTCCAACATGGACCACAGCATCACCTCGGCCTACCAGTACATGAAGACCACCACCGAGGACCTCGAAGGCTCCTACCTGGCGTTCGCGAAGTGGTGCGGCGAGACGGCGGCCTGCGCGCTGCACGGCCAGGACGCCACGGCGGTCCTGGACGGCCTGCTGGCCAAGGCCAGGGCCGGCACCCTGAAGGACCCGGAGACCGGCGCCGTGATCTCGGACGAGGAGCTCCGGATCGAGGTGTTCAATCCGATGTACAAGCCGTCGACGGGCTTCTTCCCGCTGGCCGAGCGGCTGAAGGCGCTGGCGGCCGGCCAGGCGGACCAGCAGGTCGCGGACAAGCCGGTGGCATCGGAATCGGCGGCGGCGAAGTCGACGGCCAGGGCCGCGGCCGAGGCTTCGACGTCGACCGCCGAGGGCGTCAACTACGCCTACCCGGTCATCTGGTGCTCCGACTGGAAGTGGAACGTCAGCGGCTTCGCCGAGCTCGACGCCTACAAGCGCCGCCTCAAGGCCATCGCCCCGCACACGGAGCTCTCCCCGTTCTGGAGCGACGTCATGAGCTGCCTCAACTGGCAGGGCAAGACGTCCAACCCGCAGCATCGCCTCAGGATCAGCGGCACGCCGCCGATCCTGGTCATCAAGGCGAAGGACGACGTGGCCACTCCGGCGGCCTGGAACTACGCCGCCGCACGGCAGATCCCGCGCTCGGTCGTACTGGAGTACGACGGCGTCGGCCACGGCCAGTTCCGCAACAGCACCTGTGCGCGCGACTACATCGAGAAGTACCTGATCAACCGCACCATGCCCGCGCCGGGAACGCACTGCGCCACGCAGTTCCCGACGGAACCGCCCGCGACGACGCTGTCCCCGCAGGACTCCCCGCGGTCCATCACGGGCCGCCCGGTTCACTGACGGCGAGCTGACCGGTGGTGTGTCCCCTGAGGTGTCAGGGGACACACCACTTCATCGGTCCTAGCCGGGTCCCCTGAGGTAGCCGGGCGTGAACTCGACCGGCAGGGTGGTCAGGGCGCGCAGCCGGAAGGACGGCCGCCAGACGAGCTGGTCGGCGGGCACCGACAGCCCCATGTCCGGGAGCCGGTCCAGCAGCACCTCGACGGCCGTGTAGGCGATGACCTCGGCGAGCTCCGGCGCCGGGTGCGGGCAGCCGTGCTCGCCATGGCCGAAGGACATGTGCGCGTGGTTGCCGGCGGAGCCGCCGTAGGAGTCGGGCCGTACCTGCGGGTCGGCGTTCGCGGCGGCGAGACCGATGATGAGCGCGTCACCGGCCCGGATGCGCTGCCCGCCCAGCTGCGTGTCGTGCGCCGCCCAGCGGCCCAGGCTGTTCTGGGCGGGCGAGTCCTCCCACATGACCTCGTTCAGCGCCTGGCTGGCACTGCGGCGGCCACCCGACAGGGTCACGGCGAACCGTTCGTCGGTCAGCATCAACCGCAGGGTGTTGCCGATCCAGTTGGCGGTCGGCTCCTGGCCGCCGCTCAACAGCACGACCAGGTCCTGGACGATCTCCTCGTCACTGAGCCCCGCGGGATGGGCCAGCAGGCGTGAGGGCAGGTCCGGGCCGGGGCGCTCGCGTTTGGTGGCGATCAGCCGCTGCATCGCGGTCTGGACTCGCCCGTACGCCTCCGCGGTTTCCGGGCCGACGTTGAGGATCATGGTCACGTCGGCCACGATGCGGGGCGTCTCCGCCTCCGGCAACCCGAACATCGTGACCATGGACAGCAGCGGCATCGGCTGAGAGTACTGCGCGATCAGGTCAGCCCGGCCGTGGCCGGTGAACGCGTCGATCAGGCCGTCGGCGACCCTCTCGCACTGCGATCTCAGCTCGAACTGGTCGACGGAGGCGAGGGCGTCGCTGAGGGCGCCGGCCCGCCGCTGATGCTCGGCGCCCTCGGTGAACAGAATGGACGGCTGATAGCCGACGAACGCCAACAGCGGCCAGTCCGGCGGGATGCGGTCCCAGGCGTTCCACCGGCGGGAGTCACGGCCGAAGAGCTGCGGATTGCTCAGGACGTAGCGCAGCTCGCGGTAGCCGATCACCAGCCAGGCGGGAATATCGCCCTCCATCAGGACCGGGACGACGGGCCCGTGCAGCTTGCGCATGTCCCGGTACAGCTGCTCCGGATCCTCCTGGAACTGGGGCCCGTACATCCGGATGGGCTCGGGTGTGTAGTGGGTATCGGTCATCGGGTAACCCCCCGGGCGGAGGACATCGCGTGGAGGTGGTTGACGAGGGCGATCAGCACGGCCTTGCTCGAGTCACGTTGACGGGCGTCACAGTCGATCAGCGGAACCTCTTCGGACAGGTCCAGCGCCTCCCGGATCTTCTCCAGGGGATGCGTCGGCTCGTCGAAGTTGTTGCGCGCGACAATGAACGGCATTCCGTGGTGTTCGAGCCGGTCGATGGCGTACCACGAGTCGGCCAGGCGGCGGGCGTCCACCAGGACGACCGCTCCCAGCGTCCCGGAGAACAGCCGGTCCCACAGGAACCAGAACCGGTCCTGGCCGGGCGCCCCGAACAGGTAGAGCACCATCTGCTCGTTCAGGCTGATGCGGCCGAAGTCGAAGGCCACCGTGGTCGTGGTCTTGGTCTGTACGCCGCTCGCGTCGTCGATCCCCATGCCTGCCTGGGTCATCGTCTCTTCGGTGCTCAGCGGCCGGATCTCGCTGACCGAGCGGACCATGGTCGTCTTGCCCACGCCGAACCCGCCGACGACCACGATCTTGAGACCGGTGGTCATCGTGCTCCGTAGCGGTGTACGGCCGGGTGGGTCAGAGGTTCTGAAGTCCAACAAGCACCTGCTCCAGGATTTCGGGATCGGGCAGTTGCGCCTTGGCGGGAGCCTTGGGCGGATGGCGGGCGGTGATGCGTCCGGTGTCCAGCAGGTCGCACAGCAGGATCCGTACGACGCTGACGGGCAGTCTCAGCTCCGAGGAGATCTCCACGACCGCCATCGGCTGGCGGCACATCTGGAGGATCTTGACGTGCTCGGACTGCATGCCGGGGGTCGGATCGCATTCGCTCACGATCAGCGTGACCACGTCCATGGCACTCTCGTCCGCGCGACTGCGCCCCCCGGTGACCGTGTACAGCCGGTCCGGGTTCTCGCTGGCCACTCGCCGCGAGATCATAGCGAGCGGCTGCTCTGCTGAGGTTCGCGCGGCGGAGCGGTCAGATACTCCCCGATCTGCTCGACCAGTTCGTTCATGTTGTGGCCGATGATGCCGGGGTCGGCGTCGTCGCTCGCCACGACGGCGAGATGGGCGCCTTCTCCCGCTTCCACGATGAACAGCAGCCCGCCGTGGAACTCCGTCATGGACTGCCGCAGCCCGCCGGAACCGTCGCCGAACTCCATCGACGCCCCGTGGGCCAGGCTCTGGATGCCCGAGGCGATGGCGGCCAGTTGATCGGCCCGGTCCACCGACAGCCCGTGGGTGTGGGAGAGCTTGAGGCCGTCCTTCGACAGCACCAAGACGTGCCGGGTCTGCGGTGTCCTCTCCAGGAGGTTCTCCAGCAGCCAGGCGAGGTCGCGGTCTGAGGTTCTCATCGAGAGTCTGGGACGGTCATCCGGCGTCGCCGGACGAGCAGCCCTCCCTCCAATCTGTAAGTTGGTCACCGGATGTCGTCTTTCGGGCCTTCTGCTGCCGGGCCCTCTGCTTGCGGGTGTTCCACTTCCTGACCCGCCGCACCGGCGCCGGCACCGGTCCCACGGCTGGCCTGGCGGAAAGCGCTGAATCTCGCTCCGGCCTCGGAGAGGGACGGCCTGGGCCGCGCCGGAGCCTGCTCGGGCACGGGGGCCGCGGACGTCGCCGCCGCGAGCGTCTGACCGCGCCGTCGCCTGGGCAGCTCGCCATCCGCGACGGGGTCGGCCTTCGCGGGGTCGGCCTGCGCGGGGACGGGGGCCGAGGCGGCCCGGCGGGCGGCCGGGACGCTCGGCTTACGCGGGGCCTCCACCTGGGGAGCCGGCGCGGGCTGGGTGACCAGTTTCTGCGGGATCATGACCACCACTCCGGTGCCCCCGCGTGAGGACGGCCTGAAGGAGACGGTCAGACCGTGCTTGCGAGCCAGGCAGCCCACGACCGCCAGGCCCAGTCGCGTACCGGACAGCGTCGTCAGGTCCAGGGGCTCGGACGAGACGGCCTGCCGGGCGCGGTTCAGCGCCACGGCGCTCATGACCAGACCGCAGTCCTCGATGGTGATCACGATGCCCGTGCTCACCTCTTCGACGTACACGTGCACCTCCTCGGACGGAGGCGAGAAGCTGGTGGCGTTGTCCATCAGCTCCGCGAGGGCGTGCATGACGCCCTCGGCGGCGTGCCCGGCGATCGCGACGGTGCTGGCCGAGTGCACCCGAACCCGCTGGTAGGCACTGATCCGGCCCACCGCGCCGCGCATGATGCTCTCCATCACGATCGGCTTGGTCCAGCGCCGCCCGGAACGCGAACCGGTCAGCACGGCGATGCTGTCGGCCAGCCGGCCCGCCTGGGCGGTGCTGTGGTCCAGCCTCAGCAGGTCCCCGAGGACCTTCTCGTCATGCCGGTCCTCCATCTCCCGCAGATCGGCCAGCATGCTGGTCGCCAGTGCCTGCACCCGGCCGGCGGCGTTGGCGCAGGCCGACATCGCGGCCGCGCGCATCCGGTCTCCTCTGCCGACCTCCTGCGCCAGCGTCCACAGGATGCGCTGCTGAGCCAGGTCGGCGGGCCTGGGCACCTCGGCGAGCGCGGTGTCGACCGACGCCCCGTCACGCAACCTCTTCACCAGCGCGGGCAGGGTGTGGTCGGCCAGTTGGGCGAGGTCCGCCTCCCGCATGGCGAGCCGGTCACGCAGCAGGCTCGCCTGCTGCCGGCCGTACAAGCCATAGGTGATGGCGGCGCACAGCAGCAGGGCGGCTATGCCCAGGCACCAGGCCACGAGCGTTCGCCCCTCGACCGGCGCCTCGGCCACGGCCCATACGCACGCGACGCCGGCCACGACGGCGACGCCAAGCGGTACGAGCAGGGCCCGACGGTGAACAGGTATGTGAGTTGCTGACATCAAGTCCTCGTCGGAGGTCAGAAACATACGGCCTGGAAGTCTTGATCGGATTGTAGTGGAATCTTCGCTTTGCGTGGGCACTTGGTAACCAATTGCGGCCATTGTCGCCCGCCCTGCCCAATAGTCGAGCTCCTTGAGCATGGGCGCCGGATCTGACAACAGATCTTGCTGGGTGTGGAGTATGCCGGATTAGTAGGCTCTCGGCTACTGAATGGCGATGACGGGAGGCCCCCCGGCGTTGTTGATCATGGCACAGTTGGCCGAGGCGGGGGTGGCGTTCACATGACAGGGCCTGGGCGGTTTCCCGCCCAGGCCGGTGAATTGTCGGGTCAGTATGCGCCATGCACCCCGAGGTCACTCCGTTTCGGCCGGAGCCGAATCCGATCCGAACGTCGTACCGGTTCCAGGTCGATCCGGCGCACCCCTTCCGGAACATGCCGCAGGTCATGGGTGATGAGCAGCGTCGTCCGCCCCTCCATCAACCGGCGCAACGGCACCATCACCCGCTCGGCCGTGACCACGTCCAGCCCGGTCATCGGCTCGTCCAGCACCAGCACCGGCGAGTCACGCAGGATCGCGCGGGCGATGGCGAGGCGCTGGCGCTGGCCGCCGGACATGAGGCGGCCCCGCTGACCGATGGGCGTGTCGTACTTCTGGGGCAATGTCTGGATGAAATCGTGTACGTCGGCCAGCTCGGCCGCCAGAATCACGGCGGCGTCGTCGGCACCCGGAGAGCCGTAGGCGATGTTGTCGCGCACCGTGCCGGAGAACAGGAGGTTCTCCTGGTGCAGGAGCGTGATGGTGTCGCGCAGCGACGATCGGGTCAGGTCGCGCAGGTCCACCCCGTCCAGGAGGATGCGGCCGGTGTTCGGGTCGTAGAAACGCAGGAGCAGCTTGGCGAGCGTGGACTTGCCCGCACCGCTGGCTCCGGTGCAGACGACGAGTTCCCCCGGTTCGATCACGAACGACAGCTCGCGCAGTGTCGCCCTGATCCGCTTGGGGTACGTGAAGCCGACCCGCGAGAACTCGATCCGCCCCTTGCTGCGCCCGACCACCGGTACGGCGGTCGGACGGTCCACGACGGTCGGACGTACGGAGAGGACCTCCATGACGCGGTCCGAACCGGCGGCGGCCTCCGAGACGGTCAGGGCGAGCTGGCCCAGACCCTGGACGGCGGGATAGAGATAGGCGAGGTAGGCGGCGAAGGCGAGCAGGCCGCCGAGCGTGAGGCGGTCTTGGGTGATCTCCCAGGCGCCGAAGCCCAGAATGACGATCAGGCAGATGGTCTCCAGCACCTGTACGGCGGGGCCGTAGAGGCCGGAGAGCCACGCCTGGGACAGGTTCGCGCGCAGCCAGGTGCGACCTTCGCGGTGCAGGTGCCTGGCCTCGGTCTGCTGCTGGTTGTAGGCCTGGACGAGTGACTGGTTGGACAGGCTCTCCTCGATGACGCTGTTCATGGTGCCGTTGCTGGTCCGCTCGCGGGCCGCCGCGTTCCTGAACCGGGACGCGAAGACCTTGGAGACCACCAGGAACGCCGGGATCAGCGCGAACGTGACCAGCGCCAGGTCCCATCGGATGATGAACGCCGCGCCGGCGAAGAAGATCACGCTGGCCACGGTGGTGAACATCTTGACCAGGCCGGAGCCGACGAGCTCCTCGATGGCCTCGATGTCGTCGGTGAGCCGGGCCATCAGGTCGCCCGTACGGCGGTTCTCGAAGAAGTCGGGTGTGAGGGTCTGGACGTGGCCGAAGACCCGGTCGCGGAGCTTGAGGAGGAAGCGTTCCGCGCCCGCGGCGGTGATGTACGCGCCGGCGAAGGAGACGAGACCGGCCAGAACCGCCAGGCCGAGCCAGGCGGCCGCGGGGGCCCAGAAGGCGCCCAGGTCCCGTTCGCTGAGGACCTTGTCGGTGATGTAGCCGAACAGGGCGATCGCGGCGACCTCACACAGAGCGGCCAGGATCGCGAACACGACCCCGGCCGCGAACAGCGCCCTGACGCCGCGGGTGTCCGGCCAGAATGCCCGGAAGGTGTTCCGGATGGACACCGTCGGCGCCAGAGGCGGAGCGGTGAGTGAGAGCCGTTGGGAGACCCGACGGCTCTCAGGTGGCACCTCTTCTACCACCACCACCGCCTGCGCCAGCCGCCACCGCAGCCACCGCCGCATCCACCCCACCAGCGACGCCGACCACAACCGCGACGGCCCCATCCCCACCAGTCGCTACGGTGAGCCGGGAAGAGCTTACCGAGAGTCATGATTCCCCCCTGTGCAGGTCGCACTATTTCGGCTTTCAAAATAGGACGCTAGCACCCAAATGGTGAAAAATCAGGGCTTGGGGGCGTTCTTTGATCTGATTTGACCGGTGCTCATGGAAAAGATCTGCGCATGTGTGATATGTAAATCAGCGATAAAGCGCTCGCAGTCCGCCCCATACCAGAACCCCGTTGGGACCTGGGCAAACCCAAGCCGACGCCTCGATCACCACAGAAGTGGAAAAGCGGTTTGACGTTTCTCTGCCCGCCGCAAGTCGCCCCAGGCAATGGAATTCCGGGGGACGGCAATGATTGTTCCGAAGAATGGTGAGAGAAGGGCTCCGGCCGACCGCCCGAGCAGACGAACGGAGCCCTTGACCGAGGGTCAGGCCCCGCGTCCCGCCCACTGGATCTCGTACGGTTTCAAGGTCACCCGCTTGCCGTCCACGGTGGCGGTGACGCTCGTGTCGGCCGTGTTGACCATGACCATCTGCCGCTCCTGGCCCAGCGTCTTGATGCGCTGGTCGGAGGTGGTGACGGCATCCAGTTTCACCCCGGCGGGGAACCATTTCGCGAACCCGCTCAGCAGCCCCGCCATCGGCAGCTCCTGGCCCGTGCCGGACGACCAGAGGCAGCCGGGGCACTCCGTCCCGTCCTTCTGCTCCGGGTTCCAGTAGAGCGCCGTCGTCACGCCGCTCCTGGCGAACTCCATCAGCGTCGTGGCCTGTACGGCGGTGCGCTTGTCCTCGCTCCAGCCGGAGTTGGTGGGCTCGACGTACCACTCGGCCCACCACACCGGCATGTCGTTGCTCTTCTGCCTGAGCCAGGCGGTGACCGCGCTGAACTTGGCCTGGGCCGCGAAGTCGTCCGGGACGTTGGCCTTGTCGTTGGTCATCGAGGCGCCGTCGACCACGATGAAGTCGGCGCCCTTCTTGTGCTCGATCCAGTATTCGATCGCGTCGAGCGCGCGCTGGTCGACCGTGCCCCAGGGACCGCTGAGCTCGGAGGGGCCGCCGCCGGAGTTGGTCTCGACCGGGATGTACGGGCCGCCGACCTGGATGTCGCCGTTCACCTTCTTCAGCGCCGCGTAGACCTTGTTGTACAGCTCGGTATAGCCCTCGGCGTCCCAGCGGTTCGTGGACGGGTTCCAGAAGCCCTTGAACTCGTTCCACACCATGAAGTACTTCACCGTCGGATATTGCCTGGCGATCCGCGCGGCGAGCTTGGCGTAATCGTCGAAATGCTCGCGCTTGGGGGCGACCGTGTGGTTCTTGGACCAGTCCGTACGGCCGGCCTGACCGCCCTTCATCCAGTCGGGCGCGCAGCACAGCGTGATGACCGGGACGGCCCGCGAGGAGGCCATGAGCTTCAGCCGCCGGTCGAGGTCTCGTAAGTTGTACTGGTCCGGGCTCGGCTCCGGGTTGCCCACGCCCCAGCCCATGATGTGCTGGTTCTGCACCATGGGGACGCGGCCGAGGATGTTCTTGGCCTGCTCGGTGATCTCGCGGGGCACGTTGTCGGCGCTGTACTGGGTGTGGGTGACGCCCCAGCGCGGCCAGTCGTCCAGGGCCGGCGGCTGCTCCAGTGTGGGCGGCGGCTCACTTGGCTGGGTCTGGGCGATCTCGCCGCCCTTGTACTCGTCTCGGGGGCCGCCCCGCGTGCCCGCGTACACCATGATCGCCGCGACGAGCGCGACCGCGAGGATCCCGACGCCCAGCGCGATCGGCCATGGCGGCCGTCTGCGTGCGTGTTTGCCATCGGTGGGAATCACGGTGCCTCCACCCTCGCGCGTGGACAAGGGCCGGGACGCCTCTCCCAGCCCTTCCCACGGTATATATCAGTACTTGCAAGGGACTTGCGGTCGATCAAGGGGCTGGCGGGCGCTGCCCTCCAGCCGGTCCGGGGACTCCCGCATAACGGTACGGCACTGGCTGCCTCCCCGGTTGCACGATGAGGAGCGTGCCCGGTTCGTCGGCGTAGAAGGCGGTTTCGACGGCCGCGGCGACATCGGCGGCGCTCAGCAACGGGAACCCCGCGTTGACGAACATCTCGCGCGCTCCCGCCACCAGCGGCGTGTCCGTGAACCCCGGGCAGACCGCGCCGATCCGGATCCGCTCCTTGGCCAGCGGCGCGGCCAGCGCCCTGACGAGCCCCACCACGGCGTGCTTGGTCATCGTGTACACGGGGTCACCGGCGAAGCCGACGAGCCCGGCCAGCGACGAGGTGACCACAATCGCGCCACCGCCCGAGCGCTTGAGCGACGGCAGGCAGGCGGCGACGCCGAAGACCACGCCGTCCACGTTCACCCCGACGACCCGGCGATAGCGCTCGACGTCGAACGCCGCGAGATCCACCCCGCCCGAGATCCCCGCGTTGAGGTGCACCAGGTCGAGTCGGCCGTAGGTCTCCTCGGCGAGCGCGACGGCCTGCCGGGAAGCCTCCTCGGTGCCGACGTCACCGGCCAGCCAGACGCCGCCGACCTCCTTCGCCAGGCGCTCGGCCCCTTCGGCGTCGAGGTCGAGGAGGACGCACTTGGCCCCGCCCGCCGACAGCCGCCGTGCCACCGCGGCGCCGATGCCGCTCGCCGCTCCGGTGATCAGTGCCACAGTGCTCATGTGCGCTCCTCAGGGGCTCATGCTCGGGCGGTTCACGGGTCGGGCGGTTCACGCTCAGGGGTTCACGGGCTGGTCCAGCATGCGGTGCGCGCGGGCGATGAGTGCGGGTACGGCGGAGCCGATGTTCTCGAAGCCCTCACCCACGGTCTTACCCTGCCGGAAACGGGCGTGGATACCTTCCACGATGACCGCGAGCTTGAAGTTCCCGAACGCCACGTAGAACGGAAGGTCCGAGATGTCGCGGCCGGAGACCTTCGTGTAGTGGGCGGCGAACTCGGCGGCGTTGAGGAACCCGGGGGCGAGCGTCACGTCTCCGGCCACCGGGATCCCCGCCCGCTCCTCGTCACCGGAGTCCTGCCAGTAGGTGAGCGTGAGCCCCAGATCGGCCAGCGGGTCTCCGAGGGTGGACATCTCCCAGTCGACCACGGCCAGGATCTCGGGCGGACCGGGCGCCAGCCGTACGAGCGTGTTGTCGAGGCGGTAGTCACCGTGCACGAGCGTGCTGGCCGAGTGGGCCGGCATGCACGCGCGCAGCCGCGTGACCAGGCGGTCGTACTCCGGCAGGTCGGCCGTCTTCGAGCGGTCCCACTGCTGGCACCACCGGCCGAGCTGCCTGGCCAGGTAGCCGTCGGGGCGGCCGAAGTCGCCGAGCCCGATCTGCTGGTAGTCGACGGCGTGGATGGCGGCCAGCACCTCGGCGAGCCGCTCCGCCAGCCGCCGCGTCTCGGCGGGCGCGGGCTCGCCGAGCTGCTCGCGGGTCCTGGCGGCCAGGCCGTCCACGTACCCCATCAGGTAGAACGGCGCTCCGATGACCTCCTCGTCGGCGCAGAACGCGACCGGCTCCGGCACCGGGACCGGCGTCGCGGCGAGCGCGGAGATGACCCGCCACTCGCGCCGCATGTCGTGCGCGGTGGGCAGCACGTGACCGAGGGGCGGGCGGCGCAGCACCACCCGGCGTTCGCGGGTCTCGATGAGGTACGTGAGGTTCGACCTGCCGCCGGAGATCAGGGAGACGGACAGGGGTTCGCCCGCGTCGGGCACGTTCGCGCCCATCCAGCCGAACAGCCGGGGCCGGTCAATCCCAGGTACGGTCATGCACACACATTAGAACGTCACTCTGTCCTGAACGCTAGCTGAGAGTTGTGTAACGTTCCGGAGCTGCGGAGACGACCATCATGCGAGACCATTTACCCTGGTTGTATACAGCTACCTCCAAACTAACTGAAGGTATGCCGAACGTAGGAGCCCATGCGCGTCACACTTGCTCACCCTCGCGAGCTGGGAGCACCTGAGCTGAGCCGATGGCGGGCTCTCCAGGAGGGGCACGCGGCCTTCGACAATCCGTTCCTGTCTCCCGAGTTCACCATCACGGTCGGTGAGCTGCGCGACATGGTCCGCGTCGCCGTGCTCTACGACGGGCCCGACATCGTGGGGTTCTTCCCCTTCGAGCGCCATCCGATGGGCATCGGCAAGCCGGTGGCCGCCGGGCTCACCGACGCGCAGGGCCTGGTCCACGCCAAGGATCTGGAGATCGACCCACGCCGGTTGATCAAGCAGTGCGGGCTGTCGGTCTATGAGTTCGACCACCTGGTCGCGGGCCAGCCGCTGATCGCCGGGCGGCACGAGCGCCACCCGTCGCCGATCATCGATCTGCGTGAGGGGCACGGCCCCTACACCGAGTTCCTGCGCCTGCACTCCGGCAAGACGTACAAGACGACCCTGGCCAAGTCGCGCAAGCTCCAGCGCGACGTCGGGCCGATCCGCCACGACTACGCGACCACCGACCCGGCGCCGCTGCACACGCTGCTCGGCTGGAAGACCGACCAATACCGGCGCACGGGGCGCACCGACCGGTTCGCGCAGCAGTGGATCGTCGAGCTGGTCGAGCGGCTGCTGGCCACGCAGACCGAGGGCTTCGCCGGGGTGCTCGACATGATCTACGTGAACGACCTGCCGATGGCCGGGCATTTCGGGCTCCGCACGCGCACCACGCTCGCAGGCTGGTTCCCGGCCTACGACACCCACTACGCCAAATACTCCCCCGGCCTCATCCATCACCTGGCGATGGCCGAGCAGGCCGCCGGTTCCGGCATCCAGGTGATCGACATGGGCCGGGGTGAGAAGGAGTACAAAGAGAAGCTCAAGAACGGCGAGTTCCAGGTGGCCGAGGGGCGGGTCGCCACGGTCGGCGCCGCCTCGGCCGTCCACTGGCTGCTGCGGGTGCCCGTGCGCAAGACGCGGGCCACCGTACTGGCCAACCCGCTGCTGCACAGGACCGCCGACCGGGCGCTGAAGACGTTCGGGCGGCTGCGCACGGCCCTCCAGTCGTGAAGGAGCCTCCAGCGAAAAGAATCGCTGAGCGCACCGGCCGTCACTGCCTGCTGCTCCCCTCGAACCGCCTCGGCCTCTACCTCGTGCTGCGTCACTGGTGCACGCCGGGCCAGCGGCTGCTCATGTCGCCGATCTCCGCCGACGAGATCCTCTTCCTGGTGCTGGCGGCGGGCCTGCGCCCGGTGATCGCGCCGCTGTCGCGCCGTGACGGCAACATCGACGCCACCCGCGTCAACCTCGGCCAGGTGGACGCCGTCCTGACCACCAACCTGTACGGCCTGCCGGACACCGTGTCCGCCTTCACGGGAAAAATCCTGATCGAGGATGTCGCCCACGCCATGGAGACCAGCGTCGCCGGCCGCCCCCTCGGCACGTTCGGCCAGGCCGGAGTCTTCAGCCTGTCCAAGCACCCGGGCGCGGGCTCGGGCGGGGTCCTCGCGGTGGAGAGCCTGGCGGACCTGCGCGCGCTCGAACGGGCCCGCGACGCGCTGCTGGAGCCGGGCGCCTTCCGCGCCGAACTCCTGGCCGTGACCACCTCGATGGCCCGCCAGGCCGCCCTCCGGCTCGACCTGGTCCGGCCCGCCCTCCGGCTCTCCCGCCTGCTGGGCATGGAGGAGTCGCGCGAGGGCTACCGCATCCCGCTGCGGCCCGACGAGCTCGCGGCGGCCATGAAGCAGGTGCCGTCGCTGCCGCCGTTCGATCCGTGGGTCCGCGCCGACCTGCACGACTACCGCGCCCGGAGAGGGGCGCTCGCCCGCTGGTACCAGTCGAGACGGCTGGCCAAGGTGCCCGGAGAGCGGGCCCGCCGGTTGGCGGGGGTGCGCTCGCTGGCGGAGCTGCCGTCGGTGGCGGCGGGCGTACGGGACCATGCCGACCAGCCGTTGTTCCGGGTGCCGCTGCTGGTGCGCGACCGGGACGCGGCCATCGCCGCGCTGGAGCGGCGCGGGGTGGTGACGGGCTACCTCTACGACCCGCCGTACGACGACTACGCGCCCGCCTTCACCGACCCCTCCCCCGATCCGGCCCCGGCCCGCTGGTGGGCCCGCCACGCCCTGCCCGTCGACCCGGTCTACGCCGCCCGCTCCCTGCCGATCCTGCGCGAGCTCGAGCCCGCCTGAGACGGCTGCGCGCGCCGGTAGTTGAGCCACGCACCGGTGGCTGGGCTTTGCGGCGCAGGCCGAGCTACGCGCCGGTGGCCGAGCGGATCAGCTCGGCCACCGTCCAGCAGCCGCGCCTGACCTCGGCCAGTGTGGCCGAGCCGTACCCGATCACCAGGCCGTGCAGGCGCTCGGTGCCGTAGTGGTGGCGGGCGGTGGAGTCGAGCAGCACGCCTTGCTCCCGCGCTGCCGCGACCAGCCCGGAGACCGTTTCGAGCGGCAGCTCCGCCAGCAGGTGCAGGCCGGCCGTGTCGCCGCGCAGGCGGCACACCGGGCCCAGGATCTCGACGATCGCGCCGCGCCTGCGGGCGTACTCCAGGCGCATCCTGCGCAGGTGGCGGTCGAGGTCGCCGCGCTCCAGGAGGGTCGCGACGGCCTGCTGGACCGGGCCGCTGGTGCGGTCGGACATCGAGACCCGGATGGCGGCGATCCGATCGAGCAGCTCGGGGGAGCCCACCAGCCAGCCGACGCCGATGTCGGGGGCGAGCGTCTTCGAGAGCGTGCCGAGCAGGACGACGCGCGACGGGTCGAGGCCGTAGAGGGCGGGCAGCGGCGCGACGTCGTAGCGGAACTCGGCGTCGTAGTCGTCCTCCACGATGATCGCGCCGGTACTCCGGGCCCAGGCGAGCAGCCGTTCCCTGCGCGGGATCGGCAGGCGTCCGCCGAGCGGGTACTGGTGGGCGGGCGTGGTGTAGAGGACGCGGAGGTCGTCGGGGAGCGCCTCGACGATCACGCCCTCCTCGTCGACGGGGCACGGCACGACCTTCGCCCCCCTGGCCCCGAACACCGTACGCGCCACGTGATAGCCGGGGTCCTCGACGCCCGCCCGGCCGCCCTCACCCAGCAGCGCGAGCGCGCACAGGTCGAGGCCGTTGCCGGTGCCCCTGGTGACCAGGACGTTCTCGGGGCCGACCGTCACGGCCCTGGCCCGCCGCAGATGGTCGGCGAGCAGCTCGCGCAGGTACGGCAGGCCGTACGGGTCCGGGTGGTCGCCAGGAGGCAGATCGGCGGCCCTGCGCCAGGCCCGCTTCCAGGCCGCGTGGTCGTAGTCGCGCACCCAGGGGGTGCCGGGGGTCAGGTCGATCACCCGCTCGGCCGGTGGACGCGGCGGCGGCTCGGGCGCGGCCGGCGGCTCGACGGCCAGGTGTGACGCCTCCAGCGCGGCCACGAACGTGCCGGAGCCGTGCCGCCCCTCCAGCCACCCCTCCGCGTACAGCTGCTGGTACGCCTCCGTGACCACGGTCCTGCTCACGCCGAGCTGCTCCGCGAGCCCGCGCGAGGACGGCAGGCGCTCCCCCGGCGCGAGCGTCCCGGCCAGCATGGCCTGGCGCAGCCAGCCGGTGAGCTGTGCCGAGAGCGGGACACCCGACCCCCTGGACAGGGATACGGGCAGGTCGACGAGGGTGCGCACGAAAGTGGTCTCCGGGAAGCGGTCATTAGTGGCCCTACAGGCTATGTCCACTTTCTCATTACCGTGGCCCCATGCTCTCCACCACACCCCGCACCACGCTCGGCCGCTCGAAGGACCGGGGCAGCAGCGACAGGAACGACCTGTACGAGGTGCTCGACGCCGGGCTGATCTGCCACCTGGGTGTGGTGGTCGACGGCCACCCCATGGTGATACCCACCGGATACGGCCGCCTGGGCGAGACGCTCTACCTGCACGGCTCCACCGGCGCGCGGTCGCTGCGCGCGAGCGAGGGCACGGACGTGTGCGTCACCGTCACCCACCTCGACGGCATCGTGCTGGCCCGGTCGATCTTCCATCACTCCGTCAACTACCGCTCCGCGATCATCTACGGCCGCGCCCGGCTGCTGACGGACCCGGAAGAGCGGCTGGCCGGGCTCCGCGCCGTGTCCGAACAGCTCGCGCCGGGCCAGTGGGACTACGTCAGGGAGCCGTCGCCCAAGGAACTGGCCGCGACGGCCGTGCTGGCCCTGTCGCTCGAAGAGGCGTCGGTGAAGATGCGGCGCGGCGCTCCTCTGGACGAGGAGGAGGACTACGAGCTGCCCGTCTGGGCCGGGGTTCTGCCGCTCGTGACGTCCTGGGGAGAGCCGCTGCCGGATCCGGCACTCCCAGAAGGTATCGATGTACCTGTTCACATCCGCGGCCGGAGGTAGTTCCATAAATCAGGAACCACCTGGCAAACTTCTCTCCTTGATCACACGTCTCATCAGGTGGGCCCAACTCCTGATGGGGGATGGCGATGGAGTGGAACGCTCCTGGTTATACGGAGATCAAGCAGCTCGGGGCGGGCGGCAGCGGCCGAGTCGTGCTCGCGGTGCACGATGAGACCGGCGTCAAGGTCGCGATCAAATACCTCTCGCAGCGGTTACTCAGCGACCCGGTGGCCCTGGCCAGGTTCCAGTCGGAGGCGCGGCTGCTGACCACGCTGCGCGACCAGAACATCGCCACGCTGTGGGAGTACATCCAGGACGGCTACGGCGCGGCCATCGTGATGGAGCTGGTCAACGGCGTGTCCCTGCGGGCGCTGCTGCGCGAGCACGGGACGACGGGGCCGGAGGCGGCCCTGGCCGTGCTCAAGGGCTCGCTGCTCGGCCTGGCCCGAGCCCACTCGCACGGGCTGGTGCACAAGGACTACAAGCCCGAGAACGTGATCGTCCGCGACGACGGGGCCAGCAAGCTGGTCGACTTCGGCATCGCCGTCCAGCAGGGGACCGCCTCGCGGGCCGAGGGCACGCCCCCGTACATGGCGCCCGAGCTGTGGGAGAACATGCCCGCCTCGCCCGCCACCGACGTGTACGCGGCGACGGCGGTGTTCTTCGAGTGCCTGACCGGGCACCGGCCCTACCGGTCGACCGAGCCGAGCGTGCTCGGCTACCAGCACATGCACGCGCCGATCCCGGTCCACGACGCGCCCGAGCCGGTGCGCGAGCTGATCACCCGCGGAATGGCCAAGGACCCGGCCGCGCGGCCCGTCAGCGCCGCCGCGTTCGTCATCGAACTGGAGGCGGCGGCGCGGGCCGCGTACGGCGAGGACTGGGAGGAGCGCGGCAGGCGGCGACTGGCCGGGCTGGTGGCCCTGCTCGCCCTGCTGCTGCCCGTGCCCCAGACGCCTCCCGCCGAGGTCACGACCTCACTGGCGCAGACCGTCTTCCGTACGACGCTGCGTACGGCCAAGCACAACGCGGCCCGGCTGGCCATGGGCGTGGGAGTGCTCGCGGTCGCGACCATCGCCGTGATCGTCGTGCTGTCGAGCCGCGACCAGGCCGTGGAAGTGGCCCTGGCGAGGCCCTCGCAGTCGCAGGGACCGGCCGAGGAGGGCTCACCGCCGGCCACACCGGTCACGCTGAGCCAGCCGCCCGAGGAGTCCCCGGTCGACCTGCCCCGCGACCAGCCGACGGCACTGGCCGTAGCCTCCCCCAGCCCCAAGCCGCACACCGCCGAGCCCGTGGTGGCCACCTCGCCACCGACCACCAAGCCCGCGCCCACTCCCAAGGTCACTGTCACCAAGCCTGTTAAACCCACACCCACAGTCACCAAACCCGGCAAGCCCACGCCCACGCCTGGTAAGCCCACGCCGACCAAGACGCCTAAGCCGCCCAAGACCATCACGCCGACGCCGGTCGTCACCGTGACCACGCCGACGGTGACGCCGACGCCGGTCCCGGTGACCTCGGTCGCGGGGCTCACGCTCGGCGGGCTGACGTTCAACGACGACAACGTGGCCGGCTCCACGCTGTCCATCCGCACCACCGGCACGGGACGGGTCACGGCGACCGCCGCCTGGTCCGTGGGGGGCGTCGGCGTACGCAGCCAGACTCTGCGGCTGAGCGGCGACCGGTCCTATGACCGCGCGCTCAGCTACACCGCGGACGAGCGCCCGTGCGGCAAGACCGTCACGCTGGCCGTCACCACCTTCCCCGCCGCTCCGGGCGGGGCGCGGACGGCCACGGTGAACGTACCGCCATGTCCCACGCGGGTGACGGGCCTGCGGGCCTCGCTCGATCTGGCCGCCTCGCCGGGCCGTACGGCTCAGGCCCGGGTCAGGGTGACCACAAGCGGTACCGCCGAGGTGCCCGTCGAGGCCGCGTTCGCGCTGAACGGCGACCAGGTCGCCACCCGCTCGGCCACCCTGTCCGGCCGGACGGCCTACTCGCGGACGTTCACCTACGCCTTCAGGTCCCGCCCGTGCGACACCACCGTCTCCGTCGTGGTCCGCGCGGGCGACCGGACGGCCACCGCCCGGACCAGGGTGACCTGCCCGCCGAGCGTGCGGAAGGTGTCGATCGTGCGGGCCTCGCTCAGCCCGCGCGGCCCGGCCACCGCGGTCGTCGCCGTGACCACCGACAACGACCAGCCGGTACGGCTCAGCGTCGCCTTCTCCCTGGGCGGCCGGATCGCGCACACCGAGACCCTGACCCTGTCCGGCGACACCTCCTACACCAGGACCGTGAGCTACACCTTCGACAAGGTGCCGTGCGGCACGTCCTGGCTCGTGACGGCCGCCACCCGTCCCACGGCGGACAACGGCGGCGACAGCTCGGGCGGCAAGACCGCGGCCTGTCAGGAGGACCCGCCCACGGACGACGACCCACCCAAGGACGACCCGCCGAAGGACGACCCCACGAAGGACGGACCGAAGACCCCGGCCCCCGACACCCCTTCGGACGACGATTCGGGCACCATTGGTTGACCTCCGGATTCATACTGTGTCCGGACATTAACTGTGGGAAAGCGGTCGCCTCTGGTTAAGCTACGGTCCGTCTGATGAGGGTGGGGGCCCAGAGGACCGCAGAGGGAGACCGCATGTACGACGACCATGGTCAGTGGGTGGTCCCGGGCTACACCGAGATTCGCGAACTCGGCGCGGGATCCGCCGGGCGGGTCGTGCTGGCCCGACGGGACCATGACGGCGTGGAGGTGGCCGTCAAGTACCTGTCCGACGAGCTCCGGTCCGACGTCGGCTTCGTGGCCCGGTTCCGGCACGAGGCCCGGCTGCTGGGCACCCTGCGCAGCCCGCACAACGCCCGCCTGATCGACTATGTCGAGAGCGGCGGGGGCGCGGCCATCGTCATGGAGCTCGTCAACGGGGTCTCCTTACGGGAGCTGCTCAGGTCGGAGGGTCCCACGGGCCCGGAGGCCGCGCTGCTGGTGCTCAAGGGCTCGTTGCAAGGCCTGGCCGCGGCCCACGCGATCGGCGTCGTGCACCGCGACTTCAAGCCCGAGAACGTCATGGTCCAGGGCGACGGCTCCAGCAAGCTGGTCGACTTCGGCATCGCGGTCAGGACCGGCGAGGACGCGAGCGCCGCCGGCACCCCGCCGTACATGGCGCCCGAGCAGTGGTCGGGCGCCTCCGCCGCACCGGCCACCGACGTGTACGCCGCCACCATCGTGTTCTTCGAGTGCCTGACCGGCACCCGCCCCTTTCGCTCGCCCAACCTCGCGGCGCTGGCCCGCCAGCACCAGAGCTCGCCACCGCCCATCGAGGAGGTGCCCGGCCCGCTGCGGAACCTGGTCGAGCGCGGCCTGGCCAAGAACGCCCTCGACCGCCCGCCGTCCGCCGAGGCGTTCCTGACGGAGCTCGAAGCGGTCGCGACCAGGGCGTACGGGTCCGACTGGGAGGAGCGCGGCAAGCGCCGCCTGGCCCGGCTGTCCGGCCTGCTGCTCATGCTGTTCCCCAGCCCGCCCGAGGTGCCGGCCGAGACGCAGACCTCGCTGGCCGAGACCCGTTTCACCGAGCCGCGCGGGCTGCTGAGCAGGCTCTCCACGAAGATCGTGGTCGGCGCCACCTGCACGGGCCTGCTGATCGGCGTGGCGATCGTCCTGGTGAAGACGATGTCCGCCGAGCCCGCCCTGCAGGCGCAGACCTCGCAGGTGACGCCCACCACGGCGGCGCCGGAACCCTCCGCCGCGGCCGAGGAGGAAGAGGAGCCTTCCGAGGAGCCCACACCGACGGCGGAGGAGACGACGCCGGAGCCGACGACGCCGGCGAGCACCGCGCCACCGCCCGTCACCAGCGCGACGCCGAAGCGGACGCCGACGCCCACGCCGACCCGCAAGCCCATCAGGACCGTGAAGCCCAGGCCGTCGAAGACCGCGATCAAGACCCCGCCCGCGGTCGAGTCGGCCGAGCCCGAGTTCACCGGCACGGTCGACAACCCGCCGTCGGGAGCCACGGCCGCCGCCACGAAGGCGCCCACGACCGCGCCCCCGACCGTCCGTCCGACGCGTACCCTCAGCAGCCCGGCCCCCTCCTCCGACCCGCCGAGCAGTCCCGGTAGCGGGGAAGGCAGCGGCAGCGGCAGCGGGGAAGGATCCACGCGGACTCCGTCACCGCAGGACGGCGCCCTCCTGGGGCTCGTGCTGGTGACGTCTGGCGCGCTTCCGGTCACACTTGCGGTTAAGCGCCGTATGGCGGGACGACATCGGAGAAAGCGTTAGAAAGGCTTCGGGGGGCTACGGCGATGGACAACCCGAGAAACGGTATCGCCGGCTTCCGGCTCACCGAGCACACCTGGAACACCGAACTGGGCAACTGGATCGACGCGATCTCACCCGACGGACGCCGGGCCGGGGCCCTGCTGTTCGACCCGAAGATCATCGGGCTGCCCGGGGTGCGCGAGCGCGTCGTGGCGACGGTTCTGACCGACCAGCGGCTGGTCCTGGGCGGGCTGGCCGGGCTGATCCCCGTCGCCGACGTCGTCGCGGCGGGCGAGCAGGTCTGGCTACTCACCGCGCAGGCCGTGAGCCCGACGCTGTCGGACCTGCTGGCCTCGGGGGCGATCGACGCGAGCGGCGCGGCGGCCGTACTGGCGGAGACGGCCCAGACCCTCCTCGCGCTGCACGCGGCCGGGGTCACCCACGGTTCGGTGCATCCCGGCTCGGTGGTCATCACCGCCGAAGGCGCGGCGCTGCTGTCGGAACGCGGCTTATCCGACGCCATCCGCGGCCAGGTCTCCCCGCCGGAACGGGACGTGGCGGCGTGGGCGTCCCTGGCGCGGGCGCTGGCCGCCTCGGTCACGCGGAGCGCCCCGCGCGCGGCGGCCCTGTTCGAGCGGGCCGCGGTCACCACGACGACGCACGGCCTGGGTACCGCCAGGTCCGTCGTGCTCTCCGAGCCCACGGCGCTGCCGGGCGGGGCGATCAGGCACGATCAGCTGGCCCAGGCGGCCCGTGGCAGGTCGGCGTTCGCGCATCCTCCCGTGGAGGCGCAGCCGCCGCTCGACGAGGGCGACATCATCACGCTGCTCGCCGTTCCCAGCCCGCATCAGACGCCGGTGCACTTCGGGCCCGGCGTGAGCTCTGAAGTAAGTACGGAATCGGCCCAGGCCGGCACCACGGCCGAACGGATCTGGCGTGAGGGCCGGGAACAGGTCGGAACGGTCCAGCGCGGTGGCAAGCCGGGTAAGGCGGCACGGGCGAGGCGGCGCCGGACCATCCTCTCGGCGATACTGTTCGCGGTCATCATGGGCGGCGCGATCCTGGCCTGGCTCAAGCTGAGCGGCGCGCCGGAGCTGGCGATCAAATCGATCGACGTCGTGGCCCCGAAGAAGACGCAGGGCTGCGACAGCGCCGTCGTCGTCACGGGCAAGATCGTGACGAATGGTGAGGCGGGCGAGATCAGCTACGAGTGGCGCAAGAACCTGGACAAGGAGGTCGTCAAGCAGACGCTCCAGACGACCGCCGACCAGACCTCCTACACCGTGCCCCTCCGGTGGACGCTCAAGGGCAAGAGCACCGTCAAGGCCACGGCCACGCTGCGGGTGCTGTCTCCCGGCCCGCTCAGGACGGACAAGGCGAGCTTCACGTACAAGTGCTGACCCCTGGGCGCTGATCTTGAGCGTTGGTGCCGAGCCAGCAATGCATATCAAAGCTGTTGTTACTACGCTGACGAACATGACCACGCAGACCCCCGCGGGCTGGTACCCCGACCCGTACGGATCGCCCCAACTCCGTTGGTGGGACGGCGGCCAGTGGACGGACGCCACCCACCCGCTGGAGCAGGGGGCGTCACCGCAACAGCAACCGCCGTCCGGACCGCAGCAGCAGTCGAGCCCCGACTGGTCCGCCACGCCGGCGAATCCGACGCGGCAGTTCGGGCAGCCGACATACGGACAGGCCGCGTACGGGCAACCGACGCAGGAACAGCCCGCGTACGGGCAATCCACCCAGGGCCAGCCCTCTTATGGCCAGCCCCCGCAGGGCTCTTATGGGCAACCTGGTCAAGGCTCGGCCCCCTACGGGCAGGGGCAGTGGGGTGACACGCCGCTGCCCGGCCCCGGCTACGGTACGCCGCCGAAGGAGAGCAATCCGCTGCCGTGGGTGTTCGGCGGTCTGGCGGCGCTGGTGGTGGTCGGCCTGATCGTGGTGGCCGGGATCTTCTTCGTCAACCGCAACACCGACGGCACCCTCGCCTCGTCGCCGACGCCCAGCGAGACGGAGCAGCTGCCGCAGCAGCAGGAGACCACCGAACCGCCACCGAGCGTCACAGAGCTGCCACAGCCCCAGGACGGCCGCATCACCGACCCGCAGGCCAACCTGTCGTACCAGGTGCCCGAGGGCTGGAAGGTGCCGGCCGCCGGTTCCCTGAACGGCAGCGACCCGTCCCAGCAGGCCTGGTCGAGTGGCGTGGGGGCGACCTCGCAGGAGAAGTACAACGGCAAGGACGACTGGAGCGGCAACGTCTACACGGGGCTGCTCAACAAGCAATACCCCTACACGGGGACGGACGGGCTGGGTGACACGGCCAAGACGGTGTTCGTGGACTTCGCCGAGTACTACCCGGTTGCCCACACCAACAAGATCATTCAGGACAAAGCACTCAAAATCGGCGATAAGTCCGCCTGGGTGCTCCAGTTCCAGCTCGACTTCTCGAAGGAGTCGAAGGCCAAAGGTTACAAGTGGAACAAGGAAAACGGCGCGATCGTGGTGATGGATCGCGGCGCGGGCCAGAGCCCAGCCCTCGTATACGTGTCAGTTCCGGACAATTTGGGCACCGACGTGGTCGAGAAGGTTCTCAGCTCGCTCAAGCCCGCGTAACCGGTGGCACTAGGCTGGTGGGGTATTCAGGCGGGCGGATGGCTCCGAGCCGCTTGGGCGAGGAGATCGAATGAGTGACTTGCTGGTCTGGATCGACTGCGAGATGACCGGGCTCGACCTGGGTCGCGATGCGCTCGTCGAGGTGGCGTGCATCATCACCGACAGCGAGCTCAACCAGCTGGACGAAGGCGTCGACGTGGTCATCAAGCCGCCGCCCGAGTCGCTGGAGCAGATGTCGCAGGTGGTCCGCGAGATGCACACCGCCTCGGGGCTGCTGCCCGAGATGGCGGGCGGGGTGACGCTGGCGGAGGCGGAGTCGCTCGTGCTCGACTACATCCGCCGCCACATCCCCGAGCCGAAGAAGGCGCCGCTCTGCGGCAACTCCATCGGCACCGACCGCACGTTCATCGCGCGCGACATGCCCGTGGTCGATGGCTATTTGCACTACCGGATGATCGACGTGTCGTCGATCAAGGAGCTGGTCCGCCGCTGGTACCCCCGGGTCTACTTCGCGGCCCCGGAGAAGCAGGGCGGACACCGCGCTTTGGCCGACATCACGGAGAGCATCAGGGAGCTCCGCTACTACCGGGCGGCCATCTTCGTCGGCCAGCCCGGCCCCGATTCGGCCACCGCCAGAGCGGTCGCCGAGCGTGTCAGCGGCTAATCGAGTGGCGTAAAGACTCCCGAAGAACGCTACACTTTTCCTGTGCCGCCACGTCGGCGGCCAATGGTGGGTGTAGCTCAGCTGGTAGAGCGCCAGGTTGTGGTCCTGGATGTCGAGGGTTCAAGTCCCTTCACTCACCCCATGCACGCGGCCGGTCCTTCGGGACCGGCCGTTGTCGTTTTTCTACGGCAACGTCCCCAAAACATGACATTGCGAGTTATGCTCGCTGTCTACCGCTTACGCCGGATGCGCGGGGGCCTCGGCGATCTGACCGTCTGCGCGCGCCCCCGGAGGCCGGATGAGAGTCGAAGACGCAGCGTTCGATAGCGTGTTCACGTCCCTGAGCAAGCGCGAAACCGAGGTCATGGACCTGATCGCCACTGGGCAGTCGAATGGGCAGATCGCGCAGCGGCTGTTTCTCAGCGAGAAAACGGTCAAGAACCATGTCAACCGCATCTACGCCAAGCTCGGCGTGGACTCGCGCGTCACCGCGATCGGCCTCTGGCAATCCCGCCCCCTGCCCTGACCAGGCGATCTCGCGCGTTTCGCCGTAACGGGCTGTCTCGCCTAGCGGGTCAGCTCACGTAGCGGCTCGGCCGGCATGGGGCACCGTTCCTAAACAGTGAACGTGAGTTGCACTGGCGCGCCCCGAACGGTGTTAGGTGCGCTGGTTGCCCGCGTTCTGGCCGTATCCGGGCCCGGCGCATCGTGTGCGTGGTCCGGTGTGCGGTGGCGGGTTTCCTCACGCCTGGCGGCACACGGTTCGGCCTGGACGCTCCGATGCCCCACACGATCGCTCTGGTCATATGGGGGCGGTGGCGTCCGTCGCCGGATCGGGTGCTGCTGGGCGCGTCGTGCGATGGCCACGGCGGCGGCATCGTGGCGGGTGGTCTTGCGTGTTTGGCTGGTCAGGGGGTGCTGCCAGTGCTGGGCTCCCCATTTGGAGGTGTAGGCGGGGTCTACCGCGATGACGCTGATGCCGATCGTCTGGGCCATGGAGGTGAGCCGGGCGCGCAAGCGGCCGGTGGGTATGCCGGAGATGAGCTGCCGGAACCGCTTGCGGCCGTGTTTCTCGCGGGTCGTCTCCTGCGCGAAGTCGAGGTCTTCGATGGCGATCGCCGTCACGTGGCACGAGCGTGCCCAGTGCAGCAGGCGGGTCAGGGCGTGCCGAACCTGGGCGTCACGGTGCCCGGCACTGCCGGTCAGGTCGTAGCCGAAGCGGCGCGGGTTGCCGATCGGGTTGCCGTGCACGTCCAGCCGCCAAGCGGCCAGATGATCGGCGTTGGTGTCCACCCCGATCACCCCGCCAGCCAGCGCCGCCCGCAACGGGACCGCCACGGACGGCTGATGCTGCCAGGAAGCGGTCAGGTACCAGCGACCCCGGGTCACGTCCAGGTGGATGCGGTAGGCCACGGCCCGGTTGGCGTCGATGCGGTCGGCCCACTCCTGGCCGCGGTGTGCCAAGCACACCCTGGCGGCGAGCACGTAGCGGCCGTGGGCGGCGTTGGCCAGGTGAGCCAGCGGGGCCGGGAGTTTGATCGAAACCTCGCCGTCGGGGGTCAGACGGATGGTCTCGTTGCCGTAGCGCTTGCCCGACTCGCCATCGGCCTGCAGAAACCACCGCTCGGCCTCCCACCGCTCGCGCCACTGCGTTTCGCTGAGATCGGCGGCGGCCAGGTGGTGACGGGTGTTGAGCAGCCGCTTGCCGCCCCGCACGATGTGCACCCGCCCAGCCTCGAAGTCGGCCCGCTCCCGCCGCAGTCGGTCGCTCAGCGCGTGCAGGCGGCGGGTTTTGGCATGCCACTCCTGGCTGCTGCGGTAGCCGCCCGGCGCCTTCTTCGAACCCTTCGCGCCGATCGGCTGAGACAGCCGGTGTGTGATTGCCGCGATGCCCGCCTCGAGGGAGTGGATGTGGGCCGCCTGGCAGCGGCGGGCCAGCGCCCACTGGTCATGGCTGGCCTTGGTGATCGCCCCCGCCCAGCGCGACGTCGACTCCGGCGTCAGCTCCCGCTTACGCTCCGCCCACGCCTGAGCCGAATGCCCCAGCCCCGCACGACAACGCACCGCCAGATCCCGCGAAGCCAGCACACCCAGATGCGCCCCCACCCGGCGCAACACCTGCTCATCGCGCGCCGTCAAACCCTTGAGCCGATCACGGACAGCCACCCCGGACGGCCCGGCAGCCACGAACGACGCCGCGATCGGCCGCAACCCCTCAGCCATCCCCGACCGCCCCCAGCACTATACGAGCCCGGCAAACCCATCGGCCGACCGTCACAATCGCCACCACAGGGGCGGGCGAACCATGCGATCGCCGCATCCACGCCATCACCCCACCGACGAACCCGGATGGCTCGCGACCCACCCCTGAACCGTCACCGACGGTGACCGCTACACTACCAGCCGGGTCGAACATGTGAGCGACACATCAGCCACCCACCACGAGCGCGCCCTCACCACCACACGACCGGCATCACAACCATCGACGCCGACCACGACCGCGCCCACCGGACCCGCCCAGCCGCAACCCCGAGCGCGCTGTTAGGCAACCACGCGAGCCTCCCGCGCATGCCCCATCGACATGCTCACACGAAGATCGAAACACAACGAGAAACAACTCATTCACACTCGTGCACGCTCAACAGCCGACGGTCGCAACCCCCACCCCTGACGTGGCTGAGCTCTGTCCAGGGGGGACGCTCCTCCGGTGGAGGTGGTCGGCCGCCGTTACGAGACGGTGAGACCATCTGAGGGCCATTTGTGAGCCCGAGCCGACCCTCTGATGACGCCCTGCGGGGAATCGTGGTGATTCCCTGCGGGGAATCGTGCTTCATCACCCGCGTGGGCTAGAAAGGGAGGCGTGGAACGATTCGCGAGCGAGTTGCGGCGATGGCGTAGCAGTCGGCGGGTGAGCCAGTTGGAGCTCGCCAACCGGGCCGGCACCACCCAGCGCCACCTCAGCTTCATCGAGCAAGGCCGTTCCCACCCCGGGCGGGCCATCGTCGTGCGCCTGGCCGAGTCACTCGAGCTGTCGCTGCGCGAACGCAACGGCCTGCTGCTGGCGGCCGGCTACGCTCCCGTGTTCCCCGAGTCGGGTCTGGACGACGCCATGCTGCGCCCCGTACGCGAGGCTCTGGACAGCATCCTCGACGGGCACCTGCCGTATCCGGCGGTCGTCGTTCGGCCCTACGGCGAGTTGCTGGCGGCCAACGCGGCCTTCGACGTGCTCACCGAGGGGGCGGCGCCCGAGCTGCTGGAGCCGCCGGTCAACGTGTTGCGGCTCGCCCTGCATCCCAAGGGCATGGGCCCTCGGGTGGTCAACCTCGCGGACTGGGGCCGGCACATCATCGAGAGCCTGCGGGCCGAGCTCCTCCGCAGCCCGGATCCGCGGCTCGACGCGTTCATCGCCGAGCTGGAGTCCTACGTGCCCGACGCGGTGCCGGGAAGCGATCATCTCGGGTTCGCGGTGCCGCTGCGGTTGCGTACCGGCGATACCGAGCTGCGGCTGCTGACCACGCTCACGTCCTTCGCCACCGCGGTGGACGTCACGCTGGCCGAGCTCAAGCTGGAGGCGTTCCTGCCCGCCGACGCCACCACAGCGGCCTTCCTGCGGTCCCGCCACCGCGACTGACCCAGGTCGGCCCGGTGGAGTTTCGGTGAGGCGGCGGCGACGCCCGTGTGGGCGTCGCCGTGTGTCAGGGGCTTGGCGGCCTATGCCCGTGCCATCTGCGGAAGAGCCGTCGAGATGGCCGCGAGGCCGTGTTCCAGGTCGGATTCGGGGATGTTGAGCGCGGGCCTCAGCCGTACCGAACGCGGCCCGCAGGCCAGGAGCAGTACGCCCGCCTCGTCCCGCAGCCGCGTCACCAGCGCGTCGCGCGCGGCCCCGTCGGGCAGGTCGAACGCGCACATCAGGCCGCGCCCCCGGGCGTTGGAAACCAGGTCCGGGTGTTCGGCCTGCAGCTTGACGAGGCGTTCGAGGAGGACGGTGCCGAGCGTGGCGGCGCGCGGGATGAGGTTGTCGCGTTCGACGATCTCCAGGAGGCCGCGCGAGCGGACCATGTCCACCAGCCCGCCGCCCCAGGTCGAGTTGATCCGGCCGCTGACCTGGAAGACGTTGTCGGGGACCAGGTCCACGCGGCGCCCCGCCATGATGCCGCCCACCTGGACCTTCTTCGCGAAGGCCACGATGTCCGGCGCCAGGCCGAGCTGCTGGTAGGCCCAGGGGGTGCCCGTGGTGCCGCCACCCGTCTGCACCTCGTCCAGGATGAACAGCGCGTCGTGCTCGTGACACAGCCGCTGCATCGCCTGCAGGAACTGCGGGCGCATGTGGTTGTCGCCGCCCTCGCCCTGGATGGGCTCGGCGATGAAGCAGGCGATGTCGTGCGGGTGCGCCTCGAAGGCGGCGCGCGCCTGGGCGAGCGCGTGCTCCTCGGCGGCCTCCACATTTCCGAGGTGTACGGCGGGTACGTCGATGCGCGGCCAGCGGAACTGGGGAAAGCGGTCGGTCTTGCCTGGTTCGGTATTGGTCAGGCTCAAGGTGTAGCCACTGCGGCCGTGAAACGCCTTCGTCAGGTGCATGACCTGCGTGCCGAGGTCGCGGGAGCGGCCCGCCGCCTCGTTGCGGCGGCTCTTCCAGTCGAAGGCGGTCTTCAGGGCGTTCTCGACGGCCAGCGCACCGCCTTCGACGAAGAACAGGTGGGGCAGCTCGGGGTCGCCGAGGACACGGGAGAAGGTCTCGACGAAGTCCGCCAGGTGGGCGGTGTACATGTCGGAGTTGGCGGGCTTGTTACGGGCCACCTCGCCGAGAAGCCGGACGAACTCCGGGTCGAAGGGCGGGTTCACGCCGAGCGGCGCGCTGGCGAAAAACGTGTAGAAGTCAAGGTATCGGCGGCCGTTGCCGGCGTCGACGAGCCAGGAGCCTTGGCTGTGCTCCAGATCGAGCACGAGCCGGTAACCGTCGACGAGCAGATGGCGGGCAAGGCGGTCGTGTACGTCCATGTCACCTCCACGTTGAAACCAGACATGGCGTACGTTTCCCAGTTGAACCTATGTCTATGCGGAAAATTTCCTGATTTCAGGTGGCATGGGCGAACTTTTTTACCTCGAACGACAGCACGATCATCGCGATGCCGTACAGGATGGCGAAGATCCCGACCAGCCAGACCAACGTCAGCAGTCCCGCGCCGGGCCAGACGAGCAGCAGGACGCCGAAGACGATGGACAGGATTCCGCCGATGATGAGCATCCACTCGTTCTCGATCACCTTGCGCATCTGCACGCCCGCGACGATCTCCGACGCGCCGCTGAGGATCGCCCAGAACGCGATCACGAAGAGCAGGACCAGCGCGGTCTTGCCCGGCCAGACGAAGGCTATGATCCCCGCCAGGATCCCGAGAATTCCGGAGATGATGAGCCAGACGCGGGAGTCCGTTCCATGCCGGAAGGCGGAGAACACCGAGACGAGCCCGCTGACGATGGCGTACGAGCCGAAGAAGACCACGAGCACGAGCAGCGTGATCGCGGGCCAGATCAGCGCCAGGATGCCGAAGATCACCGCCAAAATGCCGCGGATCAGGACGAGCCACCAGTTGCGTGCGATTTGCTCCATACTGGTGTGATCTCCCGATCGATCACGCAAGCAGCCCACAGCGCGGTCAAAACTCGGTAACCCGCCGCCGTCGGGGCGAAACGCCCTAGACGTGGGAGTAGACCACGATCGACACCGCGATGTACTGGACCAGGTAGGCGGCGATCGTGAACGCGTGGAACACCTCGTGGTAGCCGAACCAGCCGGGGGCCGGGTCCGGGCGGCGCAGACCGTACACGATGGCTCCGGCGCTGTAGAAGACGCCGCCGACGGCGACCAGCACGACGGCGGCCACGCCCGCGCCCGCGAGCAACTGCGGCAGCACGAAGATCGCGGTCCAGCCGAGCGCCAGGTAGAGGACCGTGTACAGCCAGCGCGGCGCGCTCATCCAGAACACCCGGAAGAGCACCCCGGACAGCGCGCCGCCCCAGACGACCGCCAGGACGGCCACGCGGGCGGCCCCGTCGAGCGCGAGGAGCGCGAAGGGCGTGTAGGTGCCCGCGATGATCAGGTAAATGTTGGCGTGGTCGAAACGCCGCAGCGCCTCCGCCAGGCGGGGGCCCAGCGTGCCGCGGTGGTAGGTGGCCGAGATGCCGAAGAGCAGACCCGAGGTGATCGCGTAGATCGCGGACGCGAGACGGGCCTGGAGGGTGGGGCCGAGCGCCACGAGCGCGAACCCGGCGACCAGCGTCACGGGCAACGCTCCAGTGTGCAACCAGCCTCGTAGCCTCGGCTTCGCGGTGATGGTCGTCATATAACCTACGGTACCGTAGGTTATGGCCACGTTGAGGGTGTGGACCCTCGACGAGACGAAGCTCATATCCCAAAAGGGCCTATCCCCAAAGGTCCTATCCCCTAAAGGGTCATATCCCGTTGAGGAAGCGGGCCGCGACCGGCAGCGCGGCGCTCCGGCCCGAGCCGCCGTTGCGTACGAAGACGCTGAAGGCCAGGTCGTCGCGGTAGCCGATGAACCAGCCGTGCTCCCGCCCGCCACCGGCCTCGGCTGTGCCCGTCTTGCCGGACACACCCGCGGGCAGCCCAGCGGCGGCGGCCGTACCGTGGTCGACGACGGCGGCCATCATCTCCCGCAGCGCCGCGATCGTCCTCTCGTCGAGGTCGACCGGCTTGGCGGCCGGGCCGTCGATCCGCTCGACAGCGGCCTTGGACAGGATGCGCGGCACGCGCAGTGTGCCGCTCTCGACCGCCGCCGCGACCATCGCCATGCACAGCGGGGTCGCCTCCACCGTGCCCTGGCCGTAGGAGTCGGCCGCCAGCTCGTCCACGCCGTCGGGAGGGTCCATCCGACCGCAGTCGCCGCCCAGGCCCGTGGCCAGCTTGGCGCCGCCGAACCCCCACTTCACGGCGGTCTCCATAAGATCGGCACCCGATAATCGGCCCACGGTCTCGCGCACGAACGTGGTGTTGCAGGAGTACGCGAACGCGTCGGCGAACGTCACGCGGCCGTGCGCCTGCTCGCCCGCGTTCTTGACGGAGCTGAAGTTCGGGATCGTGTACCTGGCCGGGCAGTCCACCTCCGCCGCCGGATCCAGGCCCGACTCCAGCAGCGCCGCCGCCGTAACCGTCTTGAACGTGGACCCGGGCGGGAAGAAGTCGCGGAAGGCGCTGTAGTTGCCCTCCAGCCGATCGGCCACCGCGAGCACCTCGCCGGTGCTGGGCCGGATCGCGATGATCGAGGCGTCCCGCACCCCGTCGAGCGCCCGCGCGGCCGCCGCCTGCACCGAGCGCGACAGCGTCGTACGCTCCAGGTTCACCTTGGGCTCGACGGTCATGAGCCGCCGCGCCTGCTGTCCCGGCAGGGCAGACTCCAGCGCCCACCCCTGGGCCACCTCGTCGAACTCGGGCTTGAGCTCGGCGAGATAGGACTCGGCGTAGCTGTCGTTGGGGATCTTGTCACCCTCGCTGGTCACCAGCTCGACCGCGGGCCCGTCGAACTCGGCCAGCCGCACCGTGCCCCCGTCCTTGAGCCGGGGGTCCAGCGTCTCCGGCGCCCAGAGCACCTTCCAGGTCCGGTCGCGCACGGCCAGCCGCAACGTACCGCTGAACGGCCACGCCCCGAACTCGCTCAGCGTCCTGCTCCCGGTGAACGGCACCTCGGCCGAGGTCTCCCCCGTGCTCTTCACGGGCCCGGGCCGCAACTGGATGTCCTGAACATGCAGGTCGTCCGAGAACGACCGGTGCCGGGCGATGAAGTCCGCGGGCGGCTGATAGACCAGGATGGCCATGGCCCCCAGGTCTCCCCGCTGCCACGCCGTGAAGTACGCGGCCGAGGTCTGCGCGGCGCTGCCCTTGACCCGCTTGGACACCACCATCGCGAAGACACCTGCACCCACTACCGCAACAACGGCGATAACCAGCACAATCAGCCTTCGTCGTCGCATACGGTTACTCCCAGGAGGGGATCATCGTGGCACGAGGACAGCGGGAGCCGATGCCCGGCCTCTACCCGGTGACGTTCGGCGAGATCGAACTGCTCCGGGACCTGGACAGGCAGGACGGCTGGGTACTGTCCAAGGATGGCGTACCTCAGTCGTACGTTGACTTACAAGACCCTACATATCTGGAATTCGAGTACGTACGGCTTATGGCGGACGTGATCGACCTTCTTCCGGAAGGCGCGCTCGCCTGCGTCCACGTGGGCGGCGGGGCGTGCACGATCCCGCGCTATGTCGCGGCCACCCGGCCAGGGTCCCGGCACATCGTCCTCGAACCCGACGGGCTCCTGGTCAACCTGATCCGCGAGCAGCTCGGCCTGCGGTCCGTGCCGCGGCTGAAGGTGATAGTGCAGGGTGGGCGCGAGGGCACCGCCAAGGTCTGGGACGACTCGGCCGACCTGCTGGTCCTCGACGCCTTCTCCGGCGCCACCATGCCGGTCGAGCTGGCCACGACGGAGTACATGGGCGACATCTCCAGGGTGCTGCGCCCGTCGGGCACGTTGCTGATCAACATGGCCGACGGCAAGGGCCTGGCCTTCGCCAAGCGGCTCGTGGCGACGGTCCAGGGGACGTTCCGGCATGTCGCGCTGCTGGCGGAGCCGGGCGTCATGCGCGGCCGCCGCTTCGGCAACCTCATCGTCGCCGCCTCGCGGGCGGAGCTGCCGATCGACCTGCTGACGCGCCGCGCGGCCGGCGGCCTCACCCAGGCCAGGTGCGTGTACGGGGAGGCGCTGACGAACTTCGTCGCGGGCGCCCACCCGATCAAGGACGGCGACGCGGTGCTGGCCCCGGTGCCACCCCCGGCCGTCTTCGGTTGAGAACCGCGCTCAGGACCGAGTGGCCGGGTCTTGAGCCCTGGGTCCTGGGGCCCCGCTCGGGACCCGGGCCGCCCCCTCGCTCAGACCCCAGTCCGGCCCCCTTGCTCAGGCCCCAGGTAAGCCAGGACCGCGGCGACCCGGCGGTGGACGTCGCCGCTGTTCTCCAGGCCGAGCTTGGCGAAGATGGAGTTGACGTTCTTCTCCACCGACGAGACCGACAGGTGCAGCGCCCTGGCGATGGCACCGTTGGATCGGCCATGTGCCATCTCACGCAGCACATCGCGCTCACGCGACGTCAGCGCCTCCTGCTCGCCCCGCACGTCACGCCTGGCCAGCAGCCCTTCCACCACCTTGGGGTCGATGACCGAGCCGCCAGAGGCAACAGCCTTGATGGCGCCGAGCAGCTCGTCGAGATCGCCCACTCTGTCCTTGAGCAGATAGGCGAACCCCTCGGTGCCGTGCTTGAACAGCTCGAAGGCGAACAGCGCGTCCGAGAACTGCGACAGCACCACGACCCCGACGCCCGGATGATCGGTGTGGACGCGATGGGCGGCGTCGATCCCCTCGAACCCCTGGCGCCAGTCCCCTCCCGGCATCCGGATGTCGGTGATCACCACGTCGGGGCCGAGCCTGCGCGTGGCGTCGACCAGTTCGTCGGCGTTGCCCACCGCGCCGACGACCAGGACCTCGCCCGAGGTCTCCAGCAGCCGCCGGGTGCCCTCGCGTACCAGGTAGTGATCGTCGGCCACGATCGTGCGGATCCGCTCAGGCATCGACCGGCACCCAGGCGTTCATCCGTGTCCCCTCTCCTTGCCCGCTGTCGAGGTCGAGTCCGCCGCCGAGCGCGTCGAGGCGGTCGGCGAGCGTGGCCAGCCCCCGGCGGCCGGCGGCCGACGGATCGAAGCCCTGCCCGTCGTCCGTGACGATCGCACGCAGGCGGCCGTCCGCCCGCGCCAGGCGTACCTCTATCTTGGTGGCGCCCGCGTGCTTGAGCGCGTTGGCCACCGCCTCACTCACGGTGAAGTACATCGCGCCCTCCACCTCGTCGGGGAAGCGCTGGGCGCGCAGCTCCCTGCTCGCGACGACCGTGGTCGGCACCGGCAGCCGGGCGCAGCGCCCCTCCACGGCCTCCACCAGGCCGCCCTGGCTGAGCGAGCTGGGATGGATGCCGGCGGCCAGCTCCCGCAGGTCGTTGAGCGTCTGGCGGGCCTGCTCGCGCAGCTCGGCGAGCATGTCGGGGCCGCCACCGGTGGCGCGGGCCAGCTCCAGCCCGGCGATGAGCGCGACGAGTTGCTGTTGCACGCCGTCGTGGATGTTGCGCTCGATGCGCCGGCGTTCGGCCTCCTGGGCGTAGACCAGGCGTCCGGCCAGCCCGGCGCTCTGGATGGCGAGCCCCGCCGGCACGGCCAGCGCCTCCAGGAGCCGCCGGTCGCCGGCGGTGAGGCGGTCGCCGTCCCTGGGCCCGCACTCGATCCACCCTGAACCGCCCCGCACGGGCAGCGTCAGCGCCGCGGCGCCCTCCTCCCGCCCGGCGACCACGCGGGTGCCGTCGGCGAGCGTGACCGCCGCCCACCTGACCTCCAACCCATCGCGTACGGCCGCCGCGAGCCTGCCGAGCTGCTCCACGGGCTCCGGCGTCTCCTCTAACGCCGTGCCCAGGCTCGTCAGCATCTCGCCCACGGTCGGCCGGACGTCGAACACCACGAGGAGCCGCGAGCCCCTGATACCGATCCTGAGGTCGAGCAGCCGATGCCTGACGACCGCGACAGCGATCGCCACGGGCAGGGACCCCAGCACGGCCAGCACGCCGACCACCCCGGCCAGCGGCGCGGCGAGCCCGACGAGGAAGAAGGAGAGCAGCACGAACCCGGCGAGGTTGACGGTCATTCCCGCGACCATCCAGGCGTACTGGCCGCGCTCACCGCTCCCGCTCCGCCGCCAGCGGGCCACCAGCCCGCCGAACACGACGAGGGTGATGATCCAGGTGACGAACTGACCGACCCCGGACACGAGCCAGGCGACCAGGTCGGCCGAGCCGGCCGACACCAGCTGGCCGGGCGTGGCGGAGGGGATGAGGCCGATCATGAGGTTGCCCGTGAAGTGGACGGCGATCGCCACGGCCCCGATCCACGCGACGGGCCGCCAGCGGCGCGACGGCAGCCGGCCCTCGGGGAACAGCAGCGGGACGAAGATCCACAACAGTCCGTAATAGACGGGGAAGACCGCGACCAGCACGCGGACGAGCACCGGTGCCACGTCGAGCGTGCTCAGCCCGACGCCGAAGGTGCTCACACCCAGGCAGACCGCCGTGGCCAGGAGCAGCCAGACATAGGGGATCCGCGGGCGACGGACCGCCAGCAGCCAGCCGAGTGCCGGCAGGACCAGGCCGATGACGATGTACGCCCACTCCGTGGGAGGGGCGGGCAGGCCGCTCCCCAGCAGCGTCCCCGCCGTCACACCTGCGGCCGCGATCACCGCGAGCAGCCCGGCCACCAACCTGGAACTCATAAGGCCCCATCGTCGCGGGGGCGGTGGGCTGCGTCTATGCGGATAACCGCACATCCGGTGCGGTTATCCGCAGTCTCAAGACGGCGGCTCACCAGGTGGGATATGCAGGACGGGGTCTGTTGGGTGGGAGGCACGTGTTCCACCGGGGTCTGAGTCGAAATCGAACGCGAAGTCGAAGGAGCCACCATGCACTCCCCGTCGAAGCCCGCCCTCGCTGTCGCGGCCGCCGCCGTGACCGTGTCACTGACCGCCTGCGCGACAGGGACCACCACCACCAGCCCGCCCGGGGCGGCCGCGAGCCGGCCTGCGACCCTCACCAGCCTGTCCGGGACCGCCGCGAATCGGCCTGCGGGCGTGACGAGCCTGTCCGGGCGCGTCGCGAACCGGTCTACGGGCGACACGAGCTCGCCCGTGACCGCCGCGAACCCGCTCACGGTCTCCGCCGCCGTCAGGAACGTTCCAAGTACTCCCCCCGCGACGACCGCGCCGCCCGTGGAGATTCCCAGTACGCCTGTCGGCCAGCAGTTGCGCTGGCTGCTCGACGCCCCCGCCAGGGCGCCGATCGGGCAGGCCGAGCTGGCCGAGCACTTCGCCCCGGCGTTCCTGCAGCAGGTCCCCGCGGACAGGATCAACGAGACCCTGGCCGGGCTGCGCGGGATCCAGCCGCAGAAGATCATCGCAGCCGTGCCCACCGTTCTGATCGCGCATGTGGTGGTCGGCACCCAGACGCTCAAGCTGACGCTCTCGGTGGACGCCACGGGCAAGATCAACAGCGCGCAGTTCACCGAACCGGCCACTCCTCAGCCCTCCCCCACGAGCTGGGACGAGCTGGATCAGCGGGCGCGCAAGGCAGCGGCCCGCGTGGGGTTCCTCGCCGCCGAGGTCAAGCGCGATGGCACCTGCCGCCCGGTCCACGCCGTCGCCGGCCGGCAGGCGCGCCCGCTCGGCTCGATGTTCAAGCTGTACGTCCTCGGGGCCGTCGCCAAGAAGATCGAGCAGGGCAGGTTCTCGTGGGACACCGCGATGACGATCAAGCCCGAGCTGAAGAGCCTGCCCAGCGGCCAGCTCCAGGACCGCCCCGACAACAGCCAGGTGCCGGTGCTGGAGGCTGCCAAGATGATGATCTCCATCAGCGACAACACGGGCGCGGACCTGCTGCTCCACCAGGCCGGCCGGACGGCGGTCGAGGAGCGCGTCCGGGCCTGGCGCGGCCAGGTGAAGCGGAACACGCCGTTCCTGACCACCAGGGAGCTGTTCGCGCTCAAGGGCGCCGACTACCCGCGACACTCCAAGGAGTTCCTGTCGCGCGACACGGCCGGGCGGCGGGGCTACCTGTCGGCGGTCGTCGACGAGCTCCCGCTGTCCAGCATCGTCCCGTGGATCGCGCCGCGTGAGCTGGACACCGTGGAGTGGTTCGGCTCCCCGGCCGACATCTGCCGCGCGTACGCGGGACTGGCGAAGAGCCGGGACAAGCGGATCGGCGAGGTGATGTCGCAGAACGACGGCGGGATCAACTTGCCGGCCAAGGAGTGGTCCACCGTCTGGTACAAGGGCGGCTCCGAGCCGGGCGTGCTCGACCTGAGCTACCTGGCCCGCACGCCGTCCGGCCGCACCTTCGTGGTCACGGCCCTGGCCTCCGACCCGTCCGCCGCCCTCAAGGAGGACCAGGTGTACGAGGAGCTCGTCGCGCTCTCGCGGGGCGCCTTCGCCTTGCTCAAGTCGTCCTGACCCTGGGCCCTTCGGCGTCCTGAGGCTGGATTTCCGACGGCCGAGTCCGGGCTCCTGGCGGCGGAGTCCGCTCGCCTGGAATAGTTGAATTCTCAACTTGGTTGAGCACAGCAGATTCCGCCGAAGGGAGCCCGACATGCCCGCCGTCACCGTAGAGAACCCGCTCAGCCTGCCCCGCCTGCCGGAGCCGCTGGCCGAGGCGCAGGACCGCAAGGTGCTCGCCGTCGAGACCGCGCCGAGCGGCTTCGAGGGCGAGGGCTTCCCGGTACGCCGGGCCCTGGCCGCGATCAAGCCTGAATACCTCGACCCGTTCGTGATGATGGACCAGATGGGAGAGGTCGACTACGCCGCCGGCGAGCCCAAGGGCACCCCGTGGCACCCGCATCGCGGCTTCGAGACCGTCACGTACATGATCGACGGTGTGATGGAGCACCTCGACTCCAACGGAGGCGGCGGCACGATCACGAACGGTGACACCCAGTGGATGACCGCCGGCGCCGGCATCTTGCACAAGGAGGCGCCGCCGGAGTGGCTGGTGCAGCAGGGCGGGCTGTTCCACGGCGTCCAGCTGTGGGTGAACCTGCCGGGCGCCAAGAAGATGATCGCCCCGAAATATCAGGACATCGGAAGCTCCAGCGTCGCGCTGCTCAGCAGCCACGACGGCGGCGCCCTGGTCCGCCTGATCGCGGGCGACCTGGCCGGGAACACCGGACCCGGGAGCACCCAGACGCCGATCACCCTGCTGCACGCCACGATCAGCCCGGGTGCGCGGCTGACCATGCCGTGGCGCAAGGACTTCAACGCCCTCGCCTACGTCCTGTCGGGCCGCGGCACGGTCGGGACCGAGCGGCGCCCGCTGGTCAGCGGCCAGCTGGCCGTGTTCGACGGCTTCGGCGACCGTCCGGGGCTGACCACGTCGGGCGAGACGATCACTCTGTCGGCGAAGGACACGATGGAGGTCATCATTCTCGGCGGTCAGCCGATCGGCGAGCCGGTGGCCCATTACGGCCCGTTCGTCATGAACACCCGCGCCGAGCTGGCCCAGGCTTTCGAGGACTATCAGGCGGGACGCCTGGGCTCCATTCCCGCCGCCTGATTACGAGAATCGCATCGAGCGGCCCGCTATTAAGCGGGTCCGCTATCGAGTAGGCCGCTGTTGAACGGGCGCTGTTGAGCGCGCCGCCAAGTCATTGGAACTGGGCCGCCGATATTCACGGCGGCCCATTGTGTTTAAAGGGCGACGCGGCGGTTACGGGCGGACCACCGTCTTCTTCGGCCCGCAGTGGTCGAATTTCACCTTGTACGGCTTGCTCACACAGGCCCAGAGCTCGATCTTGCCGTGCGACATGCGCCTGGTCCGCTGCTCAAGGCAGTCCTGGTTCTTGTAGTAGTTGGCGTACTGATAGGTGTGCCCCTGATACCTGACTTTGGCCATCGCGTAGCGGTGGTCGGCATTCCGGTCGCAGACGATGATTCTCGTGTCGCTCTCCAATTGGGCTTCGGCGAGCACGCCCCCGTGCCCGTCACTCAGGGATGCGCGGGGAATCGCCCGAGCGGTGGCCGAAGCGGCGGTGGTGCCCACGGTGGCGAGCGCCAGTCCGGCGATGGCGGTGACGAGTAGCAGCTTTTTCACAATGCCCCCTGTCGTTTTGCATTTCCGTAGGAAAGACGACGACATCGGCGGCAAAGTTCATAAAAAAGTGCGAGCCGATTTCGGCGCGCTCGTCGAGGGCGGCCCATGGCCGGGCGGACCGGCCGGGCGCGACGAGGCGCCCGGGAAGCCCCCGCGATCCCGGCACCAGCCGATCGACAAGTCGCGAAGTACGTACTAATGTGCTGATTCATCATGAAGGACGTACATAAATCAGATTTCGACACTGACCCCGACGGAAGCCTCTTCGATCCCACGACCAGGACCGCCATGCGGCAGTTCACCGGCGGAGGCGACACCGCCGCGCTGGAGGCCGCGGCCGCCGTTCGCACCGCCTTCCACGCCATCGAGCGGATGCGCGCCCATGGCAGCCAGGGCAGGGGGTTGAGTTCCGGCGCGATGGACCTGCTGATGCGGCTCGGCGCCGCCGAGGGAGACGGAGTGAGCATCGGGGAGCTGGCCCAGTCCGCGGGTGTCAGCTCCCGTAACGTGACCGGGCTGGTCGACACGCTGGAGCGTGAGGGTCTGGTGCGGCGGGTCCCCGACCAGCGGGATCGGCGCTCGGTCCTGGCCCAGATCACGACAGAGGGACGGGATTGGATCAAGGCGTTCAGCGAGCCGTCGCAGCGGGCGATGGCGGCGATGTTCAGGGACTTCACGACCGACGACCTGACCCGGTTCCGGGACCTGTGCCTGCGGGTGGCCGACAATCAGCACCGGCTCGCGCAGTACCTGGAAGGTGCCTCATGAGCGGCGAGAACCGGACGCGTGAGGTCGTACGCGGCTACCACGAGGCACGCTTCCGTGGCGATGTGGCCACGGCCGCCGTGCTCATTGGCGACGGGTTCAGCTTCCGTAGCCCGCTCATGAGCTCCGACGACGCCGCCGGCCACCTGGCCGGGATCACCGGCTTCGTCCAGGTGGTCACCGGCGTCGACCTGATCAGCGAGCTCTACGGCGAGTCGGAGGCCACGCTCGTGTACGACGTGCACACCGCCACGCCGGTGGGCACCCAGCGCACCGCCGAGCACTTCCAGCTCGTCGACGGCCGGATCGTCTCCATCATGCTGATCTTCGACGCCACGCCGTGGCAGCCGATGAGACAGCTGATGGGCTGAGCTCAGCCGTGAGCGGTCAGGGGGACGGCAGGGCGGCGGCGGTCTGGCGCCAGATCCTGCCGTCCTTGATCACTAGCGTGCCGAACGTGGTGACCTTGTTGCCGGCGATGGTCATGAGGGCGTTGTAGAAGATGACGTCGTCCATCGCCTGGACCGACGTGACCTCGACGACCTGCGGCTCGGCGGCCAGATAGGCGCCGAACAGCTCCCGGATCTCCGCCGCACCCCTGGCCACGCGGTCGAAGCGGACGACCATGGCCTCCTCGTGGTACTGCGCCAGCAGGGCCTCCAGGTCCCGGTCCGCGATCGCGGCCAGTTGGCGGTCGAACAGCTCCATCACGGTCATGCCTCTCCTCCGGGCAGGGGACGGCGAAGATCGTAGGCGACCTGCGCTCCGCCGTACAAGAGAATCAAGGGGAGCGCCAGCGCGGCCGGGAGCGCGGAGGTGACGAGCGTGAGCACGGCGGCCGCCACGCGGATGCCGGTCGCGAGCCGGTCGCCGGAGCACAGGTGCTGGAGGCCGAGAGTGACGAACACCACCGCGGCGGGGACTCCGACGGCCCAGCCCGTCCCCGGGTGGGTGATCGCGTGCTCGACACCGATGCCGAACGCGACAAGACCCAGCGACAGCGGCAGATGGGAGTAGACCCAGACCTGTCCGGCCAGCTGAGTACGCAGCACCACGGACTCGTCAATATGCCCGAAATACAGCCACCAGAACGCCATGGCGATCGCGATGCCCGCGAGGGCGATCAGCAGGGTGCCGGGCGTGACCGCGTGGCTCTTCAGCCCGACCACCACCGCGGCGACGACCTCGCCCAGCACGATCACCACGAACAGTCCGAACCGCTCGGGCAGGTGCTCACTCTGCGGCGGCAGCGCGCCCTGGTGCCGCCGCGCCAGGAGCGGCGTGGCCAGGTCGATCACCATGGCGACGGCCCACAGGACATAGCGCAGCGGCGGCTCGACGGCCAGCGACGCCGTCCAGATGACCACCGACACCGTGAACCCGGCCACATAGCTGCTGGTCAGCGGCCGCCCCTCGGGCACATGCCGCCCGGCGCGCAGGTAGGCCACGATGAGCAGGATCCGCACCGCCACATAGGAGAGCGCGAACAACGCGGAACGCTGCCCGATGTCGCCCACGCTCGCGGCCATCGTGCCAATGGCCAGGATTTGGGGTAGTACGAGCAGACGATGGCTCACGTCATCGGTGTCGAACCTGTTCGCGTAGAACACGTACCCCGCCCAGGCCCACCAGATGGGCACGAACAGCCCTATGAACGCCAGAATCCGCCCTGGTTCGGTCCCCTCGGCCAGCACATCGGCCAACTCGGCCACGGCCACCACGAACACCAGGTCATAGAGCAGCTCCAGCCAGGTGGCCCGTCGCTGCACTCCCTCGAACAGCCGTAACCTAGGCGGCTGCCAACTCCTGCTCACCCATACCTCCCACATGTAATCGTGTAATTATGTCGCCCTGGAGGTCTGGTGCGCACGGCATCGGTTGAGTAGGGGGTACTCAGGACGAACCCCATTATCCGGCCTACCTTCACGGAAGGACGGACGATGGGGGGACACCATGCACTTCGTTCCATTAGCGCCGGATGCGCTGGCCAAGCTGGAGACCCGCTTCTACGAGCTGAAGGCGGCCGGGCTCCTGCCCGAGCACCTGACGTTCGAGGACTACTACGCGATGTGGCGTTCCGAGCGGCGTGGGCCGCGCTCGGTGGGCCTGGATGACGGCAACCTCACCCCGCAGGCTCCCGACGTGAGCCTGATCAACCGGCCGCCGAAGAAGCTCAAGGGCGTCATCAAGACGCTGGTGCTGCTGGTCGACTTCGCCGACAAGCCGCACGATCCGGCTCACGACGCGGAGCACTTCAGGCGGCTGCTGTTCGGCACCCAGCCGGGCAGTATGCGCGACTTCTACCGGAAGGTCAGCGGCTTCGGCGACGACCACGGCATCGACGTGCAGGGCGAGGTGTTCGGCTGGTTCCGGCTGCCGGAGACCCTGGCCTTCTACGCCAACAACAAGTCGGGGCTGGACGAGGACCACTTCCCGCGCAACGCCCAAGGTATGGCGCGGGACGCCGTACAGGCCGCCCTGGCGGCGGGTGTCGAGTTCGACCCCTCCTACGACGTACTCGACGAGCACCGGGTCACCGCGCTGTTCGTCGTGCACGCCGGGCCGGGCGCCGAGACCTTCGCCGACGCCGAAGGGCTGCAGTACATCTGGAGCCTGAAGTGGACCGTCGGCGACGAGCCCATCGCGGTCGGGCCCGACCTGGAGGTGAGCACCTTCCTGACCGTGCCCGAGGACTGCAACGTCGGCGTCTGCGCCCACGAGTGGGGGCACCTGGCGGCGCGCTGGGCCGACTACTACGACACCGACCGGGCGCAGACCGGCGCCAAGTCGCACGGGCTGGGCAACTTCTGCCTGATGGCGGCCGGCTCGTGGGGCAACCGCGGCGTCACGCCCGTCTTCCCGACCAGCATGCTGCGGATGTTCCACGACTGGGTCACCCCGCGACTGGTCACCGAGACCACCCACGGCATCACGCTCCGGCCGGTGGCCGAGGGCGGTGACTTCGTCGTCGTCCGTAACGATCGGACGATGAAGGACTCGCAGTACATCGTCGTGGAATACCGCCGCAAGCGGGGCCAGGACGAGTTCCTGCCCGACCAGGGCATCGCGGCCTACGTCGTGGACGAGGCCATTCCCAACGTCGACGACGAGCGGCGGCTGGCGATCGAGCTGATGCAGGCCGACGGCCTGCGCCAACTCGCCCAGATCGGCAGCCTGGGAAACAGGGGCGACGCCAACGATCTGTATCCCTCACTGGGCAACACGAGCATCGGCCGGGACACCAGGCCCCCGCTCGATCTGCCCGGGGGCGGATGGACCGGCGTGACCATCGAAGTCTCCGGCACACCGGGCGACGATGAGATGACGATCGACGTCGTGGTCAGCTCATAAGGGCAGTCCATGACGGGGACTACGGCAGATGCTGGGCGAGTGCCGCGACCGCCCAGCATCTGCCGTAACTGGCTCTATCTCGTCGCACACGCCGACCGCGGTCCGCCATTCTCTCGTCGTACGGGCTGACCGCGGTCGACGAAACTCCCGTCGCACGCGCTGACAGCGATCCACGAACCTCTCGTCATACGTGCTGCCACCGGTCTACGAATGGGCCCTGCGGGCGGCCAAGAGTGCGCGCGTCACAGCGCCCAGCCACGTAAACCGCAGGAGCGTGCCCCTGGACGGAGCCCAGGTGGGACGATGGGTGGGGTGGGTGTGGCCGGCCGTAAAAAATCGCCCGTAAAAATCGCCCGTAAAGACGCTCAGTTCAGTGTGAGGCAGGCGATGCGCGGGGCGGGCTGCTCGGAGGGGGTGGTCGGCCTGGCGTGGAGGACCAGGGAGTGGGGCACTTCGCCACCCGTCAGCGGCCAGTCGTGGCGGGCGGTGGCGCGCCCGGCGCCGGAGCCGTCCGTCTTCAGGTCCAGCCACACCTCGCTGGTGGCGTCGGCTCGGCCGGCTATGTGCTGGAAGTGCGCCCCCGCGTCGGCGGGGCCCTTTCCGCAGGGCGCGACATGGAGGTGGGCGCCGTATCGATGGTTCGGCACCAGGCCCTCCACCACCAACGAGGTCACCGTCTTACCGCCCGTGGACTCGGCGGTCACGCTCGCCTGAGCCCCCTTGGGCACCAGCTTGCGGTTGTAGACGATGGCCATCGTGGTGCGCGGCTTGAACACCCCGGCGCCCGTGAGCGTGGTGGGCGCCGCGGCGGCGTCGGAGCTGTGGACGGCGTTTCCCACGGGCGCTTCGGCCTCGGGATCGGCCGGGCTCTGCGCACAGCCCGCGACCGCCAGAGCGAGCAGCAACGCGGCCGAACGCACCCTCAGCGGGCGAACGCGCGGGGCGGTGGACTGCTCCACGATGACGAAGTCGGGGTATCCAGGACTCAGTTGGGCACGCGCCCTCTGTGACCGGACGGACGCGGGCATCCGTTGTGCGATGGCGGGCGTGGGCAGGCGCATGGGAACCCCCAAAGCGATGACGAGCCCTGGCCAGGCTCACGGGGCCACCACTCTAACCAGTAACCGACCCACTACGCACCGTGTTTGGCGGCGATCCCGTCGATGAGTCCGGCCAGGGTGAAGTCGTTCTCCGTGAGCCGCCCCTTGTCGTGGGTGGTCAGCGAGAGGTGCAGTTTGCGCCACCGGATGTCGATGTCGGGATGGTGGTTCATCTCTTCGGCCTGGACCGCGATCTCGTCGACGATCCGGATGGCCGTGGGGAAGTCGGGCGCGGTGATCGTGCGCCGGATCTCCTCGCCCTCCCTACGCCATTTGGGCAGGTCGTTGAGCTTGCTGTCGACGTCCATAAGCTCACGTTACTTCAGCGCCCCCGCGCCGAGGCCGGACTGGATCTGGCGCTGGAAGATGATGTAGACGATCATCACCGGAATGATCGCCATGCTGAGGGCGGCGAACAGGCTCGGCCAGTCCGCCTCGTACCCGGCGATGGTGGAGATGTCGGCGATGCCCTGGGTGATGACCCACTTGTCCTTGTCGTCCGTGAGCAGGACCAGAGGCAGCAGGTACTGGTTCCATTGGCCGAGCACGTTGAAGATGGTGATGCTGATCAGGCCGGGCTTGGCCATGGGGAGCATGATCTGGAAGAACGTGCGGGTGTGGGAGGCGCCGTCGATCGCCGCCGCTTCGGCCACGGTGTCCGGCAATGTACGGAAAAATGCGGCCAAGAAGAAGACCGTGAACGGCAGCGAGTACGCGATGTAGACCAGGATGAGCCCGATGTGGGAGTTCAGCAGCCCGAGCTGGAGGACGACGAAGAACAGCGGCCCCAGCGCCAGGAAGATCGGGAACGCCATCCCCGCCACGAAGAAGTAGTAAATCACCCTGTTGCCGAAAAACTGGTAGCGCGCCAGCACATACGCCGCCATAGAGCCGAACAGCATCGTCCCCAAAGTGCTGAAAAATACGACGACAACGGTGTTGAGCATGTACTGCCCCACATGGGCCTTGTCCCAGGCCCTCCCCCAGGCGTCGAGCCGCAACTGACCGGGCAGCTGAAGCGCGTCCCCGAAGATCTCCGTGTTGTTCTTGAACGACGCGAGGAACGTCCAGAGCAGCGGCAGGATGATCAGCAGCGCCCAGATGAAGAGCGCCAGATGAGAAAGGCCGCCAAGGACCCCGAGCCGGTGTCTGGCCGGACGAGGCGTGGCCATGCGAGAGGAGGTCGATGTCATGTCAGAGCTCGATCCTCTCGCGCCGCGTGGTGCGCAAGGTCAGCACCGCGAACGTCACGGTGAGAAAGAACAGCACGACCCCCATCGCCGAGGCGTAACCGACCTTGGAATAGGTGAACGCGGTCTTCCATATCTCCACGGGCAGCACGGTCGTGGCCCCGTCGGGCTCTCCTTTGTCCCCGGCGAGTACGAGGATCAGCGCGAACCCGTCGAACGCCGCGATCCCCAAATACACCCAGCCCACCTGGATGGTGTCGCGCAGCAGCGGCAGCGTTATCGAGAAGAACAGCCGCGCCCGCCCGGCCCCGTCGAGCGCCGCCGCCTCGAAATAGTCCTTCGGAATGGCGGCCATTCCCGCCGAGAAGAGCACCACGTAGAATCCGACGGCCTGCCAGATCATCACCGCCAGGATCGCCCAGAGGGCCAGGTTCGGCTCGACGAGCCAGCCGACGGGGTCGAGGCCCAGCTTGACCAGGACCCCGTTGATCACGCCGCTCTCGTCGGGCCGGTAGACCGCCTTGAACAGCACCCCGACCACGGCCACGGCGAGCACCTGGGGGAAGAAGAACACCACCCGATAGAACCTCGACCCCCAGATCCCCTTCATTCCCGCGCCGCGCGTTCCCCCGCCCAGGTTCAGCAGGAACGCGAAGAACAACGCGATGGCGACCGTCACGAGCGGCAGCACGAGCAGCAGGATTCCGTGATTGCGCAGGGCTCGCCAGAAGACCTCGTCCCCGAATAACCGGGCGAAGTTGTCCAGCCCGATGTAGTGCAGCCTCGACTTGTAGCCGTTCCAGTCCGTCAGGGAGATCTGGAACGCCTGGATGTAGGGGCTGATCACGAACACCGAGTAGAGAGCGACAGGAACGGCGAGAAACGCGGCGACGAACCCGTACTTGCGCAACCGCTCCATGGGCTAGTTGCTCCGCGTCTGCTTGACGACGGACGAGTCCTTCTTGATGGCGTCCGCCTTCTTCTGCATGTTCTGGCAGAACTTCTCGGGCGTGATGCGCCCGGCCATGACCACGTTTATCTGCTGGGTGCCGTAGTCGAACAACTCCTTGTACCAGCCCTCGAAACGGGCGTCGGTGATGATGTTCTGGCCGGCGGCGTCCTGTGCCTTGGCCGCGCTCTTGAGGCCCGGGGTGAGATCCAGTCCCTCGGCCGCGCCGTTGACCACGGTGAGGTTCAGCGTCTTCTCGGTGAAGCCCTTGGCCCCTTCCTTCGACAGCATGATGCGGAGATACTCCAGGCCGCCCTGCGGGTTCTTGCCTTTGGCGGAGACGAAGAAGTTCTCGCCGACCCCCACCTGGATGGCCCCGTACGGCATCTTGTCGGCGGCGGTGACGTCGGGGATCGGGGCGATGGCGTACTCGAAGTCCTTGGGCTTGTCCTTGGCCATCTCGTTCTCGATCCACGAGCCGACCGGGTAGAAGAGCAGCTTGTTCTGGAGCTGCTTGACCTGGGTCTGGGTGTGGTCGAGGCCGAAGTACGCCTTGTCGCCATAAAGCGTCTGGATCTCCACCCAGGCGGTCACCGACTGCTTCACCGGTTCGGCGTTCCAGGCGTTGTCGACCAGGTTGTCGATGTCGATGAGGACCTGGTTGCCGCCGATCTTGGCGGCCGTGTAGAGGGCGTTCCAGAGCTGGTAGTACGGGCCCTTCTGCCCGGGATAGGCGAACAGCAGGATGCCCTCCTTCTTCGCCGTGTCGCCGAGCGCCTTGAACTCCGCCCACGTCTTCGGAAGCGCCCACCCCTTGTCCGCGAAGAGCTTGGCGTTGTACCAGAGCGCGCGGTGGGAGACGGTGTAGTTGAGGACCAGGTCCTTGTCGTCGATCTTCGCGTTGTCCAGTACGGCCGGCGTCACGGTGTCGCGGACCTTCTTGGACGGGTCGTCCAAGGACGGCGCGTCGAACAGCGCGGTCAGGTCGGCCAACTGGCCCTCGCCGGCCATGGCGGCCAGGTCGAGTGCCTCGGGGCCCGAGTTGTTGACCACGTCGGGCACGTCGCCGCTGACGAAGCGCGGGCGCAGCTGGGTGCCGATCTGCTGGGTCGCGTTGTGCTTGACCGTCGCGCCGGGGAACCTCTTCTCGTACATCTTCTCGTGCAGGTCCTTGGCGTACGCGTCGCCGTAGCCGCCGCTGAAGATCGTGACCTCCAGCGGCTTCTTGGCGTCGACGCCGAAGGGGTTCTTCGGGTCGGCGGAGACGGCGATCGAGCCGGTCGGCGTCGCGGTGGGCTCGTCGCCGGCGCCACTGGTGGCGCAGGCGCTCAGCAGGCCCGCGCCGGGGCCGGCGACGAACGCGGTCATGCCGATTCGGCGCAGCAGCTGACGCCGAGTGATCTCTCCCGGGTGGGTCATGGGGGGCTCCTGAAGAGGACGAATTAGGAAAGTTTCCTAACCGTTTGCCCGAAGGTACGAACGGCCGGGCGCACCCGTCAAGGGGCGCAATCGAGCCGTAACACCTTTGCCGCGATCCTTTGCCGTGAACCTTCCGCAGAAAGGACACTAGATGCCTGCCGCCCAAACGGCCACCCACCGTCAACCCGAAGCGCTCTCGGGTCCCGTCAGCCGAAGTGCGCCCTGGTCTCGGCGAAGGCCAGGTCGGTGCCCTCCAGGGCTCGGGCCACGTCCTCCTCTGTGTGCGCGGCCGACATGAACCAGTTGTGCCACGGGTGGATGTACACACCGTGCCGCAGGCAGGCGTCGCTCCAGTACATGGCGGTCGACAGGTCGGCGTCGCCGTCGAAGCTCAGCCACGGGATCGTCACAGGTCCGGTCTGGTTCACCACGAACCCGTGCGCCTTGGCCTGCCCATACAGCCCGTCACGCAGCCGCGTCCCGGCCCGCTCCATGGCCGCGATGCCGTCGGTGTCGCGCAGCGTCTCGATCGTCGCCTTCGCCGCCGCCATCGCCACGGCCGAGAACCAGAACGAACCCGTCGAATACAGCGTCTGAGCCGGTCCGCGCAGCGCGTCCGTGCCGGTCACGGCGGCTATGGCGTAGCCGTTCGCCATGGCCTTGGACCACGCCGTCAGGTCCGGCCGTACGCCATAGGGCTCCCACGACCCCCGCAGGTCGATCCTGAACCCCGCCCGGACGTCGTCGATCACCAGCGCGGCCCCGATCCGGTCGGCCAGCGCCCGCGCGGCCCGCGCGAAAGCGGGCTCCACCAGCTCCTGGTCCTCGAAGGAGTCGTGCTTGAACGGCGTCACGATGATCGCCGCGACCTCCCCCTCGACTGTGGCGGCCGCGGCCTCCAGCGACTCGATCGAGTTGTAGTCGAACTCCACCAGGTCGGCCCGCTCGTTCGGCGTCGTCCCGGCCAGCGACGGCGTGCACCAGGGGTCGGCCCCGTGGTAGGCGCCGTGGGCCATCAGCACCTTCGTCCGGCCGGTGGCCGCTCTGGCGACCATGAGGGCCTGGGTGGTGGCGTCGGTGCCGTTCTTGGAGAACATCGCCCAGTCGGCGCTGGGCACGGTGTCGACCAGCAGCTCGGCCAGCTCGACCATGATCGGCCCCGGCCCGTTGAGGCAGTCGCCGAGAGCCAGTTGCTTGGCGGCCGCCTCCTCCACGCGCGGGTGCCGGTGCCCGAGCACCACCGGGCCCCAGCTGCACATGAAGTCGATGTACTCGCGGCCGTCCACGTCCCACTGGCGGCACCCTTCGCCCCGCTCGAAGAACTGCGGGTATCCGGGGGCAAAGATCGCGGCGTTGAGGTGCCCGTACATGCCGCCGGGCACGACCTTCAACGCCCGCTGACGAAGCTCAGCGTCTGTCATCTGAAATCCCTCTCCAAGTTCCACGGGTCGAACACAGCAGCCGGCGTTGTCATGTCAGGAGGGCGAGGGTGGATTCGAGGTCGGTGAGGCCCGCGTCCGAGCCGAGTCCGGTGGCGACCTGGGCGGCGGCGGCCGTGCCCCAGCGGGCGGCGCCCACCACGTCCTGTCCGTGCAGCAGCCCGGTGATGAACCCGGCGCAGTACGCGTCCCCGCAGCCGGTCGTGTCGCTGACCTCGACCTTCAGCGCGGGCACCTGCTCGATCCCCGCCTCGGTCACCACCAGGCTTCCCTCGGCTCCCATCGTGACGAGCACCCCGCGCGGCCCCTCCCCCAGCAACGCCAGGGCCGCCGCCGACACCTCCGCCACGGAAGGCGACGAAGCCGACGGAGGCGAATCGCCCTCGGCGGCGGAGGTGTCTCCCGCCGACGAGCCCGAGCCCGTGTCGGAGCCGGCGGTGAGGCCGGCTGCCATGAGGAGCGCCTGGGAGTCGTTCGGGAGGACATAGTCCACGTGCGGGAGGAATGCCCGCGCCATCCCCAGCAAGTCCGGCATTTCCGACAACAGGTCCATCGTCACGATCACCCCGGCCGCCCGGAGTGAGTCCAGCAGCGCGAAGAACGCCGGATCCCCCAGCCCGAACGTCACATCCATCCCGCCCAGATGGACGGCCCGCACACCACGCAGCCGCGCCTCGTCCAGGTCCGCCGTCGTGACCCCGAGGTTCGCCCCGGGGACGTGGAAGCTGGGGCGCCCGCCGTCGGGCCTGATCGGCAGGATCGAGGCCGCCGTCTGCTCGCCGGACTTGCGGGTGAGCAGGGAGACGTCCACGCCACGCTTGGCCATCACCGCCACCAGGAAGTCCCCGAGCTCGTCGTCCCCGATCGCGCCCATGGAGACGACCTCGTTGCCCAGTTTGACTAGGTCGACCGCCGTCCCGGCCGCGGATCCGGCGGCGGTCAGCCGGATCTGGTCCACCAGGGCGGTGTCCTGCCCTTCCGGGATGTACGAGACGGGCCTGGCGAGGATGTCGACGATGTGCACGCCGATCGTGGCGACGGTCATGGGTCTAAATAGACAGACGTCCGAATAAAAAGTCAATATGCTCAGGACAGCACCGAAGAAGGGGGCCACCGGATGCCGAAGATCGTTGACCATGACGAGCGCAGGCGCGAGGTGCTCTCAGCCGCCCGCCGGGTGATCGTCAGGGACGGCATCGACGCCGCCACGACCCGGGCCATCGCCAAGGAGGCGGGCTACTCCAACGGCGTGCTGGCGCACTACTTCGCCGACAAGGACGAGATCCTGCTGTCGGCGCTGCGGCAGTCCCACCAGCGCATCCGCGAGCGCCTGACGCGCAAGATCGAGGGCGCCACCGGCCTGGCCGCCCTGCGCGAGCTGCTGCTGGACAACCTGCCCCTCGACGCGGAGCGTACCCAGGAGACGCGTCTGGAGGTCAGTTTCTGGAGCCGCAGTCTGGCCTCGGAGCGGCTCGCCGAGGTCCAGCGCGCCGAGGCCGCCGAGCTCCGCGGCGCCGTACGGACAGTGCTCGGCGAGGCTCGGGCGGCGGGCGAACTCACCAGCGACGAGAACCTCGACGACATCACGGAGCGCCTGCTGGCGCTGGTCGACGGGCTCAGCCTGCACCTGCTGCTCTATCCCGGCCGCCTTGCCCGCGTGGACCTGGAGCGCCTGATGCTCGCCACTCTCGACCATCTGTGATGGTCTTTTAAGACCTTCCATCCTGTACGGCAAGCCGCCCCACCCGCCAACCGCCGCACGTGGCGGGCGTCTGTCCAGGGAGACGCCCGCTGACCGGGCGCAACGTCCCGCCGCAACGGCGCTTCGTCGGCCGATTCAGCCCTCATCCTCGGCCGGTGCCGAACACCCTGGTATTGCCGCATTTCGGACGACCGACTACATTGCTCCGCCATGAGCCTCCGCGAGCAGCTGTGCGAGTACGGGCAGAGAGCCGTCGAGCAGGGCCTGGTCATCGGCACGTCGGGCAACCTGAGCGTCCGTCAGGGCGAACTGGTCGCGGTCACCCCGTCCGGAGTCGCGCTCGACCGGCTGACGCCGGAGATGTGCCCGATCGTGGACATCGAGGGGTACCTGGTCGAGGGCGACCTGCAGCCGTCCTCGGAGACCCCGATGCACCTGGCCGTCTACGAGACCACCGGCGCGCAGGCCATCGTCCACACGCACTCGGTGTTCGGGACCGTCGTGGCCACCACGATGACCGAGCTGCCACCGGTCCACTACAACGCGCTGCTGCTGGGCGGGGTGGTGCGGGTGGCCGAGTACGCGACGTACGGGACGCCGGAGCTGGCGGCCAACGTCCGGGCGGCGCTGGACGGCAAGCAGGCGGCGCTCATGGCCAACCACGGCGGCGTCACCATCGGCGCCACGCTTGAGCAGGCCTTAGAGGCCACCCGGTTACTCGAATGGCTGTGTGAGGTGTACGTGCGGGGGTTGAGCGTCGGCAAGCCCACGATCCTGACCGACGAGCAGCTCGCGGCCGTGATAGACCGCTCGCTCAACCCACCGGCCTTCCCCCGCAGCACCACCTGAGGGGGCTACAGGTGGGCCGCCTGTTCCGCCAAGCCCAGCGGCAGGCCGCCCGAGCCCGCGATCTTGTCGTGGAACGACTTCAGCGGCCCGTCGTACGACTCCCTGATCCGGTCGATCTCGATCGCGCCCGTCAGGTAGGACGGCGCCTGCGTGGGCCAGGCGCAGTAGCGGTTGACCTCTCCCTGCGCCGTTCCGGGCGACAGTGACGCCTTCGTCGCCATGAACGTCTCCGCCTCCTCGATCGACATGTCCGCGCAGTGCAGCGCCGTGTCCACCACGATGCGGGCCGCGCGGAAGATGCGGCAGTCCAGGTGCGCCAGTTCGGTGGCGAGCGTGTCGAAGTAGCCCTGCTCGTGCAGCACCTTCTCGACGTAGAGGGCCCAGCCCTCGGTGAAGTACGGGGTGCGGAACACGTTGCGCACGGTCCGGGTGTTGCTCGCCATGTGCGACAGGTGCCAGTGGTGGCCGGGATAGGCCTCGTGGACGGCGATCGACGGCATCTGGGCCCGCGAGTTCGTCCGCAGGCGCTGCCGTACCTGCTCTTCGGTGAAGCCGTCAGGCGTGTACGGCACGAAGAACACGCCGGTACGCGAGCTGCTCAGCGGCGGCGGCGCCAGGTAGTGGGCCACGGCCAGGATCGGCCTGGTGTATTCGGCCGAGGGCAGCACCAGGCACTCCTCCCCCTCGGGGAAGGTCACCAGGTCGCGTTCCCTGACGAACTCGCGGGCCCGGTGGGTCTCGGCCTCGTACTCGGCCCGCATGTCGGCCAGCGTGGCGGGATGGTCGTCCATCAGGGACTCCATCGCGGCGCGCCAGTCCTCGGTGCCGTTGAGCCGCTTGGTGACCTCGCGCATCCGCGCGTCCAGCGACGCCCAGGCCGCCTCGCCCTTTTCGTGCAGTTCGGCGGCGCCGTACCCGAGCAGTTCGCGCTCGCGCAGCAGCGTCGAGTAGAGCCGCTCGCCCATCCGCCAGGTGCCGCCGCACTTGAACTCTTCGAGGAAGATGACGAAGGCATCGAAAGCCGCGGCGGCCGGCTCGGCGGCGGACGCGAGCCGCGCGCGCAGCTCCGGGTCTGTCACCATCGACGGAATGGTCTTGGTGAGGAAGTTGCGCCCGGTGCGCGCCTGCCCGAGGCCGCGCTGGACGAGCAGCGGCGCCGCGAGCTCGGCGTCGAGGTTGGCCCGGCAGGCGGCCAGCACGTCCGGCACCTCGGCCAGCCGGGAGAGGGCGGCGGCCACCAGCTCGGGCTCGGGCTTGAGCCGCCGCTGGAACGGCGTGAACATGGAGGTGAAGATCGCCGACAGGTAGACGGCCGGGTCGCGCCGCCACTCCGGCCAGGAGGCGAGGGCGATGGAACCCCTCAGCTGAGACAGGACGAGATCCCTGTCGATCGCGTCGTCCGGTGTCGGCGTCTCCAGTCTGGAGAGCCGGTCCAGCCAGACGATCTCTTCCCGTTCACGGGCGGCGAAGGCGGCGGCGGTGAAGTCACCGAGCGTGTGATCGTAGCCGTCGGCTCCCAGGGTGCTGGCGACGACGGGACGACCGGAAAAGTACCACTTGAGAAACTCGTCCACGTCCGCACAATATCCTGGGCATATGCCCCTACAGATCACCGGCGCGCTCGGCAACCCCGACCTGATCCGCCTGCCCTGGGAGGTCCCTCTCGCCGACTGGCCGACGCACCACATGGTCGACCTGCCTCGCGGTATCTCGCGGCACGTGGTGCGGTTCGTGCGGCTGTCCGGCAACGTGTACGCGATCAAGGAGATCAGCGAGCGGTACGCCCGGCGGGAGTACCAGCTGCTGTGGGACCTGGCCAGGCTCGACGCGCCGTCGGTCGAGCCGATCGCCTACGTCACCGGCCGGGATGAGGGGCTCGACGCGGCGTTGATCACCCGGCACCTGCAGTTCTCGCTCCCGTACCGCGCGGTCATGTCAGGCACGCTGCGCCCAGACACGCTCACCCGGCTGCTGGACGCGCTGGCCGTGCTGCTGGTGCGGCTGCACCTGATCGGCTTCTACTGGGGCGACTGCTCGCTGTCGAACACGCTGTTCCGCAGGGACGCGGGCGCCTTCGCCGCCTACCTCGTGGACGCGGAGACCGGCGAGATGCACCCGATGATCAGCGAGGGCCAGCGGCTCGGCGACATCGAGACCGCGCACATGAACATCTTCGGCGAGATGCTCGACCTGGAGGCGGGCGGGCTGCTGCACCCGTCGATCGACCCCATGGACACCGCCGAGGACATCGTGACCCGCTACCACCGGCTGTGGAACGAGATCACCCAGGACGAGATCATCGAGGAGGTCGACTGGCACCGGGTGGAGCAGCGGATCAGGCGGCTCAACCTGCTGGGCTTCGACGTCGCCGAGATGATGGTGCGGCGCAAGGTCGGCACCGGGCGGCTCATCGTCCGGCCCAAGGTGGTCGACTCGGGGCACCACCAGCGGCGGCTGCTCCGGCTCACCGGGCTCGACGTCGAGGAGAACCAGGCCAGGCGGCTGCTGAACGACCTCGACGGGTTCCGGGTCGCCAAGGGCCTGCGGCACGAGGACGAGGCGATCGTGGCGCACCGGTGGCTGGCCGAGGTGTTCCAGCCGACGGTCGAGGGCATTCCGGCCCGGCTGCGCGGGAAGCTGGAGCCCGCGCAGCTGTTCCACGAGGTGCTGGACCACCGGTGGTACCTGTCGGAGGCGGCCGGGGCCGACGTGGGCATCGCGGCCGCCGTGAAGTCGTACGTGGACAAGGTGCTCGTCCACAAGCCCGACGAGAAGGCCCTCCTGCCCGAGGAGCCGGGCGGCCTCCTGGAGGAGGCGGACGACCTGCTTGAGGAGCCGACTCCTTGAGGAATCGGACCTTAAGGGATCGGACCTTAAGGAGTCGGACGGAGTTCAGTAGGCGACCGTGATGCGCCGGCGCGGGTGCTCGCCCTTCTCCACCTCGTCGGCGATCGCGATCGCGTAGTCCTCGGCGGAGATGCGGCTGTTGCCCTCGGCGTCCGCGAGAAGCTGGTCGCCGCCGACACGGAAGTGTCCGGTGCGCTCTCCGGGCGCGATCTCCGCGGCCGGGGAGACGTAGGTCCAGTCGAGGTCGTCGACCTCGCGATAGAGGCCGAGAGCGCTCCGCTGGGCCAGCGCTTCCTTCTTGTACATCTCCGGGAAGCCGGGCGTGTCGACCAGGTCGACACCGGGCGCCACCTCCAGGCCGCCGGCGCCGCCGACGACGACGAGCCGCCTGACCCCGGCGGCGCGGACGCCGTCGATGAGGGCGCGATGGGCGTCGAGGAACGGCCCCTCGGGCTCGCTCCCGTCGCGGGGCGGAGCGATCGCGCAGATCACGGCGTCGTGGCCGCGGCCCAGCGTGGCGGCGTCACGCACATCTCCCTTGACCGGCCCCGACCTGCTGACACCGGTCACCTCGTGGCCGCGGGCCGCCAGTTCGGCGGCGATGCGCTGACCGACCATGCCGGTCGCGCCAAAGAGAAGAATCTTCATATTCTCCAGAGTATCCATTGGATACTGGCAAGCTGGGCCGAGAATAATGTGAGCGATACTCTTAAATGTCGCAAGCAATACCCCTAATCAGGAAATCTCCGTCGCGGTTAGGTTTTTCTCCACCTTGGCCGTAGACATCTTCAACCTCATACATATCTCGCTTTATCCGATCACCCGGCCGCCATCCGCCGCTCCTACGCTGTCCCAGTCCTCATGACGGCGTGGGAGGGTCACGTGCTGGGACTGGATGACTGCCTGACCGAGGTCATGGCGATACCAGGGGCGCTGGACGCGATGCTGGTGGACCAGACGAGCGGCATGGCCGTGGCCATCAGCGGACCGCCGCAAGGCGTGGACGCCGAGAGCTCCGCCGCCGCCCTGACGGAGACACTGCGCGCGACCATGGACGGTCTGGCCCGCTCCTGCCCGGGTGAAACCATCCGTATCGACGACATGCTGGTCACTACCGACAAAGGCCATCATTTACTGAGATTCCTTGAAACGGTATTCGAGGGGCCGCTCGTCATTTACCTGCGCCTCGACCTGGAACGGTCGAATCTCGCCCTGGCGCGATACCGCCTGCTGAACATCTCCCGCCAATTGCTCACCTGAGCCATGGCACCGCTGGACACGCTTCTGGCCGGCCTAGCCCGTGAACGGGCCACGGGCGCCCTCCGTGTGGGCCGGGCCGGGACGATCTTCCTCAGCGAGGGCCGGGTCACGTACATGGAGTGCGCCCAGACCCCCGGCGTCGAACGGCTGCTGGCGGCGCGCGGGCGGCTGCCGGAGACCGCGCTGCGCCGGCTGCAGGCCGACGGAGGCTGCGCGCGCCTGCTGGAGGAGGGGCCCGTCACGCTGGGCGAGCTGCAGTACTGCGTGCTCGGGGCCGTCCTGGACGCCGCGTTCTTCCTGCTGCCGGCCGGCGGGTCGCGGCCGAAGTTCCGGCCGGGCGAGCAGCACTGGCTGGGCGGGCAGTGGTTCTTCGACGTGGCGGGCCTGATGCGGGAGTGCGCGCGCCGCCGCGCCTATCTCGCGCAGATCTGGCCGTCCGCCCAGCTGGACGCGGCTCCGGTACGGCCGGCGCGGTGGCTGCCGGGCAGCGGGGTGACTCTGGACTCGGTCCAGTGGGAGGTCGTCACCGGGGCCGGGGCCGGGGCTACACCGCTCGACCTGGCCAAGCGGATCGGCAGGTCCGGCTATTCGGTGTTGCTGGCCGTACGGAGGATGGCGGCGGCCGGGCTGCTGGCACCGCCCGTGGAGACGACCACCACGCGCGCCCCGGAGGAGAGCGCGACGAAGACCGGTGAGCACAGGGCGAAGGCCGCCGCAGGCGGGCAGGGGGCGCTGCCGCAGCGGGGGCGCGTGGCCGCCGATCAACGGCCGCCGCACGATCCCCGCGCCCCGGGCCTGCCGCTCGGCCCGCCGGTCACGGCGGACCCCACGGACCTGGCCCTGCTGATGCGCCTGAAGAAGGCACTGGAGGAGCTGACATGAAGTTCCCCCGCCCGCAAAGGAGGCCACCGGTGGAGCTGCGTGAAGAGGTGCTCAGGGAGATGGTTCTCCTGCGCGAGCGCACTCCGGACATCAGCGGGAGCGTCGCCTGCACGGTCGACGGCATGAGCATCGCCTGCGACAACGCCGACGGCAGTGGCGAGCAGGTCGCCGCACTGTCCGCGGCGCTGCTCGCGCTGAGCAGGCGAATGACGATCATGACGGGCCAGGGCGTACTGGAGGAGACGCTCATCTCCGGCACCGCCGGCTTCGCCGCCTTCTACGCGGCGGGCCCCACCATCGTCCTCGCAGTCCTGGCTGAGCCCGGCACCAATCTCGGGCTGCTCCGGCTGGAGGGGCGCAAGACGGCGGCCAGCGTGGCCGCCATCTCAGCACGGATCCACTGAGCTTGAACGGAGGAAGGCATGGCCAGCATGGACGTCTCTCTCAAGGAGATGATGACGATCGACGGCTCCATCGGCGCGGTGATCGTCGATCACGGCAGCGGCATGGCGCTGGGGGCACTCGGCGGCTCCAAGGACCTGGATCTCCAGGTCGCCGCGGCGGGGAACACGGAGGTGGTCAAGGCCAAGCTGCGCACGATGGACTCGCTGGGGCTCAAGGACTCCATCGAGGACATCCTGATCACGCTAGGCGGCCAGTACCACATCATCCGGCCGATCACCGGCCGCGGCGGCAAGGGGCTCTTCCTCTATCTCGCCCTGGACCGGGCACGGGCCAACCTGGCACTGGCCCGGCACCAGCTCCGCGGGATCGAGGAGAAGCTGGAGATCTGAGAGACCCGGTGGCTCGCGTCCGGGCGCGGCGGACACGAGCCACCGACCTCCACCGATCCCTGACCAGCCTGGTCCTTGAACAGCCCGGTCCTTGAACGACCGACCCCTGACCGGCCTGATCCTTGGTACGTCAGCTCGTGGTGAGCTTGGTGATGGCGCCGACGATGTCCGGCCAGAGCGGCCGGGGCAGGTCGTGGCCCATACCGGGGAACGTCAGCAGCGTGGCGCCCGGAATCGCCGCCGCCGTGGCGTGGCCGGCGGCGACTGGAACGAGAGCGTCGGCCTCGCCATGGATGACCAGGGCGGGGATCCCCAGCGTGCCGAGCCGCTCCGTGCGGTCACCGGAGGCCATGATCGCGGCCAGCTGCCGGGTCGTGCCCGGCGGGTCGAAGCACCGGTCGTACGCCTGGCCGGACAGCCGGAGAATGCGTTCCCGGTCCATGTCGAAGCCTGGCGAGCCGATCACCGCCCAGGTCCTCAAGGACTGGGCGAGCACGGCGTCCCGATCGGTCGGGGGCGCGGCGAGCAGCACCGCGCTGGCCTCCGGCGTGGGCGGGGCCACGTCCGGACCGGGAGTCGACATGATCGAGGTAAGGGTCAGCACCCGTTCGGGGTGCCGGATGGCGAGCGTCTGGGCGATCATCCCGCCCATCGAGGCGCCCACGACGTGGGCGGCGGGCCAGCCGAGGACGTCCATCAGCCCGGCCGCGTCGTCGGCCATGTCATCCAGCAGATACGAAGAGGACGTCCCCAGTGTGGGAACGCCCTCGTCGTGTAGGTGCGTGGAGAGTCCGGAGTCACGGTTGTCGAATCTGACGACGTGATGGCCCTGCTCCGCCAGGAGCTCGCAGAGCTCGTCGTCCCAGTGGATGAGCTGGGCGCCGAGCCCCATGATGAGGAGCAGGGGACGTCCGCCGGGTGAGCCGAAGGACTCGTACGCGATCTCGATGCCGTTCGCGGCTGCAAGCGTGGTCACGAGGTCAGAATGACATTCTGTTTCCCGCGACGCAAAGACCGTCAGCTCCGAAGTCGACGACCATCAAGGCCGTCGGCTCCGGACCTGACGGCCGTCAGCAAGACCGTCTTCGGACCTAACGGCCGTCAGCGCCGGACGAGCTTGCGGATCCGCTCGCGGCCGACCGTCGAGCCGCCGAACATCGCCAGCGCGACCGCCGCGGCGGCGCCACCGATGGCGTTCGACTCGACAACCTTGTTCTCAGCCTTGTCCTCGGCCTTGCCGGCCTTCTTGGCAGCCACCGGCACGGCCTTGGCCGGAGCGGGCTTGACCGCGGCGGGCTTGTCGCCCTCGGCCACGATCTTCGGGGGCTTGGCGGGGTTGTGGTCCACTACGGCGTACGCACCGGTGGAGAAGGGCTGCGGGTAGTTCTTCTTGCCCGGGCCACTGCCCCACTTGGTGATGACGTAGTCGATCTTGATGTGGCCCGCGCCCCCGTTGCCGTCCACGCCCAGCGTGCTGGAGTTGAAGCTGCCACCGGTCAGGGCGGCGAAAGTCTTGGCGTCGAGGTCGAGCATGACGCCGCTGGAGGACGGCACGCCCGGGCCGCGGTCGCCGACGAAGAAGGGCATCTTCTTGCCCTTGTAGACGACGTAGCCCTCGGTCATGAGCGGCCAGCTCGGGCTGGCGGCGAGCCCCTTCTGCATGGGCTTGCCACTGGCCGGCAGCCCGGTGTCCCCGGCGCGGCCGGAGGAGTCGTCCCAGAAGTAGGACGCGGTGGTCTTGCCCTTGAGCAGGACCTTCTTGTCGCTGCCGGTGTCGGCGTGTGCGGCGGTGCCTGCGCCGATGGAGATCGCACCGACGACGGCGGCGGTGAGCATGGCAGATCGAACAGACATGAAGTAGCAAAGTCCTTTATACGGGAACAAGGGGATTGCGCTCGCGAAAGGTGGGCGTAGCCGGGCAAAACGCCAAACGGGCGCTACGCGGAGCGTGGAAGAGCGGGGGGAAGGTGCCGGTCAGTCAGCGGACGACAACACGCGGGCTGGCGGCACGACGCGGGGGTTACGCATGCGGTAGGTGTCCTCTCCATCTCGCCTACCGGGTTAGCTGACGGGTTCGGACGTGGAGATGCCCTACCGACCGCGGTCGGATTCACCCCTAAGGAACATTGGTTCCCCGGTTCCCGCGAGCGGGATTCGGCGCCTGCCGGTTGGTACTCCCCTGTTGAAGCCCCAAAGTCACCGGCTGGTAACTCCATGAACTATAGGTACCGAACCGGACAAAGGCAAACATAAGCCCATGAAACGGGCGAAGATCTACCTAGAGGGTCAAGAAAAAAGGGGGTACGGCATGCCGTACCCCCAGAAAAGCTCAGGTCAACCGCCGCTCTTCCGCCTGAAAGAACGCTTGCTGGCGGCGGGCCCGTGAGCGCCGTGAATCTTGGAAGGGTCGTTGCCCCTGCCACCCGCGCTCGAGTCGGCATGCTGGTTACGCTTGCGCTCCAGCGCCTCGCGGAACTTGCGCTTCATCTCGTCCTCGGGAGTTTCGTCGACTTCCGGCTCCGGTGTTTCCGCCATGAGGACCTCCTGGTGTTGGGGACAAGGACAGCTTCGCATGACGGCGCTCAGGACGCGAAACTGGCCTCGACCTTGGGCTGGGGGGTTTCCCGGTCGATACGCGTACCGGGCATGGCGATCAGGGCGACCAGCGCCACGAGGGCGCCCGCGACCCCCAGCGAGGGGATGACCAGGGCCGCTGCCGAGGCGTGCGCGGCGGCCAGCCCGTGCAGCGGCGTCTCGGTGGCGATGACGGAGGTGTAGGCGGTGCCGGCCAGCGCCAGGGCGACCGAGCCGCCGATCTGGCGGAAGAACGTCAGGTTGGCCGAGGCCGTACCCATGTACTGGGGCGGCACCGAGTCCGACACGGCCACGGTCAGGCCGGAGAGCATCGGGCCCATGCCGAGACCGATCAGCGCCATCCACCCGACGAGCACCCAGGGCGGCGTGTCCAGCGTCAGACCGGCGCACAGCAGCGTGCCCACGACCAGCAGGAACGGCGCCGCCACCAGCCACGGCTTGTAGACGCGCGTCCGGCTGATCAGCGCGCCCACGACCATGCTGCCCACCACCATGGCCAGGGTCAGCGGGTAGATCCGCAGCCCCGACTCGGTGGCGCTGGCGCCGAGCGCCTCCTGGAAGTAGCGCGGCAGGAACACCACACCGGCGAACATGCAGAAGGCGGTGAAGAAGGAGGTCACGTTGACCAGCGTGTACGTACGGTTCCGGAACAGGTGCATGGGCACGATGGGCGCCTCGGCCCGCAACTCCACCACCACGAACACCACGAGCGACACCAGAGCCAGCACGATCGGCCCGATCACCGGCACGCTGGTCCACGTGTGGCCGTCGAGTCCCTTCTCGGTCAGGCCGATGAGCAGCGCGCTGATGGCCACCGTGAAGACCCCGATGCCCAGGTAGTCGGGCCGCCCGCCGCCGTGCCCCGGCAGTCGCGGCAGACGCAGCACGATGATCGCGATCAGCGCCAGGCCGATCGGCACGTTCACATAAAAGGCCCAGCGCCAGCTCGCGTGGTCGGTGAAGAGCCCGCCCAGGAACGGCCCGGCGAGGTAGCTGAGCGCCATCACCCCGCCCATCGCGCCCTGCACCCGCGCCCCGCCCTTCTCCGGCGGGAACAGTTCGAGCACCAGGGCGATCGACAACGGCAGCAGCGCGCCCGCGCCCAAGCCCTGCAACGCGCGGAACAGGATGAGCTGCGTCATGTCCTGCGCCACCCCGCACAACGCCGAGCCCAGGAGGAACACGGACATGCCGATCAACAGCAGCGGCTTCCTGCCGTGCTGGTCCGACAGCCTTCCATAGAGGGGCACGGTAACGGTCGAGGTCAGCAGGTAGGCCGTGACGACCCAGGTGTAGAGATCGACGCCGCCCAGCTCCGTGATGATCCGCGGCAGGGCCGTACCGACGATCGTCTGGTCGAGCATTCCCAAGAACATGCCGCCGAGCACGGCGACCAGCAGGAGGCCATCGCCTCCGCGCTTCGTGTCAGTATTCACGTGTGGAGAGTGACATGTAAGGATTGACATGTCAACCCATTGCTATGCTTGCCGACATGTCCCTACGGATCGCGCTGCTCGGGCTCCTCGACGCCAAGGGGCCGGCCAGCGGCTACGACCTGGCGAAATCCTTCGAGCGGTCGCTCAATCACGTCTGGCAGGCCGGGCACACGCAGATCTACCCGGAGCTGGTGAAGATGGCCGCCGACGGGCTGGTGGCGGTCGAGTCGGAGGGGGCGCGCGGACGGAAGCTGTACGCGATCACGCCCGAGGGCGCGGAGCAGGTGCGCTCCTGGCTGGTCGAGCACGAACCGGTCGGTGCGATACGCAGCGAGGTGGCCCTCCAGGCGTTCCTGCTTCCGCTGCTCGACAAGGAGTCGGCGATCGCGGTGGTCGAGCGCATCAGGGCGGGGTTCCAGCAGCGGCTGGCCGTCCTGGAGTGCAAACCCGAGGACGGGTCGAGGCTCGGCAGGCACGCGCTCAATCTCGGCCTCACGCAGGGCCGCTCGGCGCTCGCCTGGGCCGACGAGACCCTGGCCGAGCTGCGCGGGCTGGAGCCGACCGACCAGCCGGCCCCAGCCCACTTGCAGTAGAGCTAGGAAAGCGTGCAGCTAGGAAAGCGTCCAGTTAAGAAAGCGTCCAGCTAAGAAAGCAGGGACAGCTCCTCGGCGGTGAGGACGAGGTCGGCCGCGGCGGCCGAGTCGACGATGCTCTCCGGCCTGCTCGCCCCGGGGATGGGGATCACCACCGGACTGCGCGCCAGCTCCCAGGCCAGGCAGACCTGCTGCGGCGACACGCCCCGCGCCGCCGCCACCGTGCCGAACGCCGTGTGCTTGCCGCCGAGCTCGGACGCCGAGCTGATGCCGCCCAGCGGCGACCACGGCAGGAACGCCACCCCGAGCTCCGCGCACACGTCGATCTCCGGCTCGCTGGACCGGAACTTCGGCGAGTACTCGTTCTGCACACTGGCCAGCCGCCCACCCAGGATCTCGTGGGCGAGCCTGATCTGCTCCGGATTGGCGTTGGAGATGCCCGCCATCAGGATCTTCCCCGCGTCGAGCAGGTCCCGCAGGCCGCCGAGCGTCTCCTCGTACGGCACGGCGGGGTCGGGCCGGTGATGCTGATAGAGCCCGATCGCCTCCACCCCCAGCGCCTTCAAGGAGCGCTCGCACGCCTCGGCCAAGTAGTCCGGCCGGCCGTTGACCTGCCACCCACCGCCCTCTACCCGGGTGTGGCCGCCCTTGGTGGCCACGAGCACGTCACCGGTGTCGCCGCTCCAGCTCGCCAGGGCCTTGGCCACGATCCGCTCGTTGTGACCCACCTGGTCGGCCGACGGCGTGTAGGCGTCAGCGGTGTCGATGAGGGTGACTCCCGCGTCGAGCGCCGCGTGGATGGTCTTGATCGACTGGGCTTCGTCGGGCATGTGCCCGGCTACGGACATGGGCATGGCACCGAGCCCGATGGCGCCGACACGGGTCTGGCCAATAGATCGTGTGTTCATGAACCCATCCTCCCCAGGCCGCGGAAGTGAAGTCGAACCGGGGTCAGGCGCCGGCAAAACGGATGGTCACGTGCGAGCCATCGCAGAACGGCTTGTTCCTCGAGTTTCCGCACCTGCAGAGCGTGACCCGGTTGCGTACCTCATAGTCCTCGCCGTCGGCCGAGGTGACCGGAATGCCGCCGCGTACCCAGATCGGCCCGCCCACGCCCGCCACCTCGTCCTCGACGATGCCAATGGACGGCGGCAGCTCGGGCTCGATCGGCGAGCGGGACGCCCAGGCGGTGAGCCGGCCTGACGGGCAGTGCGCGGCCTGCCGCGCGGCGGTCTCGCCCTGTCCGGGGATCTTGAGGAGCTTCCATACCTGCCCGTCCGCATCGCAGAAGCGGGCGAAAGCACAGAACGCGGGCGCGTCGGTGAGCGCCAACTCGGGCCCGATTTGCTCCTCCGCCTGCCCCAGGTATGACCGCCGCGAGGCGGTCTCGGTGCCGTCGAACCGCACCCGCTCGTGACTGCCGTCGCAGTAGGGCTTGTTCTGCGAACGGCCGCAACGGCAGAGCTCGTACGACTCCGCGACCGGATAGTCCTCGCCCTGGATCCACTCCGTCGACTGGCCCATCGCGTCGCCGCCGATGACCTGCCTGGCCATGGGGACCGATCCGGTCACCACGTAGGGACCGTCGGGCGTCACCTCGATGCGCATACGTCTCCACCTCCCGCGGGCGGGGGGCCGTGGACCATGCTTCCCGGCAGGCATCGGCCGAAACCCGCAGGCTGAGCCCGCTCTGGCCGCCTGTCTAGTCGCGGATGTTCTGCGCCAGCTGGGTGAGAATCTCCTCGAACGAGGCAGTCTGCTCCTCGCTGAGGCCCACGCGCAGGCGGGTGTCGAAGGCCATCGCCACCTCCCGCAGCCGGTGGAACAACCGCTCCCCTTCCTCGGTCAGCTCGACCACGTGGACGCGCCGGTTGGCGGGGTCCCGGCGGCGGGTCAGCAGGCCGCCGCTCTCCATCGCGTTGAGGTGGTGGGTCAGCGTCGCCCCCTGGATGCCCACCGCCTCGGCGAGCTCGCGCTGGTTGCCCAGCTGCCGGGACTTGATCGAGATGAGGATCTGCCAGACCGGGGCCGACCCGCCCACGGAGGCGAGCGCGTCGTCGAAGGCCCGGCTCACGATCCTGGCGGTGTTGGTGAGCAGCAGGCCGATCGGTGGGCGGAAGGGTGGCATCATGCCGCCGAGTTTAGCAGTGCCATCTAATCGTTTGACATCTAATGCTTCGATATCTATCGTCGGAGACATGCAGCCAAACCCTTCCCTCAACGGCAAAGTCGCGGTCGTGGCGGGGGCCAGCCGCGGCATCGGCGCCGTCACCGCCCAGGCCCTGGCCCAGGCCGGCGCCGCCGTGGTGCTCGGCGCCCGCGACGCGCAGGCGGTCGAACAGGTCGCCGCGGACATCCGCTTCGACGGCGGGCAAGCGCTGGCCGTATCCCTTGACGTCGGTGACGCGGCGTCGAGCGAGCGGCTGGTCCAGCGGGCGCTGGAGACCTTCGGCCGGCTGGACGCGGCCTTCAACAACGCCACCGACGGGCCGATGCCCGCGCCGCTGGCCGACATCGATCCCGACGAGTTCGACCGGGGCATCCGTACGAACGTGCGCGGCACCTTCCTCGGCATGAAGTACCAGATCCGGGCCATGCTCGCCTCAGGTGGCGGGTCGATCGTCAACATGGCCTCGCTCGCCGGGCTCCAGGGCAGCGCGAACCTGAGCGCGTACGTGGCGGGCAAGGCCGGGATCATCGGCCTGACGAAGGTGGCCGCGCTCGACTACGCCGACCAGGGCATCCGCGTCAACGTGGTCGCCCCAGGGCCGATCCTCACCCATCACCTGGAGGCGGCGGGCGAGGAGGCGCAGCGCCTGGCCGGGCTGTCGACGCCCATGCGGCGCATCGGCCGATCAGAAGAGGTGGCCGCGGCGGTCGTGTGGCTCTGCTCCGACCAGTCGTCGTTCATCACCGGAGTGACCTTGCCCATCGACGGCGGGCAGGCGGCGGGCAACAAGCCCGCGCGCATGTACCGCCAAGGCCGGCCCATGGAGAGACAGGAGATCTGATCATGACCATCGACCAGCGACTCGACGAACTCAGCAGGCAGTGGATGGAGGCCGAGCGCCGCGGCGACACCGCAGCGCTCGACGCGCTCACCGTGCCCGACTTCACCCTCGTGGGACCGCTCGGCTTCATCCTGAACAAGGACCAGTGGCTGGCGCGCTACCGCGGCGGCGGCATGGTCACGCACGAGATGAGCTGGGCGGACGTCACCGTACGGGAATACGGCGACACGGCGGTGGCCATCGGCGTACTGGCGCAGCGCGCCGCCTTCCAGGGCACACCGGCCGACGGACGCTTCCGCGTCACCCAGATCTCGGTCAAGGACGGGGACCGGCGCCTGCTGGCGAGCCTCCACTACAGCCCGATCGCGGCCCCACCGGGCCGCCCCTGACCCAGCGTCGCCAGCGGCCGGGCTCGACGTCAGCGGCCGGGCAGCTCGAAGAGGGCCTGGGTGGCGGTGAAGGTCTGGGCGGTCACGTCATCCTCGGCCTGCCGGGCCGCCTCCATTAGGGCCTCGCACAGCGCCTCGGAGCCCAGCCGCATCGCTCGCGGCGCGATGTGCACGCTCGCCAGCCCGCCGCTGGGCAGGACCTCGACCGTCACCTGCCCGTCCGCCGCCACACCGCGCCCCCTGGCCGACTCCAGTCGGCGCCCCACTTCCTCGAACTGAGCCGTCTGTACCGCGAGCTGCGCCAGCGCCCGGTCGATCTCCGGATCGCCGCTCCTGGGTATGGTCATACCGGCTCCTTATCGGTGGAGGATGAACGCCCGGGGGGCGTGCGCCAAAGCGGATCTGAGCGATCCCTGGACGGACATGTCCCCGTTGGCGACCAGCGCGTAGAGGGTCGCCGCCGACGTGGTCCGCCGGAAGAAGTTGCCCATGGGACCGGTGCCGAGCATGGTCTCGGTGAACCTGGTGGCCGGGATGAACTTGCGTACGTCGCGCAAGGCCTTGATACCGCCGTCATAGGCCAGTTCGGCGACGAAGTGCTTGCCCGCGTACTCCCACAGGTTGCCCATCGGCTGGCCGGTGGCGGCGGAGCTCGCCGCGTGCACGCCGGTCTTCACCGTGGCCCACACGACCGAGTCGGCCACGGCGTCGAGTCCTTCGCGCACCGCGTACGTGCCCACGTTGAACTTGCCCACCTTCGCGGCCAGGATGGTCTTCATCAGCTTCTGGAAGATCGTCTTCTCCAGCCTGGCCCGCGCCACGAGCCACTTGAACACGCCCTCGGCCGCGATCCTGGCCGCCGGGTAGAGATAGCCGAACATCATGGTGAACGCCATGGCGGCCAGCTGGGTGCCGATGATCTTGAGCTGTTCCCGGTGTTCCTCCACCGCGTCGGCGTAGTCGTCGCAGCCGTCGGCCAGCTCGTTCAGCGCCGCCCGCATGGCGGCGTATCGAGGGGCGAGCTGGTCGGGCCACACGTCCGCGAAGCGGTCGACCGACCGGCTGTCGTTCGTCTTGAGCACGCCCGCGACCCCGCTCTCCGTGTGCTGCGCGAGCGTGCCGATCGCCTTGGCGAACTCGCGCAGCTCCGTCGCGCGCGCCCGCAGGTTGGACACGTCGGCCACGGGCACGTGTACGTCGGCGAACCAGGCGAGCGCCTGGAACGGATCGAACATCAGGCACCTTCCTTGGCCGGCGGCGTCACGGGGATCGGCGCGTCAGGGAGGTCCAGGGCCGTGGGCAGGGACGCGATGATGTCCTGCTCCAGGTAGTCCCAGAGTTTCTTGAGGCTGCGCAGATTGCCGGCCGCTGTGAAGTTCTTCTCGGCGATGGCGTCCATGTGATGGGTCAGGGCGGCGTAACCGGCGTGGTACCACTCGGCCCAATCGATACCCTCCTCGTCGCCGCCGACGAGGCCGGAGGTGCTTCCCAGCTTCCAGGAGTTCAGCCGGCGCTCCACGACGTCGTCGCCCAGCTTGTCGAAGAGTCCGGCCAGCTCGCGAATGGAGTCCCAGTCGATCTGCACCTGGCCCGACGCGCCCGGCGGCCCGGCGGGCGTCGGGGGCGGGGTGTACGAGTGGGTGGGCGTCGGCGTAGGGCTCGACGCGTCCGGAGGGGTGCTGGACGGCGGGCTCGATGGCGTGGGGGTGCCCGATGGGGAAGGGGTGTCCGACGGAGTCGGGGTCGCCGTGTCCGACGGGGTCGGGGTCGGCGCGGGTGTATCCGGCGGGGTCGGGGTCGGCGTGTCCGACGGGGTCGGGGTCGGCGCGGGTGTATCCGTGGGCGTGGGTGCCGGGGAGTCCGTGGGCGTGGGTGTCGCGGTGGGAGTGTCCGACGGGGTGGGGATGCCCGTGGGACTGGGCTCCTCAGTCGAATCCGCCATTTACCTTCCCCCATTACAAATACGTTAATTCGCGACATAAGCACGCTAGTGACAGAAAATTACTCACACGTTAATAAATCCGTCACCAGGGTTAATTTACTGACATCCAATTCGGCAGCTCGCGCAACAAACCACCCAGCCGATCCACTGATTCCCGCTCGGCAACCCCGCGCTGGGCCGACACCTCGACCCGTTCGCACACCTCGGCCGCCTCGATGAGCCCGACGGTCGCGCAGCTGCCCTTCAACCGGTGCGCGAGCGCGGCCACCCGGGCCAGGTCTTGACCGCGTTCGGCTTGGCGGAGCTCGTCATAGATCGCCATGGCCGTCGAGAGGAACACCTCGGCGATCTCCGTGATATCCCCCTGCGACAGCCCCGCCAGCTCCGGCGGGACCTCTGACGTGGCGGCCCACAGCGGCACCTGGGTCACGACGTACTGCCAGTCCACCGGCTTGGCCAGGTGGTCGTCCATGCCCGCCGCCAGGCAGCGAAGTCGGTCGTCCGGCATCGCGGCGGCGGTCATCGCGATGATCGGCGTGCGCGGCTCCTCGCGCCGCCTGATCTCGGCGGTCGCGGCCAGGCCGTCGAGAACCGGCAACTGGCAGTCCATGAAGACCAGGTCGTACCCGCCCAGGAGCACCGCCGCCACGGCCTGCTTCCCGTCGGCGACGGAGTCGACGTGGTGGCCCGCCCTCCGCAGGACCAGCTCGGCCACCTGGCGGCTCACCTCGTCGTCCTCGGCGACCAGGATCCGCGCCGGTGCGGCGCCGTCGACCGGCACATCCGGCGTTTCGCCGCCCTGCGCGGAGGCAGGCACGGAACCCGGCCCGGCTCCCTGCGCGGGAGTCAGAGCGTTCTCCACGGCGTCGAGCAGCCGGCGGCGGCTGAGCGGCCGGGTCATCGACTGCACGGTCCGCTCGGCCACCGAGATCGGCCAGGCGCGCCCCGAGCGCCCCGGTGTGACGAGCACGACGACACCGGCGTCTCGGAGCAGCGGATCGGCCGACTCCCCGTCGGCCAACGCGAAATCGAGGTCTAGGTCGATGACCGCCAGGTCGAACGGACGTCCCGCCGCGGCACCGGCCCGCAGGGCGGCCAGGGCGGCCGGGCCGTCGGAGGCCGTCTCCACCACCAGACCGGCATCGTCCAGGATGCGCACGGCCAGCGCGAGGTCCTCCGGCCGGGCGTCGGCGACGAGCACCCGCCGTCCGCGCAGCGCGGGCGCGGCCGGGGCCGACCACGTCAGTACGTCCACCGGCAGCGTCACCCAGAACCGGCTCCCCACTCCCTCGACGCTGTCCAGCCCGATCTCACCGCCCATCAGCTCGGTGAGCTGCCTGCTGATGGCCAGGCCGAGGCCGCTCCCGCCGGTCCGCCGGGTGATCGGGGAGTCGACCTGACGGAAGATGCCGAAGACCCGCTCCAGGTCGCCCTGCCCGACGCCCACGCCGGTGTCGGTCACCGTGAACCGCAGCGTGACCCGATCGTCGCCGGGACCGCCTTCGTCGAGGGTCACCTCCAGGTCGACGCCACCCTTGACGGTGAACTTCAGCGCGTTCCCCACGACGTTGGTGAGCACCTGCCCGAGACGTACCGGATCGCCGAGCACCTGTTGCGGCAGGCTGTCGCCGAGCCGCGAGGTGAGCCAGAGCCCCTGCTGGTAGGCGTGCGGCGCGAACGGGGCCACCACCTCGTCGCAGAGTCGGAGCAGGTCGAACGGCACCGACTCCACCTCCAGATGCCCCGCCTCGATCTTCGACAGGTCGAGGAAGTCATCGAGCAGCCGGAGCAGGCTCCGCGCGGACTCCTGCGCCGTGCTCGCGTAGTGGCGTTGCTCGCCGTCGAGCAGGGTGTCCAGCAGCAGGGAGTTCATGCCGAGGACACCGTTGATCGGGGTGCGGATCTCGTGGCTGATCTTGGCGAGAAACTCGGACTTGGCGCCGGACGCGCTCACGGCCTCGTCCCGGGCCACGGCCAGCTCGGCGGCGTACCGGGCGAGCATCCGTTGCGCCCGGCGCCGGCCGCGCGTGGTGTGGATCTGCAGGCCTAACCCGATGAGGATCAGCAGCGCCAGGACGGCGGCGATCGACAGCACCCGTACCCGGAGTTGCTCGGCCGAGGCGAGCGCCGCGTCGGCGGGCACCTCGGCGGTGACCGTCCAGCCGACGTCGGGGATGGGCTCCGACGCCGACAGCACCTTCCCGCCGGCGTCGTGGTGGGTGGTGAAGAGGGTACGGCCGGCCAGCGCCGCGTCCACCCTGGGGTCCTCGCGCAGGGAGGTGAGAGCGTAGAGCTTCCTGCCGGGGTCGGCGACGAGCACGCCCGACTGGTCGGTGATGAGCAGCCGGATCCCCTGCGCCTCGGCGGCCTGCGAGGCGAAGTCCTGGATGGCGTCCAGGCTGTAGACGACGACCAGGACGCCCAGCACGCTCTTGCCGTCGGCGCTCGAGATCACGGCGGCCGCGGCGACGGCCCTGGACACGCCGCGCATCGTGGGCGTGTACGCCTGGGAGATGTAGGGTCGCAGGCGATCGCGGACGGCGACGTACCAGTCGGTGCTGCTGACGTCCTGGGGCAGCACGCTCGTCGGCTCGGCGCCGGCGATGTCGCCCCGGAGCCCGATCACGATCACACCGCCGACTCCGGCGCGCATCCTGCCCAGTTCCTCGCGGAACCCGATCATCGTTTCGCGGCCCACCGGCTTGCCGGAGGTCGCCGCGGCGCGCACCTCGGGCCGCTGGGCGTACGCGCTGACGAGCTGCTTGAGCGAGCCAAGCTGCTGCTCCACCACGACCCGGCTGACCGAGGCGGTGGTTCGCACCCGGTCGCCGACCTCGTCGCCGACCGCTTCCGCCGACAGCGTGATGCTGGACGAGGTCAGCAGCGCCAGCGGGAGCAGGCCGAGCAGAATCCACAGCGCAGTCACTGCCAGGAGCCATCCGCGCTCTCTCACCAGTGATCACCTCCCCCACGGCTCACCGGCCGCTGACACGCATCACACAGTAAGAGGGAAGAGCTTGGGGCGAAGCCCCGCACTGAGCAAAAGGAGCAGAAGGCGATTGGTTGTAACACGACGTCCCTAAGATGCCCGCGTCGATCACAGTCGAGCTAGGAGTGTGGCGATGCCTGGAGCGGCGGACATCACCGTTCTCATCGTGGACGACGACCCAGTCGTGACCGCCGCGTTGCACGCCCAGGTGAACCGTGTCTCCGGGTTCAAGGTGGTGGGGATCGCACACACCGGACAGGTGGCGCTCGCCGCCGCCCACCGGTTCGCGCCGCGGCTGGTACTGCTGGACCTGCACCTGCCCGACCTGCCCGGACTGGAGGTCGCGCACCGGCTGCGGCGCCCGGACCAGCCACCCACCGACGTGATCGTGATCTCCGGCCACAAGGAGTCGGCCGCGGTGCGCGCGGCCATGCAGCGCGGCGCCTTGTACTACCTGGTCAAGCCGACCAGGGCCGGGATTCTGGAGCAGACGTTGCTGCGGTACGCGGCGACGGTCGAGCAGTTGGGCTCGGGCGGCAGGTTCGTCGAGCAGCAGGAGATCGACCGGATTTTCCGCTCGCTGCATCTGGACGCGTCTCCCCGGGCGAAGAGCATCTCGGCGGCGACCGAGCAGGCGGTGCTCGACGGGCTGGCCGCGGCCCAGGACGACCTGTCGGCGCACGAACTCGCCGAGGCCATCGGCGTCAGCAGGGCGACCGCCCGCCGCTACCTGGAACACCTGGTCGAACGGGGACAGGTCGAGGCCAGGCTGAGGTACGGACCGACGGGCCGCCCGCAGCACCGGTACTGGGTGCGGTGAAGCCGGTCAGGGCGCTGCTCGCCGTACTCGCCTGCCTGGCACTGGCGGCCTGCGGCTCCCCCGTAGAGCCCGCGTTCCCCGAGGGCTCCACCATGGCCCGCGTCCAGCGAAACGGACTGCTCACGGTGGGGATCAAGTTCGACTACCCGCTGTTCGGGTTCAAGGACCCGGACAGCGGGCGGATCACCGGGTTCGACGCGGAGATGGCCAGGATGGTCGCCAAGGACCTGACCGGCGGTGAGCGCAACGTCCGCTTCGTGGAGACCCTGCCGGTCCAGCGCGAGGACTTCCTGCGGCAGGGGGTGGTGGACCTCGTCATCGCGACCTACTCCATCACGCCGGCCAGGAGCCAGGTCGTCGGTTTCACCGAGCCCTATTACCAAGCCGGGCAGGACGTGCTGGTCAGAGCCGGGGACAAGCGCATCGACGACGTGGCGGACCTCGACGGCCGGGCGGTGTGCACGACCACCCGCTCCACCTCCCTGGACCGGCTGCGGGACCGCGTGCCCGGCGCCCGGCTGGTGGTGGTCGACAACTCCAGCGAATGCGTGCCCGCCCTCACGGCCGGCCGCATCGACGCCATCAGCACCGACGACACGATCCTGCTCGGCCTGGTGAACCGGCGGCCGGACGCGCTCAGGCTGGTCGGCCGGCCGTTCGGCCGCGAACCGTACGGCATGGGCGTCCGCAAGGAGGACGTGGTGTTCCGCGACTACCTCAGCGGACTGATCGGGCGCTGTCTGCAAGACGGCCGGTGGGATCGGGCGTTCAAGGACACCATCGGCCTGTCCGGCGCAACCGCCGCACAGGCCAAGCCGCCCGTCACTCACTGACGGCCGGTCAATCACTGAGCAGAACGCGCACAACCCTCTGCGTGACACAAGCCGCTCCTACCGTTGCGCCAACGCGGACGGAAGGAGCATCACCCGTGTCCGATCAAGGGCTGGTCGTCCTCGACCAGGTCAACAAGCGCTTCGGCGATCATCACGTGCTCAGGGACGTCGAGCTGAGCGTACGGCGGGGCGAGGTCGTGGTGATCATCGGCCCGTCGGGCGCCGGCAAGTCCACCCTGTGCCGCGCGATCAACCGGCTGGAGGCCATCGACTCCGGCACCATCACGATCGACGGCACGCCGCTGCCCGAGGAGGGACGGCAGCTGGCCCGGTTGCGAGCCGAGGTCGGCATGGTGTTCCAGTCGTTCAACCTGTTCGCGCATAAGACAGTCCTGGAGAACGTCGTGCTCGGGCAGGTCCACGTACTGAAGAAGAGCAGGGCGGACGCCGAGAAGAAGGCGTACGAGCTGCTGGAGCGCGTCGGGATCGGCAGCCAGGCGGGCAAGTTCCCCGCGCAGTTGTCAGGTGGGCAGCAGCAGCGCGTCGCGATCGCCCGCGCGCTGGCCATGGAGCCGAAGGTGCTCCTGTTCGACGAGCCCACCTCGGCGCTCGACCCGGAGATGGTCAACGAGGTGCTCGAGGTGATGACGGCGCTGGCCCGCGAGGGCATGACCATGGTCGTCGTCACGCACGAGATGGGCTTCGCCCGCCGGGCCGCGGACCGCGTGGTGTTCATGGCCGACGGCGAGATCGTCGAGCAGAACGCCCCGGACGACTTCTTCGGCACCCCGCGCAGCGAGCGCGCCAAGTCGTTCCTCGCCAAGATCCTCACTCACTAAGGACGCGTCATGTTTGGAAGATCCCTTTACGCGGTATTCGCCGTCGTTGCCCTGGCCGCCACCGCCACTGCCTGCGGCGGCGGCCAGGACACCTACGACTCGGTCGTGGACAAGGCCAAGAACGACAAGAAGCTGGTCATCGGAGTGAAGGCCGACCAGCCGGGACTCGGCCTGCGGACGCCGGACGGCGGCTTCTCCGGGTTCGACATAGAGGTCGCCAAGTACGTGGCCAAATCGCTCGGCGTCGAGGCCAAGGACATCACGTTCAAGGAGACGGTGTCGGCCAACCGGGAGGCGTTCCTGCAGCAGGGCCAGGTGGACATGGTGGTGGCGACGTACTCCATCACCGACGCGCGCAAGCAGAAGGTCTCCTTCGCCGGACCGTACTTCGTGGCCGGTCAGGACCTGCTGGTCAGGGCGGACGACACGGCGCTGACCGGCCCCGACACGCTGAACGGCAAGAAGCTGTGCTCAGTCGCCGGCTCGACCCCGGCGCAGAAGGTCAAGGAGAGCTACGCCAAGCAGGTGCAGTTGCAGGAGGAGCGGACCTACTCCGCGTGCGTGGACCGGGTGCTCGGCGGCCAGCTCGACGCGATCACCACGGACAACGTGATCCTCGCCGGGTACGCCGCCCAGCACACCGGCAAGCTCAAGTTGGTCGGCAAGCCGTTCAGCACGGAGAAGTATGGCATCGGGCTCAAGAAGGACGACTCGGCGGGCCGCAAGGCCGTCAACGAGGCGCTGACCACGATGTTCGCCAACGGTAGCTGGAAGAAGGCGCTGGAGAGCAGCTTCGGCGGAGCCGGCTTCACCGTGCCGGAGGCCCCGAAGCTGGAGCAGTACTGATCATGGACGCGCTGCTCCTGGAGTGGGACACCGTCGTCGCGGCCTTCTGGATGACCGTGCGGCTGACGGCGGTGAGCGCGCTCGGCTCGCTGGTGCTCGGCACGCTGCTGACGGCCATGCGCGTGGCGCCGCTGGCGACCCTGCGCCGCACCGCCGGCGTCTACGTGGCCGTGGCCCGTAACACCCCGCTGACGCTGGTGCTGCTGTTCACCGGCCTCGGCGTCGGCGCGAACCTGGGCGTGGAACTCTCGTCCGACATCGCGACCAACAACTTCTGGCTGGCCTGCATCGGCCTGACGGCCTACACCTCGGCGTTCGTCTGCGAGGCGCTGCGCGCGGGCATCAACACCGTGCCGGTCGGCCAGGCCGAGGCCGCGCGCTCGCTCGGGCTCGGTTTCCTCCAGACGCTGGGGCTGATCACGCTGCCGCAGGCGTTCCGCGCGGTGATCGCGCCGCTGGGCAGCATCCTGATCGCGCTGACCAAGAACACCACGATCGCGCTCGTGGTGGGCGTGAGCGAGGCGTCGGTGCGGATGCGGGAGATGATCGAGACATACGGAGACCAGGTGATGCAGATCTTCCTCGGGTTCGCGGCCGGGTTCGTGCTGCTGTGCCTGCCCATGGGCCTGCTGTTCGGCTGGCTGTCACGGCGCTTGGCGGTGGCCCGATGAGCGGTGGCCCGGTGAGCTACGCCAACCTCTACGAGACGCCGGGGCCGCGCGGCGCACGGCGCAACCGGGTGCTGGCCGGGGTCATCGCGCTGGTCCTGCTGGGGCTGGCCTATGTGACCTATGTGCGCTTCGACGCCAAGGAGCAGTGGGCGGCCGGCAAGTGGACGCCGTTGCTGCGGCCAGAGGTGTGGACCACCTTCATCCTGCCGGGACTGGCGGGCACACTGGCCGCGGCAGTGGTGGGCGTCGTGCTGGCGGGCCTGTTCGGGCTGGTCTTCGCAACGGCCCGCCTCTCGGACCACCGGTGGATCCGGTGGCCAGCGGCGGCCGTGGTCGAGTTCTTCCGGGCCGTGCCGCTGCTGCTGCTCATCTTCTTCGCCTTCTTCGGGTCCTACGTTTTTGCGGGGACCAACGTCTCAGCCTTCACCGCCGTGGTGTTCGGACTGACCTTCTACAACGGGTCGGTGATCGCCGAGATCATCCGGGCCGGGGTGCTGAGCCTGCCCCGCGGCCAGGCGGAGGCGGCCCACGCGATCGGGCTGCGCAAGGGGCAGGTCATGCGGCTGGTGCTGCTGCCGCAGGCGTTCCGGGCCATGATGCCGGCCGTGATCAGCCAGTTCGTGGTACTGCTGAAGGACTCGGCGCTCGGGTTGATCGTGGGCTACGACGAGTTGGTGGACCGGGGGCTGAACGGGATCGCGGCCAACTTCTCGAACGTCATCCCGGCGGCCATCCTCATCGCGGCCATCTTCATCGGCATCAACCTGTCGCTGGACCGGCTCGCTCACTGGCTGACCCCAGCGACGCAATGAGTTGGCGCTTGACCCGGCGAGTCAGCGCGCCAACCGCCCCAGCAGGCCGGAGGCCGCCGTGATGCCGAGCGCCGCGGCCGCGAGCAGCACCGCGAAGTCCAGCGGCAGGTTCGCAGGGATGCCGAGCAGCAGCCCGCGCAGCGCGTCGACCTGGTAGCTGAGCGGGTTGATCACGCTGATGTACCGCAGCCAGTCGGGCATGACCGTGGTCGGGTAGAGCGCGTTGGACGCGAAGAACAGCGGCATCGTGATGGCCTGCCCGATGCCCATCAGCCGGTCGCGGGTCAGCACGATCCCGGCGATCGTCACCGACAGGCAGGAGAAGAACGCCGAGCCGAGCAGCACGGCCACGATGACCCCGGCCAGGCGCAACGGGTTCCAGGTCATGCTCACGCCCAGCAGCGCGGCGATGAGCACCACGACCACCGCCTGGATCATCGCCTTGACCCCCGCGGCGAACGCCTTGCCGGTGACCAGCGCGGCCCGCGGCGTCGGCGTGACCAGGAGCTTGGTCAGGACGCCCGAGTCGCGTTCCCAGATGATCTGGATGCCATAGAAGATGGCGATGAACATGGTGGACTGGGCGATGATCCCGGGGGCCAGATAGTCCAGGTACGGGATGCCCTCGGTGGGGATCACCTTGATCCGGGTGAAGGTCTCGCCGAAGATCAACAGCCACAGGGCGGGCTGGACGGCGCGGGTGTACAGCTCGGTGCGATCGTGGCGCAGCTTCTGCAGCTCCACCACGCACATCGCGGCGACCCTGGCGGGCAGCACCCGCCACCCGGTGCGGGGACGCGGCGGAACGAGCAGCAGGTCGAAGCCGCTCCTGTCAGCCGAGTCGAGTGGCAGTGGTGCGGGTACGTCGGACATCGCGGAACTCCCCTCCTCCGTCGCCGAGGCCGCTGCCGGCGACGTCGCGGAAGACGTCCTCCAGCGTCGGGGCCGAGCCGTCGCCGAGGCGGGCGCGCAGGTCGTCGGTGAGCTGCCGCGGTGTGCCGAGCGCCCGTACGCGTCCCTGGTGCATGAGCGCGACCCGGTCGCAGTATTGGTCGGCCTCGTCCATGTAGTGCGTGGTGACCAGGACGGTCATCCCGGTGGCGGCGCGTACCGCCATGATGTGCTCCCACACGCTGGTGCGGGCGATGGGGTCGAGCCCGATCGTCGGCTCGTCGAGCATGAGCAGGCGCGGCGCGCTGACCAGCGCCTGGGCGAGTTCGAGGCGGCGTACCATGCCGCCGGAGAAGGTGGCGGCCATCCGGTCGGCGGCGTCGCCGAGCCCCACGGCCTCCAGCGCCTGCTCGACACGGGCCGCCCGCTCACGCCGGGGGACGTCGAAGACGCGGGCGAACAGGGAGACGTTCTCCCGCCCCGTCAGGCTCGAGTCCGCCGACAGTTGCTGGGGTACGTAGCCGAGCAGGCGGCGTACCGCCATCTGCTCGGTGGCCGCGTCGTGCCCGAAAACCCGCACCATCCCGGACGGAATGGGCAGCAGCGTGGTCACGCAGCGGATGGCGGTGGTCTTGCCCGCGCCATTGGGACCGAGCAGACCGAACACCTCACCGGCGCCGACCGTCAGATCAAGGCCGTCCACGGCCCTGGTCTGCCCGAAGGAATAGCGCAGGCCCGTGCAGGCGACGGCCGGTGTGTCGTCACTCATATCATTTCCGCCTCCTCTTGCAGACCCTCGGCCAGCCGGCGCAACGCCGGAAGCGCGGCGGCCAGCGCGACCCGGTCGTCTTCGCTGAGTCGTTCCACCCGCTCGCGAACGAGCGCGGCCCGCCGCTCCTCCCACGCCCGCAGCCGCGCCTCGGCCTCGGGGGTGAGCAGCAGCCGGGCGGAGCGGCGGTCGTCATGACCGATCTCGCGCCGCAGCAGCCCGGCGGCGGTGAGCTGGTTGACCAGCGTGGAAACCGAGTTCCCCGCCAGAAAGAGCTCCTTGGCCGCCGCTGAGACGCCGATGCCGGGGTTGGCGCCGACCAACCGCAGCAGCTCGACCTGGGCGCCACGGAGCGGCGGCCCGGTCATCCCTTGGCGCAGCCGCCGCCGGATGAGCCGCTGGATACCGGTCAGGACACCGACGAGGGCGTCAGGTAGGTCCGCTGTGCTCATACCAAAAGGTTAGCTCTGCTCACGAGCTAATGGGAAGTCCCCAGCCCGGGGTGACTCCGGGGTGATGGGGTCACGTCGCAGGACGACCTTGGTGGTCCTGGCCTGGTAGGCGCTGGGCGCGTCGTCCCAGTCGGCGGTGAGGGTGGTGACGGTTTCGGCGGGGAAGCCGGTGCGGTCGACGAAGTCGAGCAGGTCGGGCAGGACGGCGCGGGGGTGGGAGACGCCGAGGTGGAGGGTGGCGTCGGTGGCGTACATGTGCATGAGCGGTACGCGGGTGCCGGTGGCGAGGTAGTAGCCGACGGCGGTGCAGATTCCGCCGGGCGCCAGGGCGCGGAGGGCTTGGCGGATCCCGGCGGGGCGGGAGGTGGCTTCGACGGCGATGTCGTAGCGGCCTTCGAGGCTTCGAGGCTGCGGGGAGTGCGGGGAGTGCGGGCGCCGAGGGTTTCGGCGATCCGGCGTCGGGTGGCGCTGGCGTCGAGGTAGTCGACCGTGGCGCCGTGGGCGGCGGCCAGGCCGGCGGCGTACAGGCCGATGCTTCTGGCTCCGCCACCGAGGATCAGGACGCGGCCGCCGCCTCGCGCGGTCAGGGGCGGGACGACGGCGCGCCAGGCGTCGGCGAGGTTGTCGCTGGCGGCGGCCACCCGCAGAGCGGGGACGCCGTGCGGAATCGGGACGAGCATGTGGTCGGCGTGGGGGATGCGGAGGGTGTCGGTGATCATGCCGCCCCAGGGGCCGCAGGCGGGGCCGAACCCGAAGGCGGCCAGGGTACGTCCGGCGTGACGAGTGGTGGTGTCGCATTTGGCGGTGAGCCCCCGCAGGCAGGGTGAGCAGGCGCCGCAGGAGATCGACCACGGCACGATCACCCACTGGCCGGGGCGCACGTTGGTGACGCCTGGGCCGGTTTCGAGGACTTCGGCGACGCACTCGTGGCCGATGGCGAACGGTCCACGGAACGGTACCGGGCCGCAGATGCCGCGTACGACCGGATCGATCAGCCCCAGTGTCAGGCCCGCCTGCATGGCGCGGGACACCGGCCGGTGCAGCGGCAGGGTGTCACCGTCGCAGCGTCCGGCGATGAACGGCCGGACGATGGCGTCACCCGGCTCGGTCAGGCGGGGCGCGGGGCGTTCATGCCAGGTGAGACGGCCGCTGCGCACGAACGTGAGTTCCCGCATTGGTCCTCCAGGTTATGACGCTCGTTATAGCCGCACCTCACGGTAAGTTATAACGAGCGTCATAATCAACTCCGAGGAGGGCGTACCCGATGTCACAGACGGATCCGCGATCGCGGATCGTCGTCGGCGCCGCCGACCTGATCCGGCGGCGCGGCCTGGCCGGCAGTACAGTACGGGACCTGGCCACCCATTCCGGCGCCCCGCTGGGCTCGACCTACCACTACTTCCCGCGCGGCAAGCAGCAGTTGGCCGCCGAAGCGGTCCGCTTCGCCGGCGACCTGGTGTCCGGCGTACTGCGCCGGGAACTGGCCGCCGGGCCGGTCGCCGGATTGCGTGCCTTCCTCGGCCTGTGGCGGCAGACCGTGCTCGACAGCGACTTCCGCGCCGGCTGCCCGGTGCTGGCCGTCTCGGTGGAGGAACCACCTGCCGACGCGGCCCCCGAGGCCCTGGACGCCGCCGCCGAGGTGTTCACCACCTGGGAAAACCTGCTGTCCGACTCGCTACGCGAGCACGGCGCCGACACCGCGGTGGCGGCGCGGATGGCCACTTTGATCGTCGCCGCCGTCGAAGGCACGGTCGCCATGTGCCGCGCCCAACGCGACATCACCGCCCTCGACCACGTCGCCGTCCAACTGGAGCACCTCATCCAGACCGCCACGAAAGGACCGGCAGCATGACCGTGATCACCGTGAACACCCCCAAGGGGAGGCTGACGCCGGAACAGCGCCGCCTGCTCGCCCAGACCCTCACCGACGCCGTCCTGGTCCCCGAGGTGGGCCGGCACGCACCCGAGGCGCGCATCGGCTTCCAGGTCCATTTCGTCGAACGCGATGCCGACATGATCGCCATCGGCGGCGCCCTCCTCAGCGACATCCCGGAACCCGCCGACGTCATGGTCGTCGACGTAGCCGTCATGTACGGCGCCTGGCCCCGCGAAACCCGCGCCCAAGCCATCGAAGGCATCCTCGCCGCGCTCGCCGACGCCTGCGGCATGCCGGCTCCCTCGCCCTCCTGGTGGGTCACGTTCCGCGTCATCGACGAAGGCAGCTGGGCAGCAGCGGGCCAGGTCCTGTCCATGCTGTTGTTCCTGGACGCCGACCCCGAACACAGGATCTTCCCCAAGGAACGCGCCGACGCCATCCGCGCCGCGATCGCCACCGCTTCCTAGTATTCGTAGTATTCGTAGTACGAGTTGACCGCGGGCTGGCCGGTGTAGTTTGGGCCGGCTTGATCGTCGGACCCCCGGTAGCGGTACGGCAGATCGATGAGGCGCCGACCCGTCCAGCCGATCCGCCGGGTCCGCCCGTCGTACCTCACGCCCTGCGAGCGCAGCGACGCGGTGAGGCGGCGGCCCGCGGGCGCGCCGTCTTCGAGACGGATGGCGCGAACGTCGAAGTTCGCGATGAACAGTCCGTCGTCGGCGAGCCATGTGCCGACCCTGGCAAGCAGCCCGAGCTTGTCACCGATGTAGTGCAGCCCGTGTACGCAGGTGATCAGGTCGAAGGGACGCTCGGGCCGCCACGTGGTGACGGAGGCGGTGATCAGCCGCAGGCGCGGCGGGCACGATGTGCGGGCGAAGAAGTCGACCAGATCCACACCGACGATCTCAGCCTCACCGCCCCCGCCGCCCTCGCTGTCCTCACCGCCCTCGCTGTCCTCACCGCCCTCGCTGTCCTCACCGCCCTCACCGCCGAGCAGGTCGGCGACCTGGCCGAGGGCGTACCCCGTCCCGCAGCACAGATCGAGCCAACGCACGGGCTCCCCCACGCGCCGCCGGGCACGCAGTGTGTCGACGACGTCGATGCCCAGCTCGCGGTTGTAGCCGGGCAGGCGGCGTTCTCGGTTCATCCGGCAATTGGCCACGACGGGGGAACGTTCGAGCGCGTCGTCGTCGAGCAGATCCACGATCCCACCTCCGCCGACCCACCACTCAGGCTCTTGACAGCCCGCTTTACAGAAAAGAAACTTAACCAAATGCTGCGAGAGAGCGCTCTCTTGACCCTAGGACGGCAAGGTGACCCCGCAGCCGGCACGACCGTGAGGAGCCCGAACCATGATCACAAGACGAACCCTACTCGCCGGCGCGGCAGTAGCCGCCGCCACTCCGGTGCTGGCCCTCGCCCCCCGAGCCGAGGCCGCCACGGTGCTCCCCCTGACCGTCGTCAACCACACCTTCCGGTACGCCAACAGCGCGATCTTCCTCTACATCGTCGGCACCGACCTGGCCACCGGCCAGCAGGTCTACGTCCGCGCGGACGGCACGAGAGTGCCGGTATCGGGCTCACTCAACGGCCCCGACGGTTTCGCCGACCTGTCCATCCCGCTCGCCGCCAACGGCGACACCCGCCTCAACCTGCCATGGATGTCCGGCCGCATCTACGTCTCCATCGGCCAGAAGGTGAAGTTCAGGGTGGTCACGGACGGCAACGGCCGACCGGCGTTACAGCACCCGGCCGGCTGGGTGAGCTCGGACCCCAGCTACGGCGTGCTGCACGACTTCATGGAGTTCACGTTCAAGAGCGACGGCATGTTCTGCAACACCACCATGGTCGACATGTTCAGCATCCCGATGGAGCTTCGGCTCGACGGGCAGTCCAGCCAGACCGTCGGCACCCTCGTCCCCAACGGCCGCGACACCATCTTCGCCGGCATCGCGGCCAACCCCGCCTTCCGGCCCCTCATCGTGGGCGACAACCTCCGGGTGATCGCTCCGGGACACGGCATCGACTCGGGCATCTTCTCTTCCACGTACTTCGATCCGTACATCACGCAGGTCTGGAACATGTACGCGGCGGCCAACCTGCGGGTGGCGGTCGGCGGGACCACGTACACCGGGCGGGTGTCCGGCGGCCAGCTCGTCTTCGACAACGGCATCCGGACGTTCGCCCGGCCGAGCACCCGCGACATCTTCTACTGCAACGGCGCCCTGGACGCCGGCGGCACCTCCGGCCCGGTCGCGGCGATCCTCGGCGCCGCGTTCAACCGCTCGACCCTGCACAACCACCCCGACCAGCCGACAACCGACCGAAGCACGTTCTATCTCACCTCGGTCAGCAACCATTACGCGCGGGTCCTGCACGAGAACACCCGGGACCACAAGGCGTACGGGTTCCCGTTCGACGACGTCGCGAACTACGCGTCCTATGGACAGGACCTGGCCCCAACAGCCCTGCGGCTACGACTCACGCCATTCAACGGGACCGCCTGACACTCCAGTCTGGCGCGGGATCCGACCTGCCAACCATCCGCCTCCGACTGCGGGGCGCTTCCACCAATGGCCTCGTTCAGGTTGCGTGGGTTTCCAACCACACGGCCTCCACGTCGTCGGGGTCAACGCTGGACCTGCCAAGCATGTCCGACAGGAATTGTCGGTCTCCCTGCCTAAGGTCCAGGCTGTGATCACCTATCTCCCGGGCGACGCGACCAACCCGGCCGGCAACGAGCCGCGCATCATCTGCCACATTTGCAACGACGTCGGCGGCTGGGGCCGTGGTTTCGTCCTGGCCATCTCCCGCCGCTGGCCGGAACCCGAGGCCGAGTTCCGCGCCTGGCATCGCTCGGATGCGGGGTTCGAGCTGGGCCAGGTGCGGCTGGTGCAGGTCGAGGAGTCCTTGTGGGTGGCGAACATGATCGGCCAGCACGGCATCCGGCCCACCAAGGAAGGGCCGCCCATCCGCTACGACGCGGTCGATCGGGGCCTGAAAGCCGTCGCCATCAACGCCATCGAGCTTGGCGCGAGCCTGCATATGCCACGGATCGGCTGCGGTCTGGCCGGCAGTACCTGGGACCGGATCGAACCGCTCATCGCCCACCGGCTCGTGACAAAAGGCATCCCGGTGACTGTCTACTCCTGGAGTGAGCGCCCACCGTTCCTCCTCCCGCACCGCTCTCCCCATGAAGATCCACAGGCGACAGGCCGCTGAGCAGGCCGGGCAGGACGAGCTCCTACACCACGGGCACCGCGTTCCATCACCTCGGCAGGGTGGATCCGGGGCCCGGCTGGCTGCTCTCCGCGTCATGTCAGCGGCGGCGTCAGGACGGCGACAGCCCGGTATCAGAGCGGTTGGCGAAGGTGGACATCGAAACAACGCAGCCAAGGAGCACATGATGCAGAAGTTCGACACCCTCGCCCCGATCACCGCCGTCCTGGACATCCCCGCCGGACGAGTCCGCTTCATCGCCGCCGACCGGGCCGAGACCACGGTCGAGGTCCTGCCCGCGAACGCCTCCAAGGGCCGCGATGTGAAGGCGGCAGAGGTGACCACGGTTGAGTACGCCGACGGCGTCCTGCGGATCGAGACTCCGGTGAAGAACCAGTACCTCGGCCCGACCGGAGCCATTGAGGTGACGGTCGAGCTGCCCGCCGGTTCCCGCGTCGAGGCGAAGACGGGCAGCGCCGAACTGCGGACCGTCGGCCGCCTCGGCGACGTCGCCTTCGAAGGCGCGTACCACCAGATCAAGCTGGAGGAGACCGCGAGCCTGCGTCTCACCGCGACCGACGGCGACGTCGAGGTCGGCCGGCTGGGCGGCGCCGCGGAGATCAGCACCGCACGGGGTGACATCCGGATCGCCGAGGCCACCGGCGGCAAGGTCGTGCTCAGCACCCAGTCCGGCGACATCTCGATCAGCGCCGCCGCCGGCGTCTCGGCCTCCCTGGACGCCGGCACCACCCACGGCCGCATCGCCAACACCCTCAAGAACGACGGCACCGCCGAACTCGACATCCACGCCACCACCTCCAACGGAGACATCACCGCCAGCAGCCTGTGACCCGCAGCCTCCATAGGAGAGGTAGACCAAGCCCGGTCACGGCGAACGGCCCCGGTCCATCCAAGTGGACCGGGACCGTTCTAGAGAGCACCGCGAATGCCTTCTATGACGGCCACGGCCTCCGGAGAGGAGCCGCTCTCCTCCCAGAGCTCCAGCCACTCCGAGTCCTCGCCCATCACCCGGTCCAGCCCCCGCACGGCCAGCGCCACGAGTGCGTCATCGATCTCCAGCCGGCCACCTTCCAACAGGAAGTCCGGCGCATAAGGCGAGGTGATCGGCACGCCGCTGCGTTGAGAGGCGACGATGGCCGCTGCCGCGATGGCCTCCGACGCCTCATCGCTGTCCAGATATTTCGTACGACCCGCAGCGGCTTTGAGCGCCTTGCGAACCAGAGCCGGACGCCGCTCAGGTGCTGCGTTGTGCAGATCGCCGCACCAGTCGGCGGCCGAGTCGTTGTCGAACGGTCCCACATTCCATGTGCCCATGGCCGATTCGTATCGGACCTCACCGACATTTAGCCGTCATCCGTCGGCGGGTACGACCTCCCCGCCCTCCCACTCGGCGATGCAGCCTGGCGGGCGGTTCGGCGCGCTGGCATCACGCCGGACGATCTCCGCCAGCTCGGTGGATACGACCCAGAAGTCCCAGGAAACGCGGGCATCGCGGAACTGTGGATCGCTGACGATCGCCTCCGCATAGCTCTTGATCTGGGCGACCTCCGCCTGGCCGATCTTGACCCTGGGAGCCTTGAGCTCGACTATGAGGTGCTCTCGCCCGGAGCTTCCCCGGTGAGCGCGCCCCAGCAGGAGGTCGGCGATGCCCATCCGGCCGTCCTCGCGGCGCACCGGATTGAGCTTGCCGTCTTCCGGCTCCCGGCCGAGCTCTTGGAGATGGCGAACGAGGATCGCATCCAGGCTCCGGTCGCTGACCATCAGGGCGTAGGCGTCGCCGAAGATCCAGGTCTCGCGCTCAAGGATCTTGTGCAGCTCGCTCCGCTCCTTGACCGTCCGGCTGATCTCCGGCTCGAAGACCAGCTTCTTCAGCGCGGCCAGGAAATCGAGCCGGTCACTGACCTGTCCGGTTGCCTTGGTCACTTCAGACAGGCTCGTCCTCTGGAGGATCCGCTTGAGCTCCTCCTGTTCCGACTGAGGCAGTCAGAACAGTTCATCAAGTACCGGATAGAGCCCACTCGGATCACGGGAAATGATCTCTCTGAGCAGCCGCAAGGTTGTCTTCTTGCTCTGCGTCACGCCTGGCAGTCGCCGGGAGATCCGAGTGGCCACTTCGTCGAACATCTCACGTTCGACAGCCTGTGCCGGCTCGGCAGGCTCCTCGGGGTAGGGATAGACCCCCTCGATCTTCCACTCCTGGATGAGCCTGCTTCGGCGCTCTTGGTCGCGTCTCTTGACGTGCGCACGGAGTGTCTCCCGCGCGAGTGCCAAAAGGGGTGCGATCTCGTCCATCTCCGCCAGGGGCAGATCGTCGCGGCGTTCTACCAAGCCGTCCCACAGCAGGTAGGCCGTGAAGTGGTGCCCATAGGACGGAACAGAGCATCCGCCTGGGGAAGAATCTCCGCCGATCGCCCCCGACGATCTCAATCTGATCAGCGCCGAATGGCTGCGCACCCCAGAGGAGTTGGATGCCCTTCTGTTGATCGCGTTCGTAGGCGGACACGCTGCCATGCGTTTCGGTGGTGCGCCGCAGGGGTCCTCTGCCGGCATTCCGACCGGCGCAGGCCAATCATCGCCATAACGTCAACGGCGAACTACAGAGCGCCACGCCCAACATTAATCTCCACCATATTGCAGCATATTTTTTCATCCGTCATTGTTGCAGTTGATGTCTGTATTCCAGGCCCGCGTGACCCGTGAGGGCGGACGGCGAGCCGAGGCATGGATTGGTGTCGAGACTGCGTGATAGCCAGGAGAAAACTGTCGGAAATTGTGTACAACGAGGCGGCTGGGATAGTTCACGGTTCGCTTGTCCAAGCTCGTGACATATTGGGGGGAGTCCATTTCCACGAGGCGGTTTCGCTGCCCCTGCCGAGCCAGCTTCCCCCACGCCCGCGTCTGATCGACCGCGAGGCCGCCATCGCCGAACTCGATGCCCTGCGGGAAGACGTGACGGAGGTGCCGATCACCGCGCTGATAACGGGCTCGGTCGGCGTGGGCAAGTCCGTACTGGCCCTGAGCTGGGCGCACATGATCCGCTCGCACTATCCGGACGGGCAGTTGTACGCCGAACTGCGCGGCCATTCCGACGACGCCCCGGCCACCCCGCAGGAGGTGCTGGGCGACTTCCTGCACGCCCTCGGGATTCCAGCAGAGCTCATACCAGGCGATACAGCCCAGCGCGCGGCGCTGTACCGCACAGTGACTCATGACCAGCGGCTTCTCGTCGTGCTGGACGACGCGTTCACAGCCGCTCAGGTGCGGCCTCTGCTTCCGGCCTCACCGGCGAGCCTCACCGTGGTGACCAGCAGGTACCAGCTGGCCGGCCTGCTGGTCCAGGGCGCCCGCGGGGTGTACGTCGACCGCTTCGACGCCGAGGCGAGCCTCGCCCTTCTCCGGGACGCGCTGGGGAGCGACCGGCTGGACCGGCACCGCGAGGCGGCCTCTGATCTGGTCGAACTGTGCATGCGGCTGCCGCTGGCCCTGAGCGTCGCGGCGGCCCGCCTGGCCGCGCGGCCGAGCTGGCCGCTTCGCGAGATGGTCGCCGCACTGGCCGAGGAGCAGCAGACCTTGGCGGCGTTGACGATAGGAGACGACGTGGCACTCCGTTCCGCGCTCGACCTCTCCTACCGGGCGCTCCACCCTGGCACGGCCCGCCTGTACCGGCTCCTGGGTCTGGTCCCAGGGAGCACGTTCGGCGGCGACGCGGTGGCCGCGCTCGCCGGCGTCCCTCGCGTGGAGGCCAGACGCCTGCTCGGCGAGCTGACCGACGCGAACCTGCTGAGTGACATCCCCGACGGCCGCTATCGCTTCCATCACGCGCTGGTCCGCCTGCACGCCGCCCAACTGGTCGCGGTCGAGGACCAGCGAGAGGCCCGTGAGGGCGCCGAGGGCCGGTTGCTCGCTTGGTACCTCGCCACCGCCGCACGCGCGGAACGTCAGCTCCGGCCGTACCGTACCGGGTTGCCGCGCGATGCCGAACCTCCCCCCGCCGAGCCGACGGACTTCGGCGGCCCCGAGGACGCGCTCGGCTGGCTGGAGTCCGAACGCGCGAACCTGAGCGCCGCCGTCACTCTGGCGCACACACGGGGGCGGGAGGTCTCGGCATTCCAGCTCGCTGATGCCATGTGGCCGCTTTTCCTGTACATGGGCCATCACGGGGAGCGGGTCGGGGTGGAGGAGACAGGGCTGGCGGCGGCGCGCGCAGCGGGGGACGTTTACGGTCAGGCCAAAATGCTGAATCGCCTGGGCCTGAGCCTGAATGACCTGGGGCGATACGACGACGCCGTCGAGCGGTTCGAGGAGGCGCTGGAGATCTGGCGCCGACTTGGCGAGCGGGGCAGGGAGGCCGGATCACTGCGGCGGCTTGGGCTGGTCTCGGCGGCGCGGGGTGACCACGAGGTGGCCATTGCCAGATTCACGGCCTCGATAGCCATGTATCGGGAGTCGGGGGCCGACCGGCAGGCCGCGCTGGGGCTTATGGATCTCGCCGGTGTCCTCGTGGCCCAGGGTCGAGGGCCTGATGCAGTTATCCACCTGGAGAAGGCGCGAGCGCTGCTGCGCGGGGCCGATGATCTTTACAACCGGGCCAGAGTGGGGATCTTTCTCGGGTATGCGTATGCCGATCAGGAGCGGGCGGATCGTGAGCTGCGCTCCGCGCTGGAGATCATGGATCAGCTGGGATCTTCGGTCGGCCGGGCCGCGGCCCTGGAGGGCCTGGGAGAGCTGGCCCGACGTACCGGCCGACCGGAAGAGGCACATCACTGCTATGAGATGGCGTTGGAAGTGCTTAGCGAGGCCGAGTCTGCGATCTATCTCCGACTCAGGGGCCGCCTGGACCATCTCTCTTGAGGGTCCCTTAGCTGAAAACCACCTTCAGCGCCTCCAGGACCCACATCATCATCATTGGGAAGATATGGGGCATTTTCTTACCCTTCTAGAACTTGTCGCGTTCACCGCGGCAAGTGAAGCATATCCTTTTAGATAGGGCAATAAGGAGATTTGGCGCCAGCTTTTATCCCGCTACATCGTGACCGTTGAGGCGATCCTGCAGAATCCTAGCCTCCGGAGCGCCCAACCGCTCAAATATCCCCAAAGCTTCCCGCCACGCACCTTCAGCCGCGCTCCTCCCCTGAATCTGCAGAAGACTCTCACCGAGACGCTGAAGAGAACCCGCCACCAGGGAGGGATCCGCCACATCCCTCGACAAAGAGAGCGCACGCTCATAAGTCCCCCGAGCAAGGACAAACTGCCCACTAGCCTGCTGAGTGTCACCAATCCTCTGGAGCGCACGCGCGGTTTCGTACAAATCCCCTATATCACCCGAAAGGGCAAGCGCTTTCTGGAAATGGATCAGCGCCTCAGCGGTCAGCCCCGCCTCCAGGTACATCGACCCGATATTGCTCAAAGCGTCGGCCTCGTTCCGGCGATCACCGGTCTCGCGATAAGTTGACAAAGCCTCACGATAGAAATGCAAGGCCTCGTCGCGACGCCCTTCACGGGCCATGACGCCGGCCACGTTGTTCAAGGCCACGGCCTCGTTCTGCCGCCACCCCGTCTCGCGCATGACAGCGAGCGAGTCCCGGAAGAGTCCGAGCGCCTCCCGATGATCACCACGGTTGAGGTGCAATTCCCCGAGATTGTTCAACAACATCGCCTTGGTAGCGACGTCCCCCATCTCCTCCACGATCTCCAACGAGCTCTCGAAGACGGCCACTGCCTCCTCCGTACGCCCCAGGTACGACAGCGCGATCCCCGAATGCAGCAACGCGTTCCCTTCCCCATACCGGTCCCCCACGGCACGGAACAGCCCGAGCGCCTCCTCCGCGTAAGCCAATGCCTCACGGTTGCGCCCGGACAGCCAGTGCACGAGGGCGAGGTGGTCCAGGGCGTCGGCCTCGCCGCGCCGGTCGCCGAAGGCGCGGAAAGCACTGAGACCGTTGAGGGCGTGTTCGAAAGCGACGGCGTAGTGGCCCGTACGGCTGCGTACCAGGCTGAGTTCGAGCTCCGCGCGAGCCTCCCCCTCGCGGTCGCCCATCTCCTGGCATGCCTGGCGGGCGAGCTCGTGGACACGGGCGGCGTCCTCCCAGAGCGCCGATCGTTCGAAGTACGTCGCGACGGCCTGCGAGAGCTGGGCCGCATGCGCCGGAAAGCCCCGCGCGGCGGAGTGACGTACACACATGAGCAGATTGACCCGCTCGGCGCGCAGCCACTCGGCGGCGGCACGCGGGTCGCTCACGGACGGCGGATCCACGGGCGGATGGGTGACGTCCACGGCGGCGCGGCGCCTGTGCGGGTACAGGACGCGATCGGCCTGGTCGGCGGTGTACAGGTAGAGGTCGAGCAGCCGGTGGACGGCTCGCCGCAGCTCCTCGACGGGTTCCTCCTCGGCCGCGCGCTCCGCCGCATAGGCGCGCAGCAGGTCGTGAAAGCGGACCCGGCCGGAATCCGGCTCCTCCACGAGATGGCGGTCGATCAGCTCCTCCAGGACGCGCTCCGCCCGCTCGAGGCCGCAGCCGATCAGCGCGGCCGCCACGACCGCGGTGAGGTCGGCGCCGATGTGCAGGCCCAGGCGACGGAAGGCGTGCCGCCGCTCCGGGGACAGTTCCCGGTACGACAGCTCGAACGCGGTGACGAGGTCGCTGTCTCCCGCGTGCATCTCGGCCAGCCGGTCCTTGGAGCGAGACAGCTTGGCCACCAGGTCTCCGACCCCGCGGGCCGGCCGATGGCGGAGTTTGTTGGCCATGATCGTGACCGCGAGCGGAAGGTAGCCGCACAGACGGACCAGCTGGTTGACGTCACCCGCGTCGAGCTGCCGGTCCTGGCCGACGATCCGGCGGAAGAGCAGCGCCGCCTCCGGTGGCGCCAGAGCGTCCAGCGGGAGCGGTCGCGCGCCTTCGAGGCCGGCGAGCCGATGCCGGCTCGTGACCAGTACGAGGCAGCCGGGCGCCCCGGGAAGGAATGGCCGCACCTGGTCGGCGCCGGCCGCGTCGTCCAGCACGATCAGCATCCTGCGGTTGGCGACCCACGCCCGCCACAGCGCGGCCCGCGGCTCCAGCGCCCCAGGAATGCGCTTGGGATCCTCCCCCAGAAGCCGGAGCAGGGTGTCGAGACCTTCGGCGGGATCGAGCGGCGGCTGGTGGGGATCGTGCGCGCGGAGATGGAGGTACCACCGCCCATCCGGGTAGCGGTCCGCCAGTCTGTGCGCCGCGTGGATGGCGAGGGCCGTCTTGCCGATCCCGGCCATGCCGTCGATGGCCTCGATCACGACCGCCGACGGGGAACGATCCAACACGGCGTACAGCTGGTTCAGCTCCGTCTCTCGCCCGGTGAAGTCCGCGATGTCGCGGGGCAGGTTGTCGGCGAGTGGCCCGCCGGGAGTGCGGTGGCGGGCGGGCGGCACGGCCAGATCCGGATCGCCGCGGAGCATGCGGTCGTGCGTGCCGCGCAAGGAGGGCCCGGGATCGGCTCCGAGGTCGTCGGAGAGGCGGTGGCTGGCCCGGTGGTACGCCTTCAGCGCGTCACCCTGGCGCCCGCAGCGATACAGGGCCACCATCAGCTGCTCGACGAACGACTCGTCATACGGATATTGATCGACCAGCCCGTACAACTCCCCGACCAGTTCAGCGTGCCGGCCCGCGTCGAGCTCCATCGCCAGGCGGGTGCCGATCGCCGCGCGGTGCTCGCTCTCCAGGCTCGTACGGAACTGCGTCGCCCATTCCCCGGACAGGCCGGAAAGCGGATCGCCCCGCCACAGATTCTCCGCTTCGCGGAGTAGGCGCAGCGCGTCCTCCGGGTTGCCGCTGGCCGCGATAGCGCGCGCCTGCACGTTCAGCCGCCGAAAACGATACAGGTCGATCTGCTCGGGATCGACTTCCAGAAGGTAAGCCCCGGAACGGGAAATCAGCCGTGCCCCGCTATCCCCGAACCGGCGATTCAGGCGTCCGCGCAGCCGGGCGATATAGCTGTGGACGCTCTCGCGCGCCTTTGCCGGCGGCGCGTCACCCCAAACCCGGTTGATCATGGTTTCGATGGACACGGGCTGCCCAGGCGACAGGAGCAGGATGGCCAGGATGTACCGTTCCTTGGCCGACCCGAGCTCACACGCCTCCCCGTCGGACCACAACTCCACGGAGCCGAGTATTCGGAACTCCACGAGTGTCCTTTCACCGCTAAAGACCCACGTGCCGCCAGTTTCCCGCGTATTCGCTTAATGGTCCATACGCACCTTTGATCTGACTCTTCAACTTCACGATTGTTGCAAGGTTTTGTCCAGGAATGCGGTGGACCCTTGGATAGAGCCGTTGAAACGGGGATTACGGCCGGGCGAATACGGCGGCGCGAAACCGCGTCGTACGCGAAATGGGGGGTCGAAAGCCCGATGTCCTGTTCAGAGGGGTACCACGTGCCGGTCGGGCCGGATGCGGCGCGCTGGGTGACGCGCCGCGGCCTGCGGACCGTACTCGTGATCGTCCACACGGTCACGTCCGGGCAGATTCTGCTGGACGTCGTCCGTCTGCTCGCCGCTGATCTGCGGGTCCAGGTGGTCTTCACCAGGGCCCCGGATGTCTTCGGCAACGGGGTGAGCGAGTTGCTCGGGCGCATCGGCGGCGTGGTGATGCCGTGGCGGCTGGCCATCCGCCAGCGCTTCGACCTCGCCGTCTCCGCCGCCTATGGGGGGATCGAGGACGTTCACGCGCCGCTCGTCGTCATCCCGCACGGCGCGGGCTATCAGAAGAGAGTCAGCCGCCGGCTGGGCGGTGGCGCCGTCGCGGCCCGCGGCGTGTACGGGCTCAGCGCTCAGGAACTGGTCCGGGACGGCATGGTGGTCCCGTCGGCGATCGTGCTCGCCCACGACGCGGAGCGCGGGCGGCTGGCGCGGAGCTGCCCGGAGGCCGTCGCGGTCGCCGAGGTCGTCGGCGACGCCTCCCATGACCGGCTGGTAGCCAGCGCCGGAGAGCGACGTGCCTACCGCCAGGCTCTCGGCGTCCAGGACGACCGCGAGCTCGTGGTGGTGACCTCGACCTGGGGAACACGATCCCTTTTCGGGCGGCGTGCGGAGTTGTTCCGGCGGATGCTGGCCGAGCTGCCCCGCGACCGCTACCGCGTGGCCGCGCTCTTCCATCCGAACGTCTGGTTCGGCCACGGCGTCTGGCAGCTGAGAGCCTGGCTGGCCGACTGCCTGCGTGACGGGCTCGCCCTGATACCGCCCGAGGCGGACTGGCGTGGCGCGCTGGTCGCCGCCGATCACGTGGTGGGCGACCACGGCTCCGTCGCGGTGTACGGCGCGGTCTGCGGTGCCCCGGTCCTGCTGGTGGGCGACGCGGAGGACGATGTGGACCCGGAGTCCGCCGGTGGGCTGCTGGCTTCGGCGGCGCCCCGGCTACAGCCCCATGGACCGCTGGCGGCCCAGCTGCGCGCTGCCGCCGCCGGCCACTGGCAGGGACGGCACGACACTGTCGTGGCCCGGCTCACCTCGGCTCCCGGCTGCTTCGACCGGAACATGCGGCGCCTGATGTATCGGCTGATGCGCCTGAGGCAGCCACTCACCATTCCACGGACCGATCCGGTCCCCCCGCCCCATCTTTGAAGGAGGAGCAATGGGCAGCAAGATAGTCGTGGCCGGTGTCAGCAGCCTCTACATGGCCATGCCGGTCGCGGAGTTCCCGCTCCCGTACACCTCGCTGCGGTTTCCCGACTGGATGCGGGCCGAGGTGTCCGGGGCCGCGTGCCACATCGCCGACACCCTGCGCACCCTGGGCGACGAGGCCCGCCTGTGCACCTTCGTCGGCGAGGACGTCGCGGGTGAGGCGATCAACGCGTCGTTACGCACCCGAGGGCTGCTCGGGCCTGGGGTGGTGACGGTACCGCGCTCGTCGCTCGGCGTGGTGCTCGTGGCTCCGGACGGACGGCGCTCCGGGCATCCGTACGTCGCCGCGGTCAACACCGTCGAATATCCCGTCGAGGTGTTCCGCCGGCTGGTCCGCGGCGTCGATCTCGCGGTGCTCACCAACACCGCGTTCGTTCGGCCGCTACTTGGGGAGGCGCGTACGCGGAGCGTGCCGATCGCGGTCGACGTCCATCTGATCACCGATGTGGACGACGCGTACAACCGGCCCTGGCTGGAGGTCGCCGACATCGTCTTCTGCAGCCACGAACGACTGGCCGGCCCGCCGGAACAGTGGGTGGCGAGCGTCTTCGAACGCTATCCCGGGTGCGCGATCGCCGCGGTCGGCCTCGGCGGGCGCGGCTGCCTCATGGGACTGCGCGACGGCACCCTGATCGAGGCCGAGGCCGTCGCGCCGCGCGGCGTGGTGAGCACCTCTGGGGCGGGAGACGCGCTGTTCGCGTCGTTTCTCCAGGGCTGGCTCGCCACCCGGAACCCCATCACGGCTCTGAAGGACGCCGTGCTGTACGCGGGCTGGAAGGTGGGTGACACGTTTCCCTCCGCAGCCTCGCTAACGGAGGCGGAGCTGGCCCGGCTGCGGGAGAATCACCCGATCACCATGTCTCTCGGTCGTTGGGACACTGTCGCGTAGGGGAGGGCGTACCGGAGCCGCCATCGCCGGGGCCCTGTTCGGCGGGCTCCGGTTGCCGGGCCTGCGCCCGATCCACACACGCGACGGCCGCGACGTATACGGTCCAGATGTTCCTACTGCGGCGTGAGCAAGCCGACAACGAGGTCGCGGGGCAGGCCATGGGTCTGGTGCAGGTAGTCGTAGTCCTCCTCACTCAGCTTCCCGACGAAACCCTCTCGAGTCAGCACCTGCCGCCCTCGCCTGAGAAGCGTGGAGAATCGTCTCTCCTCATCGACCAACACCTCACGCACATGGCCGACCTCGCACGATTGCCGGAAATGCTCCAGCGTGTGCTCTATGAGCTCACGAGGAAGGTCAGACAAGAGGCGGGAGGAGTCATCGCGCCACAGAGTGGTGAGCACACGTCGGGTGAGCCGGCGCAGCACGTAGCCGCGCCCGGTGGTGGACGGCCGGACCCCGTCGCCGATGATCACGATGCCGGAACGCAGGTGGTCCACGATGACACGTAGCGACGGCCCGTCCGTGCTCCACAAAGGGGGGATGGTCGTCATCCACGGCTGGAACACATCGGTCTCGAAGACCGACGGCTTGTCCTGCAAGATCGTGAGGAGCCGTTCCAGCCCCATCCCTGTGTCGATCCCGGATCGCGGCAGGGGTTCCAGGCTGCCGTCCTCATGGCGGCGGTAGCGCATCCGCACGTGATTCCACACCTCCACCCACCGCTGGTCGCTGGTCGGGGTTCCCTGCGGCGGGCCCTCCCCGGTCCACACGAAGATCTCCGAGTCGGGACCGCACGGACCGGTCGGCCCGTTGGACCACCAGTTGTCCTCACCGGTCAGCTCCACGGGCACGCCCAACCCGCCCCATGTTCGCAGCGACTCGGTGTCGGGCCCGACCTGCTCGTCGCCACCGAAGACCGTGACGTACAGCCGTTCGGAGCGGATGCCGAAACCGTCGCGCAGCAGGTCGTAACCCCATCGAAGGCTCTGCTGGTGGTCGTAGTCACCCAGCGACCAGGAGCCCAGCATCTCGAACACCGTCAGGTGGGTCCTATCACCGACCTCACCCAGGTCGGTGGTGCGCAGGCAGCGTTGCAGGTTGACCAGGCGCCGCCCGAGCGGGTGCGGGCGGCCCTCAAGGTACGGGGTGAGCGGGTGCATGCCGGAGGTGGTGAACAGCACCGGATCTCCGGAAGGCGGCAGGAGCGAGCTTCCGGTGACGCGTTGATGGCCCCGCTCCCGGAAGAAGTCAAGGAAGGTGCTGACGGTCTGGTCGACGTTCATGGCAATGGGCCCTTCGTGGTCATGAGGGACCGGAAAGGGCCACGAGCACAGGCTGCGAACAAGAGGTCAGACGACGCACTGGCGGCCGTTCCCGGTCGCCGGCGAGGAAGAAGGAGGTCAGGCAGCGGCAACCGACGAGCTGGTAGCTCGTGCGGCTGCGGCGAGAGTGCGCTTGGAGACCTCCATGGGCCGGATGGTATCGAAACGGCCGGGTGAGTATCACCTGGATTTCCAGCGGGCAAGGGCGACGGACAGCGCCGTCTTGCTGAACCCCGCTTACGCGGAGATCGGACTCGTGCTCACCGGCTTCCAGGCCGAGTAGCCGACAGGGCGCGCCACCGGTTCTCGGCCGCCTTGGCCATGTCGCCGCCAAGAAGCTGGAAGTACCGGCTCGTCATGTCGAGCCGGGCACCGGCGGGGGTGGCGGCGCCGAGGACGCCGACTCCCTCCTGGGCGGTGCCAGCCCACAGCTGGATGGACCGCGCGCTCGCCGACCACGTCCGATACCAGATGTCGTCGTGGACGATGTAGCGCTCGCGCCGCCGCCGGCCTTCGCGTTCGCGCCTGACCAGGCCGAGGCGTTCGAGGTAGCCGACGGCCTTGGAGATCGACGCCGGGCTGACACGCAGCCGCTGGATGAGTTCAGCCGCCGTCAGGCCGCCGGTGTCGCTGGTGAACAGGTGGACGAGCACCGCGGCCATCATCGGCGGGAGCCCGGTCTGGACCATCATCGCCATGAACCGGTCCTCGAAGGCGCGTACCGCCTCCGGGTCGCGACCGTAAGGGGTCTCGGCGGCGATCGGCTCGGCCGGACGCGGGGCCGGCTTGCTGCGGCGGGCGCGTCGCGCGGTCGCGGCCTGTGCCGCGGCGGCCCGGTAGGCGTGGGGGCCGCCGTTGCGGCCCACCTCGCGGGTGATGGTCGAGGTGGGTCGCGCGAGGCGCCGGGCGATGTCGGAGTAGCCGAGTCCCTCGGCCAGACCTGCCGCGATGCGCTGACGATCCGCGTAGGTCAGTCGGCCTCCCGGCATCCGTTCTCGCCTCCCGTCGGTCGACCGTCGCCTCAACAGTATGCGTTCACGAACAGCTCATTGCAACGGATCGCGATTCTGGTGCATTCACCCTCAGAGTCATTGCACTAATTTATGCGGTTTTACATGGGAATATCAGCGTATAACTTCTCCATGTAGTTGAAGAAAAAGAAAACACAATATAGCGTTCGCCTGCGTTGAAATATCAAGGAGAATGCCGATGCCACTGCTGACGAGGCTGGCCTCGCGGCTGCTCGATCTTCCCCCCGCCGTCGCTCACGAGCTCGAATTCCAGGTCGATCTTCGCGTCCCCATGCCGGACGGGATTGTGCTGCTCGCCAACCGGATCGCCCCGCGAGGCGGGGAGAATCTGCCGATCGTGGTCATCCGGTCGCCGTACACCCCGCGCGGGAAGAAGCCCGACATGACCTCCCGGCTGATCGCCGAGCGCGGCTATCAGGTGATCATGCAGAACTGCCGGGGCACCTTCGGGTCAGGCGGGCAGTACCGGCCGTTCCGCGACGAACGCGAGGACGGACTGGCCACACTCGACTGGCTTGCCGATCAGCCGTGGTTCAGTGGCAAGGCGACGATGTTCGGCCTGAGCTACCACGGGTACGTGCAGCTCGCCGCCGGGCCGGGCGCGCCGGGGTTCGTGGGGGCGCTGGTGCCGCAGATGGCGGCATCTCGCGTGTACGAGGTGCAGCACGGGCTGGCCCTGTGCCTCCAGGGCGTGCTCACCTGGATTTACCAGCAGTACGTCGGCCACCTCGAGGAGTCGTTCCTCGGCAAGATGCGGGTGGCGGCCCGCCGTACGGGAGTGTTGCGCAAGGGGTACGCCCACCTACCGGTCAGCGAGGCGGATCGGGTGATCACCGGGCGAACCGTTCCTCACTTCCAGGAGATCCTGCGGAACGACAGCCCCCGAGACGAGTTCTGGGCCGCGATGGACCACGCGAAGCGGGTGCCGGACATCCAGGCGCCCGTGCACCTGGTGGGCGGCTGGTACGACTTCTTCCTGGCCGACCAGCTCGCCGACTACCAGGCGCTGCGCGAGGCGGGCAGGAATCCGCACCTCACCATCGGGCCGTGGCCGCACGCCTCGCTGGGCGGCCTCAAGGCCGGGTTCCAAGAGAGCCTCACCTGGTACGACGCGCATCTACGGGGCAACCCCGACGCGCTGCGGCCCTCCCCGGTGCGGGTGTGCGTGATGGGCATTGACGAGTGGACCGACCTACCCTCCTGGCCGCCACCGGCCGTGCCGAACCGCTGGTATCTGCGACCGGGCGGCGTGCTCTCACCCAAACCGGCCGACGCCGCCGAGGCGCCCTCGCGTTACCGCTACGATCCGGCCGACCCCACGCCCAGCCTCGGCGGGGCGGTGGTGCTCGGCGGTGGCCCCAAGAACAACCACAAGATCGAGACGCGGAAGGACGTCCTCATCTTCACCAGCGCACCGATGACGCGCGGAACCACCGTCATGGGCACGGTGTCGGCCGAGCTGTACACACGTTCGTCCCTGAAGCACACGGACTTCTTCGCCCGCCTGTGCGACGTGGCGCCCAACGGGAAGTCGATCAACATCTGCGACGGCATCGTCCGGCTCACCCCGGGATCGCCGGTGGACCAGGACGGCATCCACCGCATCACGGTGTCCCTGTCCCCCACCGCCTACTGCTTCCGCGCCGGTCACCGAATCCGGCTTCAGGTGTCCAGCGGGGCCCATCCCATGCACAACCGCAACCTGGGAACGGGCGAACCGATCGCGACCGCGACCGCGATCCGGGTGGCCGACCAGGAGGTGCTCCACGACGACAACCACCCCTCGGCCGTCGTCCTTCCCCTCCTGTTCGTGCCGGTTGCTGGCGTGCGGAAAACCACCGAGCACCTGTAGAGCGCTGCCAGCTCTCGCCGGCGTCCCCGTCAGTGACGAAGCCCGGTCCTCCACGAACCAGGCACTCACATCAGGCAACCTTCCACGTACGATCACCGAGAATGGCAACCAGATCAACCGTTCCGCCAAGCGCCGCAGCATAAGCACGAACGACTTCGATCCCCGATACTTCACCGCTTTCGATCCGGGAGACCCTGCCCTGACTCACCCCGAGCGCCTCGGCGAGTTCGGCCTGTGTGACCCCCACGGCCTTGCGCATTTCGCTCAACTGATAGCCACGCCGATATGCCTCGCAACAAGCCCGCGCCGCCAACTGGCCCGCCTCACGCTCGGCATCGCTACGCGGGTCGAGTGCGCGAGCCTTCGCAGCCCCCTGCCCGATGACGAACCCGGCGGCGCGACGACCTGGTCGAGGAGAGTCACCAACTCGCTGATCATCGTGCCGAGGCGACCCGGCAGCTCGTGGAGGAATAGTGTCGGGTCCCTATGTCGCTACGGGCGTGCCAAATCCAGAGGACCGGCAGCGTCGTCAAGCACACTGGTCAGGTGCGTGATCTCGTCATCGTCCGCAATCCCGACCCGGACTCCCGCTTGCCATACCTCATTCGACTACCGCTGGGCGACGACGGGCTGATCCTGCGGGCGGGCGGTACCTGGCCGCGGGAAAAGGCGATCTACTGTTACCCGGCCGCGGCCAACGAATGGCCGGACGAGCCTGAGGTGGTCGAACAGATTCCGGTCCGGTCCTGTGTACGGCGAGGCGCGGCCATCGACCTAGTGCTCGACCGAGCCAGGGAGAACCGCTCGCAGATCGTGTTCACCAGGGCGCGCGGCCGGGACGCGATCTTCTGGCAGACCGCCCGCGTCCGCAAGCAGGCCCGGCCGAACGTGACCACCCCGACCGCCCACGCCTCCGGCATCACCGCGCTGCCGATCGTGGTCGACAGCGGCGAGCGGTACGGCTACCGCTTCCCCCGTCAACAGGTCGAGATCGTCAAACGGCGACTGGCATGCGGGGACTACGCGGTCGAGGTCGCCGGAACACTACACGCCGCCGTCGAGCGCAAGAGCCTGGCCGATCTGGTCTCCAGTCTGCTCAACACCCGCCTGAAGTACCAGCTCACCGAGCTGGCCACGCTGCCGCACGCGACCGTCGTCATCGAAGACCGCTACTCCCAGGTATTCAAGCTCGAACACGTCCGCCCCGCCGTGGTCGCCGACGGCATCGCCGAACTCCAGGTGGCCTTCCCCACGGTACCCATCGTGTTCTGCGAGACCCGGCAGCTGGCCGAGGAGTGGACCTATCGGTTCCTGGCGGCCGCCTATGCCGCCGCCGACCACCCGGCACAGGAGGAGCCTGCCGTACCGGAACCGACCAGCGCCGAGGTCCGGGCCTGGGCACGCGGTCAGGGAATGGACGTGACCGAGCGCGGGCGGCTCCGGCCCGATTTCCGGCAGGCCTACCGACGCCCCCACCCGTAACCGGAGCCACTGATCGTGAGCTCGATCGCTGGGACCTGCCGATAGATCGCTGAGCAGGCCAGACAGGACGTCAACCGATGTGATCTTGCCGTCTGGCGCGAGAACGTTCACGGCGTTCTGGATGCTGCTGGCTGCGGTACGCCGGTACTGCTATTCAGATCCTCCGAGGCTTCCCGTCGCGGAGCTGGGCCAAGTCGGCGGGTGACAAGAGCCCATATCTTCCGAGTGCTCGAGTCCCGGCTTGTTGTGGCTGGGACTCGAGCACTCGCGACCGGGCCGGGCAAAGCCGTCATGGGGACCCTCATCGAGGCAGCGCGAACCAGATCGCCTTGCCGATGCAAGGACGCCCGCCCTGAGCGGGCAGTTGCCGTACGCCGCAGTCCCCTTGCGCCAGAGCGACGACGGTAAGCAGACCACGGCCTCGCTCCAAAGCTTCGATCTCCAAGCAGTCGATGCCGGCCAGCGTCAACTCGGGGATCAGCCGAGGGGGCAAGACCAATGGTCGACAGTCGCCGTCGATGAACTCCACCACCGTGCGGCGACGGGTGTGGTAGATCCGCAGTTCGTACGGCGGATGGGCGTGCTTCTCTGCATTGGCTGCCACCTCGCCGACCATCAGCAGGGCATCTTCGATGCGCTTCGGACCGATGGGCAGAGTGGTCAGCGCGGACAGCAGCAGGCCCCGGGCCTGTCGTGCGAGGGGAGCATCCGCCGTCAGCGGCCACAAGAGGAGCGCCGGCAAGTCGGGTACGGACGGTGGGCTTGAGGACGTCGTCGTTGACGGGCTCATCGCTGAAGGCCTTCCTCGGTTCGGAGGGCGAAGGAAAGGCGTGCGAAACGCTACCCTTCCAGGGGCAGAATGTGATGACACAACTACACAGAGCGACCATGCGGCTTCATCATCGGCGAGACTTCCTGACTTCGCAACAGGTCTTCTCTGAGAAATCTCAAACTCGCAAAAGATCGGCCTTGCGCAATCCACACGGAATCGATGCCATGCCGGACATAACAAAGGGGGAGGCAGATGCGGTACAGCCTGTCGGTCCGCGGACGCAGACTGCTGCGCGAGCTGCGCGCCATCCGCGAATCACGCGGCCTGTCGCCAGAGCAGGTGGCCAAGCAACTCGCCTGGTCCCGCTCGAAGATATACCGCGTCGAAAATGGAGAGAGCCGCCTGATCGTCGAAGACCTGGAACTACTCCTTGACATCTACGGCGTACCCTCACCCCAGGCCAAGGCACTCGGCAAACTGTGCCGGGAAGCGTGGAAGCGTGGCTGGTGGCTGGCGTACAGCGACATGTACAAGGGCGGCTCGTACTTCGTCCTCGAAGATGACGCCTCAGCGATCACCTTCGTAGCCAACAACATCCCCGGGCTACTGCAGACGCCCAACTATGCCCACGCGTTGATCGCAGCCACGTTGGCGGAAGGTTCCCAGGAGGAGATCCAGCGGCGAGCCGAGGCACGGATCGCCCGTCAGCAACTGCTAATCCGTGATCCCCCACCTGAGGTCACTGTGATCCTGGACGAGGCCATCCTGCGGAGGCACGTCGGTGGGACGGAGGTCACCCGCAACCAACTTGACCACCTGATCGAGCTCTCCGGGCATCAAGCGATCACGATCTATCTGATCCCTTTCGGCGCAGGTGGTCATACCGGGCTGGACGGCGAGTTCACTATCCTCGACTTTCCCGACAAAGAGGATCCCCCCGTCGCCCATCAAGAGGGATTGTTCGGGGATATCTTCGTGGAAGCACCAGGCGATGTCGCCCGCTATCGCACAGCTGCCGATGCCGCTCGCCGGACGGCCCTGGAACCCGATGACTCCGTGACCCTGATCAAGGACCTGAGGAAGGCGATGCGATGACTGACGAGCAGGGCTGGATCACCAGTAGCCGCACGGGTAGTGGCCAGCAGTGCGTCCAAATGAAGCCAAGCGGCACAGGGGTCGCCTTACGTGACTCGAAAGACCCCTCCGGTCCCCAACTGCGGGCAGGTACAGATGCCTGGCGGTCCTTCCTCGCCGGAGCGAAGAACGGCTACTTCGAGTTGTCCGCTCCCCCGCCCGCAGCCACGGGTCGGACGACGAAGCCGACACCCGAGGATCTCAATCTGATCAGCGCCGAATGGCTGCACACCCCTGATCGGCTGGACTCCCTTCTGTCAATCGCCTTCGTCGGCAGCCACGTCGTCATGCGTCTCTCTCCCACCGCCGAGACGCTCGTCTTCACACTCGCGGAGTGGCAGGCATGGTTAGACGGCGCCAAAGACGGCGAATTCGATCACCTGGCATAACCCGTACAGCGTTGGCGACAGATCGCTGAGCAAGGCGAGCTCCCTCTCCACCCGCACCGCGCTGTGTGCCGTGACCTCGGTCAGAGCGGGATCCTACGGCGGCAGCCACGAACGGCTGGCTCGCCACCCGGAACCCCGTCACGGCGCTCAAGGAAGCCGTGCTCCACGCGGGCTGGAAGGTGGGTGACACCTTTCCCAGTACGGCCTCGCTGACGAGGAGGAGTTGGCCCGGCTGTGCCAACGCCATCCCGTAACCACGTACCTCGATCGCTGGGACAACACCAGGTAATCGTGCATTCCCCGAAAGCTGGAGGCGTCGCCTGACATCACCGCTGCCCAATCTTGGTTCGGGCCTGGCACGGCTGCGCCGGTGGGCCAAACGCAACCCCCTGCCCGATGACGAGCCCGGCGGCGTCGACGACCTGGTCGAGGAGAGCCGGCAACTCGCTGATCACCGTGCCGAGGCGACCCGGCAGCTCATGGAGGAATAGTGCCGGGTCCTTGTCCAGGGACGCCTCGCCCAATATCTCGGCCGCCTGGACTGAGCCCACTACAGGTCCGTCACCTCGTACCTCAATTGCTGGGACCTGACGACAGATCGCTGAGCAGGACGGGTAGGACGAGCTCCTCCTCCACCCGGACCGCGCGGCGCGCCATCGCCTCGGCCAGGGCGGGGTCCCACGGCGTCGGACAGGGCCGTCCGGCCAGCACTGCCTGGGAGGCCACCGTCTGGGAGTGCGCTGCCTGGGAGGCCGCCGCCTCGTAGGCGGCGGTGTCGAAGCGCCAAGGCTCGAAGCCGTACCGGTCGTGGACGGCAGCGGCGATGGCGACGCCGCCCCAGTCGAAGTCGCCGTGGTACGCGAACCGCCCGCCACCCTCCGACAGCAGGTCGAGCAGCCGCCAGACGGCCGCCGACGGCCGGCCGCCGCCGCAGACCAGCGGCGGGCAGGACGGTCCCAGTTCGTCGGCGGCGGCCGCCACCACGACGGGGTTCTCGCAGATCCGCACCAGCCCGGCACCGGTCGCGAACGGCGACTGCGATGGCGACGGCGACGGCGACGCCGCCCCAGAGGACAGGGGCCCGTCGTGGCGGCGGAGCTGGCGCAACGTCAGCACGCAGGGCTCCCCTGCGGCTCGGGCCGCCGCCAGGATGCGCCCGGTCGGCGTCCGATCGTCTCCCGGCAGGCCGAGGCAGAGCACCAGCGAGGACAGGTCGTCGAGGTGAACGCCCACGGCCGCCCACGCGGCGCGGCGGGCGTCCGCGCCACCTTCCCCGGGGTACGCCCGGCCGGTGAGCGCCTTGGCCGCCGACAGCGCCAGTGTCCCCAGCGGCCTCCCCTCGTCGAGGGCGTGCGCGTCACCGGCGGTCTGCGCGGCCAGGCGGCCGATGGGCAGGCCGGGCGACGGCAGCCGCGCCACCACCTGGGCCAGCTGGTCGAGCAGGTGCCGTGCCTGGACCGGGTCCGGGGCGAGCCGCCTGACCAGGCCGGTGGACTCCAGCCAGGCCCGCCATCCGGCCAGCTCGGGACGGGCGGCCGTCGCGGCGTCGAGGTTCCCGTACGCCGCCTGCCAGGCCGACGCCGACGCCTCCCGTTCCCCGGCCAGGTCGCGCAGGGGGCCGCGGAGCCGTACCACCGCCTCATGGAGCCCTTCGGGGGCGGCGCCGCTGGCGCGCAGGACCCGGTCCACCTCCTCCAGGGAGACCGACAGGGAGGCGCCGGCGCCCGCGCGGCGGCCGAGCAGCAGTTCGGCCGCGCGGCGCTGCGCCGCGGAAGCGGTGGAGAGGGTGACCGTGCCTGTGAGGGAACGACCGCGTTCGAGGCGCTGCCGGGCGCGTTCGACGAGCCACTCGGTCTCCTCGCCGCCCAGCAGTCGCCGCAGCCGCTCCTCACCGGTCAAACCGTTGCCGGTCAAAGCAGGCTGTCCTGTACGGCGGAGGTGGCGGAGCCAGGCTCAGCTTCGATGGCATCGGCCATGGCCCGAGGCCGCTCCGCCCGTGTCCGCTCCCGCCCATCCCACCGCCATGGCGTCACCAGCACGGCATCAATACCGTCCCGTCTGGTCAACTGGCAGATCGCCAACCCCGGCACCGACGGATAACACCCCCACTCACGCTCACTGGTCATCACCACGTCCATGTCGAACGTGGCCAGCAGCCCCAAGCACTTGGCCCGTGAATCATCGTCCACTCCGGCGAAAGCCTCATCCAGCGCGACCAGCCGCGGCGTGTACGGGTTGCCCGCCGACTTGTAGTGCGCCGACGCGGCGGCGAACAGGGGCACGGAGGCGGCCAGCACCCGCTCGCCCCCCGAAGCGGGCCCGGTGGCCGGCCGCCACTGCCCGTCCTGGAGCCGCTGGATCGCGAACTCGTGCCAGGTCCGATAGTCCAGCGCCTTGGTCAGCGCCTCGGTCCAGCCCGCCGCCGGGTTGTCGGCGTGCTCGCGGGCGATCCGCTCCTGCAGGAACGCCCCGACCGCCGCCCGGTCGTCCAGCGACCAGGCGTCCACGATCTGCCGGAGTTTGTCGCGTACCCGGTCGAGCCCTTCCGGGGCGTTCCTGGCCTGCTTCCACAGCAGGCGCAGGCGCATTCCGGTGGACGTGGGGCGGGCGGCCAGTTCGGCGTTCATCTCGCGCACCTCGGCCTCGGCCGCGGTGATCAGCTCCTGGAGGGTGCCGGCGACCTCGTTGAGCAGGTGGTTCTCCAGGATCTCGCGCTCCTTGGCCGACAGCAGGCGGGCGCGGTGCTCGCTCTCCTCGCCCAGGGCCGCCACCAGGCCGGGTACTTCCCGGGTACGGCCCTGGAAGTGCACGTCCACGACCATGACGCCTTCGCGCAGGGTCAGCCCGACCGAGTGGCCGTGCCTGGCCATGGCGTCGGAGAGCAGCTTGTGCTCCTCGGCGACCTTCTTCTGCACCCGGTCCCAGGGACCCTCGCCATCATCGACGCTCTCAAGCGACGCGTTGACGGTCCTGGCCAGGAGTACGGCAGGGGTGGCCGCCCATTCCGCGGCCGGATCGGGGAGGTCGAGCTCGGGCAGCGCGACCCGCATCAGCCCGGTCGCGGCGAACGCGCGGAACTCGCGTACCTCGTCGTCGCGCGTGTCAGCCGCCTCCTTGATCTGGCGGCGCAGGCTCGCGCTGGTGGCCTCGGCCCGACCCCGCTCCGTCAGCGCCTGCTGCTGGTCGGTTCGGGCCTGCTGCTCCTGTTTCGCCCGTTCGCGCAGCTGGAGCCGTACCTCTTCGAGGCGGCGGAACAGCTCTTCGACGGCGGCGCCGGCCGTCGCGGTCAGCTCCCGGTAGGTCTCGGCGGCGGCCTGCTCCTGCTCGCGCGCCTCGGCCGCCACCACGGCCGCCTCCGTCAGCGATTCGCGGGCCTGCGCGAGGTCGTCGGTGGCCTCCCGCGCGGCCTCCTCGGCCGTCCGCGCCGCCCGCACGGCGGGCCAGAGCTCGGCCAGCGCCAGCCGGTACGCGGCCAGGCCCGCCTTGACCTCGGCCAGCTCCGCGGCGGCGAGGGGCAGGCCGACGTCGCCCGCGAACTCCGCCGCCCGTTCCCGCGCGACGCCCAGCTCGCCCTGCCGGTCCTGCGCCAGCCGCTCGGCCACGCCGTGCTCGGTCGCCAGCTGGCCGCGCCGCTCGTGCTCGGCCGCCAGCTTGACGTGCGCCTCGCGGACGGCCGCGTCCGGCGGCAACGCCCGCTGCTCGGCGGCCAGATCATCCTGGCGTACGGCCAGCGCGGCCAGTTCGTCGCCCAACGTGGTGATCTGTCCGTCGACCTCGGCGAGTTCGGCCCGGAGCGCGGTCAGCCTGGCCCGCCGGGCCGCTTCCCGCGCGCCTTCGCCGATGTAGTCGGCGCTGACCTTGTGCCAGGACCCGGCCAGCACCCCGTTGCCCCACCGCCCGTCGACCGCGACCCACGTCGCCGCGCCCGGCCCCAGCCCGATCGCCGCCAATACGGTATGCACGGCGGCGTCTGGCAGCGCGGCGGCCACGGGGTCGGCTCGATCCACGGCGGGACGCAGCACGACGGCGCAGGACGGACCGGACACCGGCGCCCCCGCCACGATGGTCGTGTCGTCCTCGGCCAGGAGGGTTCCGGCGGGGGTCAGCCAGGCGTCGAGGATGCCCGCCGCTTCCAGCGCGGCCTCCAGCCCGGCCCGGTGTTCGGCGGGCACCGCGTCGGCGAAGTCCACGGCCCGCCACAGGGGCGCACCAGGACGGCCGTCGCGGGCGGCACCGCGGGTGTGCGGCACGGGCGGGGCGTCGTGACCGCCCGCCTCCAGCCTGACGATCTCCTCCCCCAGCTCCCGGGCCCGCCGGCGCGCCGCGACCAGCGCCGCGTCCAGCTCGGCGCCGCGACGGCCGAGTGCGGCGGTGGCGGCGCGGACGGCGTCGTTGACGGCGGCCTCGGCCGGATTGGCGCCATCCGCGGTGTTCGCCCAGCCGGCCAGCGCGGCGAGCACGCCGTCAGGGTCTGTCAGCCGCAGCTCGGCCAGTCCGGCCAGGTAGAGCGTGTACGCCTGGACCAGCTCGGTGATCCTGGTGGCCGTGGCCTCTTCCGCGGCGGCGATGCGGACGGCCGACGCCTGGAGCTCGCCCGTCAGCCGGTCCACCTCCGTGCGGGCCGCGGCCAGCCGGGCCTCGGCCTGAGCGACGGCGTGGAGCAGCCGTTCGAGCTCGGCCACGGCGTGTTCCTGCCGGGTGGCGAGCGCCTCGGCGGCCGACCGGTCCAGTGGCTCGCCGGGCAACCCGGCTCCGCGTGGCATGCCAGGCAACCCGGCTCCGCGTGGCACGCCAGGCAACCCGGCTCCGCGTGGCATGCCAGGCAACTCGGCTTCGCGTGGATCGCCGGGCGACCTGGTTTCGTGTGGATCGCCGGGCAGTCTGGCCTGGCGGGCCGCCCGCGCCGTCCGCTCCTGGGCGGCCGTCAGCCCGGCCGCCGCCTGGTCGGCCTTGAGCCGGCTCGTGTCCGCCCGCCCCAGCATCTTGTCGACCTGCCCCGTCAGGCGATCACGATCGCGGTCGGCGCGGCCCACGTGCTCGGCCAGCCGGCGGGCCTCCTCGCCGGCCTGCTTGAGCCGCTCGGCGGAGCGCATCTCCGGGCTCTCCTGGAGGGCGTTGCGGCGGGCCTCCAGCTGGTTCTGGCGGGTGGCCAGGTCCGAGAGCAGGTCGTCGAGCTCCTCCAGCCTGGTCTCCGCCGCGCTCTGCCGGGTCTCCGCCTCGCCCAGGTCGCGGCCCAGGTGCTCGTACCGGCTGTGTGCCAGGCGGGGGCCCGCCGCCTTGCGCTTGGCGGCGATGGTGGCGTACCGGCGGTAATGGGTGAGGAACGCGGACGCGGCGGCGCGCGCCTCCTCCAGACCGCGCAGGGCGTCGCGCTCCTCGTCGAGGCCCCGGAAGGCCTCGGCGACGGTGGCGATGAGGGCGGGGCTGAGTGGCGGCAGCGCCTCGGTGAGGGCCCTGGACAGCAGCCTCTCGTCCGGCTTCTTGGACAGCTGGGGCTGGCGCAGCTGGATGAGCAGGTTGACCAGCGCCTCGTAGCGGTATTCGCCGAGGCCGAACATCGCCTCGTCCACCGCCCGCCGGTAGTCGGCGGCCCGGTCGTACACCATGCCGTGGCCCTCGACCGCCTCGCGCAGCTTCTCCCTGGTCAGCACCACTCCGGTGGCGGACAGCAGGTGCAGGTCGAGGCCGGGCCGCTGGGGCGTGACGAAGAACCAGTGCCGGACGATGCCACGGTCCTTGACCGCTTTGAGCCCGCAGCCGATCGTACGGAACTCGCGGGTGCCGTCGGCGGCGCGGCGGCCGAACTCCAGCCAGGCGTAGCCCAGCCGCTCGGCGTGCGGGTGCTTGCCGCCGAGCAGGAGGTTCCACTCCATCCGCTTCTGCCGGTCGCCATCGGGTTCGACCCGGTGCGGGGCCAATTCGCCGTCCAGCAGGAAGGGCAGGGTCAGGGCCAGCACCTTGGACTTGCCCGTGCCGTTGTTGCCGCGCAGCAGCAGCCGCCCGTCGTGGAAGTGGAACTCCTCCACGTCGTAGTAGAACAGGTCGACCAGGCCGGCGCGCAGCGGCTTCCAGCGCTCTGAGGTGGGCTCGGGGAGCATCACGGTCCTTTGACGACGGGGGCGTCGAGTGCGTAGCGGGCGATCGCCGGCAGTCCGGCGACCGTGTCGTGGCGGACTTCGGCCAGGCGCAGCGCGGTCAGCTTGCCCAGCGCCGTGGCCAGCAGGCCGTCCTCGGCGCCCGGCTCGGTCACGCCCTTGCGCCAGAAGGAGGTGTGCTCGCGGGCGGCCCGCCGGACGAAGCTCCTGAGCTCTTCCATGCTCTGCTCACCGCGCTCGGCGAGCAGCTCGGCCACGAGCAACGTGACATGGCCGTCGGTACGCTGCTCGGGCATCCGTACGTCGGTCAGCTCGTCGTCGGGGTCGGCCATCGCGATGCCCTCGGCCCGGACCTCGGCGACCAGACCGGTGGCCTCCTCGATCCGGCGGGTGATCGCGTGCCGCTGGGAGGTCAGGTAGGCGCGCTCGGCGTCGTCCAGTTCGGTGTAGTAGACGACGGGATCCTCCAGGAGCCGCCGGGTGAGACGGCGGCGCAGCGCCTGGTTGCGCAGGTCGTCGGTGTCGGCGACCGGCTCGGCCGCCAGCTTCGCGATCCGCTCGCCGAAGGACTCGGCGGTGATCGTGGACGGGCCGCGGGTGCCGGTGAGCAGGGCGGCCAGCACCGGCCTGCGTACGTCGTACAGGACGTCGCCGGTGGCCGACAGGTAGGCGTCCTCATCGCCCGCGACCTTGCGCAGGACACCCCAGTCGATGAGTGTGCGGACCACGGCCACCAGGTCGGCGCGCTCCTGGCGGCTGTCCAGGGTGAAGGCGAAGTCCAGCTCCGGCTCGGCCGCCGCGTTCAGCACCTCTTCGGCGAGTCCGCCGAGCGTGGTCTGCGCGTCGGCCCGCTCCAGCATGGCCAGGGCCAGGCAGAGCACCACGTACCGCCGCCTTCCGTACGGTTCGCCGGCCCGGCCGCGCGCCGGATGGGTGGCGTCGGAGGGGTCCGGCGCCGTCTTGAACAGCCGCGCGCTCTCGGAGTCGACGACCAGCCGCCAGCCCGTCTCACGGGTCAGCCAGTCGCGCAGCTCGCTCAGATGGCGCCGGACCAGCACCAGCTTGTCCGGATCGCGCAGCAGCGGGGCGGCCAGCAGGGCACGTAGCGCCGTACGCCGCTGGGCCAGGTCCTCCTCCGGTGTCACGGCGCCACCATCAGGTCGGTGATCTCGACGACGTGCTCCGGCCCGGTCAGGACGCCGTCGTCGGTACGGATCTCGACCTGGCCGCCGCCGGGGACCAGCGCCAGCCGTACCTCGAGAGAGCCGTCGCTCGTCACGGTCTTCACCTCGAGGTCGTCCGGGTGCCGCGCGGCCAGCGCGTCGCCCAGCAGGCCCAGGAAGAGCCGGAACGCGCGCGGGTCCAGCACGTCCAGCTCCGACAGCAGCACCGGACCGTCCGTGCGCAGCCGCGCCCGCGCCGCGGCGGTCTCAGCCGCCTCGCGCTCGGCCTGCTCCAGCAGCAACCGGCGGGCCCGCGTACGGTCGGCCACCTTGTTCGGCTTGCCCCGCCGCTCGTAGGAGCCGGTACGGCGCAGCTGCGGCGAGATCCTGATCGGCGGCGCCTGCGCCCAAGGCGTGGCGGCCGGGACGTCCTGCCATTCGTCCAGCGTGGACACGGTGACGCTCAGGTGCCGGGCCGAGGTCAGCCCGAACGCCGCCCGCCACAGCCGGTGCATCGACGCCTCGTCGGGCGCCTCGGCGAACCAGCGGGCCAGCGTACGGAAGTCGGCCGTACGGTCGGAACGGCCCGCCCGCCGTTCGTTGAGCAGCCCGACTGTGTCGATGAGCTGCTTGATCGCGGTCACCGCCGCCTGCCGCAGCAGCCGGGCCTGCGAAGGATGACCGGCGTCCTGGGAGACGAACCAGTCCGTCAGCCCGCGCCAGCGGTTCCGCCACGAGCCGAGCGCCTTCTCCTGGGCCCGATCCTGGTCCTCGCCGTCCGGCACCGCGTCGGCGGCCTCGCGCCGGGCGGCCAGCACCAGCAGCCGCTCGTGACCGCTGCCCTCCAGCTCGACGAGCAGCGCCGCGATGCGCGCCCCCGAGTTGGCCAGGTCGGCGATGAACCGGTTGATGTAGTCGATCAGCCGCTCCTTGTAGGCGACGAACCCGTCCACGTCGCCGTCGGAGAAGTCGATGGCCCGCCGCAGTGACGCCATGAACGCCTGCGCGTTGTCGGCCAGCGAGGAGAACCGCTCGGCCAGGGACAGCAACAGCAGGTGGACCCTGGCGGGATCGGGCTCGTCCTCCCCGGCGAGCAGGGCCAGCGACCGCAGTTGCTCGGCGATGTCGGCCAGCGCCACAGACTGCAGCGAGCCACGCCGGCCGATCGCCTCCTCGTAGAACGCGATGGCCTGCTCGGCGGCCTGACCGGCCGGGGTCAGCTGGAACAGCAGGCGTTTGCGGTGAAACTCCTCCACCGTGGTGACCCGGCCGGTGTCGGCGTCGGCGCGTAGATTGCCCCACTCCACGAGCTTGTCCAGCGCACCGGCCAACTGCTCGTCACTGTCGCGCCGCAGCTCGACGGCCACGTCCTCGGGCCGCAGGTGCACGATGAACCGCTCTTTGGCGCTGACGAAGGTCCGCAGCACGTCCCGGTAGAGGGCGGCGTTCGGCGCACTCAGATGGGCGAAGGGCTGGGGCTCCTGGGTCGGCGAGGACATGGGGTCAAGTGTCCCTCATGTCCTCCGCGCCAAACGGGGATTTCCACTGTCGGTCGTGTCTGTCTGGTCAGGCCGCGTGAGCCTCGAACCACAGAGAGTCAAGATCATGCCCGGAAGTGAGCCGGACATCCGCATCGAGAGCAGCGGCAAGGAGACGGAGCAGCGCGACCGTGGGCGCGGTGCCGCCCTCCTCGATGCACTCGATCTCATCTACGGTCATGCCCACTGCCTGGGCGAGTTCCGCGACGGTCAGGCCGAGGGCGGTCCGCCGGTCATACAGAGCCTTGCCGAAGACCAGCGCCTCACGGATCGCGATCCGCTCGGGATCGTCCGCCTGCGGCTCAGGACGCACCCAGCGGGTGTGGTAGCCGGCCATCACACCTGCCTCTCGAAGCTCTCGGCCGCCGGTCGGCCATGGTCACGTTCGCAGATCTTCTGCGCCCATACCGCCCGGTCAATCTGTCGCTGCTCATGCTGCCTGGTCTTGCGGAAGACCGTGAGCAACACGATGGTCCTGTTGGCAGTACACCAAGTACGTCACCCGGGCCGCAACATCGCGAAGCCGTACTCGCAGTTCCCATACCGGTCCTTCTAGGTGGTCTGACCACGGTCCGCCCAGTTCGGTTCCCTTCTCCGCGAGAAGCCCGGCGACTTCGTCCACCCGCTTGAAATCGCCATCACTGAGTGTCTCGAGCCACTCACGAACCTCCGGCTCCACCTCGAACCCGTACAGCTCACGCACATTCATTCCTATCCCATGCACAACGGAACTGGCTCGCCGACTCTCGAAAAACAGTGAAGGTTACGCTGGCCATCAGCGGAAGAAACACGGCCATGTGTGCTGAGAATAGTTCCCCAGATAACGATCCTGTGGCATCTTCAATGAAGAGCTTGTCTCCGCTTCTGGGAAGATTGATGCAACCACTGCCTTGGGCCGCACGCGCCGATGGCCTAGCCAACCTGCCAGGACCCTTGACCAGCTGGCTGGCCAAGCTACGACGACTGTTTAATGTGTTGGGTGATGGCGTGGAAGCCAGCGCAATGGTCGCATGGCCTTCCACCAATGACTTCATTCGCGCAGGGGAGGCGACGAGGCGCCTGACTCGCACGGGACTCATTGCTCGCCATGGCTCCTGGATAACACCAACCGCAAATGCCCAAAACTGGCTTGAGAGCGGCAAAAATGCCCATCTCGTGCTAATTCTGCACCGGCACGTGCGATTCATTGGCGAACTCATGAGCACCCTCGAACGGGGATCAACCTCACACGAGGAATTGTTGATCGTCGCGCGCTCTCGGTACGGCTTCCGCTGGGAGTCGCTGACTCCAGTACGCACCAGGACCAGTTGGCTGAGGGTCACCGGCATGGTGGACATCTTCGATGGCGAGGTTCACCTGACCGAGGCAGGGCGAGCTTTGCTCAGCGACCTGGAACTCGGCAAGCCGGACGCGGACGAAGGGGACGCGCCTGCCGTCCTCCCATCCACCCCAACGGCCATCGCCGACCTTTTGGCGGCACTGGATGATGTGCGTCTGCATCGCCGAGCGCGAGCTGCGGGTTTCTACATCCCCGGCCAACAGGAAGAGGCCGGGTGGATCGAGACCCTGAGAGTCCTGACTGAAGGCGCCATGCCTTCGATCACCGTGGGCGGCCTCGCCAACCTCTGCTGTCGAACGCATGGCATCTCGGCATCGTCTGCGAGCAGCGCTCTAGACACCCTGAAATCGATAGGACTGGTGGCGCGAATCTCGTCGGATCGTCTTGCGGCGACTGGGGCGGCCCAAGCCTGGCTGGACACCGATCAGTCCGTGAACCTCGCCCGCATCGTTCACGCTCACATCTCATATTTCGGAGAGATTCTCTTCGACCTTGATACGGTCGGAGTGAAGCCAACTGCAAAAGGACTCGCCGAACGCAGTTCGCACTATGGCATCGATACCGCGCAGGGGCTCCCCCCTGCGGCCGTCACCGGGCGACTGAACCTGCTGCTGGCTTGTGGCCTGGTCACCAAGATCTCTCAAACGTTTTTCAAGGTAACGCCACTAGGCCGGGCTTTCCGTGATTCCGTTCGCTGCCTTACTCCACAGCAGCTTGTAGAGCTCCACGAGGAAGAATTCGCCAGCGTGCCGCCGACAGACGTCGTCGAGGCGGAGCAGATCGCGGCCAAGATCGAGGATTCCGCACATGACAGTGGCGAGCCGGAGCGACTTGAGGTCGCTGTGATCGCCGCGTTCAACTATCTGGGCATGCCCAGTCGCCATATAGGTGGAGCGACGACGGACAGTCCCGATGGCGAGGTGCGGACGGGGTCAGGGGTGCACGGACGGATCTTGGCCGTCGAAACCAAAACCGCGAAGAACGGCGAGGTGTCAGAGGAATACGGTCGGCCGCTCACCCTGCCGGGCCAGCGATCGAAGATAAATGCCGAGGCAACAATATACATCGGCCCTGGCTTTGAACGCCGCCTACTGGATGCAGTCGACGACGACCTCCAGGTTGCCGTCGTTCTGACATCGTTGTTGGCGGAAGCCGTTCGCCGTCAAGGGGTTACACCACTCACGCCCGCACAACTCGGCCCGCTTGTCGACCCGCTGCTGCGGTCCGACCAGCGACGTGACCTTCTCGCGAAAGAATGGAACGCACAGCAGCGGCTTGCCGATCTGGAACTGTCAGTGGCAATCGTCCTTCACAATGAGGCTCAGGATCCCCTTACAGAAGGCGCTTGGCTTGAGATAAAAGATATCCGCAGAGAGCTGCGCAAGCTGGGACACCGAGCCGATGAGGAAATGATCATGAAAGCCCTGCACTTCCTCACGTCACCCCGAATAGCCGTGGCGGAGTGTGCCGCAAAAGCAGGGAGCCCCGCCGAAGAACCGAAGTACGAATATCGCGCTACGATGACACTCGGCACCATCTGGCGCCGCATCGAAGCGCCAGGACGGCAGTGGCGCAGGAGCAGTTCGCGAAACGATGAGTAGCCGAGGATCCGCTCACCCTCGCGGAGGGTATCGCGACGAGGTGCGCTCACACAGATCGCGGCTACCGTGGCATCATCTAACTCCGCCGCAGGCGGGATCAATTGCGGGACCAATCGGCCACAATTCTGCGACATAATGCCAGGATCAGGCAAGCTTCATTTAATATCTCCATTTCCCGAGGCTTGATGTTGAGGTGTCGCCCGGCAATATGCTCAGCCGAGTGAGCAGCTCAACTGGGGTAGCGCGTTGGTGGTGTTGTTCCAGGTGGCGGTGAAGCCGAAGGTCGTGGCCGCGCCGACCGGCAGGTTGCCGTTGTAGCTCGCGTTGCGGGCCGTGACGGTGGCGCCGTTCTGAGTGAGCGTGGTGTTCCAGGACTGGTTGATCTGCTGGCCGTTGGCGAAGGTGAAGGTGGTCGTCCAGGCGGAGGAGGCGTTCTGGGAGGCGTTCTTCACCGTGATCTCGCCTTGGAAGGCGCCGCCCCACTGGGAGATCACCTTGTAGGTGGCGGTGCACCGGGCATCGGTAGGCGGAGGAGTCACCGGCGGGGTCACGCCGTTGAGTACCTGCGCGAGCGACGGGTACCAGCGATCGGCCATCTTCCGGAAGCCGGTGTCGTTGGGGTGGACTCCATCGCCGGTGTCGGTGGCCGTGTTGAAGCCGGTCCACAGGTCGGCGACGACGATGGGCGACCGCGCGGTCGTGAGGCCGGCGGCCCAGCCCGGGATCGCGTTGTCGAGCGCCACCACACTGGCCGCGCAGGTGGGGCAGCCGGACGGGTTCATGGGGATGATCTGCGCCACGATGATCTTCATGTTCGGGTTGTTCGCCCGCATCTGGCCGACCAGCTTGGTATATGCGGCCAGGACGGTGGTGGTGGGGATGAAGCCGCCCCACATGTCGTTGGTGCCCAGGTGCATGAGGACGATGTCGGGCTTCGCCGCGTCCAGCCACGGCGGCAGCTGATTCTGATCGGCGATGCCGGTCGCGGCGTAGCCGCCGTGACCCTCGTTGTCACCGTCGTAGGAGAACCCGTAATTGCAGCCGCCGTCGGGGACGCTGCCGACGAAGTCGATGTTCGTATATCCGGCTGTCTGCAGGTGGTTCCAGAGCAGGGCGCGCCAGCAGCCGGGTCCGGCGGTGATGGAGTCGCCGAGCGGCATGATCCGGACGGGGGCCGTCGCCGACAGCGCGGGCAGGGCGACACCGAAGGCGACCGCCACGAGGAGCGTGACGAGGACGGCGTACAGGTGGGATCTGCGGCGCATGAGCGGCTCCATGGAGAGACCCGGGCCCGCCCGATGACGGACCGGTCGAGTGCTGCTACGAGAGGGGGTTCTGGGTGAGCAGGTGTGCCTTGAAGCCCTCGCCGTACGTGCTGGTGGGCGTGCCGTTGTAGTCGGTGATGAGCACGTTGCCCTGGCTGCAGCCCCACGGGTTCCAGGTCCAGGCCGTGTACCCGACGCCGTGCGCGTCGGCCCAGCTCATCACCTGGTCGATGTAGTCGTGCGCGCAGGAGTTCTGGCCGATCTCACCGGCCTGCACCGGCACCTGGGCCGCGACGGCGCCGACCTGGCTGTTCCAGCAGGCGGTGTTGGAGCAGGTGTTGAAGTTGTAGGTGTGCCAGGCGGCCATCAGGTTGCCGGTCGGATCGGTCGGCTTGTACGTCAGCCACTGGCTCAGGTCGTTGGACCAGGCCAGCCCGCCCAGCATGATCACATTGGTGGCCCCGGTGGCGCGCACCGTGTTGACCAGCGACTGCATGCCGGCCACCTGGTAGCCGATGCCGGTACAGGTGCCGCCGTCGCGCCAGCACTTCCAGCCGGCGGTCGCGTCCCAGTTCGCGGCCGCGTCCGGGTAGGGCTCGTTGAACAGGTCGAAGACGACCGCGTTGTTGCCCTTGAAGGCGTTGGCGACCCCGGTCCAGAACGTCGGGGCGTACTGGGCGTCGGGCATCGGCTTCTGGCAGGTCGCCGTGGTGTCGGAGCAACCGGCACCCTGACCGGTGTACAGGCCGTAGTTCCAGTGCATCTCCACGATCGGCGTGATGCCGTTGGCGACCAGCAGGTTGACGTAGTCCTTGACGTTCTGCTGGTACGCGGGGCCGCTGGGGGTGCCGTTGGTGCCGTTCCAGCACTCCTCGTTCAGCGGGATCCGGACCGTGCGGATGTTCCACGCCTTCATCGCGTCGACCGAGGCCTGATCCACCGGGCCGCTGTCCCACATGCCCTTGCCCTGTACGCAGGCGAACTCGCCGCTGGCCCGGTTGACGCCCAGCAGACGGTAGGTGGCGCCGGCGGCGGTGACCAGCCGGTTCCCCGAAACGTGCAGCACGGGTGCCGCGCCTCCCGTGCTGCCGTCGTTGTCGGCCTCGGTGGCGTTCACCGTCACCGAGGTCAAACCGCTGGATGCCACGGTGATCGGCCGGGTGCCGTTCGTGGTGTCGCTGTCCTCCGCGGCGCTCAACGTCACCGTCTGCGGGGTGTTCCAGTTGGCCGTGGTGAAGGTCAGGGAGGCTCCGCCGGTCACGGTGATGTTGGTGTCACCGGTACCCGCCGTACTGGTGACCGTCACGTTGCCGGTCGGCTGGGAGCGCAGGCGGACCGTGTAGCCGCTGGTCCCGCCCTCGGGCACGCTCACGCTGGTGGCGGAGACCACCAGCGCCTGTTGCGTCCCTCCGGCGCCGGTCCCCGTGCAGGAGACGCTGGGGTTGGTGTTGGCGCCACCGGTGTACGTGCCGTTGAAACCGAGACTCCAGGTCGCCCCGGCGGGCTTGGCGGCGTTGTAGGAGACCGGGTTGACGGTGATGGCCGCACCCGCCGGGGTGGGGGTCGCCGGAGTGGGCACACCCTCCCACATCTGGGTGATCACCTGATTGTTGGGGAAGTCGAAGCTCAGCGTCCAGCTGGTCAACGCGTCGCCGGTGTTGGTCACCGCGATGGTGGCGCCGAACGCGCTGCCGTTGTCCCAGCTCTTGGTATAGGTGGCCGAACACGACACGGCGGCGTCGGCCGCGCTCTGGACGGCGGCGAGGCCGAACCCGGCCAGCACCACAGCTACGGCGGCCGTCAAGGCCCTGCGTAACACGATCGGCATGGGAGCCCTCCGTGACGAAACCGATGGACACCGCTTTCTCGAAGCGGCCGAGCTCCGACACTTGGGAGCGCTCCCAACGATCTGTCGCCCCGATTCGCCTCGCAAGAGCCTCCCCACGCCTCAGCGCGCGGCACCTACGCCGACCTTGGACAAGGCCGACGACGCTGCTGAAACTTTCAGCCGGCCTCGGCCAGGATCAGGGTGAAGTCCCCGGCCAGGTCCGTGTAGCGACGGCGCACCTTGAAGCCCGCACCCACAAGCTCCGCCCACAGCCCCTCCGGCCGGAACTTCGCGCTGATCTCCGTCCGTACCTCCTCCCCCTCCGCGAAGTCGGTGACCAGCCCCAGCCCACCGATCCGCACCCGCATGTCGCGGCTCGCCCGTAGCCGCATCTCGATCCATTCCTGCCGCTCGTCGTACAGCGCCACGTGCTCGAACGCCTCCGGGTCGAAGTCCGCCTCCAGCTCCCGGTTGATCACCCGCAGCACGTTCCGGTTGAAGGCGGCCGTCACCCCGGCCGGGTCGTCGTAGGCCGCCACCAGCCGCTCGGTGTCCTTCACCAGGTCCGCCCCCAGCAGGAACGTGTCTCCTGGCTGGAGCGTGGCCCGCAGGTCCTTCATGAACAGCTCGCGCGCGGCCGGTTCGAGGTTGCCGATCGTGCCGCCGAGGAAGGCCACCATCCGCCTTCCGGTACGCGGCAGCAGCGCCAGATGGCGCTCGAAGTCGGCGCACACCGCCTTCACCCGCAGCCCGGGGAAGCGCCCGGCCAGCCGGTGCGCCGCCTCCGTGAGGGTGACCGCGTCGACGTCCACCGGCGTGTAGACACGCGCGGCGAGCGCCTCCAGCAGCAGGACGGTCTTCTCGCTGGTGCCCGAGCCCAGCTCGACCAGCGTGTCCGCGCCGCTGGCGGCGGCCAGGTCCGCGGCCCGCGCGCGCAGGATGGCCAGCTCGCGCCGGGTCGGATAGTACTCGGGCAACCGGGTGATGCGGGAGAACAACTCGCTGCCCGCCGCGTCGTAGAACCACTTGGGCGGTAGCCACTTGGGCACGGCTGTCAGCCCGGCCCTGACATCATGTTCGAGCGCCTGGCGCAGATAGTCGCGGTCAAGATAGTTGATCACCTGCACGGTCGACTGGCTGACAGGCACGATGCCTCCTGAAGTGGGTTACAACGGCTGGACGCGTACGTCGTCATGGGTGACGGTGAGCAGGCTGCGCTCGGGTACGGCCTGCCATCCGGGCAGGTCGTCGAGCGGCTCGCTGGCCACCAGCACGCCGTCGTGGAGTCGGTGATGGAAGAGGGTGTCGCCCCAGACGGTCGCGGCGATCGACGCGCCGTCGCAGGCGAGCAGGTTCAGGCGAGCGCCAGGGTCCTTCTCCCCGGCGCGGACGACCACCTCGGCGAGCGCCTCGCCCAGGCCCAGCCCGGCGTGCCCGCGCTGGAACACGGCGGCGGCGACCCAGGCGGCGTCGCACGCGCTCTCGGCGCTGTCGGCCAGGTCCCTGACCGCGTCCCGCTCGACACGCCCGTTGTGGCTGAGCAGCCACCGCCCGTCGGTGAACGGCGCGGTGGCGCTCTCCTCGATCGGCATGCCGACGGTGGCCGAGCGTACGGCCGCCAGCAGGCAGGTCGAGCGGGCGATCCGCGCGAGTCCGGGCAGGTTGGCGTCGGCCCACATGGGGATGGCACGGCGATAGCGCACCGGGTCCGGGCTCTGCTCATACCAGCCCATGCCGTACCCGTCGGCGTTGATCATGCCGTAACGCTGCCGCCGCGGCGCGTACGACTGCTTCAGCAGGCCAAATTCCGGCTCGTGGATGAGCGCGGCGAGCGGGCGGGCGGCGCCCAGCCAGGCCGCGTGCCTGCACACGTTAGACCAGCTCCGAACGGGCGCAGCGGAAGCCGCTGAAGATCTGCCGGCGGATCGGGTAGTCCCAGTTCCTGAACGTGGTCCGCACCGCCGCCGGATCGGCCGCCCAGGAGCCGCCGCGCAGCACCCGGTACTCCTCGCCGAAGAACACCTCGCTGTACTCCTTGTACGGGAAGCTGCGGAAGCCGGGGTAGGGCTGGAACCACGAGGCGGTCCATTCCCAGACGTCTCCCACCATCTGCTCGGCCCCGTAAGGGCTGGCCGCGGCCGGGTAGGCGCCCAACGGCGCGGGATGGGCGGCGCGATGCCCGAGGTTCGCCCGCTCGGCGCCTGGGGCGTCCTCACCCCAGGGATACCGGTGCGCTTTCTCTGACCGGGCGTCCCAACCGCAGGCCTTCTCCCATTCGGCCTCGGTGGGCAGCCGCTTGCCCGCCCAGCGGGCGTAGGCGTCAGCTTCGTACCAGGACACGTGCTGGACCGGCTCGTCCATCGGGACCGGCTCGCTGCGCCCGAAACGGGTACGCCACCAGGCGCCGCCATCCCTGACCCAGAACAGCGGGGCGAAGACGCCGCTCCGCTGCCGCCACTGCCAGCCCTCCGCGGACCACCAGCGCGGGTCGTCGTAACCGCCGTCCTCGATGAACGCCGCGTAGGCGCGGTTGCCGACAGGCAGCCGGTCGATCGAGTACGCGGGCAGGTCCACCCGGTGCGCCGGCCGTTCGTTGTCGTAGGCCCAGGGCAGCGTGTCGGTACCCATGAGGAAGGAGCCCGCGGGCACGAAGACCTCTTCCGGACCCCCACTCCGCCCGGGCGGAAGGTCGCCGTCGCGCACCAGCCCGGGTTGCCCGGACAGTTGCAGGGTGGCGAGCATGGTCTCGTCGTGCTGATGCTCGTGCTGGATCACCAGGCCGAACACGAAGCCGTCGCGGTGCAGCGGGGCGGGCCCGTCCAGGTCGATCGCGTCGAGGACGTCGAGCACCCGCCCGCGTACGCCCTCGATGTAGCGGCGGGCCTCGGCCGGACCCAGGAAGGGCAGGCTGGGGCGATCCTTGCGCGGTGTCTTGAACGCGTCGTAGATGTCGTCGATCTCGGGCCGGAGCGGGTCGATGCCCCCGGCCTCACGCAGCACCCAGAGCTCCTCGTAGTTGCCCACGTGCGCCAGGTCCCAGACGAGCGGCGACATCAGCGGGGAGTGCTGGCGTACCAGCAGGTCGTCCTCCGCGGCCGTGTAGGTGAGTGACCGGTCGCGCACCGCGATGAGCTCGGCCGCGATACGTTCTTTGATGTCGTTCATTCCCATCCTTCGTCGCTCGGCCAGTTCGGAAGATCCAGCAGGTAGGAGGCCGGTGAGCGGCCCGTGCTCACGTGCCGGTCGGCGAACGCGGCCACCTCGCCGACCAGACCGGGACCCGCGCCGCAGCGCGGCAGCGCCTCCAGCGCGGCGCGGAAGCACTCCTCGGCGGCCCGGCGCAGGCGCGGCTCGGCCAGCCCGCACCGCGCCGCCACCCCCCAGAGCTGCCGGTACGGCTCCGCGGCGGCCGTCGCGGCATCAGCGGCGCGGTCGTCGGTGACCAGGGCATGGGTCACGGCCACACAGACCGGCCAGATCGCCGGGTGCTGGGCGTCGAGGTAGCGGATCTCCAGCCACCCCCGGGGCCGCACCGGTGGAAACAGCGTCGTGGCGTGGTAGGCCAGGTCCTCGGCGGTGGGCCGCCGCCGGCCGTCGGCGTTCAGCCAGTCGCGGAAGCTGGAGCCGTCACGGATGGTGTGATAGCTCTGTTCGTCCTCCCGCACCAGCATGAGCCGGGCATCCAGCAGGTATTCGGCCCAGTCCGCGGCGGGATCATCCGAGGCGGGCACGGGCGAGGTTCTGGTGCGGTCGAGGTGATCCCAGACGGCCTGACGGCCCGACATCCAGCCGCACGGCCGGCCATCGCGCAGCGGCGAGTTGGCGAAGGCAGCCATCAACACGGGGCCGAGCGCGTGCGCCCGTTCCCAGCGCGCCACCGGCCGCTCGCCCAGGTCCAGGTTGACCTGGATCGACGCGGTCGAGCACATCATGAGCTGTCCGTACGGCACGCCGAGGAACTCGGCCATCGCGTCGTACCGGGGCAGACGCAACTGGCGCCGGGCCGGCCGTAGCGGATCGAGACCGACACCGGCCAGCACCAGCCCGGACGCCCGCAAGGCGGCGCGTACGGCGGCCACGTCGGCGGCCACGCGGGCCAGCGATTCCGTCAACGGGCCTGTCGGGCCGGACAGTTCGAGCTGTCCGCCCGGTTCGAAGGTCAACCGGCTGCCACCGGGCAGCTCGGGCATGGCCCGCTCGATCCTGGCCAGCGGGACATGCCTCGTTGCCGACGTACGGTCGAAGATCAGGAATTCCAGCTCCACGCCGACCAGGTCCGCGGCGGCGGGACAAAAGCAGCGACGCGCGAAGTCCACCACCTCCGAGGCGTCCTGCAACGGCGGACTCTCGGCCGTAAGCCCGATCATCGTTTCCCCTTCGCGTGGCGCATGGGTCTGTGATGGTCCAGCGGTCCACCGCAGGCAACGGTGGCCCCATCTACAGACCCACGAACCGCGCGAGCGTTACACGCGAATTTCGAGTAAGGGATTTCGGGTAGTTGGATGAGCAGTCACATGGGGGGCTCGCGCCTCATGACCGCCGGCGCTCGCGGAACGCGGACATGAGCCGATCGCGCACGTCGGCGGGGAGTTTCTCCGGGGGCGGGTCGCCCAGGGAGACGATGGTCGCGCGGAACTGTTCTAAGTAGCGGCCGCACCCCTCGCAGGCGGCCAGGTGGGCGTGCACGCCCTCGCGCTCGGGCTGATCAAGGGCGTCGTCAAGGTAGGCGGTGAGGAGTTCCACCAGCTCGCCGCATGTGAAGCGCTTCACGACGTTGACCGCCCTCGTCTGCTGAATGAACCGTTTCACCTATTGTGCCGCCGCGCGAAGCGGAAGTGGTCAGTCCGGCCGTCTCACGAACTCGAAGTGGTCAGTCCGGCTGTTTCGCGAACTCGAAGTAGTCCGCCAGCCACCCGCGCACCGCGACACGGGCGCGATGCAGCAGGACCCGCTGGTTGGCGGCGGAGATCTTCAGGATCTCGCACACCTCGTCGGAGGTGCATCCCTCCACGTCCCGCAGCGTGATCACGGTCCGCTGCCGGGGCGGCAGCCTGGCCAGTACCTCGCCGATCAGGCCGCGCACCTCCGAGGCCAGCACCTCTTTCTCGGGCGTCGGCCATGCCGCGGGCGGATCCCGCCAACCGCCAGGCGGCACCGGGTCGAGGCTCTGGCCCGCGATCGCGCCGCCATCATCCTTGACAGCGCTCCACGGCAGCGTGCGCCTCTCGCGTACGCCGCGCTTCTTCGCCGCGTTGACCAGGATGCGGAAAACCCACGTCTTGACCGACGAACGGCCCTCGAAGTCGTCGATCCCGCCGATCACCGCCAGCCAGGTGTCCTGGACGACCTCTTCCGCGGCGTGGTCGGTGGGCACGTACGACCTGGCCACCCGGAGCATGCCCCGGGACCAGGTGTCGAGCAGCGCCGCGAACATCGCCTCATCGCCCGCGCGCAGGGCCGGAACGATGACGTCATCCGAAGGCAACTCTCCGCCCGCGAAAGACCCCACAATCGCTTCCCTCCGGTCAGACGTCGGGACATCAATGACATCCAGGTCGAACCGACCCCGGCCTTTACCAGGCTAATCTCCCCCACCGACGTCCATGCGCCCGGGATGCCGGGTCATCGCCATGCGTATGCTCGAAGAAGCGGGCCCCCGGCGAATCGGTGAGGAGCATCCCATGAGTCGGTCGGAAAGGCTGCTCTACGCGGCGAACGGGGTCGATCTTCGCGTCGTGGACCTCGAACTGACCGACGGCGAGCACGTGGAGCAACCCTTCGTCCGCACGCCGCAGGCCGCCGGAGCGGTGGTCTTTCACGCCGGGCGCGCTCTGTTGCTGTGGCGGCACCGCCCGGTCACCGACACGTGGGGGTGGGAGATCCCGCTCGGCGAGATCGGCCCGGACGAGGACCCGGAGCGGGCCGCGGCCCGTCTCGTGGAGGAGCAGACCGGCTGGCGGCCCGGTCCCCTGATGCCGCTGATCCGGATCCGCACCGCCGAGGACGTCGCCGACAGCGACCACGTGATCTTCGTCGCCTACCAGGCCACCCCCGTCGCCACACCGGCCGACGACCAGACTGAGCCGGCCGGCGACCATGCTGCACCGGTCGGCGACCAGACCGCGCCGGTCGGCGGCCGGGCTGACGAACGAGAGCGGGCCGAATGGCTGCCGGTGCTGGGCATCCAGCGGCTGATCAGCGAGCAGGCCATCACGTCCGCGACCACGGCGGCGGCCCTGCTCCATCTCCTGGCCGACCTCCTGCAGGCCCGCACGTCACATTAGAGCAGCCAGGAACGCCAAAAACCCCAGGTCAAAAATGACCCATGGGTCGGCGTCACCTGGTCTGACTCCCTGGATGTCAGCGGGTGACCCTTCATGCCCGGACGAGAGTGACGGCGTGACCGCGCGGGCTGGTGACCTTTTCGATGGCGGTGCGCTCCAGGAGGTGCGGGGCGGTGGGCCGGCGGTCGAAGACGATGAGGGTGCCGTGGCTCAGGTCGAGGTGATCGAGGTAACCGTCGAGCTGGTGCAGGCCCTCTTCGACGGGATCGGGCCGTCTGGGGTGATGGACCTTGAGTTCGATGGCCTCCCACTGCCAGCCGCGCTTGCCGTCGGCGTCTGTGTAGGGCCATTGGACGCAGATGTCCATGCGCCCACGGCCCAGGGCGTACTCACGGTCGATCACACCGCCGCCGTTGACCACCCGATGCAGCCAAGCCATGAAGATCAGGTGGCAGGCGGCCTCGTGATAGGTCTCGCGGCTTTGCAGGATCTCGCCGTTGCGCCGCCAGAAGGTGAGGAACCCCTGCAGGATCGCGGGCATGTCGAGCCGCCCGTCCGGGGTGAGGAAGGCTGAGCGGTCGAGCCGGATCTCAGCCTCGACGTCCTGGCTGAGGACGCGCACGATGACTTCCTGATAAATCGGGTTGGCGACCTGGACCGGCGGTTTCTGGGTGATGAGGCCGAGATCGCGGGCGTAGGCGAGGTCATCGTCATAGACGTTCTCCCGAACTTCGCCGGTGAGGAGTGGCTCGATGATGCGCTGGACGCGGTCCTCACGTAGCTTGGCGGCCAGGGAGTCCAGGTGGACGGCGCGGGCGACGATGAGCCGCTCGACCGCCTGGTTCATGTGCTCGTCGGTGATCAACTGGCTTTCCGGGATGCGCATCTTGCGGATGATCTCGCGGGCGAGGGCGTTGACCAGCCACGGCTGCCCCTGGCTGGCGTGGAAGGCGCGCTGGATCGCGTGCGCGGTGAACTCCTGGCCGGTGGCGTCGGTGTGCTGGCCGTACAGCTCGGCCACCTGCTCGAAGGTGAAGTCCGCCAGCCGCATCGACTCGGCGAGGATGTTGAACGGCGAGGGGCCGACCAGCCTTGACGGGTCGCCGCCCGAGGCTGCCTTGTAATCGCGCACGTCACGCATCCCGCACAGCGCCACACTGTGCGGGAACGGCACTGGGAAGCTGTTGTATCCCTGGCGGAGCTGCCGGAGAACGCTGATCAACTCATCGCCCTGAATCGCGTCGATCTCATCCATGAGCAGCACGACCGGGCGCGGGCAGCGGCGAGCCCATGCGGAGAGCCCTCTGAGCAGTCGGTTGCCTCCAGGAGCCTCCGGCCACGGCTCCGGCGGCAGACATTCCTCTGGAAGCCCCGTCGCCTGTGCCATGGCCGCGATCTCGGAGAGAATCCGCACCTCAGCCGGAGCGGCTTGATCGGGCCGGGTGGAGGCACTCTCGCAGGAGATGTACACCGCCGCATACTTGGCCTCGTCCCGCAATTCGGCGGCCAGGGCCTGGAGCGAGGTCGTCTTGCCGCTCTGGCGTGGCCCGCGAATGACGAAGTATTTCTCCTCGTCGATCAGCTCCCGCGCCTCGGGGATCCGGGGAATCGGGGGCAGCATGAAGTGCTTGCCCGGCCGACACGGACCCGTCGTGTTAAAGGACTTCACTCTCTGTACAGTAATGGTTACTTACCTGTCGCGCCCATCGATCTCAGTCCGCGGAACTGTCGTAGGCCGCCAGCACACTGTTGTCCATGGCACACGGTCTGGGCATGAAGAGGGTGCGCGAGGAGCTCGGCCTCGCCGTCTGGGAAGTCGAGCTCGCGGTCGAGACCAGCCTGCTCCGCCGCCTGCCGGACCGCACATTCGACCCCGTCTCGGTCAACGCGGCGAAGACGGACGCCGAGCGCTTCCAACGCCTGCTCGCCGCCGAACATCGCTGTAACGCCACCCAGGCGGCCATCAGACTGGGCATTTCACCTCAGCGTTTCAAACGCCTCGCCGACCGTCTGGCGCCCGTCGCCGTCGATGAGATCCAGAAATACGGCCGGACACTCACCATCCGCTACTACCGCGCCGCCGACGTCGACGCGCTCGCCGACCTCGTCCGGGCCGACACCGAACTGCGCGCCGCGGCCCGGACCCTTTCGCGCTCCGAAGCAGCGCGCAAGGCAGCCGCGACCCGCAAGCTCAACAAGGAGAGGGCGGTGGCAGCACGGGCCCTGCTGCAACGGGCCATGCCCTGTGACAACGGGGACCCGATCCAGGTGCTCGTCTGGGCGCCCTGGCTTCGGTCGGAGAGCGCGGCCCTCGCCGAGGTCGAGCGCCGCCGCCGCAAAGCTCAAACCCGCGTGGAACGCACGGCCCAACGTCGACTCGCCTGGCGTCGCCGGTGGGCGGAGGCGTTGGGACTACCTCTCGAAAGGGTTCCGCAGCCTGCTGGACGGCCCACCCCGAAAGCGATCTCGGCCGCGCGGGACCGGCCACCTCCCTGGGCACGGTTAGGCCGGTCGGTAGATCGAGTAGGAGGGTGAGGTCGCCTCACCCTCTCCTCGCACCACCGGACATGCGGGCCCGCATCCGGCGGGAGCGCCGCTGCTGTCGTTCCTGGACGTGACCGGTGAGAAAGGTCTGGTCGGCGTGAACCCTGACGGCCAGGTGCGGAGAGTCTGTGGGCAGCGGCACCACCTTCCGGACCATCTACCAGCCGTAGGCGGCAGCACCACACCGAGCGCGTCGAAATGGCTCCGAGCAGCGCTGCTCGGAGCCATTTCGACGCGGTTCTTACTTGAAGCGGCGCAGCCGGAGGCTGTTGCTCACCACGAAGACGCTGGAGAACGCCATCGCGGCTCCGGCGATCATCGGGTTGAGCAGACCCAGCGCCGCCAGCGGAAGGGCGGCCACGTTGTAGGCGAAGGCCCAGAACAGGTTGCCCTTGATGGTGGACAACGTGCGCCGGGACAACCGGATCGCGTCGGCGGCCACCCGCAGGTCGCCGCGTACCAGCGTGAGGTCGCTCGCCTCGATCGCGGCGTCGGTGCCGGTGCCCATCGCCAGCCCGAGGTCGGCCTGGGCCAGCGCGGCGGCGTCGTTGACCCCGTCGCCGACCATGGCCACGACCCGGCCCTCGGCCTGCAGCTTCTTGACCACGTCCACCTTGTCGGCGGGCAGCACCTCGGCGATCACCTCGTCGATGCCCACCTCGGCCGCCACCGTACGGGCCACGGCCTCGTTGTCACCGGTCAGCAGAACCGGTGTGAGACCGAGCGCGCGGAGCTGGGTGATGGCCTCCTGGCTGGTCGACTTGACCACGTCGGCCACCACCAGCACGGCACGGGCCTGTCCGTCCCACCCGACCGCGACGGCCGTGCGACCGGCTGCCTGTGCGGCGTGCAGCTCCCGCTCCAGATCGGCGGGCAGGTGCTGGGACCACTCCTCCAGCAGCCGGGGCCGGCCGACCAGCACCGCGTGACCGTCCACGATGCCCTGCACGCCGAGTCCTTCGACGTTGGCGAAGTCTTCCGGCGTGGGCAGTTCGCCGACCCGGGCCGCGGCGCCCTTGGCGATGGCCCGGGCGATCGGGTGCTCAGAGGCGTGCTCCAGCGCCCCGGCAAGGCGCACCACCTTGGCCTCGTCCTCGCCATCGGCGACGTGGACGTCGGTGAGGGTCATGCGGCCCTCGGTGACCGTGCCGGTCTTGTCCAGCACCACGGTGTCGATCTTGCGGGTGGACTCCAGCACTTCCGGACCCTTGATCAGGATCCCGAGCTGGGCTCCCCGGCCGGTGCCGACCAGCAGGGCGGTCGGCGTGGCCAGACCGAGCGCGCACGGGCAGGCGATGATCAGCACCGCGACCGCGGCGGTGAAGGCCGCGCCCACGCCGTCGCCGGTGCCCAGCCAGAAGCCGAGCGTGCCGATGGCCAGCGCGATCACGATCGGGACGAAGATGCCGGAGATGCGGTCGGCCAGCCGTTGCACGGCCGCCTTGCCGGTCTGGGCCTCCTCCACCAGCTTGGCCATCTGGGCGAGTTGAGTGTCGGCGCCCACCCGGGTCGCACGTACGACGAGCCGGCCGCCGGCGTTCACGGTGGCGCCGGTGACCGCGTCGCCCACCCGAACTTCGACCGGCACGGACTCACCGGTCAGCATGGAGGCGTCGACCGCCGACGTGCCCTCCTCGATGACGCCGTCCGTGGCGATCTTCTCGCCCGGCCGTACGACGAACCGGTCCCCGGCCGTCAGCTGGTCGGCGGGAATCCGGCTCTCCACGCCGTCGCGCAACACCGCGACGTCCTTGGCACCGAGCTCCAGCAGCGCCCGCAACGCCGCCCCGGCCCGCCGCTTGGAGCGGGACTCGAAATAGCGTCCCGCCAGGATGAACGCCGTGACCCCGGCCGCGGCCTCGAGGTAGATGTTGCCGGTGCCGTCGGTGCGCTCGATGGTGAACGCGAACGGGTGCGTCATGCCCGGCGTGCCGGCCGTGCCGAAGAACAGCGCCCACAGCGACCAGCCGAGCGCGGCCAGCGTACCGATCGAGATCAGCGTGTCCATCGTGGCGGCGCCGTGCCGGAGGTTGGTCCAGGCGGCCTTGTGGAACGGCCATCCCGCGTACACCACCACCGGCGCGGCCAGCACCAGCGACAGCCACTGCCAGTTGGTGAACTGCAGCGGCGGGATCATCGCCATCGCGATCACGGGCGCAGCCAGCACCACGGAGGTGATGAGGCGGTTGCGCAGGGGTCGGAGTTCGTCCTCCGGCTCTTGTGCGCCCGCCTGCGCCCCCTCCGTCTTGGGTGGGGCGGGGAGCGCGGCCGTGTAGCCGCTCTTCTCCACCTCCGCGATCAACTGCTGCGGATCCACGCCATCGGGGAAGGTCACCTTCGCCTTCTCCGTGGCGTAGTTGACCGTGGCGGTCACGCCGTCCATCTTGTTCAGCTTGCGCTCGATGCGGTTGGCGCACGAGGCGCAGGTCATGCCGCCGATCGAGAGTTCGACCGCGTTCTGCCGGTCATCGGAGACCGAAGTCATCACCCTGCTCCTTTCTCTCGCTCCGCTCCCTCGCTCAGTGGCCGTGGCCATCAGCGCCGTGGCCGCTCGGGGTGGCCGTCGGAGTCGCCTTGGGGAGGGCGGACTGCTCGCCGGCGCCAAGGGTGAAGTCCGCGGTACGGACCTCGCCGTCGTGCTGGAAGTCCAGGAACAGCCGGTAGTCGCCGGTGCTGGGCACCTCGGCGTAGAAGACGATCTCGGGGCCTGCCGGGGTCTTGCCGTCACCGGGCTCACCGTCCGGGTGGACGTGAAGGTAGGCCAGGTCCTTGGCGCGCAGGGCCACCAGGTGGCCGTAGGCGCCGAGGTAGGGCTGCAGGTCGGTGACCGGCTTGCCGTCCTTGGCGACCTTCAACGTGAGCTTGCTCGACTGCCCGGGGGCCAGGTCTCCGTCAAGGGTGACGGTGTATCCGTCGACCGTCACGGTGCGGCTCTCCTCGGGCAGAGCCTTTGGCTCGTAGTCACCCGCCGCCGCCAGGTCGGTGCCCAGTGTCAGCGCTTCACCGCCGACCGGTGAGAAGTCGGCGAAGGCTCGGTACGTGCCCGCGTCCGGCAGCGTCAGCTTGACCGACCACACGCCGTTGCCCGCCTCAGTGGGGTGCAGGTGCTGGAAGGTGCCCAGGTCGCGGGAGACCACGATGAAGTGGAGTTTCTTGTCGTGCTCGACCTTGTAGTCGGTGACCGGCTTGCCGTCGGGGCCGGTCACGGTGAATTGGAAGTCTGCGGGCTCACCGGGCTTGAGCGCCTCGGTGAGTGGGACGAGGGTGTAACCGTTCTCGGACACTTGGAGCCCCCCAGGGGTATCGCTTTTGGCCTGCTGGGTGGCGTACTGGTCGTGACCCGCGCTCGCGCTCGTGGTGGGCGCCGTCATGGCGCTGTGATCCTCGGCCGGGGGCGTCCCGACCGGCCCTACCGCCTTGCCCGCCCCAAGAGCGCCGCCGAAGACGACGGCCAGCCCCAGGACGTAGGCGCCGAGCTTGGCTGCGGTGTTCACGACTGATTCGCCACTTCGTATCCGGCTTCCTCGACCGCGGCGACGATCTTCGCCGGGTCAATGGAGTCGTCGCTGTCAACGGTCAGCAGTCCGGTGGCCAGGTCCACTTGGACATTGGTCACGCCGGCCACTTCGCTGACTTCTTCTTTGACCGAGCTGACGCAGTGGCCGCAGGTCATGCCCTTGACGGTGTAGGTGGCAGTGCTCATATCGGTCTCTCCTTAAGGTCGATCAGGAACGGACAAGTCTGGCGATGGCGTCGGCGGCTTCCTTGACTTTCGCGTCGGCCTCCGGGCCGCCCTTCCGCGTGGCCTCGGCGACGCAGTGGGCCAGGTGCTCCTCCAGCAGCGACAGTGAGAACGACTTCAGCGCACTGGTCGCCGCGGACACCTGAGTGAGGATGTCGATGCAGTATTTGTCGTCTTCGACCATGCGCTGCAGGCCGCGGACCTGCCCCTCGACGCGGCGCAACCGCATCGCGTGATCCTTCTTGGTTCCGCCGTATCCGGCCATGTCCGGACCTCCCATCCTTCGTCGCCGGCAATAACACCATACCCCCCTACCGTATTCCGGACAACAGAAGCCCAGCGAGACTGACGAAATCCGGGAGGATGAGATGCCACATGTGATGCGCAGGCCGGCGACCGCGGCCGACATGGTCCTGGGCATGTCGGCCGCCCTCGGGGGTGCGCTGTACGTGGCACTCGGCTGGATCCAGGAACTCGTCGGCTCACGGTGGGCATGGCCATCGGTTTCGCCTTGGTGCTTCCATCAGCGGTGATCGCCCTCGTCGCGCTTCGACGCCGGCGAGAAGTGGGTCGGTAGCACTTGACAGATACCCCCCGAGGGTATTCATTAAGCCAGCAATACCCCTCGCACACGAACCCGCCTCTCGCGGAATCGTTTGCGAATCACATACCCTACCCCCGTATAGCATGGAGAACCGCTGATGTCTGCTCCATCTCCCCGGCGATGGGCCGCCCTGGCCCTGATCGCCACCGCCCAGTTCATCGTCATCATGGACACGTCGATCATCGGCGTGGCCCTCCCCCGCATCCAGGAAAGCCTCGGCTTCTCCCAGGAGAACCTGTCCTGGGTCTTCAACGCCTACGTCGTCGCGTTCGGCGGCCTGCTGCTGCTCGGCGGCCGACTGTCCGACCTGTTCGGCGCCCGCCGCGTGTTCGGCGCCGGCTGGGTCATCCTGCTGGCCGGCTCGCTCGTCGCCGGCATCGCCCCCGAGGTGTGGGTGGAGCTGGCCGGCCGCGTGATCCAGGGCGCCGGCGCCGCCCTGATCGCGCCGTCCGCCCTCACCCTGCTCATGATGCTCTTCGGCCACGACCCCCGGGAACTCACCAAGGCCATGGCCCTGTACGGCGCCGCCGCCCCGGCGGGCGGCACCGCCGGCGTCTTCCTCGGCGGCGTCATCACCGAATACCTGAGCTGGCCCTGGGTCTTCTACATCAACATCCCCATCGCCATCGTGGTCCTGCTGGCCAACAAGCCGCTGATGCCCGCCGTACAGTCCCAGCGCGGCTCCATTGACGTGGTCGGCGCGCTGACCGTCACCGCCGGCCTCGCCTCCGCCGTGTACGCCATCGTCCGGGCACCCGAGATCGGCTGGGGCTCGGCGGAGACCTGGCTCGTGCTGCTCGGCGCCGTGGCCCTGCTCGGCGGCTTCGTCGCGATCCAGGCCCGCCGCCGCGAGCCGCTGATGCGACTGTCGATCTTCCGTGCTCCGAACCTCTCCGCCGCCAACCTGACCCAGCTGCTGCTCGGCGGCGCGTGGATCCCGATGTGGTTCTTCCTCAACCTCTACCTGCAGCAGGTGCTCGGCTACAGCGCCTTCCCGAGCGGCGCGGCGCTGGTGCCGATGACCGTCCTCATCATGGTCGGCATGATCGTCCTGGCACCCCGCGCGATCGGCCGCTTCGGCCCCAAGGCGACCACGGTGGCCGGCCTGGCCCTGCTCGCCGCCGGCATGGGCTGGCTGTCACTGATCAGCCCGAACGGCAGCTTCGCCACCGACGTACTGCCCGCCAGCCTCGTCGCCGCCCTCGGCATGTCCCTGGCCTTCATCCCCTCACTCGGCACCGCCATCTCCTCCGCCCGCCCCGAGGAAGGCGGCCTGGCCTCCGGCATCGTCAACACCAGCTACCAGGTCGGCTCCGCGCTCGGCCTGGCCGCCATGACCGCCGTCGCCGCCGCCAACGGCGCCGGACAACTCGGCGACCTGCCCGCCCTGACCAACGGCTTCTCCTCCGCCTTCATCGGCGCCGCCGGCATCGCCACCGTCGGCGCCCTGCTCGCCGGGCTGACGCTGCGCTCCCACCGCACCGAGCCGGCCACGTCCGAGCCCGCCACCACGCACAACGGCCACTGACCACTGGGAGAGCTGCGCGACTTCGACGACAAGACCCTCGCGCCGTTCGCTGAGACGCCTGCCGTTCTCTCGGCTCCCCGTTCCAGGGAGCCGGGAGAAGCTCCTCAGCTCGGCCAGAGCTACTTGAAAAACGAGAAACCCCAGCTCAACTTAGGTGAGCTGGGGTTTCTGTGCGGTGCGCCGCCAGGGACTCGAACCCCGGACCCGCTGATTAAGAGTCAGCTGCTCTAACCAACTGAGCTAGCGGCGCTTGCAGAGAGGAATATACCGGCACTCCGCATCCTGGTCGAATCGGTATCACCCGCCTGCCAGCCGCTAGAATAAAGTTCGGCAAGCAGACAGGAGCATCGATGTTCGACTCGCCCGCCGACGTGACCGAGCGGCTCGCCGCCGTTGACTATCTCTCCGACGACGCCATCTCCACCTCGGTGTTCCTCGCCGCCGCCCTCGGCAAGCCGCTGCTGGTCGAGGGCCCCGCGGGGGTGGGCAAGACGCAGCTGGCCAAGGCCGTGGCGCTGGCGACCGGCGCCCAGCTGGTCAGGTTGCAGTGCTACGAGGGGCTCGACGAGGCCCGGGCCCTGTACGAGTGGAACTACAAGAAGCAGCTCCTGCGCATCCAGGCCACCAGCGCCGACGATGACATCTTCAGCGAGGAGTTCCTGCTGGAGCGGCCGCTGCTCAAGGCGATCAGGGCCGGGGTGCCGACCGTGCTGCTCATCGACGAGACGGACAAGGCGGATGTGGAGGTCGAAGGGCTGCTGCTGGAGCTCCTGTCGGACTTCCAGGTGACGATCCCCGAGCTGGGCACGATCAGCGCGGTCCGCAAGCCGTACGTCGTGCTGACCTCGAACGCGACCCGCGAGCTGTCCGAGGCGCTCAAGCGGCGCTGCCTCTATCTGCACATCGAATACCCGACGCCCGAACGCGAGCGCGACATCGTGCTCAGCCAGGTGCCGACGATCCGCGCGGACCTGGCCGAGCAGCTGGCCAGGACCGTCGCCACGCTGCGGGCCATGGAGCTGAAGAAGGCGCCGTCGGTGGCGGAGACGGTCGACTGGGCCAACACACTGCTCGCGCTCGGGCGCGACGAGCTGGACGAGCCGACGGTGGCGGGCACGCTGGGTGTGGTGCTCAAGCACGCCTCCGATCATGCTCGCGCGGTCAAGGAGCTCGGGCTGCCCTCATGAGTGATACCTCGCTGGTCGACAGGCATGTCGGGTTCGTGCACGCGCTGCGCGAGGCGGGGCTGCCCGTGTCGCTGGCCGAAGGGCTCGACGCGGCGCGGGCGCTGCGGGTGATCGATCTGACCGAGCGCGAGTCGCTGCGCGCCGCCTACGCGGCGACGCTGGTCAAGAAGCCGGGGTACCGTCCCGGGTTCGACATGCTGTTCGACCTGTGGTTCCCGTCATCCACGACCGGTCTGTACGACGAAAGCGCCGTAAAGAGTGACACCGCCGAGCTCAGTGAGCTGCGTGACCAGCTGGCCAGGCTGCTGACCAGGGGCGGTGAGGCCGAGATGCGGGAGTTCGCCAGGGCCATGGTCGGCCGCTTCGGCCGCCAGCCGGCGGGTCCCGGCCGCCAGAACTGGTTCTCCTACAGCGTCCTGCGCGCCCTGTCCCCCGAGACGCTCATGGCCCGGATCCTCCAGGAGATCCTGGCCGGGCAGGAGCGCGGCGGCCTGGCCGAGAAGACCGCCCGCCAGCGGGTGAACTCCGGCATCAAGCGCTTCGAGGAGGCGGTCGCCACCGACGTGCGCCGCCGGATCGCCGAGGACTCCGGCGTCGAACGCATCGCCCGCTCGGCCGTACGCCCCCCGCTCGACCAGCTCGACTTCCTGCGCATCACCAAGGCGGACCTGGCCAGGCTGCGGCGCGAGGTCTACCCGCTGGCCCGGCGCCTGGCGGCCAGGCTGACGATCAAGCACAGGAAGGGGCGGCGCGGGCGGCTAGACTTCCGCCGCACCATGCGGGCCTCGCTGCAGAGCGGCGGTGTCCCGCTGACCACCCATTTCAAGCCGCCCCGGCCGCACAAGCCCGAGCTGGTGATCCTCTGCGACACCAGCGACTCGGTCTCGTCGTTCGCGCACTTCACGCTGCTGCTCACGTACGCGCTGAGGGAGCAGTTCACCAAGGTACGGGCGTTCGGGTTCGTGGACACGGTCGACGAGATCACCCGCTTCTTCGTCCCCGGCGCGGACGTAGTGGAGGCGATGACCCGGCTGGCCAACGAGGCGGACATGGTCCGCTTCGGGCGCACGAACTACGGCCACTCCTTCGAGCGGTTCGCCGAGCGCTACGGCGACGCGATCGGCCCCAGGACCTCGCTGCTGATCCTCGGCGACGCCCGCTCCAACTACCAGCCGGCCGCCGTCGACACCCTGCGCGCCCTGGCCGCGAAGGCCCGCCACGCCTACTGGCTCAATCCGGAGCCCCGGCGGCAGTGGGACACGGGCGACTCCATCGCCACCGACTACGACGCGGTCGTGCCGATGTACGAGTGCCGCAATGTCGCGCAGCTCAGCGCGTTCATCCAGGACTTGGCCTAGGCGCGCTGGAGCTCCCGGGCGGCGGTGCGGGTGAGCAGCTCGATCTGCTGCTCGTCGAGCACCTCGCCGGCGGTCGCCTTGACGCGCCGGGCCGCCAGGCTCGGCTTGAGCAGCGTGAGGCCCTCCGCCGTGACCTGGCCGCCGCGCGGCAGCAGGCCGCAGTGCACGGCGAGCAGCGGCGTGATCGTCACCGGGATGCCGGTCTCGCGGGTCAGCAGCTCGGCGAAGGCATTGGAGGTCTCGACGAGAGACTTGGCCACCTTGGTGCCGTACTTCTCGCCGAAGAACAGCCGCCCGTTGTAGGTGGCGATCTCGGTGTCGGGGCTCCACGACTCGTTGTCGATGGCCCACAGGCCGCCAGGACCGATCACCAGGTGGTCGATGGACGCCTGATCCCTGATGGCCCGGCCGTCCAGGACGCTGTAGCCGAGCTTGCCGAGCGAGCGGCGGAGCATCCGGCCGGTGATCACCTCACCGCGCCGCCGGCCACGCCAGACCGCGGTCGCGTGGAAGGAGCGCCAGGCGAGAAACCAGTCGACGCCGGCCACGATGCCCGCGAAGGCGACGCCGTAGAAGGCGGTGAGCGCCAGGTCGAACCGGATCGCCAGGCCGATGCCGGCCACGAAGCCCACGCCCGCCTTGATCATCCTTGATCGCTTGCGGTTGTTCGCGTCCTCCCGCCAGAACTTCTCGTAGTACCACTGAGGCGAGGCCCCAGTGAACTTCTCGTCCTGCTGCACGTAGATCGAGCCACCAGGCACGGCAAACTCCCCCAATGAGTCGCTGAACCATCAGGATCTGCCACGCCGAAGATCCCTCGCTGAGTCAATTAATACCCCACCTGACCCCAACGGAAGCAAGGGGACCCTAAGGTGACGGAAATAGCACCTGCGGGAAGTCCATCAACCGACCAGTCGGTATGCTGTGGCACGTGAAGGAAGAACCGGTACGCAGGAGGCTGCTGAGCGAGGCGACCCGGCTGTTCGCGGAGCGGGGCTTCGAGGGCGCGTCCGTGCAGGAGATCGTCGTGGCCGCCGGCGTCACCAAGGGCGCCATGTACCACTATTTCGACTCCAAAGATGATCTGCTGCACGAGATCTACGCGCGTGTGCTGCGCATGCAGATGGAGCGCCTGACCCACATCGCCGACGGCCCCGGGACGGTCGCCGAGCGGCTGCACGCGGCGGCGGCCGACGTCATCGAGACCACCACCGCGAACCTCGACGACTCCAAGATCTTCTTCCGCTCGATGCACCTGCTGGCGCCCGAGACCCGCAAGACCGTACGCGCCGAGCGCCGCCGCTACCACGAGCGCTTCCGCGACCTGGTGATCGAGGGCCAGCGCGAGGGGCTGTTCAGCGAACGCGTCCCGGCCGAGCTGGTCGTCGACTACTTCTTCGGCTCGGTGCACCACCTGGGCAGCTGGTTCCACACGGACGGACCACTCACCGGCGCCCAGGTGGGCAAGCACTTCGCCGACCTACTGCTGACCTCGCTCGGGGCCGGGCTCGCCGACGAGTGAGGCCGGCGCCGGCACGTCGGCCAGTGATGCCAGCGCCTCCCGGTGGTCGCCGGGCGTGCCGAGCGCCGTCTCTGTGGCCTTGGCACGCTTGAGGTAGAGGTGCAGGGGATGCTCCCAGGTCATCCCGATCCCGCCGTGCAGCTGGAGGGCCTCCTCAGCCGCGTGTACGGCCACACCCGCGTTCCACGCCTGGGCCACGGCGACCGTCACGGCCGAATCGTCACTCGCCGCGGCCCGCGCGGCGGCCCGCGCCCTGACCACGTCGAGCCAGAGATCGGCCAGCCGATGCTTGATCGCCTGGAACGAGCCGATCGGGCGGGCGAACTGGTGGCGTTCCTTGACGTAGGCGAGCGTGGTGTCCAGGCACCACCCCGCCACCCCGAGCTGCTCGGAGGCGAGCAGCCCGGCGCCGGACCGCAGCACCTCGACCAGGTCGCACGGGCCCAGCGACCGGGCGGGCGACGCCGAGAAGGTGACCGTCGCGACCGGACGGGTCAGGTCCAGCGACGGTACGACCTGGACGGCGGCGTCGGCGGCCTCGACCGCGTACAGCTCGCCGCCGACCGGCACCAGCAGCACGTCGGCCACCTCCGCCCCCGCGACCGCGGACACGGTTCCGGACAGCGTCCCGCCGTCCAGGCTCACCGACGAGCCCCGCCCCGGCCGGTACGGCGAGGCGGCGAACGACACCACCAGGGCCGCGGTCGTCCGCCCCCCGGCCAGCCCGCCCAGCAGGTCGGCCGAGCCCGTCGCCAGCAGCGCCTGGGTGGCCAGCACGGCGCTGGTGAAGAACGGCACCGGCGCGACACCCCGGCCGAGCTCCTCCAGCACGACGGCGGCCTCACGGGCCGACGCGCCCGCCCCGCCGTACTGCTCGGGAATGAGCAGGCCCGCCACCCCGATCTCCCCCGCGAGCGTCTTCCACAGGTCGAGGTCGTAGGGGTCGGACTCCACCCGCTTGAGCACCGCGGCGGGCGGACAGCGGTCGGCGAGCAGCCCGCGCACGGCGGCGCGCAGCTCCTCCTCGACCTCCGAGTACAGCAGGGTCATCGTGGCAGGTCCTTCCAAGGGACGTCCTTGTCGACGCGGGGTTCTGAGGGCAGGCCGAGCACCCGTTCGGAGATGATGTTGCGCAGGATCTCCGAGGTGCCGCCCTCGATCGAGTTGCCCTTGGCACGCAGGTAGCGGTAGCCGGCGCCACGCCCGTAGAAGTCGAGGTCCTCCGATCGGCGGAAGGTCCAGTCGTCGTAGCCGAGGTCCCGCCTGAGCTCGATGTCGAGGCCGGACAGCTCCTGGTTCAGCTTGGCGAACGACAGCTTCATGCCCGACCCCTCAGGACCGGGGTGCCCGGCGACGAGCTGTTCGCGCAGGCGTACTCCGGACAGGCGAGTCACCTCCGCCTCGACCCACAGCGACAGCAGCCGCTGGTGCAGGTCGTGGGTGCGCAGCTCGGGGTGCTCGCGCCAGGTGTCGAGCACCGGCCCGATCATGCCGCCGCCGCGCCGTACGGGAGCGCCGCCGATCGCCACGCGCTCGTTCATCAGCGTGGTCTGGGCGACCCGCCAGCCGTCGCCGACCTCACCGAGCCGCAGGTCGTCGGAGAGCCGCACGCCGGTCAGGAAGACCTCGTTGAACTCGGCCTCCCCCGTGATCTGCCGCAGCGGGCGCACCTCGACGCCCGGCGCGTGCATGTCGCAGATGAAGTACGTCATGCCGCGGTGCTTGGGCACGTCCGGGTCGGTACGGGTGACGAGGATCGCCCACCGGGCGTGGTGCGCGCCTGAGGTCCAGACCTTCTGGCCGTCGACGACCCACTCGTCGCCGTCCCTGACCGCCCTCGTGGCCAGCGTCGCCAGATCGGACCCGGCGCCCGGCTCGCTGAAGAGCTGGCACCAGATCTCCTCGCCCGTCCACAGGGGCCGCAGGAAACGGCGCCGCTGCTCCTCGGTGCCGAACGCCAGGACCGTCGGCGCCGCCATGCCCAGGCCGATGCCCTGCACGCCGGTGTTGAGCTGCGGCGTGTCGGCGAGCTCGCGCTCGACGACCTGCTGCAGGTCCCGCGACACGCCCAGGCCGCCGAGCCCTTCGGGGAACCACACCCACGCCAGCCCGGCGTCGAACCTGGCCCGCAGGAACTCCAGCCGGTTCTTCGGATCATTGGCGCCGAGGAGCGCGTCGACGCGCTCCTTGATCTCCGCCTCGTTCACATGTACCTCTTCAGTTCGCGGTAGGCGAGTGAGCGCTTGTGCACCTCGTCGGGGCCGTCGGCCAGGCGCAGCGACCTGGCTCCCGCCCAGAGCCCCGCCAGGGGGAAGTCCTGCGAGACGCCGCCCGCGCCGTGCACCTGGATCGCCTTGTCCAGGATCCATTCCACGGCGATCGGGGTCGAGATCTTGATGGCCTGGATCTCGGTGTGGGCGCCCTGGTTGCCGACGGTGTCCATGAGCCAGGCCGTCTTGAGCACGAGCAGCCGCAGCTGCTCGATCCGGATGCGGGACTCGGCGATCCACTCCTGGATCACGCCCTGCTGGGCGATGGGCTTGCCGAACGTCGTACGCGCCAGCGCCCGGCGGCACATCAGCTCGACGGCGCGCTCGGCCATGCCGATCAGCCGCATGCAGTGGTGGATGCGGCCCGGCCCGAGCCTGGCCTGGGCGATCGCGAAGCCGCCGCCCTCCTCGCCGATCAGGTTGTCGACCGGCACCCTTACGTCCTCGAAGACGATCTCGGCGTGGCCGCCGTGGTCGGCGTCGCTGTAGCCGAAGACGTGCATGCCGCGCTTGATCTGCATCCCGGGCGTGTCACGCGGCACCAGGACCATGCTCTGCTGGCGGTGCTTGGGCGCGTCGGGGTTGGTCTTGCCCATGAGGATGAAGATCTTGCAGTCGGGGTTCATCGCGCCGGAGATGAACCACTTGCGGCCGTTGATGACGTACTCGTTGCCGTCGCGGGCGATGGAGGTGGCGATGTTCGTGGCGTCGGAGGAGGCCACGTCGGGCTCGGTCATCGCGAACGCCGAGCGGATCTGCCCGTCGAGCAGCGGCTGCAGCCACTCCTTGCGCTGCCACTCGTTGCCGAACATGGAGAGGACCTCCATGTTGCCGGTGTCGGGCGCGGCGCAGTTGGTGGCCACCGGGGCGAGGTTGGGGCTGCGGCCCATGATCTCGGCCAGCGGCGCGTACTGCAGGTTCGTCAGCCCCGCGCCGTGCTCTCCCGGCAGGAACAGGTTCCACAGGCCGCGCTTCCTGGCCTCGTCCTTGAGGTCGGCGACGAGCGGCGGGGAGCTCCATCCGCTGGTCGCGGCCTGCTCCTCGAAGGCGGCTTCGGCCGGATAGACGCATTCGTCCATGAAGAGCAGCAGGCGCTCACGCAGGTCCTCGGTGACACGGTCGAAGGCGAAGTCCATACCCCGGAGCCTACCGACCGGCCGGTATGAGTGTCGACAGGTGGTCGCCGGGAAACCGGCGCAGGTGGCCGTAAAGGTGATCCGGATCTTCTTTTAGGGTGACCGCTATGACCGCGAACCTGCCCTCCCCTGTGGTGCTCGAGAACGACGTCGTCCGCCTTGAGCCGTTGACGATGGAGCACATTCCCGACCTGTTCCTGGCCGGCGGCGGGGATGAGGAGGTCTGGCGCTGGATGCCCGCCAAGCCGCCGCAAGCCGAGTCGGAGCTGGCGGGGCTCGCTCAGGGCCTCATCTCGGACGACAAGCACATCCCGTTCGCGGTCGTGCTCCGGTCGTCGGGGCTGGCCGTCGGCTGGACCACGTACGGCGACGTGCCCGGGTTCGAGAAGAGCATCGAGATCGGCTGGACCTGGTACGGCCGGACGGTCTGGCGTACCGCTGTCAACACCGCCTGCAAGGTGTTGCTCATCGACCATGCTTTCGACAAGCTGGGCTACAACCGCGTCTTGCTCAAGACGGACGTCCTCAACCTACGTTCGCAGAACGCCATCAAGCGCATCGGCGGTGTGCACGAGGGGACGCTGCGCCGCCAGCGCAGGAGGCCGGACGGCACCTGGCGCGACACGGTCTATTTCGGCATCCTCGAAGAGGAGTGGCCGGACCACCGAGCTCGCCTGATCCGTTAGCCGAAAGGGCCGCATGACTGACCGGCTGGGGGGCTACTGGTTAGGCTCCCGGCTCGGCGGTGCCGTCCATGACGCCTACGACGAGTCGGGCACTCGATATGCGCTCACCCGCCTCCCCGCGCGACCCCAGGGCCCCGTCAAGGCGGCCTTACAGGTCCGGTCGCTGTGCGTCGCGCGGGTGGTGGACGCCTGTCTCGACGGGGACGCGCCGTATCTGGTCAGCGAGTACGTGCCCGGGCCGACGCTGGCGGAGGTGGTCGGGCGGCGGGGGCCGTACGGCGGGGACGACCTGTACCGGCTGGCGGCGGCCACGGCGACGGCGCTGGCGGCGATCCACGAGGCCGGGGCGGTGCACGGAGGGCTCACGCCGGACCGGGTCGTCCTGGGGGCCGAGGGGCCGCGGCTCGTCGGGCTCGGGACCGCGACCGACGGGAGTGGGCCGCCAGGGGATGTGCGGGATTGGGGCAGGCTGCTGGTGTTCGCGGCGTACGGCCCCGCACCACCGGACGGGCTGGACCCGTCGCCGGGCCAGCCCCCCGGCCTGCCCGCTCAGCCCGGCCAGTCCGTACAACCCGTCCCGCCCGGCCAGCCCGTCCCGCCCGGCCAGCCCGCTCAAGTGGGCCGGCCTGGGCGGCCCGAGCGGCTGCTCGATCGGTTCGATCGGCCGCTTCGGGAGCTCGTGCTGGCGGCGCTGCGCCGGGATCCGGACCGGCGGCCGAGCGCGCACCAGCTGTTGCTGTCCCTGCTCGACGTGCCGCAGTCGCAGCAGGGGCGCCTGCTCCCTCCCGAGCCGGTGGACGACCCCCCACTGGGCGCGCGGGCGGAACGCCTCTACCTCCAGCTCAGCCGGGCGGACCAGGATCTGGTGCCCGAGGTGTTCCTACGTCTGGTCGGCATGGCGGCCGACGGCACCGACACCCGCCGTCGCGCCACCCGTACCGAGCTGGTCACCGGCCGCCCTCCGGAACAGGCCGCCATGGACCGGGTCCTCAGGGCGTACACGGAAGCGGGGCTGATCGACCAGAGCGACACCGACACGGGCGGCGTGGGCATCGACCGGAGCGGCACCGACGCGGATGGGGTGGGCATCGACCGGAGCGGCACCGACGCGGGCGGCCTGGTCATCGCCCAGGCGGCGCTCCTGCGGGCCTGGCCGCGCCTGCACGAGTGGCTGGACGCCGAACGCGACGGCCTCGCCGTACACCGCGACCTGACCAAGGCGGCGCGGCGGTGGGAGGCTGGCGGCCGGCGGGAGAGCGATCTGTTCCAGGATGACGACCTGGACCGGGCGCTGGCGTGGGCGGCGAGCGGGCGGCGGCGCGTGACGCTGAGCGCCGCCGAGCAGGCGTTCCTGGACGGCGGACGCGCGCTGGTACGCGGGCGAGCCCGCGGTCGGCGGCGGGCCATGGCGGCCTTGGCGTCGGTGACGCTCGTGGCGGTCCTGGCGGCGGTCGTCGTCGCCGTCTGGCGCGAGGGCAGCGCCGACGGGCGGCTGGACCAGGCGATGGCGAGGGTGGCGGCGTCCAGGGCGCGGGCAATGCGGGCGGCCGATCCGGTGACGGCGCGCCGGCTGAGTCTGGCCGCGTGGCGCCTGGCCCCGGTCGCGGAGGCCCGTGCCGCGCTGGCGGACTCGGCGGCCGATCCGGCGGTGGACGTGTTCGCCGACCCCTACGGCGGTCCGCACTCGCTCGACGCCCTCAGCGACGACGGCACCCGGCTGGCCGCGCTGACCGACGGGACGATCCGGGTGTACGACCCCCTTTCCCGCAGGCAGCTGGCCATGACCGCCGGTCCCGCCCAGAGCGTGCGGGCGCTGGCCTGGTCCCCCGACGGCCGGACACTGGCGCTCGTCGGCGTCGACCGGTCCTACCTGTGGGACACGACTTCGGGCGCGGGCGTGGGACGGCCCTTCGGCCGGGGGCTGGGCGCGCCGGGACAGCAGGCGGCCTGGTTCAGTCCGGGGGGCGGGCTGCTGTTCGCCGCGGCCCGTCAGTCGGGCGAGCGATGGGCCTGGAACCTGCGGACCGGCCGGGCCGCGTTCGTCGGCCGGTACGCGGTGGTGGGGCCGCGTGACAAGGTGGCGCTGGTATTCGCGGGAACGCGTTCGGAGGTGGTCCGCCTGTCCGGCCGTGGCGCCCGTACGCCGGCGCCCTGGCTGGATCGGATGCCGTGGGAGTACACGGTGTTCAGTCCCGAGGGTGAACGGGTGGCGATCGCCGAGGAGACCGGGGTGCAGATCTACACGCTGGACGGCGTGCCCGTGCTCCCGGTGCGGCTCCGGCCCTCTCCCGGCAGCCTCACCTTCAGCGCCGACGGCCAGCTCCTGGCCAGCACGGACAGCGACCGCGTGCGGGTCTGGCGGGTCTCGGACGGCACCCGTCTCACGGACCGTCAGGTCCCGGCGGCCGGCGCCGACCGTCCCGTCCAGGCCGCTCTCGCGCCGGGCGGACGCTGGCTGCGCGTACTGGCCGGCCACGGCACGGTCGTCACCATCGACCTCGCCCACGCGACCCCGCCCCCGGATCCGGCCGGGTCGGCGGCGTCGATCTGCGGCCGGTACGGAGGGCTGTCCCGGACCGATTGGGACCGTTATCTGGCAGAGGTGCCGTATCGACCGGTGTGCTAGCTCGGGGTCAGCTCTGAGGTGGTGGTCAATGAACGAGATCCTCGGGTGGCGTCCACCCCGACAGGCTGGGAGTGGTCAGGGGCCAGTCGCCCGAGTGTGATCGTTCCCCCGATGGTGAGTGCGGCCGCCAGTATGGCCGGGACCGCCGTGGACGGGCTGGTCGGCAGTGGTTCGCCGAGGAGGATCGCGCCCGCGAGCACCGAGGTGATCGGGTCCACGACCTGTACGCCCGCGTACGCGATGCCGAAGTAGCCCACCGCGTAAGAGCGTTGCAGCATCACGACCGCGCCGACCAGCAGCACAGGTATGACGAGTGTGAACCAGTGCAACAGCCTGCCCCAGTCCCCGTTCATGCCACCGCCGACCGCCCGGACGAACGTTGACACGCTCGCCGTCACGGCGCCGGCGCCCACGGACAGGACGAGGGCCTTGCCTGGCCCGCGCAGCCTGTTGGCGAACAGTTCGGCGGCGAGCACGATCAGGCCGATCACGACGATGAAACCGATCGCGGCCCCGCTGCCGAGACTCGGTCTGACGTTGTGCGCCGGGACCAGCACCATGAGCCAGAGCAATCCGACGGCCACCGCGATGGAGCCGAGGATCTCCGCCTTGTACGGGCGGCGACCGTACATCAGCGCGGCGAGCGGCACCGCGAACACCAGTGTGGCCACACTGATCGGTTGTACGGCGACCAGCGGCGCGAGGCTCAGCGCCACGGCGTGCAGGGACGCGCCGACGAAGCCGATGACCCCGCCGATCCACCAGCGAGGGCGCTTCACCAGTCTGAGGGAGGCGCCCTCCGCCACGGCTTCGTACTGTTGCAGCGCCGCGCCGAACGCGTATCCGAGTGCCCCGGCCAGCGCGATCACGAGACCGACCCAGGTCATCGGCGCCCGCGCAGGGACATGGATCCTTCCAAGAGCATTGCACCAGCTTATGAGGGAAGCTAAGTGCTTGAATCATCCTTTTGGCCAGACATCCCTCATCACGGACGTACCGCCGCACCAGTCCGGTCCATCACCCCAGCCACACGGCGGGACGACGGGACGTGTCAGGATTTTTCAGGACTTCTCGGGGCAGACGCAGAACGCGTGCCCCTCCGGGTCCTGCATCACGATCCACCCGACCTTCCCGTCCGTGACCCCGGGCTGGAAAGCGGGCTTCGTCGCCCCCAGGGCGATGTACTCCTCCACCGCCCGCTCCACGTCCGGCACCCGGAAGTCGAGATGGAACTGCTTGTCCGAGCTGGGCCACTCGACCGGCTTGCGGTCGGCGACGCGGCCGAAGTAGATGTTCGTCGTCCCGTCGCCCACCGCGGCGTATTCGTCCTCGGAGTATTGGATGTCCAGCCCGGTCACCTGGTGCCAGAACTCGGCCAGCCTCTTGGGCTCGGCACAGTCGATGGTGAAGGCGATGAGCTTCGCGTGAGTTGTCATGATGGAAGGTTCGCAGCCATACCTGCCATCTTTTGTCAGGTACGCCTAGCCGCGACGAGTGGCCGATGTCACACGCTTGAGGATCCTGTCCCACTCCGTACCGAACGGGTTGTCCTGCACCAAATAGGTCCAGGTCGCGGTGGGGCGCTTGAGATCGGGCTCCGGTGCCTCGAACGATTCGACCGAGCGGCGTTCGACCTCCGACAGCAGTGACTTGTACTCCGCCACGGCCTCCCGGTGGAACTCGTCGATCGGGTTCATCCGGCCCAGCGCCCGCAGGTGGATGCCCTCGCGCAGGTCGGTCAGGAACGCCAGGTGCTCGGTCCAGCAGCGGTCGATCGCGTGCAGCACGATCTGCCTGGCCGTCTCGTCGCGGGTGTCCTCCGGCAGCGCCTCCCAGCGTTCGGGGTCGGCCTCGGCCAGCGCCTTGGCCGCCGAGTCGCCGTGCAGGACCTTGTCGCGCCACTCCAGGATGAGCTCGCGCTGGTGCTCCAGCAGGCGGGTGTAGCGCCACGTGTTGCGGTGGATCTCCAGGTTCACGCCCTCGGCGACCCGCTGGGCGTGGGCCACGAGGTAGGGGCCGCGGCGGTGGCGTACGAGGCCGTCGGCGTCGGCCGCGGGCGGGCGCTCGTCGGGGACGAACTGGGTGATGAGATCGTCCTGCATGCTGACGAAGAACACCGAGGCGCCGGGATCGCCCTGACGGCCCGCGCGACCGCGCAGCTGGTCGTCCAGGCGGCTGCTCGCGTGGCGGCCCGAGCCGATCACGTACAGGCCGCCCAGCTCGGCCACGCCGTCGCCGAGCCGGATGTCGGTGCCGCGGCCGGCCATCTGCGTGGAGACGGTGATGGCGTCGCGTTCGCCGGCCTTGGCGATGATCGCGGCCTCTTCGGCGTCGTTCTTGGCGTTGAGCACGACGGGCTCCAGGCCGCGCCGCTGCAGGAGCTTGGCCAGGTTCTCCGACTCAGCCACGTCCAGCGTGCCGATGAGGATGGGCCGGCCGGTGGCGTGCGCCTCCTGGATCTCCTCGACCAGCGCGGCGTCCTTGTCCGGAACGGTCGGATAGATGCGGTCCGGCTCGTCCTTCCTGACGCACGGCCGGTTGGGCGGGATCACCGCGACCTTGAGGCCGTAGAACTCGCCGAGCTGCTCGCTGACGGCGACCGCCGTGCCCGTCATGCCGGAAATCTGCGGATAACGCCGGATCAGGCCCTGGACGGTGATCGAGTCGAGGATCTCGCCCTTCTCGCTGGGCGGCAGCGTCTCCTTGGCCTCCACGGCCGCCTGCAGGCCGTCGGGCCAGCGCTGGAGCACGGCCACCCGGCCGCGTGAGGGGTTGATGAGCTGGACCTTGCCGTCGCGCACGATGTAGTCGACGTCGCGGGTGAGCAGGGCGTGGGCGTGCAGGGCCAGGTTGAGCTCGATCAGCGTGCCGGGCTCGTTCTCGTCGTACAGCTCGACGTCCAGCATGCCCTCGACGCTGTCGGCGCCCTTGGTCGTCAGGTAGACGTTGCGCGCCTGGTCGTCGATCTCGTAGTGGTAGCCCCGGATCAGCTGCCTGACCAGCGCGGCCATCTCCGGCACCGCACTGCCCTCGTCGGCCGCCCCCGCCATGACCAGCGGCACCCGCGCCTCGTCCACGAGCACCGAGTCGGCCTCGTCGACCAGCGCCACCTCGGGCGCGGGCACGATGATCTCCGCCGCGTCGGTGCGCAGCCGGTCGCGCAGCACGTCGAAGCCCATCTCGCTGACGGGTCCGTACGTCACGTCCTGCGCGTAGGCCGCGCGCCGCTCGTCGGGCGTGGAGTTCTGGTCGATCCAGCCCACCGAGACGCCCATGGCCTCGTAGAACGGCGCCATCCACTCGGCGTCGCGCCTGGCCAGGTAGTCGTTGACGGACATCACGTGCACGCGCTTGCCCTGCAGCGCGTAGCCGGCCGCGGCCATCGCCCCCGACAACGTCTTGCCCTCACCGGTCGCCATCTCGGCGATCTGCCCGTCGAGGAGGGCGAGCGTGCCCAGAAGCTGCACGTCGTACGGCCTGAGCCCGAGCGTCCGGTCGGCCGCCTCCCGCGCTACAGCGCAGAACTCCGCCAGATCATCCATTTTCGGCCTGGGCAACTCTTCGAGCGCGCTGACGCGTTCGGCTCGTTCGCCCGCCGCCTTGACGATCTTTTTGTACGGGCTGAGGTTCACCCCGCCCGGACGATCCAGGAGGTTTCTCACTATTCCGGAAATCGACGCCACAATCCCTCCAACGCATGCTTTGTCAGCGCCGTTCCCATTTAGTGTCAAGTGCGCTCTATCGGGAGCGGAGCGACGGTACGGCAAGCATCGCCGTACCGGACCCTAACTCATAGGACGGCCGCAATCGCCACTCCGCTCCGCGACCACTAATCCTTCTCTGTAGTACGCCCTGCTTGAACGGCCGGAACGACCACCGCCGCCAGCAGCAACGCGCATCCGCACCATGCCATGGGCGTGAGCCGCTCACCGAACAGCACCACGCCGAGCACGGCCGCGCCAACCGCCTCGCCGAGCGAGATGATGGAGACGGTCGTGGCGTTGAGCGTGGTCAGGGCGCGGAAGAACAGCCCGTACGCGAGCGCGGTCGGCACGGCGCCCAGGTAGAGCAGCAGGGCGACAGGGGTCGCCCCGCCCGTCGGCAGCACTCCGTCGACCAGGGCGAACGGGGCCAGGCAGGCGGCCGCGACGGCGAACCCGCCCATGGCCGTGCGCTGGGGGTCGTCGCGGTGGTGGCGCGAATAGACGGTCACACCGGCGTACCCTGCGGCGGACACCAGAGCGAGCACGATCCCGGCCGCCCGCCCACCGCCGACACTCCCGGAGAGGACGGCGCTCACCCCGGAGAGGGTGCTCTGCCCGGTGAGGGCGCTCTCCCCGGTGAAGGCGCTCTCACCGGTGAGGAGGAGCAGCCCGCCCAGCGCCGCAGCCAGCGCGGCGAGCGAGGTGCGGGTGATGCGCTCCCCCAGGAGGTAGCGGCCGCCCAGAGCGGTGAACACCGGCGTGGCACCCATCGTGACCACCGTGGCGATGGCCACGCCGGACTGGGCGATCGCGCCGAAGTAGGCCGTCTGATAGACGGCCATCCCGACCCCGACGACCAGAAGCCGCCGGTCGAAACGCGCCCACTGCAGAGAAGGCCGACGCCGGCCGACATCACCCGGCCGAACAACGACCGGCCGAACGATGGCCGGCCGAACGGCGGCTCGCCGGACTGCGGTCGCGGTGAGGCGGGTGGTGACGTACAGGAAGGCAGCGCCCAGAAGGTAGCGCCAGAACGAGACGTCGACGGGGCCGAGCCCGCCCGACTGGAAGAGCAGGGAACCGGCGGCGCCGCCGGTGCCCCAGGCGGTCGCGGCCACGGACATGAAGAAGGCGCCCCGCCGCGCGGAGACATGGGACATGACTGATCTCTCCGGATGGAGTGGTGGAAGTGGGCCCGGCGCGCGGGCAGCAGCCACCCCCAGATCTGGTCAGATCCGGAAAAATCGGGAAAAGCCGCCCGCTACTCGGCGGGCGGAGGGGAACAGATCAGTCGACGCGGCACGACGCCCACTCTAGCGCCGACAATCCGCCACGATTCAGCCAGGTTCCCGGACGTCGGAGGCCAGCGCACGGACGTCAGCCAGGTTCCCGGACGTCGGAGGCCAGCGCACGGACGTCAGCCAGGCTTCCGGACAGCTGAGGCGGGTTTGCGGGCCACGCCGCCCAGCAGGAGCGCCTCCCACGTGGCCAACGGCCCCGGCAACCGCTCGTCCGGCCGCCACTCCGGGAAGTGCACCACCCCGGGCTCCTCCAGCACCAGCCCGTCGAAGAAGCGCTCGACCTCTTCCCGCGACCGGAAGTAGCCCGTCCCCATCGTCGCGTGCAGCATGGCTTCCAGCGCCTGGGCCTGCGGGCTGACCGAGGCCAGCATGTTGGATGCCGCCAGGTAGCTCCCCGGCGCCAGCGCGTCCATGTATCGCTTGACCAGCCCGTGCGGATCGTCCCTGTCGGGGAACAGGTGCAGCAGCCCGATCGCCATCAGCCCGACGGGCTGCGAGAGGTCGATGAGCCGCGTCAGCCTCGGATGCCGCAGCACGGCCGCCGCGTCCCTGGCGTCCTCGGTGATCGCCAGCGCGTTCTCGTTCCCGTTCAGGATCGCCCGCGCGTGCGGCTCGACCATGGGGTCGGAGTCGACGTACACGACCCGCACGGAGGGGTCGGCGAACTGGGCGACCTCGTGGGTGTTCTCGATCGTGGGCAGCCCGGACCCCAGGTCGATGATCTGCCGGATCCCGGCCTCACGGACGAAGAAGTCGACGACCCGGCCGACGAAGGCGCGGTCGCACCAGACGAGGTTCACCACCTCGGGCACCGCCTCTTTCAGGCGGCGGGCGATGGCCCGGTCGGCGGCGAAGTTCTCGGTGCCGCCCAGGAGGGCGTCGTGCACCCGCGCGACGCTCGGCGTGGTGCTGTCCACGCCGGGAGGCGCCCACTCGGACCCGAGAGTCACCTGTCCCCTTTCGCCTCATCTGTGACGCGGATGTTATCCGCTAGCTGGCCATTCCGAAACTGCTGGCCAGCTTGGTGGGCTGCCGCCGGGGTGCCATCAGACGCTTGAGCGCGGGGGCCAGCGGCCGTTCGACGAAGCGGTGCACGGCGTAGGCCGCCGCGCCCATCACCGCGATGAGCACGAAGAGCAGAACGTACTTGTCGACCGCGCCGCCGATCCTGTTGAACACGATGCCCGTCGAGTTCGTACAGCCGATTCTTCATGTGATTCGCCCCCTTCGTCATGAGGAGGGTCGCCCGGCCGCCTTGACGGCTCATTGACAGCCGCTATACGAGAGCGCGGTGTTTAGCGGCCATAGACGGGGTAGCGGAGGGCCTGCCCGAGAAAAGACGAAAGACGGAGAGAGGATGAGCCATGGAGCTCTGGGACTATCAGCCTGACGTCTACAATCGCGGCCAGAGTCTGGACCTCGTGGGTTACCACGTCCAGGCGACGGACGGGAAAATCGGGTCCGTCGATGAGGCCACGTACGAGGTCGGCGAGAGCTACATCATCGTCGACACCGGTCCGTGGATCTTCGGCAAGAAGGTGATGCTCCCTGCCAAGGTCGTCACACGTATCGACCCGCAGGAGCGCAACGTCTACGTCTCGCGTACCAAGGCCGAGATCAAGGACGCGCCCGAGTTCGACGAGGGCAGCTTCAAGGAGCCCGAGTACAGGACGCGGCTGGGTGACTACTACGGCCGCTTCCCGCACTAAGCTCCGCGCACAAGACGAGAGCCGCGCCCGACCCCGGGCGCGGCTCTCGCCGTCTCACGACCGCCAGTGCGGCATATGGTCACGGCCAGTGCGGGTCTCCGTTCGCCTTCACCGGCGCTTCCAGCACGCCCAGGCGTTCGAGCAGCGTGATGAACGTCGTGGCGTACGGCGATCCGGCGACCACGGCGGCCGCCCGGGGCCAGTCGACCTGCTCGCGCAGGGCCCGCACCTGGGGCAGCAGCGCCCCGTAGTCGCAGGCGTGCTCCGACAGCGGCAACAGCCACGAGATCACCAGGTCGGTCGCCTCCAGCACGGGCACGATGACCGCCGACGCCGTCATCGGCTCGGCCCGGTCGAGGAGCTCGTCAGTGATCGCCTGGTCGGACACCCGGAAGATCAGATCGACCAGCCGGTCCTCGTCGAATGCCTTGACCAGCCAGTCCTCCGGCGGTTTGGCGGTCTTGAAGCCGATCCCCCGCAGAGCCTCCAACGCGGCCGGCACGTCATGCTCGGTCAGTACGAAATCGACGTCGTGCAGCGAAGGAGCCGCACCTCTGGCATAGGCCGCACAGCCGCCCGCCAGGGCGAATTTCACCCCCGCGTCCTTCAATCCGGAACTCGCGCGCTTGAGTGTGTCGAGGATGGCATCAGTGACCGCATGACTATGGCTGCCCATGGGATCGGGCTACCCGGACGATCGACAAGTAGGCGTTACCCCGACCGGCGGAGTAGAGCGGGAGGCCGAGGGTAGCGCCTGCCCCTATGACCGACTTCCTGGAGCAGACAGAACGGGACTACGAAGGCGAGCACGACCGGCCACTCGGCACGTACGCACGGATCATGGCCGTCTACGGCGGCGCGGTGGCGACGGCGGTGGCGGCCGCCGCGCTCACCGGGCGGCGGCCGCCCGAGCGCGTCGGGTTCATGGACGTGGCGCTGATGGCCGCCTGCACGCACAAGGTGGCGCGGCTGATCGCCAAGGATCCGGTGACCAGCCCGATACGGGCGCCCTTCACCCGCTACGAGGGCGTGAGCGGGCCCGCCGAACTACAGGAGACGCCCCGCAACACGATCGGCGAACTGCTCGGCTGCCCGTTCTGCATCGCCCAGTGGGCGGCGACGGTGTACGCGGCCGGGATGGTCTTCGCGCCCCGGTTCACCCGGCTGGCGGGTGCGACGATGACCGCGGTGGCCGTCGCGGACTGGCTCCAGTTGGGCTACGCCAAGCTCATCAAGGCGACCGATTAACGAGCCCCTTCGCAGGCCAAGAAAATGGCTCATACACCTTTCTACCTGGTGGTTCGGAGAAAAGCATGTTAAAGGCCGATGGCTGAGGGCAGAGGCGGTTCATGGCTACTTTGCTCTGGATCATCGCCGTCATACTCGTCATCTCCGGGATCTATGTGATCCTGGCCCGGCGCGACCTTCTCTGGGGAATCGTACTCATCGTACTCGGCTTCCTGGTGGGTCCCGGCGGTGTCAGCATCTTCAATGTGTAAGGGGCTTGACGCCCCGTCACACCGTCCCCTCCACTGGGCCGGTCTCCGAGTCCGGCTCAGTGGACTGTCCACTCTTTGCTGAAATATCGCAACGTATGCACCTCTTTCTCGCCCTCTGGTAGGGAATGGGAAGGATGTGAGCAATTACCCGCCGTTCGGCGGCCGCTACGACTGTGGCGCGGCGGCCGCCGGGATTCGCGAGCTGCTGACGCGGCTGCGTCGCCGGATGCGTAACGAGGCGATCGTCGACGAGGCCACCGCCCGGCTGGCGATACGGCTGAACATCAGGCCCGCGGAAGCGGCCGACGAGCTGTCACGGATGGCGCACGACAGTGGGATCTCGCTCGTCGAGGTCGCCATGGGGGTCGATCGGCCGCCCGACAAGCCCGTCGAGCCACCGAAGCTGCCCGGCTGGGTCACCGGAGTCCTCGAAAGCGTGCACGTCCCGGCCTGTTTCCTCACCCCCGTGCGCGATGCCACGGGCCGCGTCGTGGACTTCCTGATCGCCGCCGCCAACCAGCAGGCCGGCGAGCCGGCCGGTCGGACGCCCGAGGAGCTGCGCGGGCGCCGCCTCATCGAGACCAGCCCCGGCGCGGCAAACTCGGGGCTGTTCGACGACCTCCTGCAGGTCCTGGAGACCGGTGAGACGCTGCACCGGGGGCCGCTGGAGTTCGTCGAGGCGCGGGACCACCTGCTCTGGCCGGCCACGATGACCGTCCGCGCGGTGCGTATGGACAACGGGCTGCTGGTCACCTGGCGCGCGCTGGACGATGAGGAAGTGCTGGTCGCCGGCTGGGAGCGGGCGCAGCGGCTGGCCGAGCTGGGCTGGGGCGAATGGAACCTGGCCACCGAGCGGACGCTGTGGACGCCGCAGATGTACGAGATGTTCGGCAGGGAACACGGCGAGGGCCCGATGCCCCTGGAGGAACTGCCCCTCGTGGTGGTGCCCGAGGACCTGTCCATCGTGGACGACCAGTTGCGCACCCTCCTGGAGCACAGCGAGGCGGTCGAGACGGAGTTCCGCATCCATCACCGGCACGGGCTGCGGCATCTCAGCGTGGTCAGCGAGCCGGTGCTCGACACCGACGGGCTGCCCGTCAAGGTGCGCTTCCTCGTCCAGGACGTGACCAAGAACCGCCGCAGGGAGCGGGCCCTGGCCGTGGCCCACGCGCAGGCCTCCCGGCAGCGGGAGCGGGCCGAGGAGGAGCACCGCGTCACCGTCCAGCTCCAGAACACGATCCTGCCGGTACGCCGGGGGCTGATGCAGCTGCCCGGCCTGTCCATCGGGGTGCGCTACCTGCCCGGTGAGGAGCTGGCCCGGCTGGGCGGCGACTGGTTCAAGGCCCATCCCATCCCCGACGGCAGGGTGCTGCTGGCGATCGGCGACGCGATGGGCCACGGTCTGGCGGCGGCGAGCCTCATGCTGCAGATGCGCTCGGCGCTGGCCGGCCTGGCCTACACGCACGCGCCCGCCAACCAGCTCACTACCTGGCTGAACGACCTGCTCGTCCACTCCAACGAGGGTGTGACCGTCACCGGCACCGCGATCATCGGCCACTTCGACCCCATGGACCGCACGCTGACCTGGACGAACGCCGGCCATCCGCCGCCGGTCCTGGTCAGGGACGGCCGCGCCGAGCTGCTCGAAGGCGTGCCCGGCACCATGCTGGGCGCCTTCGAGGCCGCCCAGTACGGCCTGGCCACCACGCGGCTGGAGGCCGACGACACCCTGGTGCTCTACACCGACGGCGTCATCGAACGGAGAAGCCAGGACCTCGACGCCGGGATCGCCGCCCTCGCCCAGGCCGGGAGCCAGTGCGTCGGCGACGACCCGGAGAAGATGATCGACTGCGTGCTGTCGCACCTGGGCGGCCGGGCCTCGGACGACGACGTCTGCATCGTCGCCGCCCGCATCCTGTGATCAGTCGATCGGTCAGTCGCAGTCGTCGAGGCAGTAGACCCCGTACGCCCTGCCGAGCACCGGCAGGGCCACGTTGCGGACCCTGATCCCGCCCGGTGTCATGCCCTTCTCGGTGCCCTTGTGCGCGTGCCCGTGCACGAAAAGGTCCGCCCCGGCGGTGTCGACCGCCTCGGCCAGCAGGTAGCTACCGAGAAACGGGTAGATCTCGGGCGGCTCGCCCTCCAGCGTCTCCTTGATCGGCGAGTAGTGCGACAGCACCAGGCGATGATCGGCCTGAACCTCCTTCAGCGCCACCTTCCACGCCTCGGCGATGTGCCGGGTGTGCGCCACGAAGTTCTTGATCTCCCGCTCGCCGAACTCGCTCGCGCTCTTGCCCGCGAACCCGCCGCCGAAGCCCTTGCCGCCGACCACGCCCAGCTTCGTCTCGCCGCACTGGAGCACGGCGCCGTCGTCGTCGAGCACCGTCACCCCGGCGTCGCGGAGCTCCGAAGCGATCTCGTACTGCTGGTCGGAGTGGTAGTCGTGGTTGCCGAGCACGGCGACGACGGTGACGGGCAGGTCGCGGAACTCGTCGGCGACCACCCGGCCCTCCGCCAGCGTGCCGTGGCGGGTCAGGTCGCCCGCCAGCATCAGCACGTCGGCGCGCTCCTCGATGCCCTCCAGATGTTTCCGGTAGTGGCCCCGGCTGTCCTCGCCCAGGTGAACATCCCCCACGGCCGCTATACGCAGGTCAGTCAAGGTGCTCATCCTCTCCGGGCTCGATGATTTCCACGATCTTGATCTCGTTGTGCAGGTGGAGGGCCGGCGCCGTCTCGTGGGCCACCGCCCCGAGCCGTTCGCGCTGTTCGGCGCCGTCCACCTGGCCGCGCAGGAACAGCTGATCGCCTCTGATGTCGACCCGGATGCCGAGCTCGTGCGTGCGCGCATCCTCGGCCAGCGCCCGCTGGACCCTGGCCGCGACGTACTGCGGAGCTTCCATCGCAACTTCCTCCTTCTCCAGACGCCGCATGCCCAGCGGGAAACCGCTCAAACGGCGCGTACCAGGCCGATGACCGCCCGTTCCACCGGGCCACGCGTGGCCAGCTGGCCGAAGCCGGCGTCGGCGCCGAGCTCGGTCAGCGCTCCCGCGATCGTCTTGCCCCGGTCGTACGCCTTGATCACCCGCGGGTCGACGTAGGATTCGCGAGCGACCGTGGGGGTGTTGCCTAGATACTCGGCCACCTCCTTCATCACCCGCGTGATCGCCCGTTTGCCGGTCCCGGCGTGGATGGAGACCGCCAGCCCCACGGCGGCCAGCACGGTCGCGTGCCAGGTGCGGAAGTCCTTCGCGGTCACCTCGTAGCCGATCGTCTCGCGCAGGTAGTCGTTGATGTCCTCGCTGCGTACGTCGGCCCAGCCGCCGTTGTGCCGGTAACGCAGCAGCTCGCCCTCGGCCCTGAGCCTCTTGAGCGATCTGATCACCGCGCACGCCCCCGGGTCGGCCACCTCGATCTCGCGGGCGATGTCGCCCTTGGCGGGGTACGAGCAGGTGATCACGCCCTTGCCGCAGGACACGTGCTCCATCTTGAGCGTCGCCAGGCCGTAGGAGTCATAGCTCTCGCCGCCGACCCGGAAGAAGCCCACGTCGAGCAGCCGCGCGGCGGCGGCGAGCACCCGCTGCCTGGTCAGCCCGCGCCCGGAGAGCTGCTTCTCGACGCTCTCGCGGAAGGCCGGCAGTCGCTCGGCCAGCTCCAGCACCCGGTCGAACTTCTCCCGGTCCTGCTGCTCGCGCCAGTCGTCGTGGTAGCGGTACTGCCTGCGCCCGGCGGCGTCGGTACCGACCGCCTGGAGGTGCCCGTCCGGCGAGGCGCAGATCCACACGTCGGTCCACGCCGGCGGGATGGCCAGCGCCCTGATCCGGCTCAGCGTCCCGGCGTCGCGCACCGCGCCGCCGCCGGGCCGGTGGTAGCTGAACCCGCGACCGCGCCGGCGGCGCGCGATCCCCGGCTCGTTCTGGTCACTCGGCCGTAGTTCAGGCACGCCAGCGCGGCTACCCGCGACGTTACGCGGCAAACGGCAGGGGCAGGTGGCCCATATGCCTGAGAACAACGGTTGGGAAGAGAGCCGGGATGAGCGATCCCACGCGATGGTCCCCGCGACACCGCGCGATGTGGCGCACATCAGGGTGGGCTCCTTCATCTTGATGTTCCTGTTCGCGTTCGCCGTGCTCGGCGTCATCGCCAGGGCCCCGGTGATGACGGGCATCGCGGTCGTGGCGGCGATCGCCACGGTCATTGACATGGTGCTGGCCGTCCGGCGGCAGCACCGCGGTAGATCAGGAGAGGCGGGTTGACCTTCATGGCGCCACAGAGTGCCGAGAATCTGACCACCAAGACGGAAATCACCGACGACCTGCGTGGCCGCGTGGTCGTGGTGACGGGCGCGAGCGGCGGCGTGGGCCGCGCCGTGGTGCGCGAACTCGGGGCGAAAGGCGCCAAGGTGGCGCTGATCGCCCGCGGGACGACCGGCCTGGGCGCCGCTGCCGTGGACGTCGCCGTCGCGGGCGGGAGCGGGCAGGTCTATGAGGCGGACGTGGCCGAGTACGACCAGGTACGTCAGGCGGCCGAGCGCATCGAGGCGGAGATCGGCCCGATCGACGTGTGGATCAACGTGGCGTTCTCCTCGGTGTTCGCCAGGTTCTCCGACGTCTCCCCGGAGGAGTTCGAGCGGACGACCAGGGTCACCTACCTCGGCTACGTCTGGGGCACGCGGGTGGCGCTCGATCTGATGCGGCCCCGCAACAGGGGCGTCATCGTCCAGACCGGCTCGGCCCTGTCGTATCGGGGGATCCCGCTGCAGTCGGCGTACTGCGGGGCCAAGCACGCGATCAAGGGCTTCACCGAGTCGGTACGGGTCGAGCTCCTGGCGGCCCGCAGCAACGTCAAGATCACCATGGTGCAGCTGCCGGCGGTCAACACACCCCAGTTCGACTGGGTGCTCAGCAAGCTGCGCCGCCACCCGCAGCCGGTGCCGCCGATCTACCAACCCGAGGTCGCGGCCCACGGCATCGTGTACGCCGCCGAGCATCCAGAGCGCAAGGAGTACTGGGTCGGCGCCACGACCGCGGCCACCCTGCTCGCGCAGCGGATCGCGCCCGCCCTGGTGGACCGCTACCTGGCGCGGACCGGCGTGGACTCCCAAGTGACGGACGAGAAGCCGCCCAGCGGCGCGGCCAACCTCTGGCAGCCCGTGGACGACGACCGCGACTACGGCGCGCACGGCAGCTTCGACAAGCGCTCGCACGCCCGCAGCCCGCAGCTCTGGCTGTCGCAGCACCGGCGCGCGGTGCTCCTCACCCTGGCCGCCGCCGCGACGGCGACCGGCCTCGCGGTCCTCGGCCGGGGCGGCAGACCGGGGCGTTGAGGCTCGCGGTCCTCGGCCGGGGCGGCAGACCGGGGCGTTAAGGCAGCCCGATGGGGTAGGCGGCGGGGCAACCACGAGGAGGGACCTGATGCCTGATCGCGATCTGCATTTCCTGTCCGAACTCGCCGCGCAGTTGCGTGTGGACTCCGTACGCGCTTCGGCCGCCGCCGGCTCCGGCCATCCGACGTCGTCGATGTCGGCGGCCGACCTGATGGCGGTGCTGTTCGCCTGTCATTTGCGCTACGACTTCCAGAATCCCGGCAACCCCGCCAACGACCATCTCATCTTCTCCAAGGGTCACGCCTCCCCGCTGCTCTACTCGCTGTACAAGGCCGTGGGCGCGATCACCGACGAGGAGCTGCTGTCGTTCAGGAAGCGCGGCAGCCGTATGGAGGGCCATCCGACGCCCAAGCTGCCCTGGGTGGACGTCGCCACCGGCTCGCTCGGGCAGGGGTTGCCCATCGGGGTGGGGGTGGCGACGGCCGGGCGGCTGGAGCGCCTGCCGTACCAGGTGTGGGTGCTCTGCGGTGACAGCGAGCTGGCCGAGGGGTCCATTTGGGAGGCCGCCGAGCAGGCGGGTGCCGAGGGGCTGGCGAACCTGACGTTGCTCGTGGACATCAACCGGCTTGGCCAGCGCGGCCCGACCCGGCATGGCTGGGACACCGGCGCGTACGCCCGCAGGTTCGGGGCGTTCGGCTGGCACACGATCGAGATCGACGGGCACGACCCAGGACAGATCGACTTCGCGCTGAACGACGCCTGCAACACCCGCCGGCGGCCGACCGTGATCCTCGCCAAGACGCGCAAGGGCGAGGGCGTCCTGGAGGTGGAGAACCGCGAGGGCGCCCACGGCAAGGCGCTCAAGGACCCGGACAAGGCCATCGGCGAGCTGGGCGGCGTGCGGGACGTGCGAGTCGAGGTGCGGCCGCCCGAGCCCAACGGTGAGCCGTTCCGCTTCCACAACGGGGACCTGGCGCTGCCCGCGTACAAGACCGGCGATGAGGTCGCCACCAGGGACGGGTTCGGCGCGGCGCTGGTCGCGCTGGGCGCGGCCCGTGGCGAGGTGGTCGTCGTCGACGGCGAGGTGGCCGACTCGACCAGGACCGAGGACTTCGCCAAGGAGTTCCCCGAGCGCTTCATCGAGTGCTACATCGCCGAGCAGCAGCTCGTCGCGATGGCGATCGGCCTGCAGGTGCGCGGCTGGATCCCCTACGCCGCCACCTTCGCGGCCTTCCTGACCAGGGCGTACGACTTCATCAGGATGGCCGGGGTGAGCCACGCGTCGATCAGGCTGGTCGGCTCGCACTCCGGCGTGTCCATCGGCGAGGACGGCCCGTCGCAGATGGGGCTGGAGGATCTGGCCATGATGCGCGCGGTGTACGGCAGCACGGTGCTCTACCCGTGCGACGCCAACCAGGCCGCCGCGCTGACGGCCGCGATGGCCGACATCTCAGGGGTGTCGTACCTGCGTACCACCCGTGGCGACCTGCCGGTGATCTACGAGCCGGGCGAGCGCTTCCCCGTGGGCGGCTCGTCCGTGCTGCGGCAGTCGGCGGCGGATCGGGCCACGATCGTGGCGGCCGGGATCACCGTGCACGAAGCGCTCGCGGCGGCCGACGAGCTGAGCCGCGAGGGGATCCCCGTGGGCGTGCTCGACATGTACTCGATCAAGCCGATCGACACGGCCGCGCTGATGGAGGCGGCCACCACCACCGGCACCCTCATCACGGTGGAGGACCACCGGCCGGAGGGCGGGCTGGGTGACGCCGTGCAGGACGCCGTCAGCGAGCTCGGGCCGCGCGTGGTGAAGCTGGCGGTACGGGAGCTGCCCGGGTCGGCGACGCCGCAGGAACAGCTGGCAGACGCCCGCATAGACCGCCACGCGATAGCCGAGGCGGTCAAGCGGGTGCTGTGAGAGGGGTTGGGAGGTCAGCCGGCCCACCGGCTGACCTTCTTACGGCCGGCGGATCTACAAGGGGGGCTCGTCATAGCGGCGACGTTCCTCGTACACGGTGCTCCGGCGAGCCTGGGGCTCCTCGTAGACGTCGTGACGGACTACCGGCTCGTCGATGGGGGCCACGGCCCTGCGGGTCACGCTGATCCGGTAGATCCCGAACAGCAGGCCGGCCACACCACCGAGCATGAGGATGACGCCGACCACGTTGATGTCGATACCGGCAAGATCGAATTCGACGGCCCAGGTGAGAATCGCACCCAGCATGATGAGGATGATGCTTCCGGCGATGGTCATGTTTTTTACCTCCTTGACAAGATGAACCTCTATCCCCATGTCGAAAAACAAACCAGCGGTCATGGCCGGGTCGGGTTTGCCCCTGCTGAGCAGGCTTGATAGTGAGGGGGGATGTTCGCTGACAAGCCCACACTCCAGGGCGATCGAGTGACCCTGCGCCCGGTCGGCCCCGAGTACGCCGACGACCTGTTCGAGCTGGTCACCGACCCCGAGGTGCGGCGGCTGACCGGCTCGCACGGCGAGTTCGACCGGGAGGCCAGCCGCCACTGGTACGCGACGAGGAGCCAGCACGCCGACCGCCTCGACCTGGCGATCCTCGCGGAAGGCCGCTTCGTGGGCGAGATCGTGCTCAACGAGCTCGACGCGGGCAACCTCGCCTGCAGCATGCGGATCGCGCTGATCGGCGCTCGCGCGTTCGGCAAGGGCTACGGCACGGAGGCCATCGACCTGCTGCTCGGCCATGCCTTCACGACGACCCCGCTGCACCGGATCGGCCTGGAGGTCTTCGCCTTCAACGACCGCGCCAGGCACGTCTACAAGAAGGTGGGATTCGTCGAGGAGGGCGTGCAACGTGACGCGCTGCTCTGGGACGGCGAGTGGCATGATGCCATCACCATGTCGGTGCTGCGGACCGAATGGCGGCCAAGATCGGAAAGCCTGACATAATGATCATGACGCACGGGTCCTCCGGGGCGCGCGGGGGACCTGTGACGTCTTGCAACCAAATCACGATTTCGTGCATCTAAGCAGCAGTGACGATGCGCTTGGTGCCCGGTGACCCCGAGAGACTTGGCGGCTACTGGCTGGCCGGGCGGCTTGGCGCGGGCGGGCGCGGGGTGGTCTACGACGCCTACAACGACGAAGGCCGCCGGTTCGCGATCAAGGTGCCTCGGGGCGAGGTCACCAGGCAGCTCGCCGAGGCCGTCGGCCTGATCAAGCCGCGCCATCTGGCCCGGGTGGTCGGTGTCGGGCTCGACAGCGAGAGCCCCTACATCGTCAGCGAGTTCGCCGACGGGCCCGATCTGCGGCAGGCGGTGGCCGTCCACGGGCCGTACGCGGGTGACGAGCTGTTCGCGCTCGCGCTCGCCCTGGCGACCGCGCTCAGGACGCTGCACGAGGCGGGCATCACCCACCGCGACCTGAAACCCGAGAACGTGCTGCTGGCCCCCGACGGCCCGCGAGTGATCGACTACGGCGTGGCGGCCGGCGATCCGGTCGGCAGGCGGCACACCTACCTGGCGCCCGAGGTGCTCACCGGGCAGCGGGCCGGGACGGCGGCCGACGTGTTCGCCTGGGGCGCGGTCGTGCTCTACGCGGCCACCGGCCGCGACCCGTTCGAGGGCGAGAGCCTCGGCGCGATCATGCACCGGCTGCTGACCGTCGACCCGGACCTCGGCGAGCTGCCGCCGCGGCTGCGTGACCTGGTGGGGCGCGCCCTGGCGAAGAACCCGGCCGACCGCCCCTCCGCCATGGAGCTGCCGGCGCGCGGTCCTGCCGAGCTGCGCCCGCCCGCCGGGCTGACCGGCCCGCGCTCGCTCGGCGAGGTGGCCGAGGAGGTGTACTCCTCACTCACCCCGGCGCAGCAGGGCGAGCTGCCCGGCCTGCTGCTGCGCCTGCTGGACGGCGAGGAGGTCAAGGACGACGGCGAGGAGGGGAGCGTGCTGACCCGCCTGGTCGCCGCCGGCCTGCTGGTACGGCTCAGCGTCCGGGTCGAGCCCGTCACGACCGAGGTGGGCAAGCTGGTGGCGATCAGCGACGACCGGGTCGCCCCGGCCAGCGCCGCGCTCTTCCGCGCCTGGCCCCGGCTGCGCGACTGGGCGGCGCACGACGCGGCGACCCGCCGCTCAGGCGCCGCGCCGGCCCGGCGGACGAACGGCCCGGCGGCCCGGCGGGCGGCCTCCGCCCGCGAAGACGACGCGACCCGGACCAACCCCATCTTGCGGCCCGGCCCCATCTCGATGCCGGACCTCACCTCGATGGCCGACCTCACCTCGATGTACGTCGTCCACCGCGCCATGCTGACCGACCTGCGGCGGCTCGCCGAGCTGCTGACCGGGCCCGCCGAGCTCGGCGCGGCCAAGGGCAGGGCGGTGCGCGGCTACACGGCCTCGCTGCTGACCCAGGTCGACCACCACCACGCCAACGAGCGCGAACTGCTGTGGCCGGCCATCGAGCGCGCGGCGGGCCAGTCCGTCGACCTGACCGCCTACACCACCGGCCACCAGGCGTTCGGCCCGCTGCTGGAGCGCTGCCGCGCCGCGCTGAGCGGCGACCCGGGCGCGCTCGGCCGGGAGCTGGGCGAGTTGCTGGAGCCGCTCGAGGAGCACCTCTCTGAGGAGGAGTCCGAGTTGTTCCCGATCGTGTTCCGGTTCGTGCCGTTCGACGCCTATGTACGGGTGGAGCGGCAGGTCGCCAGGCGGGCCACCCTCCGCGAACTGGCCTTCACCACTCCGTGGCTGCTCCGCCACGCCACGCCCGAGGAGGCCGCGCGCCTGCTCACGAGGGCGGGCCGGCCGCTTCGTCTGCTGGCGGCCGCCACGAGGCCGGGCTACACCCGGCGCGAGCGTCAGATCTTCGGCTAGCCCGGGCGCCGGGCTAGCCGAGCGCTTGGCTGGCCCGGCACTTCACCGGCGCCAGCGTGATGCCGCTCCTGGTCGGCGGGTAGCGTCTTCGGTTCCCTGTGTTTACCTAGGTAAAGCGGACATCGGCGTAGTCTCATCGCACCCGGCCGGGGCCGGACAGTGATCCGGTAAAAGCCGAAGCCGCGTCCGTCCGGCAAGCCGGGCGGACCGTGGTTTGAGAACCGCGTTGTCGGGGCCTGACTGCGCGCTCCTGGAGGAAGTGCGCCTCTTGGGCCACCGCCCCGCCGGACGCTTTCCCGTTGATGCGGACACCAACGGGGGCGGGGACCGAGCGCCAGTCAGGCACACGGCTGTGACAGAAAATTACCGCACGATTACCATCCGTCGCAACAGATCGAGCCAGAGAAATCCAACTACAGTTGCCAGCGGGTAGCCTGTGGGGCGGCCGAACGTCCCCGCGACGGCACCACGCATCTTCGAATGGCTGGGAGCTCGACTCGATGACCGATCTGGTGACCTTCGGTGAGACCATGGCGCTGTTCGCGGCCCGGCGCACCGGTCCGCTGCGCTTCGCCCGCGACTTCGACCTGGGTGTCGGCGGCGCCGAGTCGAACGTGGCCATCGGCGTCAGCCGCCTGGGGCACAGCGCCACCTGGATCAGCCGGGTCGGGGCCGACGAGTTCGGCGAGCTGATCCGCTTCACGCTCCAGGGCGAGGGCGTCGACGTCAGGGTCGTCACGGATCCGGAGGCGCCGACCGGTCTGATGATCAAGGGCCGGCGGACGGCCGACCTCGTCGACGTCCGCTACTACCGCGCGAGGAGCGCCGCCTCCCGGATCACGCCCGAAGACGTCGACCCCGCGCTCATCCAGGCCGCCCGGGTGCTGCACGTCTCCGCGATCACCCCGGCTCTGTCGGCGTCGGCCCGCGAGACCGTACAGCGGTCGATCGCCGTGGCCCGCGCCGCCGGGGTGTTCGTGTCGCTGGACATCAACTACCGCCGGGCGCTGTGGACGCCCGAGGAGGCCGGTGCCTGGCTGCGCGAGACGATCGGCGACGTGGACGTGCTGTTCGCGACCGAGGCGGAAGGCCGGCTGGTCACCGACGTCGAAGGGGGCGCCGACCTGGCCAAGGCGCTCAGCTCGCTCGGTCCCGGCCACGTGCTGGTGAAGTCCGGTGCCGAGGGGGCCCTGGAGTTCTCGGGCGGCTCCGTACGGCGGGCTCAGCCGTACCAGGTGACGGAGGTGGACCCGGTCGGCGCCGGGGACGCGTTCGCGGCCGGGTGGCTGGCCGACTGGCTGGCCGGCGGGGACGCCGACCAGCGGCTGCGCACGGCGTGCGCGGCGGGGGCCTTCGCGGTGACCTCGCAGGGCGACTGGGAGAGCCTGCCCAGCCGGGCCGACCTGAACCTGCTCCAGCAGCCCGCCGACGGGGTCAGCCGCTAGCCACCCCACCCCGGCACGGCCGCGCCTGCGCCGGTCGGACACCTGACCGGCATGCCATCAGGGCCGCCAGTCGGTCACTTGATCGGTGTGACGTCGAGCCGGCCCTGGTCGCACACGCGGTCGACAGCGAACGCGATCTCCGTGTGCGCACGCTCGTCCGGCGGGATGACCATGAGCCGGGCCGCACCCGGGCAGGCGGTCTCGGTGCCGGTCTCCACGACCGTCCAGTGGAGGACGGCGCGGGCGCTGCCGCCAGGCTTGAGCGTCACCTTCGGCCGCGCTCCCGGTGTCCGGCGGACGCGGGTCCGCAGGGCGTCACCCTGCTTGTCGAACATCACCAGCCCCGGATAGCCCTGCAGGGTGCACGCGGCCCGCGACCGGTTGGTGAACACCAGCGGCGCGTTGCGGTTGCCCGCCCCGGCATCCACCCTGCCCAGCCGCACCTGAAGCTGCGGCGCCGAGCAGCGCCCCGGGGCCCCGGCCTGCTGTGCGGTCTCCTGGGCCAGCGCGGGCGCGGCACCGCCGACCAGCAGCAACCCGCTCACGAGGGCGGCGATCCTGAACGTCTTCATGGGCTTTTTGACGCGTGCATCACACCAAAAGTTCTAAGCCGGACTTTCTGGCATTCGCGCCGGTATTGCCGCTGGCCGATCAGTCTCCACAGGACGCGGGCGGCCATCGGCATCAGGCGGAGAAAGGCCTCGCGCTCCCAAGGCGTGGCGTCCTCCAGCAGCGCGCCCAGGTTGACCAGCAGCCGGTCCTTGGGCAGCTGGGCGCGGGCGTACTCCGAGAGCGTGTCCCATTCGGCCTTGGTCAGGTGCGCGGCGACGAGCGGCAGGATGCGCTCCTCCTCCTGGTCGAGGTGGACGAGCAGCTCGTCGTGGAGCAGCGTCAGCGTGTCGGCCAGCCGGTCCCTCCGGTCGGCGTCGGCCTCGGCCCGCCAGGCGGGCAGCAGCTCCTCCAGCACGGAGATGTGGTCGGCGACGCGCTCGTGCTGCTCCTCCATCGTGCGGATGAGGGCGCCTTCCAGCCGTACGCGGCGCAGGAGCACCGGCCAGAGCAGCTTGTCCTCGGCCTCGTGGTGGTGGTGCAGACCCGCCAGGATCTCGCCCAGGTACGCGGCCAGCGTGGCGGCCCGCTCGGTGTCGCCGGGGGCCACCTGCCGGATCAGCTCGGGGGCCAGCCTGAACTCGCGGCGGAACACGCGGTGGACGACCACCATCTCCCAGATGGCAGGGGCGTTGTCAGTAGTCACCAGCACAGGATGCGGGACACCGATTGTCGTACGATTGTCCGCTGATGCAAGCCGTAGTACCTGCCCCGCTGCTACAGCAGACCCGCGGCCGCCAGGTGCTTGCCGATGCGGCCGGTCTCCTCGTCGTTCAGCGGGACCTGCGGCAGCGCGGTGGCCGGGTGGTCGATGACGCCGCGCAGGTGCAGCGCGGCCTTGAAGGCGCCGAGCCCCGACGAGCTGCCGCCCATCCGGCCGCCGCCGACCGTGACGATCTCGAACAGCCGTACCAGCCGCTCCTGCTCCAACCGGGCCGCCTCCCAGTCGCCCCGCCGGGCCGCCTGGTAGAGCCGGACGTACCCGTGGGGATCGACGTTGCCCAAGCCGGGCACCACCCCGTCGGCGCCCATCCACAGGGCGGAGTCCACCGTCACCTCGGAGCCGGTCAGCACGCTGAACGGCGCCTCGCGGCCCAGGATCACCTGCCGGAGTCCGCCGTCGTCCCCGCTCGAATCCTTGACTCCGGCCAGCACCCCTTCGGCGGCCAGCCCCAGCAGCAGCTCGGCGGTCAGCTTGGTGTGCACGGCGACCGGCAGGTCATAGGCGTAGACCGGCAAGCCGCTCTCGGCGCTGATGGTCCGGAAATGGGTGCGGATCTCGGTGGGATGGGTGCGCGTGTAGAACGGCGCCGTCGCCACCAGTCCCGACACCCCGGCCTCGACGGCGACACGCACGTGTTCGAGCACCCGCGGCGTCGTCATGTCGATCACCCCCGCAAGCACCGGCACACGTCCGCCCACATGACCGACCACGGTGTCGAGCACCACCCGGCGCTGGGCGTCGGGCAGGTAGGCCACCTCCGACGACGACCCGAGCACGAACAGCCCGTCCACCCCGCCGTCGAGCAGGTGGTCCACCAGCCGGATCAGCGACGCGGCGTCCACCTGGCCGTCTGCGGTCATCGGGGTGCACACCGGGGGGATCACACCGGTCAATGTCATGGGCGCTCCTGGATCAGTTCGAGGTCGGTGGCTCCCGCCGCCACCGGGTGGTAGCAGTGGAAGAGGTGGTCGGCGTCGCTGCGCGCCGCGGGCCAGGCCGCGCCGCACTCCTCGTCCGCCCGCCAGCATCGGGTGCGGAACGGGCAGCCGCTCGGCGGCCTGGTGGCCGAAGGCACGGCGCCGACCAGCGGGATCGGGTTGATCGGGGAGATCAGTCCCGGCGTGGCGGAGAACAGCGCCCGCGTGTAGGGGTGCCGGGCGTTCAGGGGTACGGCGTGCGCGGGCGTCTGCTCGACGATCCTGCCCAGGTACATGGTCACCACCCGGTCGCTCATCCGCCGGACCGTCTGGATGTCGTGCGAGACGAACACCAGCGCCAGCCCGAGCCGCTCCTTCAGATCGAGCAGCAGGTTGAGTATCTGCGCCCGTACCGAGACGTCAAGGGCACTGGTCGGTTCGTCGGCGATGAGCAGGTCGGGTTCGAGGGCCAGCGCCCTGGCGATGGCCACGCGCTGCCGCTGCCCGCCGGACAGCTGGCCGGGCAGCAGATCGGCCGCGCCGGCGGGCAGGCCGACCAGATCGAGCAGCTCGCGGACCCGGGCGTCCCGCTCGGTCGGGGTGCCGCGCCCGTGCACGTTGAGCGGGTCGCGGAGCACCTTGCTGACGGGCAGCCGCCGGTTGAGCGCCGTGGACGGGTCCTGAAATATCATCCCGACGCTGGATCCGATCAGCCCCCGCCGCTCCGCCTCCTTGAGCGCCCACAGGTCCTTGCCGCGGAAGGTCACGGTGCCCGAGGTCGGCCGTTGCAGGCCCACCAGCACCTTGGCCAGCGTGGACTTGCCGCAGCCCGACTCCCCCACGACGCCGACGGTCTCGCCGGGGCTGACCGAGAGGTTCGCCTCGGTCAGCGCGTAGACGCGGTCCCGCGAGAACACCCCGCCCGAGCGGGCCTTGTGCACGACGTGCACATCCTTCAGCTCAAGCATGCTGATCACTCCCCACGAGGACGACAGCGGGATGGTGACACGCCACGGCGTGCCGCTGGGTGTCCCCCTCCAGCGCCGGAGTGTCGGTACGGCACACGTCCGTGGCCATCGGGCACCGGTCGGCGAAGCGGCAGCCGGCCGGGAAGTCCGCCGCCGCGGGCACCACGCCGGGGATCTGCGTCAGCCGTTCGGCCCCCGACTCCAGCGACAGCACCGAGCCGAGCAGCCCGCGCGCGTAGTGGTGGGCGGGCGCGCCGACCAGCGTCGCCGTGGCGCCGGTCTCCACGATCTGCCCGCCGTACATGACCACGACGCGGTCGGTGACGTCGGCGATCAGCGCGAGGTCGTGCGAGACGAGGATCAGCGCGAACCCGAGCTCCGCGCGCAGTTCCAGCAGCAGCTCGATGACCTGCGCCTGGACGGTCACGTCGAGCGCGGTGGTGGGCTCGTCGGCGACGATCAGCTTGGGCTCGCGCGACAGCGCCATCGCGATCAGCACCCGCTGCCGCTGTCCGCCGGACAGCTCGTGCGGGTAGGAGGACAGGGTACGGCGGGCGTCCAGGCCGACCAGTTCGAGCAGTTCGGCCGGTGTCCGGCGGCCACCACGACGGGTGACCTGCTTGAGCTGGGCCTTGATGGTCATGGCCGGGTTCAGCGAGGAGAGCGCGTCCTGGTAGATCATCGCCATCTCGTGACCGAGCAGGCGGCGGCGGGCGCGGCGCGGGAGCGACAGGAGCTCTTGCTGGTCGAAGCGTACGTGGCCGCTGACGCGGGCGTCGCGGGGCTGCAGGCCCATGATGGTCAGCGCGGTCAGCGACTTGCCGCAGCCGGACTCGCCGACCAGTCCGAGGACCTCGCCCGGACGTACCTCGAAGGCGATGCCGTCGACGATGTCCACGCCCTCGGCGAAGCCGATGCGCAGCCGCTCCACCGCGAGGATCGGCGGGCCCGAGGGCAGGGGACGGGCCCGTTCGGCCAGTCTGCGGGCGGCCTCGGCCAGACCCGGCAGCTCGACGACCTCGCCCGAGCCCGGCCGGGCCGCCTCGAACGCGTCGTCCTTCTTGATGGCGGCCTTGCGGGTGGCGGGCGCGGCCCAGGCGTCGGAGATGCCCTCGGAGAGGATGTTCAGGGCCAGCACGGTGATCAGGATGAGCAGACCGGGGAAGACCGTGGCCCACCAGCCGCCGAGGAGCACCATGTTCTTGCCGTCGGCGATGACGCTGCCCCACGACGGGTTCGGCGGGCGTACTCCGGCGCCGATGAACGACAGCGACGCCTCGAACACGATCACGTCGGCCACCATCACCGTGCAGAACACCAGCACCGGCGCCGCGCAGTTGATGGCGATGTGCCGGATCAGGATGTGCGGGGTGCGGGCGCCGATGATCCGCTCGGCCGCGACGTAGTCCTCGCCGTACTGGGCGATCACGTTGGCCCGTACGACGCGCGCCACCGAGGGCATGTAGAGGAAGGCCATCGCCATCACCAGCACCGGGATGCTGCCGCCGAACACCGCCACCAGCACCGCGGCCAGCGCGATGCCGGGGAAGGCCATGATCACGTCGAGCAGGCGCATGATCGTCTCGTCGACGGCCCGGCGCGAGGTGGCCGCGGCGGCGCCGATGACGGCCCCCACGACCAGGGCCAGGACGGTCGCGCCGAGGCCGATGAGCAACGACCAGCGCGCGCCGTACAGGAGCCTGGACAGGATGTCGCGGTTGGCGCTGTCGAGTCCCATCCAGTGGCTCGCGGACGGGCCGCCGCCGGCGATCTCCTGGAAGTACGGCGAGTGCGGCGCGATCACCGGCGCGAGCAGCGCGGCCAGCACGATCACGGCGACGACGCCGACGGCGATCCACGACAGCGGCCGTAGCCGTCTGAGGTTGACGCCCGGCTTGGCGAGGCGTTCGGTCAGTCCACGTCTCATCAGGTGGCGCTCCTGAGCCTGGGGTTGACCAGCAGGTACAGGACGTCGACCAGCAGGTTGACGACCATGAAGCCGACCGCGACGGTCAGCACGACGCCCTGCACGACGGCGGGGTCGCCGTCGCGCACCGCGTTGATCATGAGCTGGCCCATGCCCGGCAGGCCGTAGATCTGCTCGATGACCACCGCGCCGCCGATCAGGTAGCCGATGCGCAGGCCGAGCACGGTCAGCGGGTTGATCAGCGCGTTGCGCAGCACGTTGCGGCCCACCACCACGATCGGCGGCAGCCCGCTGCCGATCGCGGTGCGTACGTAGTCGCGGTCGAGCTCCTCCACCATCGAGGTGCGGATGATCCTGGTGAGCTGGGCCGCGACCGGCAGCGACAGCGACAGCGCGGGCAGCGTCATCGAGCGCAGCCAGCCACTCGTCGAGTCGGCGGGGTTGATGTAGCCGCCGGTCGGGAACAGCCCCTCCCCCACCGCGAGCCACTGGATCATCAGCAGCGCCAGCCAGAAGGCCGGGGCCGCCACCCCGACCAGGGACACGATGCGGATCACCTGGTCGGGCCAGCGGTCACGGAACAACGCCCCGGTGACGCCGAAGATCAGCGCCAGCACGACCGCGACGAGCAGGCCGAGAAGCGTGAGCTGGAGCGTCAGCGGCAGCGCGGTCGTGACCGATTCGAGCACCGGCTTCTTGGTGAGCACGCTGGTGCCCAGGTCGCCGCGGACCAGGTCGCCGACGAAGCGCAGGTAGCGCAGCGGCAGCGGGTCGAGCAGGCCGTTCTCGACCTGGAACTGGTGGATCTGCTCGGGGGTCGGGTTCGCGCCCTGGAAATAGGCGTACTCCGGCTTGCTGTTGGAGAAGCGCATCACGATGAACACGAACGCGGCGACCCCGAGCACCAGCGGGACCAGGACGAGGATCCGCCGGAGGAGCATTCTGACGATGAAGGCCATGGGCTCAGGTGCGCTTGGCCTGGAGGACGTTGATGCCCGGGTATGCCTGCGCGCGGATCCCGGTCAGCTTCTTCGGGTCCCAGGCGGTCATCAGCTCGGTGTGGACGACGGGGTAGAGGACCGCCTGCTCGGCGATGAGATCCAGATATTTCTGAACCTTCGCGGTCTTGGCCGCCTTGTCGGGCTCTTTGGTGGCCTCGTCCATCTGACTGAACAGGGTCTTGGCGTCCTTGCTGTCACCCCAGTGGCTGTACTTCATCCACAGGCCGCCGGCCACGAAGTTGTAGCGCATGATCAGGTCGGCGTCCATGCCGAACTGGTTGGGGTTCGAGGCCGCCGCGACCACCTGGTAGTCCTGGAACTGGTCCATCTTGGCGAACAGCGCGGCCGTGTCCTGCGGCTCCAGCGTCGTCTTGACGCCGATCGCCTCCCAGGAGGCGGCGATGGTCGGCAGGCAGTCGGCGATCCAGCTCACGTTGACGGCCATCAGGTTGACCGTCAGGTTGGTCACGCCCGCCTCTTTGAGCAGCGCCTTGGCCTTCTCCTGGTCGTAGTCGTAGACGACCGAGGCCCGCTTGTGGTCGGGGTGGCCCTCGTTGAGGAAGGAGCTGGAGGCGGTGCCGTGCCCCTTGAGGGCCACGTCGATCAGCTTCTTCTTGTCGATGGCGTAGTGCAGCGCCTGGCGTACGCGGACGTCGTCGAACGGCTTGGTCCCAGTGTTGAACATCAGGAACATGTGGTTCATCCCCGCCCCGCCCTCAACGCTCAGCCCCTGCTGCTTGAGCTGCTCGACGTTGGCGTACGGGATGTTGTCGGCGATCTGCGCCTCGGCCGAGCCGCCGGAGATCTTCGCGACGCGGGCCGCCGCGTCCACGATCGTCAGCCAGTTCATCTTCTTGACGGTCGCCGGGCGCGGCCCGTTGTAGTCGGCGAACGCCTCGAAGGTGGTGTTGCTCTTGGGGTTGTGCGCGGTCTGCTTGTACGGCCCCGAGCCGACGGCCTTGCCGGTCTTGGCCTGGTCCCAGGCGCCCGGCTGGCTGAAGACGTGCTTGGGCATGATCTTGGCGATGGTCAGCCTGGGCGCCGCGTCGGGGAAGGCGAACTTGAAGACCAGCTCGACGTTCTTGTCATCGATCTTCTTCACTTCCTGGAGCCAGGACTTGAAGAAGTTGCCGGTCAGCACGTTGGCTTCCGGGTCGAGGATGCGCTGGAAGGTGAAGACCACGTCGTCGGCGGTCACCGGCTGGCCGTCGTGCCACTTCGCGCCGTCGCGGAGGGTGAACTTCCACGAGGTGGCGTTCAGATCCGTCGGCAGCGCGGTCGCCAGCGCCGGGAACGGCTCGCGGGTGATCGGGTCGGTGTCGAGCAGGCCCTCGTAGACGTGCTGGATGCCGGCCATCGCGAAGGCCGAGGCCGTCTGCGTCGGATCCCAGCTCTGGTCGTTGCCATAGCCGATGACGGCGGTGATCAGGTCCTTGTTGGATCCGGCGCCGACCGAGCCGGTCGAGGCCGGGCCACCCGAGCAGGCGGAGAGGGTGGTGGCGATGAACGCCGCCGCACCCGTGGCCCCGCTGTAGCGCAGGAAATCACGGCGGCTGAACTCAGAGCTCACGGATGCCTCCTGGGGGTTTGGTGCAGATCCTGCGATCCGCATTAGGCCGCTTCGTTACGGTCCTAATGTAGAACGTGGGACATCCCATGTCCTATGTTGTGCGTAGGGTGGACGCTATGGGCCGGACCCGGTTGAGGTCAACAGGAGATTTCCGGAATGTTACCTAAGCGCTTACGACGAAGGGATTTTTCATGACCACTGTCCCGCGCCCGCGGCCCAGCCGTGCCGTCGAGGCCCAGGAGGGCGTCAAAGAGCTCATCCTCCGGCGCGGGCTCGTGGCGGGTGATCCCCTGCCCACCGAAACCGAGCTCATGGAAGAGCTCCAGGTCAGCCGCAACTCCGTCCGGGAGGCGCTCAAGGCGCTCCAGGCCGTCGGGATCGTCGACATCCGCCACGGCTTCGGCATGTTCGTGGGCCGGATGTCGCTGGCCGGGCTGGTCGACGAGCTGGCCTTCCACAGCCGCATCACCCTCCAGGACGGCAAGAGCCACCTCACCCACCTCACCGAGATCCGCGAGATCCTGGAGGCCGGCCTGGTCCAGCGGCTCATCGACCTGGGCTCCGAGGCCGACCTGACACCGGTGGCCGACGTGATGGCCCGCATGGAGAGCGAGGCGCTGGTCGGCGACGTGTCACCGGAGACGGACCGGCTCTTCCACGACCTGCTCTACCGCCCGCTCGGCAACCCGCTGGTCAGCCAGCTGCTCGGGGCGTTCTGGGACGTCTACCACCAGCTGCGTGACCAGCTCGGCACGCCCGACGAGCCCCCGGCCGACGTGGCCAAGCGGCACCGCGACATCTACACGGCCGTGCAGGCCGGTGACAAGACCGCGGCAGTGGCGGCGGTCTTCGCCCACTTCGACGGCGTCCGCAACCGGTTGGCCCGCCTGCACACCCGCTGAGGGGTTACTCCGATTCGAAGGCCCGCCAGTCGTCCCGCCAGTCGGCGAACCAGCGGGCGAACCACGGTGACGTCGCCGCCAGCGGCATGATGTGCTCCACCGTCTCCCGGTGGTATCGCCGCTGGAAGTCCACCGGCACCCGGTGCAGCTCCTGCACGTTGCTCACCCGATCGGCCAGCTTGACCAGCACGGCCTGCGGCGGCGCTTCCGCCAACCCCCGCAGGTAGGCCGCCTTCACCGCCGCCTTCGCCGCCGCCCTCGCCGCTGCTTCGTCCTGCCCGGCGGTCACGTCGGGCTCATCCTGCCCGGCGGTCACGTCGGGCTTATCCTGTGGGGCGGCCACGTCGGACTTATCTTGTGAGGCCGCCACGTCGGGCTTGGTCACCCACGCGACCAGCTCGGCGACGTGCTCTCCGAACCGTTCGGCGATCTCCGCGCGGGTGCACGGGGTGTCCTCGACCACGTCGTGCAGCACGATCGCCACCAGCACGTCCGGGTCGCGCACCCCCGCCCCGCGCACCGCGACCTCCAAAGCCTCCAGCAGATGCTCCAGGTAGGGCACGCCGGTCGGCCGCAACTGATCTCCGTGCCGCAGTTCGGCGAAGGCCACGGCCTCCTCCAGCACCGCGACCGTCTCCCCCGGCAGTGCCGCGGCCAGCGGTTGCTCGGCGTCCCGCCAGGATTTCCAGCTCGTGAAGATCTCAGTCATGCCTCGGATGCTATCCTCTGGTCAAACGCCTTGGTCGATCGCCCAGGGCGTACGTCCAAACGGAGGAATCCATGCCCGGACCCAAGGCGGCGGACCAGGGCCGCGAGGTGCGCGGGCGGCTGCTGCGCGTGGCCGCGGAACTGATCGCCGAGCGCGGCTGGTCGGCGGTGAGCACGCGGATGCTCGCCGAGCGCGCCGGGGTGACGCCCGGACTGGTGCACTACCACTTCTCCTCGGTGCACGCGCTGCTCACGGAGGCCGCCATCGGCACGATGCGGGGCCTGGTCGAGGGGATGGGCCCGCTGCTGGAGCAGGCCGGCACGGCGGAGGAAGCACTGGACCTCATGCTCGCCACGCTGGACGAGCACGACGGCCGCGACCCCATGTCGCTGCTGTTCACCGAGACGTACCTGGCGGCCACCCGCGACGAGACGCTGCGCCGGTCGCTGGCCGAGGTGATCACCGCCTTCCGCGACCGGCTGGCCTCGCGACTGGCCGCCCAGGGCGTGGCGGCGCCGGACCAGACGGCGGCGGTGGTCGCCGCCGCCATCGACGGCCTCATGCTGCACCGGGCCTTCACTCCCGACCTGACCGCCCCGGCCGTCGCCCCCGTACTCAGACGGCTCCTCGACAGAAGGGAACTCTCATCAACTACCACCGGATGAAGCTGGTGGTTTGCTCTCTCGGTCCCGTCTGGTTGAAGGGAGGCCGGTAGCGTGTGGCTGGTTGATGGCAGCCCAGCCCGCAGCGCCGCGTGTGGCGATGTTGCGGGCCGCGATGTGATCGGCGTGCCCAGCGAGGCCACACCTGGTGCAGACGAACCGGCCCCGCGCCGGCCGATTCGCCCTGCTGACGTACCCGCAGTCCGGACATGCCTGCGAGGTGTAGGCGGGGTCGACCAGGACGAAGGCGATCCCGGTCCGGGCGGCCTTGTAGCGGGTGAAGGCGATCTGCTGGGCGAACGCCCAGCCGTGCAGGGTGCGCCGCTGGAACCGATGAGCCCTTACCCGCCCGCGGATACCCTGCAAATCCTCCAGGGCCACCCCACGACCGGTGCGTTCGGCTTCACGCACCACGAACTTGCTGATCTGGTGGTTGAGGTCGGTCATCATCCGGTGCTCACGCCCGGCAAGGCGGCGCAGCACCCGCCGCGCCGCCGCCGTGCCCTTCTTCTGCAGCCGTCGGCGTTGCCGGTGTCGCCGCTCCCGCAGGGTGCGAACGTGGCTGTTGCCGCCGATCGGCCCGGTCAGTGCCGGGCCGGGCAGCACCACCCGGTCGGAGGTGACAGCCAGGTTCGCCACGCCTTGATCCACCCCAATGAAGCCGTGGACGGGCTCACGCACCGCTGGCTTGGGCAGAGTGAGCGCTACGTGCAGCAGCCACACCCCGCGCCGGTAGATCAGGGCGGCCTCCCCCATCGGCAGCGCCTCGATGGCTTTGAGGTCTTCCGGCCAGCCAACGTACGGCACGGTGACACGGCCGGTGGGAGTCCACAACGACACCGTCCGGGCATCCCGGTTGAAACTCATCAGCCGGGCGTCATAGGGGACGGCGCCCTGCGGCCGGAAGATGTGGGCGCGTTTCTTGCTGGCGCGCCGGTTGGCGTAGGCGCCGGCGACCCGGGCGATCGCCCGCACGGCCGCTTGCGCGCCGAGCCCAGACACCTGCGCCCGCACCTCGTAGTAGGCCAATCGATGCAACTCCAGCACGGCGAAAGTGTGGTGCTGGAAGGCCAGGCGGGAGACGACGGTGGCCGCCTGATTGCACAACAGCACCGCCGCCGCCAGCGCCTCAGCTTGGGCCGGGGCGGGCGTGAGCCGGAGCTGCACGATCGAGGGCAGACCGTGGCGTTTGGTGGCGGAGCGGCGGATCGCCATCGCACACCTCCTGTCACAGCGCCATCACCCACCGTGCACATTACCGAACGTGACCGAGTCTTTCCATACTGTTTTCGAAAGGAGGGGTGGCGCTTCCTCCCGGCCCTGAAGGACCGGGTCTCCGCGTCACCATTCAGATGAAAGCTGTGATCTGCGGTGCCGGCATCGGCGGGCTGGCCCTGGCCCAGCGCCTCGACGCCATCGGCTGGGACGTGGTGGTGCTGGAGCGATCCCCCGGCCCCCGACCCCAGGGCTACATGATCGACTTCTTCGGTCCGGGATTCGACGCCGCGGAGGCCATGGGCGTACTGCCTCGCCTCCAGGAGGTGGGCTACACGGTCACGGAGATGACGTACCGCGACGAGGAGGGCCGCCGCCGCGCCGGGCTCGGCTTCGACCAGTTCGCCAAGGTCGTAAACGGCCGCCTGATCAGCATCATGCGCCCCGACCTCGAACGATCCCTGCGCGAACACCTCTCCGAGCGCGTCGACCTCCGCTACGGCGCCGCGCTCACCGGCGTCGAGAACCACCCGGAAGGCGTCCGGGTGACCGTCAACGGCGACACGCTGGAGGCCGATCTCCTGGTGGGCGCCGACGGCATCCACTCGACGGTCCGCGGCCTGGTGTTCGGCGAGGAGCGCGACTTCCTGCGCCACCTAGGCTTCCACACGGCCGCGTGGATCTTCACGGACCCGGAGGTCCGGGCCGAGGTGGCCGGGCAGTTGACGCTGACCGACACGATGACCAGGCAGCTCGGCTTCTACGCCCTGCGCGGCGACCAGGTCGCCGTCTTCGCCGTCCACCGCACGGAGGACCGCACCCTGCCCGCCGACCCCCGCGAGCGAGTCCGCCAGGAGTACGCGTCACTGGGCTGGCTCGCCCCTCGCGCCCTGGCCGCCTGCCCGCCCGCGGCGCAGATGTACTACGACCAGGTCGCCCAGGTGGAGCTGCCGCAGTGGAGCCGCGACCGGGTGACGCTCATCGGCGACGCCTGCCAGGCGGTGTCGGTGGTGGCCGGCCAGGGCGCCTCGCTCGCGATCGCGGGCGCCTACATCCTGGCCGACCGCCTCTCGGCGGAGCCGTCGATCGAGTCCGCCCTGGCCGAGTACGAGCGGGTGCTGCGCCCGGTGGTGGCGGAAAAGCAGGAGGTGGGGCGCAAGGGTGTCCGCTGGTTCGTACCGGAGGCGCGCTGGCAACTGCTGGCCCGCAGAGCCGCCCTCCACCTGGCCCGGCTGCCGCTTCTCGATCGCTATGTGATGGCGGCGGTGGCGGGAAAACAGAGCGCCATCATCTCCTAGACATCGGCGGCCCCGTCGACATCGTGCTCGATGGCGCCGGGAAGACCCTGCTCTCCGGACTGATCGACGCGCACGCGCACGTCTTCGAGGGCGACCTCGCCGAGGCGCTGCGGTTCGGCGTCACCACCGAGCTCGACCTGAACAACCTGCCGCCCCCGCTGGCCGCACAGCGCCGGCAGGCCGCCGAGCGCGATGACGTCGCCGACCTGCGCAGCTCCAGCGTCATCGCCACCGCGCCCGGCGGGCACCCGACCCAGATCATGACTCCCGACGTACTTAAAGGCCCTGGGCACGGACGCCACGATCGCCGACTCCGGCCAGGCCAAGGCGTTCGTGGAGGCCCGGCTGGCGGAGGCGCCGACTACCTGAAGATCGCGGTCGACGACTCCTGCGGGACGAGCGGGTCGCGTCCCGGATGCCGGAGCGGTCGAAGGCCACCTTGAACCGGGAGTTCAGCGACATTCCCCTGCATTCCACAGGCGCGACCAACGCCTCGCACGCGGCCCTGGCCCTCTTCCGGGCCGGTGTCCCCCCTGCCGGCAGGCACCGACTGCACGCCCTTCGGCCCTCCGCACGGCGCCTGCCTGCACCACGAACTGCTGACGCTCACCAGGGCCGGGCTGACGGCCGAGCAGGCGCTCGCCGTCGCCACCAGCGTCCCGGCCCGCTGCTTCGGACTCGCCGACCGCGGCCGGATCGCCCCGGGCCTCCGCGCCGACCTGCTGCTCGTCGACGGCGACCCAACCCAGGACATCACCGCCACACGCGCCATCGCCGACGTGTGGCGCCGCGGCGTACGACAGTCCCAAACCCCGGGCTGACCGCCGGGCCGCCCGCCGCAGCCGCCGACCTGCTGCGCCGGGACAGCGTCCACCACCTGCCCGTAGGCCAGAACTTTGGCGGGGGAAATCACCGGGTCGACCAGAAGCAGGCGGCTTACCGCCGTCGGGTCGACTCCACGAAAAGTGATCAACCGCTGGCAGAGCTTGGCCGTTGGCGGATCCGAGCGCGACTGTGGGACGGTGTGGGCGTGTCCGACGAACTTCCCCGCACCGCGCTTCCTCAGACCGTGGCCGAGGCGATCGCCGCCGAGCAGGCGGGCCAGGTTCTGCGCTATCTCTTCTTCTGGGGCCATCGCCCGGCCCGCGACGGCGGCGTCGGCCCCGGCTGCCTGTCTCAGTGGTGGCCGGTCACGTTCAGCGAGGACGGCCACCTCTTCGCCTCCGCCGAGCACTACATGATGGCTTACAAGGCGTGGCTGTTCGACGACCACCAGAGCGCCGCCGAGATCCTCGCCGCGGCTCATCCCGGTGAGGCCAAGAAGCTCGGCCGGGGCGTGCGCGATTTCGAGGAGGACGTCTGGAACGCCCACCGCTTCGACATCGTGGTCCGCGGCAACCTCGCCAAGTTCGCCCAGCACCCCGAACTGGCCGACTTCCTGCTCGGCACCCGGAACCGGGTCCTGGTCGAGGCCAGCCCCCACGACCGGATCTGGGGCATCGGCCTGACCGCCGACGACGAGCGCGCCGCCTCCCCGGCGACCTGGCAAGGTCTGAACCTTCTCGGCTTCGGCCTGATGTCCGTACGGGGCGCGCTCGCCGCCGCCGCGGCCTGATGTTCGTACGGGACGCGCTCGCCGCTGCTTCGTAGGCGCGGGTCAGCTCATGTGCTTGACCGGCCCTGGGCGAGCGCGGCCAGGAAACCGCCGACGAACGCGTCGCCGAGCCCGATGGTCGTGGGTGCGGCGACGTCAAGGTCGAAGCCGGGCAGGCAGCGAACGACCTCGCCCATTCGGTCTTCCAGAGCCGCGGCGAACTCCACCGACTCCCTTCGCCTTGGCCGGTTCCGCATGAGTTCGTACTGGTGCTCCGTGTACCCATCGCCGTGGGAGTAGCGGGTGCTGGCGATCACGATGCCCTCGTTCAGCGGCTCCGCGTACTCGCCGGCTCTCTCGCCGAATGCCGCCGACCAATATTTCGTATGGACGACCAGGGTCGGCACGGGGATGAGAGCGCGCAGCGATTCGAGGGCGCGGGCCACCTCCGTCACGGAGAGCAGGTCGACGGCGTAGCCCAGGTGCAGCTGCAGCTCGTCTTCGTTCAGTCCGTAGACGTCGATGACTTCCAGAAGCGCGTCGCGGACCAATTGGCTGTGGCCCGGCTCGTGGAAGCCGGCGTCCTCGTAGTAGACGGCCGCCTCGGCAGGAAGCTGTCGCATGTGGTTTCTCAGCGTGGTCAGACGCCGGTCGAGTGTCTGCTGGTCCCTGATCGCGTTGAATCCCGAGATCAGAAAAACGCGTGCGTCGCGGAGCAACGAGCCCAGCTCATCACTCAGCAGCATGGACTCGTTCGCCGGGTCGTTGACGTAGATCAATCTGTTCGGGAACGGCGCCCGGATGTCGATGTCGCCTGCTCGAACCCGCAGGTCCTGGTCGTACTGCACGATCAGGTGCGGATAGAGGGTGTCCCGGTCGCCGCTGCAGATGTAGTCGCAGCTTGCCGGCAGCAGGCGGCGGACGATGTCGTTGAGGCTGACCAGGTGCAGGGTGGAGGGTACGCCGAGCCGGCTCATCTCCAGCGCCGCTCGGACGGAGGTGCCGCCCAGAGTCGTCCGTTTGGGGAACCGTCCCGCGAACGCGCTCAGGCATTCGGAGGAGGCGACGAAGTGCTCGCCTCCTCCGCCCTTTTTGAGGTAGGTGAGGATGGAGATGACCAGCTCGCGTTCGTCGGTCACGGTGACCGATGACGTCAGCTCGGCATTGTGGATCTCATACTCGCCGACCAGCTGCTCCAAGACCGCCGAGGACAGCTTGAGCTCGTAGTCGACGCATCCCCCCAGGCCCAGGACCACATGGCTGGCCATGTCAGTAGAGAGATGCCTTGCCGGTCGCTTCGAAGAGGTCGATCTTCTGCGCGGCCACGACCTTCATCGCCTCGATGCACGGCGGCTGGATGGAGTTCGGCTCACGCAGGCTCTCATCGGCCAGGACTTCGCGCATCTTCATGTGGTACGCGAGCTTGATGTCACTGGAGATATTGATCTTGTTGATCCCGAGCTTGACCGATTCCGCGATCTCGTTGTCGGGGTTGCCCGAGCCGCCGTGCAGCACGAGGGGGATCCTGACCCGGTCCTTGATCTCCTTCAGCAGGTCGAGCTTGAGCTCCGGCTTCAGGGTCTTCGGGTAGATGCCGTGATAAGTGCCGATGGCCACGGCGAGGCTGTCCACCCCGGTCTCCCGCACGAAGGTCACGGCGTCCGCCGGGTCGGTGTAGATGATCGCGTCGCTGCCGTCTTCGGCCTCGTTGTCGGTCTTGCCGATCGTCCCCAGCTCCGCCTCGACCGACAGGCCGACCGCGTGCGCGGTCTCGGTGACCTTCTTGGACAGCGCGATGTTGTCCTCGAAGGACTTCATCGAGGCATCGATCATCACCGAGGTGAAGCCGATCCGGATCGCGGTCAGCATCTCCTCGTAGGTCGCGCCGTGGTCCCAGTGAATCGCGATCGGCACCGAGGAGCGATGGGCTCGCTGGGCGATCGCGGCGATCGCGTCCACTCCGAGGTGCCGCACCTCGTCGGGGTGGATCCCGACGATGAGCGGCGCGTTCTTCTCTTCGCTGATGTCCACGATGCCGTTGAACATGGCGTAGTCGCTGATGTTGAAGGCGGGCACCGCGAAGTTGTTTTCGTGCGCGGCGGCCAGGAGCACCTTGCCGGTCGTCAGCATTACTGTATTTCTCCTTCTGAATAATTGATTATGCCGCAGGACGGGCATGATGCGTCAGGTCTTGACGGCACCCGAGGTGAGGCCGCCGATGAATCGCCGCTGGAAGATGAGGAACAACAGGAGCACCGGAATGGATCCCAGAATGCTCATGGCCATCATCTGGTTCCACTCGTAGGAGTGCTGTCCCATCAACAACTGGATGCCGATGGGGACGGTTCGCATGTCGTCAGTACGAGTGAGAGTCAGCGCGAACAGGTATTCGTTCCACGAGATCATGAAGGTGTAGACGCCCACGGCGACCAGCCCGGGAACCGAAATGGGCACCAGGATCCGCCAGAGAGCCGTCCAGCTCGACGCCCCGTCCACCTTGACGGATTCATCCAATTCCCGGGGCAGGGTATTGAAATAAGCGGTCATCATGATGATCGCATAGGGCAAGGTGAAGACCATGTGCGTGAGAATCAACCCCGCATACGTATTATACAGGCCGAGTCCCACCACGAGACCAAAGTAGGGAATGACGAGTGTGATCGGCGGCACCGCCTGAACACTGACGATCACGACGTTGATGGATCGCTTCAACGGGAAGTTGTAGCGGCTGAATCCATATGCCGCGAGTATCGCCACGAACAATGTCAGCACCGTCACCGACAGCGCGACGATGTAACTGTTGATGAAAAACCGCAACTGGGCCGCATCGCCCAGGATCTTCACGTAGGCGTCGAACGAGAAGTTGTCGGTGATCAGCCGTGGCGGAACCTGGAAGACCTCCCCATTGGTCTTGAACGACGTCGACAGCATCCACAGGACCGGCAGGCCGGCGAAGAGCGCGCCGACGATCAAGCCTGCGAGCACGGCGATCTTCGCGTAGAGGCGCCGCCTTTGACGGGTGAGCACGGGTGATCACCTCTCCTTTTGCAGGCGAACGTAGAAGACGGCCAGAATCATCGTGAGCAGCAGGACTATGACGGCGGCGGCGGACGCGGTGGCGAACTCGTAACTGCTGAAGGCCTGCTTGTAGGTGTAGGTGCTGAGCATCTCGGTGACATTCAGCGGGCCGCCACCGGTGGTCATCCAGATGAGGGCGAACTGCTGAGAGGTCCAGATGAGATCGAGCACGGCCATGCTGAGGAGCACCGGCTTCAACTGGGGAAGCGTCACATTGCGGAACTTGCGGTAAGTAGTCGCGCCGTCCACGGAGGCCGCCTCGTACAGAACGGGCGAGATTCCCTGCAACCCGGCCAGGATGCTGATCATGAAGAAGGGGAAGCCGGCCCAGATGTTGATGAAGGTCAACGCCCAGAGCGCCATGTTCGGGTCGGAGAGCCAGCTCACTTCCGCGCGCAGTACGCCGATCGTGGTCAGGAGGTAGTTGACCACCCCGGACGGGTCCAGCATGAGCCGCCAGATGACCGCGATCACGGCGACCGTGAACAGCCAGGGCAGGATGTAGACGATGCGGAAGATGGCTTTCGTCACTCCGCCCAGCAACGGCGTGTTGAGCATCGTCGCGAAGGCCAGCCCGAGACCGAGGTGCGCGACCGTGCTCAGAGTGATGAAGATGAACGTGTTCTTCAGCGCGGCCAAAAAGTTGGGATCGGTGAGCACCGTGGTGTAGTTGGCGAGACCGGCGAAGACCGGATTCTGCTCGACGATCACGTTGTCCTTGAACGAATAGCTGACCACCATCGCGATGGGGATGATCATCAGCACAAAGATCAATATCAGCGTCGGCGAGAGATAGCCGTACGGGACAACACGCTGTACGGGGAAAGGCCGCGTACTTCTTCGTCGGCCCACAGGGGATTTCGATGCCGATGGTGCGGCTCCCGGGGAGGCCGCGGGATCGAGTTTCGCGGTGTCCATCGATGTCTCCTTGGTTCGGGGCCGCGCCGCACGGTCGGCGCGGCCCACGAAGTGCGGAAGGTCAGAGCACCGGTGCCCAGGCCTGTTGCGCCTTGTTGAGGGTGTCGTCGATGCTCTGCTTGCCGGTGAGCAGGAGCTGCAGTTGCTCGTCGAAGCTGCGCATGAGGTCTTCCGCCTTCGGCAAGCCCACGAACTCGTTGGCGGGATAGCCCGCCTTGTAGATGTCGAAGGCCGTCTTGAACAGCGAGTCACTCTTGCTGAAGTCCGGCTCGGCCGTCTTGTTGCCGGGGAAGCCCTTCGCCAACGTGCTCAGCTCCGCGTTCGCCTTCTTGTCCATCAAGAACTGGACCAGCTTGAACGCCTCGGCCTTGTGCTCCGAGGAGTCGGCGACGCCGATGCCCCAGGACGCGTACGGGATGCCGCGCTTGCCGGTGTAACCGTCCTGGGCCGGGATCGGCACCACCGTGAAGTTCAGCTTGGGATTGTTCTTCTTGATCAGTGTGATGTGAGCCAAGGAATCGATCATCATGCCGACCTGGCCGGTGGCGAACTTCTCCACCTTGTCCTGCTCTTTCATGGTGAGCGATCCGGGAGCGATGACGCCCGCGTCGTTCAGGCTCTTGACGTACTCAACGGTACTCTTGACGCCCTGACCGGTCAGGTCGGGCTTGCCGTCCTTGGTGAGCATGCTGCCGCCTGATGCCCACAGCCACGACATCACGTCATTCTGAATGCCGTTGGGAACGGCGGTGTCGAGCGGCAGGGCCCAGCCCTTGACGTTGCCGCCGAGCGCGCTGATCTTCTTGGCCGCGTCGAGGAACTCCGTACGTGTGCTCGGCGGCTTCTTGACCCCCGCCTTCTCGAGCAGATCGTTGTTGACGAACAGGGGGTAGACGAAGTTCACCACCGGGATCATGTAGGTCTTGCCCTTGACCTGGATCTGGCTCGCCAGCTGGCTCGAGTCGTACTTCGCACTCGCCATGAGCTCGGACAGGTCGGCAATGGCCCCCTGCTTGGCGAAGTCGCTCACCCATGCGCCGTCGAGGCCCACGACATCAGGCAACGTCCTCGACGCCGCTCCGGACACCAACTGCTGCTTGGTGGACGCGTACGGACCGCTCAGCAGCTTGACCTTGATGTTCGGGTTCTGGGCCGTGAATTCCGTCATGAGCTTGTCGAACGATCCCGCCGGTAGCTCCGGCGCCCACCACTGCGCGAACTCCAGCGTGACGGGGCCGCCGCCGCTCGATCCCGCGCTGGTTCCCGAATTGGAACCACACCCCACGGCCGTGGCGCTGAGCACCGCCACCGCCATGATCCCGAGTAGTCGCCGTGTCCGGCCCTGCAACCGGGTGCTGCCTCCGGTCATCGCGACCTCCTTGCTGTACAGGTGTTACCGCTCTTTGCCGGTTTCCGCCACATTAACAACGCGTGACGTCGCCTCACAAGACCTAGCAACAGCAAAGTTCCGCTAGGAACCGCACAGTTCGGCAAAGAAATGGGAAGAGACGCACAGTCGTTGGCGGATCGCCGCGCCGAGGCTCGTGCGGTAAGCGGAATCTCGCCCGAGAGAAGCAGCATTATGCGGTAGTCTGCTGTTCTAGGACCTGTATAACCCCTCTGTTGCGTTGATCCATAACGCAACTACCGCAGAGATGGGAGGGTCAGTGACCCTTGACGAAGAGGATCGGCAGCGTCGTCTACCCGCAGGACGTAAGGCCCAACTGGCGGCATACGTCGCAGAGACCGGGCAGGTCACAGTCAGCGCGCTCGCGGAGCGCTTCGGCGTCTCCATCGACACGATCCGGCGGGACCTGGACCAGCTGAGCGCCGACGGCGTCCTGGTCCGCACTTATGGCGGAGCGGTCAGTCAGTCGACCCTCTCCCGGGTCGACCGGGCCGTGGACGTGCGGCTCAAGATGGAAGAACGCGAGAAGGAGAAGATCGCGGCACTCGCCGGGTCGCTGGTGGAAGACGGGTCCATCGTCATGATCAATGGCGGTACGACCACTCTCGCCGTGGCCCGGAACCTGCGTAACCACCGAGACCTGACAGTGGTGACGAACAGTCTGCTCGTGCCCCCGGCGCTGCCGTCCTCGGCGATCCGCGACGTGTACGTCGTCGGCGGCGCGGTCCGCCCGCTCACACTGGCCACCATCGGCCCCGTCAGCTTCCGGGCGTCCGGCGGAAGCGAGCTGGACATCAGCTGCGATCTGGCGTTGATCGGGGTCGGCGCCGTTTCAGCGGCCGCCGGCTACACCACGAGCAACCTCGCCGAGGCGGCGATGATGCGAGAGATGATCTCTCGGGCGGCGCGCGTGGCGATACTGGCGGACTCCTCCAAGTTCGGTCGCCGGCTCTTCGCCCAGGTAGCCGAGCTCGGGGGCGCCGACTACCTCGTCACGGACTCCACCCCGCCGCCTGATCTTCTGGAAGCGCTGAAGGAGAACGAGGTGGAGCTGATCACCCCGGAAACCCTCGAAGGCGCCCCTGAAGCCAATCCCCAGTAGTTCGCCTTCCCCATGACGGGAGAGCGGCCAGACTCGCTCAGCGGGACCCCGCGTCGAGGAGGGACTCGTTGACCATGTCGCGGAAGTCCGCGACGGTCGCCACGGTGGCCAGCCGGTCCTCCGGGATGGTCACACCGAACTCGAGCTCGACCTTGGTCGTCGCCGCGATCAACACCAGCGAGTCGAAGCCGAGATCACCCAGCGTGGTTCCCGGGTCGTCAGCGGCGAGGTCCACACCGCCGTCCTCCCCCGCCGCCTCGCACAGGATCCGGAGGACAGTCGATACGTCGATGCGGTCCATGGCGCTCCTCGTCTCTGGGTGGGGTCTGACCTGGTCGGCCAGCGTCTGAGTGGGGTCTGGT
>NZ_JBITKE010000003.1:582333-1079756 GCF_044460705.1 Nonomuraea sp. NPDC050022
GTCTGGTCAGTCGTCGTCTGAGTGGGGTCTGGTCTGGTCAGTCGTCGTCTGAGTGGGGTCTGGTCTGGTCAGTCGTCGTCTGAGTGGGGTCTGGTCTGGTCAGTCGTCGTCTGAGTGGGGTCTGGTCACTCGTCCGATGCGGTCAGCACCAGGGCGGAGTGGAAACCCCCCGTGCCGCGGGCGAGGACCAGCGCGCTGCGCCCTGACCATTGCCGGGGCTCCGTGGTCACCAGGTCGATCTCGTAGACCGGGTCCGGCGCGGTGACGCGTCCGGCAGGGGGCAGCACGCCATCGCGGAAGGCCAGCAGCGCCGCCACGACATCGACCGGGCCACCGCCGGAGAACAGCCGGCCGGTGCCGGCCTTCGGCGCCACGACGGGTACGGCGTGCGGCCCGAAGAGTTCGGCGATGGCCGTCGCCTCGGCCAGGTCCAGCGCGCGGGTGCCGCCGGCGTCGGCGAACACCGCGTCGATGTCTTGAGGCGTGCGCCGCGCGTCGGCCAGGGCCAGTTGGGCGGCGCGGCGCAGGCCCGAGCCCGTGGCGCCCGGGCGGGCGTCGAACGCCGCGCCGTACCCGCTGACGCGCCCGTACCGCACCGGCTGCCGGCGCTGGGGCGCCGCGTCGGGTTCGACCACAAGGATCGCCCCGCCCTCGCCGGGCACGTAACCACACGCGTCGGCGCTGAAGGGAAGGTAGGCCCGGTCCGGCCGCGGCTCCCGGCTGATGTCCCGGTTGCCGAGATGGGAGGCATGGCCGTACGGAGAGCGCGAGCTCTCCATACCACCGGTGATCACCACGGCCGCGCCGGAGCGCACCTGGCGCAGCGCGTTCCCGATCGCGTCGAGCCCGCCCGCCTGCTCGCCGACGAAGACGCCGGCCGGGCCACGCGTCGCGTTCCGGATGGAGATCTGGCCCGCGTTGACCGCGTAGAACCAGGCGAAGGACATGTAGGTGCTGACGTGCTTGGGGCCCTGCCGCCACAGCGACTGGAGCTGCCGCTGGCCGTACTCGAAGCCGCCGAACGCGGCCGCGGTGCTGATCGACGCGCCGGCCAGCTCGTCGGGTGTGAGGCCCGCTTCGGCCACCGCCCAGTCGGTCGCGGCCAGGGCGAACTGGGTCATTCGGTCGGTCTGCGCGATCAGGCGACCCGGCAGGTGAGCCGCGGCGTCGAACCCGTCCACCTCGCCGCCGAGCGGCGCCGGCCATCCGGTGGCGTCGAACCGGCCGATCCGGCGGATGCCCAGGTGCCCGGCACGGGTGGCGGCCCAGTACGCGTCGGTGCCGAGCCCGGTGGGCGCGATCACGCCCACGCCGGTGATCAAGGCTCCGGTCACGGCCGCCCCCGCAGCACCATCGCGCTCTGGAACCCGCCGAAGCCGCTGCCCACCGTCATCACGGTGCGCAGCGGGGCCTCTCGCGCGGTCAAGGGGACGTAGTCGAGATCCAGCTCGGGGTCGGGCTCGGTGAGGTTGGCGGTCGGCGGGATCGTGCCGTGCTCGATGGCCAGCGCGCTGGCGGCGATCTCGATGGTGCCGATCGCGCCGAGCGAGTGGCCGATCATCGACTTGACCGAGCTGATCGGCACCGAGTACGCGTGCTGACCCAGCGCGCGCTTGATCGCCGCGGTCTCGTGCCGGTCGTTCTGCTGGGTCGCGGTGCCGTGCGCGTTGAGGTAGTCGACCGCGTTCGGCGCGACGCCCGCCGTGGTCAGCGCGGCGTCCATCGCACCGGCGAGCTCGGCGCCGTCGGTACGCAGTCCGGTCATGTGGTACGCGTTGCACATCGCTCCATAACCGGCGATCTCGGCGTAGATGTGCGCCCCGCGTCGCCGGGCCGCCCCGTACTCCTCCAGAACGAGTACGGCGGCGCCCTCGGCCAGCACGAAGCCGCTGCGATGGCGATCGAAGGGACGCATCGCGTTGACCGGATCGTCGTTGCGGGGCGAGGTGGCCTTGATCGCGTCGAAGCAGGCGACGGTGATCGGCGAGATCGGCGCGTCGGTCCCGCCGGCCAGCATGATGTCGGCGCTGCCCTCGCGGATCAACCGCCAGGCGTGCCCCACGGAGTCGATGCCGGAGGTGCACCCGGCGGAGACGACGGTCGCCGGGCCCAGGGTGCCGAAGCGGGTGGCCACCTCCGCCGCGAACGAACTCGGGACGAAATAGTCGTACTGGTGCGGCACGACATAGCCGGGATCGACCTCCCATCGCCGGGCCTGGTCGCTGAGCACCACGTACTCGCTCTCCAGGCGCATGGTGCAGCCGACGGCCGTGCCGATGCTCACTCCGGCGCGCTCGGCCGAACCGTCGATGTCGACGCCGCTGTCGGCCACCGCCTCGTCACCGGCCACCAGGAGCAGCTGCGCCGCGCGATCGAGTCGCCTGATCTCCCGCGCGGTCAACCCCTCCCGCGCCGGATCGAAGTCGCACTCGGCGGCGATCCTGGAGCGAAAGGCCCCGGCGTCGAAGAAACTGATCGGGCGAAATGCCGGGCGCCCGTCGACGAGCCGTTGCCAGAAGGCCTTACGGCCGGGGGTACCAGGAGCCACAACGCCCATCCCGGTGATCACCACCCGGCGGTCTCGCGTACCCATCAATGCTTCTCCCCTGAAACGGTTCTCCCCTGCCACGGTTGCGGTGCCTCGATGGACTCTGTCGCCGCGTCGTCGAGCGGATATCGGGCCGGAGAAGAACTTTCAGCCCCTACGGCGCCTTTATCGCCCTTCGACACCACGCTGCGACGGTGATCTCCGACCGACAGAGCGGAGAGCCAGATGCCGAACAACCGGACCATTGTCGACCTGAGCTTCTCGATCAGCCACGACATGCTCACCCACCCCTGGATGCCCAAGCCGCGCATCAGCGAGTTCATCAGCCGGGAGCAGTCCGCGGGGTTCCTCGCGCCCGGCGTCACGTTCGCCCTGACCACGGTGGAACTCTGCGGCAACACGGCCACGTACATCGACGCGCCGAGCCAGTTCCACGTCGACGCCGCCGACGTGGCGGGCCTGAGCCTGGAGCGCATGGTGGACGTCCCGATCACGGTGGTCCGGGTGTCCCCTGAGAAACTGCCGGATGGGCGGTCGATCGGACCTGAGGTGTTCGAGGGGCTCGAGCTGGCCGGCCGGGCCGTCCTGGTGAACACCGGTCATGACCGGCACTGGGGCACCGGCGGGTTCTTCAAGGACTCGCCGTTCCTGACGCAGGAGGCGGTGAAGGCGTTGCTCGACGCCAACCCCGGCATCGTCGGGATCGACAGCCAGAACATCGACAGCGGCACCGACAACAGCAAACCCGCGCAGAACCTCCTGCTCGGCGCGGACATCTATCTGCTGGAAAGCCTGACCCGGCTGGACCGGCTGCCGGACACCGGCGCCCGGCTGACCGTGCTGCCCGCGCCGATCGCGGGAGTCGGGAGCTACCCGGTCCGCGCCATCGCGGTCATCGACCGGTGATCGTGCAGCCCTCTCCGGCGCCGGTCACACCGTCCGGCGCCGACAGCGTCATCGACGTCAGGGACCTGCGGATGCGGTACGGCGACACCGAGGTGCTGGCCGGAATCACCTTCGCGGTACGGCGAGGAGAGGTGGTCGCCCTGCTCGGACCGAACGGCGTCGGCAAGAGCACGACCATCGAGATCCTCGAGGGGTTCCGGTTGCGCTCCGCCGGTCAGGTGTCGGTGCTGGGCGCGGATCCCGTGCACGGCGACCGGCGCTGGCGCGCCGAGATCGGGGTGGTCCTCCAGTCGTGGGCCGATCACGGCAAGTGGCGGGTACGCGAGCTGATCTCCCACCTGGGCACCTACTACGTCCCGTACGCGCGGGAGTCGATGCCCAGGCCGTGGGACTGTGACGCGCTGCTTGAGCTCGTCGGGCTCACCGACCTGGCCGGGCAGAACCTGCGCCGGCTGACGCAGGGGCAACGCCGACGCCTCGACGTCGCCATCGGGTTGGTCGGCCGGCCGCAGCTGTTGTTCCTCGACGAGCCGACGGTGGGGTTCGATCCCCGGTCCCGGCACGACTTCCACACGATGATCAAGCAGCTGGTGGAGACGGAGCAGATCACCGTCGTACTCGCCACCCACGATCTCGCCGAGGCCGAGCGGCTCTCGCACCGGATCCTGCTGCTGGCCGGCGGCCAGATCATCGCGGACGGATCGCCCGAGGAACTCTCCGGCCGCGCGAGCGAGACCTCCGAGGTGCGCTGGACCAGGAACGGCCGGCGCTTCAACGCCTCCACACCGGCGCCAGCCCGCTTCGTTCACCGGCTCTACGCCGAACACGGCGCGGACATCGATGATCTGGAGGTGCACCGGGCCACCCTTGAGCAGAGCTACCTGACGTTGGTGCGGGACTGGGAATCCGGCACATCGCCCGTGAGGTCGCGATGAGGGCCGCGTACGTCCCGCTGCGCGCGGGTATACGACACGGCCTGATCGAGCTGCGGCAGCTGTTCCTGGACAGCCACCATGTCGTGGTCACGCTCATCTCCACCGGGATCTTCTTCACCGCCATGCTGTTCACCCGGGGGTTCGCGGTGCCGGGCACGCAGTTCTCGCTGGGAGTGACGATGCTGCCCGGCGTCCTCGGGGCGAACATCGGTCTCAACGGCATCGCGACGATGGCCGGGACCCTGGCCGTCGAGCGGGAGGACGGGACGTTGCTGCGCGCCAGGACCGTGCCGGGCGGCATGGTGGGCTACCTGGTCAGTAAGGTCGTCGGGCTGTCCTGCTCCATCGTCATCACGGCGGCGCTGACTCTCGGTGCCGGACTCGCGGTGTTCCCCGAACTGGTCATCCACGGCGCGCGCACCTGGCTGACGCTGGCCGTCGTGTCGCTTCTCGGCCTGGCGGCGGCGTTGCCGGTGGGGATGGCCGTGGGTCCGCTGCTGCCCAATTCGCACAGCTTCGGGCTGGTCATGTTCCCGCTGTGCGCGCTGGCGGCGGTCTCCGGCGTCTTCTACCCGATCACCCGGCTGCCTGAGGCGCTGCAGTGGATCGGCGAGGCGTTCCCGATGTACTGGCTGGGTCTCGGCGCCCGCTCGGCGTTGCTGCCCGACGCCATGGCCGCCGTGGAGATCGGTGGAGCGTGGCGGCTTCCGGCCGGCGTCGCCGTACTCGTCGCGTGGGCGGTGGCCGGTGCGCTGATCGCGCCCATCATGCTGCGCCGGATGATGCGTCAGGAGTCCGGCTCGAAGCTGCACGCGCGCCTGGAGAAGGCCATGCAGCGGCGCGTCGGCTGATCCGGGAAGGGCGCTGATCCGGAAACGGCGGAGCGGGATCCGCTCCGCCGTTCCCATCAGGTCCGCTCCGCCGTTCCCATCAGGTCCGCTCGACCGTCCGGTCCGGCCACAGCCGGGCAGGGAGCGTGTCGATGAGCTCGCGGTTCAGCCGCCTGCCGCGAGCCGAGACGTAGCCGTCCGGTCGTACCAGGATCCAGCCGCCGTCGGCCAGCCCCAGGCTGGCGCGCAGCGCGCCGTCACGGTCCGGCAGGTCGAAACCGGCCGATCGCACGGACAGCCACGCGTCGTGACGGGTTTTCGCGGCTTCGAGCGGCTCGGGAAGGTCACCGGCGACGAGCAGCGTCCAGCGCGGGTCCTGGAGCTCCGCGATCAGCGCCTGCTCGGCGGCCGACTCCGGTGGGCCGGCGACGCGACGGGTGAGACGCTGGCCGGGCCTTGGGAGCGGCTCGGCGCCGTTGAGCGTCAGCGGGCTGTCGGAGTACTCCAGGTTCAGGCCGGACACCGCGCCGAGCATCTTGCCCTGCATCCGCCTGCGCAGCGCGGGGATGTTGGAGACCGCGGCGAAGACCACGGGCAGCAGCCGGTCCGCGACGGGGTTGCTCAGTTGCACCAGCCGGGTGGCCTTCTCGGTGGAGGTCAGCAGCTCCGCGCCGACGGGAACGCGCTCGACGCCGTAGGTGTCCAGCAGCGCCTGCCCGGCGTGGCCCCTGATGACCATGGCCAGCTTCCAGCCGAGGTTGTACGCCTCCTGGATCCCGGTGTTCATGCCCTGGCCGGACGCCGGGCTGTGCACGTGAGCCGCGTCGCCGGCGACGAAACACCGGCCACGGCGCATCGTCCGCACCATGCGCTGCTGCGCGGTGAAGACCGACACCCAGCCGGGCGGACGCACCACCACCGGCCGCCCGAGCCCGATCCGCAGCTTGTGGGTCAGCCGCTCGGCGAGCCGTACCGGGTCGCCGTCGTAGTCGACGTCCACCGTGTCCAGCAGCCGCCATCGGCCGGGCTCGATGAACGGCACGGCCATCATGGTGACGCGTTCGGCGCGGATCCAGTAGATGCTGTTCGGCGGGAGGTCGGTCTCGACCTGCGCGTCGGCCAGCAGCCAGGTCTGCCTCGACGTGCCGACGAGCGTGAGGTCGAGCTCCGAGCGCACGGTGCTGTGTCCTCCGTCGCAGCCGATCAACCAGGGCACCCCGTATTTCTGGTGGGAGTCGTCCTGGCGCAGCTGGACCGTCACTTCCTCCTCGTCCTGCTGGAGTGACTCCAGCCGCACTCCCCACTCCGGCACGACCCCAAGCTCGCGCAGGGCGTCGCGGAGGATCTCCTCGGTGACGATCTGGTCGATGGCCATGGTGAACGGGAATCGAGTCGGCATGTCCGTGTAGTCGGCGGCCAGCCGCGCCAGCCGGCGCCCGTCCCTGTACAGCGCGAACCCGGTGATCCGCCGCCCCCTGCGGAGCACGGCGTCGATCACCCCAAGTTGCTCGTAGATCTCCAGCGTCCTGGGATGGGTCGCGATCGCCCTGCTGGTGGTGGCGGGACCGGGCGCGGCGTCGATGATCCGCACCCCGATGCCGCGCCGGGTCAGGTCGAGTGCCGCGGTCAGGCCGACCGGCCCGGCGCCCGCGATCAGCACCTCTATTGGGGAATCCATCTGCTGGCACACCCTTCTGCCGTCACGTTGTCTGATCCCTACGCGGTCTGATCCCTACGCGGTCTGATCCCTACGCGGTCTGATCCCTACGCGGTCTGATCCCTACGCGGTCTGATCCCTACGCGGTCTGATCCCTAACCGGTCTGTTCCCTGAAGCCCGCAAAATCGAGGTCGTGGCCCTCGAGCCAGAGCTTCGCGGCCGCCGCCAGTACCGCGCGCCGATCCCGCTCGCCCTCGCCGGGCCCGGCCGGCAGCAGGGCCGCGACGTCGCTGGCACCCGATCGCACCTTCGGATGGCGCCGGGCGAGCGCGGTGAGGCTCTCCGACGGGCCCGCCTCGACCAGCAGGTAGTCGCCCTCGGCCAGCAGCCGGTCGAGCGCCGGGCCGAACAGCACCGGCTCCGCCGGCTGGTCCGCCCAGAAATCCACGTCGGTCGCGGTACCGGGCGACATCGGCGCGCCGGTGTAGCCGGAGTAGAGGGGGATGGCGGGCGGGCGCAGCGCCAGGCCGGCCATCACCTCCCGCGATCCGGCCAACGCCGCGGCGACGGCCGGGCTGTGGAACGCGGTCGTCGCCCTGGCCCTGCGACACCCGTAGCCGGCGGCGCGCAGGTCGCGTTCGACCTGGCGCAGCGGCCCGTCGAGGCCGGCCAGCATCACCTGGCGGGCCGCGTTGACCGCGCCGACCACCACCGCGCCGTCGAGGTCGGCGAGGAACGGGCGCAGCTCATCGGGACCGGCGGCGACCGCGAGCATTCCGCCGGGCGGTAGCCCGGTCAGCCGGTCGATGCGATCGCGCATCACCGTGACCGCGTCGGCCATGGTGAACACGCCGGCCAACGCCGCCGCGGCGACCTCGCCCACGCTGTGGCCCAGCAGCGCCGCCGGACGGACTCCCCAGCTGAGCACGAGCCTGCCCAGCGCCCAGTCGACGGCGAAGAGCAGCGGCTGCGCCCGTCGCAGGTCGTCGAGGTCGAGCGCCGGTCGCGGTGATCGCCAGTCGTCTCTGATCGCCCGCGCGTCCGGGCCGAACAGCTCGATGACCTCGTCCATGCGGGCGGTGAACTCGGGATCTCGCCGATAGAGCCCTGCCCCCATACGGGCGTGCTGGGCGCCCTGGCCGGGAAACAGCAGCGCCACGGGCCGTCTCCGGCCCTGTCGCGGCTCCGCGGCACGCACCCCGGCCAGGGCCTCGGCATGGGTCGCGGCCAGTACGGCGCCGCGCACCGGCCCGGCCGGGGTGGGCGGCCGCCACTGGTCCGCCGCTTCCTGGAACTCGGGCGGACCGTCCGTGGTCAGCCATCGTTCCAGCGCGGCGCCGGTCTGCCGCCAGTCGTGCTCGTGCGCCCCTGACCAGGCCAGCAGGCGTGTTCGGGTTCGACCGTCACCGGTCATCGGGCCCCTCCTTCCTTGCCATGTCGTCCCCCCTCGCCGGGTAGCCCGGTACAGCCAGGACCTCGACGACCGCGCACGACCAGGTGAACCCCGCGCCGACGCCGGCGAGCAGGCATCGGTCGCCCGGCCGCAGCCGCCCGGTCGCCGCCAGGTGGTCCAGCCCGGCGAGCTGGTCGCCGGCGCCGAGATGCCCCACCCGCCGGCCCCATGGCCAGGTGGTCCGCTCGATGTCGATGCCGTACGGGCCGATGTAGGTGAGCTCCAGCCGCCGGCGGCCGAAGTTGGGAAGGACGAACCAGTCGATGTCAGTCAGATTGCTCTCGGCCTCGGCGAGCGCCCGCTTGATCGTCATGTGCTGGCGGGCCGCGACCCGTGCCACGCTCTCGGAGATCCCGGCCTTGGCGAGGAAGGCCCGTTTGGCGGCATCGAGATCCACCCGGCCGCGGACCGAGAACGGCGCCGCTCCGAACGGATCGTCGCCGCGGTGCATCCGCTCAAGGCCGGGGTCGGACTCGGTGACCAGGCAGCGCAGCCGCGCGAAGCCGGTGCCGCGGGACAGGACGATCGCCGCGCCGCCGTCGGCGTACACCGTCCCGGCGTCGCTGCGCCACCGGTCGAACCCCGGAGGGCAGAACCGGTCCGCCGCGGTGATCAGCGCCGCCGCGCCGTCCCCGGCCGCGACCAGGTGGCAGGCCGCGAGGCCGAGCGCGGCCATTCCGCCGTTGGACATCTGCCGGATCTCGATGGCCGGGCAGTCCCCCACCTCGGCGTACCGCTGGATGAACGAGGCGGGCGGCCACAGATCGTGCCCTTGGTAGTAGACGTTCGCGTGCAGCAGCAGCCGGATGTCGTCGCCGCGGTGGCCCGCTCGCGCCAGGGCCGAGCGAGCCGCCCGGGTGGCCATCTCCGGCGCGGATTCGCTCCGGGACACCGTCACCGACGTGATGCCGTCAGAGCGAGGGCTGCCCGGTGTGACGCCATCAGCCGGTACGGCGGGCGGCAACCACACGCCGGTGGCCGCGATGAAGAGGTCCTCGAAGCGCATGAGTCACGGCGACTTCTGCCGCTCCGCGTCGGCGGCCCCGGCCGGCGGCCTCATGGGCCGTTTCCGGGGGATACCGGTGAGCTCGATCCCCCCATCCACCGAGATCACCTGGCCTGTCACGTACGCGCTGCCGGGCTCGGCCAGCCGGGTGATCCAGACGGCCACCTCCTCGGGCTCGCCCACCCGTCCGGCGATCGTGGCCTGCCCGAAGATCTCCAACGCCAGCCGCGCGTCGGCCGGGCTGAAGCCGGCGCGCGCTGCCGCGTCGGTCCTGGTCACACCCGGAGCCACCGCGTTGACCCGGATGCCTGCCTCGCCGAGTTCCACCGCCCATGCCCGGGTGAACATCTCGCCGCCCGCCTTGGACGCCGCGTACAGCGAGGAGCCGAACGGTGGCGGCCGGTGCCCTTCGACGCTCGTGACGAGCACGATGCTGGCGCCGGGGGCGCGTAACCGGGGAAGCAGCCGGTCCGTCAGGATCAGCGGGCCGATCAGGTTGGTGCCGAGCACCGTCATCACGTCCGCCATGTCGACCCGGCCCAGGGGCGTCTTCTTGGTGATCCCCGCGTTGTGCACCAGGACGTCGAGGACGCCGGGGCCCGCGCCGACCGCCGCGTCCACGGCGTCGGCGCCCTCGGCGGTGGAGACGTCGGCCACCACGGGGACCAGCTTCGGATGCAGCGTGGCCGTCTCCTTCAGGCGTTCCGCGTCCCGGCCGGTGATGAACACCGTCTCCGCGCCCTGCCGGGCGAAGATCAGCGCCGCGGCGCGGCCGATTCCGGAACTGCCGCCGGTGACGACGACGTGCTGGCCCGCGAACGGAGTGAGAGTTGGGGAGTGATCCGTCATGGCAGCAAGATCCCTCCGACGCACAGAGGGGCGAGCGAGGCCATGGCGAGCAGGTTCAACATCATTGAGGCAGGCATTCGAGTACCGTCCATTCTCCGGGTGTGGGTTGGTTGGCCAGGGCGAAGCCGGACGAGCGCAGGAGCCGTTCCCACTCGTGGATGGAGCGCTCGCGCCCGCCCCAGACGGTGAGCATGTCGATGTCCAGCAGCTTGGCGCGATCCCAGGTGTTCAGCTCCGACACGACCTGCTCCAGGACGAACAGCACGGCGCCGGTGTCGCCGATCGCCGTCCTGACCTGGCGGAGAATCCGGGCGGCGGCCTCGTCACTCCAGTCGTGCAGGACCATGTTCAGGATGTAGGCGTCGCACCCGGCCGGCAGCGGGCCGGCGAAGAAGTCTCCCGCTGTGACGGTCACCCTGTCCGACAGCCCCTGTTCGGCGATCGAGGCCACGGCCGCTTCGACCATCGCCGGCCGTTCGAAGAGCACGCCGGCGCATCCGGGATAGCGCGCCAGCAGCAGGCCCAGGAAGATCGCCTTACCGCCGCCGATGTCGGCGACGCGCTCGAACCGGCCGAAGTCGATCCGGTCGAGATATCGGTTGCCGAGCCGCCGGTTGATGGCGGCCATCGCGTCGTCCAGGATGCGGCTCGACCCGGAGTCACTCTCCAGGTAGGGCCAGATCGGCATGCCGAAGACGTGGTCGAACGCCGTTTCTCCGGTGCGCACGCTGTGGCCGAGCGCGCCGAGCGCCCGGTAGAAGAAATCAGATCCATCCATGACGATGGCGTCGCGCGCCGAGTCCGCGATGTCGGTACGCAACCCTTCCGCCATCGGGGACAGCCCGAACCTCTCCTCTGCGACCTCGGTGAAGACGCCCACCGACGCCGCGCACCGCAGCACCCGATACAGCGATGGCCGATCCGCGCCCACCTCGGCGGCCAGTTCCGCCACCGTTCTCGGGCCCGCGGCGAGGTGGTCGGCGATGTTCAGCTCGGCGAGCACATGGATCGCACGGGCGAACCGGTCCGCGTTGGCCAGGACGGCCAACGCCTCGCGCGGCGTCTTGGCCGCGACCTCGAGCAGCGCGGGGACATCCCATTCCGTCATGATCTCTTTCGCCATGATCTCTTTCGCCATGATCTCCCGCCCTTCCGCCGGATCAGCCGGTCCGCTCGGCGACCACGACCGTGTCGTTGCCGATGGGAAGGCGGTGGGCGCGGATGAACCGGAACCCGGCCCCCTCCAGCCACTCGCGGCATTCGGCCACCGTGTACTCCGACCCGCCGGGGGTTACCAGCGCCACGTTGAGGCTGGTGATCAGGCTCTGGAGATCGGGCTGGTCCTCGTCGATCATGTGGTCGTAGACCAGCAGCAGGCTTCCCGGCCGGGCCGCCTCGGAGATCCGCTTGACGATCTGGCGCCGTTCTTCGACCGACCAGTCGTGCAGCACGTGGCCGATGAGATACACGCCGGCTTCCGGCAGCGCGTTCAGGAAGAAGTCGCCCGGGTGGAAGGTGACCTGGGACGCGGTCCCGTACTCCGCCATGATCTCGTCGAAGTACGGTCGAACGATGGGGAAGTCGAACACGCCTCCCCGCAGATGCCGGTTCCTGCTCGCCAGGATCGCGGCCACCTGGCCGCGCGCGCCGCCGACGTCGAGGAACGACTCGTGCTCCGACCAGGTGAGGCACTCGTCGAGCTGCGGCGCCACCATGACGTTGCTGGCGTCCATGTGGGACAGGAAGACGCGCGCCCTCTCGGGGTCGTTGTACAGGCGCTCGTACGCCTTCGCGTCCGCCTCGATGTTGGCCTTCGGCTTTCCGTCGCGCAGCGCGTCGGCCAGCGAGTGCCAGGCGGGATAATGCAGCCGGCTGCCGATCTTGATGCGGCCGCCGACGTAGCCGGAATGACCGGGAACGAGGAACTTCTTCGCCGTCTCGCTGGCCTGGTACCCGCCGTTGGCCTTGTCCAGGAGCCCCAGCACCACGAGCGCTTCGAGAAAGTCCCGCATGAGCCTGGGGTGCAACTCCAGCGTCGAGCACACCTGCGCCAGATCGGCCGGCTCGTCGCTGAGCGCTTCGAACAGGCCGATCTCCACCGCGCTGTGCAGGATCTTGGCGGGCGCGTACGCCGTGCCCAGCTGAAGGATGGACGACGCGTCGTCTACCTTGTCCACAAGCATGTCATCTCGCTTCCTCGATCACGCGAACAGCAGGTTCACATTCCGTGCGAAAGGGCCGGGTCAACCCGTAGCGGTTCCGCGGCGTAGTGGGCGGCGGTCTCGTGGTTGTCCATGTGTTCGTAGAAGCCCGGCTTGGCGTCGAAGACGTACCAGACCGTCTCCGCCTCGGGAGGCTTGTCCCGGTCCCACTCGCCCTGGTGCAGCACCCGGCGCATGTCATGCGAGAAGCGGATCGGGTCCGTCTGGTACGACGCGCCGTCGGCTCGCCAGCCGGGCGGCGGCCCGAGGTTCGGGTCGACGTACACCGGGCGGGTCCAGTGTTCGTAGGTGTAGAGCTCCTCGGCGAACGGGCGCCACCGCTCGGGGAACCGCGGGACCATCGCGGTCCGCCACCACATCTCGATCTCCCGCTCCAGCGAGTGGCCGCCGTACAGCGCGCGGAGCGCCCGCACCACCGACGGCGATTCCGCGATGACCGGGATGGCCGCGCAGAACTCCCTGGCCTCCGGCGTGGCGGACGACTCGAACCAGCGCATGAGGCTCGTGATGAGAGCGGACTGGGTCTGCCCGGTCAGCGCGGCGGCCGGCCGCCAGACGTGCCGCAAGAACTGGTTCTCGCCGAGCACCCTGGCCCACAGCATGAAGCGCTGCATCCGGACATGTTCGTTCAGCGTCGCGCTGCGATTGGCCAGAACATATTCGAAGTCGTCGTGCTCGCCGCGCAACGTCACGAAACCGTGGTCCGCGCGCTGCTCGCTGTAGGAGGTGTTCGGCAGGAGCAGGAGTGGATACACCGCGATTCTGGAGACCTTTCCGGCGAGCCGGTCATAGCCCTCGAAGAATGAGTCCGGAGTCTCTCCCGGCGCGCCCCAGATGAGCTCCGCGTAGCAATCGAGCCCTTCGTCGGCCAGCCAGGTGGCCAGGCTCTCCCACTGATTCACCTTCATGTTCCTGCGATGCATTTCGGTCAGCGCATCGTCGGAGAGCGTCTGGAGGGCGAGGGTGAAGGAACTCTTGAATCCGTGCTGCCGCAGTTCGGTGACGATGCGGTGGAATCTGGCTGATTTGTTCTTCGCCCAACTCGTCTCGATCGCGCGCGGAAAGCCGCGGCGCTCCCGCGTCTTGATCAGGTCCTCGACGAATTCCTCGTCGCTTTCCAGAAGTCCGAAGTTGGCGTCGCACAGGACGACGGTCGGGACCTCGTGGAAGCCGAAGAAGTCCAGCTCCTCGACGAGTCGCTGCCGGGAGAACGAGCGCACCCGCTGGCCGACGGCGCCGCCCCAGTAGCAGAACGAGCACTTGTACGGGCAGCCGCGGTTGGTCTCCATCAGCGCGACGTCGTAGCGGAAGCGGCCGTTGGGCCAGTTCATGGGGATGGCGCCGGTCAGGAACGGCGACGGGACGACATCCAGGTTCTCGATCCGCGCGGCGTCCGGCGTGGTGTGGACGCTGCCGGGTTCTCTGAGGTAGGAGATGCCCGGGACATTCGCCGGATCCCGGCCGCCGGGGTTGTCCAGCAGATACCGGACGAGGGCGGGAAGGGTCGTCTCCCCCTCGCCGTTCACCACGTAGTCCACCTGCGGCATTTCGCGGAATACACGGTCCGCCTGATTCGCCACGTGGTTTCCGCCGAATATCACGACGCCTCGCGGATTCAGCTGTTTGAACGTCTCCGCCAGGCAGCCGAAGCTCCGGTAGTTCCAGCCCAGCACCGAGAAACCGAGCACCTCGGGGATCTCCGCGCCGAACAGGTCCCGGGCCATCGCGGTCAGCGCCACGCCACCCCGGAAATTGTTTATCTTGACGTCGACGGCGGCTGCGGTGACCGGGTCCGCGTCCAGCACGGCCTTGAGATATCCGGCCGCGAGCGGCATCGACTCCAATGGCATGTCCCATGCGCCCTGTTGCACGAGACCGATGGTCAGCATCGTCGATTCTCCCTTTCCCGGGAACGCTCCGGCGGAGGCGGTTGTTGGAAATCATCGGCCAGCCGGGTAGACGCTTGCTCGAAATGGGTTAGAGGCCGCTTCGCGCGGGGAAAAGAGAACCGCTCATGAGACGATGGCCACCGCTCGGGCCCAGCCGGCTCCGGCACCGCTGATCTTCACCGGGAAGCAGCAGACCTGGAACCCGGTCGGCGCGGGCAGCGCGTCGAGGTTCCCGAGCCGTTCGAGCTGGCAGTACTCACGGTCGCGGCCGACGAAATGCGCCGGCCACAGCACCGACCGGTCGCCGGTCTCGGCGAACGTGCTGACGATGTGGGCGAACGGCGCGTCCAGGCTGAACGCGTCGGTCCCGATCACCCGGACGCCGAGGTCGAGCAGGACATGTACGGCGGAGGCGTCCAGGCCGACGAACTTCGAGAAGTACTCAGGTGTCCCGCACAGGGCGGCGGCTCCGGTGTTCAGCAGGACGATGTCGCCGGGCCGTACGTGGTGGTCGATCCGGCGCAGCGCCCCACGGACCCAGTCGGCGTCGAGCGCGCCCACCGGCTCGCCGGTCGCGTCCAGCACGCAACCGGGCCCGATGAACCACTCCAGCGGCATCTCGTCGATGTTCCGCGGCCTGCCGTAGGAGGCGGTGGATCCGTAGTGCGAAGGCGCGTCGACATGGGTGCCGGTATGCGTGGTGAGGGTCAGGGTGTCCAGCGAGAGGAACTCCCCATCCGGCAGCGCGGACGGATCCAGTTCCAGCCCGAAATGGGTGCGCATCTCGTCGCTCATGTGCCGGGCCCCCTCGGCGGGGGAAAGGATCTCATGACGTACCGGATTGGGTTCGAAGCCGGCCGCGTCGACCGGGGTCGACAGGTCGATGACGCGCACGTCGTCACTCCTTAGAGAGTCGTCAGGACGAGGGAGGTGTCAGGAAGAGGTCGGTGGCCACGCGGATGTTCGGATTGCCGTAGACGATCTCGCGGGTGACCTTGGCGAACAGCGGAGTACGCGACAGGACCCGCGCCACGAACAGGCGGCCCAACCGGCCCTTCAGCCCACCGGAGCGCATGCCATGGGCCTGCATGGTCTGGATCCGCATCATCCGTTCGATGTCGGGCCCCCGCAGCCGCTCGAATTCCTCGATGGTGACGGCCTCGTCCCGCTCCCGCAGCGCGGCCAGCAGCAGCGGGTGCAGGACGGCGGCGTCCTGGATGGCCAGGTTGATGCCCTGCGCCCCGAGCGGGCTGTGGGTGTGCGCGCTGTCACCGGTCAGGACCAGGCCGGGCACCGCCCAGCGCGGCGCCCTGGCGGCGAACACGTCCAGCAGGGAGAGGTCGGCCGGGCTGGTGATGGCGGCGTCGATCAGCGGCGCGTACGGCGGAGCGGCCCGCCCCAGCCGGGCCTTCACCTCGTCCAGCCCCGCCGCGATGATCTTCGCGTACCCGCCGTGCGGGACGGTCCAGCCCAGCTGCAGGTGGTCCGGCCAGGACGGGTAAGCCAGGAGCGGGGTGCCCCCATCCCGGAAGATCTGGGCGTACGGCGGGGTCCGCTCGGTGGCGGGCAGCTTGACCCACAACACGTCGAAGTCGAACACGTCCCGGCGGCCACTGGGGATCCCGGCCAGGCGCCGCACGGGAGAGAACCGGCCATCGGCCCCGACCACGTACCGGGCCCGGACCACCGTGGTGCCGGTCGCGCCGCGGCCCACGACGCCACGAACCCGGCCATCCTCGTGAATGAGCTCCGTGGCCCGGCAGCCGTCGCGATAGACGAAACGGTCATAGCGCCGGACGGCGTCGAGCAGGGCGGCCAGCAGATTCCGCTGCGGCATGCTCAACAGGTAGTTGTGCGGCGCGGGCAGCGACCGGTAGTCGATGTCCACCACCGTCGTGCCCTTGTCGACGAACCGGAACCTGGCCAGCTCGTGCCCGCCGCGCTGCCTGGCCGCGTCGAGCACGCCGAGCTGGTCGAGTATCGCCAGCCCTCCCGGCTGCAGGATCTCGCCCCAGTACTCGCGGGTCAGCAGCGGGCTCTTCTCCAGCATCACCACGCTCACGCCGGAGCGCACCAGCAGCAGCGCCAGTGTGAGACCGGCAGGACCACCGCCGACCACGCACACGTCCGCCGAAACCTCGTCACTCATGCTCACACCGAGGACGCGCCGACGGCTACGGGCAGGTGCGTCAGGCCGCGCACCATATGGCCGTCGCGCCAGACCGCCTCGCCCGCCGGCCGTATATCGGGGAACCTGCGCACCAGCCCGCCCAGCACCACCTGCGCCTCCATCCGCGCCAGCGGCGCGCCGAGGCAGTGGTGGATGCCGTGCGAGAAGGTCAGGTGCGGATTGGGGCTTCGGGTGATGTCGAACTCGTCCGGCCGGTCGAACCAGGACGGGTCCCGGTTCGCGCCCTGCACACAGGTCATGACGTACTCGCCCGCGCCGATGACGAACCCCTCCACCGCGATCTCCTCGGTGGCCAGCCAGGTCAGCGCGCTGATGGGTGCCTCCAGCCGCAGGATCTCCTCCACCGCGCCGCGTACGAGTCCGGGTCGGCGCCGGAGCAGTTCGCGCTGGTCCGGGTGCGTCAGTAGCAGCTGCGTTCCGGTGCCGATGATGGTGGTCGTCGTGATGGAGCCGTTCACCAGCAGCGCCATCACCATCCGGACGAGCTCGTCCTCGTCGAGCCGGTCCTGCCCGTCCCTGGCGTCGATCAGGGCGCTGGTGACGTCGTCGCCGGGGTTGCGGCGCTTGTGCGCCACGAGGCGGAGCACGTACGCGCGCGCCGTACCGAACGCCTTGTCGCGGACCTCTTCGGACTCCGTCAGGAAGCCCCGCGCGCAGTGGCTGACCTCCTCCATCTCCTCGTACGGCACGCCGAGTAGCCTGCAGATCACCGTGATGGGCAGCGGATCGGCCAGGGTGCCGAGCAGTTCGACGGTGCCGCGCTCGGCCATGTCGTCTAGGATCTGCCCGGTGACCTGCTCACTCCAGCCGCGCAGGGCCTCGATCCGCTGGGTGGTGAAGCTGGCCTGGGCCAGCTTGCGCAGCCTGGTGTGCACCGGTGGCGGGCTGTTCAGCGAGTTGCCGTCCAGCGGATTGGGCGGTTTGACCAGCCGCCGGTCCGCCGAGAGCGTCTTGACGAGGTCGTAGCGGATGGCCAGCCAGGCGTCGCCGACCTCCGGATGCTTCACCCGGTTGAGCGGCGCCTCCTCGCGCAGCCGGGCCAGGGTCGGGAACGGGTCGAGCTGGAAGCCGGGGCTGTAGGCGCCCGGCGCCGACGGTGCGGTGGGCATGGCTTCTGCCTCCTTGGCGATGGGATCGGTGACCTGCGGAGCCGTGTCACCGGCCGCCGGCGACCGTGAGCACCTCTCCGGTGATGTTGTTGTTCGCCGAGGAACACAGGAAGACCACGGCGGCGGCTATGTCCTGCGCGCGGCTGAGCCGCCCGGTCGCCGTACGGTCGGTCTCCCTCTGCCGGAGCGCGAGCGGCAGGCCGGTGCTGACCCGGCGGGTGAGCGTGAGTCCCGGGCACACCACGTTGACCAGGACACCGTCCCGGCCCACGTCCCAGGCCAGGCTCCTGGCGAAGCCGTGCAGGCCCGCCTTCGTCGCGCCGTAGAACTCCTGCCCACGGTGGCCGTCGACGGCCACGTGCGAGGAGATCAGCGCGATCCGGCCCCAGCCGCCGCCCCGCATCGCGGCGACGGCGTGCTGTGCGGTCCTGATGGTGGGGGTGAGATTCTCCGCGATCACCGGCGACCAGTCGGCGGGCGCGACGTCCTCGAACCGCTCCTCGGGTCCTCGGCGGCGGCCCCAGCGCATCGCGTTGGCGACGAGCACCTCCACGGGGCCAAGGCGCTCGGCCACCTCGGCGAGCGTGCCGGCCGGCGAGTCGGGGTCGGCGAGCTCGTAGGGGACCGCCACCGCGCCGAGGCGCTCGGCCAGGTCGGCCGCGGCGGCCTTGTCGCTGTGGTAGGCGACCGCGACCCTGGCGCCCTCCGCGGCGAACGCCGTGGCGATCGCCGCGCCGATCTCTCCCGTCGCCCCTGTCACCAGGACGACGCGGCCGGTCAGCCCGAGATCCATGATCGGCCCTTCCCCCGCACCGGCGGCCGGGCGCCCGTCACAGGATCAGCGCCCCTCCGCACGCGGGCACGAAGGCCCCGGTGACGTAGGAGGAGTCGTCCGACGCGAGCGCGGCCACCAGGCGGGCGATGTCCTCGGGCTCGCCCATCCGCTTCATCGGGACCATCTCGACGGCGGCCGCGAGCCGCTCCGGCCGGATTTGCGCCGACGACTCCGTCCTGGTCACCCCCGCGATGACGGTGTTGACCCTGACGCCGGTGGGGGCGAGGTAGCGGGCGAGGAACTTGGCGATCGCCTCCATCGCCGCCTTCGCCGTGCCGTGCGTGATCGACCGGATCCACGGATCTCGCGCCTGGAGCGCGGAGATCGTCACCACCGCGCCCGCGCCGCGCTCCACCATGCCGGGAACGCAGGCCTGCACGCTGAGCAGCACCGCGCGGATCTGGCCGGACACGATGGCCGTCAGATCCTCGACGTCGACGTCGAGCGGGAAATCGCGGATGGACTCGTCGAACCCATGCGCGTTGATCACCAGGATGCCGATCGGGCCGAGTGTGGCCTCGACCCGCTTGACCATCTCCTCGACCTCGGCCTTGCTGGTCACGTCCGCGCCCACGGCCACCGCCCGGCCGCCGGCGGACTCGATGTCGGCGACGACCCGCCGCGCGTCGCTCTCGCGGCGCCGGTAGTTGACCGCGACCGACGCTCCTCGCGCGGCCAGCTCCCGCGCGATCGCGGCGCCGATGCCCCGGCTTGATCCGGTGACCAGCGCCACCCTCTGGGCGACGCCGGCGGATCCGCGCGGGTGCTCCTGGGGATCGACCAGTTGGGGATCGACCAGTTGGGGATCGGTCGTTTGGGGATCGGTCATCGGCCCGCCGTCCCCAAGTTCTCGTGGACGACGTCGTACACATCGGGGTCGACGGTGGCGAGGGCGCCGAGTCCGGCGACCCGCTCGCGGAAGCCGTCGCCGGTGACGGCGTTCCGGTGGGCCTCGGCGCTCTCCCACCGCGCCACCTCGACGTACACCTCCGGGTGGTGGACGGACCGCAGCAGCTCGGAGGACAGGTAGCCGGGCTGGGCCCGCATGTACTCGGTCAGGTGCTCCAGGATGCGGGTGAATTCGGTGAGGTCTCCGGTGCAGGTCAGCTTGTTCACCAGGGTGACCATGAACGTACTCCGTCTTCTCGGGAAATCGGATTCACTGGATCGTCGTCGGATCGCCGAGCAGGTCGCGAAGCGCGGCGCGGCTGGTCTTGCCACCGGGCCCACGCGGAATCGATGCGGTCAGGACCACCCGCGCCAGCCGCTGGTAAACGGGAACCCTGTCGTTGAGGAACGTGGCGATCCCTTCTTCGGTGACACCTTCCGCACGCGGCACCACCAGCGCGTTGGCGACGGCGCCGTGCAGCGGGTCGGGGGTGTCGACGACCACGCAGTCGGCCACCGCGGGGTGGGTGGCGAGAACCTGCTCGATCTCGGCCGGCGCCACCAGGTTGTCGTCGTACTTGAAGGTGTCCTTGAGCCGGTCGATGAGGAACAGGTAGCCGTCCTGGTCGAGGCGTCCGATATCTCCCGTGGACAGCCAGCCGTCGGCGTCGATCGGCGAGGGCTCCCGGGTGTCCAGGTAGCCCAGCATGATCTGGGGGCCGCGGACCTGTACCTCGCCCCGTTCTCCGGCCGGCAGCACCGCGCGGGTCGTGACGTCGACGATCCGGCACCCGGTTTCAGCGACGGGAGGACCGACCGAGCCGTACCGCGGCCAGGGCGGCTGGTCGCAGTGGGTCAGCGGCGAGGTCTCCGCCAGGCCGTACCCCTGCATCACCGCGACGCCGAAGTGGTCGGTCAGCGCGCGGGCGGACGCCGGGGCCAGCGCGGATCCGCCCGACAGGATCGCCCTGACGGTGTCCAGCCGGAGCTCGCGCAGCCGGGTGTCCCGGGCGAGCTGGGCCAGCCGCATCGGGAGGCTGTAATAGTGCGTCGCCTCGACCTCGGCCGCGAGGCGGGTGGCCACGACCGGGTCCGGATCGGTGCAGAGCACCTGCGTGGCGCCCGACCACACGGCGGAGCTCAGGTGCATCGGGTGGAAGCTCGGCAGGTGGTTCACCGTCACGCTGTTGGGGCTGAGCCGGTGCGCGCGGACGATCTGGGCGGCGTTGGCCACCAGGTTGCGGTGCGACAGCAGGACGCCCTTGGGCAGTCCGGTGGTACCGCTGGTGAACAGCACGCAGGCCGCCCCTCGCGGTCCGGTCGCGGCGGCCGGGCCGGCGGAGATCGACGACGGGGTGAGCGCGGCCGGCAGCGGAACCAGGTCCACCCGGTCGGTATCCGTCAGCTCGGGGGCCAGACGCGTACGCATGTCATCGGTCACGAACGCCAGCCGGACACCCGCCGTGCGCAGCATGTGCGCCAGCGCCTGCCCGCTCTGGAGCTGGTTCAGGATCGCCAGTGTGTTGCCGCTGCGCAGGATCGCGTAGTACGCCACCGCGAAGCACGGGTCGAAGGCGTTCGCGAGGCCGATGACCGAGCCACCGGGCGCCGTGAGTTCGCGCAGCGTGTCGGCGAGCCGGGACACCGCGGCGTCCAGTTGGGCGAAGGTGAGCAGGACGTCATCGCACCTGATGGCCGGGCGGGTCGGCAGCCGCTCCGCCGTCTGATGGAGCCGCTCGTCCAGACGGATCTCCGGCAGCGAGAGCGGGCGGGCGGCGAGTGGGTCAGACACCGGCCGGCTCCTCGGCGTGGTCCTTGGCCAGGTTCAGGTTCCGCACGCTGTGGATGCTCAGCGCCCGGCGCAGGTAGCGCCGCGCGTCGCTCACCGTCGCCGTGTCACCGAGCAGGCCGAGCGCCGACCTCTTGATCGTCACCGTGTGCCGGGCCGACGCGAGCACACCCTCGGGCGTCTCCAGGAATGACCAGTGGCCGGTGTGCGCGTCCAGCAGGGCCGGCAGGACGGTCTGCTTGTAGACGATCAGGTGGTGCGGGCGGCAGACGCGCACCGATCGGGTGCTGTGCGTCGACCCGTCAGGTGCCTTGGTGTCCATGTCGAAGAACTGGATTCCGGGAGACGGCTCCTCCAGGACGAGCCGGGAGACGTGCGGAATGCGGTCCGGCCACGCGCCGGCCTCGTACAGGAAGGTGTAGGCGTCGTGGATCGAGCCGGCGATGAACACGCGGTCCTCGAACGAGAGCACGAGCGAGCGCAGCTCCTCCCAGCGCGTTGCCGTGTCCCTGGCGGTCTCCAGCAGTTCCTGCGTGTTGCGCTCGATCCCCAGGGCGAGGTCGCGTACCTGATCCCGCTCGCCGGGGAGGCAGGTCATGGTGTGGCGCAGCGTCACCTGGCAGGTGCCACCGGGTCGGTCGTCGAAGGTCCACTCGCCTTCCAGGGACCGCAGCGGCGCCGGTGGCGTCTCGTGCGTGAACCGGATCCGGCGCACGGCGGGGTCGAACTGCCAGCGCGCCCGCCAAGTCCGCACCGCCGCCCGGTCCGTCAGGGCCCAGTGCTGGACGAGGGTGCCGGAGATGTCCCGCCGGCACACCTCGGCGTGCACGGCCCACGGGTGGAACTGTGGCCACGACGACAGGTCGGCAACGATCGCGTAGACCGTTTCCGCGGTCGCTGGAACGGTGACGTCACGGACCACGACCTCACGCTGCATCTCCGACATGAACCGCATCCTTTCCGCCGGTCTTTGGAGACAACGCTGGCCTGGCCTGGTCGAGCGGACGCCGAGCTGAGACAGAGGATCGTTCGGTTCGTTCTCGTGTCGCGCTCGATGTGCGGCGGCGAGCCTCGGCGACGAGAAATCGACATTCGCTGCCGGAGACGGAGACGACGTGAACGTTGACACCGAGCCGACCCGACTCGACACGCGGTACGTGGAGATCCAGCAGTTCTACGCCGCGCACATGCACCTGCTGGACAGCGGCGACACGGCTGGATGGGCGGCCACCTTCACCGAGGACGGGACCTTCGAGCCGCCGCCGCCGCGGCCCGCGGTGCGTGGGCGGGACAACCTGGCCGACGCCTCCGCGCGCGCGGCGGCCGAACGCGCGCGGAAGGGCGAGACGCACCGTCACTGGCACGGCATGGTGTCCGTACGGCCGGCGGAAGACGCGGATTGCGTACGGGTGACCTGCTACGCGCTGATCTTCGTGACCCCGGCGGGTGGCGAGTCGCGGCTGCACCAGTCATGTGTCTGCGAGGACCTGCTGGTGCGCACCGACCGGGGCTGGCTGGTCCGGCATCGCCGGGTCACCCGTGACGGCCAGCCCGCTTGAAGGGAGCGGTCATGCGGATTCTCTTCGTGGTCTGGGCGTGGCCCTCGCACTTCTTCCCGATGGTGCCGACGGCGTGGGCCAGCTGGGCGGCCGGGCACGAGGTGCTCGTCGCCACCCAACCGGCGCTGCAGAAAACCCTCCGTGACAGCGGGCTGCCCGCCGCGTGCGTCGGCGCCGATCTTGACACGGCCGGCATGTTCAGAAACCGGATGGCCAAGGCCAAGGACGCCGAAGGCCGCCTGACCAAACTGAGCGCGCCGGGCAAGGACGCCGAAGGCCGCCTGACCAAGCTGACCGCGCCGGGCGCACCTCGCGCCGGCGGGCCGGCGGATCCGCGGCTGCTGGTGCTCGAGGTCTACGGCGCGCTGGCGCGGGCCATGGCCGACGACACCGTCAGGCTCGCCAAGGGGTGGTCCGCCGACGTGGTCGTCTGGGATCCGATCACCTTCGCCGGCGCCATCGCGGCCCGCGCGGCCGGCGCGCTTTCCGTACGCCATACGTGGGGCTTGGACAGCGCCCGGTCCATGCGGCTGTACGACGACTGGCCGTCCGATCTGCGTGCGCTCCTGGCCGAGCACGACGTACCGGTAGAACGCGTCCGCGAGGACCTGTGCCTCGACATCTGCCCGCCCCTGTTGCAACTGCCGCCGGAGGCCCGCACCACCTCGGCGCGGTACGTGCCGTACAACGGGCCGGACGCCGGCGCCAGCCGGATCATGGCCGCCTCCCGGCGGCCGAGAGTGTGCGTGACCTGGGGAACCACGGTGGAGCAGCTGGCCGGCAAGGCCCAGTTTCCGGCCGGCGAGGCGCTGCGCGCCCTGGCGGCCCATGACGTCGACGTCATGGTCGCGGCATCCGACGAACAGGTGTCCCGGCTGGGCGCGTTGCCGGAGAACGTCACCGCGACGGGCTGGATGCCGTTGCGCACGGTGCTGGAGTCGTGCACGGCGATCGTGCACGAGGGCGGCGCGGGCACCCTGATGACCGCGTCACTGCTCGGCGTACCGCAGCTGGTCATTCCCACGCTGCACGAACAGATACTCGCGGGGGAACGGCTCGCCGCCACCGGCGCGGGCCGACACCTAGCGGCCGGCGCCGCGACGGCCGCGGCCATCGAGCAGGCTCTCGCGCCGCTGCTCGGCGCCAACGGCCATCGCCAGGCCGCGCTGGCTCTGCGGCAGCACATCCTCGATCAGCCGACGCTCGGGGACACGGTGTCCCGATGGGATGGCCTGGCCGGCTGAGGTGCCCGCGGCAGCTCAGAAAACAGTGGTTTACGAATGTCCGGGGCCGGCGAGTAACTGCCGAAGCCAATGGGGAAAGCCTTCCTCGCCGTTCGTGCCTTTCTCCAAGAAGACGATGTTGTGATAGACGTGGATCCCGGTGACGCAGGCCTGGGTGAGCGTCGGGGGCTGGTCGGCGGCCGACGCGCGCTCCTGGAAGTGCAGGTCATCCACGAGCTGCTTGACCAGCCCGACCGCCGTGTACGGCTCCGCGGCCTCTCCCGCGCTGCCCCCGAATTCCGGCAGGTACGACGTCTGCAGGTCCTCGATCACATAGATCCCGTCGTGCCGCAAGTACGGCAGCAGCGCATGAAAGGCCGTCCGGATGTCCTCGGCGACATGGCTGCCGTCGTCGATGACAATGTCGAACGGACCGTATAGGTCACCGATCGCGGCCAACTCCTCGGCCACTCGCTGATCGGCCACGGCGGCGGTCAGCCGGCGTTGATTCAGCAGCGACTTGTCAAATATGTCGACACCGACGATGAGCCCACGGTGGAAATATCTCTTCCACATCTTCAGAGAAGCGCCACCCAACTCGCGATCCTCGCCGCCGATGCCGATCTCCAACAAGCGGACGGGATGGTCCCTGAACCGCTCGAAATGGTGTTCGTAGTGAGGGGCGTACCAATGGAGGCTGGCCCATTTGTCCGATCCGTAGCGGACAGCGAGGGCGCCCAGATCAACCGAGTCGTTACCGCATCCCGAGAGAAGCGTGTCGGTCGCGAGAGCCGTGTCGCGAAGATACCCGAGATGTTCGAGCCCCGAAGGGAGGAACGCGTTACGGAAGTCCCCCGTGCGCCGGTGCCCGACCGGCCCGAAAATGCGGCGGACGAGATCCAGGACGTCGATCTCCAGCACCATCTGGACGGCGCGACCATCGCCGTTCACCTGGCTGATCGGCTCGTCGCGCATTACCCGGAGTAGGGTCCTGCGCCGTCGCACACCGTGTACGACTTCCAGGGCGATGGTGACCGCCGTGGTGTTCTCCGGCGGGGGGCACCGAAAGACGATCTCGTCGATGAGGATCTCACCGACGGTGTCCAGACCGAGCTCGTCGACCAGTTCGGCGACGGCCGCGTCCGGCGCGGTACCGGCAGTGATCAGTCGCTCGACGTGCTCGGCGTCGAGCTTGTCATTCGAGGACATGGGCATCACATCGATTCCGGGGCGTGAGCCGGCTGACGGCCGCCGTGCGAGGTCAGGCTCTTTATGATCATGTTGTCGACCGCACGGGCAGGCAGCAGGTCGATGATCAGGCTGCGCATCCTGGCGTCCCATCCCAGCCGACGCTGCACCGGGGGCCGGCGCATGGACACCAGCCGGACCACCGCTTCCGCCACCGCCTCCGGCGACTGCCCCTGGTGCCGCCCGCGCTCGGCCACCGCCGCGACACCGGCGGCGAAGGCCTGATAGGACGGATGGCCGGACCAGGAACCCCGGCCCGCGCGCAGGTCCGCGACGATGCGGTCCCACAGCCTGGTGTTGACCGAGCCGGGCTGGAAGGCCACCACGGTCACTCCCTGCGCACGCACCTCCCGGCGCAGCGCCACCGCGATGGCCTCGAAGGCCGCCTTGGCGGACCCGTACGGCCCCGCCAGCGGCAGGGTGAACTTGGCGGCGTCGGAGCCGATGTTGACGATCCGGCCACCGGCCCTGCGCAGCAGGGGGAGCATCGCCTGGATGACCGCGACCTGTCCGAGGACGTTGACCTCGAACAGGTTTCGCAGCTCGTCGAGGGTCACATGCTCGATCGGAGCCATCGCGACGGCACCGGCGTTGTTCACCAGCACGTCCAGCCCCGACTCGCCCACCTCGGCCTCGATGCGCGCGGCGGCCGCCTTGACGTCCGGCAGTTCGCGGACGTCGAGCCGGATCGCCGTGATCGTCTCGGCGGCGGCGCGCAGCCGCTCCCCATCTTCCGCCGAGCGAACTCCCGCGTACACCCGCATGCCGCGCCGGGCCAGCGCCAGCGCCGTGCTCTTCCCGATCCCCTGAGAACTCCCGGTGACCAGCGCGCTACGACCTTTCAACTCCACTGGTGCGGCTCCTTCGCTCGATGCCGGCGTCGCGAGCCGTCCGGTGCGGAAACGACGTCACGGCGGGATTCACGGGTAGGACGGGTCACGGATAGGACGGGTCACGGATAGGACGGGTCACGGATAGGACGGGTCACGGATAGGACGGGTCACGGATAGGACGGGTCACGGATAGGACACGGCACGCGGATCGACGGCGTATCAACGCGGTACAGACCCGCTGGTCGGCCGGTTACGAGAGCCGGTTACGAGAAGAGCACCGGCTGCTGGTCGGCGACCAGCACCTGATGATGCAGCCGCTGGAGGTCCCGCGACGGGTCGAGGCCGAGCTGCGTGGCCAGCTGGCTGCGCAGATCGGCGTACACGCCGAGCGCCTCTCCCCGGCGACCGCACCGGCTGAGGGTGATCATGAGCTGGGCGCTCAGCCACTCGTTCACGGGATCCTCGACGACCAGCGAGCGGATCTCCGAGATCAGTTCCCGATGGCGGCCCAACCGCATGTCCGCCATGATCCGGAGCTCCTTGGCGCTCCTGCGCTCCTCTTCGAGGAAGGTGGCGTACGCGCTCAGGGTCTGGCCCAACGGCACGTTCCCGAGTGCGGGGCCCCGCCACATATCCAGCGCTTCACGCAGCGTGATGGCGGCGTCCTCGGGCTGATCGTCACTGAGTAGTTGACGCCCCTTCGCCACGAGACCGCAGAAGATATTGGCATCGACCATATCCTCGGCGAGTCGCAGCAGATAGCCGTGGGTCTTTGTCGCCAGGAGGTCGACGCCGGCCGGTCCGAGGCGTTCGATGAATATCTTGCGCAGGTGGTAGATATACGTGCGAGCGGTCGCCACCGAGGTCCTCGGCGGCCCATCACCCCAAATCTCGCCGATGATGGTGTCGATGCTCACCACGCGATTCGCATGGAGCGCGATGAGAGCGAGCACCGTCCTTTCTTTGGGCGGATCGGGAGTGAAGTCTGATTTGCCGTTGAGTTCGACCTGAAAAGCCCCCAGCATGGAAATTCTCATGAACCGACGCTCCGCACTTCTCCGAGGGTTCGGAACCCATTCTCGACTACGCATCAATAAGAATAGAATTGCCTTTTCATGGTCTTGGGAATTCAGGGTCTTCGCGTTCGACCGGAGGCAGGTTGTCAGCCGCCCCGGGCGCCGCCGGTCGACCGGTGACCGAGGCCGGCGGCGACCGGGCGGCGCACGTGCGCGACGCCGAGCCGGGAGCTCCACCCCGCCCTCGACCGCGAGCCGCCCGGTGGACTCCTCGGATCCGCCGGCACCGGGGCGGTATTCGGCTGCCACCCGCCACCCCCTCGTCGCCCTGCCCGCACTCCGCGAAGAGTGTGATCTTCTACGGCACCCGCGCACGTGCCCGTCGATCATCCGTACGCATGCGGTAAGTGCCGCATTTAACAGTGCCTCTAGCGTGCTTCTTGATTCCCTCAATCTGCCTCAAGCAAGGTCTAAAAACATCACGGGTGGCACGGATCTTTTCCTGGGTATGAGTGAGTAGACATGATCACGGCCATGCCTAACTGCGTAACCAGGCAGAGCGGGGGGCCAGATGCGTACAGTGAGTAATCTGCCATGACAGTCGAGTATTCGAAGCCGCGTTTTACCCGGCGTGAAGTAGATGTCCTCGTTTTGGTGGCGACGGAGTGTGCGAACTCCGAGATCGCGACGGAGCTCGGGATCAGCGTCCGGACGGTGGAGAGCCACGTCAGGAACATGCTCCGCAAGTCGGGCCGCAGGAGCCGGGCGGGCCTGGTCGCCCACGGTTACGCCTCCGGGATACTTCTGCACGGAGTGTGGCCCCCGCGGTGCGCGGCGCGCGTGACTCCCCGTAACCGCGCCGCCTGAGCCACCGGGTGCCCCGCGCGGGGCGGGGCGGCACCCGTCTCGTGCGAACGGCGGTCGCCCGCCTCAGTGCCAACGGCGGTCGCCCGTCTCAGTGCGAACGGCGCTCGCCCGTCCACGTGCCCGGCGCGAAGCGGTCGGCGTGGTCGGCGGCCCACTCCCGGAAGGTCCGGGCCGGCCAGCGCGTGAGCCGCTCGACGGTCGGTTGGACGCGGGTCCGCAACTCGACGTCGGCGCTGCCCCACATCCCGACCAGAGCGTCCACCATCTCCTCCGGCAGGTGCCGGAGCATGGCCCGTCTGGCGTCGGCCGGGGTGATCTCCTCCAGGCGCAGGGCCCGGTCGAGGACGTCGCCGAGGACGCGCACCTGATCGAGGGTGGTCAGCACCTCGGGTCCCGTCACCGGATATACCTGGCGCCGGTGCCCCTCGCCGACGAGCGCGGCCACCGCGACGGCCGCGAGGTCGCGCGGATCGATGGGGACCGACGGCGACGCGCCGAACGGCGCCCGGACCACCCCCGCGACGACGATCTGCGGCGCCCACCGCAGCGCGTTGGACATGAAACCGCTGGCACGCAGGATCGTCCATCCCATGTCCGAGCGACGCAGCGCGTTCTCGGCCGCCCGTTGCCAGCGGGCGAGCGCGCCACCATCGCGCTCCTCGACGGCGAGCGAGGAGAGCTGGACGATGTGCCGCACACCGGCGGCTTCCGCCGCCTCCACGAGGTTCCGGTCGTGTTCGGCCCGCAGGTACGTCATCCCGGTCAGGAACACCGACCGAATCCCGCGCAGCGGTGCCGCCAGGGTGGCCGGATCGCCCAGGTCGCCACCCGCCACCTCCACGTCGGGCGGGAAGGAGACCGCTGCCGGGTCACGGGTCAGTGCGCGGACCTTCTCCCCGGTGTGGCGGAGTTGCTCCACCACCTCTCGACCCACGGTGCCCGTCGCCCCACATACCAGAATCATGTCAGTAGATGCCTTCGGGAGTGGCGCGGGTGATCTGGAGTGGACGGACATTGGCGACACCGTCGCAGGGCCATTCCGGGCCCGTGTCGTACCGCATCGCCTGGTCGCGCTCCAGGATGTTCGGCAGGAAGAGGTCCTCGTGCAGGACGGTCAGGCGTACCCGTCCCATCGCGCCATAGCTGACCACCTGCCGCCAGTCCTGCTTGTCGGTGACGGCCATGGTGACGTGCGGATACGTCGGTACGTAAGGCAGGATCCCGCCGTCCGGCGCGGCGGGCAGTCCCGCGGCGACGCCAAAGGTGTTGCCGTAGGTACGCCCGACGATTCCGCCGGCCAGGACCTCCCTGAAGGCGCGGTTCATGGCCGGGGTGATCTGCGTGCCGGCCACCCGGATTCCCTTGAGCGTCCGCGCCAGGTCGGGGGCCTCCTGTACGAAGGCCCGGAACAACGTGGGGGTCGTGCTCATGTAGTCGATGGACTGAAGCTCGACGATGTTGGCGATCTGGTCAACGACGTGGCGGGTGTACGCCTCGGCCTCAGCCGGCCGGCCCGCACGCACCAGGCGTTTGACCCACCTCGGATCGACGTCGATCACGAATACGCGCGCGTCGTCATACTCCGCGAGCTCCGCGACGCCGTGACCGATGATGTGGGGCCCGGTCGGCGTCGCCTGCAGCCACGCCCGCCCCGGTTCGAATCCCTCGGCCCGCAACGACCAGCGGCGCCAGATCCCGCGCTGGCGCAGCATCCGCGTGGTGTAGAAAACGCGGCAAGGATCGCCGGTGGTGCCGCCCGAGTCGAAGACGCGCCCGATCAACGGCCTCGGCACCGATCTGGGCACGAGGTCGGCGGGATCGAGCGTACGCAGATCGACCAGCGGGAACGGGCCGAACGCGGCCATCTCGTCGTAGCGGGTCACGTCCCTCGGGTCGAAGGGCAGGCTGGCCGCGCGCTTGAGCCAGTAGGGGCTTCCGCCTTCGGGGTCGAAGTGCCGCGCGATCACCTTTCGGGTCCACTCGTCGAGGTCCTGGTCCAGGAACTGTTCGATCAGGGCGTCCACGACGGCCTCCTCACCGCTCGGTCGGCAGCATCCCGAATTCCTGAATGGCGTCCAGCGCCTCGGACAGATGCTTCGGCTTGTCGATATGGACAGCGGCGTGTTCCAGCGCCCCGAGGTACAGATCCACCGCGGCGGGGCCGACCAGGAAGGACAGCTCGACCTCGTGCCGGTCGAGGCATTCGAGCATCCGGGGGAGGCTGAGGGGGTCGGTCTGGTTCCTGCGGAACACCTCGCGCACCTGGTCCGCGGTCGCGTACAGACCGGGCTCCATGCCTCCGCAGAACGGGACCTCAGGGTTCGCGAAGGTCATGGTGGCGATCTGCGGTTCCAGGGCCTCGCGGACGTAGTTCCGCAGCGGTGAGTGGAAGGCTATGGAGCTCTCCGGCGGAATCTCGAGCGCCTCCTTGTCCGGCATCCGCTCGGCGAGCCGGTGCAGGGCTTCCTGATGGCCGGAAAGCTGCACCAGCCGCGAGGACCGGCCGGCGACGCGCCCGATCTCCACCGCGACGTACACCCCCTCCGGGAACCCGCCGACGAACTCCTCGGGATCGAGGCCGGCGGGTACGAACAGCTTGGCCATGCCCTGCGGCGGGTCGAACCTCAGCGGTATCTCGCGCAGGCGCGCGAGGAGCTCGAACAGTTCCCGCCTCTCCACGGCGCCGACGACCGCGGCGGCGGTCATGGCGCCCAGGCTCATTCCCGCGACGATGTCCGGCCGGACCCCGTGCTCGGCCAGGACATCGCAGACGCCGAGCACCACCGCCGCCCGCCTGATCGCACCCACTTCCCGGTATTCGGCGAACGGATCCGCCCCCCAGGAGAGCAGCCGTTCCACCGGTACGCCGGTCCACTCGGCCACCTGCTCGTAGACGCTGCTCACGGCGGGATACGCCTCGTACAGATCGGTGCCGAGTCCCGGTTGATCGTGCAGCCCACCGTCGATGATGTACGCCAACGCCATGCTCTCGCCCCTAACCGTGGATTTCACTGGCTCCTGAATGTCACACCGCCGGTTCGGAGCCGCTTGGAGTGCCCGTGGAGTGCCGCCGGTCACCCGGCCGGCTCGGTCGCCCACAGCCCGGTCCGCGCCATCTCCTCCCATGAGGTGATCCGGGCGCCGTACAACACCTCCATGAAGCGCAGCACGGCGGCCGGGTCGAGGTGGAGGCTGGTCGTGCAGTCGGACAGGACCGTGACGTGGTAGCCCTTCTGGAATGCCGTCCGCGCGGTCGAGTCGACGCAGACATCGCTGTAGAGCCCGGCCAGCACCACCGTGCTCACGCCTCGCGAGGCCAGATACTCCTCGAATCCCGCGGTGAGGAACGCGTCGAAGTGGGCGCGCTTGGTGAACACCCGTTCGCCCGGCGCCGGCTCCACGCGGTGGAACTCAGCGCCCCAGGTGTGTTCCCGGCACCGGGGTCGCTTGCCCAGTCGCCGGTTGCGTTCCCGCCAGCTCGGTCCCTGGTACTTCTCGTCGCCGAGGAAGCGGACGAAGATGACCTCCACGCCCGCTTGTCTGGCCACCCCGACGGACCGGCGGGTGTTCTCCACCACCGCGGGCACCGTGGCCCGGTCGAGCGGGCGACCGGAACCGGAGCTGTCGCTGAGGCAGAAGTCGTTCTGCATGTCGATCACGAGCAGCGCGGCGCGCCGTCCGGCCGCGTCGTTCGCGGCGGCCGGTATCACCGTGCTCTTCCGGGTGGTCATGGCCGATGCCCTACCGGGTCCCTGACCACCCGCGGCGTGACTCCAGGGCCTCGCACAGAGCGTTCACCACCGACGTGGTGCTCTGCCGGCCGCCCATGTCGGCGGTGACCAGACCGCGCTCGGTGAGCCGCTCCAGCCCGTGCTCGACGAGTCGCTCGGCGCCGTCGCAGGCGGCATGCCGCTGCATGATGGCGGCCGCGGCCCGGATGGCCGCGGTCGGGTTGACCAGATCCTTCCCCTCCAGGCTGTCGGCGGAGCCGTGCACCGTCTGGAACTCGGCCAGCCCGGCCAGGTCAGGGTGGAGGTACACGTTCTCGCTGAAGCGACTCTCCTGGCGGCCCAGGCCGAGCCAGTCCAGCAGCACCACGTGCATGATGTCGGCCCATTCGTTGCCTCCGATGACGAGCACCCGGCCGGACAGGCCGCCGGCGATGAGGTCGCGGTTGGCGGTGTCCGGCTGGCACAGTTCGATCTCGATGTCGTAACGCCGGGAGAGTTCGCTCACCCAGCCGCTCAGCGCGCCATCGAGCAGGTGGAACTTGTACGCCATGATCACGCGGTCGATCGGCCGGTCCCCCCAGTGCAGCCGCGCCCGCTCCAGCGCGAACGAGACGACCTTCTCAGTGGTGTGCCTGCTGAACTGGAACGTGCGCGTCACGACACCGTCGTGGTGTGTGTTGAAGCCGGTGTAGAAACCCTGGGCCTGGTCGCGAACCAGAAGGAGTGACACGAGATCCGTGTCGAGGGCGTCGACCTTGACCGAGTGCAGGCGCTCTCGCACGATGTACAGCGACTGGGCGTTGATCGCGGTCCGGAATATCGCCGTGACTCCCCGGCTGGCCTGACCGCGGCAGAACTCCTCGTAGTGGCGCGCGTCCTCGGCCGTCGCCTCCTTGATGCGACCGGCGTCGAGCTCTGGAAGCAGCGAGAAGTACGAGCCGTAGATCCGGGATGATCGACTGATCACGGGCCGCACCGCGTAGATGTCCCCGAGCTTCCCGATGACCTGCTCGAACGCGCTCGCCAGTTCGGCACCCGTGCCCCGGCCCACCGCCAGGCCGATCTGAACCTTGCTGCCCATGCTTTGTCCTCATCGTCGGTCGGATGGATCCGCGAGTACTGAGGGCAACCCCACCAGGCCGCCATCGGAACGCGATCGAGTAGCCATCGACTCCGAGAAAATAAGACTGATCCCAATATTGATATGAGACCAAGTATGGTACGGTACTTCTATGAGTACAGACCTGCCTCACGAAGAGACCGTGAAGACCCGACACGAACGGCGGCGGATCCAGACCAGGGAACGGATCGCCGACACGGCCCTGACCCTGTTCAGCGAGCGCGGCTACGACGCGGTGACCATCGCCGAGATCGCCGAGGCCGCCGACGTCGCAAAACAGACCGTCGTCAACCACTTCCCGGCCAAGGAGGACCTCCTCCTTGCCTGGCACCGCCCGGTGGAGGCCGACGTGATCGACCTGATCGACCAGCTTCCCCTGAGCACCCCGCTACCGGAGTTCCTCAAGGAGGAACTGCCGCGCATGTTCGCGAAACTGCCGGAGACACCGAAGGCCCCCCAAGGCGGCGGCGGACGGGCCGCGGGCCCCCAAGGCGGCGGACGGGCCGCGGGCGACCCGCAAGTCGGCGGCGGGCGAGCCGGGGGCGACCCGCGCCTCGCCCTCTTGGGGGCGATCATCATGAAGAGCCCCTCGATACAGGACGCGTTGCGGCGGCGCGGCAGCCGTTACCAGGAGGACCTGGCGGCGATCCTGTCCGACCGGGTGCCCGCGCGGCTGGGACCTGTCGCGGCACGCGCACTCGCCGCCTTCATCCTGACCACGGTCACCGCCATGGTCGAAGAGGCGATGCGACTACGGGCCGGAGGCCAACCGGCGGAGCAGATCACCGCCGCCCTCACCGAGACGGCCGGCCGCGCACTGGACATCCTGGACACCGGCCTCGGCGGAGCGGAGACGCCATCCGCGTAGCTAATTGGATCGATACCATTGTTGGCACCGATCCAATTCTGGTACGCTACTGGTGTTAAAGCTGCGACAGAAGGCATCAACCCGACGTGATCGACCAGCTTCCTCCGAGTGCTCCGCCGCCGGGGAAGCCCCCAAGGTGCGCCACTCGCAACTCTCTGGGAGCAGGTATGACAACGCAGCCCGTTGTCGAAGCGCGCGGCATCGTGAAACGCTTCGGCTCGACGACCGCCCTGCAAGACGTTGATCTGTCCGTTCCGACCGGCACCGTCTACGGCCTGCTCGGCCCCAACGGCGCGGGCAAGACGACGATGATCCGGATCTTGTCGACCCTTCTGCGGCCGGACGCCGGCACCGCCCGGGTGGCCGGACACGATGTCGTCCGCCAGGCGACCGCGGTGCGCTATCAGATCGGGTTGACCGGCCAGTTCGCCGCCGTGGACGAGAAGCTGACGGGACGAGAGAACCTACGCCTGTTCGGCCGCCTCTACCATCTGCCGGGACAACTGATCCGGCAGCGTGCCGAGGAACTGCTGGCGCGGTTCGACCTGTTAGAGGCCGCCGGACGGGTGGTGCGGACCTACTCCGGCGGCATGCGGCGCCGCCTGGACGTGGCGGCCAGCCTCATGATCGAGCCGGCCGTGCTGTTTCTCGACGAGCCGACCACCGGGCTGGACCCACGCAGCCGCAACCAGGTCTGGGACCTGGTCCGCGGCCTGGTCCGCGAGGGGACCACGGTGCTCCTGACGACGCAATATCTCGACGAGGCCGACCAGCTCGCCGACCGGATCGCGGTCATCGACCGCGGCCGGCTGATCGCCGACGGCACCCCCACCGACCTCAAAGCCAGCATCGGCGGCGCACGCGTCGAGGTCGTGGTCGAAGACCCGGCCACCCTGCCGGTCGCCGCCGCGGCACTCGCCCAGGCGTTCACCACCGAACCCCACATCACCCCGGGTGCCCGCAGGGTCAGCGCGCTGACCGAAGGCGCCAGAGACGACCTGCTGACCGCTGTCCGCGCGCTGGACGCGGCGGACGTCACCGTCGAGGACATCACCCTGCGCAGACCGACACTCGACGACGTCTTCCTCCGTCTGACCGGCCACACCACCACCGAAGAGCAGGAGACACCGTGACGTCCACATCCGCAGCGCCCGCGGTCGCGGGCCCGCTCTCCCGGCTGGGCTGGGCCATCCGCGACGGATGGGCGGTGGCCGGCCGGGAATTCAGCCAACTCCGCCACCACCCCGGCGAACTGGTCGGCGCGATGATCGTCCCGGTCATCATGGTGCTTCTGTTCGGCTACGTCTTCGGAAGCGCCATCAACGTGCCGGGCGGCGGCAGCTACCGCGAATATCTCATGCCGGGGCTGTTCGCCATGACCGCCATCACCGGAGTCATCGCCAGCGCCCTGCTCATCTCCAAGGACATCGCCGAAGGCGTCATGGACCGATTCCGCTCCATGCCCATGGCACGGTCGGCCATCCCCTTCGGCCGCACCCTCGCCGACCTGGCCACCGGCATCATCACCACCGCCATGATGGCCGGCGTGGGACTCCTGGTCGGCTGGCGAGCCCACAACGGCCTGGCCGCCACGCTGGCCGGATTCGGCCTCATCCTTCTCGTCCGCTTCGCGGTCAGCTGGATCGGCGTCACCGTCGGCCTCTCCATCAGCCCCGAGACCGCGAACGCGCTCATCCCCATCCTTTTCCCGATCTCGGCGCTGTCCAACAGCTTCGTCCCCACCGACGGCATGCCCACCTGGCTCCGCTTCATCGCCGACTGGAATCCCATCAGCGCCCTCGTCGCCGCCAGCCGCCAACTCTTCGGAAACCCCACCATCACCCCCACAGAGGGATCATGGCCGCTGCAGCACCCCCTCACCGCCACCCTGGCCTGGTCCATCGCCATCCTCGTCGTCTTCATCCCACTGGCGACATGGAGATTCCAACGAACCACCCGGTAGAGCCGGTCTTTTCCAGTGACGGCGGGGCCATGGCGTGGGTCGCCTGAAGGCGTTGATCCCGGCCCAGAAAACAGTAAAACCGCCTAGTGAACTAGGCGGTTTTACCTGGCCAGAAGACCTTCGCTGGTGCGCCGCCAGGGACTCGAACCCCGGACCCGCTGATTAAGAGTCAGCTGCTCTAACCAACTGAGCTAGCGGCGCCCGCAACAGAAGTAACTGTAGCAGCCACCGCGCACCACCCAGCACATCATCCGAGCCGCTCGCCCAGTCCCTCGTAGGCCTCCAGCACCGTCTCCCAGAACCGCTTCACATCCAGCGATGTGGCCACCAGCGCGTTGGGCCGCGCGTCTCGGAGTTTGAAGTCGGTGACCGTCATTCCCGAGGTGTGCCGGCCGATCGTCTCCACGTCCACCCGCGCCGGTACGCAGGTGAAGAGCGCGGGGTCGAGCACGTACGCCACGGCGCACGCGTCATGGATGCCCGGCCCGGAGTCGGCCGTGACCTCACCGTAGGACTGGGCGGCCGGGACCAGCAGGTCGGACAGCCGGCCGAGCGGGCGCATCCGGTCCAGCACCTCGGTGGTCACCGCGGCCGTGAGGGTCACGTCGAGGCCGAGCATCTTCACCGTCCAACCGGCGTCGAAGACGATGGCGGCCGCCTCCGGATCGGCCTTCATGTTGAACTCCGCCGCGGGAGTCGTGTTGCCGCGGGTGTAGGAGCCGCCCATGATCACGAAGTCGCGGGCCCACTCCACGACGCGTGGCTCCCGGCGTACGGCCAGCGCGATGTTGGTCAGCGGGCCGATGGCGACCAGCGTGATCTCGCCCGGAGCGGCCCGCAGGCTCTCCACGATGAAGTCCACGGCGTGGCCGTCGGAAACGGGGCGGGTCGCCGGTGGGAGGACGGCGTCGCCGAGGCCGGACAGACCATGGATGTCGGCGGCGCGGACCGTGGGGCACACCAGCGCGCCCGCGCTGCCGGGAACGACCGGAACGTCGCCGAGATCGAGAAATTCCCTGAGTGCCAGCGCGTTGGCCGTGGTCAACGCGAGGTCGACGTTGCCGCCTACCGTGGTGATACCCACGAGTTCGAGGGCCGGGGTGCCCGCCACCAGCGCCAGGGCCAGCGCGTCGTCGATGCCGGGATCGCAGTCAATGAGGACCTTTGTCACATAACCGAACAATACGCATGAATCGGGGCCGGACAGTCCCCCAACTGTCCGGCCCCGACCGAGGGCGGTCCAGGCCGGCGCTTTCCCCCAAAAACGCCGGCGGTCCCGCACTGCGAACGACGGTCCCCCTCCGCGTCCGCTCTTCGGTAAAAGTCTGCAAGTCAGTCGCAGGACTCTTGACCTGCCTCGACACTACCGAGACGAATGCAACGAACGTGTCATAGGGGGGTCGAATGTCCGCCTAATCCGGTTACGGGATTACCAAACGGACCTCCGTACCTTCCTGGAGGGAGCGACTGACCGTGCAGTACTTCGCGTGCACCCGATCCGCTACCGCCCGGAAGACCTCGTCCGCCTGCTCGGAGGGGACTTCGACGTCATAGGTCACCGTGACGGGACCCAGCAGGTTCGGCTCGACCTTCTCCGATTCGACGGTCATCGACAGGCGGATCAGCCTTTGCCCGCGCTTGGCGGTCAGGGGCTCCACGGTCACGATGTTGCACCCGCCCACCGCCGCGAGCAGCAGCTCGACGGGCGTGAACGCGCCCTCCTCGTCGCCGGCCCCGATCTGTACCTCCGCGCCGCGGGCGTTCGTCGCCCGGAACCCGCCGTCTTCGGTCCGCTCAACTCGTACGTTAGCCATGTTTCAGACACTACTCAGACGCCTCTCATGTTCGGCGAGCATCGTCTATCCCATGGCTAGCGAGGCAAAGGCGAATCAGCCTCTCATCGTGTTCTGGTGCGGTGTGGCGGTCGCGGAGTTCGGGGCGATCCAACCGGGGTTCGGTTACCCCTGGCGGCCCTCCGCGTGGGCCGTCGCCGGACTGCTGGTGACGCTCGGGCTGCTGTCGGCCAGGGCGCCGGAACTCCTCCGTTCGGAGCAGGTCAGGCGGCGCCTGCGCCTGGCCGGGTACGTGGCGGGCACGCTGCTGGTGGCGCACCAGCTCAGCTCCACCGCCTATGTGACCAGCGCCAGCCGCACCGGCTCGCTCCTGCTGTACGGCATCGCGGCCGTGATGGCCGTCTGGCACCACGGCGTACGGGCCACCACCCGGGGCTCCCTGCTCATTGTCGCCGATCTCGAACCCGCCGGGCTGCGCGACCTGCTCGCCACCCGCACGGGCGACACCGTGACCGTCTACCGGACCGACCGGGTGACCGACGAGCTGCGCGAGCTGGAGGCCGAGCACGGCCTGGTGCTCGTCGAGGGCGAGGAGCACGACCCCCGGGCCAAGGAGCGGCTCAGCGCCTCGGGATTGCGCCGCCAGGTGCCCGACATCGCCGAACGCACCGTGATCGTCGCCGGACCCCGGCCCTTCCAGCGGTACGTCCGGGGCGCCCTGACCCGGCTATCCGTACCAAAGGCGCAGGTCAGGACAACTCGTTTCAAACCCAAGCCTAGGGTTTAACCAGGCATTACGCGCGCCGTGGGACGGTTGCTGCGAACAAGGAGGCAAGGTGACGACTTTCCCCGGAAGCGCCCGTGTCGAAATGGTCATGGGCATACCGGTCAGCGTGGACATCCGCACCGCCCTGCCACGGCGCGAGCTGGCCCCCGTACTCGACGACGCCTTCGCCTGGCTGCGCTGGGTGGACGAGACGTTCAACCCCGCCAGGGAAGACAGCCAGATCAGCGCACTGAACCGCGGTGGGACCATCCGGCAGGTCCCGGAGCTCATCGAGGTGCTGCATCGCTGCGACGAGCTCAGCGAGGCGACCGGCGGGTGGTTCGAGTCCCGCATCAACGGCGTCATAGACGCCTCCGGCTACATCAAGGGCTGGGCGCTCGAACGGCTCTCCCGCGCGCTGACCAACGCCGGCGCCGTCGATCACCACATCAACGCCGGTGGGGACATCAGGGTGCGCGGCTCGGCCGCCCCCGGCAAGCGCTGGCAGATCGGCGTCCGTGATCCGCGTACCGATCGGGTGCGCACGGTCGTGTTCACCCACGACCTGGGCATCGCCACCACGGGCGGCGCGAAGGTCGTCGATCCGCGCACCGGAATCAAGCAGGACACCCTCGGGTCGGTCACCGTGCTCGGCCCCGACCTGGGCGCCGCCGACGCTTACGCGACGGCGATGTACGCCATGGGGCCGGTGCTGGGCAGGCGCTTCGCCATGGAGCTCGCGGCGGCCGGGCCGTACCAGACCATGATCATCGGCCGTGACGACCAGGAGGTCATCACCACGTCCGGCTTCGCCGCCTACAGCAGCCCGGAAGCCCTGCTGGCGGGCTGAGGCGGCCTTCGGGCTGCGCGGCTTTGCGAGTCGCGCGGCTTTGCGGGTCGCGCAGCCTTGCGGGTCGCGCAGCCTTGCGGGTCGCGCAGCCTTGCGGGTCGCGCAGCCTTGCGGGTCGCGCAGCCTTGCGAGTCGCGCGGGCGTTCGATCGGCGCGGAACGGAACAGCTGTGGGGTGGAAGCGCTAGGCCTCGGGATGCTTGCTCAGATATTCGATGTAGACCGGCCGCAGAGCCTCGCCCAGCTCGCCTTCGCCGGCCGCCAGGGCATCGCTGAGCAGCGCGGACACCCGGCTGAGGTCGTTGGCGGTCTCGGTGTCGTGACCGCTGGCGGCCTCGGCCGCCGGGATCACTCGCAACAGGTTCCACAGAAAGCCCAGATCGCCGTGGCGCACGGCGTAGCTGACCGCGCGATCGTGCAGCTCGCTGGCCGACAGCGATTCGAATCCATCCGAGTCCATCTCGCTCCCTTCCCCCGACTGCCTCTTCCCAGCGTTGCCCCTCGGTAACGCCTATCGACAAGGCGTATCACAGTGGGTGGCCGGGCGGCACATATCCGCTCATCACGGAGTGCCTCTATCGGAGCACCGATCGGTAATGGGAGGATCAACCAGCGTGAGATTCATCATCAGAACCCTGGCGGCCGCGGTCGCCCTCTGGGTCGCCATCCAGTTCGTCCCTGGCATTCAGATCGCCGGGTCGAACACCCCCAAATACTGGGGCACCCTGCTCATCGTCGCCCTGATCTTCGGCCTCATCAACGCCATCGTGAAGCCGATCATCAAAACGCTGGGCTGTGCACTGATCGTGCTGACGCTGGGGTTGTTCCTCCTCGTGATCAACGCGGCCATGCTGCTGCTGACGAGCTGGATCTCCGGCCAGCTCGACATCCCCTTCCATGTCGCCAACTTCTATCCGGCCGCCTTCTGGGGCGCGATCATCATCAGCGTCGTCAGCTGGCTGCTCGGTCTGTTCATCCCCGACAACGATTGATCCCGGTGGAGCTCGGCGGTGCCGGTCTGACCTGCGCGCGGGTCCATGCGGCGGCGTACGGCGCGGCCCGGGTCACGATCTCCTCACTGGATCGGGCCCGGGCCGCGCCGGCCGAGCCGCGCCACCGGAGCCGCTGGAGATCGTGCTCGCCTGCGAGCGCGTCGCCGTCACAAGAGGCCCGATGTCCCCGACCGTCCCCTCTCGGATGACCTCCACGCCGCACGGCTGCTGCTCTCACAACCTTTTCGATCTTGTACGGCAAGCGGTGGGCACCCGCCCCCCACCGCACGGAGCTGAGGGCCTCCAGGAAGACGGCCGCTGACCGGCACAGACATCCCGCCGTTACGGCCCGCGGAAGACAGGCGGCCAGCCACCACGACCCCCCGACGACAGACACCCGCCCGCTCGCCGCCAAAGCCCCGCCCACCGACGACCAGCAACCCGCCGCTACGGACCGCCCGCGACCGACAGGCGCCCCACCGAGCCCCGTTCGCGAAGTGTCGGCTGCTGCACCACCCTCCGACGCCGCGTCCCCCCGTCGGCCGCCGCCGACATGAGGCGCACCGCGGCCCGCACGATACCGTCGATGTCCCAGTCGACCGTCGTGAGCCCCGGTGTGAGCAGGCCCGACATCGGGTGGTTGTCGTAACCCATGACCGAGACGTCGCCGGGGATCGACAGCCCCAGCTCCGCCGCCGCCGCGTAAACGCCATAGGCGATCGAGTCGGCGAAGCAGAACACCGCGCTAGGCCGATGCGCGTCGAGGATGCGGTGGGCCGCGTCGGTGGCCGCCGCCAGGCCGTGGGGCGCGGTGGCCACCACGATGTCGAGGCCGAGGCGGTCGGCCTCGGCGGTGACGAGCACGTCGGCCGGACGGTCGGGGGTGCTGGTCAAAGTCGGCGTCAGGAGGGCGATCCGCCGATGGCCCATCGCGTGGAGGTGCTCCAGCGCGAGGGTGACGCCGCGGCGGTTGTCGAAGACCACTTCGCCGGCCGTGCCCGCCAGTGAGTCGCCGATCGCCACCACCGGCAGCGACTCGCACAGCTCCGACCAGAACGGCGCCGCCGGATCGACGGGCTGCACGATCATGCCGTCGACCCGCTGGTCGCGCAGCTGCTGGGCCAGCGCCCGCTCGCGGGCCGGGTCGCCGACCGCGTCGAGGATCAGCGCGTAGCGGTCCTTCTCCCGCAGGCCCCTGCTGATGCCGACGGCCAGCGACTGCTGCCAGAGGTCTTCGAGGGAGCCGCAGAGCAGCCCGATCATGTTGGTGCGCCCGCTGGCCAGGGCCCTGGCGATGGGGTCGGCCTCGTAGCCGAGCTCGGCGGCGGCGGCGCGGACCCGCTCCATGGTCTCCTCGGAGACCTGCATGCCACGCAGCGCGTAGGAGACAGCGGCCGGCGACAGACCGGTCGCCTGGGCCACTTCCCGGATCGTCGCTCTCTTCCGTGGCATCTAGTCAGCCTATTGCGTGGCACCGACAGAAGCTCGCATGCCAAAGGGGCCGCCGGCGGGATTCGTCCCTATCGGGGGGCAAGCGGCCAACCGTTGACATTTGTCCAGTGAAGCGGTTCACTGAACCGTATCACTGAAACGGTTCACAGCATGAAGTTCCAGCGTGATAGGTTTACCTGCAATACTAGTAGGAAATAGAGGGAGGTGTGGTCGTGATCATCGACATCCATCAGCATTTGTGGACCGGAACATTCGTCGAAGCGCTCCGCGATCGGACCGCGCCCCCCTACCTCGACGGCTGGACGCTGATCCTCGACGGCGAGCCGCCCTACGAGGTCGACCCCGCCGACCACACCGACCGGGACGTCACCGGGCTGGAGCTGGCCCTAGTCTCGCTGTCCAGCCCGCTCGGCATCGAGTTCCTGCCTCCGGAGGAGGCGTGGCCGCTGCTCGACGCCTACCACGAGGGCGCGCTCGGGCTGCCCGAGCCGTTCGGCGCGTGGGCCTCGACCTGCCACAGCGAGCCCGACCCCGAGCGCCTGGCCAAGGACCTCGACCGCGGGTTCGCCGGGCTGCAGATCCCGGCGACGGCCCTGCCCGACGACCGCCTGCTGGACGTGCTCACGGAGCGGGACCTGCCGCTGTTCGTCCATCCGGGCCCGGCCGCGGCCACGCCCGGCACACCGTCCTGGTGGCCCGCGCTCGTGCCGTACGTCCAGCAGATGCACGCGTCGTGGCACTACTTCCACGCGGTCGTCAGACCGCGCCATCCCAGGCTGCGCGTGTGCTTCGCGCTGCTGGCCGGGCTGGCCCCGCTCCACTCGGAGCGACTGATCGCGAGGGGCGGCACGGGCCGCGGCCTGGTGGACCCCGGCTGCTTCGTGGAGACCTCCTCGTACGGCCCGCGCGCGATCGACGCGATCGTCCGCGAGCTCGGCGTCGACGTCGTGGTCAACGGCTCCGACGCCCCCTACGCCACCGCACCCGACCCGGGGCTCGGCGAGGCAGCCGCCCACGCCATCCGGGTCACCAATCCCCGTCGTCTACTCGGCCGAAAGGAGACCCGTACGTGAGCGAGCTAATCCTCGAGCACCCCGGCATGAATCAGACCCAGGACGGGGGCGCCTGTGCTCGGCTCCCGGAGCGCACACTGGACCGGCGCGAGCTGCGCAAGCTGGTGAACGAGCTGGCAGCCGACCCGGCCGAGTGGCGCGATCAGGTGGAGTTCCCCGCCGACGGCGGCCGGCACTACGCCTCGCTCTACCGTGACGCCTACGTCGACGTCTGGCTCCTGTGCTGGCGGCCCGAGGACGACACGGGCTGGCACGACCACGACATCTCCTCGGGCGCGGTCCACGTGGTCCAGGGGGCGCTGCTGGAGTGCAACCCGCGCATCGGCGGCGAGCACCTGGAGACCGTGGTGTCGGAGGGCCAGTCGTTCTCGTTCGGCCCGGACCACATCCACCGGCTCAACGGTGCCGTGGACAACAGCGTCTCGATCCACGCCTATTCGCCGCCGCTGTGGCGGCTCGGCCAGTACTCCATCGACGACACCGGCGTCATGCGCCGCGTCTCGGTCAGCTACGCCGACGAGCTTCGTCCGATGGACGACGCGGTGGTGGCCTGAGCACGCAGCAGCTCGCGCAGGGCTCCACGTCGGGCAGCGCGATCCACAGGCAGCAGGTCCTGCGGAAGTAGCCGTCGTCGGCGGGCTCGATCAGCCCGTCGACCGGCTTGCCGACCTCGGCCAGCAGCGCCATGTAGTCACCCGCCACGAACTGCGTCAACGGGTGGGCGAACGCCTCCGCGGTCGAACCCCAGAGTGTCCGCTCACCCACTCTGGCCATCCGGCTGAGCACGCGTACCAGCGGCTCCTGCGACTCGGCCAGCGCCCGTCTGATCGGCGCGACGCCGGAACCCCAGCTCACACGGCTGGCCGCGATCGTCACCCCCGCCCCGGACACCTTGAAGTACGTTTCGGCCGGCCGCATGGTCGGCACCCGCCCGTCGAGCGCCCAGCCGAGCGCCATCGGCAGCGTGTGCCAGTAGCCGTAGGTCTTCCAGAACAGCGCGGCACCGACGTGGCGCGGGGCGCTCCAGCGCGCCGCCGTCTGGTCGACCAGCTCCTCCAGCAGGGTGTACGGCGGGCGCAGCAGCTCCGAGGCGGCCGTCCAGGTCTCGTCCGGCGTGATGACCAGCTCGGGTTCGACCCCGATCACCCCGCCGCGCTCGTCGGCCAACCGCTGGAGCGCCTCCGTGAGCACGTGAAATCCTTCCACTACCGGTAAGCCTTACCCAAGGTAGCAGGGCGCCCTGCGAACCAACCGGCCAGGAGTTGCGCCCCCAGCACCCCGAGCCCCGTCAGCAAGGGCACCGTCCACCCGCCGGACACCTGCCTGAGAAGCCCGAACAGCACCGGCCCCAGCGCGGCCACCGCGTACCCCACCGACTGCGCCACCGACGACAGCGCGGTCACCGACGCCGGGTCGGGCGCACGCAGCGCGATCAGCAGCAGCGCCAGCGCGAACGAGGCTCCCTGCCCCACCCCGAGCACGACCATCCACAGCCACGGCAGCCAGGGCGCGGCGACCGGGGCCAGCAACATGCCGAGGTATCCGGCCACGGTCAGCAGCCCCGCCCCGATCACGAACGGCACCTGCGACGGCCGCCGCCCGGCCAGGATCGGCACGCCGAGCGTGGCGCCCACCTGGACCAGGTTCGTCACGCTGAGCAGGTAGCCGGCCTGGTCGGCGGGCAGCCCGGCGTCATGGAAGATCGTCGGCAGCCAGGCCAGCAGCACGTAGAAGGTGAAGGACTGCAGGCCCATCAGGGCGGTCACGTACCAGGTGACCCGGCTGCGCAGCACCACCCCGAACGGCCGCGGCCCGCCCTGCGGCCCCGCCTGCCCGCGCAGCGCCTGCGGCAGCCAGAGCAACGCGGCCAGCAGCGCGGGTACGGCCATCAGCGCCGACATGCCGCGCCAGCCGTAGCCCGTGGCGTGCTCGACGGGGATCACCAGCGCCGAGGCGGTCGCGGCGCCGCCCACGATCGCGGAGCTGTAGACGCCGGTCATCAGGTTGACCCGGTCGGGGAAATATTCCTTGGTGATGCCGGGCATGGCCACGTTCATCACGGCGATGGCGGTGGCCGCGATCGCCGAGCCCACGTACAGCGCGGGGATGCCGTCGAGGCCGCGCAGCACCACGCCGGCGGCCAGCACGAGGAGCCCGGCGAGCAGCGTGCGGTCCAGGCCGATCCGGCGCGCGAGCAGCGGCGCGATCGGCCCGAACACGCCCAAGCAGACCACCATCACCGTGGTGATCCCACCGCCCGCCGCGGGCGTGAGACCGACGTCGTTCATGATCTCATCGAGGAGCGGGGAGATGCCGGCGATCACGGGCCGCAGGTTCAGCGCGGCCAGCACGAACCCGGCGACGAGGAGTGCGGATCTCAGGGGCATAGAACCTCTACTCTCGCATAACGCTCTGACAACGTTGTCTGGCCGTCCTACTTGGGAAAGGATCCAAGGGTGAGACCGACGATGAAGGATGTCGCCACGGCAGCCGGGGTGGCGCTCAAGACGGTCTCGCGCGTCGTCAACGGCGAGCCGGGCGTCAACCCGGCGACGGCCGAACGGGTGCGCGAGGCCATCGACCGGCTGGGCTACAGCCGCAACGAGAGCGCGCGCGTGCTGCGCAGGGGCCGCACCGCGACCGTCGGGCTGGTCATCGAGGACGTCGCCGACCCGTTCTACGCGGGGCTGAGCCGGGCGGTCGAGGACGTGGTCATCGTCGAGGGCTGCCTGCTGCTGAGCGGCTCGTCCGGCGAGAAACCGGCCAGGGAGCGCGAGCTGGTGCGTACGTTCTGCGCCCGCCGGGTCGACGGCCTGATCGTGGTGCCCGCCGGTGACGACCACTCCTACCTGCGTCCCGAGCTCGACGCCGGGACGCCCGCGGTGTTCGCCGACCGGCCGCCCGGGCCTGGCCTGGACGTCGACACCGTGCTCAGCGACAACGCGGGCGGCGCCAGGGAGGCCGTCGGCCACCTCCTGGCACACGGCCACCGGCGGATCGCCATGCTCGGCGACCATCCGTCGATCTATACGGCGGCCGAGCGGCTGGCGGGCTACCGCGCGGCCCTCGGCCCGCTCTACGACCCCCGGCTGGTGGCGATGCACGCCCCGACGCCCGAGACGGTCCGGGACGATCTGGAGCGCATGCTGGCGCTCGACTCGCCGCCGACCGCCCTGTTCACCGGCAATGGGCGGCTCACCGTGACCGCGCTGCGTGCGCTGGGCGGGCGGCGGATGGGGCTGGTCGGGTTCGACGACTTCGAGCTGGCCGACCTGCTGACGCCCGGCGTGACGGTGGTGGCCCAGGACCCGGCCGGGATGGGCCGGGTGGCCGCCGAGCTGCTGTTCCGCCGCCTGGCGGGGGACGGCGGGCCGTCGGAGCACGTCGAGCTGCCGGTACGCCTCATCCCCCGCGGCTCGGGCGAACTACCTCCGTGACCTCCGAGGCGGAGACGGAGCGAGCTTCCGGGCGTAGTGTGCCGGACAGGGCCAGGGCGGCGAGGACGCCCGCGATGCCCGCCGCGAAGATCGCCGGTCCCGGGCCGATCGCCTCACCCAGGACACCGATCACCGCCGCGCCGATCGCCTGCCCGGTCATCAGCCCGGCCGACAGCAGCCCGAACGCCTGGCCGCGCGCCTCCTCCGGCACCGCGTCCACGAAGCGCCGCTGCAACCCGAGCTGGTAGGACACCCCGGCGGCGGACACGGCGGCCAGCACCGCCGCCCACGCCACGCCGGGCGCCATGAGGAAGGCCAACCATGGCAGCCCGATCAGCACCGCCAACGGCAGCGACAGCCGCTCCCTGATCGCCGGAGCCGCGAACCGCCCCACAGCGAACTCCCCGACCGCCATCCCACCGGCCGCCGCCGCCAGCACCGCCCCCGCCTGCCCCTGGCCACCCAGATAGGGCACGACCATCGCCTCGGCCCCGGCCATGCACATGCACGGCAGCCAGCTCGCCAGCAGCAGCCCCCGCACCCGCCGATCGACCAGCAGCAACCGATTCACCCGCAGAGTCACCCGCACGGCCCCACCGCCCGCGCCGCGAGCCGCCGAGGCATCGCCGACCGCCGCGCCGCCAGCAGCCGCCGTACCGCCGACCGCCGCACCGCCAGCCGCCACACCACTGGCAGCCGCGCCCCGGCCGGGCCGGTAGGGCAGGCCGTACCGGAGCACCAGGGCGGCCACCGCCGAGAGCCCTGCCGTGATCGCCAGCGCCCCGCGTGGCCCCGTGACCGCCAGGAAGGCACCCCCCACGGCCAGCCCCGCGATCTGGGCGCCGGCCGAGGTGACCCCCATCAGCGACCGCGCCAGCACGAACGCATCCCCAGGCAGTACGTCCGGCAGCAACGCACTGCGTGCCGCCCCGAACACCGGCGCGAACAACCCCGTCACCAGCACCAGCCCGAGCATCACCGGCACCGGCAGCCCGGCGAAAGCCAGCAGCAGGCACACCACCACCCTGACCAGTTCCCCCGCGACCATCACCGCCCGAGGTGGCAGCCGATCGGCCAGCGAGAGCAGGAACATCCCGCCCAGGATGTACGGCAGCCACCCGGCCATGTACGTGGCGGCCGAGAGCCCCGGCGATCCCGTCTCCGCGTACACCAGCACCGACAATGCCAGCATCTTGATCGAGTCCCCGGAGATCAGCAGCGCGAAGCTGCCGAACAGCACCCGGAACTCCCGTACCGCGAACACCTGCCCGAAGGTGGCCCCACGCTCGGTCAACCCGCACCCCCTGTTGAGTGAGAAGGGCGGCTCCGGAGGGAGGTCTCGGAGCCGCCGGTCACGATGCTGCGGGAGCACGCCCGGCGAGGGCGACTGTTTCGGATATAAACGAAAGGTGTTCAGGATCGAGGTCACCCCGCAGGACGTGGTGGCCAGCCGGTTCGCCATCTCGCCGCTGATCGAGACCATGCACGCGCAGTGGGTGCTCGAAGGCCGTACCAGGGCGGGCGCGCACCGGCGGTGGGTGGGCAGGTGGCACGAGCGGTACAAGGAGCTCGCCGGCCGCCACCCCGCCCTGCGCGCCATGGCGGCGATCACCGGCAACAAGGGCACCGGCAACGTCGACTTCATCGCGCCGCCGCCCGCCGGGATGAGCGTGCCGTTCGAGACCGAACTGGCCGCCATGCGCACGACTCCGGTCGAGCAGGCGCACGGCGAGATCGCCTCCGTCCTGGCCCAGCGGCCGCCCGTGCCGGAGTGGACCAGGGAGTTGCTGCTCGGACCCGACGTCGTCCAGGTGCTGGCCGACGCCTACGAGACGCTGTGGACGGAGATCCTGTCCAAGGACTGGCCGCGCTTCCAGGCGATCCTGGAACGCGACGTGGTGCAGCGGGCGGGCCGGCTCGCCGCGTACGGCTGGGCCGCCGCGCTCGACGACCTGAGCGAGCAGGTCCGGTGGCACGGCGACGGGTACATCGAGGTCCGGATGGGCCAGAGCGACGAGCGGCACCGGCTCGGCGGCAAGGGGCTGCTGTTCCTGCCGTCGGCGTTCGTGCTCGCCGTGGGCGCCTACCTGGAGGACGCCTGGCCGTACGCGCTCACGTACCCGGCCCGCGGCACGGCCGTCGAGGCGCCCGCGACAGGAACGGGGGCGGGCCTGGCGGTGCTGATCGGCCGCACCCGGGCCCGCATCCTCGCCGAGCTCGCCGTGCCCGCCACCACCACCCACCTCGCGGCCCTGCTCGGGCACAGCCTCGGCACCACCGGCGGCCACCTGGCCGCCCTGCGCCGCACCGGCCTCATCGCGGGCACCCGTACAGGCCGCGCCGTCCTGTACGCCCGCACCCCACTCGGCGACGCCCTCATAGCGGGAAACAGCTGAAGCACGGGTACGCGCGCGAGGACCGATGATAGTTCGGCAGACTCGATACCCCCGTGATCTGAGGGCACGAAGGTATAGTCACATCCGTCCAGCACAACTGTTCAGGCCGAGGGAGCGCGCGCATGAAGGCCGCCGATGTCGCGCCAGAGGCGCAGGCCCGGTTCCCGCACGATCTCATGTACGCGGCGGCGACCCAGTACTACCTCGAAGACGCCACCCAGGCCGACATCGCCAAGCGGCTGGGCGTCAGCAGGGCGACCGTGAGCCGGCTGCTCACCGAGGCCCGCCGCCAGGGCATCGTCGAGATCAAGGTGCACCGTCCCGCCACCCTTGAGGACGGCCCCCTGGCCGCCAGCGTGGCCGAGGCGCTGCGGCTGCGGCGCGTCCACCTGGTCCCCAAGGTCAGCGGCCCGGCGCTGGGCCCCTGGCTGGCGCCGGGGCTGGCCCGTGCCCTGGCCGGGGTCGGGCTGGAGTCGGGCGACGTGGTGCTGGTCTCGTCCGGCAGCACGGTGTACGAGTGCGCGCGTGAAGGGCTCGGGCAGTTCCCCGGCGTCACCATCGCACCAGCCGTGGGCGGACAGGAGGAGCCGCAGCCGTGGTTCCAGACCAACGAGACCACCCGCATCCTGGCCGAACGCGTCGGCGGCGTGCCCAGCTACCTGTACGCGCCCGCGCTGCCGGGGCCCGAGCTGTTCTACTCGCTCCAGCACGAGCCGTCGGTGCGCAAGGTCATGGACCTGTGGGCGCACGCCAAGTGCGCCATCGTCGGCGTCGGCTCCGCGCCGCTGATGCGGCAGGTCGTGCCCGCCTTCATGCCGCGCGACGCGGAGAGCCTGCGTGAGGCCGTGGGCGACGTCTGCATGCGTGTGTACGACCGCGCCGGCGAGCCGGTCTCCTACCCGGGCAGCGAGCGCCTGGTGGCCCCCGGCCTGCACGAACTACGCCGCATCCCGTCGTCGATCGCCGTCGCGGTGGGCGCCGAGAAGGTGCTGTCGATCATCGCGGGCGCCAAGGGCGGCTACTTCAACCAGCTGGTCACCGACGTCCTGACCGCCGAGGGCCTCCTGGCCGCGGCACGCCGTTCCTGACAAGCAGCCGACGTTCCCGACAGCGAAGCCCTGATAAACACCCGACAAACCGGGAACGAACCCCAAACGACTACTTCTTGCCCAAAACCAGGCTCATGCCCTGAACACTTTTGCTGGACAATTATTCAGACCTCGCGCTAGCGTGAGCCACACCACAGGACGTGGCCGGTTGTGAGCGGCTTGTCTCCCGTGGCGTTTTCAGGGGAGCGACGCGATCAGCGAGTCCGTGAGGACGTAGTAAGTGAGGAAATATCCCGTGAAGAGAGTTCAGATGCGGACCTCCGCGTTCGCCGCGGTTGTAGTCATCGCAGGGTCGGCGCTGGCCGCCTGCGGCTCCGGTTCCACCGGTGGTGACAGCGGCTCCAGCGGCACCAAGGCGGGCGGCGGCGCGGAGAACGCCAAGGTGGCCTTCCTCATGCCCGACCTCGCCTCCACCAGGTACGAACTGCAGGACAAGCCGCTGTTCGAGGCCAAGATGAAGCAGCTCTGCCCGAGCTGCACGGTCATCTACCAGAACGCCGACTCCGACGCGGCCAAGCAGCAGCAACAGGCGAACTCGGCCCTGGCGCAGGGCGTCAAGGCCATCGTGCTCGACCCGGTCGACTCGGCCGCCGCGGCCACGATGGTCAAGACGGCGCAGTCGCAGGGAGTGGCGGTCATCGCCTACGACCGGCCGATCCCGGCCACGCCCGCCGACTACTACATCTCGTTCGACAACGAGAAGATCGGCAACATGATCGCCCAGTCCCTGGTCGACCACCTCAAGAAGGAGAACATCCAGGGCGGCCTCCTGGAGGTCAACGGCTCGCCCACGGACGCGGCGGCCGGCCTGATCAAGAAGGGCATCCACAGCGCGATCGACCCGAGCGGCCTGAAGCTGCTGGCCGAGTACGACACTCCCGACTGGCAGCCGGAGAAGGCCCAGACCTGGGTCAGCGGCCAGATCACGCAGTTCAAGGACCAGATCGCCGGCGTGGTCGCGGCCAACGACGGCACCGGCGGCGGCTCGATCGCCGCGTTCAAGGCGGCCGGCGTGAAGGTGCCGCCGGTCACGGGCAACGACGCCGAGCCGGCCGCCGCCCAGCGGATCATCGCCGGCGACCAGTACAACACGATCTCCAAGCCGATCAAGATCGTGGCGGAGGCGTCGGCCGACGTCGCCTACCAGTTCATGCAGGGCAAGAAGCCCGCGGGCAAGACCACGCTCTACAACACGCCGTCCCAGCTGTTCGTCCCCACGGTCGTGACCAAGGAGAACATCAAGGCGGTCCTGTTCGACAGCGGCATCATGAAGGCCGGCGAAGTGTGCACCGGCGAATACGCCAAGGGCTGCGCCGACCTGGACATCAAGTAGGGCTAGGGAGGAGCGGCCTTGTCGCCCACACAGCAAGCGGACAGCGTTCTGTCCCTGCGAGGGATCAGCAAGACGTTCGGAGCGGTCGCCGCGCTCACCGATATCGACCTCGATGTCGCGGCGGGCCAGGTCATGGCCATCGTCGGTGACAACGGCGCGGGCAAGTCGACGCTGGTCAAGATCCTGTCGGGGGTGCATCCGCCCGATTCGGGGACGATCACCTTCGAGTCGCGGGACATCCACATCCCGACGCCGGCGGCGGCGCACAAACTCGGCATCGCCACCGTGTTCCAGGACCTCGCCCTGTGCGAGAACCTCAACGTGATCCAGAACCTGTTCCTGGGCCAGGAGGTCCGCCCGCTCCGGCTGAACGACGTGGCGATGGAGACCCGCTCCTGGGAGCTGCTCCGCCAGCTGTCAGCGAAGATCCCGAGTGTCCGCGTGCCGGTGGCCGCGCTCTCCGGCGGCCAGCGGCAGACGGTGGCCATCGCCAGGTCGCTGCTCGGCGACCCCAAGGTGATCATCCTCGACGAGCCGACCGCCGCCCTGGGCGTCGCCCAGACGGCGGAGGTGCTCAACCTGGTCGAGCGGCTGCGCGAGAACGGCCTCGGCGTCATCATGATCAGCCACAACATGGCCGACGTGCAGGCCGTGGCCGACACCGTGGCCGTGCTCCGGCTCGGCCGCAACAACGGGGTGTTCGACGTGGGCGCGGTCTCCACCGAAGAGATCATCGCCGCCATCACCGGCGCCACCGACAATGCGGTCTCCCAGCGCCAGGCGCGCCGCAAGGAAGGTCTGCCCTCATGAACAGCACGCTCACCACGGACCGCCAGGACGAGCGGCTGAGCGGGAACGAAGGGCTGCGCGGCGCGATCGCCGACGTGCTCGAACGGGCCCGTGGCGGCGACCTGGGCGTGATCCCCGTCGTGGTGGGGCTCATCGTCATCTGGACGGTGCTGCAGATCCTCAACCCGATCTTCCTGTCCAGCGCGAACCTGGTGAACCTCACGCTGGAGTCGGCCGCGACCGGCATCATCGCGCTGGGCATCGTCTGCGTGCTGCTGGTCGGCCAGATCGACCTGTCGGTCGGCTCGGTCAGCGGCCTGTCTGGGGCCGTGCTCGCCGTGCTCTTCGTGGCCAAGGGGCTGCCGGTCTGGCTGGCCATCCTGGCCGCGGTCATCATGGGCGCGGTGATCGGCTGGGTGTACGCGCAGCTGTTCAACCGCTTCGGGGTGCCGAGCTTCGTCATCACGATGGCCGGGCTGCTGGCCTTCCTCGGGCTGCAGCTCTACGTGCTGGGCACCAAGGGCTCGATCAACCTGCCGTTCGACTCGGGCCTGGTGAACTTCGCGCAGCTCGACTTCGTACCGGCCTGGCTGTCGTACTGCTTCGCGGTGATCGCGGCCGTCTGGCTGTTCGCCAGCGGTTACCTGCACGCCCAGGAGCGGCGGCGCGCCGGGCTGTCGGCCAGGAGCCTGTCCATGCTGGCCGTCAGGAGCCTGGCGCTGCTGGTCGTGCTGGCCTTCGTGGTCTACTACCTCGGGCAGACCCGCGGCATCGGCTGGATGTTCATCTTCTTCGTGGCGCTGGTGCTGATCATGCACTACCTGCTGTCGCGTACCAAGTGGGGCCGGGCCGTCTACGCGGTCGGCGGCAACGTGGAGGCCGCGCGCCGCGCGGGCATCAACGTCAAGGCCGTCTACACCTCGGTGTTCGTGCTCTGCTCGTCGTTCGCGGCGGTCGGCGGCATCCTCGCGGCGGCCCGGCTGGCCGCGGCGAACCAGAGCAGCGGCTCGGGCGACGTCAACCTCAACGCCATCGCGGCGGCCGTGATCGGCGGGACGAGCCTGTTCGGCGGGCGCGGCACGGCCTTCGGCGCGCTGCTCGGCATCATCGTCATCCAGTCGATCTCCAGCGGGCTGACCCTGCTCAACCTCGACTCCTCCATCCGCTTCGTGGTCACGGGCATCGTCCTGCTGCTCGCGGTGGTCGTCGACTCGATCGCCCGCAAGTCGCGGACCTCCCACGGACGCGCCTGATGGCGGTCATCTGCGTCGACGCGGGGACCACTGTCATCAAGGCCGTCGGGTACGACGAGACGGGCGCCGAGACGGCCGTCGCCCGGCACGGAACCACCGTCTCCAGGCCCGCGCCCGGCCAGGCCGAGCAGGACATGGACTCAGTCTGGGACGCGGTCGCCGGCACGGTCCGCGAGGTCGCGTCCCGGCTCGGCACCGCGCCGGACTTCGTCGCCGTGACCGCGCAGGGTGACGGCTGCTGGCTGGTCGACGCGGCGGGCCGCCCCACCGGTCCGGCGATCCTGTGGAACGACGGCCGCGCCGCCGCCACCGTCGACCACTGGAACCGCTCAGGGCTGGCCGCCGACGCCTTCCGCGTCAACGGCTCCTCCGCCGCCTCCGGTCTCCCCCACGCGATCCTGACCTGGCTGAACGAGCACGACCCCGACCGGCTGACTCGCTCGGCCGCCAACCTGACGTGCGGCGGCTGGATCTTCTCCCGGCTGACCGGCGAGCTGGCCGCCGACGAGTCCGACGGCTCGGCCCCCTTCATGGACCTGCGCACCCGCGCCTACTCCCCCGCGCTCCTGGCCATGTTCGGCCTGGAATGGGCCGAACGCCTGCTGCCCGAGTTGCGCGACGACACGCGCCGGGTGGGCGCCCTGACGCGGGAGGCCGCCGAGCTCCTCGGGCTGCCCGCCGGGACACCGGTCGTGATGGCGCCCTACGACATCGCCGCCACCGCGATCGGCGCCGGCAGCGTCGGCCCCGGACAGGCGTGCAGCATCCTGGGCACCACGCTCTGCACGGAGACCGTCGTCGAGCGGCCCGACCTGGACGGCGAGCCCGTCGGCATCACGATCGCGATGCCCGACGGCTACCTGCGCGCCTTCCCCACCTTCGCCGGCACCGAGGTCCTGCAGTGGGCCTGCCGGCTGCTCGGCCTGGACGGCCCGGCCGAGCTGGGCGAGCTGGCCGCCACCGGCCCGCCGGGCGCGGGCGGGCTGTCGTTCCAGCCCTACTTCTCCCCCGCCGGTGAGCGCGCGCCGTTCTCCGATCCGCTGGCCAGGGGCGCCTTCCTCGGCCTGTCCTTCGAGCATGGGCGCGAGCACGTCGCCCGAGCCGTGCTCGAAGGGCTCACGCTCGTCATCCAGGACTGCCTGGCCGCCTCCGGTGAGGGGCCGCACGAGCTGCGGGTGTGCGGCGGCGGCTCAGCCAGCGCACTGTGGCTGCGGATGATCTCCGACGTCACCGGCCTGCCGGTCTTCCGATCGGGTGACACCGAGGTCGGCGCCAGGGGCGCCTTCCTGGTCGGCCTGGTCGCCACGGGCGCGGCCACGAGCATCGAGGCGGCGGCCGACCGGTTCGTCCGGTTGCGGGATGCCGTACGACCCGAGTCCGGCGCGTACGGCACGGCGTACCAGGACTTCCTGGCCCTGCGCGAGACCAGCGCCCGATCATGGCCGCTGCTCGCCGAGATGCGGGGGCGCTCGTGAGCGTCTGGATCGGTGTGGACCTGGGCACGCAGAGCGTCCGGGCGATGGCCGTCACGGACGGCGGCGAGGTGCTCGGCGCGGCGAGCAGGCCGCTGACCAGCCACCGCGACGGGCCCCGGCACGAGCAGGACCCTGAGGAGTGGTGGCGCCAGCTCGCCGCCGCCACCCGCGAGGCGCTGCGCGAGGTGCCGCCGGAGCGGATCCGCGGCGTCGCCGTGGCCGCGACCTCGGGCACGATCCTGCTGACCGGCCCCGACGGCACCCCGCTGACCCCCGGTCTGATGTACGACGACCGGCGGGCGGCGGCCGAGGTGGCGCGGATCGACTCGGTCGGCGCGGCCGTCTGGCAACGGCTCGGCTACCAGCGCATGCAGGCCAACTGGGCGCTGCCCAAGCTGCTGTGGCTGCTGCCTGACGCCCCACCGGGCGCGCGGCTGGCGCACCAGAACGACTTCGTCAACCGGCGCCTGGTCGGGCGCGACGTGGCCACCGATCTGAGCAACGCGCTGAAGACCGGCGTGGACCTGATCGAGGAGCGGTGGCCGTACGAGGTGTTCGACGAGCTGGGGGTGCCCGCCGAGACACTGCCCGACGTCGTACGGCCCGGCACCACGCTCGGCACGGTCTGCGCCGAGGCCGCCGCGAGCACCGGCATCCCACTCGGCACCCCGGTGATCGCCGGGACCACCGACGGGTGCGCGGCGCAGCTCGGCGCCGGGGCGATGACGCCGGGCAGCTGGAACTCCGTCATGGGCACCACCCTGGTGCTCAAGGGCGTCACCAGAGAGCTGATCCACGACCCGCTGGGCGTCGTCTACTCGCACCGCGCGCCGGACGGCTCGTGGCTGCCGGGTGGCGCGTCGAGCACGGGCGCGGGGGTGCTGACCCGCGAGTTCGCCGGGCAGGACCTCGACGCGATGAGCACCCAGGCCGCCGCCCGTTACGGCCCCACCGCCCGCTTCGGTCCCGCCGCCACCCCCACCAGCACCGGGGAGCCGGTCGTCACCTATCCGCTCGTGTCGCGCGGGGAGCGGTTCCCGTTCGTGGCGCCCGAGGCCGAGGGATTCACGCTCGGCCGCCCCGCCGACGACGTCGAGCGCTACGTGGCGATCCTGCGCGGCGCGGCGTTCGTCGAGCGGCTCTGCTTCGACTATCTCGACCTGCTGGGCGCCCCGGCGGACGGGGAGATCGTGCTGACCGGCGGAGCCACCAGGAGCGCGTACTGGACCCAGCTGCGCGCCGACGTCCTCGGACGTCCCGTCACGCTGCGGGAGAACGCCGAGCCCGCGCTCGGCATGGCCGTACTGGCCGCCGGAGACAAGGGCGACGCGGCCGCGATGATCCGCACCCGCGCGGTCGTGGACCCGGCAGGACCCCGCATGGACGAGACCTACCTACGCTTCGTCACCGAACTGGAAGGACGCGGCTGGCTGCCCGCGAGCGCCGCCGACCACGCCCGTGAGAGGACCGCGCCATGACCAACATCGCACTGGTGCGCCACGGCGAGTCCGTCTGGCATGCCGAGAACCGCTACGCCGGGCTCAGCGACATCGAGCTGACCCCGCGCGGCCTCGACCAGGCCGGGCAGCTGGCCTCCTGGGCGGGCCGGGCCGGGCTCGCGGCCGTCTGGGCGTCCACGCTGAGCAGGGCCCGCATCACCGCCGCCGCCAGCGCCGAGGCGGCGGGTGTCGAGCTGCGGGTGGACGAGCGACTGCGGGAGCTCGACTTCGGCCAGGCCGACGGGCTGACCGCGGCGGAGATGCGCGAGCGCTTCCCCGAGGCCCGCGCCGCCTTCGAGGCCGATCCCGCCACGAACCCGCTGCCGGGCGGCGAGGATCCCAAGCTGGCGGCTGACCGGTTCACCGAGTGCCTGCGGGACATCGCCGCCGCCCATCCCGACGGCCGGGTGATGGTCGTCGCCCACACGACCGTCATCAGGATCGCGCTGTGCCGCCTCATGGGCGTGCCGCTGGACGAGTACCGGCGGCTTTTCCCAAAGCTGGACAACTGCGCCATCACCGAGATCCGCCCGCGGAACGGCCAGGTGGCGATCCTGCGGTACAACTCCCCGATTGGAGCTCTTCGTTGACCATCCGAGTCCTCGCCGCCGGCGACCACTTCGTCCAGAACCGCCTCTTCATCGACGCGCTCCGGCACGCGGTTCCCGGTGAGGTGGAGATCAGCGAGCTGACGCTGCCGTGGCCGGAGGTGCCGTTCGGCCGGGTGAGCGAGGTGGACGAGGCGTCCGATGTGGAGGACGAGCTGATCGAGGCGCTGCGCGGCGTCGAGGTCTGCGTGACCCAGATGGCCCCCCTGACGAAGCGGGTGCTGGACGCGTCGCCGGAGCTCAAGCTGTTCTGTGTCAGCCGGGGCGGCCCGGTCAACGCCAACCTGGACGCGGCCACCGAGGCGGGCGTCGCGGTCACGTTCGCGCCGGGACGCAACGCCGTGGCCACCGCCGAGCACACGCTGGCCATGCTCCTCGCGGCCACCCGCCGCATCCCCCAGACGCACGCCGACCTGGCGGGGGGCGTCTGGCGGGGCGACTACTACACCTATGACAACGTCGGGCCCGAGCTGGAGGGCTCCACGGCGGGCCTGGTCGGCTACGGGGCGATCGGCCGCCGGGTGGCCCGCATGCTGGAGGGCTTCGGGGCAGAGGTCCTGGTCTACGACCCTTACGTGGAAATTTCAGGACAGGTGGAGTTGGCCGAGCTGCTCGAACGCTCCCAGTTCCTCTCCCTGCACGCGCGGGCCACCCCCGAGACCATCGGCATGATCAGCGCACCGCAGATCGCCGCGATGCCCCGCGGGTCCGTCATCGTCAACTGCGCGCGCGGCTCGCTGCTCGACTACGACGCCCTGTGCGACGCGCTGGAGTCGGGTCACCTGTTCGGCGCCGCGGTGGACGTCTTCCCCGAGGAGCCCATCCCGGCGGGGTCGCGGCTCCTCACGACCCCCAACCTGGTGATGACCCCGCACCTGGCCGGCGCCAGCAAGGAGACGGCCATGAACGCCGCCGAGATCGTCGCCGAGGACGTGGCCCGCTACGTCCGCAAGGAGCCGCTCAAGCACTGGGCCAACCCAGCGGCCCTCATCCCATAAAGCTCTATCCCTTGAGCGCGCCGGCCATCAGCCCGCGCATGAAGAACCGGCCGAGCAGCACGTAGATCAGCATCGTCGGCACCGACGCCAGAATCGCCGCCGCCATCTGCTGGCTGTACGGCGTGGCCTGGGCGCCGGCGATGTTGTTGAGCATGACGGTCGTCGGCCAGCTCGTCGGCCCGGTGAGGAAGACGGCGAACAGGAAGTCGTTCCACATCGAGGTGAACTGCCAGATGATCACCACCGCGATGGCCGGCGCGGACACCGGCAGCACTACCGACCAGTACGTACGCAGCATCCCCGCGCCGTCCACCCGCGAGGCCTCGATGAGCTCGTCCGGGATGGTGACGTAGTAGTTGCGGAAGATCAGCGTGCAGATCGGGATGCCGTAGACCACATGCGCCAGCGTCAGCCCGGGGATCCCGCCGTAGAAGACGCCCTGCAGCCCGGTCACCTCGTTGAGCTTCACCAGGAGCTGCACCAGCGGAATCATCACCCCCTGGTAGGGGATGAACATGCCGAACAGGAACAGCGTGAACAGCAGGTCCGCGCCCGGGAAGCGCCATTTCGACAGCACGTAGCCGTTCATGGAACCGAGCACGCAGGACAGCAGCGAGCCCGGCACGGCCAGCAGGACGGAGTTCCACAGGCCCGGGGCCAGCTTCTCCCATGCCACCCGCCACGCCTCGAAAGTCCAGGTCCGCGGCAGATTCCACGCCTGGCTCGGGTCCGCCTCGGTGAGCGGCTTGAAGCTGGTGACCAGCAGGACGTAGATCGGGATCAGGAAGATCACCACGAAGGCGATCAGCAGGACGAGCCGCACGCCGCTGGACACCCGCCGGCGCCCGATCACCGCGGTCATGAACGCCTCTCCTTACGCACGGACCAGATCAGGTACGGGATGACGAAGACGGCCACGCTCAGCACGATGTACGAGGCGATGGTGGCGCCCTTGGCCGGGTCGTGGGAGTCGAACACCGCCACCCACATGAACACGGCGGGCACGTCGGTGATGATCTGCTTGCCCGACACCGCCACGATCAGGTCGAACACCTTGAGCGAGATGTGCCCGAGGATGATCAGCGCCGACAGCGTCACGGGCCGGAGCATCGGCAGCACGACGTACCGGTAGACGCCCCACTCGTTGCACCCGTCGACCCGCGCCGCCTCGCGCAGCTCCTCCGGCACGCCGCGGAACCCCGCCAGGAACAGTGCCATGACATATCCGGACATTTGCCAGACTGCCGGGAGAGCCATCGCGGCCATCCCCCAGTCCGGATCCCGGAACCACTGCCACTGCGGCAGCCCGATCCAGTCGAAGAGCCGGTTGAGCCCGACCGCCCGCTGCTCCATCCCCGAGTTCATCAGCCAGCGCCACACGATGCCGGTCGCGACGAACGAGATGGCCATCGGGAACAGGTAGATCGCCCGGAACGTCCCCTCGCCCCTGATCCCCTTCTCCATGAGGAAGGCCAGGAACCAGCCGAGCACCAGCGCGCCCAGCACGAACACGAGCGTGAACATGATCGCGTGCTGTACCGAGAGGTGCCATCGAGGCAGGTCCCAGATGTCGACGAAGTTCTTCAGCCCGACGAACTTGCCCTCGGACACCTCGTCGTGCTTGTCGGTCATGGCCAGCTGGAAGTTCCAGCCCAGCATGCCGTACACGAACACGCCGATCGCGATGATGGACGGCGTGACGAGGAGTAAACCAGGCAGCCAGGTGCGTGCCCGCCTCACAATATCCCCTCCAAGAGGTACGGCAGGCGTGAACGCCTGCCGTACCCGGGTGACTGTCTTACTGCGCGTTGGCCGTTGCGGCGTCGACGAGCCCCTTCTGCAGGGCCGCGACGTCCTTGCTGCCGATGAACAGGCCGACCGCCTCGGTGATCGAGGCCAGCCACGGCTGGTTCACCGACACCCCGTGCTGGATGGAGCCGGCCAGCTTGTTGCTCGACCAGTCCTTCAGCGCGTCCGCCAGATAGTCGGTGTAGAGCGACTGATCGGCGTCCTTACGGGCGGGGATGGAGCCCTTCTTCGGGTTGAAGGCGTCCTGTCCCTCCTTGCTGGCCGCGACCTTGAGCCAGGCGATGGCCCCGTCACGGTTCTTGGCGCCCTTGGGCAGCGTGAAGCTGTCGGACAGCCACAGGTAGGTGCCCTCGGTGCCGGGAGAGGGCGCCCAGTCGAAGTCCTCCTTCGACTTCTTGCCCAGGCCGCCGTCCGGCGGGTTGTGGAAGTAGCCGTAGGCCCAGTCACCCATGACGTTGAACGCGGCCTCGCCGTCGGCCACCTGCTTGGCCGCGGGCTGCCAGTCGTCCTGCGGGTCGCCCGCGTACGACATGATCGTCTTGAAGCTCTCCAGCGCCTTCTTCACCTCGGGGCTGCCCCAGTTGGCGCCCGGCTTGAACAGCGCGTTGTAGGCGTCGGTGCCGAGCGAGCCGAGCAGCACGCTCTCCATCAGGTGCACCACGGTCCACTCCGAACCGATGGACAGCGGGATCTTGCCCTTGGCCTTCACCTTGCCCAGGTCGGCGATGAACTCGTCGACCGACTTGGGCGCGGCCGCGATCCCCGCCTCCTTCAGCAGCTTCGGGTTGAACCACAGCACGTTCGACCGGTGGATGTTGACCGGCACCGAATAGATCTTGCCGTCCACGCTGATCTGGTCGATCAGCTGGGAGGGGAAGACGTCCTTCAGCTTCAACTCGTCATAGAGGGAGTTGAGGTCCTCCAGGTCGCCCGCCTTGATGTAGCCCTGCAATTCGGCGCCCGCGTGACCCTGGAAAGTGTCCGGCGGGGTGTCCGCCTGCAACTTCGACTGCAGCAGCGCCTTGGCCTTGTCGCCGGAGCCGCCCGCCACCGCCGCGTCGAAGAAGGTGTAGTTCGGGTTCTCCTTCTCGAAGATCTCCCGCATCGCCTTCAGACCGTCGGCCTCACCCGGCCCGGTCCACCACGAGAACACCTCGACCTGCTTCTTCTCGCCGCCACCCGTGGCCTGCGGGCTCGCCGTTGCGCCGCCGCCGCTACCACCGCAGCCGGCCAGGCCGAGCACGCTCGCCATAGTGATCGCGACGGCCGCCAACCACCGTCGTCGCATCGCACACCGTCCCTTCGAAACCCCGAGTGGTGAAGGTTGACAACGTTGTCAGTAGGGCAATCAACCCACTTCGCACTTGGAGCCGTCAAGGCATGTGCTGATAACAGGTCCGCATAGGCGCGACGACCAGCAGGTGGTGGGCGGGCCCGAGCCCTGCGCGGCTCGAGCCCGCTGTCACGCGTCCGGAACCAGACCCCCACCCCTCCGAGGAGGCCAAGCTCCGCCTGGACACGCGACGCCCCATTGGATCGAGCCACGACGCCCCCTGACTGAGAGGCGAGATCGCAAGGTGCGGTCGATCACATGCAGAACGTTAGACATGTGGACGGGACGCCGCATGCGTCGAGATGGCCATTCGAGGATGTAACCGTTCGGCCCCGGAGATGTGTAGAGAGGTCTGTGCAGCCTCATATGTAGGAGGAGAAGAGTGCCGAGGTCATCCCCGTGGGCGCGGGTTGGCGTACCTCATTAGGAGAGTGCCGCCTCCAGGACCGCGCGGGCGATGAGAGCGGCGGTCGACGGGGCGGCGTGCTCCAGGACCACGCCCACGGCCACCTCCGGCGTGTCCGCCGGGGCGAACGCCGTGAAGAGCGCGTGATCCTCCCCTACCCCCGACTTGGCCGCCACCTGCGCGCCCGGGATGGCGGACGCCGTACCGGAACCGCCGGCACCGGTGACCGTGCGCATCATCGACGTGAGCTGGCCGGCCAGGGTGGCGGGGATGCTCACCCGGTACGGCGCCGGGTCGGCCCGGTCGATGAGCGAGCCGTCCGGCAGGCGTACATCCTCCACCAGGTACGGGCGCATGAGGACGCCGTGGTTGGCGACGGCGGCCGACAGCATGGCGATCATCAGCGGCGTGGCCCGGACGTCATGCCGCCCGATGGCCGACAGGGCGGTCTGGGCCCGATTCATGTTCGGAGGGTAGGTGCTGGCGGTGACCTGCAACGGGATCGTGAGGTCGCGGTCGTTGAAGCCGAACGCCTCCGCCTGGTCGCGCAGGATGTCCTGCCCCAACTGGAGGCCGATGCCGGCGAAGGCGGTGTCGCAGGAGGACCGGAAGGCGTCCGGCAGCGTCGGACGGGCATCGCCGCAGGACCCGCCCGTCTCGGGCAGGTAGGCCGTGCTGCCGGGCAGCCGCAGCCGGTCGGGCGCGTCAACCCGTGAGGTGAGCGAGTACTCGCCCGACGACAGGGCGGCGGCCGTGGTGACCAGCTTGAACGCGGAGCCGGGCGGATACCTCTGGCTGACCGCCCGGTTGACCAGCGGCCCGGCGGGGTCGCCGCGCAGGCGCCGGTCCGTCTTGGCCAGTTCGGCGGGGTCGGTGGTGGTGTAGGCGTTGGGGTCGTACGTCGGGTAGCTGGCAAGGGCGAGGATCGCGCCGGTCGCCGGGTTGACGGCGACCGCGGCGCCCGGCCGGCCCGCCGCCCTGAGGCTCTCGTACGCGGCCGTCTGCGCGCGATCGGTGATCGTGAGCCGGACGTCGGCGCCGCGGGCCCTGCCGTGTCCGACGAGTGAGCGGACCTGGATCCTCGGGTCGTCGCCGGACAGGACGTCGTCCGAGGCCCCCTCGATGCCCGTGGTCCGGCTGAGTGACGCCGTCCCGGTCACTGGGGCGTACAGCTCGCCGTGGGGGTAGACACGGCGATACACGTACGGCCCGCGGGCCGTCGCCCGGCTCACGGCGACGGTCGTGCCGTCATAGGTGAGGATGTCGCCGCGCGGATGGTCGAACCTGGCGATGGCGGAGCGCTGGTTGCGCGGATCGGCGTTGAGCCCCCGCGCCCCGAACCCCTGGATCACCGTGATGTTGGCCAGCACCGCGAACAGCAGCATCGCGCACCCCTTGGCGACGCGGCGCAGCGGAATGTTGATCCGTCTCGCCCTGGGCCCGGCCATGGTCCCGGTCTAACAACCGGACCCCAAAGACAGGGCTAGACGACGCTGCGGTAGTAGGAAATCTTGTTGTGGATGTAGCGCTGACGCTCGGTGAGGTTGGCGATCTGCTCCCGTACGCGGCCGTCGTGCTCCTCCAGGAGCTTGATGCGGTCGGCGATCGTGTGGTCGCCCTGCCGGACCAGGGCGGCGAAGCGGAGCATCTCGGCGATCGGCATGCCGGTGTCACGCAGGCAGCGGATCGTGCCGAGCCAGCCGACGTCCTCTTCGGTGAACCGGCGCTGACCTGCGGCGTTGCGGCCGACGGGCTCCAGCAGGCCGATCTTCTCGTAGTAGCGCAACGTGTCCAGGGTGAAGCCGGTCTCCTCGACCACTTCCGCGGGTGTGTAGACGCTCACGGCAGAAGCATCGCACCTGGAGCCGACTCCAGGTCAACTGTTTCTCCGGCTTGACATGGACCGCACTCCAGCTTCCACGATCACCACCATGAACATCGCACTGGGCACGATCCCGTTCGGCACCGCGGTCGACGAGAAGGACACTTTCGCCATTCTGGACCGGTTCGTCGAGGCCGGGGGCACCATGCTGGACACGGCCAACTGCTATCCGTTCTGGGTGCCGGGGTGCACGGGCGACGAGAGCGAGCTGGCCATCGGCTCCTGGCTCGCGGCGCGCGGCAACCGGGACCAGATCTTCCTGAGCACGAAGACCGGCGCCCGGCCCACCATCCCCGGCGACGACACGCTCGCCTCGGCGGAGGGACTGTCCGCCGCCTCCATCGGCAAGGCGATCGAGGGCAGCCTGCGGAGATTGCGGACGGACTACATCGATGTGTATTGGTCGCACATCGAGGACCGGTCCGTACCCCTGGAGGAGACCCTGGGGGCATTCGACGACCTGGCCCGGCAGGGCAGGATCCGCAGCGTGGGGGCCAGCAACCTGGCCACCTGGCGGGCCGAGCGGGCCAGGAACCTGTCGGCGGCGCGGGGCTGGCTGCCGTACACATGCCTGCAGCTCCGGCACACCTACCTGCGCCCGCGACCGCTCACGCGGCCGGCCGAGTCGGGCCACGCGCTGGCGACGGACGAGACGCTGGAGTATGTACGCGCCGAGCCCGACATGACGCTGTGGGCGTACAACACGCTGATGGCGGGCGCCTACACACGGGCCGACCGCCCGATCCCCGACATTTACCAGCATCCGGGTACGACCCGGCGGCTCGCGGTCTTGAGTGAGGTGGCGGCGGAGGTGGGGGCGACGCCCAACCAGGTGGTGCTGGCCTGGCTGCTGGCCGACGGGCACGTCCCGATCGTCGGCGTCTCCACGATGGCCCAGCTCGAGGAGGCCCTGGGCGCGGCGGACGTACGGCTGGACGACGAGCTACGCGCCCGGCTGGACACGGCCTGCTGAGACCGGCACTGCGGCCCGGAGTGTGGCGGGAGCGCTCCCGCGAAGTGCCGCAGACACAGAAGCAGGCGGACCGTCAGCGGCAGACGGCCCGTCAGGGCAGGTGGTCGGCCAGGTAGCGGTGGACCAGCTGCTTGCACTCGGCGATCAGGTCGGAATCACCGTCGGGACGCACCCGGAAGGCCAGCTTGAGCACCGCGTCCGTGGCCTCGACCGCCACCAGCAGGGCGCGGTCGAGCCCCGGCCCGACAGGCGCGTCGAGCAGGTCGACCGTGAGGGCTCGCAGCCGGTCGGCGACCACGACGTTGTTCTCCAGCGCGGCGTCGAGCATCCGGTTGGTGCCTTTGAGCGCCGGCCCGCCCGGCGCCGTCAGCACCTCTCCGAAGTCGACCACGGCGAATCCCGGAGTGGTCCGCTTCATCGCCACGAACTCATCGATGGCCAGGTCGACCAGGTCGGTCCAGTGGTCGAGACCGGACTCGGCGATCCGCTCCGTGAGCCGCTCGGTGATGCGCTGCAGGAAGGCGTCGAGGTTGCGCAGAGCCAGCGCTCGCACCAGGCCCTGCTTGTCGGAGAAGAATTGGTAGAACGTGCCTATCGGCACCTCGGCCCGGCGCGCGACCTCTTTGGTGGTCAGTGCCTCGTAACCGACCTCGTCGAGCAAATGTGCGCACTCGTCGAGCATCCGTTCGACTCGCTCCACGCTGCGGCGTTGGGCTGGACGCCGGCGCAGGGTACTCGTCATGCCCCCCATCTTGGCGTATTACCGCCAGGTAGGCTCCCCCGAGCCTCCGCGAGTTAACATGAGTCCCACTCGGATGATCGCTTAGGAGTGCGCATGTTCCTGTGGGGTACTGCCACGGCCGCCTACCAGATCGAGGGCGCCATCAAGGAGGACGGCAGGGGCGCCTCCGTCTGGGACACCTTCGCCCACGAGCCGGGCCGCATCCGGGACGGGCACACCGGGGACGTCGCGTGCGACCACTACCACCGCTGGCCCGAGGACGTCGCGCTCATGGCCGGCCTGGGCGTCAACGCCTACCGCTTCTCGATCGCCTGGCCCCGCGTGCTGCCGCTGGGCACGGGCCCGGTGGAGCCGAGGGGCCTCGACTTCTACGACCGGCTGGTCGACGGCCTGCTGGCGGCGGGGATCGCGCCGGTGCCGACCCTGTTCCACTGGGACCTGCCGCAGGCGCTGCAGGACATGGGCGGGTGGATGAACCGCGATATTTCCTACTACTTCGCCGAATACGCGGCGATAGTGGCCGAGCGCCTCGCCGACCGGGTGCCCATGTGGATCACACTGAACGAGCCGTTCGTGCACATGGCCTTCGGGTACGGCATGGGCGTCCACGCCCCCGGCCAGGCCCTGCTGTTCGACGCCCTGCCCGTCGCCCACCACCAGCTGCTCGGCCACGGCCTGGCCGTTCAGGCGCTGCGCGCGGCCGGGGCGCGGCAGGTACTGATCACGAACAACTGCACCCCGGTCTGGCCCGTCTCGGAGGAGGCCGCGGACCTGGCGGCGGCCGACGCGTACGACACGCTGCACAACCGCCTGTTCAACGACCCGATCCTGCTGGGCGAGTATCCGGACCTGAAGGCCATCGGCGCCATGGACGTGGTCCGCGACGGCGACCTGGCCGTCATCTCCGCACCCGTGGACGGCCTGGGCATCAACTACTACAACCCCACCCGCATCGGCGCGCCCACGGACGACGGCCTGCCCTTCACCGATCACGGCATCACCGGCTACCCCACCACCGCCTTCGGCTGGCCGGTCGTCCCGGACGGCCTGCGCGAACTCCTGACGGGCCTGCGCACCAGGTACGGCTCCGCGCTGCCGCCGGTGTACGTAACGGAGAACGGCTGCTCCCAGGAGGATGCCCCCGGCCCGGACGGCACGATCGACGACCAGGGCCGCATCGCCTTCCTGGACGGCCACATCAGAGCGGTGGAACAGGCGGCGGCGGAGGGCGTCGACGTGCGCGGCTACTTCGTCTGGTCACTGCTGGACAACTTCGAGTGGGCTGAGGGCTACCACCAGCGCTTCGGCCTGGTACACGTGGACTTCCCCACCCAGCACCGCACCCCGAAGGCGTCATACGCCTGGTTCCGCGACCTCCTGGCGACCAAGCGCTAGCACGTTCTTCCTTCCCCGAAGGGGGCATCCGCCCTCAGGCACGACGGACCGCTTCGTCTGCTCCCCCGGAGGGGGTCCATCCCTAGGGACCCCAGCCCCAACGGACCGTCTACTTCCGCTCCCCGGAGGGGGTATCCCTCCCCGGGGACCCCAGCCCCAACGGACCGTCGTTCCGCACAGCCGCTAGAACACCGACACATGCACATGGTCGTAGTGGTTGGCGGTAACCCCACCCCGGTCCGACATCGGGTCCCAGCCACCCCCCGACCGAATGTCGTAATACCGCTGCTTCCAGATGATGTACATCACCCCGATCCGGGGCCCGTTCTTGATCAGCCACTCGGCCAGCGCGTCACCGCGGTCCGCGTCGGCCCCCGTGGCCGCCCGCCCGCCGCTCGACATCATGAAGTCGCAGGCCCGCCCCTTGCCATGCTCACCGGGGTCACCAGGCCGCAGGCAGCCCACCCCGTACGGCATGGGGAAGTTCCGCATGATCTCGGCCCGCACCGCGATCAGGCGCGGCGTGAGCCCCGAGGAGCCGCCTGGCTGCTGGAAACCGTACTTGGCGAGGAGCCGCTCGATCTCGCGGCGCTTGCCCTGCATGGTCTTGATCTCTTTTTTCAGCTTGTCGATCTTTTCGGCGGCGGTCCGCTTGGCGTCAGCGGCCTTGTCGATCAGCGCCTGGATGCTCTGCACCTTGCTGATGCGCTCGTTGGCCAGGTAGGTCATGTTCGCCGCCTGGCCGAGCGCGACGGTGGGGTCGACGCCCGGGGCGATCAACTGGACGCCGTCGAGCGGGCCCGCGATGTAGGTGCTCTGGGCGATCGAGGTCACTTCGGCCTTGGCGCCGGCGAGCCGGGCCTCCAGGTCGCCGGAGTTGTCGGTGGCCTTCTTGGCCTGGATCCGTACTTCCTCCAGGCTCTGGATCTGGCCGCGATAGAGATCGTTGAGCTGGGACGCCTGCTTGGTCAGCTTGCGCAACTCGGCCGGGTTGGGAGCCGCGGAGACCGGGAGGGGGAACGCGAACAGCCCCGCCAAAACGATGGCGAATAGGGCGAAGCGACTGATTTTCACGTCCGTCCTCCCCTCATCGACGGACCGAAACTATAGAAGATGATCTTGAATATTGTCACCTGAACGCGGCAAGTCGCGCCCCTTTGGCGAATTATCTGAGGATTGTCCGATCTAAGGCAGGCATAAAGATTGGGCCTTGCCGAGCGCCACGTATCGGTCTGAGATGGCGACGAAACTGGTCTCTGCGAAGGGGCAGACCTCGTGTCTCGATTACTGACCCTGTCCACCGCCGTCGTCCTCGGCCTCGGCACGTCCCTCGTCGCCCTGGAAGCCCAGGCGTCGGTGGACCCCCTACCACCCCGCGACAGGATCGAGCTCTACCAACTGGAGAGCGCGCCCGGCACCGGGCAGGCCCTCAAGGAGAAGGGCTTCGACGTCGTCCAGCAGGACACCAAGGGCGGCAAGGAGCACGTCGAGGTGACCGCCGCCCAGACCGACCTCGACGGCCTGCGCAAGCTCGGCTATAAGCCGGAGCCCGTACGCAACCCGCAGGGCCAGACCCAGTTGGAGGCCGCCAAGGCGCAGGCCGCCGGCGGCTACACCGTCTGGAAGTCCTACTCCGAGCCCGGCGGCATCGCCGACCAGCTCAAGGCCATCGCCAACGCGAACAAGGACATAGTGAAGATCGAGTCCCTCGGCAAGACGCTGAAGGGCCAGGACATCCTCGCCGTCAAGGTCACCGCCCTGGCCAGGGTGCTGCCCGACGGCATCAAGCCGGCGACGCTGTACTCGGCGACGCAGCACGCCCGTGAGTGGATCTCCACCGAGGTCGACATGCGGCTGCTGAAGCACGTCATCGCCAACAGGGCCGCGCTCAAGGATGTGCTGAACAGGACCGAGCTCTGGTTCGTGCCGGTCGCCAACCCCGACGGCTACGACTTCACCTTCACCGAGGGCAACCGCCTGTGGCGCAAGAACCTGCGTGACAACGACGGCGACGGGCGGATCACCACCGGCGACGGCGTCGACCCGAACCGCAACTACCCCACCAACTTCCACTACGACGAGGAGGGCTCCTCGTCGATCCCGAGCAGCGAGACCTACCGCGGCGCGGCGCCCGCCAGCGAGCCCGAGACCAGGGCGCTCGACGGGCTGCTCAGGCGGATCAGGTTCAAGGGCCAGGTGAACTACCACTCCTTCGGCCCGCTGCTGCTCTATCCGATCGGCTGGCAGGTCGCCACCAAGACCGCGGACAACCCGATCTACGAGGCCATCTCCGGGAACGACGCCAAGCCGGCGATCGCGGGCTTCGACCCGGACCTGTCTGCGGAGCTCTACACCACCAACGGCGAGACGACCGACCACGCCCACGCCTCCTACGGCACGCTGGCCTGGACGCCGGAGCTCGACGAGGGCTGCGACGGCTGCGGGTTCGTCTTCCCCGACGACGAGGCGCTGGTCCAGGCGGAGTTCGAGAAGAACATCCCGTTCGCCCTGGACGTGGCAAAGTCGGCCACCAACTGGTCCGAGCCGGTCAACCACCTCGGCAACTCCACCGCCGACTTCGTGCTGGACCCGTTCGAGGTCAGCTACGGCCGGGACCAGGTGGTCCAGGTGGACGCCAAGCGCAAGCTCGGCCCGATCTTCCTGAACTACCAGGTCAACGGCGGCCGGACCAAAACCGTACTGACCGGTGAGTGGCGGGGCGGCGAGCGCTACGGCAAGGGCTACGACACCTACTACCACTGGATGCGCGGCAAGATCACCGGCACCAGACCCGGGGACAAGGTCAAGGTCTGGTTCAGCTCGATCGGCAGGAAGAGCGGGGACTTCACCTACCAGGTCGCCAGTGACATCGGCGGCAAGGTGCTGGTGCTGGCCACCGAGGACGTCACGGGCCTCAGCCCCGTCCAGGGCGTGACCGAGGCCAAGTACGCCGACGACTACGTCAAGGCGCTCGACGAGGCCGGTTACAGCTCCGACGTCTATGACATGGACAAGATGGGCCGCAAGGCTCCGCACGCGCTCGGCGTGCTCAGCCACTACAAGGCGGTGGTCTGGGAGACGGGCGACGACATCATCCCGAGATCGGTCGGCCAGGTGGCCGGCACCACCTCCAAGGGCGGGGTCGACACCGAACTGGCCGTGCGCGACTACCTGAACGAGGGCGGCAAGCTCCTGCACTCGGGCAAGTACCCGTCGTACGCGGCCAACAACAACGGCGCCTACTACTACCAGCCCGACCAACCGGCCCAGCCCGAATGCGCGACCCCCAACGACCCGCCGTGCATCCAGGTGTTCAACGACTTCCAGCAGTACTGGCTGGGCGCCTACGTCTTCTTCGACGACTCGGGCATCAACCCCGGCACGGGCCTCCCGTACGCGCTGCAGGGCGTGAGCGGCCGGTTCAAGGGCTTCACCGGCACGCTGGAGCCGAGCCACACCAACTCCTTCGTGGCGACCTCGGCGATCCTGCCGGCCGCCCAGTTCCCGCAGTTCGCCAGCTCCGCGCCGGTCAAGTGGGCACGGCCTGGCGGGCCGTTCGACCCGCACACCGGTTCCTGGGACGTCTACAGCGGCATCGCCGACGCCTCCTGGAAGCGGCTGACCAAGACCGTCGACCTGACCGGCAAGACCAGTGGCGACCTGTCGTTCTGGACCTCCTACGACACCGAGGCCGACTGGGACTTCCTGACCGTCGAGGCGCACACCGCGGGCGGCGACGACTGGACGACCCTGCCGGACGTCAACGGTCACACCTCGCAGAGCACGGGCAGCAGCTGTGACCCGCCCAGCGGCGGCGAGGGCTGGCGCGCGCTGCACCCGTTCACCCAGCGCTACCAGGGCCCGGGCTGCGAGCCGACCGGCACCTCCGGCTCGTGGAACGCCGCCTCGGGCAACTCGGCCGGCTGGCAGCAGTGGAAGGTCGACCTGACCCCGTACGCGGGCAAGAAGGTGGAGCTGTCCGTCTCGTACATCAGCGACTGGAGCACCCAGGGCGCGGGCGTCTTCCTCGACGACTTCACCGTCACGCTGAACGGCGCGACGGCGGAGCAGACCTCGTTCGAGAGTGACCTGGGCGGCTGGAGCACGGCGGCGCCTCCTGAGGGCACCTCGCCCTCGATCAACTCCTGGGCCCGCACGGACCAGATGTTCGAGGAGGGCGGCGGCATCGCCACCAAGGACACCGTCTACCTCGGCTTCGGCGTGGAGAGCCTGACGACCCAGGCCATGCGTACGGACCTGGTCAAGCGGTCCTTGCGGCACCTGCTCGGCTGATCGGCCCAGAGGGGTCCGGCACGCGTACGCGCGTGCCGGACCCCTCTTGCGCGCGTGGACAGAACATGGTTCGGTCACCTTGAGGAGCACGACAACCAAGCGAGCATTTGGTCAAGCAGGAGGCTCACGACATGCGCCAGCACGACACGCTGTTCATCGGGGGCGAATGGGTGGCCCCGGCCGGGACCGGCACCATCGACGTCATCTCCCCCCACACCGAAGAGGTCGTGGGCCGCGTGCCCGACGGCACGCCCGAGGACATGGACCGCGCGGTGGCCGCGGCGCGGCAGGCGTTCGACCACGGTCCGTGGCCGCGCATGACGTTCGCCGAGCGGGCCGAGGTGATCGGCAGGCTGGCCGAGATCTACGCCGCCCGGCAGGGCGAGATGGCCGCGCTCATCACCGAGGAGATGGGCTCGCCGATCACCTTCTCCAACCTGGCGCAGGCGCCGCAGCCGCTCGGCATGCTGCAGTACTACGCCGACTACGGCAAGACCTTCGCCCAGGAGGAGCAGCGGCCCGGCCTGTTCGGGCCGACGACCGTGCGGCGGGAGCCGGTGGGCGTGGTGGCGGCCATCGTGCCGTGGAACGTCCCGCAGTTCGTCGCCATGACCAAGATCGCGCCCGCGCTGCTGGCCGGCTGCGCGATCGTGCTCAAGCCCGCGCCGGAGACGCCGCTCGACGCCTACTTGCTCGCCGAGATGGTCATCGAGGCCGGGATCCCGGCCGGTGTGCTCAACATCGTGCCCGCGGGCCGCGAGGCCGGCGAGCACCTGGTCTCCCACCCGGGCGTGGACAAGGTGGCCTTCACCGGCTCGACCGCCGCGGGCCGCCGCATCGCCGCCATCTGCGGCGAGCAGCTCAAGCGGGTCAGCCTGGAGCTCGGCGGCAAGTCGGCGGCGATCATCCTCGACGACGCGGACCTGCCCTCCAGCATGGGCATGCTGGCCATCGCCTCGCTGATGAACAACGGCCAGGCGTGCGTCGCCCAGACCCGCATCCTGGCCTCGCGGACCCGCTACGACGAGGTCGTGGACGCGGTCGCGAACATGGTCACCTCCCAGCCCGTCGGCGACCCCGCCGACCCGGGCACCGGCATCGGCCCGCTGGTCGCCAAGCGGCAGCAGGACCGCGTCGAGGGCTACATCCAGGCCGGAATGGACGAGGGCGCCAAGGTCGTCGTCGGCGGCCTGGACCGGCCGATGGACCGCGGCTGGTACGTCGCCCCGACCGTCTTCGCGGGCGTCACCAACGAGATGCGCATCGCCCGCGAGGAGATCTTCGGCCCGGTGCTGTCGGTGATCCCGTACGAGGACGAGGCGGACGCGATCCGCATCGCCAACGACAGCGACTACGGCCTGGCCGGTACGGTCTGGACGGCCGACGCCGACCACGGCATGGAGGTGGCCCGCCAGGTCCGTACCGGCACCTACGGGATCAACTGCTTCATGCTGGAGTCGAACGCGCCCTTCGGCGGCTACAAGGCCAGCGGCGTGGGCCGCGAGCTGGGCCCCGAGGGCCTCAGCAGCTTCCTGGAGTACAAGACGATCGCGCGCCTGGGCTGAGAACAGGGCTCCGGTACGGCCGTACCGGAGCCCTTCTCACGGCGCCCCGCACCCAGCGCGCCCCCGCAACGCTTGGTGTGGTCTCCGCTACTCCACGCAGTATGTCCTACGTCCACCGCCTCGACGGTTTCCTTCCCGTAGGACTTTCTCCCGGTGGATTTCTTCCTTACGCCCTAGATAGACGTCTATTACTCAGAAAAGGTTCGTACTGATCCACTTTCCGATTCTGCGGATGAGTTCCGGGGTCGCCGCGGCCTCCGCGTGGCCGTAGCCGCGCTCGATCCAGAGCTTCTTGGGCTCGCGGGCGCCCTCGTAGAGCTGGTGCGCGTGCTCCAGCGGGAAGAACCCGTCGGCGTCGCCGTGGACGATCAGCAGCGGCGTGGGAGAGATCAGCGCGGCGGCCTCGTGGGGCGGCACCGGGATCGGGTCCCACTCGCCGCGGGCGATCTTGGTGCGCTTGGCGACCCTGGCCGCCCACCTGCCGATCGGCTGCTCGATGGCCCAGTGCACCTGGCGCATCGGCTTGGTGCCGCGGTAGTGCCAGCGGGCCGGGCCGCTCACCGACACCACCGCGTCGATGCCGCCGAGCAGTCCCGCGTGGCGTACGGCCACGGCGGCGCCCATGGAGAAGCCGACCACGGCGACCTTGGAATAGCCGATCACCCGCGCGTGCCGTACGGCGGCGTCGACGTCGAGGATCTCCTTGTCGCCCACGGTCGACTCGCCGCCGGAACGGCCGTGCCCCCGGAAGTCGAACGCGACCACGCCGCCGTAGCCGCTCAGTACGTGCGCGATGCGCCGCGTGGCCGGGTCGCGCCAGGAGCCGGTGAACCCGTGCGCCACCACGATGCCGAGGCCGGAGCGGGTGGACGGGGTGTGCGCGGCGTCGATGCGGACGCCGTCCTCGGTGCGGAGCATGACCGGGAAGTTGGGAGCGAGCGGCATGTTTCCGAGCTTATGGTCACCGGTGGTCGAGGCCATGTTCGGCCGCCCATACAGCGCTCACGGTCACCGGTAGTCGAGGCCGTGCTCGGCCGCCCATACCGCGATCTGGGCGCGCGAGCCGAAGCCGAGCTTCTCCATGATGTTGGCCACGTGCCTGGCGACCGTGGCGGGACTGATCACCAGCTGCGCCGCGACGGCCCGGTTGCTCAGGCCCTCGGTGAGCAGCCCGGCGATCTCCCGCTCGCGCGCCGTCAGCGTCGCGTAGCGCGGCTCGCGGGCGGCCGGGCCCGACGAGGACACCAACAGCGTGGCGGGCAAGGACGGGAGCAGGGCGGCGGGCTCATGAACGTCTCCGGCGTCGGTCTTCTGGTCGAGGATCCGCCGGGCCACCGCGCCGGGATCCTGCGCGATGCCACTGGCCCAGAGCAGCGCCACCCGGCCCTCGCTGAGCTTGTCGCGGGCGAGCGAGAGCAGCTCCTGGGTGCGGGCCGGGGCGTCGTGCTGGCCGATCGACTCGCGCAACGCGCTCGCCGCCGCGGCCGCGACGACCGCCTCGTCGAGATCGCCCTCGGCCTGCGCCAGGACGGACAGGGCGACCAGCGCGCGGACGACGCCGCTGCGCCGGCCGGTCTGCGTGCTCAGCACCAGGCTGGCGGCCAGGCTGCGCCGGGCGGCGGGGAAGTCGTGCAGCCTGGCCGCCACCCTGCCGACCTTGGCCTGGCAGCGGGCCAACTCGACCCGGTTGTCGAGCTCTTCGAGGATGGGCAGCGCCGCCGTGTGGTGCCGCATGGCGGCCGCCAGGTCGCCCCTGGCCTCGGCCACCGCGCCCAGGTGAGTCAGGGCCCTGGCCAGGGTCCAGTGGTGGCCGGTCTCCATGGCCAGGGCCAGCGCCTCCTCGCCGAACCGCTGCGCCTGGCGCGGCTGCCCCTGGAAGAGCGCCAGGTTGAGCCGGGCGATACGGGCGGTCGTCAGGTTGAACAGGTCGTCGTGCTCGGCGGCCGCCACTTCGAGCTCGCGCAGGTAGCGCAGGGCCGTGCCGGTCTGGCCGGTGCGGAAGAAGACGGTCAGGGCCACGCCGTAGGTGACGCCGAGCCAATGCGTATAGGGGTGGCGCCGCTGCTCCTCGATGCTCTCCTCGATGAGCGCCGCGGCCCGGTCGAGCTCGTCGCGCGTTTCGAGCCCGTAGGCGAAGCCGCCCTTGGCCACGCCGATCAGCTGGTCGGGCACGCCCGACAGGTCGAGGCCGAGCAGCCGTTCGTACCAGCCGACGCTCTCCCGCAGATCGCCGCGCACCGCGAGGATGGTCAGCGCCGCGTGGGCCAGGCGCAGCCCCAGCTCGGCACTGCCGGACTCGACGGCCCAGTCGATCGCCGCCCGGCAGTCGTCGAGCAGGCGGCGCCCCCTGGCGAAGTGGACGGCGCGGGCCGGCCACGACAATCGGCGGTGAAGTGAACCAGCCTCGTTGCAGCGCTCCATCTCGGCGCAGATCACCTTGAGGTGGCCGCCGCGCAGCCGCGCCTCCTCGCCCGCCTCGCACAATCGCTCGGCGGCATAGTGCCTGATGGTGTCCAGCAGGTGGTAGCGGCCGCCGTCGCCGTGGTGGAGCACCAGCGACTTGTCGACCAGGCCGCTGAGCACGTCGAGCACCTCGTCGCGGCGCAGCAGGTCGCCGTCGGCGCACACCTGCTCGGCCAGGTCGAGGTCGAAGCGCCCGGCGAACACCGACAGCCGCCGCAGCAGCACTCGCTCCTTGCGGGCGAGCAGGTCGTGACTCCACTCGACCGTGGCCAGCAGCGTGCGCTGGCGGGCGTGGGCGGTGCGGTCACCGGTGGTCAGCAGCTTGAACCGGTCGCCGATCCGGTCGGCGATGCGCCCCGGACTGAGCAGGCTGCTGCGGGCCGCGGCCAGCTCAAGGGCGAGCGGCAGCCCGTCGAGCGCCCGGCACAGCCGTATGACGTCGGGCATGCTGTCGGTCACGGCGCGGGCCCCGGCCGCGGCCGCCCGCTCGACGAAGAACAGCACGGACTCGGCGTCGGGATGCCGCTCGTCGGGCAGGTCGAGCGGCGGCACCCGCCAGATCAGCTCGCCGGGGATGCGCAGCGGCTCGCGGCTGGTGAGCAGGAATCTCAGCTCGGGGCAGTCGGCGAGCAGACCGGCGACCAGCTCGGCACACGGTTCGACGAGGTGCTCGCAGTTGTCGAGCAGGAGCAGCGTCCTGGTGCCGCGCAGCCGGATCCGCAGCCCGTCGAGCAGCCGCTCGGAGCCTTCCTCGCGGACGCCGAGCACGTCGGCCATCTCCTTCACGATCAGCTCGGGGTCGCTGACGCGGGCGAGCTGGACCAGCCACACGCCGTCGGTGAAGCCGGGCAGGGCGTTGGCGGCCACCCGCAGCGACAGGCGGGTCTTGCCGATGCCGCCCACTCCGCTGAGCGTGACCACGCGCTCGCCGCGGACCAGCGCGCACAGCTCGGCCACGTCGCGCGCCCGTCCGACGAAACGGTTGGGTTCGGCGGGGAGGTTGTGCTGGACTTGCGCAGTCATGGAGAAGGTCCAAGTGTTGGCGGGAGGATCACACTCCCTCACAGTCTCCCTTGGTTCGCCGTCCGGTGGGATCACTTTCCGTGCAGAGTTCGCGACTGACCGGATACGAATGTAGCTCCGCGACGCTCACCACCATGCGGACGCGTGACTCTCTCGCCGCGTTCATCGCCCGCGGCAGGTCGGAGATCATCAGGCGGGCCCGGCTGGCCATGATCCGATCCCGCAGCCTGCCCTCGTCGAGCTCCGCCGGGACCGGCCAGACGATCCCGCCGGCGGCTATCACCGCGTCGGTGGCCACCAGCAGGTCGGGGCCGACGGTCAGGCAGATGAGCACCGTGTCGCCCGCGCGCACGCCCCGGCGTCGCAGCTGGACGGTCGCGGCGGCCGACCTCTCGTCCAGCTGCCCCTCGGTGAGACACAGGCCGGTGCCAGAGTCCACCATCACGATGCGCTCCTCCATGGCGCCCACGCTATGGAGGGCATCTCATGCACACATGGGGCGGAATATGCAGATCGCTATGCAGAACCGCGCGGCTGCTCGGCCGCCCACACCGCGATCTGAGCGCGCGAGGTGTAGCCGAGCTTCTCCATGATGTTGGCGATGTGCCTGGCCACGGTCGCGGGGCTGATGACGAGCTCCTCGGCGATGGCCCGGTTGGACAGGCCCCTGGTCAGCAGGGCCGCGATCTCCTGCTCGCGGGCGGTCAGCAGCGAGTGCCTGACGGGTTCGGTCGCCACCGGACCGGCCGGGACCGGCCGCTCGCCCGCGAGGACCTGGCGGGCGGCGTCGTCGGGACTCATCGCCCTGCCCCGCGACCAGAGCGTCGCGGTGCGGCCCTCGCCGAGCTTGGCGCGGGCGCGAGTGAGCAGCTCCTCGATGCGGATCGTGGCGGAGTGCTGGCCCATCGACTCGCGCAGCGCGGTGGCCGAGGCGGCGGCAAGTACGGAGCTCTCCAGGTCCCCTTCGGCCTCCGCCAGCACCGACAGGCTCACCAGGCAGCGGGCCACGCTCTGGCGCTGCCCGGTCAGCCTGCTCAGCTTCAGGCTCGCGGCCAGCCGCTCCCTGGCCACCTCGAACTCGTGCAGCAGCGCCGCGACCCGGCCGATCCTGGCCAGGCAGCGGGCCAGCTCGATGGTGCCGTCGAGCTCCTCCAGCCACGGGACCGCCAGCTCGTATTGAGCCATCGCCTTCACCAGGTCGCCACGCGCCTCGGCGACCGCGCCGAGTTGCGTCGCGGTCCTGGCCAGCAGCCAGCGGTGCCCGTGCTGGCGGGCCTTGGCCAAGGCCTCCTCGCCGTGACACTGGGCCTCGCGCAGCCGGCCGCGGGTGAGCGCGACCGCCGACAGGCCGGCCAGCCCGGCCGCCTGGTTCCACTGGTCGCCGGAGGCGGTGGCCAGGGCCAGGCCGGTCTCGGCATGGTGTAGCGCCTCCTCCCCTCGTCCCATGCGCAACAGCACCACGACCGTCAGGCTGTGCATGACGCAGCTGGGGAAGACGTTGTCGGCGCCCAGGCCCGCCAGGCTCGCCATGGCGTACTCCAGCGAGCGGGCCAGCTCGTCGCGGCCCTCCAGCCCATAGGCCAGGTACGCATGGGCATGCGCGATCTGCTCATCGGACACCTGGGTCAGGTCGAGGGCCAGCAGCCGCTCGACCCAGCCGACGATCTCGGCCGGGTTGGCACTGCTGACCGGGAGCAGGCTGGTGCTGTAGGCGCACAGGCGCAGGCCCAGCGGCGCGTTGCCGGACTCGATCGCCCAGTCGAGCGCGGCCCGCTGGTCGTCCACCAGGCTCCGGCTGGCCTCCAGCGCGGCCAGCCGCACCGGCCACGGCAGGTCGGGCTCGACCATCTCCGTACCGAAGTGGCGCAGCTGAAGCTCGCACAGCACCTCCAGGTGCCGATCGCGCAGCACCTCGCGCTCGGCCGCCTCCGCCAGCCGCTCGGCCGCGTAGTGCTTGATGGTCTCCAGCAGCCGGTAGCGCCTGCGCTCCTCGTCGCACAGCACAAGAGACTTGTCGACCAGGGCGCCGAGCAGGTCGACGATCTCCGCCTCGGAGATGGGCCGGTCGGCGCAGATCTGCTCGGCGAGTTCGAGGTCGAAGGACCCGGCGAACACCGACAGCCTGCGCAGCAGCACCTGTTCCTTGGCCGACAGCAGGTCGTAGCTCCATTCGACCGCGGCCAACAGTGTGCGCTGCCTGGGCGGTGCGGTGCGGCCGCCGGTGGTGAGCAGCGAGAAACGGCCGTCGATCCGATCGACGATCTGCCCGGGACTGAGCAGGCTGGTGCGGGCCGCGGCCAGCTCCAGCGCTAGCGGCAGCCCGTCGAGCGCCCGGCACAGCCGTACGACATCGTCCAGGCTCGCCGGGCTCAGCCTGGTGCCCGCGGCGGTGGCGCGGTCGACGAAGAGCAGCACGGACTCGGCGTCGGGATGCCGCTCGTCGGGCAGGTCGAGCGGCGGCACCCGCCAGACCAGCTCACTGGCGATGCGCAGCGGCTCGCGGCTGGTGGCCAGGATGCCGAGGCCCCGGCACGCCGCGACGAGCTCGGCGGCCACTTGCGCGCACTGGTCGACCAGGTGCTCGCAGTTGTCCAGCAGCAGCAGGGCGGGCGTGTCACGCAGCCGGGCCGCCACCGTGTCGAGCAGCGGGCGGGTGCCTTCCTCGTGGATGCCGACGGCCCGGCCGATCGCCTGCAGGATCAGCTCGCCCCGGGTGAGCCTGGCCAGCTCGACCAGCCACACACCTCCCGGATAGGAGGGCACCAGACGCGCGGCGACCCGCAGCGCCAGGCGGGTCTTGCCGATGCCGCCGACCCCGCACAGCGTGACCACGCGCGTCTCACCCAGCAGCCCGCACAGGTCGTCGACGTCGCGCTCGCGACCGACGAACCTGTTGGGCTCGGCCGGAAGATTGTGCCTGGGGGGCTCGGACATTGTGGTCACCCTGCGTCGCGGAAGGATCACACTCTCCCACAGTGTCGCACTTTTCACCGGCTGAGCGAGCTGACGACGGCCCTTTCGTCCACAACGCGCAACGTCGGATCGCCGAGCAGGCGTCTGACCACCTCGTACGGCGCGATCACCAGGGTGGCCGCGTGCACGTGCGCGAGCACGCGGCAGCCGATCAGGCTCGGCTCGTGCGCGATGACCACGTGGGCGCCCGACATCAACGCCAGATCGAGCACCCGCAGCCCCTTGAGCGGATCGCTGACCGCGGCGAGCACGACGTCGTCCTCGCTGACCAGCAGCCGCGACGACAGGCTGCGCAGGTCCGACGCCAGCTCGTCGTGGTCGTAGACGTATTCGCCGCCGACGCTCAGCGCGGGGCCGGCCAGCGGCCCGAACTGGACAGAACGCTCACCCAGCAGGTCGCTGAACGGGAGCTCCCCCGGCGTCGGCTCGAAGGTGAAGACCTTCTGAACATCCACCGCGAGCGGGTCGTAGCCGCGCTGGGCGATCATCATGCGGGCGGTCCCGGAGTCTGCGAGCACCGCCACTCCCCCGGACCAGGCGACGGAATGGACGGCGATGGCGAACCCCACCCCGAGCGGCATGTCGACGATCACGCGGTCGCCGTAGCGCAGACCGTGACGGCGCAACCCCGCCGCCGCGTGCGTGACCTTCCGCGCGAACGCGTTGTACGACAGCACCTCGCCGGTTCTGACGTCGCTGACCGCGGGCTGGTCGCCCTGTACGGGAGAGGCGCCCAGCACCAGCTCTGTCCAGGTCATGCCGCCAATGTAGGCATCCGGCACCGCCCAGGACATGCGTAGAAATGTGCAACCCGCTATGTACGTCCGGTGCCCGGCGAGCCGCCCATAGTCTTGATCCATGCAGGACGACTCCGGCGAGCCGACCACGGCTGGGCGCATCCTCGACGCGGCCTACGCGCGGATGCTGGAGCACGGCCTGCGCCGCCTGACCGTCGACGACGTCGCCCGGCAGGCGGGCCTGTCGCGGATCACCGTCTATCGGCGCTTCGCCCGCAAGAGCGACCTGGTCCAGGGCGTGATGTTGCGCGAGCTCCACCGGTTCCTGCGCGCGTTCGAGCAGGCGGTCGGGCCGCTGCCGACCATGGCCGACCGGGTGACGGAGGGGTTCGCGGTCACGCTGCGCCTGGTGCGGGGACATCCGCTGCTGAGCAGACTGCTGGCGACCGAGCCCGATATGATCCTGCCGCACCTCACTCTGGAGGCGGGCGCGTACCTCGCGGTCGCCAGGACGTATCTCGCCGAACACCTCGACACCCCTGACGCCGAGGCCGTGGCCGAGATGTTCATCCGCATCGCGCTGTCGTTCGTACTCACTCCGGACAGTGCGATACCGCTGGACAGCGACGACGAAGCCCGTGCCTACGCCAGGCGGCATCTCGTCCCGCTCCTGCCATCAGAGGGGATCAACTAGACTTATAAGGCCGCGACTTCGCGTGGCCGACCCCACGATCACAGAGCGAGACGTCATCATGCCTTTGAACAGCCGCGACGACCTGCGGAACATCGCGATCATCGCGCACGTCGACCATGGCAAGACCACGTTGGTCGACGCCATGCTCTGGCAGTCCGGGGCGTTCCGCGCCAACCAGGACGTCGACGACCGTGTCATGGACTCCAACGACCTCGAGCGCGAGAAGGGCATCACCATTCTCGCGAAGAACACCGCCGTGAGTCACGGCGGCATGACCCTCAACATCATCGACACCCCGGGCCACGCCGACTTCGGCGGCGAGGTCGAGCGCGGCCTGTCGATGGTCGACGGTGTCGTCCTGCTGGTCGACGCGTCGGAGGGGCCGCTGCCGCAGACCCGCTTCGTGCTGCGCAAGGCGTTCGGCGCCAAGATGCCGGTCATCCTCTGCATCAACAAGGTCGACCGGCCCGACGCGCGCATCAAGGAGGTCGTGGACGAGGTCTACGAGCTCTTCATGGACCTCGACGCGACCGAGGAGCAGATCGACTTCCCGATCGTCTACGCCTCCGCCAAGGCGGGCCGCGCCTCCATGAACCGTCCCGAGGACGGCGGCATGCCGGACGCCGAGGACCTGGAGCCGCTCTTCGACATCATCAAGTCGACGATCCCGGCGCCCACCTACGACCCCAGCGCCCCGCTGCAGGCGCACGTCACCAACCTCGACGCCTCCTCCTACCTGGGCCGCATCGCGCTCTGCCGGGTCCACCAGGGTGTGCTGCGCAAGGGCCAGCAGGTGGCCTGGTGCCGTACGGACGGGACGATCCAGCGGGTGAAGATCACCGAGCTGCTCATGACCGAGGCCCTGGAGCGCAAGCCGGCCGAGGAGGCCGGTCCCGGCGACATCATCGCGATCGCCGGCATCCCCGAGATCATGATCGGCGAGACGCTGGCCGACCCCGAGGACCCGCGCCCGCTGCCCCTCATCACGGTCGACGAGCCCGCCATCTCGATGACCATCGGCACCAACACCTCGCCGCTGGTCGGCAAGTCCAAGGGCTCGAAGGTCACCGCCCGCATGGTCAAGGACCGGCTGGAGAAGGAGCTCGTCGGCAACGTGTCGCTGCGCGTGCTCCCCACCGACCGGCCCGACGCCTGGGAGGTGCAGGGCCGTGGCGAGCTGGCGCTGGCCATCCTGGTCGAGCAGATGCGCCGCGAGGGCTACGAGCTGACCGTCGGCAAGCCGCAGGTGGTCACCAAGACCATCGACGGCAAGGTGCACGAGCCGGTCGAGCGCCTCACGGTCGACTGCCCGGAGGAATACCTGGGCGCGATCACGCAGCTGCTCGCCGTCCGCAAGGGCCGCATGGAGCACATGACCAACCACGGCACCGGCTGGATCCGGATGGAGTTCGTGGTGCCGGCGCGTGGCCTGATCGGCTTCCGCACCGAGTTCCTCACCGAGACGCGCGGCACCGGCCTGGTGCACCACGTCTTCGACTCCTACGAGCCGTGGTTCGGCGAGCTGCGCACCCGTAACAACGGCTCCCTGGTGGCCGACCGCTCCGGTCCCGTGACCGCCTTCGCCATGCTCAACCTCCAGGAGCGCGGCACGCTGTTCGTGTCGCCGACCACCGAGGTCTACGAGGGCATGATCGTCGGCGAGAACTCCCGGTCCGACGACATGGACGTCAACATCACCAAGGAGAAGAAGCTCACCAACATGCGCTCCTCCACCAGCGAGGAGACCGAGAAGGTGATCCCGCCGCGCAACCTGTCGCTGGAGCAGGCGCTGGAGTTCATCCGCGAGGACGAGTGCGTGGAGATCACCCCTGACCACGTGCGCATCCGCAAGGTGGTCCTCGACGCCTCCACGCGTGGCCGCTCCGCGGCTCGCGCCAAGCGCGCCTGATTCAGGCTCTCACCCACCACACCTGACTTCTTCCTGACATTCGGTAGAAGTCAGGTGTGACCACACCGTGACCGGAGTGGCGAGAACAACTCCCTCCGTGAGTGAATCATCCACTTGTGGGGAAGCTCCGGATGTTCATCGCGTTCGGGCTCGCGATGGTCTCGGCGGGAGCGATCGTCTGGTGCACGGTGGCGGCCAGGCCCGTGCCGCTGTCCACGCGGTCCGCGAGTCCCACCGTGCCCGAACCATGGGAGCTGGAGGACCGGGGCGACCCGCAGGTGAAGCTCGCCCGGCAGGCGACGACCGAGGTCACGGTGACCAGGGCCGACCCGGGTGACCTGAGCGCCGTGCCCCAGGGACGGCTCGACGAGCGGCAGCGCCAGGTGAAGGTGACCATCAAGCACCGGCTGCGCATGAACCGGGCCGACCCGCTGGTCGAGACGCTGCGGCAGGGCGGCAGCTTCCCCGGCGGCATCCAGCGGTTCACCGACGACGGGTTCGGGGCCATCAAGGTGGGTGGCGACTGGCTGGCCCCGACCACACGACCGGCACCGATCCTCACCACAACCGGCGGGCTGACCACGGCCGAGTTCCGGGTGACGTTGCTGCGGCAGTTCAAGCCCAGCGATCTGATGACGCTCGACTTCACCGCCCCCAGCGCCAAGCCGCTCATCGTGAGCCAGCGGACGATCAGCCTGCTGCCGGGCGACTGGACCGTACTGCAGGCCCAAGGGCTCGATCCCGAGCGGGAGGAGTCGGAGCTCCTGCGGTTCACCGTCGGGTCGTACCTGGTGAAGGTGACGCTGGCCCAGGACTCCTACGGGTTCCCGGACGCGGAGGAGGCCGACGACTTCTCGTGGACGGCCGGGCTCGGCGTGCTCACCGCGATCGCGCTGGCCGCCTTCCTGGCCCGCTCGCTCGGCCTGGCCTGGTGGAACCGGCCGCCCAACCGCGAGCTCCTCCTGGGGATCGCCCTGGTCACGCCCCTGGTGCTGCTCCCGCTCCTGGCACCGGACTGGCGGCCCGTGGCGTACGTGGCCCTGTTCCTCGCGCTGCCGGCGCTCACGGCGCGGCACGCGAGCTGGGCCCTGCCGACCAGCCCGCCGTGGACCACCCGCGACATGCTCGTGGTCACCGGGCTCGCCTGCCTCGTCGGCATCGGCATGCTGTCCTGGTCGTGGCTGCACGAGCAGCTACCCGCCCAGACGCTGCTGATCGGCTCCGTGGTCACGGCCGTGACGGCCGCCGCGGCGGCGGTGGTGTTCAGCGTGGACCTGGGGGTCCGCGTGGTGATCGTACGGCTGGCGGTGCTGGCGGCCGAGGCGGCGATCGGCCTGCTGGCGCTCGCCCTGTGGGGCCGGGCGCTGCTGACCGGGGTGTACCCGCCGGACAGCATCCGGCTGGTGCTGGCCCTCAGCTGGGCGGTGATCCCGGTGTCCGCCATCGCCGTGGCCACCAAGATGTGGACCCGCACCGCGGTCGTGGGCGCCGTGCTGGTGAGCCTGCTGGTGCAGGGCTGGCCGACCGAGTGGCTGGACAGTGGGTCGTGGAACCTGCCCTTCGGCGGCACCGACACGTCGAACATGCCGAAGATCGGCATCCTGCCGCTCGACCCGCTCGTACGCGGGGTGCTCGGGTTACTGCTGCTGGCGTTCGCGCTGCTGGTGCTCCGGCTCCGGCGGCTCGGCGGCTCGCTGGCCGCGCTCGACCACCCGGCGACGCACCCCACGGTGATCGCCTGCCTGATGGTGCTCTACCTCACCCCTCGGGGCAGCACCACGCTCACCGACGTCAACGTGGCGCTGCCGCAGCTGACGATCACCTCGATCGCCGCCTGGGTGACGGCCCGCTGGCTCCTCGTACGCCCCCACCCGGCCGTCGTCGAGCCCGCCACGGCGGAGGAACACCGGCAGCTGGTCAGGGCCGCCCTGCACAAGCGGCTCCTGCTCATCTCGGAGCAGGAGCTCTATCGCATCGGCCGGGGCAGGCTGGGCGCCGGCGAGCTGACGATGACCGAGTTCGACACGCGGCGCCACGAGCTGGAGGCCGCGCTGGACGAGCACGGGCGGCACCCCGAGACGGCCCTGGCCACCGCCGCCGGCTGCACGCCCTGGCACAACGGCGTGTACGCGTTCGTGATCAGCCTGCTGCTGAGCCTGCCCTTCGTGCTCGTGTTCGGCTGGCCGACAGGGGCCGACCTGAGCAGCTTCGTGTTCGACTCCCGGTATCTGCTGACGTTGCCCGCCTTCGGCTTCGTGTTCGGCTACTTCTATCCGCGCGTCCGGGGCACCCAGCCGATGACCAAGGCGCTCCACCTGATGGCGGCGGCGTTGGTCACGGAGCTGTCGGCCTACCTGCCCACGCTGTTCGAGCCGGACATCGGGGTGGCGGTCAAGGTGCAGGTGGTGGCCATCGTGGTGGGCGAGGTGGCGCTGGTCTGCATCGGGCTCGGACTGTACTGGGAGTGGCGCGTCATGCACCTGGCCGGGGAGCCGTGGGCGCGGGTGCGCAACGTACGCAGCGTACGCAGCCTGGCCACGCCGCTGCTGGCCGTCGTCATCGCGGCGGGCACCACGGCGGCGACGTCGGCGGCGGGCCAGACCGTGGACCGCATCCTCAAGGGGGACCAGGTGTCCTCGTCGTCCGGGCCGTAGCCGCCAGGACCACGTAGCCGTCCTGGGAGAAGCGCACGTCGTAGCCGCTGCCGGCCAGCAGCCGTACCCGCTCCCGCTGCTCGGCCAAGTTCACGAACGGAAAGGTCTTGCGCCCCACGTCGGCCACGACCCACGGCGCATCGCGCCGCGTGCGGTCCCACAGCAGCACCCTGCTCCGCCCCGACAGGGCCGGCGCCAGGTTGTTGGCCGCCTCCACGAGCACCCCGTCGGGCACCACGGCGACGGCGGCGGCCGCGGCCCGCTCGCGGGCGTCGTGCCGGTAGGAGTCGAGGTCGGCGAGACCGGCCAGGGAGAAGAACGGCACGGAGATCAGCGCGAACCCGACCACCCCCAGAGCCCAGACCCGAGTCACGCGATCCCCAAGGGCCCAGACCCGCTTCGCCGGATCCCCGAGGGCCGCGATCCGCGCCACCAGGTTTCCGCCTGCCGCCCCCAGGACCCCGGCCCGCGTCACCGGGTCCCCGCTGGGCGCGTGGCGGGCGCGCAGGCGCCGGACGCCGTCCACTCCGGCCGCGAAGACCACCACCACGACGAAGGCGTTGTAGTGGTAGCCGGCCACCCACCAGTTGGGGAACGAACTGGCCAGCATCCGCTCGGCCAGCAGCGGCACCGCCATGATCAGCAGCGGCGACAGCGGCGCCGCCAGCAGCGTGATGCCGAGCAGCAGGGCCAGCGTGACGAGCTTGACCGGTGGGCTGCCGAGCTGGGCGAGCACCGCGAGCGGATCGGTCAGGACGGTGTGCGCGACGCCCCGCATGTCCGGCCCCAGCGCGCCGTACGCCCAGTAGTAGTCGGCCCGCCCCCCGAACAGCGGGATGAGCACCTGCGAGGCCAGCCACGTGTAGGCCGCCCCGCCGGCCACGAACGCGCCGCCCAGGACCCGCCAGCCGCGCTGGGTGAGCAGGACCAGCCCGAACCCGGCGACCAGCAGCCCCATGTCCTCCTTGACGCACAGCAGCGCCAGGGCGGCCGTCACCACACCGACCCGTTTACCGGCCTGATGGCGTTCGAGCAGCACGGCGGTGAGCAGCGGCGCGAACGCCGCCTCGTGGAAGTCGAACGCCACGGTCTCCACCACGGGCCACGAGAGCGTGTAGGCCACGGCGACGAGATGCGCGGCGCCCGGCCCCAGCGCCCGCCGCGTGAACACCCACAGCGGGACCGCCGCCGCGGCCAGCAGCACCGCCTGGGCGACCAGCAGCGTCGCCGGGCCGTCGAACAGCCAGTAGAGCGGGGCCAGCAGGGCGAGGATGGGCGACCAGTGATCGCCGAGGGTGGAGAAGTCCGGGCCGAAGCCGTTGTGGACGCCCTTGACGATGGCTATGGGCAGGCGGAACTGGGAGTAGGAACGCACGGCCTGGTCGAAGATCACCAGGTCGTAGGCGCCGGCCTTGAAGTTCGCCAGCTTGGTGAGGGAAAGGGTGGTGTAGAGGGCGGTCGCCGTGGCGGTGATCGCCGCCAGCGTGACGCGGTCGCGGCGCGTCCGATCCCCCGTCTCGGCGGTGACCGTCGCCGCGTCGTCCCCGCGCACCGTCACGCTCTGTCGACCTCCCATGGTCAGCGGCGCGGCAACTCGCTGGCCCGTACGTGGGCGCACATCCAGTCCACCAGCGGCCCGAAGGCACGCCAGGTGGCGCGGACCCGGTCGAGGACCTCGGCGGTGTGGACCCACGGCTCGGGCTCCCACTGGCGGCCCGCGTGCAGGGACCTGTGGCGCAGCAGGTCGAGGCGCGGATGATCCTCCGCGATGCCACGGGGACGGGTCTTGAGCCGGTCACCGCCGATGACGTAGCCCTCGGCCCGCAAAGCCGTCACCATGTCCGCCAGCGGCTTGCCCGTCAGGTCCTCGTCGGCCGCGGCGCGGTAGCGGGCCACCTGGTCGGACGCCTGGGTGTAGCAGCCGCCCGCCGTGAAGAGTCCGTCGGCGCCGATCTGGACATAGAACCCGATGCCGGGCGTGAGGTCCACGAAGGCGCCCTGATGGGTCTTGTACGGTGACTTGTCCTTGGCGAAGCGGACGTCACGGTAGGGGCGGAACAGCTGGGCCTGGCCGAACTCCGCCGCCAGCTCCTCGGTGAGGGCGAGCATCGGCGCACGCACCGCGTCCTCGTAGAAGTGCTTGTGCCGGGTGAAATATGTCTTGCTGTTATCCGCCTCAAGGCCCTCGTAGAACACGAACGCCTCGTCGGGAAAACCGGTGAAACCCATGTGGTCAAGAGTGCCACGGCCGACCGACGGTTTGACGCGCCGCACGGCCGTACGGGCTCATCGGGCTTTGTCCATCCGGGCCGTGTACATCCGGCCCGGCACCGGCGTCCCGCCGTACAGCTCCGAGATGGTCACCGGCGTGCAGCCCTTCTTCGCCAGCAGGTCGAGCAGCGCGGGGACGGCCTGGACCGTGCTGCGGTGGATGTCGTGCATCAGCACGATCGACCCCACTGCCGCCTTGCCCGCGCGCCTGGCCACGAGGGCGGGCACCCGGTCCTGCCAGTCCAGGGTGTCGACGCTCCACAGGACCTGCGCCAGCCCCAGGCGCCGCGCCTCGGCGGCCACCCGGCGGTTCGTCGCCCCATACGGCGGGCGCATCACCCGCATCCGGACCCCGGTCACGTGCTCCACCAGATCGTTCGTGTGCTCCAGCTGGAAGCGCAGCCCTCGGTCCGTCAACCCGGTGAGCGGTGGATGGTTCCACGTGTGGTTGCCGAGCTCGTGCCCCTCGGCCACGATGCGGCGTACGAGCTGGGCACCCCCATGCGCGGCGACCATCTGCCCCACGACGAAGAACGTGGCCCTGACCTTCCGGGCGCTCAGCAGGTCCAGCAGCCTGGCGGTGTATTCGCCGGGGCCGTCGTCGAAGGTGAGCGCGACGCACTTCATGCGCCTGCAGTTGATCCTGCGGGCCGCCGGCCAGCCCGGCTGCATGGCTTCGAGCCGCCTGGCCAGCTTCTTCGGGTCGATGGGCGCCTGTGGGCGGGTCAGCTGGGGTTGGATCATCGGCCGGGGCCCGCATCCCGCCACCGCGACCAGCAATGCCAGAGATATCGCCCAGCCCCGCATGCCACCCCCCGAGAGCGGGGTTTACGGATATTCCTGTACCGGGTTACCCCGCAGCTCCTTGGCCAGGTCCTCCCACCAGAGTGGGATATCGGCCTGCAGTTCGGTGTATCGACGCGCCACGCGTATGGCACATCCAACCGGATCCGTACCCAAATGCCGACGTTTCACGGGCCCTTCCTGCCAGCGGTAAAAGCCGTCCCTGTAATGCACGACCAGGCCGATCCACACCGAGACGGTGGCGTCATCGCCCACCTCGTAGGCGCTGGTGACACCGAGACCGTGCAGTTCCGCGTGGAACTTCTCCGTCGCCGTGCGCCCTTCGGTCACGCGCCACCCCCAGCTGACGTTACGTCGCACACACCGGGATGTACCCACCATCCGGCATCAGCCGTCAAGGACATGCTGTAATCATCAAACTCCAGAAGGTGATCCGGAGGCTGTTCGACGTTATTGGTAAGGCACCTCCATTGGTCAGGCGCCCTCCATTGGTCAGGCGCCCTCCATCGGTCAGGCACCCTCCATCGGTCAGGCACCTTCTCTTGGTCAGGCGCCCTCATTGGTCAGGCGCCTCTCTGGGCTCGGCGACCACCATCACCAGCCGGAGCTCCTCGGATCCCTCGTTGGCGTAGCGATGGGGTCTGTCGGCGGTGAAGAGCACGGCGGAGTCGGCCTTGACCACGTGGCTCCTGCCGTACACCGTGAGCGTCAGCTCGCCCTCCAGGACCGTCAGCATCTCGCGGGTGCCCGGCGGGTGAGCGTCGCCGTCGTGGTGCCGGCCGGGCGCCAGCCGCCAGTCCCACAGTTCGAGGATCATCGGCGTATCGGCCCCGACCAGCAGCTTCGCCTGCACCTCGCCCTGGTCGAACGTGACCACGTCGGCCTTCTCGACGATCCGCACCACCGGCACGTCTGAGACCTCCACCAGTCTCGCCACGGTCACGCCCAGCGCGGAGGCGATCCGGGTGAGTGTGGAGACGCTGGGGTTCGTCCGGGCCTGCTCGACCTGGACCAGCATGCCTCTGCTCACTCCCGATCTGGCGGCCAGCGCGTCGAGGGTGAGCCCGCGGTGCGCGCGCTGGGCGCGCACGTTGTTGGCGATGGCCTGCGTGATCGTCTCCGGATCCTCCATGCAGTGCAGTGTAGTGAAGGTGGTTTGCACTGTGTTGTACTCTAATGTGTTGTACTAGCAGTGCACTCTGATGAACTGGACGGACGGTGGAGCATGCTCGCGGTGATCCTCGCGACGACTTGCGCGGTGGTCTATGGCACGGCCGACTTCTTCGGCGGCCTGGCCACCCGCCGATCGCAGGTGTTCTCGGTCGTGACGCTGTCGCAGCTCTCCGGCCTGGCCGTGATCCTCGTGCTGCTGCCCCTGCTTCCCGGCGTGTTCAGCGACAGGGCGCTGCTCTGGGGGCTGGGCGCGGGCGTGGCGGGCGCCGCCGGCCTGATGCTCTTCTACCGGGCACTCGCCACCGGCGTCATGTCGGTGGTGGCGCCCACGACCGCGGTCACGTCGGCCGGACTCCCCGTTATGTACGGCCTGGCGACCGGCGAGCGCCCCGAGCCCGTGGCGCTGGTCGGGGTGGTGCTGGCCCTCGGCTCCGTTCTCCTGGTCAGCCAGGACCGCTCCGCCGCGAAGAGCGGCTCGATCGGCTCGGTGCTCATCGCCCTGGCCGCGGGCGCCGGGTTCGGCGGCTTCTTCATCCTGCTCGCCCTGGCTCCCGCCGACGGCGGGCTGTGGCCCCTGGTGGGGGCCAGACTGTCCTCGGTGGCGCTGGTGGTCGCCCTCGCGATGGCGACGCGGCGCACGCTGAAGCCGGCCGGTGGGTCGCTGCACATCATCGTCGCGGCGGGCGTGCTCGACATGCTGGCCAACGTGCTGTACCTGGAGGCCAAGCAGCAGGGCCTGCTGAGCCTGGTGGCGGTGCTGGTGTCCCTCTACCCGGCGAGCACGCTGCTGCTGGCCCGGCGGGTGCTGGGCGAACGGCTGCACGCGATCCAGGTGGCGGGCGTCGCGTGCGCGCTCGGCGCGGTGGCGCTCATCGCGGTCGCCTGACGCGGCGCTTCGCATGGGGTCTCCGCGGCCACTTGGCGCGGCCCGCGTGAGGTCTCTCCGGCGCTTCGCAGGGCCCGCGTGAGGTCTCTGCGCGACAGTTGCGGTCACTTGGCGCGTCAATTCGGCCGTCCGGCGCGGTGCCGACCGCAGCCGTTGCGCAGATTGCAAGCGCTTGCTACGTTTCGGCCGTGCGCCCTGATCGGGCTCGTCCAGACCACGAGTCGTTCAAGCACGTTGCGGTGTCGTACGACTCGAATGACGCCTTCCTGAGGTTGATCGTGCCACGCGTACGCGCGGCCCTCGCCCACGACAGGCGGGTCATCGTGGCGACCTCGGCGGACAAGCTCCGGCTGCTCGACGAGGTGCTGGGCGACGAAGCCCGGCAGATCGACCGCAGAGACTCCCGCACCTGGTACATCCACCCGCCCCGGACGCTGGCCGCCTACCACGAGTACACCCGGGGGCGGCGCACGCTCGTCATCGGCGAGATCCCCTGGCCCGAGCGCGGCGAGCGCGAGACCCGCGAGTGGATCCGGTACGAGTCGGTGCTGAACGCCGCCCTGGAGGACGCCAGGGCCGTCGCGCTGTGCCTCTACAACCCGCGAACCACCCCGGCTGCGGTGCTGGAGTATCAACCGGCAATCCATCCCCTGCTGCTGGATGCCACCGGCGAGGCCGTCAGCCCCGGCTTCGTCCGGCCGCACGAGCTCGTACTGAACGGCGACCTGGAGCCGCTGCCGGCACCGAGCGGGCGGGTGGCGACGGTCAGTTTCACCGCGCGGGAGATCAAAGGGCTCCGGCACACGGTACGTGACTACGCCAGCGCCGCGGGGATGGACGTGAACCTCATCGGCTCCCTGGTGCTCAGCGTCTCCGAGATCGCCGCGAACAGCGTCGAGCACGGCGCCGGCCACGGCATGATCAAGATGTGGGTGAGCGGAGGGGAGATGATCTGCGAGATCGCCGACCCGGGCGGCGCCCTCGATGACCCTTTACCGGGCTATATACCACCTGAGCCCGAATCCTCTAGAGGATACGGGCTCTGGATCAGCCGACAGCTCTGCGACTACGTCGACCTACGCGCCGAGAACGGAACACTCCGCGTACGGCTCCATATGGGGTTGGACGGCTAGGCAGCCGCTCCGGGTAGGGGGTCGGGGGTCGGGCGGCTATGCGGCGCTCTGGGCCGGCACGCGCAGGGCGCCCTCTTCGCGGGCGTAGCCCTCCAGCATGCCGCGCAGCTGGCGGCGGCCCCGGTGCAGCCGGGACATGACCGTGCCGATCGGCGTGCCCATGCGCTCGGCGATCTCCTTGTAGGCGAACCCCTCGACGTCGGCCAGGTAGACGGCGACGCGGAAGTCCTCCGGCAGTGAGCGCAGCGCGTTCATCACGACGTTGTCGGGCAGCCGTTCGATCGCCTCGGTCTCGGCCGACTTCAGGCCGGTGGAGCTGTGCGACTCGGCGGCGTGCAGCTGCCAGTCCTCGATCTCCTCGGCGGCGGCCAGCTTGGGCGAGCGCTGCTTCTTGCGGTAGTCGTTGATGAAGTTGTTGGTGAGGATCCGGTGCAGCCAGGCCTTCAGGTTCGTGCCCTCACGGAACTGGTGGTACGAGGTATACGCCTTGGCCACGGTCTCCTGGACCAGGTCCTCTGCGTCGGCGGAGTTGCGGGTCAGGCGCATGGCGGAGGCGAACAGCTGCGACGTCACGGGCACGACGTCGCGCTCGAACCAGTCTTGTCGCTGTTCATCGGTCATGGTGATCAAATCATTCCCCCTTGCGCTATCCCCCATCTCGGCCAAGCCGCTGGCCTTGGTACCAGTTTCGCAATCGGCACGTAAGGGCCGCGTTAACGGTTCCGCCAGGTCAGAGAGGTCAAAGGTCCACCTGCTCGCGGCGTGCGTCATCACGTCCACGGCGGGACCAGTCTCGTTAGCATAACACTATACTCCCAATTCCGCACTTAATGTGGTCAGAGTCACATGGGATAGCGTATGAACATGGAGTTCGTGGATCGGCATGAAATAGAGACGCGACTGTGGGTGACGGAGGCGATTCGCAAAGTCGAAGCCGACGCCAACCGGAGCTGTGATACGCACCTCCACGTCTTCCCGCTTCCCTCGCACTGGGGCATAAACCTCTACTTGAAAGACGAGTCAGTCCACCCCACTGGTTCACTCAAACACCGACTTGCTCGATCTCTCTTCCTGTACGGCCTGGCCAACGGCTGGATCGGGCCGACCACCACGGTCGTGGAGGCGTCGAGCGGCTCGACGGCGGTCAGCGAGGCATATTTCGCCCGGCTCCTCGGTCTGGCCTTCATCGCGGTGATGCCCGCGTCCACGTCGCCGGAGAAGATCGCGCTGATCGAGTTCTACGGCGGCAAGTGTCATCTGGTCGACGACCCCGGCACCATCTATGACGAGTCCTACCGCCTGGCGGCCGAGACGAACGGCCACTTCATGGACCAGTTCACCTACGCCGAGCGAGCCACGGACTGGCGGGGCAACAACAACATCGCCGAGTCGATCTACTCGCAGATGTCCATGGAGCCCCACCCGGAGCCCACCTGGATCGTGGTGGGCGCGGGCACCGGCGGCACCTCCTCGACGATCGGCCGCTACATCCGTTACCGCCGTCACCCCACGCGTCTCGCGGTGGCCGACCCGGAGGGCTCCGCCTTCTATCCGAGCTGGGTGTCGGGCGACACGTCCGTCACCGCGCGGGGTTCCCGCATCGAGGGCATCGGCCGGCCGAGGGTGGAGCCCTCGTTCCAGCCGATGGTCATCGACCGCATGATCACCGTGCCGGACGCCCGGTCGATCGCCGCGATGCACTGGGTCCACGAGGTGACGGGCCGCGACGTGGGCGGTTCCACCGGCACGAACGTGGCCGCCTGCGTGGACCTGATCCGCGAAATGCGCCGGACCGGCGCCCAGGGCAGCATCGTCACCCTGATCTGCGACGGGGGCGAGCGTTACCGGGGCACCTACTGCGACCAGGACTGGCTCGCCGCCCAGGGCCTGGACCTCACACCCCACCTGGCAGACCTGCGTACGTTCCTGTCGGCGGGCTGACCTGGTCACGGCCGGGTCAGAAACCGGTTCCGGCCGGATCGGCTCAGGAAGCGGCTCTGGCCGGTCAGGAAGCGGTTCCGGCGGGACGGCCCAGGAAGTGGTTCCGGCGGGATCGCTCAGGAAGTGGTTCTGGCGGGATCGGCTCAGGAAGTGGTTCTGGCGGGATCGACGGCGAAGAGCTTCGCCACGTCGTCGAGGATCGCATGGGCGCCCTGGATGCCGACCGCGCTCATCCAGGTCAGATCGCTGACCTCGTGCTTCTCACCCTTGAGCTTCCCCCACAGCGGGTTGCCCACGAACTTCTCCTTGGGCCCCTCAGACGACGGGTCAGGATATGTCGCGACAAACAGGTGATCCGCGTCCAGATCCCCGATGCGCTCCTGGCTCACGTCCACCACGATCGCGTCCTGCTTGGTGGGCTGACCCTCCGGGCGCGGGAAGCCGACGTCCTTCATCACGACACCCGAGTAGGAGTTCTCGACGTACAGCCGCGTCGTCGGCTCACCGGCGAACCTGACGATGGAGATGGTCGGCAGCTTCCCGTCCTTCTCCTTGATCGCGGCGCCGATCTTCGCGGCCCGCTCCTCGTACGACCTGATCGTCGTGTCGGCGAGCTGCTCCTGGCCCAGGGCCTGCCCCATGAGCCGAATGTTGTCCTTCCAGATGGCGCCGGTGGTCTCGCTGAAGACGGTCGGGGCGATCTTGGACAGCTTGTCGTAGAGGGCCTCATGACGGACCTTGGCCGAGACGATCAGGTCGGGCTTGAGCGCGATGATCTTCTCCAGGCTGGGCTGCTCCAGGGTGCCGACCGGGGTGGCCTCCTTGCCGTACTCGGCGGCGACGGAGCCCAGGTAATCGGGTAGCTTCGTGTCGATGGACCGGTATGTGGTGTAGCCGACCACCGGCGTCCGCAGCGTCAGCACCGCGTCGACGAAGCTCTGGTCCAGGGCCACCACCCGCTTGGGCCGCACCGGGATCTTGGTCTCGCCCATCGCGTGCTTGACGATACGAAACGGCTCCGCCGGCTTCTGCTCAGCCGGAGTCGAAGAACCACAGGCGGCGAGCACCGCCACAAGTACGGCCCCCACCAGAGCGCGCAACGGTCTCATCTGATCCCTTTCCAGCAAATATTAGGCAACCCTAATTAAGGTTAGCCCTGCCTAACCTGGCATACTTCACCAAGGTCAGGCAAACAGCGAGGCAGCGCCGTCGTCTGGAGCGCGAGGGAGCGCCGTCGTCTGGAGGAGGAGCGCCGGGAGCGAAGCGACCAGAGCGACGGAGGAAGACGACGGCATCAGGCGACCGAGCCGCCGAACGGAGTGAGGCAATAAGCAGGGAGCGCCGGGAGCGAAGCGACCAGAGCGACGGAGGAAGACGACGGCATCAGGCGACCGAGCCCGCCGCACGGAGTGCGGCAATGAACACAGGAGGAGCCGCGTGACCACTACTGCTGTGGCGCCGCGCCCGCACGGCGTGCAGCATCGGCGGCTCACCGTTCTCCTGGTCCTGCTCGGGGCCGTCGTGATCGGCGTGGTGCTGAGCATCACGATCGGCGCCAAGTCCGTACCGCCGGCCGACGCCTGGCACGCGCTCACCGCCCCGACCGGCACCGAGAACGACATCGTCATCCGCTCCCTACGCGTCCCCAGGACCGTGCTCGGCGTACTGGCCGGGTTAGCACTGGGCGTCGCGGGCGCGCTCATGCAGGGCCACACCCGCAACCCGCTCGCCGACCCCGGGCTCCTCGGCGTGACGCAGGGGGCGGCGTTCGCGATGGTCGCCTCGATTATCCTGCTGGGCGCCTCCAGCCTGCTCGCCTACATCTGGTTCGGCCTGGCCGGCGCGCTGATCGCCAGCGTCGGCGTGTTCGCGCTCGGCATGGTCGGCGGGCGCGGCGGCCCGACGCCGGTCACGCTCGCCCTGGCGGGCACCGCCGTGAGCGCCTTCCTGTACGCGCTGACCTCGGCCATCGTGCTCCTGGACGAGCAGGCGATGGACGTGTTCAGGTTCTGGCAGGCAGGCTCCATCGCCGCCCGGGGCTCCGAGGTGGTCTGGCAGGTGCTGCCGTTCATCCTGGTCGGCCTGGTGCTGGCGATGGTCAACGCGCCAGGGTTGAACGCGCTGGCCTTAGGCGAGGATGTCGCCCGCGGCCTCGGCCAGAACATCGCTCTCACCCGCACCGTCGGCGTCGCCGCCGTCACCCTGCTCACCGGCGCCTCGGTGGCCGCCTGCGGGTCGCTGGCGTTCGTCGGGCTGATCGTGCCGCACCTGGTCCGCCCGCTGTCCGGCACCGATCATCGGTGGCTGCTGCCGTACTCCGGGCTGGTCGGCGCCGCGCTGCTGCTGCTCGCCGACGTGATCGGCCGCGTGGTCGCCCCGCCGGGCGAGTTGGAGGTCGGCGTGGTGCTCGCGCTGCTCGGCGCCCCCTTCTTCGTCGTCCTGGTCCGCCGCAGAAAGCCGGTGCGACTGTGATGACGACGATCCCGCTGCGGGTGGCGGGCCTGTCCTGGCGGGTGCGGCCGCGCGCCGTCGCCGTCACGCTCGGCGGCCTGGCGCTCCTCGGCCTGCTCATGGCCCTGAACATGCGCATCGGCGACATCCCGATGAGCCTGTCCCAGGTGCTGGGCGGCACGTTCGACGTCAACAGCGCCGAACACTTCGTGATCATGGAGCTCCGCCTGCCGCGCGCGCTGACCGGCGCCCTGGTGGGCGCGGCGCTGGCGCTGTCCGGCGCGATCATCCAGTCCATCGCGCGCAACCCGCTGGCCAGCCCCGAGATCCTCGGCGTCACCACCGGCGCCTCCGTCACGGTCGTGGCCGGGGTGGTGGCCAGCGGCAGCGCGTACGGCGGGGTCAGCGGCCTGCTCTCGACCCTCGGCATCCCCCTCCTGGCGCTGGTCGGCGGCCTGGCGGGAGCCGTGATCGTGTACGCGCTGGCCTGGCGGCGCGGGCTCGACGGCTACCGGCTGGTCCTGGTCGGCATCGGCGTGGCCGCGGTGTTCACCAACATCAAGTACTGGCTGCTGACCGTCGGCGACGTGAACGACACCGGCCGGGCCATGGTCTGGATCAGCGGCTCGCTCAACGGCCGGGGCTGGGAGCACGTGCTGCCCGTGGCGCTCGCGCTGGTCGTACTCGTGCCGCTGACGCTGCTCGGCACCCGTTCGCTCGACGCGCTGCGCTTCGGCGACGACACGGTCACCGCGCTCGGCCTGCGCATGAACCCTGCCCGCGCGCTGATGATCCTCGCCGCGGTGCTCCTCGCCGCCGTCGCCACGGCCTCGGCGGGCCCGATCGCGTTCGTCGCGCTGGCCGCGCCGCAGGTCGCGCTCCGGCTGACCCGCTACGGCCAGCCACCGCTGTTGTCGTCGGCGGTGGTCGGCGCCGTGCTGACCGCCGCCGCCGACCTGATCGCGCGTACCGTCTTCTCCCCGATCGAACTGCCCGTCGGCGTCGTGACCGCGGTCCTCGGCGCCCCGTACCTGATCCACTTGATCTGGAAGGCGCGCAAATGAGGCTCCAGGCCGTCGACGTCAAGCTCGGGTACGGCGATCGCACCATCGTCGATGGGCTCGACCTCGGCATCGAGGCGGGGACGGTCACCACGATCATCGGCCCCAACGGCTGCGGCAAATCCACCCTGCTGCGCGCGCTCGGCCGGCTGCTCCGGCCGCAGGGCGGCGAGGTGCTGCTCGACGGCAAGCGCATCGACCGGACCCCCACTCGCGAGGTGGCCAAGGTCCTCGGCGTACTGCCCCAGGCGCCCACCGCGCCGGAAGGGCTGACGGTCGCCGACCTGGTCGCCAGGGGCAGGCACCCGCATCAGACCTGGTACCGGCAGTGGTCGTCGGACGACGAGTCGGCCGTGGACGAGGCGCTGGCCATGACCGGCCTGGCGGACCTCGCCGAACGCCCCCTGGACGAGCTCTCAGGCGGGCAGCGTCAGCGGGCCTGGATCTCCATGGCGCTGGCCCAGGGCACCGACCTGCTGCTGCTCGACGAGCCGACCACGTTCCTGGACCTGGCGCACCAGGTGGAGGTCCTGGAGCTGGTACGGCACCTGCACGGGGCGGCGGGCCGGACCATCGTCATGGTCCTGCACGACCTCAACCTGGCGGCCCGCTACACCGACCGGCTGGTGGCCATGCGGGAGGGCCGCGTGGTGGCCGCGGGCGACCCGCACGAGGTGCTGACGGAGGAGCTGCTGCGGGAGGTGTTCGAACTGGACGCCAAGATCATCGCCGACCCGGTGGCAGGCACGCCACTCGTCATCCCCATCGGCACACACCGCTGAGGGCGCTCACGCCTGAACCACTGGCGGCACGCAGCCCTGACGGCCGGTCGGCACGCCCGCCGCACATCATCATGTCCCGATTTACTTGGAATTGTCGTCGCCGAGAATGGCGTCCACGAACACCTCAGGATCAAAGGGCGCCAAGTCGTCGGGACCCTCGCCAAGCCCCGCCAGCTTGACCGGAACCCCCAGCTCCCGCTGGACCGAGATGACGATGCCGCCCTTGGCCGTGCCGTCGAGCTTGGTCAGCGCGATGCCGGTGATGTTGACGACCTCGGCGAACACCTGAGCCTGCCGCATCCCGTTCTGGCCGGTGGTGGCGTCGAGGACGAGGAGCACCTCGTCGACCGTGGCCTTCTTCTCGATGACCCGCTTGACCTTGCCCAGCTCGTCCATGAGGCCGGTCTTGGTGTGCAGGCGGCCGGCGGTGTCGATGATGACGACGTCGGCCTTCTCCTCGATGCCCTTGGCCGTGGCGTCGAAGGCGACAGAGGCGGGATCGCCGCCCTCCGGCCCGCGTACGACGTCGGCGCCGACCCGATCGCCCCAGGTCTGGAGCTGGTCGGTGGCGGCGGCCCGGAACGTGTCCGCCGCGCCGAGCACGACCTTCTTGCCGTCGCCGATCAGCGCGCGAGCCAGCTTGCCCGTGGTGGTGGTCTTGCCGGTGCCGTTGACGCCGACGACGAGCACGACGGCGGGCCGCTCGCCGTGCTTCTGGACATGCAGCGTACGGTCCAGATCGGGGTTGATCTGGGCGAGCAGCTGCTCCCGGAGCAGCTTGCGCACCTCCTCGGGAGTGCGGCTGCCGAGCACCTTGACCTTCGTGCGCAGCTCCTCGACCATGGCGCGCGTCGGCGCCACGCCGACGTCGGCGGTGATCAGGCTCTCCTCGATCTCGTCCCAGACCTCGTCGTCGAGGCGGTCGCGGGACAGCAGCTCCAGCAGGCCGCGCCCGAGCGTGCTCTGCGAGCGGGCCAGCCGGGAGCGCAGCCGCACCATCCGGCCGGCGGACGGCGGCGGCACCTCGATCTCGGGCGTGACGACGGCGGGTTGCGCGGGCGGCGGGAGCGTGGTGGTCGCCCCTCCCCCCTCACCCTCCTCCGCGCTGGGCGCCGGACGCTGCTCGGGGAGCGTGGGCGCCTGGGGCGTCTCGGGCGGTTCGACCGGCGGCGCGCCCTTGCCACCGGGCCTGAAGAGCAGGAAAAGGCCGCCGGCCGCCAGCAGGGCGACGACGACCACGATCACGATGACGCCGAGGTAACCATCCACAACAGGTCAGTTTTCCAGATGGACCGGCATGCTGATGACCCGCGCCGCGCGGACCGGCCCGATCGGGGGCCCAGACGATCAGGCCCGACCGTCAGGACCGGACGACCGGGACCGGACCATCGGGGTCAGACCATCGGGGCCGGATGGCCGGGACAAGCCGGCCTGGACCAGATGGCCGGGACGGAACGACCGGGACCGCATGGCCGGGCCGACGTCAGGCGGACTCGCGCTCCCGGAGTCGCTGGCTGACCACCTGGGTGACGCCGTCGCCGCGCATCGACACGCCGTAGAGGGCGTCGGCGATCTCCATCGTCCGCTTGTTGTGGGTGATGACGATCAGCTGGGAGCTCTGCCGCAGCTCCTCGAAGAGCCGCAGCAGCCGCTGCGTGTTGGTGTCGTCGAGGGCCGCCTCCACCTCGTCCATCACGTAGAACGGGGAGGGCCGCGCCTTGAAGATGGAGATCAGGAACGCCACCGCGGTCAGCGACCGCTCCCCACCCGACAGCAGCGACAGCCGCTTGACCTTCTTGCCGGGCGGCCGGGCCTCGACCTCGATGCCGGTGGTCAGCATGTCACCGGGCTCGGTCAGCACCAGGCGGCCGTCGCCACCGGGGAACACCCGGGTGAAGATCTGCTCGAACTCCCGCGCCACGTCCTCGTAGGCGGAGGAGAACATCTGCTCCACCCGGTCGTCGACCTCCTTGACCACCAGCAGCAGGTCGCGCCGGGTCTTCTTGAGGTCTTCGAGCTGCGAGTTGAGGAAGGCGTGCCGCTCCTCCAGCGCCGCGAACTCCTCCAGGGCCAGCGGGTTGACCTTGCCGAGCTGGTTCATCTGCTTCTCGGCGATCTTGGCCCGCTTCTCCTGCTCCTCGCGTACGTAGGGGACGGGCGGGTCGCCGGGGACCGGTGCCTCCGGGCCGTACTCGGAGATCAGCGACTCGGGCTCGACGCCGAACTCCTCCAGGGCGCGCTGCTGGAGCTGTTCGAGGCGGAGCCGCTGCTCGGTGCGGGCGACCGCGCTGCCGTGGACCCGGTTGACCAGCTTGTCGAGCTCCTGGCCCAGCTCGCGTACGTGCAGGCGGACCTGCTTGAGCTCGGCGTCGATCGCGACCCGGGCCAGGTCGGCCTCGTCGCGTTCGCGGGCGGCGAGCTGGATGGACGTCGCCAGGACCTTGAGCACCTGCTTGGCGCCGTTGCTCACGGCCTCGGCCACCGCGGCCTGCCGCCTACGCCTGGCCCGCTGGGCGGCGGCCTCGGCGCGTTCGTGGCGTTCGCGCTGGGCCGCCCTGATCAGGCCGTCGGCCCGGCCCTCGATGCCCTTGACCCGCTCCTCCGCGGTGCGGACCTGCAGCCGGGTCTCCATCTCGCGCTGCCTGGCGACCTGGCAGGTGGCGGCCAGCTCGTCGCGGACGTCGGTGGTCGGCTCGGTCTCCAGCTCCTGCGCGTATTCGGCCTCGGCCAGCCGGATCTCCAGCTCGGCCAGCTCCTCCAGCCCCTCGGCGCGGGACTCCTCAGCCGTCGTGACGCTCTTGGCGAGGCGCTGGGCCTCGGCGCGCGCGGCGTCGGCGGCGGCTTCGAGCTGGGCCAGCCGCTTGGCCGCCGCGGCGTTGCGCTGGTCGGCCTCCCGCTGCCTGGCTCTGACCTGGTCGAGCGCGCCCTGGGCGGCGTTGACCCCGGCCTGGGCGGTGCCCGCGGCGGTCTGCGCCTCGTTGACCTGGCTCTGGGCCGACTCCACGGCCAACTGCGCGGCCTGCTCGGCGGCGGCGGCCTCCTCCAGGGCGGCGGCGGTCTCCTCGGCCCTGCCCTCGGCCTCCTCCAGGTCCGCGACGGCGTCGTCGAGCGCCGCCCGCACCTGCAGCACCGAGGTGCCGCCCTCGGAGCCGCCGCTGGCCAGATGGGCGCCGACGAGGTCGCCGCCTCTGGTCACGGCCCGCAGCTCGGGATGGGCGGCCACGATCGCGCGGGCGGCCTCGAGGTCGTCCACGACGACGACGCCGGCCAGCACATGGTCGAGAGCGGGCCTGAGGTGTCCGGGCACCGTGACCAGCGCGGCGACCCAACGACTCCCATCAGGCGCGGCCGCGCGTACCTGGTCGGCGACCTGTCCGCCGGAGCCCGCAACGTGGACCTGATCGGCGGAGCCCGCCACCAGGAGGGTCGCCTGGCCCGCCTCCTTGACGCGGAGCAGTTCGAGGGCGCCGATCGCGGTCTCCACCGTCTTGACGGCGATCGCGTCGGCGATCGGCCCGAGCACGGCCGCGACCGCCGGCTCGGCGCCCGGCGTGACCTGCATCGACGCCGCCAGCGGGCCGAGCACCCCGGCCAGGTCGGTCTCAAGGAGGGCCGCACCGCCGTCGCCCTTGGCCAGGCCGAGCTCCAGCGCCTCGCAGCGGGCCCGGAGAGCCGCCACGGACCGCTGGGCCTCCTGGTCGGTGGCGCGGGCCGTGCCGATGCCCGATCGGGCGGACTGGAGAGCCGCTCGCGGCGCGTCGAGCGCGGACTTGGCCTGCTCGACCGCCGCGCGAGCCTCGTCGGCCGCCGCCTTGGCCTCGTCGACCAGCGACTGCGCGGTGACCAGCTCCGCGGCCAGCGCCGGGTCGACGGCGGGCTCCTCCAGCCGCCGCGCCTCCAGGTCCTCACGGGCTTGGCGCTCACGTCCGGCGGCCTCGGTCACGGCGCGGGTGAGGCGGCCGATCTCGTCTTCGGCGGCACGGGCCCTGCTGCGTACGGAATCGACCTGGCCGCGCAGTTTGGCCAGGCCCTCGCGCCGGTCGGCGGCGGCCCGTGAGGCCATCGCGAGCCGCTGCTCCTCCGCGCTCAGCTCGGCCTCGGACTCGGCGCGCCGCTGGACCGCCTCTTCCAGCAGGTCCTGGGCGTGCTCCAGCTCCGCGCGGAGGATCAGCTCGTGCTCGCGTACCTCGGCGGCCTCGCGTTCGAGCTCCTCCGGGTCGCGCCCGCGCCGCTCGATGGCGGCCGCGTCGAGCGCGTGCCGGTGCCGTTCGGCGGCCAGTTGTTCGAGGCCGGTGATGCGTTCGCGCAGGGAGGAGAGCCGGAAGTAGGTCTCCTGGGCGGCGCTCAGCCGGGGCTGGGCCTCGGCCTCGGCGCTCTCCAGGGCGGCCTCCCGCTGCTGACCCTCGGCCAGCTCGGACTCCACCCTGGTGCGCCGGGCCAGGATCGCCGCCTCGTCGGCCGCCTCGCGCTCCAGCGTCTCGCGTAGCACGCACACGTCGTCGGCCAGCAGGCGCAGCCGCGCGTCGCGCAGGTCCGCCTGGATGACGGCGGCCTTGCGGGCGATCTCCGCCTGGCGGCCGAGCGGCTTGAGCTGGCGGCGCAGCTCGGTGGCGAGGTCCTGGACGCGGGTGAGGTTGGCCTGCATGGCGTCGAGCTTGCGGAGCGCCTTCTCCTTGCGCTTGCGGTGCTTGAGTACGCCAGCGGCCTCTTCGATGAACGCGCGCCGATCTTCGGGACCCGCGTGGAGCACGGCGTCCAGCTGGCCCTGGCCGACGATGACGTGCATCTCACGGCCGATGCCCGAGTCGGACAGCAGCTCCTGGATGTCGAGCAGGCGGCAGGTGTCGCCGTTGATCGCGTATTCGCTCTGGCCCGACCTGAACATCAGGCGGCTGATCGTGACCTCGGTGTAGTCGATCGACAGCGCGCCGTCGGAGTTGTCGATGGTCAGCGTCACCTCGGCCCGGCCGAGCGGCGGCCTGGAGGAGGTGCCGGCGAAGATGACGTCCTCCATCTTGCCGCCGCGCAGCGACTTGGCGCTGTGCTCGCCCATGACCCAGGCCAGGGCGTCGACGACGTTGGACTTGCCGGAGCCGTTGGGGCCCACCACGCAGGTGATGCCGGGCTCGAAGCGCAGGGCGGTCGCGGAGGCGAACGACTTGAAGCCGCGCAGGGTGAGGGTCTTCAGGTGCAAGACCACGCCCCCTTCTCCGAGAAACCGAGCTTCCGCGAGATGACTTCGGAAAAGCCTACTGGTCTTCACTGCCCCATGAGGGCGGGTGCAGTCGAGGCCACGCCGGTCTGGTAAAGGAGGCGCCAAACTCTAGGGAATAAGCAAATAACAAGGGACGCCTCTTCGAGACGTCCCTGGGGTGTCGTGCGCTCCGGACACTCTTAGGTGAGTGCCGGCTCGCGCTCTTGCATACGGCTGAGCGCCTCGTCGCGGGTTTGCGCCGCAAGAGCGTCATTCGTGGCCTGGAGTCGGATGAGTTCTGCCTCCAAATCCCGGATCCGCTGTTGCAGACGGCGCATCTCCGAGACCATTCGAGGGTCAGGACCGCCGACGTGGCCGAGTAGAGCCTTCGCCATGGTAAAGGGTCCTCCACGCTGAGTGACCAGACTGGTTCGCGCACTTCTTATTCCGCGGGAGGGGTGCGCGTGGTACCTAACAAGAGTCGCACCGGCAGTGTGGGCGGTCAAGTCGAACGACCCGCATAGACCCACCCTCAGGCACTCCCGACATACAACTATACCCTATTTGGGCTGTTTAACGAAACCCCTTACCTCTCCACAAACCCACCCAAACTACCTCGGGCTTCGCTCCATCGTTCCACCACTCCATCGACTCTGCCCGGCGTGTCGCAACCTCTGAGCAGCTCCAGCAGCTTGACGCAGGACTCTTGTGTGCCTTCCGCCACTATCTCCACCCGGCCGTCGGTCGCATTCCTCGCCCAGCCCGTGAGTCCGAGCTCCAGAGCCCGAGCGCGCGTCCACCATCGGAAGCCCACTCCCTGCACTCGCCCCCGCACCCAGACCGTCAACCGCACCATGGGATCCCCCTTTTTCCTTTACGCAAGCCGAACCCAGGCCACCACACAGTCCGGAGGACTCGCTCAGCGAGGCTTGCGCTGGCAGGTCGGGCAGCTGTAGGACGAGCGGTTCATGAACGGGTCGCGCCTGATCGGGGTGCCGCACCGGGAGCAGGGCTGGTCGCGCCGGCCGTAGACCTCCAGGGAGCGCTCGAAGTAGCCGCTCTCCCCGTTGACGTTGACGTACAGGCTGTCGAAGGACGTCCCGCCCTGCAGGAGGGCGGCGCCCATGACCTGGCGGACCGCGGCCAGGAGCTCGGCGATCTTGGGGCGGGTGAGGGTCTGGGTGGGCCGGGCCCAGTGGAGTTTCGCCAGCCAGAGCGCCTCGTCGGCGTAGATGTTGCCGACTCCGCTGATCAAGGACTGGTCGAGCAGGGCCCGCTTGATCTCGGTCTTCTTCTTGCGCAGGTTCGTGGCGAAGGCGGCCTCGTCGAACGCCTTCTCGAACGGGTCGGGGGCTATGTGCGCGATCGGCGCGGGGATGCCCTCGACCAGGGGCGTGAGCATGACGTGGCCGAAGGTTCGCTGGTCCACGAAGCGGAGGTCGGAGCCGCCGTCGGCGAAGCTGAGGCGTACGCGTAGATGCTTCTCCAGCGGCGAGTCGGGCGGCACGATGAGCAGCTGGCCGCTCATGCCCAGGTGCACCAGGAGCGCCTCGTCGTCGCCCGAGAGCGGCAGCCACAGGTATTTGCCGCGGCGCTCCGCGGAGAGCACCGTACGGCCTCTCAGGCGCGCGCAGAACTCCTCGACGCCCGGCACGTGCCGCCTGGTGGCGCGGGGATGGAGCACCTCGGCTGAGGCGATCTCCCGGCCGGTGACCCATTCGGCGAGGCCGCGGCGGACGACCTCGACCTCCGGCAGCTCTGGCACCTAGCCCGCCGGCTGGCTCTCGCGCTGCTCGCGGCGGGCCCTGATGCGGGTCCACGCCGCCTCGGCCGCCTGCTGCTCGGCTTCCTTCTTGCTGCGACCGGTGCCCGCGCCGTAGGACTCCCCGCCCACCCGCACTTCGGCGGTGAACGACTTGGCGTGGTCGGGGCCGCTCTCCTCGACGTGGTATTCGGGCACGCCGAGCGCCTCTGAGGCGGTGAGCTCCTGCAGCGAGGTCTTCCAGTCGAGCCCGGCGCCCAGCGAGGCCGAGCGGACGATCAGCGGGTCGAACAGCAGGTGCACGACCCGGAACGCCTCGTCGAGGCCCTTGTCGACGTAGACGGCGCCGATCAGCGCCTCCAGCGTGTCGGCCAGGATCGAGGACTTGTCGCGGCCGCCGGTGCCCTCTTCGCCCCTGCCGAGCCGCAGGAACCGGCCCAGGCCGAGCGTGCGGGCCACATCGGCCAGGGCACGCATGTTGACCACCGCGGCCCGCAGCTTGGCCAGCTGCCCTTCGGGCAGGTCGGGATGGTTGCGGTAGAGGGTGTCGGTCACGACGAGGCCGAGCACCGAGTCGCCGAGGAACTCCAGGCGCTCGTTGGTGGGCAGGCCACCGTTCTCGTACGCGTAGGAGCGGTGGGTCAGCGCCCGCTCCAGGATGTCGGAGCCGAGGCCGACCAGCAGCACCCGCTCCAGCTCTTCTCGGGCGACCTCGACGGCCACCGGCTTAGGACCTGCGCCCACGTGCTTCCTCCTCGGACATCTTCACATGGCGCGACGGCTGCGGAAGATGCCCGAAAACGTGGTGGGCGTCGGGGGGACCAAACCCCGGCGTCCACCACGGCCGCGGGCGAACCGCCACCGCACGCGTCAGACGGTAACGCCGACCGGGGCACAATGGCACCCGGTCGGCAGTGCGTCAACCCTTCGAGCGGTCATGGTCCGCTCACCAGGCGGTGCGATCAGGCGGACGGCTCGATCACCTGGCGGCGGTTGTAGGTGCCGCAGGTGGGGCACGCGATGTGCGGCTGCTTCGGCGAACGGCACTGCGGGCAGCTCACCAGGGCGACAGCAGTCGTCTTCCACTGGGAGCGACGGGCGCGGGTGTTGCTCCGCGACATCTTTCGCTTCGGGACGGCCACGTCACTTCTCCTGATCGTTATCGTTCTCGGTAACCAGACCTTGCAACGACGCCCAGCGAGCGTCGATCTTCTCGTGCCGGTGATCGTCGCCGGCCTCGGCCAGCTTGACCCCGCATTCCGTGCAGAGACCCGCGCAGTCTTCACCGCAGACGGGGCTCAGCGGCAGTGCGAGCACCGCCGCGTCGCGGAACGTCGGCTCGAGGTCGAGCAGCTCGCCGTCGAGCAGTGAATCCTCCTCCGAGGCGTCCTCGTCGGAGTAGAAGAACAGCTCCTGCAGGTCGACCTCGATCTCCGAGGTGACCGGGTCGAGGCACCGCGCGCACTCCCCGGCGAGCGGGGACTGCGCCGTGCCCGAGACGAGCACGCCTTCCATCACTGCTTCGAGCCGGAGATCCAGCTCGACTTCGGCGTCCTTGGGGACACCGATCATGTCGACGCCGAGATCCACCGGTGCCGGGAGGGACAGGGTCATCCGCTTCATCGAGCCCGGTCGCCTACCCAGGTCGTGAGTGGAGATCACCCAAGGGGAGCGGGGGTCGAGGTGCTGAGTCATCTGCTCTCGCTAGGCATGGCGAAATGTCGCCGTCGTACAAGGCCGAAATCAAAGGATAGCAGGTCGGTGTCAGCTCCTGAGCCGCTCGATGAGGAGCTCGTGCACCAGGTCAGGCACCAGTCCGGACACGTCACCACCGTATCGGGCGATCTCCTTGACCCTGCTGGAGGACAGGAAGGAGTATTCGGGGTTGGTCGGCATGAACAGCGTCTCGACCCCCGACAACCGGTAGTTGAGCTGTGCCATCTGCAGCTCGTAGTCGAAGTCGCTGACCACCCTGATCCCCTTGACGATCGCGGGGATGTCGTTCTGCTTGCAGAAGTCTACGAGCAGGCCATGGAATTTCTGCACCTTGACGTTCGCGTACTCCTTGGTCACGGTGTGCAGGACCTCGATCCGCTCGTCGACCGTGAACAGGCCGCTCTTCTCGAGGTTGATGAGCACTGCCACGGTCACCTCGTCGTACAGCCGGGCAGCCCGGCCGATGATGTCGAGGTGGCCGTTGGTGATGGGGTCGAATGACCCCGGGCAGACAACGCGGCGCAAAACGCCTCCCCAGGTCTACGGGTTCCCGGCGGCGCGACCGTACCAAACGGATGCTTCGCCGTAGCGACGGACCCTCTCCTCTGCGTAGCCTTCGGGCCACACCAGGGCTTTTCCCCTGCTTTCCCGCTCGAACGCCACCAAAGCCCCATCCGTCAGCCAGCCGTTGTCACGCAGCGACTCCAGCACGCGTGTGACCTCGTCGTCGGTGACGGCATAGGGCGGATCCGCGAAAACTATGTCGTAACCCTCCTCCTCAGGCTTGGCCAGGAACCGCTCGACCTTGTCGGCCACCACCCGCGCCCCGTCGAGCGCCAGCGCCTCGACGTTCGCCTTGATCGTGCGGACGGCCCTCGGGTCGGACTCGACGAGCACCGCGTGGGCCGCCCCCCGGGACAGCGCCTCCAGCCCGACGGCCCCCGAACCCGCGTACAGATCGATCACCCGGGCGCCCGCCAGCCCGTGCAGCGAGTCGAGGGTCAAGAAGATCCCTTCTCGCGCCCTGTCACTGGTCGGTCTCGTCCCGCGCCCCGGCGGCACGGCCAGCCGCCTGCCACCCGCGCTCCCCGCGATGATCCGAGTCATGAGGGCCATTGTTCCGCATGTCGGCGCAGGTCAAGAGTGGACAAGTGTCGGCCTCGAGTACGCAAGGGTGATTCCCATCGCGGGGAGGGTCTCGCATGATGGGTCCTGCGGCCTTCAAGGTGACCCAGTTGGAGGCCGACCGGCGTGATCGTGAGCCCTTCCGCACGCCGGTTCCCTCGGCACCTGACCCGAGGGTGGGCCCAGCCGGGGACGGCATTCGGGGGGAGGCCGTCCCCGCGGCTGGGAACTGTATCAAGATCAAGGGCTTTTTCTTTTTTTACGGCACGGCCGGGCTGGCCGCCACCCGCCGCACATGGCTGAGGGCCTCCAGGAAAACGGCCGCTGAACCCGCACATGGCCGGGCGCCGTTACGTGCGATCCTTACTCGATTCCGTGGCATCTCATGCCCGGGGGCTGCATGGGACCCACAGGGATGCCCAGGGATCAGCTCTTCTCCAAGTACCGGGATCAGGTCTTCTCCAAGTACTCGGCCCGTTCGTCCGCCAGCAGGCGGTCTATCTCCGCGCGCAGGGCCTCGTTGGACTTCAGCTCCGGGTCGGCGGTCAGCAGGGCCGCGGCTTCGTCTCTGGCCGCCTCTATGACGTCCTCGTCGCGGAGGAGCTGGAGCAGCTTCAAGGACGAGCGTTTGCCCGACTGGGCCGCGCCCAGGACGTCGCCTTCGCGGCGTTGTTCGAGGTCCACGCGGGACAGCTCGAAGCCGTCGAGGGTCGCCGCCACGGCCGACAGGCGGGCTCGGGCGGGGGTGCCCTCGGGGAAGTCCGAGATCAGGAGGCAGAGGCCGGGCAGGCCGCCCCGGCCGACCCGGCCGCGGAGCTGGTGGAGCTGGGAGACGCCGAAACGGTCGGCGTCCATGATGATCATGACTGATGAGTTGGGCACGTCCACGCCGACCTCGATGACCGTGGTGGCGACGAGGACGTCGAGCTCGCCACGGGTGAACGCGCGCATGATCGCGTCCTTCTCCTCCGGCGGGAGCTTGCCGTGCAGGACGCCCAGCCGGAGGTCGCGGAAGGGGCCGCCGGAGAGCAGCTCGGCCACGTCGAGGACGGCCAGCGGCGGACGCCGCTCCTCGTCGGACGGCGGCGCCTGCAGATCCCCCTCGTCGCCCTCCAGGTCGCCGATGCGCGGGCAGACGATGTAGGCCTGCCTGCCGAGGGCGACCTCCTCGCGGACTCGCTCCCAGGTGCGCTCCAGGAAGTGCGGCTTCTCAGCGGCGGGCACGACGTGGGTGGTGATCGGCGCGCGGCCCGACGGTAGCTGCGACAGCGTCGAGACCTCCAGGTCACCGAAGACCGTCATGGCGACCGTACGCGGGATCGGGGTGGCGGTCATGACCAGCACGTGCGGACGGCCGCCGCCGCCGGCCTTCTCGCGCAGCGCGTCACGCTGCTCCACGCCGAACCGGTGCTGCTCGTCGACCACGACCAGCCCCAGATCCGCGAACTGGACGTGCTCCTGGAGCAGGGCGTGCGTGCCCACGACGATGCCCGCGGTGCCGGAGGCGGCGTCGAGCAGCGCGGACCTGCGCGCGGCGGCGCCCATGGAGCCGGTGAGCAGCGTGACGGCCGTGCCGCCGAACATGCCGCCCTGCGCGAGGTCGCCCAGCATGCCGCTGATCGAGCGGTGATGCTGCTGGGCCAGCACCTCGGTGGGCGCCAGCAGCACCGCCTGACCGCCCGCGTCGACCACCTGCAGCATCGCGCGCAGCGCCACCACGGTCTTGCCCGCGCCCACCTCGCCCTGCAGCAGCCGGTGCATGGGGTGCTCCAGCGCCAGGTCGGCCGCGATCTCCTCGCCGACGAGCGCCTGCCCCTCGGTGAGCGAGAACGGCAGCCGCCCGTCGAAGTCGGCCAGCAGGCCGTCGGCACGCCGGGGCCGGGACCTGGCGGGCCACGCGGTCGCCGCCTGCCTGCGCTGCAGCAGCACGGCCTGCAGGACGAACGCCTCGTCGAACTTCAGCCGCTCACGCGCCCGCCGCATGTCGGCGAAGTCCTTCGGCCGGTGGATGGACTCCAGCGCCTCGGCCAGCCCTTCCAGCCCACGCCGGTCCCGCAGCTCGGCGGGCAGCGGATCATCGAGGGGCCCCAGCGTGTCGAGCACCACGCCGATCGCCCGCCTGATCGCCCACGGCGTCAGGTCCTTGCCCGCCGGATAGATCGGGACGGGCGCCGCCGCGAAGTCCTCGGCGCTCGCCTCACCCTCCTCGAACAGCTCGAACTCCGGGTGCGACAGCTGCCACCGCGGCGTGGCCCTGGACCCGAACATGCCCACCTTCCCGGCGAACATCCCCCGCCGCCCCGGCTTGAGCCGCGACTCGGCCACATGGGAGCCCTTGCCGAAGAACGACAGGTAGATCTTGTTGCGCCCGCCGTCGACGACCTCGACCTCCAGCCAGGTGCCGCCGCGGTTGCGCATGGGCTTGCGCATCAGCCTCGTGACCTCGCCCACCACGGTGACGTGCTCGTCGACCTCCAGCGCGTCGAGCGAGGTCAGCTCTCCGCGCTCGGCGTAGCGGCGCGGGTAGTGGCGCAGCAGGTCGCCGACCGTCTCCAGGCCGAGCACGCTGTGCAGCAGCTTGGCGGTCTTGGGGTCGAGCGCTTTCGTCAGGGGCTCGTCGAAACGGCTCACGGGACTATGTTCTACCGCCTGCGGCCGACAGGAATCATTCGACACCGATGAGCAGTGGATAACCGCCCTGCTCACCGTCGTAGACGACCAGGTCCACGTCGGGCCTGATGACCCTGAGGTGGGCTTCGACGTGGGCGGCCAGGCGTACCGGCGCGTCGGCCCCCGCGACCAGGGTGACCAGTTCGCCGCCGCCCCCCACCATCCGGTCCACGACGAGCGTGGCCACCTCCTCCAGCGTGCCGCCGATCACCGACACGTCGCCGTCGATCAGCCCGAGAACGTCGCCGGGACGGCACACGCCCGCGCTCGTCACCGCCTCGCGGTCGGCCACCACCAGGTGCCCGTGGCGCGTGTGCCCGGCCGCGTCGGTCATGGCCACCACGTCGTCGTCGAAGCGGCGCAGCGGATCGTGCACGGCCAGCGCCGCCAGACCCTGCACGGTGGCCCTGGTGGGCACCACACTGACCACGACGCCGTCCTCACGGGCGATCTCGGCCGCCGCGGTCGCCACCGCCCCGGCGCCCTCGTCGTTCGGCAGTACCGCCACCTCGCCGCCCGCCTCCCGGATGGCGGCCAGCATCGCGGGCAGCGTGGGCCGCGTACCGGGGGCGCGGCGTACCACCACCGCGCCGCACTCCTCGAACAGCGCCGCGATCCCGTCGCCCGCCGCGACCGCCACCACCCCCCGGCCCGCGCCCCCAGCCGTTCCGGATCGGTGCGTACGCTCGGCCAGGTAGGTGATCCTGATCCGGTACGGCCGCCCCGCGCGCAGCGCCGCCTCGACCGCGGGACCCGCCTCGCCGACATGGACGTGGACGTTCCACAGGCCCTCGCCACCGACCACGACGAGCGAGTCGCCCATCGCGTCGAGCTCCTCGCGCAGCTTGGCCACCGCGGCGTCGTCGGCGTCGAGCAGGTACATCACCTCATAGCCGGCCCCCACCTCGGTCATCGGCGAGATCCGCGAGGTCGGCGCGGGCACGTCGTAGCGGTCGCTGTGGGAGCCGGTGATCACCCGTTCGAGCGACTCCAGGATGATCGCCAGCCCGGCGCCGCCGGCGTCCACGACCCCGCTGCGCGCCAGCACGTCCAGCTGCTCGGGCGTACGCCGCAACGCCGCCCGCGCCGCCCCGGCCGCCCGCCGCGCGACCGCCGCGAGATCACCCACCACTTCCCGAACGGCCGCTTCCTGGCCGGGCACCTCGTGAGCGCGCGCCTCCCGGCCGGGCACCTCGTGGACGCGCACCTCCTGGACGGGCATCTCCTGTACGGCCTTTGCCGCCGCCTCCAGCACGCTCAGCACAGTGCCCTCGACCGGCCTGGCCACGGCCTCCCTGGCCAAGGTGGCGGCCCGCAGCAGCCCGGCGCGTAAGTCGGCGCCGTCCTTCAGCACCTCCGCGAGCCCGCGCAGCGCCTGGCTGACGATGACCCCCGAGTTGCCCCTGGCGCCGATCAGCGCGCCGTAAGAGAGCGTCTGCCACATCACCGCGGCGTCCACGTCGTCGGGCAGCGCCTCGACGGCCTCGGCCGCGGAGAGCACGGTCAGGTGCAGGTTGGTGCCGGTGTCGCCGTCCGCGACCGGGAACACGTTGAGCGCGTCGATCTCCGCCCTGGCGCCGCCCAGAGCGTCGGCGGCCAGGCGGGCCCAGCGGCGTACCGCGGGCGGGTCGAGAACCTCCATCTGCGCGTTTCGACCTCCCCGCATGCGCTACCGTTAATGCAGGAGGATATCTCCGCATTTGAGCCCGTCTAGTGCTCGTGGTTCGCGCCCAGTGGCGCGGATCGGATATCCTCGTGTGGCTGGCCGGTTGTCCCGGCATGCCCTTCGCCCGGAAAGCATCACGCGGACAGGGCTACATCGACTGTTTTAAGGAGCGATACCGTGGCTTCCGTCTGCGATGTCTGCCGCAAGGGGCCGACCTTCGGCAACAACGTGTCCCACTCGCACCGCCGCACCCGCCGTCGCTGGAACCCCAACATCCAGACGGTCCGCGCGGTCATCGGCGGCACGCCGAAGAAGCTCAACGTGTGCACCTCGTGCATCAAGGCCGGCAAGGTCACCCGCTAGCCGGTTCCGACTTTCGCCAAAGCCCGCCTGCTCGACACCGAGCGGCGGGCTTTCGCCGTGTCCGGGGTGACTCGACGTCGGGGGTCCCCCGATATCAGAGGGTGACTCGACGTCCAGGGGTTCTCCCGGCTCCACCGCAGGGACCCCGACCACAACGGACCGTCTACTTCCGCACCCCCGCAGGGGGCATCCCACCCAAAGACCCCAGCCACAGCCGGGGGACGGCTCGGCGTCTGGGGGCGGCTGAGCGTCCGGGGGTCTCCCGCCAGCGAGGACAGCCGGGCGTCCGGGGGTCTCCCGCCAGCGAGGACGGCCGGGCGTCCAGCGGTCTCCCGACGGCAAGGGTAGCCAGGCGTCAGGGGTGTGGCCCCGGCGTCCGGGGTGGCCTCAGCGTCCGGAATGCCCCGACAGCGGGGGGTGACTCAGCGCCCCCGGGGTGGCTCGGGTCAGCGCCAGCGCCAGGCGTGGTCGACCGGGCCGATGCCGTCCCCGAGCGGGAAGCCCTTGGCGATGGCGCCCGTCACGTACTCCTTCGCCTTGCCCACCGCCGTCGGCACGTCGTCCCCCAGCGCGAGGTGGGAGGCGATGGCCGAGGCGAGCGTGCAGCCTGTGCCGTGCGTGTGCCGGTTGTCCAGGCGCGGCGCGGAGAAGCGATATTCGCTCGTCCCGTCCGTGAGCAGGTCCACGGGCTCGCCGGGCAGGTGGCCGCCCTTGATCAGGGCCCAGGCGGGACCCAGCTCCAGGATGGCGTCGGCCGCGCGGCGCAGGCCGTCCTCGTCCTCGACCTTGACCGAGGTGAGCTGCTCGACCTCCCACAGGTTGGGCGTGACGACGGTGGCGACCGGCAGCAGCCGCGTCTTGACCGTCTCCACGGCCTCGGGCGCCAGCAGCGGGTCGCCGTGCTTCGACACGCCGACCGGATCGACCACCACCGGCGCCGAGTACGCGCCGAGCGCCGCCGCCACGACCTCGACCAGTCCGGGTGAGGCCAGCATGCCGGTCTTGACCGACCGCGCCCCGATGTCGCCGAGCACCGAGTCGAGCTGCGCCCGTACGGCCTCGGGCGGCAGCTCCCAGTAGCCCTGGACGCCGAGCGAGTTCTGCGCGGTGACCGCGGCGATGACGCTCATGCCGTGGACGCCCAAGGCGAGCATGGTCTTGAGGTCGGCCTGAATACCCGCCCCGCCGCCGGAATCGGACCCGGCGACGGTCAGCACGCATGGAGGGGTCGTAACCGTCATATCCCCATCCAACCATCCCCCGCCGGGATGGCCGGCTAGCCAACGGCCCGTCCTCGGTCGTAGGGCCGATTAGCCAACGGCCCCTCCCCCGCCGGGATGGGCGATTAGCCAACGGCCCGTTCACAGTCGGAGGGCCGGTTAGCTGACGGCCGTCCCCGGTGGGAGGGCCGATTAACTGACGGTCCCTCCCCCATTGGCATGGCTGGTTAGCTGACGGCGCAGTCCCCGCCCACCAGGCCGCAGTTCGCCGGCGCGGCGCCCCGGCCCGTGGCCGAGATCGTCAGCTGGGCGGTGCCGCCCTCGGCGAGCGACTCGGTCAGGTCGATGATCAGCTGATCCCCGTCCTGCGTCCACCCGGCGCCCTTCACGTCCAGCACCCGGCCGCGGATCGGCAGGGAGACCGTGAGCGACGGCAGCGCCGCCAGGGAGGAGTTGACGACGTCCAGGTGCGCGGTGTAGCCGACCAGCCCTTGGTTGGTCACGTCGAAGTTCAGGCTCACCGACTGACCGCCCGCGGCCTGGGGCGGGTCGGTGGGTACGGGGGCCGTCGTGACAGTGCCGGGCGGGATGTCGGGGTTGTTGACCGTCGTGGCCTCTTCGGTCGGCTCCTCCGTGAGGCTCTCCGTCGGGGTCGGGTCGACCGGCTCCTTCGTGGGTTTGACCGGTGTCTTCGTCTTCGTCTTGGTCGGCGTCGGTGTCGGGGAGGCGCTACGGCGCGGCGTGTGCACGTCGGCCGTGGCCGACGGCTTCGGGGTGTCGGCGGCCTTGGTCTCCTCCTTGGTCGGCTCCTCGGAGGGCTCCTCGGTGGGCTCCTCATCCGCCGGGGACTCGCTGGGCTTCGCACCCGGCTGGTTGGTCACCTGTACGGCGGCGCAGGTGGCGCCGGCGCACTTGGCCGGGTCGTTCGAGGAGCTCATCATCTTGACGCCGGCGACGGTGCCGCCGAGTACGACCGCCACGGCGGCGACGGAGAGCAGCGCCACCTTGCCCCGCCCGCCACCGGGAGGCGCGGCGAGCACGTCGGGGTCGGTGGGTGGCTTCTTGCGGCCACGGCGGCGGCGCGGCTCCGGCTCGTCGATCGGCTCGTCCGACGACCAGCCCGAGCCGAGGAAGCCGTTGTCGGCGCTGTCCGCCCAGGCGGGCGTGGGCGCGTCGACCATGGTCGGCGCGCCGTACACCTTGACGTCGCCCGGCTGGGGCGGCTCGTTCGACGGCGGCCCGAACACCTCGGTGGAACCGAAGACCTGGGTGGCGCCGAAGGGCTCGTTGAAGTCACGTGTCTCGTTCGAGCCGGGCTCGCCGTCGGGTCCCGATGGCCGGCCGGGGGTGTCCCATTCCGGGCGGGTGAAGGCGCCCGTCGTCTCGAACGGCCCCTCAGGGCGGTCGGACTGTCCGGCACCGCCCGCCGGCGGCTGCTGCGACTGGTTGAACCCACCTTCGGGGGGCATGATGAACGCCCCCGTGGTCTCGGAAGGCCCTTCTGGGAACGCCCCAGAGCCCTCAGGGCGCCCCTGGGGCCGCGTGCCTGATCCTTCGGGACGCATGAAGGCGATGACCGAAGCCCCTTCGGGCCGGGTCAAGCCGTCGGCGGGTCCTTCCGGGTGAGGGAAGCCGCCCGAGGGCCCTTCGGGGCGAGTGAAGCCGCCTGGGGGCCCTTCCGGATGGGTGAAGCCGCGCGGGGGCCCTTCGGGGCCATTGAAGCCGCCTGCGGGCCCTTCCGGGCGGGTGAAACCGCCCGTGGGTCCTTCTGGGCGGCTGAACATGCTCGGGGGCTCGGAGGACGACTCCGGGGGCCGGCCGGCGGCCTTCGACCGCGGCGGCGCCGCGAACGCGCCCGTCGTCTCGAACGGGTCAGGCCGTACGCCGGGAGCAGGGCCGGTCGGGGCCGGTCCGCCTTCCCGTTTCGGCATCGGCGCCCACTGGCCCGTCACCTCCACCTGGTCGGGCGGCGAGGGCCAGCCGGGTGGCTCGGCTCCTGGCTCGTCCGGGCCCCAGAAGGCGCTCTTGGCGGTCGGATCCGGGACGGCGGCCCACCTCGCGGCGGGGTCGGTGGTGAACCTGGGGTCCTCCTGCGAATCGTCGGAGTCCTCGTTCCCCCATTCATCCTCGTCGTCGGATCCACCCGTGCCGTGGCGGCCCATATGGCTGCCCTTTCTGCAGGTTACAGTGGCCGCCAATCTTCATAACACCTTTACTACGGCTTTGTCCCAGTAATCCCGGTAGTCACACCCCAAATCCGCCAAACCTTACACAAATCGCGGCGGCTTGTCACGCAAAGTGATCCCATCCGGCGTGACCAATTTCACGCCCTCGGACGTGAACTCCCTGACCTGCCACTACGTCCCCCACGATCCGCCACGGAGGCGGCAGCGCCACTCCGGCGGGGAACACCGCCGCGAGCGCGTGATCCTCGCCGCCCGACAGCACCCAGTCCAGCGGATCGGCCCCAAGCCGCTCGGCCACCGCCGCCACCGGCTCCCCCACGACGAACGCGGCCGGGTCCAGCTCGACGCGTACGCCACTGGCCGCCGCGATGTGCCCTAGGTCCTGAAGCAGCCCGTCGCTCACGTCGAGCATCGCGCTCGCCCCCAGCTCCGCTGCCTCGGGCCCCGAGGAGTACGGCGGACACGGCCGCCGATGCGCGGCCACCGCCTCCCAGAGCGCCTCCCGGCCCGACTCCGGAGCGCTCGGCGGCCAGCCGGATTCCAGCAGTGCCAACCCTGCGGCGGCGTACCCAAGGCGGCCGGCCACCGCCACCACCTGCCCGGGGCGCGCGCCCGACCGGGTCACCGGCGCTCGGCCGCCCAGATCGCCCAGCGCCGTCACCCCGATGACGACCAGGTCGCCGCGCGCGATGTCGCCGCCCACGACGCTCGCCCCCACGATCGCGCACTCGTCGCGGAACCCGTCGGCGAGCGCGTCGAGCCACTCCACCGGCAGGTCCGCGGGCATCCCCAGGCCGACCACGATGGAGGTCGGCACGGCCCCCATCGCGGCCACGTCGGCAAGATTCTGAGCCGCGGCTTTGCGCCCCACGTCATAGCCGCTGGACCAATCGCGGCGAAAGTGCCTACCCTCGAGTAGCAGGTCCGTAGACACCACGACGCGCCCGTCGGGCGCCCTTACCATTGCGGCGTCGTCGCCCGGCCCGAGGAGAACCGTCGCACCTTGCGGCAAACGCCCGGAAATACGAGACACCGCTCCGAATTCGCCGAGATCTCCGACTGTGATGACGCACCTCCTGACGCACACAGGGTACGGTGGCCCTTCGGCGTGATCGAATCGCCCGGGAGGACGTAATGGTGCAGGCCTACATCCTTATTCAGACCGAGGTCGGCAAGGCCGCGAGCGTGGCCCGCGAGATTTCCGGCATTCCCGGAGTCACTCAGGCGGAGGACGTCACCGGCCCCTACGACGTGATCGTGCGCGCGGAGGCCAACAACGTCGACGAACTGGGCAAGCTGGTGGTCGCCCAGATTCAGGCCGTGGAGGGCATCACACGTACTCTGACGTGCCCGATCGTCCATATTTGAGGTAAATCTAGTTCATGCGCCGCACCACTGTCCTGCTCGCCCTGTTGATCCTCGCGGGGTGCGGCGGTGCCGTTCGCGTGGAGCCGCCCAAGCCTCAGGGGGAGGCGGCGGCGGCCTGCGAGAGCCTGGCCGGGCGGCTGCCCAAGACGCTTGACGGCGCCCCACGCGGCGAGTCCACGCCCGCGTCCCCGTACGTCACGGTCTGGGGGGAGGCGGAGATCGCGCTCCGCTGCGGTGTGCCGCGCCCGGCGCGGATGTCCCCGACCGACACGTTGCAGGAGATCGACGGCGTGGGCTGGTTCGCCGACCCCGACAAGCCGACCCTGTACACCGCGATCGAGGACCCCGCCTACGTCGAGGTCACGATCGCGGGCACCCACGTCGCCCCCTCGGTCCTCGCGGACCTCTCGGGACCGATCAGCCAGGCGTCGGCTTCCAAGAAACCGACCCAGTAGTCAGTCAGCGCAGCCCAGAAGGCCGACAGCGCAGCCCCAAGTGAACGCGGTGGTCAGCGCAGCCCCAAGTGAACGCGGTGGTCAGCGCAGCCCGGGTGAACGGTGCAGGGCGAGCTGGATGAGCCGGTCGACCAGCGCCGGGTACGACAGCCCCGAGGCGGCCCACAGCTGCGGCGCCACCGACAACGAGGTGAACCCGGGCATGGTGTTGATCTCGTTGAAGACCAGCTTCCCCTCGGGCGTGTAGAAGAAGTCGACCCGCGACAGCCCCTCGCAGTCGAGCGCCTCGAACGCGCGCACGGCCATCTCCCGCAGCTCCTCGGCCACCGCCTCCGGGAGGTCGGCGGGCACGGTGAGCGACATCTGGTCGGGGTAGTACTTGGCCTCGAAGTCGAAGAACTCCTGACCGCCCTGGACCTTGACCTCACCCGGCGTCGAGGCGATCGCCGGCTCGTCGCCGAGTGACTCGAGCACCGCGCACTCGATCTCGCGCCCCTCGATGGCGGCCTCGATGAGCACCTTGGGATCGTGCTCGCGGGCGACCTCGACGGCCCGCTCCAGCGAGGCCCGGTCGTGCGCCTTGGAGATGCCCTGCGACGACCCGGCCCTGGCGGGCTTGACGAACACCGGCCAGCCGAGCTCCTCGGCCTCCTTCAGCACCCGCTCCCGGTAGAGCCGCCAGTCACGCTCGCGCACCACCACATGGCGTCCGATCGGCAGTCCGGCGGCGGCCATGACCGTCTTCATGTGGGCCTTGTCCATGCCCACCGCGCTGGCCAGCACGCCGGAGCCGACGTAACGCACACCGGCCATCTCCAGCAGGCCCTGGATCGTGCCGTCCTCGGCGAACGGGCCGTGCATGACGGGGAAGACCACGTCGACGCCGCCCAGCTCGACGGGGATGCTGCCCGGGTCGTAGGCCACCAGCGAGGCGCTGCCGGACGGCAACGCCAGGGCCGCGCCCGTGGTGTCGACGGCGGGCAGTTCGCCCGCCTCGATGGCGAACCGCTGGTCCGACGCGGCCAGCACCCACCTGCCGTCCTGGGCGATCCCGATGGGGATCACCTCGTACTTGCTCCTGTCGATCGCCTCCAGGACACTGCCAGCTCCCATCAGGGACACGGCGTGCTCGGAATTGCGACCTCCGAAAACGACGGCGACGCGTGGCTTGCTCATGAGGTCCGAATCTACCGGCGCGTACGCCGCACAGCGAGTCAAGCGCGCGGATGACGTCGTCATACGCACGCCGGACCACAAATCAGGCAAGCGGATGACGTCGTCATACGCCGTAACGCTCGGGCTTGGGCGAGCGGGACATGAGCAGCATTCCGGCCTCGCTCGGCGACATGCCGTCGTGCACCACGCCGACCACGACCTCGGTGATCGGCATCTCCACGTCGTGCTTCCTGGCCAGCTCCAGCACGGACTCGCAGGACTTGACGCCCTCGGCGGTCTGCCTGGTGGCGGCGATGACCTCGGCGAGCGTCATGCCGCGGCCCAGGTTCTCGCCGAACGTACGGTTGCGCGACAGCGGCGAGGTGCAGGTCGCCACCAGGTCGCCCATCCCGGCCAGACCGGCGAACGTGTGCGGGTCGGCCCCGAGCGCCGCGCCCAGCCGGGAGATCTCGGCCAGCCCCCTGGTCATCAGCATGGCGCCGACGTTGTCGCCCATCCCCATGCCCGAGGCCACGCCGACGGCCAGCGCGATCACGTTCTTGACCGCTCCGCCGAGCTCGACGCCGACCACGTCGGTGTTGGTGTAGGGGCGGAACCACGGCGGCAGATGGCAGACCGCCTGCAGGCGCGCGGCGACCCCCTCGTCCACGCAGGCCACGACCGTGGCGGCGGGCTGGCGCTGGGCGATCTCCTTGGCCAGGTTGGGGCCCGAGACGACGGCGACCCGGTCCTCGTGCACCCCCGCCACCTCGCGGATGACCTCGCTCATCCGCTTGGTCGTGCCGAGCTCGATGCCCTTCATCAGGCTGACCAGGACCGCGTCACGCGGGATGTGCTCACGCCAGGCGGCCAGGTTGGGCCGCAGAGACTGCGACGGCACGGCGAGCACCACGAAGTCGGCGCCGTCGAGCGCTTCGGCCGGGTCCGTCGTCGCGCGCAACGACGGGGGCAGCGCCACGCCGGGCAGGTAGTCGAGGTTGGCGTGGCTGCGCTCGATCCCCGCGACCAGCTCCGGCCGGCGGCCCCACAGCACGGTGTGGTTGCCCGCCTCGGCCAGGATCATCGCGAACGTGGTGCCCCACGATCCGGTGCCGAACACCGCGACCTTCGTCATACCGTCACCGCCCGGCCGGGTCGTAGGGGGCCGCGGGTGCCTGCTGCCCGCGCAGCGCGGCGAGCTGCTCGGTGATCGCCATCACGATGTCGTGGGTGGCCGCGCGCAGCACGTCGGCCTCCGGCTCCTGCCCCGCGTACGCCGACAGGTCGACCGGCGGCCCCACCATCACGCGGAACGTCTTGCGCGGGAACAGCCTCGGCCGTTTCTCCCCATAGGGCAGCAGCTCGTGCGCGCCCCAGTGGGCCACCGGGATCACCGGCGCGCCGCTCTCCAGCGCCAGCCTGGCCGCGCCCGTCTTGCCGACCATCGGCCACAGGTCGGGATCCCGGGTGCAGGTGCCCTCGGGGTAGAAGAGGATCGCGGCGCCGTCCTTCAGCCGTGCCGCCGACTCGTGCAGCGACTTGGCCGCCTCGTTGCTGCCTCGCTCGACGGGGATGGCCCGCAGGGAGCGGACGGCGTTGCCCAGGAACGGCACCTTGAACAGCGTGGCCTTGGCCAGGATGACCGGCCACCGCCCGTTGTTGTAGAGGAAGTGCGCCAGCAGCACGGGGTCGGTCCAGGAGAGGTGGTTCGTCGCGATGATGATGCCGCCTGTACGAGGAATGCACTCGCCCTTGCGCCAGTCCTTCTTGATCAGGAGCCATGACAGTGGTTTCACGATCACTACGGCCAGGGTCTCCCAGAAACGCGATGGGCGCGTGGGGCGGCTCATGATCTCCTCCTACGGTCTGCGCCCCAAGTCTCCCGGTTGGCCGCATGGGATGTCGAGGCGCGATGCTTAACCCTATGAGCATCCGCTGGTCACTGGTCATTCCGGTGAAGACGCTGGTCGCGGCCAAGACTCGGCTGGCGGCCGCCACGGGTCCGCACCGCACCCGGCTGGCCGTCGCCGTCGCCTGCGACACCGTCGCGGCGGCGCTCTCCTGCCCGCTGGTGGCCCGGGTAATCGTGGTGACCGCCGACCCGGCCGCCGCCGGGCCGCTGACCGCCCTGGGGGCCGAGGTGGTGCACGACCCGGACCGCGGCCTGAACACCGCCCTGCGCACGGGCGCGGCGCACGCCGTACGCGTCGCTCCCGGTGACGGGATCGGTGCCCTGCAGGCGGACCTGCCCGCCCTGCGCCCGGCGGAGCTGGCCACCGCGCTGGCCCGCGCGGCGGAGTTCGACCAGTCCTTCGTGCCCGACGCGCTCGACGTCGGCACCACCTTCTACGGGGTACGGCCGGGCCGCCCGTTCACGCCGCGCTTCGGCGGGGAGTCGCGGGCCAAGCACCTGGCGGGCGGCGCCAAGGAGCTGTGTACGGAGGACATCGACTCGGTCAGGCGCGACGTGGACACTCCCGACGACCTGCGGGCCGCCATCGCCCTGGGGCTGGGACGGCACACCGCGGCGGTCGTCGCCGAACTGTGGCCGCCTTCGTGACGCGGCGGGCTTTGGCCGCCTTCGTAAGCCGCCGGGGTCTCGCTGGGCGCGGACCCACCGTTTACGCTGGGCCGCATGCAGGCGACGGTACGCAGTTTCGATCCGGTGACGCGTTCCGGCTCGGTCTTCCTCGACGACGGGACCGTGCTGGAGTTCGGCACGCCCGCCTTCGACGCGGGGCCGCTGCGGCTCCTGCGCTCGGGGCAGCGGGTCCGCCTGGCGATGACGGGTGACGAGATCACCTACATAACGCTGTCGACCTTTCCGCTCCCCTGATTCCCCGGGAATCCAGGAATCCCCGGGATGCCAGAGACCCCAGAGATAAGGAAACGCCCGGCCCCCTGACAGGGGACCGGGCGTCCGGCTACCTCTGGTGATTACTTCTTCTTCGAGAGCTTCTTGCCGCCGACGTTCACGAGTTCCTTGAAGTCCGAACCCGGACGGAACTTGGGCCCCCAGCTCTCCGGGACCGCGATTTCGGCACCCGTAGACGGGTTACGGGCGCTCCTGGCCCCCTTGTGGACCATCTCGAACGCGCCGAAGCCGGTGATCGAGACCTTGTCTCCGCTGGCGACCGCCTTCTGGATGGCGTCGATGATCGCGTTCACGGCCTCCGTGGCCGTCCTCCTGTCGCCCACCCGGTCTGCGATGGCGTCGACGAGTTCCCGCTTGTTCATAAAGGTCTGCTCCCCCAGTTACGGCTCGGGGTTCCAGCTCATGAGTTCTCGGTAGAAACCCCTTACGCGCTCGAAAGTAGGCGGGATCGCGGGGGAACTCAATCACCGAGCGTGTTTTCGGGTGCGCGTGGCGTGTCGAAATCGCTGTCGAGTGTGGCGAGAAACGCTTCGAGGCGGGCCGCCGCCCTTTCCGGATCACGCTTGGCCAGATCGCAGATCGCGACATATCGGCGGCCCAGCCGTTCCTTCTCGGCGGCGGGCAGCATGCGGACGCGGCGGTGCGCTTCGCGCAGCCGCCGCGCCAGTTCGTCGTCTTCTAGACGGTCGTCGGCAGCCATGGCTGCCGACCATTCTCGTACGTCGCCACATCGTCGGCATGACGCAGGGTCAGTCCGATGTCGTCGAGGCCCTCCATGAGGCGCCAGCGGGTGTAGTCGTCGATCTCGAAACCGACGCTCTCCCCGGCCCAGCGGACCTGGCGCTCCACGAGGTCGACGGTCACCTCCAGCCCCGGGTCGGCCTCGACGGCCGCCTGGAGCGCCTCGACCTTGTCGCCCGGCAGGACGACCGGGAGCAGGCCCATCTTGGTGGAGTTGTTGCGGAAGATGTCGCCGAAGCGGGCGGCGATCACGGCGCGGAAGCCGTACTGCTGCAAGGCCCACACGGCGTGCTCACGCGAGGAGCCGGTGCCGAAGTCGGGACCCGAGACGAGGACCGAGGCGCCCTCGTAGGACGGGTCGTTGAGCACGAACGTCGGGTCCTCGCGCCAGGCGGCGAACAGGCCCTTCTCGAACCCGGTCCGGCTGACCTGCTTGAGCCAGACGGCCGGGATGATCTGGTCGGTGTCGACGTTGCTGCGGCGCAGCGGCACCGCCGTACCGGTGTGGGTGGTGAAGGCGTCCATCAGAAGGCTCTCCTAAGCGAGGTCGGCGGGGGCGGTCAGGCGGCCGGTGACGGCGGTCGCGGCGGCGACCTGCGGCGACACCAGATGGGTGCGGCCACCCTTGCCCTGACGGCCCTCGAAGTTGCGGTTGGAGGTGGAGGCGCTGCGCTCGCCCGGCTGGAGCGTGTCGGGGTTCATGCCGAGGCACATTGAGCAGCCCGCCTCGCGCCATTCGGCGCCGGCGGCCTTGAACACCTCGTGCAGGCCCTCCTGCTCGGCCTGGAGCTTGACCAGCATCGAGCCGGGCACGATCAGCGTGCGGGTGGTGACCTGGCGGCCGCGCAGGATCTCGGCGGCGGCGCGCAGGTCCTCGATACGGCCGTTGGTGCACGAACCGACGAAGACCGTGTCGACCTGGATCTCGCGCAGCGGTGTGCCGGCCGTGAGGCCCATGTACTCCAGCGCCCGCTCGGCCGCCGAGCGCGCGATCGGGTCGGCGAAGTCCGCGGGGCTGGGCACGGACGCGTCCAGCGGCAGGCCCTGGCCCGGGTTAGTGCCCCAGGTGACGTACGGGGTGAGCGTCGAGGCGTCGATCTCGACCACCTTGTCGAACACGGCGTCGTCGTCGGTGCGCAGCGACTTCCAGTATTCGACGGCCTGGTCCCACGCCTCGCCGGTCGGCGCGTGCTGACGGCCCTTGAGGTAGTCGAAGGTGGTCTCGTCGGGCGCGATCAGGCCCGCGCGGGCACCGGCCTCGATCGACATGTTGCAGACCGTCATGCGGCCCTCCATGGAGAGCTTGCGTACGGCCTCACCACGGTATTCGACGATGTAGCCCTGGCCGCCGCCGGTGCCGATCTTGGCGATGATGGCCAGGATCAAGTCCTTGGCCGTGACGCCGACGGGCAGCTCGCCCGAGACCTCGATGGCCATCGTCTTCGGCCGGTAGGCCGGCAGCGTCTGGGTGGCCAGCACGTGCTCGACCTCGGAGGTGCCGATTCCGAACGCGATGCCGCCGAACGCGCCGTGCGTGGAGGTGTGGGAGTCACCGCAGACGATCGTCATGCCCGGCTGGGTCAGGCCGAACTGCGGGCCGATGATGTGCACCACGCCCTGACCCGCGTCACCCATAGGATGCAGCCGGATGCCGAACTCGGCGGCGTTCTTGCGCAGCGTCTCGACCTGCGTCTTGGACACCGGGTCGGCGATCGGGCCGAGCACGGTCGGCACGTTGTGGTCTTCGGTGGCGATGGTGAGCTCAGGCCTGCGCACGGTCCGCCCGGCGAGACGGAGACCGTCGAACGCCTGCGGGCTGGTCACCTCGTGGATGAGGTGCAGGTCGATGTAGAGGAGGTCGGGTTCGCCGTCGGCGCGGCGCACGACATGCTGCTCCCAGACCTTCTCCGCCAATGTGCGGGCCATGATCTCCTCCTGGTTGATGCGATGCTCCCCATCGCGCTCCCTCGCGGGAGTGTCCTCCGACTTGCCTTCTCATATGTCGAGACGTCAGTATCGGTGTATGGACAACTCTAGCGGAGTCGGCGTACTGGACAAGGCCGTTCTGGTACTCAATGCCCTCGAAGCGGGTCCCGCTTCGCTGGCACAGCTGGTCCAGGCCACCGGCCTGGCCCGGCCCACGGCCCACCGGCTCGCCGTCGCACTCGAGCACCACCGCATCGTGACCCGTGACACACAGGGCAGGTTCGTGCTCGGCCCACGGCTTTCCGAGTTGTCCACGGCGGCGGGTGAGGACCGGTTGCTCGCGGTGGCCGCGCCCGTACTGATGCAGTTGCGCGACCTCACCGGCGAGAGCGCGCAGCTCTACCGGCGCCAGGGTGACGAGCGGGTGTGCGTGGCGGCGGCCGAACGGTCCAGCGGCTTGCGCGACACCGTGCCCGTGGGCTCGGCGTTGCCGATGACGGCGGGTTCCGCCGCCCAGATATTGCTGGCGTGGGAGGAGCCCGACCGCCTGCACCGGGGGTTGCGCGGCGCCAAGTTCACCGCCGCCACGCTGGCGTCGGTGCGGCGCAGAGGATGGGCGCACAGTGTCGGCGAGCGCGAGCAGGGGGTGGCCAGCGTCTCCGCGCCGATAAGGGGCAGCGGCGGCAAGGTCATCGCGGCGGTCTCGGTTTCCGGGCCCATCGAACGGCTGACGAGAGCCCCCGGCCGGCTGCACGCAGTGCCGGTCATGGCGGCGGCCGAACGCATCACGGAAGCGATGCGCCGCACGTCATGATCAGCAAAAGCGCCTATTTGGGGAGCCGAGTGCCTCGCGGGCGCACTAGCCTGAGTGCGTGACAGATCGCATCGAGGTAGCCGCCACTGAGCTGCGACCCCTGCTCGAAGAGTTCATCATCTGGGCGCGCGACAACGCGCCCGAGAGCGACCCCGAGCTCGTGGGACCAGCGGCGCTGTGGCACCGCCTCGCCTTCTCCCAGGATCTCGGCACGTGGAAGCGTGCCGACCTGCGCAACCTGCTGCTCGACCGCATGCCCAAGGTCGTGGAGGACCCCGACGCCGCCGCCGACGGGATGCTCCCGGCCGTCGACGCGTACCTGACGTTCCTCTCGCAGACCGGACGGCTCACCGAGGGTTCTGACTCCCTCTCCGACCTGCAGGCCGAGCTCGACGACGTCGAGGACGACTTCGTCGAGCTGATGGAGGACCTCCTCGACGACGACGCCGAAGGCGACGACGACGAGGAGGAGGAGATCGGCGACCTGGGCGACTTCGAGCCGTTCGCCGACGCGCTGGCCGACCTCGACACGATCAGGCTGCGCCCCGACTCCGAACTGGCCACGGCCGCCCGCGAGGTGCCGCTGATCGCCCAGGCGCGCGACCTGGCCGTGTGGGTGGGCTCCGGGCGCCGGGTGGGGGAACAGACCCTGCTCTCCGACGACGAGGTGGCCGAGGCGCTGACCGCCGTCGGACTGCCCAGGCCGGAGACCGAGGGCTCGCTCGCCGAGGCCGTCCCGCAGTTGTGGAACGTCTGGAACCTCGCCGTCGACCTGGAGTTCCTGGAGCCGGGTGACGCCAACACCGTGGGCGTCCAGGACGACACGTCCGAGTGGCCGTTCGACGACGACGAGGACGTGCTCGACGCCTGGATGCTCGGCCTGCACTCGGTCGACTACGGCGACCCCGAGCTGGCCGACGAGGACCTCACCATGGCCCTGGCGGGCCTCACGCGGGGCGTGCTGGTCAGACTGCTCCTCGGCGGCGGCTCCCGCGACCTCGCGGAGCTCGGCCAGGAGCTGTCCGAGGCGGCCGCGGAGCTCGACGAGCTGGGCGCCGACGCCTGGGAGGCGGCGGGCGACCCGCTCGCCGGGGCGCTCGCCTGGCTGACCGGTTATGGCATGGTCGAGGTCACCGGCCAGACGGTCAGCCTCACGCCGCTCGGCACCGAGGGAGTCGTCCACCTGGTGGACGACTCCGACATCGAGGTCGACGCGCGGCCGGCCATCGAGTCGATGAGCGCGCACGAGCTGCTCGCGCTCAGCGCCGAGCTGCCGGAGGAGGAGGCCGACTCCGAGTTCGCCGACTGGATGCGGCTGCGCGAGCCCGGCAAGGCGGCCGAGGAGCTGCTGGAGGCCGCCGCCCAGGACGAGTCCGACGCGCTCATCCGGGTGCAGGCGGCCAGCGTGGTCGGCACGCTCGGCGAGGCGGCGATCCCGGCCTGGCAGGAGGCGCTGAAGCAGTCCTCGCTGCGCCCCTACGCGGCCACGCACCTGAGCCAGCTCCAGGTGGAGGGCGCGCCGGAGCCGACGCAGGACGACACCCACTGGCTGATCCTCGACATGTGGACGATCTCGGCCGGGCTCGGCCGGTCGGAGTTCATCGGGAGCCTGCGGGACATCGGGCCCGAGCTGCTCAACAACCTGCTCGAGGTGATCTGGAAGATCCCGCACGCGCACGTGGAGGAGCTGCTGGACCTGATCTCTCAGGTCCACCCGGACAAGCAGGTCGCCAAGGCGGCGCGGCGGGCGCTGTTCAAGGCCCGCTCCAACTCCTAGGCACTTTCCGTACGGGATAGCGCCGCTCCAGCTGCTGGAGCGGCGCCATCGCCGTTCCAGCGACGTCTTGGGCGAGCGACCGGCTTGGACGGACCAACCGGCTTGGACGGACCAACCGGCTTGGACGGACAAACGTCTTGGGCGGGGCAAAAGAAAAAGCCCCCGGCGCGAAATGCGACCGAGAGCGGTGGTGAAATGTAGTCCCGACCGGATTCGAACCGGCGCTACCGCCTTGAGAGGGCGGCGTCCTGGGCCACTAGACGACGGGACCTTCGTGAGCTTGTGGCAGTGGTAGTCCCGACCGGATTCGAACCGGCGCTACCGCCTTGAGAGGGCGGCGTCCTGGGCCACTAGACGACGGGACCCTGTCCACAAGCGATTTTGCCAGGTTCCCCCGGCAACGCAGGTAACTCTACCGCACCCTCGGAGCACCACCAAACCACTATCAGGCCAGCAGATCGGGCCTATGGCGGCGGACCCAGTCGCCCATCGGGCCGCGTTCCCAGAGTGGATCGACGGCGCCGAGCGGGATGCCGAGCCACTGGAGGCCGGTCTCCGGATCGACGGGCACCGCGGAGAGCTGAGCCCGCATCCACAGGGGTATCCGCGGCGGCGCATCACGCTCGCCCCAGCCGATCAGCCCGACGGACCGCAGGGCGTCGGCCCGGACCCGGACGCCGCCGAGGCGGCCGATCGGACGGGAGCCGGCCATCCGGCTCTCCACGACGTCGATCCGCTCCATCCGGGCCCATGCCAGCCGGAGGCGGAAGCCCTGGGCGTCGGCCAGCTCCACGCCCTGCGGGGAGAAGCGCACGACGGTGCCCGCCACCATCCGGCGGTGCTTGATCGCCAGCACACCGGTGAGCGCGCCGACGCCGAGTGCGCCGATCAGCACTCCGGCGGCCGTGCTGCCCGTCGCGATGGCGCCGAGCAGCAGGCACACGGGGAAGAAGAGCACGAGGGGCATCAGGAGGGGAGCCAGGAAGGCGAGGAACGACCCTGGTCGCATCCGAAATTCATCCATAAGCAAAAAACGGACGCCTCTATGAGACATCCGTTAAGCGCTGGGGTACCAGGACTCGAACCTAGACTAACTGAACCAGAATCAGTCGTGCTGCCAATTACACCATACCCCACCGGCCCGAACCCCGTGGGGTGCGTTAAGGCGACGTCCGAAAGAATAGCCCAGCTTGGGCGCCAAGACCAAAACGATTGCCGAACCGCCTTCCTCCGGGGCACGGAAGGGGGCCGGGCGTGCCAAGCTGAGGGGGACAAAGCACCACGTGGAGGAGCCCAAGCGTTGGCAGAGAACCCCTTCTTCGCCCCCAGCAGCCTGCCCTACCAGCTGCCGCCCTTCGAAGAGATCCGCGAGGAGCACTACCTCCCCGCGTTCGAGCGCGGGATGGCGGAAGGGCTGGCCGAGGTCGAGGCGATCGCGGACAGCGGCGAGCCGCCCACCTTCGACAACACGATCGCCGCGCTGGAGCGTTCCGGGCGCATCCTGGAGCGCGTGTCCGCGGCCTTCTTCAGCATCGTCTCCTCCAACTCCACGGAGGGCGTCCTGGAGCTGGAGAAGCAGATCTCGCCCGCGCTGGCCAAGCACAGCGACGCGATCCGGCTCAACCGCGCGCTCTGGGCCCGCGTCAAGCGGGTGACCACGGACGACCTCGAGGAGTCGTGGCTGCTGGAGAAATACCGCGAGGACTTCGTCAGGGCCGGTGCCGACCTGACGGAGGCCGAGCAGGGCGAGCTGCGGCGGCTCAACGAGGAGCTGTCCCGGCTGTCCACCGAGTTCGCCCAGAACCTGCTGAAGGCGCTGAGCGAGTCCGCCCTGGTCGTCGACGACGCCAAGGATCTCGACGGCTTCGACGAGTCCACGATCCAGTCGCTGGCCAAGGACGGGCGCTACGTCCTGCCGCTGCTCAACTACACCAACCAGCCGGCACTGGCCCAGCTCACCGACCGCGACGTGCGCCGCAGGCTCTACACGCTGAGCGTGGAGCGGGCGCCACACAACTTCGAGCTGGCGATCAAGATGGCCACGCTGCGGGCCGAGCGCGCCGCGCTGCTGGGCTTCCCCAACCACGCCGCCCACACCGTCGCCGACCAGACGGCCAAGACCGTGGAGGCGGTCGAGGCCATGCTGGGGCAACTCGTCGGGCCGGCCGTACGCAATGCGAAGAAAGAGGCGGAGGCGCTCGCCGAGCAGGCCGGGTTCGCGGTCGAGCCGTGGGACTGGTCCTACTACTCGGAGAAGGTGCGCCAGGCCCGCTACGACTTCGACGCCGGGGCCATGCGGCCCTACTTCGAGCTGTGGCGCGTCTACCGCGACGGCGTGTTCTACGCGGCCACGCGGCTCTACGGCGTCACGTTCACCGAGCGGCCCGACCTGAAGGGCTACCACGAGGACGTACGCGTCTACGAGGTGTTCAACGAGGACGGCGGCCGGCTCGGCCTGTTCCTGCTCGACCCGTACGCCCGGCCCAACAAGCGGGGCGGCGCGTGGATGAACAACCTGGTCGACCAGTCGGGCCTGTTCGGCGAGCTGCCGGTCGTGATGAACAACCTCAACATCACCAAGCCGGGCTCCGGGCCGACGCTGCTGACCTACGACGAGGTGAGCACGGCCTTCCACGAGTTCGGGCACGCGCTGCACGGGTTGTTCTCCGAGGTGCGCTTCCCCCGCGTGTCGGGCACCAGCGTGCCGCGTGACTTCGTCGAGTACCCGTCCCAGGTCAACGAGATGTGGGCGACCTGGCCGGAGATCCTGGCCAACTACGCCAAGCACCACGAGACGGGCGAGCCGATGCCCGCCGAGCTGGTGGAGAAGATGAAGGCCGCGGAGAAGTTCAACCAGGGCTTCATGACGGTCGAATATCTGGCCGCGACACTCCTCGACTGGGCCTGGCACAAGCTGGCCGCGGGCGAGGCGGTGGCCGACGCCGAGGCGTTCGAGTCCGCGGCGCTGGAGGCGGCCGGGATCGCCCTGCCGACGGTCCGGCCGCGCTACCGGACCAACTACTTCGCGCACATCTTCGCGGGGGGCTACAGCGCCGGCTACTACTCCTATATCTGGAGCGAGGTGCTGGACGCCGAGAGCGTCCTGTGGTTCAAGGAGAACGGCGGCCTGGAGCGGGCGAACGGCGACCACTTCCGCCGCGAACTGCTGTCCAGGGGCGGCAGCATCGACCCACTGACCGCCTTCCGCAACTTCCGCGGCCGGGAGCCCAGCATCCAGCCGCTCCTGGAGCGCCGCGGCCTCCTCTGACGCCCACCACCCCTGTCCGGCGCCCCTGGTCGGCACTCTCCATCTCGCGCGGCTCAGGGACGCCGCTCAGGGACGCCACGACCCAGGGACGCGACTTGGGGGTGCCGCTCAGGGACGCGGGGCTCAGGGACGCCCCTCAGGGGCGCGGCGGTGTGGCCGATCAGGGACACGGAGCTCAGGGGCGCGGCGGTGCGGCCGACAGTTCGTCGAGCCGCTGCCTGAGCCAGTCCTGCTCGGCGTGGCTCGCGGCGCGGGCGACGACCAGCATGCCGCGCCGGTAGGGGTCGGGCTCGTCGCGCGCCCTCACCGGCCGCCCACCCTCGTAGAAGAAGCTCGCCGGCGCCTCCAGGAAGGCCAGCCGGCGACGCAGTACGGCGGCCTGGTCGGCGGGGTCGGGTAGCGCCGACAGGAACGTCAGCAGCGCGAAGAACCTCCCCTGGTCGCTGATATCCAGGTCGGCCGGCTCACGCAACCGCCGCAGCAGCTCCTCACGCCCCGCCGAGGTGATCGTCAGCACCTGACGGCGGGCCGCCGCGGCCCCCGCCTCCTCGTGCCGCTCGACCAGCCCCTTGCCCTCCAGCCTGGCAATGGCCGGGTAGAGTGCGCCGTCGCTCACCGGCCGCAGGTGCCCGCTCAGCCCGGCGAGACGCGCTTTGAGCTCGTAGCCGTGCATCGGCCGCTCGTGCAGAAACCCCAGGATGGTGAGACTCAGGTCACCGCCACTTGCCATGGATGCATCTTAACGTTATACCTCTATTCGATATATCTCTATTCGATATACAACGAAGCGAGGCATGTGCAAATGATCAGACGCGCCCTCCCCGTCTACGTCGAGCTGCTCACCGCTGTGGTCGCGGTCGGGATGATCGACCTGCTCTGGGTCTCCGGCCTGGGCGAGCCGGCCATCGCGGCGGTCACCGTGTCCACCACCGTCGAATACCTGGCCTACGGCCTGTTCCTGGCCGTCCCGACGGGCGTCACCGTGCTGATCGGCCGCCGCGACGGCCGTGCGCCGCTCTCCCCCGTGGTCAGGACCGGCTGGCTGCTCTGGACCGCGTTCTCGATCGTGATCGCCGTACCCGGGGTGCTGCTCCGCGAGCCACTGGCCGCGTTCTTCGCCGGAGACTATGACCTCACGGCCGGTTTTCTGCTGATCTCGCTCGGTGGCCTGCCGGTGTACTTCGCCCAGACGATCGCGGACGGCATCGTCAAGGGTCTGGGCAATACGCGGATCCCCATGCGCAACGCGCTCGTGTGCGGCGCGCTGGTGGTCACCTTGGACCCGCTGTTCATCTACGGCCTCGATCTGGGCGTCCAGGGGGCCGCGCTGGCCACCGTGATCGCACGGACCGTCACACTGGCGATCTCTCTCCGCACCTTGGTACGACTGACGCCGCGCGACTCAGGCGACGGCCTGCTCGCGAGGGAAGGCGATGGCCCGCTCACCGGACAAGGCGATGCCCCGCACGTGAGGGAAGGCGATGGCCCGCTCACGGGACAAGGCGATGCCCCGCACGTGAGGGAAGGCGATGGCCCGCTCACGGGACAAGGCGATGGCCCGCTCATCGGAGAGGTCGTGCGGACCGGACTTCCCATGTCCGGTGATTTCCTGGCTCGTGCCCTCGTGGGCATGGCGCTGGTGGGGATCGTGGCCGGGTTCGGCACCGCGGAGCTGGCGGGCTACGGCATCGGGCAGAAGGTCATGCTCGCCGGGGTGATGGTCTTCTACGCGCTCCGCCAGGCGGCGATGATCAGCACGGCCCGCTTGGAGGCCACCGGCTCGCCGCTCTGGACCGGCCTGGGCGCGGGAGCGGTGGTGGCGGTCGTGCTCAATGCGGTGGCCGTGCCCGTCGCCGGGCTGTTCGCCGCCGCGGCCGACCCCGCTGTGAGCTTCCTGCGGTGGATGCCGCTCTACCTGGTGCCCTTCGGCGGGCTGATCGCCGTCGGTGGAGTGCTCCAGGCGAACGGCGGGGGCAGGCGCCTGCTGACGGCCACGCTGGCCGGCTTCGCCGTACAGCTGCCCCTGGCCTACGCGCTGAGCGCGTGGGTCGGTGTCACGGGCGTGTGGCTGTCGATGGCCGCCGGAGCGGCCATCAGCCTCGGCATCGCGGTCGGCGCCGGAGCGACAGCCAGGCCGGGGGCCCCGGCGGTCAACCCTGGAACCCCGGCGGTCGGCTCTGAAACCCCGGTGGTCAGCCCTGGAGGCGGGCCAGGGCGGCGCGGATCCGCTCCTCGGTGCGTTCGCGGCCGAGCACCTCGATCGACTCGAACAGCGGCAGGCCCACCGTCCGGCCCGTGACGGCGACGCGTACGGGTGCCTGGGCCTTGCCCAGCTTGAGGCCGTGGGCGGCGCCGACCTGCTCCAGCGCCTCCTTGAGCGACTCGGGGTCCCAGTTGACGCCCTGGAGCCGCTCCAGGTAGCCGCCGAGGATCTCCACCGGGGAGTTCTTCATCGCCTTGTCCCAGGAGGCCTCGTCGAACACGGGCTCATCCAGGAAGAGGAAGTCGACGTTCTGCCTGATCTCGGACAGCACAGTGATGCGGGTCTGCGCCAGCGCCGCGACCTTGCTGAACATCTCCCGGTCCCAGTCGGCCTCGAGATAGGACGAGCAGCGCTCCTCGAACGTCTCGACGGGCAGGGCCCGGATGTACTCGCCGTTGAAGGCCCGCAGCTTCTTCTCGTCGAAGAAGGCGCTGGCGGAGTTGACGCTCTCCAGCTTGAACAGCGGCATCATCTCCACCCACGGCATGATCTCGCGGTCGTCGCCGGGGCCCCAGCCGAGCAGCATGAGGTAGTTGACCATGGCCTCGGCCAGGTAGCCCTCGGCGCGGTAGTCCTCCAGCGCCACCTTGTCGCGGCGCTTGGACAGCTTCTTGCGCTGCTCGTTGACGATCACCGGCAGGTGCGCCCAGACCGGCGGGTTGGCACCGAGCGCGGGCCACAGGAGCTGCTGCTTGGCCGCGTTGCCCAGGTGCTCCTCGCCGCGCACCACGTGGGTGATGCCCTGGGTGATGTCGTCGACCGCGTTGGCCAGCACGTAGAGCGGCGAGCCGTCGGTGCGGGCGATGACGAAGTCCTCCTGGGCGTCATTGGGGAACTCCACCCGGCCCCTGATGACGTCCTCGACGACCGTGACGCCCTCGTCGGAGGTGCGGAAGCGGACGGCGCCCTCGGTCAGGCCCCGGTCACGGCAGAAACCGTCATAACCCTTGTGCTCGGAGCCGGTGCGGGCGACGAGCGTCTCGCGGGTGCAGTCGCAGAAGTACGCCTTGCCGTCGGCGAGCAGCTTGGCCACGGCCTCGCGGTGCTGCGGCTCATAGGCCGACTGGAAATAGGGGCCCTCGAACACCGGGTTGGTGCCGTTGATGCCGATCCAGTCGAGCGCCGAGATGATGCCCTCGGTCCACTCGGGCCGGTTGCGCGTCGCGTCGGTGTCCTCGACGCGCAGCACGAAGCGGCCGCCGGACTGCTCGGCCAGCGCCCAGTTGAACAGCGCCGTGCGGGCGCCGCCGACGTGGAACATGCCGGTAGGCGACGGGGCGAAACGCACCCGTAGATCAGTCACGGGAGACCACCTTGTTCGTCAGAGTGCCGATGCCTTCGATGCCGACGCTGACCTCGTCACCGACCTCGACCGGGCCGACGCCCGCCGGGGTGCCGGTCAGGATCACGTCGCCGGGGATCAGCGTCATGACCGCGCTGACGTAGGCGACCAGCGCGGGAATGTCGTGGATGAGCTGGTTGGTACGGCCGCTCTGGCGCACTTCACCGTTGACCGTCGTCGTGAGCGCCAGGTCGGAGGGGTCGAGGTCCGTCTGGATCCACGGCCCGAGCGGGCAGAAGGTGTCGAAGCCCTTGGCCCTGGTGAACTGGACGTCCTTCTTCTGCAGGTCGCGGGCGGTGACGTCGTTGGCGCACGTGTAGCCGAAGATGACGTCCTTGGCGCGCTCGACCGGCACCTCGCGGCAGAGCCTGCCGATCACCAGGGCCAGCTCGCCCTCGTAGTCGACGCGGTGGGACAGCGACGTCGGGTAGGCGATGGGCTCGCCGTGGCCGATCACGGAGGTGGACGGCTTGATGAAGATGAGCGGCTCGTCCGGGACCTCGTTGCCCAGCTCACGGGCGTGCTCGGCGTAGTTTCTGCCAATGGCCACCACCTTGCTGGGCAGCATCGGGGCCAGCAGCCGCACTTGGGACAGCGGGTGGCGTTCGCCGGTGAACTGAACGTCCCCGAACGGGTGCCCGGAGATCGCGGACACGAACTCCTCCCCGGGGCCACCCTCGACCACGCCGAACGACACGCCTTCGCCTGTGGAGAACCTCGCTATACGCACCTGACAAGGCTATCGCCGCCGCCACGCCCTCCGCCCGCCCCATGAATCGGTCACAAACGTACCTAAAGTCCGTTTTGTCACGCATTTTCGGTTGCCCGGAGGTTACTAGGGCTTTGTGACACATCGAGTGTCAGGAGGTGACGGATCGTGGCTGACACGGTAGTCAATCAGCAGGGCACGGTACCGCGGGCCAGGACGATGGAAGGCGGCCCGTCCGGGTCGCTGGTGACCGACAAGGGCACCACCACCATCGAGGACGTGGTCGTCGCGAAGATCGCCGGCCTCGCGGCGCGCGAGGTGTCCGGTGTGTACGACATGGGCGGCGGCACCGCCAGAGCGCTCGGCACCATGCGCGGCATGGTCGGCGGTGACAAGAGCGTCGCCCAGGGCGTGTCGGTGGAGGTGGGCCAGCGGCAGGCCGCCGTGGACCTCGACCTGGTCGCCGAGTACGGCGTCGCGATCCCGGAGTTGGCCGGAGCCGTGCGCAGGATCGTCATCAACGCGATCGAGCGCATGTGCGGACTCGAGGTCACCGAGGTGAACATCAGGGTCAACGACGTACACCTGCGGGACACGCCCGCCGGGGAGAGCAGCGGTACGAGCGCCGCCGAGGCGGAGCGGTCCGGCGGCAAGGCGGAGCAGGGATCCAGGGTCCAATGACCGGCGCCCAGACGGGCGGCGCTCCGACGAGCGGCGTCCCGGCAAGTGCTGCCCAGGCGAGCGGCGCCGCTACAAGTGGCGCCCAGGTGACCAGCGCTCAGCTCGCCGGAGCCGGGGGGACGGACGCCCGGACGACCGAGGCCCGGACCGCCGAGGCCCCGGCGAGCGAGGCCCGGTTGGTCGCCGAGCGGGTTCGCGACTGCGCCGGGGTGGCCGGGCTGTCCGGCGGCCTCTTCGGGACGGTGGCGACCTACCTGCCCGGCGAGCGCCTCACGGGCGTCTCCGTGGACGAGCGCGAGGTGACCATCGCCATCGTGGCGCGCCTCGGCCGCCCGCTTCCCGAGACGGCAGAAGAGGTACGGCGGGCGGTGGCCGGCCTGGCCGGCGACCGTCCGGTGAACATCCGGATCGACGACGTGGCGCCCGCAGACGCGACGCCCTCAGACAAGACGCCCGAAGGCGCGGTGAAGGAGAGCTCATGACGAACATCTCATGGTTGCCCGTGATCGGCATGGCCGTGGGCATGGTGCTGGGCATCGTCGGCGCCATCGGCGGGCTCGGCGCCTTCCTCCTCGTGCTCGTCCTGGGCGCGATCGGTCTCCTGGTGGGCCGCATCATGGAGGGCGGCGAGGTGAACCTGCCCAACTTCACCGTGAGGCGGAGATGACCACGGACACGCCCGCGTCCCAGGCATCCGCCGTGCTGGTGCCGGGGCAGCGCCCTGCTCCGGCAGTGCCGCCCGAGCGGCGTGGCCGTACCGAGGTCACGGACCGCGTGGCGGCCAAGATCGCCCGCCATGCCGCCCGCGAGGTGGCTGGGGTGCGCGAGGTGATCGAGCGCGGCGGGCTACGCGGGACACGCCCGGCGAACGCCACGGTGCGGGGTGACACCGTGGAGATCGGGCTGACCGTGTCCGTGGCCTACCCGATGCCGCTGCGCGCGGTGGCGGCCGTGATCAGGAGCCACGTGGCGAGCAGGATCGCCACGCTGACGGGACTCCAGGTGTCCCACGTGGACATCACGATGGCCGAACTCACGGCCCCGCCGGAGGTTTCGCCATGAGTACCGGAGCCCACGGGGCGGATGAACCGGTGACGACGACCCTGGGCGGCCAGGCGATCGAGGCGCCCCTGGGCGGTGCGATCAGGCCCTCGGGGGGCGGTGGCGCCGGGCGGGCGGCGGATCGGGCGGCGATGCGGGCGTTCAGGCCGCGGCGGACCGTGCCCGCCGTCGTGGTGGCCGCGCTGCTCACGATCCTGGGTGTGGTGGTGGCCGCGCAGACGATCTCGGCGCTCGCCGGGCGGCCGCTGCGGTGGGTTCGCCTGGACCGGATGCTGAGCTGGGCGGCGTCCACTCCGTGGAACAACGGGCTCTTCCTGCTCGGCGCCGCGATCGTCGCGCTGATCGGGCTGGCGCTGCTGGTGACCGCGCTGGTGCCCGGCAGGCCGCGGTTGGTGCCGGTACGTACCGGGGACGCGGACCTGATCATCGGCCTGCGGCGCAGGAGCTTCGCCAGGGCACTGGCGCATGCCGCGGAAGAGGTTCCGGGCGTGCACGCGGCCCGCGCCTCGGTCCGCGGCCACACGGCCGCCGTCACCGCGACCACCGCCGGGTGGGATCGGGAGCGGTTCGGCGAGGCCGTACACACCGCGGTGCTGTCCAGGCTCGTGGCGCTGAGCCCCATCGAGCCGTACCACGTGAAGGTCAACGTGAGGGAGCGCAAGTGAACCGCAGAACGAGCCGCGGCAACCGCTGGGGTTTGGCCCTGACCGGAATCGTGCTGCTCCTCCTCGGCGCCTACGCGCTGGCCCGCGGCCTGGGGGCATTCGGACGGGCCCGCGCGGTGACGCCGATCATGAACTTCTCCGTGCGATCGTTCCTCGCGGCCTGGAGCCCGTGGATCTGGTGGGCCGTCGCGCTGGTGGCCGTGATCGTGGCGCTGCTCGGCCTGCGCTGGCTGTTCGTCCAAGGGCGCCGCGACAGCCGCGACTCGCTGCGGCTGGAGACCGGCCCCGGAGGCGTCACCGACGTCACCGCGAAGGGCATGGCGTCCGCTGTCGCGGCGGACGTCGAGACCAGCCCCGCCGTGCTGAGCGCCGGGGCCGTCCTTGGGTGCTCCGATGCCCGGCCGCTGATACGGCTGCGCCTCGTGGCCGACGAGCAGGCGCCGATGAGCGAGCTCAGGGACCACCTGTCGGGCGTGGCGATCCCGCATATGCGTAGCGCGCTGGAGGCGGATCGCGTACCGGCGGTGGCCCGGGTGACCCTGGAACCCGCCCCGACCGCACATCGCGTCGCCCACTGAGACCCGCTACTCAGTCATCCAGGGGGTTGCGGGCGATGCGGTCGGTGATGCCCGCCCGGACGAACTGGCCCGCGAGGCTGGACGGCTTCCGCGTGCCCTGCTCGGTCACGCAGGCCGCGAACTCCTTGGCGATCTCCAGCCGCGGATGGCGGGCGAGCACCTCCTGCCGCACCTCCGCCGGGATCTCATCGGTACGCCGGCCCGAGATGTCCATGCCGGTCGACAGCTCCAGCAGGTGTCCCTCGGGATCCTCGGCCAGCGGCACCTCGTCCCACATGTGACGGATGATCACCTCGGCGGCCCGGACCCGGCGCTCGACCGGCCACCCGGCCCCCGCCGCGAACGCCCAGGCCACATGCCCGCCCGCCTCCTCGAACGGCACCGTGTGGCTGTCGAACTCCGCGGTCAACCCGATGTCGTGCAGCATCGATGACACGTACAGGAGCTCAGGGTCGAACGCGATCTCGTGCAGCCCCGCGTACGCCGCCGCCCACAGGTAGGCGCGGACGGAGTGGTTGAGCAACGAGGGCGAGTGATACCTGGTCGCCACCTCCAAAGCGCCCTGGCAGACGGGGGTGTCCGGGATCACGATGTCGTCGTATCTCATGCCCTCAGCATGTCGTGAAATGTCCGGCCCGGAAACCGAGCCGCATCGAGCCGCTAACGATCCGGCACCCAACTTGACCAGTTGATCGTGATTCGGTCAGCATGTTCCGCCCCCATCTTTTGCCCGGAAGGAACCGGCGTGCGCCGCCTTGCGATCCCCCTCGCTCTCATGCTCGTTTCCACCGGGCTGGTGAGCACCGCGCACGCCGACACCTCGGTGAAGCGCACCTCGCAGTGCCAGGGCGACTGGCTGCCCGGTACGCCCACGGCTGACGAGGTCATGCGGGGTGAGCTGCCCCTGGTCGAGCAGCCTCCGGTGAAGATCGGCAAGAAGATCAACTGGAGCATGAGCCCGTACCACAACCGTTCGTGGGAGTTCGTCTTCCAGTCGCTGCGCTGGATGGGCACGCTCGTCGTGGCGTACGAGAACAGCGGCGAGGAGCGTTACCTCGACCGGGCCGTGGAGATCACCAAGGACTGGGCCGCGAGCAACAGGCGGGGGGCCCGCGGCACCCCGTCGTACGCCTGGAAGGACCACCCCGTCTCGCTCCGCTCCCAGGCGCTGGTCTGCCTGAGCATGCACGTCAAGGACGCCTGGCTCAAGCAGACGCTGGCCGAGCACGGCAAGCTCCTGACCGACTCGCGGCTGTACAAGAAGGGCCACAACCACGGGATCGACCAGGACATCGCGCTCATGGGCATCGCCTGCCGCTACGGCCGCAAGGACTGGCTGAGCCTGGCCGTCAAGCGGCTGACCAGCACGGTCAAGCTCGACGTCGACTCCCAGGGCGCGCTCATGGAGCAGGCGCCGCGCTACGCCGTGTACGTGCACAGCAGGCTCATGGTCGCGATGACCAACATGAAGGACTGCGGCCGCAAGGTGCCCGGCGAGATCACCAAGCGGGCCGACGCGCTCAAGACGTTCGTGGCCCACTCCACCCAGCCCAACGGCTTCATGGTGCCGATCGGCGACGGCAGCGCCGAGGTCGAGCCCAAGATCGAGACCGGCACGCCCAAGGAGAAGGTCAAGGTCTACAAGGCCGGTTACGTGTACGGCCGGACCGACTGGGGCAAGCCCGAATCCGCCTTCTACTCGATCAGGTTCGGCCCCGGCCTGAAGTTCCACGGCCACGAGGACCACCTGAGCGTGACCTACTACGCCCAGGGCCGCGACATCCTGGTCGACGGCGGCTTCAACTCCTACGAGAAGAGCTCCTACCGCTACTGGACGCTCTCCCCCGAGGCGCACAACGTGCCGTCCGTGGTGGGCGGGCGCTTCCGTCCGCGCACGGCCAGCAAGCTCACCAAGTCCTCGTACGGCAAGGACCGGCAGGCCTTCCGGCTGACCGACACGGCCTACGGCACCTCCCGTACCCGATCGGTGCTGGTGAACCACGGCCAGGACGTGATGGCGGTGCTCGACACCGCCTCCGGCGGCAAGAAGGTCAAGAACCTGTGGCGCTTCGCCCCGTCGCTCAAGGTGATCTCCAACGGCGGCGGCCGGGTCGTGCTGGGCGACGGGAAGTACCGGGTCACGATGGTCCAGCTGGCGGGGTGCGAGCCGGTGGGCGGGCAGCAGGTGCAGCGGGGCGGGAAGCTGGGGTGGGTGTCGCCGACGTACCTGTCCAAGGTGCCGACGAACGTCGTCGTCTCCCCCGCCGCCAAGTCGCTGCTGACGGTCATCGTGCCCGACACCGACGCGCCGAAGGTGTCCTGCTCGGGCGGGAAGGTCAAGGTCCAGGGCCTGACCTTCCCCGCCAAGCTGCTCTAGCCGGTCCGGCTGGAGCGCTAGCGCCCCGGAACCGATTCGATCGAGGGCTCCGCGTACTCCTCCTGATCACGGGAGCCCTCGACGTCTCCGAGCACCGAACGGAGCCAGCTCTCGGTCGTGCTGATGTGCATCAGCGCCGCGGCCTGGGCGAGAGTCGCGTCGCCGGCGGCCAGGGCGTTGTAGATCGCCTCGTGCTCGGCGACGGTCTTGTGCGAGCTGCCCGCCTCGACGGTGCCGCGCCACACCCGCATCCGCACCGTACGGCCGGAGATGCCGTCGAGCAGGGTGGACAGCGTCTCGTTGCCGGTCGCCCGCACCACCGCGCGGTGGAAGGCGGCGTCGTGGTGATTCAGTTTCTCCACGTCGTCACTGGCGGCGCGCATGGCGTTCAGATGCTCGCCGATCTCCTCGAGTTGCTCGGTGGAGATCAGGGACGCGGCCAGACCGGTCGCCGCGGGCTCCAGCATCCGCCGCACCTGGACGATCTCCAGCAGGGTGTCGTCGCGCAGCAGCTCGACAGCCAGCCCCAGCCCTTCCAGCAGCAGCCGTGGCTCCAGGCTGGTCACGAAGGTGCCGTCGCCCCGCCGTATGTCGAGCACCCGGGCCACGACCAGCGCCTTGACCGCCTCGCGCAACGGGTTACGGGAGACGCCGAGCTGGGCGGCGAGCTGGTGCTCCGGTGGCAGCCGCGCCCCCGGGGACAGCTCGCCCGACTGGATGAGCGCCCGGATGCGGGAGATCGCCTCGTCGGTCAGTGACATGGGTACGGCCTCCCGGGGTGGAGCGGCTCGATCGGCACGCGAGCCACACGGGAAACATAACAGACATCCCATGTCTAAGTGAGAACCAGCCCCGATGATGAACAGACATGGGTTGTCTACCACTCTTGGTATCCTTTTCGGCTACCTCTAGACAGAAAGCACGGGGCGGGATTACAAAGACATCCCATGTCAAAATTTTGACTTGCCGGGAAACATCCCATGGAGGTACCTCATCGTGCCCGAGCTGATCACTGCGGTCGAGGCCCACGACATCCGGTTCCCGACCTCACGGCACCTCGATGGGTCCGACGCCATGAACCCCGAGCCCGACTACTCGGCCGCCTACGTGATCGTGCGGACCGGCGGCGGACAGGAAGGGCATGGGCTCGCCTTCACCGTCGGGCGCGGCAACGAGATCGCCGTCGCCGCGGTGGAGTCGCTGGCACCGCTGGTCACCGGACGGCCGGTGGCCGAGGTGCTGGGCGACCTCGGCGGGATGTCCCGCCTGCTCACCGGCGACAGCCAGCTGCGCTGGCTCGGCCCGGAGAAGGGCGTCACCCACATGGCGGCGGGAGCCGTGCTCAACGCGCTGTGGGACCTTCGTGCGCGCCGGGCGGGCAAGCCGTTGTGGCGGCTGCTGTCGGAGCTGTCGCCGGAGGAGATCGTCGACGTCGTCGACTTCCGCTACCTGGAGGACGCCCTCACCCGGGAGGAGGCGCTGGCCATCCTGCGCCGCGCCGAGCCGGGCCGCGCCGAGCGCCACGCCAGGCTGCTCGCCGAGGGCTACCCCGCCTACACCACCACCCCCGGCTGGCTCGGCTACACCGACGACAAGCTGGTCCGGCTGGCCAAGGAAGCGGTCGCTGACGGGTTTCGCCAGATCAAGCTGAAGGTCGGCGCCGACCAAGCCGAGGACGTCCGGCGCGTACGGCTGGCCCGAGAGGCGGTCGGACCCGATGTGCGCATCGCCGTGGACGCCAACCAGGCGTGGAACGTCGGCCAGGCGATCGAGTGGCTGGCCCCGCTGGCCCGGTACAACCTGTACTGGATCGAGGAGCCCACCTCGCCCGACGACGTGCTCGGCCACGCCGCCATCCGCAAGCGGGTGGCGCCCATCAAGGTCGCCACCGGCGAACACACGCACAACCGGGTGATGTTCAAGCAGTTCCTGCAGGCGGACGCGATCGACATCCTGCAGCTCGACGCGACCAGGGTCGCCGGGGTCAACGAGAACATCGCCATCCTGCTGCTGGCCGCCAAGTTCGGGGTCCCGGTGTGCCCGCACGCGGGCGGCGTCGGGCTGTGCGAGATGGTCCAGCACCTGTCGATGTTCGACTACGTGGCCGTCAGCGGCACCGCCGAGGACCGCGTCATCGAGTACATCGACCATCTGCACGAGCACTTCACCGACCCGGTCGTGATCCGGGAAGGCCGATATGTCGCCCCTGAGCGACCGGGCGGGGGCGCCGAGATGCGTCCGGAATCCCGTGCCGAGTACGCCTACCCGCACGGTCCCCAGTGGACCGCCGACCTACGGCTGTGACCCAGAACAGCGACCCGGAAACAGCGCAGGAAAGGAACAGCCATGAAACGAGGACTCGCCCTGGGGGCGGCCATCGCCCTGTCGGCCGGACTGGCCGCGGCCTGCGGGGGTGGCGCGGGCAGCGGCACGACCGCCTCAGGAGGCGGCAAGCCGGTCGTCGGGGTGGACTACCCCCGCTCCGACACCGACTTCTGGAACTCCTTCATCAAGTACGTCCCCAAGTTCGGCGCCGAGAACGGCCTGGAGCTGAAGACCTCCAACTCGCAGAACGACATCTCCAAGCTCACCGCCAACGTGCAGAGTCTCATCAGCCAGGGCGTCAAGGGCATCGTGCTGGCGCCGCAGGACACCGCTGCCGTGGCCCCCACCCTCCAGCAGCTCAACGCCAAGAAGATCCCCGTCGTCATGGTCGACACCCGTCCCGAGCAGGGTCAGGCCTTCATGGTGGTGCGTGCCGACAACCGGGCGTACGGCGAGAAGGCGTGCAAGTTCCTCGGCGAGAAGCTGGGCGGCAAGGGCAAGGTCGTGATGCTCCAGGGTGACCTGGCCTCCATCAACGGCCGTGACCGCACCGAGGCGTTCAACGACTGCATGAAGGCGAGTTACCCCGGCATCACGGTGTTCGGCGAGGCCGCCAACTGGGACGGCGCGATCGCCTCGCAGAAGCTCCAGACGCGGCTCACCGCCAATCCGGACATCAAGGGCGTCTACATGCAATCGAGTTTCGCCCTGTCCGGCACCCTCCAAGTGCTCCAGCAGCGTGGCCTGCTGGTCCCCCCGGACAACCCCAAGCACGTCTTCGTCGTCTCCAATGACGGCATCCCCCAGGAGCTGAAGGAGATCGCCGCAGGCAACATCGACGCCACCGTCTCCCAGCCGGCCGACCAGTACGCCAAGTACGCGCTGCAGTACGCCAAGGCCGCCATCGACGGCAAGACGTTCAAGCCCGGCGCGACCGATCACGACAGCACCATCATCCAGGTGCGCCCGGGCCTGCTGGAGGACCAGCTCTCCGCGCCGCTGGTCACCGCCGACGGCGGCACCTACGGGGGCGTCACGAGCGTCAAGCCGGGCGAATCCTCGCTCTGGGGCAACAATCTTGGCGGCTGACCAGGCGTCCACGCCTCTGGCCGAGGCGGTGGACGTCACCAAGAGATACGGCGAGACCGTCGCGCTGGACCGCGCCGGAATCCGGATCATGCCCGGCCAGACCCACGCTCTGGTCGGCCGCAACGGGGCGGGCAAGTCCACCCTGGTTTCGATACTCACCGGGCTCCAGGCACCCGACGAGGGCGAGGTGCGCTTCGACGGCGAACCCGCCCCGCGTCTCGCCGACCGTGACGCCTGGCGGCAGCGGGTGGCCTGCGTCTACCAGAAGTCCACGATCATCCCCCAGCTCACCGTGGCCGAGAACCTCTACCTCAACCGCCACGGCGCCTTCGTCAACTGGCCGGACCTGCGCCGCAAGGCCGCCGCCCTGCTGGAGACGTGGTCGGTGGACGTGGACGTACGGCTGCCCGCCGGCGAACTGGACGTCGAACAGCGGCAGTTCGTGGAGATCGCCCGTGCGCTGTCCTTCGGTGCCCGGTTCATCATCCTCGACGAGCCGACCGCCCAGCTCGACGCCGCCGCCATCGCCCGCCTGTTCGCCCGTATCCGTACCCTGCAGGAGCAGGGGGTGACCTTCCTGTTCATCAGCCACCACCTGCAGGAGATCTACGAGATCTGCGACACGGTCACGGTCTTCCGCGACGCCCGGCACATCCTGACCACCACGGTGGCCGGCCTGCCGCACGCCGAGCTGGTGGCGGCGCTGGCGGGAGAGGCAGCCGGCCTGGCCGGCACATCCTCCCGGACGGCCGTGCCCGCCGGCGCCGGTGTGGTGCTCGGCGTGCGCGGCCTGTCGTACGGCGACGCGTACAGAGAGGTCGGCTTCCAGATCCAGGCCGGCGAGATCGTCGGCCTGGCGGGCGCGGCCGGCAGCGGCCGGACCGAGCTGGCCGAGACCATCGCCGGGTTGCGCGCGGCCGATGCGGGCACGATCGAGGTCGCCGGGCGTGTCCCCCGTCCCGGCAGCGTGCCTGACGCGCTCGCCGCGGGCGTCGGCTTCGTCCCCCGCGACCGGCACCATCAGGGATTCGTCCCGATGATGTCGATCGCCAACAACGCCACCATGACGGTCCCCGAACGGCTCGGCGAGGCCGGCCTGATCAGCGGCAGGCGGCGCGACCGGCTGGCCGGCACCCTGATCGCCAACCTGGCGATCAAGACGCCCGGTCCCGGCCTGCCCGTGATGGGCCTGTCCGGCGGCAACCAGCAGAAGGTCGTCATGGCCAGGGCGCTGGCCTCCGATCCCCGGTTGCTCGTACTGATCACCCCCACCGCCGGGGTGGACGTGAAGTCCAAGGAGTTCCTGCTGGGCAAGGTCGAGGAGACGGCCGCCGAGGGGACCGGCGTGCTGATCGCCTCCGACGAACTCGACGACCTGCGGCTCTGCGACCGGCTGCTGGTGATGTTCCAGGGTCGCATCGTCGCGGAGATGGCCGCCGGGTGGCACGACCACGACGTGGTGGCGGCCATGGAAGGAGTCCGGCTCGATGCCTGAGAAAACCCTCACGCCCGTCACCGGGAGCGCCGCTCAGGAGCGGGCACGGCCACAGGTGCGGCTCGCCCGGCTGCGCGACTTCGCGCTGATCCCGGCGATCATCGTGATCGCCGTCGTCGGTCAGATCGTCAACCCGATCTTCCTGCAGGGCGACAATCTGATCAACATCCTGCAGACCATGTCGGAGATCTCTCTCCTGGTGCTGGCCCAGACCATCGTGCTGGTCGCCGGCAAGATGGACCTGTCGCTGGAGTCGACGTTCGGCCTTGCGCCGGGCGTGGCCGCCTGGCTGACCGTCGCCGCCGGCTCGGGCGCCGGGCTCGGCCTGGTGCCTGGCGCCTGGTCGATTCCGATCACCCTGGCCGTCGGAGTGCTGATCGGCATGATCAATGCCCTGTTGATCGTACGGTTCGGGCTCCACGGCTTCATCGTCACCCTCGGCATGCTGATCGTGCTGCGCGGCCTGCTCACGGGCATCTCCGGCGGCCAGACCTTCTTCAACCTGCCGTCGTCGATGCTCTACCTCGGTTCGGCCATGTGGCTGGGCGTGCCCGCCTCGATCTGGCTGTGCCTGCTGCTGTTCGCCGCCGGCATCGTGCTGCTCGGCTTCACCAAGTACGGCCGTGCCCTGTACGCCATCGGCGGCAACGTGGACGCGGCCAAGGCGGCCGGCATCCGTACCGACCGGGTGCTGTGGACCGCCTTGGTGGGCGCCAGCCTGCTCGCCGCGCTCGGCGGCCTGCTGATGTCGGGCCATCTCGCCTCTGTGGCCGCCGCTCAGGGCGATGGCGCCATCTTCACCGTGTTCGCCGCGGCCGTGATCGGCGGCGTCGGCCTCAACGGCGGCAAAGGCACGATGTTCGGGGCGTTCACCGGCATCCTCCTCCTCTACATGATCCAGAACGTCCTCACCCTGGCCGGCGTGCCCGCCCAGTGGATCCAGGCCCTCAACGGCGTCATCATCATCGTCGCCCTGGTCTTGTCCCGGCTCACGGGAGGCAAGGTCCAGGAGTAGACGCTTACGAGCCGGCTTCGCGGCCCGCGCGGAGCAGGCCGTACGTCACCGCCTGCTCCAGCGCCTGCCAGGAGGCGTCGATGATGTTCTCGGCGACGCCGACGGTGGACCACTCGGCCGTGTCGTCGCTGGAGGTGATGAGCACGCGCGTGATGGCGTCCGTGCCGTGGGTGCCTTCGAGTATGCGGACCTTGTAGTCGATGAGCTCCAGCCGGGCCAGCTCGGGGTAGAGCTTCTCCAGCGCCAGGCGTACCGCCCGGTCGAGCGCGTTGACCGGGCCGTTGCCCTCGCCGGTGGCGACGATGCGCTCGCCCTTGGCGTGCACCTTGACCGTGGCCTCGCTGACCAGCTCGCCGCCCTTGGTGCGCTCGACGATCACCCGCCACGACTCGACCTCGAAGTGACGCTTGCGCTGTCCGTGGACGGTGTCGCGCAGCAGCAGCTCGAAGGAGGCGTCGGCGGCCTCGAACGTGAAGCCCCTGGACTCCAGGTCCTTGACCTGTCCGACCAGCGTCTTGGTGGCCTCGGGGGTGAGTTCGTAGCCCAGCTCGCGGCCCTTGAGCTCGACCGAGGCGCGGCCGGCCATGTCGGAGACCAGCATGCGCATGTCGTTGCCGACCTGGGCGGGGTCGATGTGCTGGTAGAGGTTCGGGTCGACCTTGATGGCGCTGGCGTGCAGCCCGGCCTTGTGCGCGAACGCCGACATGCCGACGTAGGGCGCGTGGGAGTTGGGCGTGACGTTGGTGACCTCGGTGATCGCGTGGGCGATGCGCGTCATGTCGGCGAGCGATTCCTGCGGCACCAGGTCGAAGCCCCGCTTGAGCTGGAGGTTCGCGACCACGGTGAACAGGTTGGCGTTGCCGGACCGCTCGCCGTAGCCGTTGGCGCAGCCCTGCACGTGCGTGGCGCCGGCCTTGACGGCGGCGAGGGTGTTGGCGACCGCGCAGCCGGTGTCGTCGTGGCAGTGGATGCCGACACGGGCACTGGTCTGGACGGCGGCGTGGACGATGTCGGCCAGCTCGTCGGGGAGCATGCCGCCGTTGGTGTCACACAGGGCGATGACGTCGGCGCCCGCCTCGGCCGCCGTGCGCAGGACCTCGAGCGCGTAGGCTGGGTTGGACTTGTAGCCGTCGAAGAAGTGCTCGGCGTCGAGGAAGACTCGCTGTCCCCCCGCACGAAGGTGGGAGACCGTGTCGCGGATCATCGCGAGGTTCTCCTGGAGAGTCGTGCGGAGGGCCAGCTCCACGTGCCGGTCGTGGCTCTTGGCGACAAGGGTCACGACCGGCGCGCCGGATTCGCGCAAGGCGGCCACCAACGGGTCGTCGGCTGCCTTCACACCTGCTCGGCGGGTCGCACCGAACGCGGCGAGCTGCGCGTGCTTCAGGTCGAGCTCTGTTTGAGCGCGCCTGAAGAACTCTGTGTCCTTGGGGTTGGCGCCGGGCCAGCCCCCTTCGATGAAGCCGACACCCAGGCCGTCCAGCTGCCGCGCGACGGCGAGTTTGTCGGCGACGGTGAGGGTGAGACCCTCCTGCTGGGCGCCATCACGCAGCGTCGTGTCATAGACGTGAAAGCGGTCGTCGGCCATGGTGTCGTCTCCCTGGAAAACAAAAAGACCCCTCACGGACGTGAGAGGTCTGCGCGCTGGCGGTGTCCCTTTGTCAGCCAGCGCGCCTGCTGATAATGAGCAGACCGTAGAACATGGTGCTTGCGAGTCTGCCACATCTATCCACTGGTCGGCACATCGATCTCAACCTTTGGGACACGTCAGACCGTGACGCCTGACCCGCCGGTGATGGCCCGCTCCAGGGTGACCGGGTCGAACGCCTCGTTGCCCAGCACCTCGCCGTCGAGGAGCAGCGTCGGTGTCCCGTCGATCCCCGCCTTCGCGCTCTCCTGCAAGTGCGCGTCGGCGTACGACTGCGAGATCACGCACTGGTCGACGTCCGCGCCGACCTTCCTGGCCGCCTTGGCCAGCTCCTGGACGTCGAAGCCCGAGGCCAGTCCGTGCGGCGAGGGCTGCATGGCGTACAGCTCCTCCCTGAACGCCAGCCAGCTCTCCTCGGGCACGCAGCGGGCAGCGGCGGCGGCGCGGACGGAGTTGGCGCGCATGGGCTCGTCCTCGAAGACCGTCACCGGATGGAAGACGACCTTGACCTTGCCCTCCTCGGCCAGCCGCTCGATCGTCGCGTTGACCCTGGTGTGCAGCTCCTTGCAGACCGGACAGTCGAAGTCCTCGTAGAGGTCGAGCACAGGGGCGTCGCCGCCCCTGTCCGCGAGCACCATGGAACCGTCGGGTTGCCGGGTGAGTCGCACTCCCTGTGCCGCCGACGTGCCGGGCTCGGAGAACGCCACGACAGTCAGCAGCACGACGAGCGCCACGCCCACGGCCACGACAGCCGTCACCCTTTTGTTCATTTTGCCCGCCCTTAGCTCATTGATCGCCGAGACCTTACCCGAAGAGCAAGAGCGGGCGTCTGTCAGCCTCCAGCCGAGCCGTTGCCGTTGCTGTGTCCGTTGCCGTTGCCGTTTCCGTTGTGGTGGCCGTTGCCGTTGGTGCTGCCGTTGCCGTACGCGCGCATGAACGTCCGGACCCCGGCGGCGATGGAGGCGTCGAGCTCGTCGTCTCGCATGGACGCGTCACCGATGGTCCAGCCGACCTGGGCGTCATACGTGATCAACGCCAGGAAATCGCGCGCCGCCTGATCGGGGTCGGCCAGGGAGAGCTTCCCGGCCAGCGCCAGCCTGGCGAACCTGGCGGCCAGGGACCCCGCGAGCTGGCCCTGACCACGCTGCCGCCACTGCCTGGCGATGTCGGGACGCCGGGATCCCTCCGCCTGGACGAGTGTGCGCAAGGCGCGCGCCCGCTCGTCCATGAGACATTCACGCATGAGAGCACCGGCGAACGCCGTCAGCTCCGCCATGAGGTTCGCCGGTCGATCGGGAAAAGTCTCAATCATGGCGAATTGCTGGGCATTGACCCGATCGAAGTTCTCGTCGATCAGGGACTCGAACAAGCGCTGCTTGTCGCCCAGATGGTTGTAGATGGTCTGTTTGGATACCGCCGCTTCAGCGGCGATGGTTTCGATGCTCGCACCCGAGTAACCGTCGCGCACGAACACCCTCATTGCAGCGGTCATGATCGCTTCTCGTTTGGCGATACGCCCGCGCGGAGCAGCCTTCCCGGTCGCCCCTAGGCCCCTCGCCGAGGTCGCCGTTTCACCCACCCCGTAAGAGTACCCGTTTGACATATCGGACGTTTTATGTCTTTAGATATAGGGGATTATGACTTTCCACATTGTGCCCGGCTAGTGGCCGGAGCTGCTCCCATGCCCATTAAGAATAGAAATCATGAAAGCAGAATTTCTCGACCCCGCCGTGGCCCAGTACATCCTCGACCGTTCCACCCCGCCCGACCACCTGCTGGAGGAGCTCGCCGCCGAGACGATCGCGGCGACGGGCGACAGCGCGGGCATGCAGATCACGCCCGATCAGGGCACGTTCCTCACGATGATCACCCAGCTCACCCGGCCGGAGGTGGCGGTCGAGGTGGGGACGTTCACCGGCTACTCGTCGCTGTGCATCGCCAGGGGCCTGTCCGGCGGCACGCTGCACTGCTTCGACGTCAGCGACGAGTGGACGTCCATCGCCCGCCGCTACTGGGAGAAGGCCGGCGTGACCGGCCGCGTCACCCTGACCCTGGGCCCGGCGCGGGAGACGCTCGCCGCCTTCCAGCAGCCCATCGACCTGGCCTTTCTCGACGCCGACAAGCCCAATTACCCGGCGTACTACGAGCTGCTGATCGACCGGCTGCGGCCGGGCGGCCTGCTCATGGTGGACAACACGCTGTGGAGCGGCCGGGTGGCCGACCCGGCCGTCACGGATGAGCGGACCGCGCAGATGCGTGAGTTCAACGACCTCGTGCGGGAGGATCCCCGGGTCACCGTGGTCGTCCTGCCGATCGCCGACGGGCTCACCATGGTGCGCCGCCACTAGACCGCCGTCAGACACGCTTCAGCCGCCTGCCGCCCGCGGCTCGCAGACCAGCCGCCTACAGCTCGCGGACGGGCGTCACCCGCTCATGGTGGACGACTGCGTCGAACCAGCCGCCGAACGAGCCTCCGGACAGGTGGTAGGCGGCGTCGTCCGCCCGATCGTAGCGGGGCCCGATGAGCCGCGTCCTGGCCGGCGCGTCGAGCCAGGCCCTTACGACGGCCGGGCCCTCGACGCGTAGGTCCAGCAGGAAGTCGTCGAGATCGGCGGCGCTCAGGGCCGTCTCGGCGAAGTCCGGCGGCGGCGCGGGCACCTCGAACGGCAACGTGCCGTGTCCGAAGGTCAGCCCGATCGACAGGTAGCCGGTCCCGAAGCGCTCGCGCAGCCGTCCGCCCACGTTGCCGGTGCTCATGCTGGTGTGCGCGAGACCGCCCCAGTAGACGATCTTGTCTCCGGTGCGCTCGTGCCACCAGATCGTGTCCTCGGCCATCCGCCGCTCGATGGCCTTCATCCCGACGGCCGGCTCGGCCTGAGGCCGCATCCCGGCGAACCGTACCGGATCATCAGGATGGTCCTCGTTGTAGGCCCGCATCCAGTGGACCAGGTCGAGGATCTCCCCGGTTCGCCAGAAGGCCCGCGCACCGGTCAGCGACGCGTGCGGGTCGCCTTTCCCCGTACGGACGTAATCGTCGAGCCCGACGCGGGCCGGGTCGTCCCCCTCCAACGCGAGCGAGCGGAACCCCAGCTCCTCGACCAGGAACCGCACCATCCGGTGCGCGGAGACCGACAGTTCATGGGCCTGCCGGGTCGAGGCGCCGAGGGCGACGACCGTGGCATCGCGCACGATGTCCCGCAATGGCCGTAGATCGGGGAGCGGGTCCCGTGAATCGAGCGGGTGGGCGTGACGGTTGATCCAGGCCGCAGTCGTATCGGCAACATCGGCCATATCGGTCATGAGAGCTCCTCTGTAGTGGCGTTCGAAGACAGGCTCGTACTTAAACCAATGTTTAGGTCAAGCTAGGCTCGGGGCATGCCCGAAGCGATCGCCAAGGAACTGACCATCGGTGAGCTGTCCGAGCGCAGCGGCGTACCCGCGTCCGCGCTGCGCTTCTACGAACGGCAGGGGCTCATCGACAGCCGCCGGACCACCGGCAACCAGCGTCGCTATCACCGCACCACGCTGCGGCGGGTGGCGTTCATCCGCGCGTCCCAGAGCGTCGGCATACCGCTTTCGGTGATCGGGAGCGTGCTGGCGTTCCTGCCGGAGGGCGTCCCGCCGACGCGAGAGTTCTGGGTCAGGGCGTCGGAGTGCTGGAGCGAGGAGATCAACGCCCGGATCGAGCGGATGGAACGGATGCGGGACCGGTTCACGGAGTGCATCGGGTGCGGGTGCCTGTCGTTCGAGCAGTGCGTACTGGTCAATCCGGGCGACACGCTCGCCCAGCAGGGCCCGGGCCCGCGCCGCCTGCTGGAGCCTTGAGCAGGGGCGGCTAGCCGTACCTGCTGTTCGCGCACCCAGATGGGCCAGCAGTTCACACGTCGAGCTCTTGCGGGCGGGATGGCGTTCTGAAGAGCGGCTCCGACCAGGCGAGCTTCTCGTGATCGGGCTTTGAGGGTTCGACATGGATGCTGTGGAAGGCCCAAGTCATGGGCTCACCTTGAGACTATCTTGTCTACCTCGTCTAGGACGTTGCCCATATGGTCTCCGTAGGCAACGTACCTAACGTCGCCCTTGTGGAAGTGGACAGGTTCGATCCGACGCCGATCTATCAGCAGGTGGCGGCGATCATCCGAAAGCAGATCAAGGCTGGTGCGCTGGGGCCACGGGATCGGATTCCATCCGAGTCGGAGATGGTGCGAGATCACGGCGTCGCGCGCGACACGGCCCGCCAGGCCGTGGCTCTGTTGCGGGACGAGGGATGGGTGATGACCTTGCCTCAGCGGGGAAGCTTCGTCGCCGATCGTGAGAGTTGGCCGGCAGAGGGCTGACCGCAGTCAGCCCTCTGTCATCGAATCTGCGTAACGGCCCACGTGGCGGGTTCCCGTTACTGGTTCTCGCCGCCGGTTCGAGCCAGTGACTCGGCGGCGTGGCGCCAGATCTCCGCGGCCAGGTCGAAGTTGGCGCGCTCCTGCGCCTGCTCGGCCAGCGCTCGAAGGCCGCGCATGCCTTCGTCCTGCTTGCCGTCCAGCAGCAGGAGCTGGTTGCGCAGTACGTCCAAGCGGATCTGCTCCTGGTAGGCCAGGTGGTCGTGCGCGTCGGCGAGGTGGTCGAGCAGGGCGCGGGCCTCGTCGGTCTGCCCGATGTGGAAGGCCAGCCGGGCGCGTAGCGCGAGTAGTTCCTGCTCGACCGTGGGCGTGCCGGCGAACGGCAGGCACGCCTCGACCTCCTCGATACGGCGCCGCGCGGGTTCGGTCTCTGGCGGGGTGAAGTTGAGGTGCAGGCGGGCGGCGACGATTCGCAGCCGTACCCACATGGCCGGGTCGAGGCGGCCTTGGAGTTGCTCCACTGCGTCGTTGACCAGCTTCAGCGCGACCTGGGGTTCGCCCTGTCGGAGCCGGACGCCGGCCACGGTCCACGCCGCCTCCGCCAGGAGCCTGCCGGCGGGCAAACCCGCGACCAGGGTGAGCAGTTCGTCGGCGTGCTGCCGGGCCTCGGCCATCCGGCCCGCCTCGGCCAGCGAGGACACCAATGCCAGAAGGGTGTCGGCCACGATGTGTGGTGGCAGGCCCTCGTCGGCCGCCAGGCGGTAGGCGCCGATCGCGGCCTCGACCGCGGCCGGCACCTGGCCCGCCCCGCGTTGTGCGCGCGCCAGCCGCGCCCCGGCTCGGGCGCGCAGCTCGGGCAGGTCGAGCTCGTCGGCGAGTGCCACCAGCTCGTCCAGGCAGGTGCGCTCCTCGGTGGGCTCATTGTTGAGGCGTCGCCATTCGGCGACTTGCCAGAGCGCTTGCCAGCGCAGCAGGGGGTCCTCGCCGCCCGCCGTACGCAGGGCTCGGGCCAGCAGCTCGCCCGCCTCGTCCGCGTCCAGGCCGACGGTGGTGGCCAGGCTGCGCGCCAGCGACCAGTCCGGCGGTTCGGCCAGGTCTTGGGGAGCGACGCCGAGCTGGCGGGCCAGGTGGGTCACGGCCTCCTCGGTGGGGGGCCGGGCCCCGGACTCCAGGCGGGAGAGGTATCCGGTGGACATGCCCTCGCCCGCGAGCTCGGCCTGGGTCAGGCCGCGTTCGGTCCTCAGCTGTTTGAGCCGTCGGCCGAAGGCTGGCTGCGTCAACATCTGCCTGTCGTCTCCTTGCCAGGTCGGAGCGCCGGACCGACCGGCCCTCTGCCGCAGTTCATGGTAGCCACCTGACACATGTCTGGCAAACGCTTGCCAACGCTTCTGGCAGAGCTGGGCAGGCGAGCAAGCGACCTTCTGGCAAGCATCTTGGAAATCTATTGCCAAGCATCTGGCAACGCTGTTACGGTTTTTGACATGACGAACTCACGGCGACTCGCCAACCGCAACGTCCTGATCTCCGGCGCCAGCGTGGCCGGCCCCGCTCTGGCCTACTGGCTGCGCCGCTACGGATTCACCCCCACCGTGATCGAACTGGCGCCCGAGGTGCGCGAGGGCGGCTACAAGGTCGACCTGCGCGGCGTGGCCATGCAGGTCGTCGAGCGGATGGGCATGCTGGAGGCCGTACGACGGGCAAGTACCGCCATCCGCGGCGGCTCATGGGTTGCCAAGAGTGGCAAGCCACTGGCCAACCTGGGCCCGGACCTCATCGGCATGCGCGCTCCGGGCGACGACGAGGTGATGCGTGGCGACCTCGCCCGGCTCCTCTACGACGCGACACGTGACAGCTGCGAATACCTCTTCGGCGACACCATCACCTCGCTCCACGAAGGCCCCGACGGCGTCGACGTCACCTTCCGCCATGCCGCCCCCCGCCGCTTCGACCTGGTCATCGGCGCCGACGGCCTGCACTCGACCGTGCGCCGCCTGGCCTTCGGTCCTGAGGAGCGCTACGTACACCCCCTCGGGATGCACGCGGCCGTCTTCACCGTCCCCAACCACCTCGGACTCGACCACTGGGAACTGCTCTATCCGACGCCCGGCAAGGTGGTGAACGTCTACGCCACCCGGCCCGACACCGCGAAGGCGCAGTTCGTCTTCCCGAGCCCCGCCGTCCTGCCCGGCCGCTCCGACAGGGCCGCCCAGCAGCGCGTACTGACCGAGGCGTTCGCCGGCGTCGGATGGGAGAGCGACGCGCTGCTACGAGCGATGCCGCACTCGCCGGACTTCTACTTCACGCCGGTCAGCCAGGTTCGCATGGACGACTGGTCCACCGACCGGGTCGCCCTGGTCGGCGACGCCGCCTACAGCCCGTCCCCGCTGTCCGGGCAGGGCACCAGCCTCGCGCTGGTGGGCGCGTACGTGCTGGCCGGCGAACTGAGCGCGGCGGCGGGCGAGCATCGTGCGGCTTATGCCGGTTATCGGGAAGCCATGCGCGAGTACGTGGATGTGAACGTGACGCTCGGCGCGAGCAACGCCGCGCAGATGGTCGCGGGCAGCCCGATGCAGATCAGGATGCAGACCACGATGATGCGGCTGGTCAACCGCCTGCCGTGGAAGGATCTGGCGATGCGGCCGATCATGAAGCCGCTGAACGAGGCCGCCAACGCGCTCACGCTCGCGGCGTACTGAGGGTCTGGTCGGGTGCCTGCGCGAGCGAGAGGCTGTTGCCGTCCGGATCGAGGACGTCCACGTGGCGCACGCCGTTGCCGTAGGTCTCCACGGGCTCGTGCGTGACGCCGTGCGCGGCAAGCCGGGCCAGGATGTCGTCGAGGTCGGTCACACCGAACGTGATCATGGTGCCGCCCACCCGTGCGGCCCGCATGTGCCGGTCGTCGATGACGACCCACGCGTTCTCACCGACCTGCCAGAGGAGCTCCTCGCCGATGATCTCGTCCGCCGGCCGCCCGAAGAACACCTCGAACCACTTCTGCGATGTCGCCAGGTCACGTACGCACACAACGCTGTACAAGTCCACCGAAGCCGCCCCTTCCCATCGTCGTTTCAGTCGTTGTTTCGAGGGTGAGACCACTCCCCCGCCCGAAACTCATCGGCGGCTCCTGTCTCTGCAGCGAGCCTCCTTGACGGCCGCTCTGGTGCCGTCAGCCGATAATGCTGAAATGATCGATAAGCAGATGCCGGAGCCGCGCCCCATTCTGCGCCGCCCCGAAGACGGCGAACTGATCGACGTGGCCGGAGTGGCGCACTTCTTCCGGCTGACGGGTGAGCACACGGGCGGCCGATTCGCGTTCGAGGAGTTCACCCTGTCCGGAGGCGTGATGGGGGCCCGCCCGCACGTACATCAAGAGCACGACGAGTATTTCTACGTCCTGCGGGGCGACCTGACCCTGCACCACGGCGATGGGGAGGTGACGGTCGGCCCCGGACACCTGCTCGCCGCGCCGCGCGGCACCCCGCACGGCTTCCGCAACGCCGGCACCGAGCCGGTCCAGGCATTGTGCCTTTACACGCCGGCCGGGTACGAGGGCTACTTCCGCGAGGTGCACGCGGCCGTGGCGGGTGGCGCGGAGGTGACCGACGAGCTCTTGGCGGAGTTCCGGGCCCGCCACCATACGATTTCGTTCTAGCCGCGGCTGGGTACGTACTGCCGTGACGATCGACCAAACCCGCGCGAGACGTTGAGTGCTCGGCGCGGGGCACGGCGGGTGATCGCAGTCCGAAAGCGCTACCTGTCCCAGAGGGCGCTGAGAGGCAATGCCGTCAGCCGGTCTCCGAAGGAGAGCGACCTCACTCCTGTGTAGAAGACGAACCCGTGTACGAAATCTTCGCCGAGACTCTCGCGTAGAGCGACAAGACCCTTGAAATCATCCTGATTCACAGAGTCGGTGGCCTTGGCCTCCACACCGACAACCCGTCGATTGTTTCGTTCGAGTACAAGGTCCACCTCAGCGCCCTGGCTGACCCTCCAGTGATGGAGTCCGACGCGAAACGGCGCCCACGTGGCCTGCTTCGCGATCTCGTTGACGATGAACGATTCAACAAGGGGGCCTCGCGCGGGCGAGACCCTGGCAGCCAGGCCGTCCGCGTCGACACCGATCAGATGAGCGGCGAGGCCGGTATCGGTGACGTGGAGCTTGGGACGACGAACCGACCGGGCCACAAGATTCCGCGACCACGCCGGCACCTGACGAATCAGGAAGACGGTCTCCAGCAAGCCGAGGTAACGGGTGACCGTACTCCGATGGAGCTGGAGATCGTTGCCGATCTTGACCAAATTGGGCTCTTGCCCCGTATTCGCCGCGGCGAGGTTGAGCAGTTGCCGGAGACTGCTCGGCTCATCGACCCTCGCCATCTCCCTGATGTCCGTGTCGATGACCGCCTGAATGTAGGTCCGGTACCACCTGTCTCGGGTGAACTCCGATCTCATCGCGACCGCCTCCGGATAGAAACCTTGGCAGATCAGTTCGAAGTAGTCCCTGCGGCTGTAGTCGCTGAGTGACGAAGAGCGCAACGCTCCAGGATCGTTGAAGGCCGTCACAAGAAAGGACTCGCCCGTTCCAGCAAGCTCCTCCTGGGCGAAGGGCCAGACCTCAAGGATCCCCGCGCGGCCGGCAAGCGATTCGCTCAACGACGGCGTGGACAGAAACCTTGTGGAACCCGCCAGCACGAACTGCCCCCGCTCAGCCTTCCGATCAACCTCCGCCTTGATCGCCAGGATCAGGTCGTCTCCGCCCCGCTGAATCTCGTCGATCATCATCGGACGCGACCCATCCGCGATGAAGACAGCCGGATCGGCCTGCGCGGCCGATCTCAACGGACCGTCATCCAGAGTGAGGTACGTTCCCCCTCCTCCCTTGTTGAGTTGGTGGAGCAGGGTGGTCTTGCCTGACTGCCTTGGTCCATTGACGATCACGATTCTGGAGGCGTCGAGGAACTCCTCGGCATGGCCGGTCACCCGACGTGAGATCAACTCGGACATGGCAGCTCCTCCCTGCGACGATAGACACCAGCGTAAGGCCCAACCGACATTTGACGGTGCAAAAAACCGACAGACTGCAGGTGGCCAACCGACATTTGACAGGGAGAAAAACCGACAGACCACGGGCCACGACCGGCGTCTGAGAGCCTGCTGACAAAGGGGTTTGGTCGCTGAGAGGCTCCACGTACCAGCGCGGCGGAGTTGCGCCTTGAGATTAACGCCGAGGAAACACCACCCTCGTTAGAACTTGTGGCTCGACAGCCGAGTATTCGGACCTGGAAGAGGGAGACTTCATGATTCTGCGTCGAGCGACGCTCACTGGCGCAGCTTCGCTGGCGTGCGCGGCGCTGGTCTTGAGTGCGGCCCCGCGCGCCACCGCCTCGACGGCTGCCGTCCCCGTCAAGGTCGGGGACGTGCAGAAGGCGATGGAAAGCCTGGTGAAGACGGGACACGTGGTGGGCGCCATTGGGGAGGTGTACGTGGACGGCAAGCGGGTCGGGAAGGGATCGGCCGGGTCCCGCCTGCTCGACGGCAAGGGCGGCGCGATCCCGGCGAGCGCCCGCTACTGGATCGGCTCGCAGACCAAGACCATGACCGCCGTCGCGGTCCTGCAACTGGTCAAGGAAGGCAAGCTGAGCCTGGACGGCAAGCTCAGCGAGGTTCTGCCGGAAGTGGTGAAAAAGGACCTGGTGGAGCGGGCCGAGGAGATCACGGTACGCGATCTGATCCAGCTGACCTCGGGTATCCCCGACTACATCGGCCCGGACACCTCCGACCCCACGCGTGACTATCGCCCGATCGACCTGCTGGCGGCCTCCCGCAAGAGGTCCCGGCCCGTGGAGACCGGGACCTTCAACTACTCCAACACCAACTACATCCTGCTCGGCATGATCATCGAGAAACTGTCTGGAAGGTCGCTGGCGGCCGAACTCGACCGCCGGCTCTTCGCCCCGCTCGGCATGCGCGACACCTACCTGCCCACGAAGGCGGGCGAAGGCGTCAAGGGCCCGCACGGGCACGGCTACGCCCCGGACGAATCGGGCACGATGCGCGATGTCGACAAGACGATGAACGCCACCAGCATGCTCGGCGCCGGCGGTGTGATCTCCACCGCGCGCGAGATGAGCGCCTTCCAGCGCGCCTTCCGTCAGGGCAAGCTGTTGCCGGCGTCCCTGAGCAAGGTGATCACCGACCCGCCTCCCGGTCAGCCGGCGCCGCCTGCGGGTGGCCCGTGCTCCGGCGCCCCCGAGTTCGCCGCCGGGGGCGGAGGCAGCGCTCCCGGCTTCACCGCCGCGACGATCACCTCCTCCGACGGCCGCCTGCAGTTCGCCGTGTCGCTGACTCTGGCCATGGACGACGCCGAGCGCGGCACCGTGCCGCCGCGCATCACCAACGCCCTCAAATCGCTGTTCTGCCCTGCGAAGTGAGCACTCCAGCCGCACATGGCGAGCGTGAGCGGCGTGATCGCCAAGTGCGGCTGGAGGTTCGCGAACCTGTGCACGGTGCCCGGCACATGCCGGGGCCATGACTCTGTGACGCCGGATGACCAAGTGGCGTCTTCGCGCGAGTCAGCGAACGAAGCCACTCCGAGATCCGTGGTGATCTGCGAAACGATTGGCTCAGCCAGCGAGGACATGGCGGCGCCGGTTGAGTGAAACGCAGCTGACGGCCGCCCCGATGACCGCACGCTTGTACGCCACTCAGCCGCGCGGCCCTCGGGCCGATATCACCGACGGTCTCTCGCCGACGACACGACGGATCATCACGTGACCCGCCCGCGCACATTGTTGACCCTTGTTCGTCCATTCGAAGGAGTTGTCGTCGTTGAAGTACACGTCCCTTGCCGCCGTAAGCACGGCAGCCCTGATGCTGGCCACTGCCTTGCCCGCAACCGCCGGCGCCACCGCGATCGGCGACGTCCAGCAGGCCATGGAGAACCTGGCCAAGACGCCCGGCGTCGTGGGCGCGATCGGCGGCGCCTACGTAGACGGCAAGGCCGTCGGCCGCGGCAGCGCGGGGTCGCGGCTGCTCAACGGCAGGGGCAGCACGATCCCGGCGGACTCCCGCTTCCGCATCGGCTCGCAATCCAAGACAATGGTGGCAACCGTGCTCCTCCAACTCGTCGAGGAGGGCAGTCTCAGCCTGGACGACAAACTCGCCGACCTACTGCCCGAGGTGGCCGCCGACGGGCTGGTGGAACGAGCCGACGAGATCACCGTCCAGCAACTGGTCCAGCACACCTCCGGCATCCCCGACTGGTTCCACCAGAGCGGCTCGACCGAACCGGCGTTCGACGTCTTCGACTTCACCACCTACTACCGGCCCATCGACATCGTGAAGATGGTGCGCGGCCGGCCGCGCACCGGTGAGCCGGGCGAGAAGTTCACCTACTCCAACACCAACTACACCCTCATCGGCATGCTCATCGAGAAGGCGACCGGGCACACCCTGGCCCGCGAACTCGACCGGCGTCTCTTCCGCCCGCTCGGCATGACCAAGACCTACCAGACAACCCAGCCCCCGAAGGGCATCAAGGGCCCGCACGGGCACGGCTACTACCCCGACTCCACCGGCACCCTGCGCGATGTGCACCGCTTCAACGCCAGCTGGGGCAACGGCGCCGGCGGCGTCGTCTCGACCACGCATGACCTCGGCACCTTCCGGCGGGCCTTCAACCAGGGCAAGCTGCTGCCGCCGTTGCTGCAGGAGGTCGTCACCGGTGGCAGCGCACAGCAGGGCACAGGCATGTGCGGAGGCAAGCTGAAAGGCCAGATGCTCGGCGGCTCGGCGCCCGGTATCTCCACACTGACCTTCGCCTCGACCGACGGCCGGCAGCAGTTCGCCATCTCCGTCACGCGGAGCACCGCCGACGATAACGCCATCGCCCCCGCGATGATCAAAACCGTCGAAGCCGTCCTCTGCCCGGCGGCTTGAAGTCCTACCCTACGGTTTGCAGCCCTACTCGGCACGTCCGGTCTGGTGAGCGTCGCGCAGCACCGACGCCAACTCGTCGGCCAGGTCTGGGAAGCCGCCCGCAGCGCCCGCATCCCGCTTGCACGCCCACACTCTGGCCAAGGCCGGGCAACGCCGGTCGGCAATCGCCGAAACCGAGCGCGCCCGCGCCCTGATAGCGGCAGGCCAGGACGCGGACGTGCCGTTCTGGGCGCTGGCCTGGGGCCCGCCGCAAGGTTCGGTGTTCTCCCGCACCGCCAAGGTGTTCGAGGCTCTCGGCGACCGCGCCAACGCCGCCGAACAGTACGCTCGAGCTGCGGCCTGCCGACCCACTGCCACCTACGCCCGCATCATCGCCCTCGACCTGGTCGCCGAGGGTGAACTGCACCTCTCCCAGGGCGGCATCGAGCAGGCCTGCGCCACCTGGACTCACGCGATGGACCACATGGACGGCGTGGCCTCCGCCCGCACTCGCAAGGCCGTCACCCGCATGCGGAGAGACCTGTCCCGCTTCTGGGCCCGCGGCCTGCGCTGCGCCATCCAGCTCGACGAACGCGCCATCGCTCTCCTGCGCGTTTGACCTGCACACGCGCCTGCCGCCCCCGCGCCGGCCCGATTTGTTGGTCCAGCCATCGTTGGCGTCCAGGGCACATCAAGGTGCCGACGAGAGCAGTGGGTAGCGGACGGGCAGAGGCGGTGGCCAGTCTGGTGGAACGCCCGGAGCGTACGGAGGGCCTTCGCCTTGTCACTCAGTCACCGTTGAGGACGCGGGTCATCCGCTCCAGGGCCCCCGTGCGAAGGGCCTCCTCGGCATGACCGATCACCCGGCGTGAGGCCAACTCGGGCATGGCAGGTCCTCCCTGCGACGATCGGCACCAGTGTGAAGCCCAACCGACATTCGTACGGTGCAGAAACCGACAGGCTGCAGGCGGCCAACCGACATTGGACAGGGCGAAAAGCCAGCAGACCACGGACCGGCGTCTGAGACGACGGATGTGACGCCCGGCAGAGCGCCTGAGGGCCTGGTCGAGGTTACAAACGGCTGACGTACGCGATCGACGCGAGGGCCAGGTTCTGTGGATCACCCGTGCCGGAATTCGACGGTAAGGATCATGGTTGGCGGCTTTGCTCAGAACTGCAGTTCTGACCAGTCGATCACCATGGGGATCGGGTTGCTGACGCTGGGAGCGCCACCCGATTCGTCCTTCATGAACGTGCCGATGTGCTTGTAAAGCATGGCTGCCCGATCCAGCCGATAGCGTTCGATGATCGACACACCAGAGCGGTCAAGCCGGACTATCCAGTAGTGCGGAATGCCGGCCTTGGCGTACTCCCCGAGCTTGTCGGTCGTGTCCTGGGTCTCGGACCCAGGAGAAACGATCTCCACGACGAGCAGCGCGTGCTCGGCGCGGAGCCGTTCGCCCCGCTCGCGGTCCAGGCACCGATAGAGGGCGACATCGGGGCGTCGGTTGAGCAGTGGCAGATCTCTGAGACGCAGATCCACATCGTTGTTCACGGTGACGCACTCGTGGCCCTTGCCCATCGCCTCGCGAGCATGACGTTCGAGCATGTTGGCCAGCCGCCGACCGGCGGTCTGATGATCTGGCGTTGGTGCCGCGCAGTAGACCACGTAACCGTCGACGATCTCGATGGCTTTGGCGATCTCTTCCGGAAGCGCCTCATACTCCTCGGCGGTGACCAACGCGGGCTGAGGACGGATGTTGAGAAGCCAACTGTCATCCGGTAGAGCTGTCATTCGGCATCTCCTCGTCACTGTCCGCCGAGCCAAGCCTACGGTCTATCCCTCATTTGGTGGGGACCACACGGGAGCGCACCTGGGCAGGGGCAACCGGCCTTGCTGCGAAGGAGGAGCCAGCAGCCACAGATCGCATGTTGAGCACCCAACTGCCATCCGGCGGGGCCGCATCCGGCATCTCCTCGTCACTGTCAGCCCACCGCTCGGCAGCCCATCCTTAGCATGGATTCATGGCCACGATAGGCGAACGTATTCGCAGCGTCCGGAAGCGCCGGGGCTTGACTCAGCAGGACCTGGCCGACCTCGCGGGCGTATCCGCTTCGCTTATCCGCAAGCTGGAACAGGACGCGCGAAAAGACGTGCGTCTGGAGACGCTGCGCAAGGTCGCAGTGGCCCTCAAGGTGCCGACGACGTCGCTCATGGGCCAGCTGGACGCTGAGCCGGCGCACGAAGAAACACTCGATCTGTGGGCGCCGGTACGGCGGGCACTCTGCGGACTCGACGGTCAGCCCACAGAGGCGCCCGACGCGAGAGGGTCTGGGCGACGCCTTGGAAGCGTCGATGCCGTTGTGGAAACAGGATCGCTACACACAGATCGCCGCCATGCTGCCCCCGATGCTCAGGGACGCAGACGCGCTGATAGAGATGGACCTGTTGCAGCGTCACATGCGAGGCAGGCTGCTGCACCTCGTCGGCTGGCTGATGACCCAGACGCGCCAGTTCGACGAGGCCGAGTTTGCGCTGTCCCGGGCCATGGACGACATGAACGACTCCCTGGACGCGGCGGCGACGATCAGCACACATTGCTGGCTTCTCCTGCGTCAGGGCCGCCTGGACGAAGCTCGCAAGATGGCGACGCGCTGGGCCGATGACGTGGAACCTCGTATCTCCTGCGCGACACCGCACCAGCTTTCCGCCTGGGGCTGGCTGCTGCTGCGGGCCTCTGCCGCTGCCATCCGCGACAACCGGCCCGGGGAGGCGGACGACACGATCCGCCTCGCGCGCACCGCGGCGGTGACCATGGGCCAGGATCTGACGCCGAGCGATGACTTCCTTCGCACCTTCGGGCCGGTGACCGTGGCGATGAAGCGGGTGGAGAACGCCATGATCGAGGACCGCCCGGACAAGGTCCTCCAGCTCTCCCAGACGATCCCGGTCACGGACCTGCGGCCAACCTCGAACAACCGGAACCGGCATCTCCTCGACGAGGCCGAGGCGCACCGCCGCATGCATCGGCAGAGTGAGGCCTTTGAGATCTTGCAGGGTGTTCGGCACGATGCCCCGGAGTGGATGACGAACCAGAGCTATGCCAGAGACATCCTGAAGGGAATCATCGGCAGACGGCGCTCTCTCACCGATGAAATGTGTGATCTCGCGGACTTTGTGCGACTTGAATACTGAGTTATGGCACCGCTCGTGTCACTTCCGCTGCAGGCCATCAGGAAGTGACACGAAATCGCACTTCCGAGCCTATTTGGCCTGCTCATAGCGTTGCAGTATGCATCCGGCCTCCATGGGTTCCCGTCCCATCAACGCACACGGGAAATCGCCGGTCACGCCGTCGCGCGCCGCCACGCGATTGAGCGATGAATTGGCGTCGCTCCGTCACCCGACGAACGCTAGGAGGGCCAGGGGCGATACGTCCAATACGCGCTGGACGATGAGTTGATATCTGTAGACGTATGGCCGCCCCGAACTTCCCCTGCCATGGCTGCATGCCTTCGTCGTGGTGGCCGACGAACTCCACTTCGGCACCCAGACAGTAATACGCATCACATCGACGGTCTCGGAATGCAACGCCTCTGGCTGCCTGCGTCGCGTAAGTTGACCGTCCGAACCGCTCGGCGGGCACGCCTGGCGCGAGTCTGGGCTCGGCACGTCCACCGACATTGACGCCCTGTCGGTGTACTCCTTGGTGTGCGGAGGTGGTACGGATAAATGCGAACCCACCTCGATACCCCAGGTGGTGACCAGTGACCCCTGCGGACACCCAGACCCGGTTGGAGCACGCCCTGACCCGCCTGCTGGCCGGCCAACCAACCTCCAGCGACAGAGCCTTGACTATCTCCAGCGTGTGCGGCGAAGCCGGCGTCGGCCGCGACTCCTACTACCGATCCCCACAGCAGTTCAAAGAACACCGTCGTTGCAGCGTTCGCCCGCCGCGAGGCACAGCAACCCGAGTCGGTGACGTTGCGGGAGGAGAACGCCGCACGCAAGCGCCAGAAGAAGCAGATCGTCCAGGAGAACGCACGTCTTCGTGGCGGCTGACCACCCAGGCCCAATGGACCACCGGGACCGACAACATCGGTAAATTCAGGCTCGACCCGTCCCCTCACGGGCGAAGTTCGGTTCCGCCGCTTCCAGTCGCGGTACCGAGATACCCAACCGCCGTGCTTCGGCCAGGGTGTCCCGGCAGACCTCACGCGGCTCCTCGGCGTCGGGGTCGGAGTGCGCCGCGAAACTCACGCGCAGGGGCGCCATATGAGCAGTCAGCCAGGCGAGCGCGGGGGCCGTCAGCCAGGTGGGCGCCCGGAACAGCAGCACACCGCCCCGGTGACGTCGCAGGTCAAGGCCGCGCGCCTGGAGGAGCGGCAGCAGCTCGCGGCCGGCCAGCAGCCCCTCGCGCAGGTCACCCGTTGCCCCGGCCAGCTTGGACAGGGAACCCAGCCGCAGCCCCTGCGAGAACAGGCCGGCATCCGACACGAAATGGACCCACAGCCAGCCGCGGAAGTCGGGCCGCTCCTTGAGCCGGAGCCCGGCCCCGCGAAACGCCTGGCGCACGGCCTGCTCCCGGTCGGTCGGGGGCTGGCCGAGGGTGCCGAAGACGACCGACGGCAGCAGCATCCCACGGAGCACGCCGTCCGCGCCGAAACCGCCACCGGCCTGGGGAAAGCCCCAGGCGATCCGGTCGACAGGGAGTGCACCGACCGCGGCCAGCGGCTCGGTCCAGATGTTGCCGAAGACCAGCACCGTGGCCTGGCCGACACGTGGGGTCAGGAAGGCTGCCGCCTCCGCGAGGCGGTGGTGCGACACGCTGAGCACGATCAGGTCGAAGTCGTGGTCCGGCTCCAGCGCCTCGCGGTAGCGCACCGGCCACTTCTCGACGACGCGCTGCCCCCACACCCGGCGCCGCGTATCGAACAGGTCGAGGTCCACTGCGTCTCCGTACGTCGCCGCGCGGCCCGGCCGGACGTAGAACTCGACGTCATGTCCCGCCTGTTGCAGGGCCCAGCCATAGATGGTGGCGATCACGCCTCGGCCGAACATCAGGATCTTCACGCTGCACCTCGTGGGGTACGATCGATTTGGAGGTCATCTCCACTTTCCAAAATATGGAGGTCATCTCCATTTTGTCAACAGGGGGCAGCGCATGACCGCCGACAAGCCGCTGCGGGCCGACGCCCAGCGCAAGCGGGAGGCCCTGCTCGCCACGGCCCGGGAGGTCTTCGACGCCGGAGGCTTCTTCGACCTGCGCTTCGATGACTTCGCTCGGCTGGCCGGGGTGGGCACCGGAACGCTGTACCGCCACTTCCCCACCCGGGAGGCCCTGGCCGAGGCGGTCTATCACGGCGAGGTCGCCGCGCTGTGCGACCGCGCCCGCCAGCTACAGACCACGCTGCCCGCGGCGGAGGCGTTGGCGACCTTCCTACGCGGCATGGTCGACCACATAGCTGCCCACGAGGGCCTGGCCCGGACGCTGGCCACGCTATGGGCCGATCGCTCGGGTGCCCTCGCCGAGGGCAGCCGGGCGCTGGAGCAGGCTGTCACCGACCTGGTAGCCGCCGCCGTGCGGGACCGCGCCGTTCGCGACGACGTGGACGCCGGTGCCGTGATGATGGCGCTGCACGGCATCGGCGCCGCCCATGACCGCCCCAACTGGCGGGCCGAGGCCGACGATCTCATCACCCTCGTACTGGACGGACTACGCCGCCCGCAATGACAAGATGCGACACCAGGTCGCATGCCTCGAGCTCTGAGGGCGCCTCGGTTATGTCGACTTCATCACAACCGAGACCGCCTCAATGTGACCACCATGCCTGCGACATCACCGTTGTTCCCGCGTCTCGCTCCCGACACGCAGCGAAGTCGCTGCACCGCACGTCGCTACTGCCTTCTCTAACAGCCTCTTAGCTGCACAAACGCGAGGATCAAGCCTCCAGCGAGCGGAACGACCCCCAGAGAGGTCTTCTGATGCGGCGAGGCACGGTAGGGCCGGCTTCACCGCGCCATGGGCCTCCGGCCAGGCATCTCGCGCATTTCAACCGGCCAACCCGGCGAAGCGCTGGGAAGGCTGTCCGAGCGGAGCGAGGTCCTCCAGGGGGCGGGCGGTAGCCCGCCTGGGAGAACGTCCGGAGCGTAGCGGAGGCCCTTGCAGTGCGCGTAAGCGCCAAAGGAAGAGCGCCGAACTTCCAGAGCGCGAAGCGCCGATTGTGCGCCCTTTGTGGAGGGGCGGGCGTCAAACGGCCAACCACCCAAACGGGTAACGGGTGGGAGGGCGAAAGACGCCCGGTGAAGGCGTGTTAGCTGATCTTGTGGACCCAGCTGTGGGTGTCGGGGCGGGAGCCGTACTGGATGCCCACCAGTTCCTCGCGGATGCGCATCGTCACTTCCCCAGGGGTGCCGTCGCCCACGGTCCACGCGCGGTCCGTGCCCTTGACCGAGCCCACCGGGGTCACCACTGCCGCCGTCCCGCAGGCGAACACCTCCGTGAGTTCGCCCGACTCGCAGCCCGCCTGCCACTCCTCCGTCGAGATAAGGCGTTCTGACGCCTCCAGGCCCAGGTCGGCGGCGAGGGACAGGATGGAGTCGCGGGTGATGCCGGGCAGCAGGGTGCCGGTCAGCGCGGGGGTGACCAGTTTGTCGCCGAAGACGAAGAACAGGTTCATCCCGCCCATCTCCTCCACGTACCGGTGCTCGTGCGCGTCCAGCCACACCACCTGGTCGCAGCCCTGCTCGACGGCCTGCCGCTGGGCGACGAAGGCGGCGGCGTAGTTGCCGCCGCACTTGGCGAAGCCGGTGCCGCCGGGGGCGGCGCGGGTGTACTCGGTGGAGAGCCAGACGGAGACGGGCTTGACGCCGCCGGTGAAGTAGGAGGCCGCCGGGGAGGCGATGACCATGTACCGGTAGGTGCGGGACGGGTAGTTGACGCCGAGGCCGACCTGGGTCGCGATGATGAACGGGCGTAGGTAGAGGCTGTGGCCCTCGGTCGTGGGGACCCAGTCCTTGTCGGTCTGGACGAGGAGTTCGAGCGACTCGACGAACACCTCTTCCGGAAGCGACGGCATCGCCATGCGCTCGGCCGAGGCGTTGAAGCGGGCCGCGTTGGCATACGGGCGGAAGGTCGCGATCGAGCCGTTGGCCTGGCGGTACGCCTTGAGCCCCTCGAACAACTCCTGCGCGTAGTGGAACACCGAGGTGGCCGGGTCGAGCGACAGCGGCCCGTACGGCTCAAGCCGGGCGTCGTGCCAGCCCTCGCCCTCGGTGTAGTCGATCGAGATCATGTGGTCGGTGAAGGTCTGCCCGAACCCGGGGTTCGCCAGTACCTGCTCCCGCTCGGCCGCAGTGCGAGCGTGGTCGGATAGCTGCACGTCGAAGCTGAGCTTCTGAGCGATGGTCATGACGGAGGTCCTTCTCTCTACGGTCCTGGACAAACTCTACGGTTCTGGACGGTCTCTGCGGTTCGTGACAGTCACTGCTGTGAGCAGGTCTGCACTTCCTAGTGTCTCGCCATTTGGGATCGTAAGTGGCCAATGGGGTGCTTTGGCCGTTTAGACGCGAAAAAGCGCCTGGCGGTCCTTATGTGGACCGCCAGGCGCTTGGGGAGCTGGGCGGCCCTAGCTCGATACTCGCGCGGTGATGTCGTCACCGATCTCGTTTGTGGAGCGGCCCGCCCAGCCGGCCAGGCGCTCGACGATGTCGTCGGCGACGGCCTGCTCGACCCTGGCCGCCTCGGCGGTCAGGCCGAGGTGCTCCAGGAGCATGGCGACCGACAGGATCGTGGCGGTCGGGTCGGCCTTGCCCTGCCCGGCGATGTCGGGGGCGCTGCCGTGCACCGGCTCGAACATGCTGGGCGCGGTGCGCTCCGGGTTGATGTTGCCGCTGGCCGCCAGGCCGATGCCGCCCGCGATCGCCGCGCCGAGGTCGGTGATGATGTCGCCGAAGAGGTTGTCGGTGACGATCACGTCGAACCGCTCGGGCTGGCTCACGAAGAACATCGAGGCCGCGTCGATGTGGCAGTAGTCGGTGGTGACCTCGGGGTATTCCTCGCCCACGCGGTTGACCGTGCGCTGCCAGAGGTCGCCGGCGTAGGTCAGGACGTTGGTCTTGTGGACGAGCGTCAGCTTCTTGCGCGGGCGGGACTTGGCCTTCTCGAACGCGTAGCGGACGACCCGCTCCACGCCGTAGGCGGTGTTGAGCGACTCCTGGGTGGCGATCTCGTGAGGTGTGCCACGGCGCATGACGCCACCGGTGCCCGCGTAGAGGCCCTCGGTGCCCTCGCGGACGACGACCATGTCGATGTTCTCGGTGGGGGTGTCGGCCAGCCGGGTCTCGACGCCGGGGAACAGCTTGACCGGGCGCAGGTTGACGTAGTGGTCGAAGACGAAGCGGAGGCGGAGCAGCAGGTCGCGCTCCAGGATGCCGGGCGGCACGCTGGGATCGCCCACGGCGCCGAGCAGAATCGCGTCATAGCCGCGCAGCTCTTCGAGCACGGCGTCGGGCAGCGTCTCACCGGTACGGTGATAGCGGGCGGCACCCAGGTCGTAGTAGGTGGCCTCGATCTTGGTCCCGACTGCCTCCAGGACCTTCAGCCCCTCGGCGACGACCTCGGCGCCGATGCCGTCTCCGGGGATGACGGCCAGGCGAATATTCCGCGACTCCATGTGCGTACCTTACCCGCTTGTCTCGACTGACGAGCACGACATCTCACGTCTTGGACAGGACCTTCCAAAAGACCAGGGGTCAGCCCTGTCTGGCGTCGAAGATCAGGTCCCAGGCCCTGGTTCGGGCGTGGGCGACCGCGCCCAGCAATACTCCACTGTCCCCCAAAGCGCTGGCGACCACCATCGGCCGCAGGGGGCCCAGCTCCGCGATCCGATCCTCTATCGCCGCGCCCAGCAGGTCCAGGTTGCGGCCCACTCCGCCGCTCAGGACGATGACCTCCGGATCCAGGACCGCCGCCACCGCCACCAGAAGACCGCCGATGCGGCGCCCTTCGGCCTCCACCACCGAGCGGGCCGCCGGGTCTCCGGCCGCCGCCACCGCGAAGACCTCCTTGGCCGTCTCGAGGTCCAGCCCGGCCGCCCTGGCCGCCCTGACCACGCCGGGAGCCGAGGTCACCGTCTCCGTGGCACCGTGGGCCAGGGCGTCGTCCGTAAAGGGTGGGACGTAAGGGGGCGAGTCCGTGGGGACATAGGAAACCTCTCCCGCCGCTCCCCTGGCTCCGACATACAGCTCGCCGTTGATGACGATGCCCATCCCGACGCCCGTACCGATGGAGACCAGGGCGAAGTTGGCCTTGCCGCGCCCCTCCCCGTACGTGTGCTCGCCGACCGCCGCCAAGTTGATGTCGTTCTCGATGGTCAGCTCCACGTCGAGCGCCGACCGGAGGCGACCCGCCAGGTCGGGCGGGCCCGGCAGGTTGGGCGCGAAGTCCAGGCGGCCCCGGGCCGGGTCGTAGACGCCGGGCGAGCCGACCACCGCGCAGGCGATCACCGACCAGTCGAGCTCGGCCTCCCTGGCCGCGGCGCGGCACAGGTCGCCCACGAGGACCGCGAGCTCGGCGGAGTCGCGGGCGGTGTTGCGCCCGTCGGTCCGGCCCGCGAACGTGCCGCGCAGGTCGGCCACGGCGACGCGGATCCAGTCGCGGCCGATGTCGATGCCCGCCACGTGGGTGGAGGCCGCGTTCATGTCGTAGAGCGAGGTCACCGGGCCCGGCCGGCCCGACACCTCGCCGACCAGGTGCACCAGCCCGTCTTCCTCCAGCCCGGCGAGCGCCGCCGAGACCGTCGGCTTCGACAGCCCGGTGATCTTGGCCAGATCGGCCCGTGACGCCGGGCCGTTCGCGTGGAGCTGGTCGAGCAGCCGACGCTCGTTCAGCACCCGTAGCAGTCGCGGATTTCCCAGCCCACCTCGCATCTTCAGCCCTCCTCGCGCCAAACTCTAGCCAACGACCCTGGTAGTAAACTAGCTTTCTTACCAACCAACGAACAGCCGGGCGGGCCCACTCGAGAGGACGATGTGCGATGGACCGAGCATGGCGACTGATTCCGGCCGCGGCGCTCTTGCTGACCGCCGCCGCCTGCGGAAACTCCGCCGGCACCGGCGGCAGCACGGCGAGCGCGAGCGCCGGGGTGGCATCCAAGACGATCGCCCTCTTCCTGCCCGAGTCCAAGACCACGCGCTATGAAGCGTTCGACCGCCCGCTGTTCGAGGCGAAGGTGAAGTCGCTCTGCGCCGACTGCAAGATCCTCTACAGCAACGCCGAGCAGGACGCGGCCAAGCAGCAGCAACAGGTCGAGGCGGCCCTCACCCAGGGCGCGAACGTCCTGGTGCTGGACGCCGTCGACGCCAACGCGGTGGCACCGCTGGTCAACCAGGCCAAGCAGAAGAAGATCCCGGTGATCGCCTACGACCGGCTGATCTCCGGCATCGACTACGCGTACTACGTCTCGTTCAACAACGTCCGGGTCGGCGAGATGCAGGGCCAGGCCCTGCTCGACGCGATGAACGCCAAGGGCACGACGGCCAAGGGACAGATCGTGGAGATCCACGGCGCCCCGACCGACCCCAGCTCGGCCGACTACAAGAAGGGCGCCAAGAGCGTCCTGGACGGCAAGGTCAAGGTCGGCAGGGAGTTCGACACGCCCGACTGGAGTCCCGACAAGGCCCAGCAGCAGATGGAGCAGGCGATCACCGCCATCGGCCGGGACAACATCGTGGGCGTGCTGTCGGCCAACGACGGCATGGCGGGCGGCGCCATCGCGGCCATGAAGCGCGCGGGCTACAAGCAGCTGCCGCCGATCACCGGGCAGGACGCCGAGCTGGCCGCCGTGCAGCGCATCCTCACCGGCGAGCAGTACATGACCATATATCTGGACATCAGGGCTGAGGCGGAGAAGTCCGCCGAGCTGGCCGTGGCCGTGGCCAAGGGCGAGCAGCCCGCCGCGACCAGCAAGGTCAACAACGGCACCGTGGACATCCCCGCCTTCCTCCTCGACCCCATCGCCGTCACCGCGGACAAGGTCAAGGACACGATCGTGAAGGACAAGTTCTACACGGCCGACCAGATCTGCACCGCCGAGGTCAAGGCGGCCTGCGCGAAGGCGGGCATCCAGTAGTGCTCTCCGCGACAGGCATCTCCAAGCGCTACGGCGCGGTCCAGGCCCTCGACGGCGCGAGCCTCCACCTGCGTCCCGGCGAGGTCACCGCCCTCATGGGCGACAACGGCGCGGGCAAGTCCACGCTGGTCAAGGCCATCTCGGGGGTGGTCGTCCCGGACGAGGGCACGATCACGCTCGACGGCACGCCGGTCAAGATCGCCAACCCGCACGACGCGCAGGCGCTCGGCGTCTCGACCGTCTACCAGGACCTCGCGCTCTGCGAGAACCTGGACGTGGTGGCCAACCTGTTCCTCGGTACGGAACGCCGCCGCTGGTCGCTGCTGCGTCACATCGCGATGGAACGCGCCACCCGCGACCTGCTTCAGCAACTTGACGTACGCATCAGGGACATCAGGGTGCCTGTCGCCATGCTGTCGGGCGGTCAGCGCCAGTCCGTGGCGATCGCCAGGGCGCTGATCGGCGAGCCGCGCCTGGTCATCCTGGACGAGCCCACCGCCGCGCTGGGCGTGGAGCAGACCGCCCAGGTGCTCGCGCTGATCGGCCGGCTGCGCGATCGCGGGCTCGCGGTCCTGGTCATCTCGCACAACCTGGCCGACGTCCGGGAGGTGAGCGACCGCGTGGTGGTGCTGCGTCTGGGACGCAACGCCGGCGACTTCGGTACGGCAGACACCACGCAGGAGGAGATCGTGGCCGCGATCACGGGGGCAGGGCGATGACCGACACGCTGGCGCGCAAGCCTTACACGCCGAAGGTCGCCGTCGAGCGGCTGAGACAGGGCGACGTCGGCGCGTGGCCGGTCGTCGGCGGGCTGGTGGCGATCGCGATCGTCTTCAGCGCGCTCAACGACCGCTTCCTCGCGCCGGAGAACCTGACGAACCTGGCCCTGCAGATGGCCGCGACCGGCACGATCTCGCTGGGCATCATCATGGTGCTGCTGCTCGGCGAGATCGACCTGTCGGCCGGCTCGGTCAGCGGCCTGTGCGCGACGATCATGACCATCATGCACGTCAAGCAGGGCTGGAACCCGCTGGCGGCCATCTTGATCGCCCTCGCCGCAGGGGCGGGGATCGGGCTGATCCACGGGCTGATGTTCACCAAGCTGCGGATGCCGTCGTTCGTGGTCACGCTGGCCGGGCTGATGGGCTGGCTCGGGCTGCTGCTCTTCCTGCTGCGGCAGGGCGGCACGATCAACCTGCCGTTCACCGGGTTCATCTCGAAGCTGAGCGACACCTGGTTGCCGTCCTGGCTGTCGTGGCTGCTGGTGGCGGCTCTGGTGCTCGTCTCGGGCGGCGCGGCGCTGCTCACCCGGCGTCTCAGGCTGGCCGCCGGGCTGCCCGTCACCCCGCTGTGGTGGCTGCTGGTCAGAACGGGCGGCCTGGCCGTCCTGCTCGCGGCGGGCGTGGTCATCATGTCGGCCGACCGGGGCGTGCCGCTGCTGCTCATCATCTTCGGCGCGCTGGTGGTGGTGTTCGATCTCGTGCTCAGGCATACCGCGTTCGGCAGGCATGTGTACGCCGTGGGGGGCAACGCGGAGGCGGCCAGGCGGGCCGGGATCAACGTGACGCGCATCAGGATCCTGGCGTTCATGCTGGCCTCCACGCTGGCGGCGGCCGGGGGCATCCTGGCGGCCAGCCGGCTGTCGGCGGTCAACCAGCAGTCGGGCGGCAGCGACATCCTGCTCATGGCGATCGCCGCGGCGGTCATCGGGGGCACCTCGCTGTTCGGCGGGCGGGGGCGGGCCTATGACGCGCTGCTCGGGGTGCTGGTGATCCAGTCGATCACCAGCGGCATGTACCTGCTCAGCGTCGACTCCTCCGTACGTTTCATGGTGACGGCCGCGGTGCTGGCCCTGGCCGTGGCGATCGACTCGCTGGCCCGCCGGGGAGCCGCCCAGTGAGCCGCGTGCTGGGCATCGATGTGGGCGGCACGAAAGTCGCCGTCGGCGTGTCCAGCTCCGACGGGCCGGAGATCGTCGAGCGGATCCGGCTCGACACCGGCGCCGGCACCCTGGAACGGGCCCTGGCGGCGGCCCGGGACCTGGACGGCGCGCCGGCCGCCGTGGGCTTCTCGACCTGCGGCGTCATCCGCGACGGCCGGATCTGGCTGGCCCCCAACGTGCCCGGCTGGGAGGGGCTGGAGCTGCCCAGGCTGCTGCGCGAGGAGTACGGCGCGATCCCGGTGGCGATCGACAACGACGTGAAGGCGGCCGCGGCGGCCGAGCTGCGCTGGGGAGCGCTGCGCGGCGTGTCGGCGGGCGTCTACCTGAACCTGGGCACCGGGCTGGCGGCGGCGCTGGTGGTGAACGGCCAGGTGGTGTCCGGGGCGCACGGCGCGGCCGGCGAGATCGGCTACCTGCAGGCCGTTCCGGGAGAGCCCGCTTTCGCCGACGGGCACGTTCCCCTGGAGGAGCGGGTCTCGGGCGGCGCGCTCGCGGCCCGGGGCACCGCCCTGCTGGGCCGCGAGACCACGGCGGCCGACCTGTTCGCCCTGTCCGCCTCGGCCCCCGGCTCGGCGGTCGCGGAGCTGGTGGACGAGGCGCTCGGGCTGCTGGCCATGAACGCGGCGAACCTGTGCGCGACCTTCGACCCCGAGTGCCTGGTGGTCGGTGGCGGCATGATGGGCGCGGCCGACCTGATCATGCCACGCCTGACAGCCGAGCTGCGGCGGGCCGTACCCTTCCCGCCCGAGGTACGCCCGGCGCGGTTCGCCGACGACGCCCCGCTGCTCGGCGCGCTGGCCCTCGCCCATGCCGCTTCACAGTCTTCATAAGTTCGTGAAACGGGTGTAGCTTCGACGGCATGGCTCCTGAAAAGGTGCGGCTGACCGCCGAGAAGGCCACGCTCCTCGCCACCCTGTACGGCAGGGCACTGGACGCCCGCTCACCGCGTCCCATACTCGACGACCGCCTGGCGGCCGCGACCGTCGAGCGCATCGACCACGACTTCAGCGACACCGGCATGGACCAGCGCATGGCCGGCTCGGTCGCGATCCGGGCCCGCTTTCTGGACGGCTGGGCCAGGGAGTTCCTCGCCCGGCACGCCGAGGCGACCGTGCTGCATCTGGGCTGCGGTCTCGACACGCGGGCCCACCGCCTGGACCCGCCGCCGAGCATCGACTGGTACGACGTGGACTATCCAGACGTCATCGACCTACGGCGACGGCTGTATCCGGAGGAGCATCGGACGATCGGCACCTCGGTCACCGACCTCGGCTGGCTGGACCAGGTGCCCGCGGGCAAGCCGGTGCTGGTCATCGCCGAGGGCCTGTTCTACTACCTCGACCCGGCGGAGGGCCGCGCGCTGGTCAGGGCGATCGTCGACCGGTTTCCCAGCGGCCAGTTCGTCTTCGACGCGCTCAGCCCCTTCGGGCTGCGTCTGCAGAAGCTCAACAAACCGGTCAGGAAGGCCGAGGCCACGATGCACTGGGGCATGGACGGCCCGGCCGACCTGCTGTCGATCAGTCCGAAGCTACGCCTGGTCACCGCGATGAGCGCCTTCGACCTGCCCGGCTACGGCAGCCTGTCGGCGTCGCACCGGATCTCGGTCGGGCTCGCCAAGGTCGTGCCCGGATTCAGGAGGATGGCGGCCTTCTACCGGCTGGAGTTCTGAGGGCAACCGGCCAGAGTGGTGAGGGCTTCCGGCCGGACTTCTGAGAGCAACCGGCCGGAGTTCTGCGGGCTTCCGGCCGGAATTGGCGAGTTAGCGGCCGGTGTTCTGCGGGGCGCCGCCGTTGTCCCTGCGGTCCAGGGCGGTCTGCAGGGCCTCGGTCGCCTCGTCAGCGGTCTCGTCGGTGGAGTTCCAGGCATACATCTCGTACATGTGTGTCTCATCTCATTTCGCGGGGCGTCGTGTGCTGTGCGGTCGGACTCCGGTCACGAATCCGACCGGGCCTGAGCTCGTGGGGTCCGGATCGCGGACCGGACGATGGGGCTTACCGGTCGACGCAACGCCGCACACCACGGCGGGTCGTCGACCTGCCCTAACAGGCCCCGCCGCGGCAGGTAATAAGTACGAGAACCTGGCGCATCATCCGAAAGAATACCTGGCGGTAGTTTGGCTGTCTCGTTGGACGTCCTACTATCTCGCATCCTGAGACAGAAAAACGGCTGCCGCGGACGCGACAGCCGTTGATCCTGGAACGCTCTGAAGAAGGGGTCAGTCCTCCAGGTCAACCGAGCGGCCGCTCTCGGCGCCGATCTCGGTGCCGATCTGCTCGACCACGTCGGCCGGGATGGCGGAGTCGACCGTCAGCGCGATCAGCGCCTTGCCACCCTTGGCGTCACGGGCCACCTGCATCGAGGCGATGTTGACGCCGTGCTCACCGAGCAGGCGGCCGACGACGCCGACGATGCCGGGCCGGTCGGTGTAGGTGAAGAACGACAGGTGCGCGGTCGGCTCGATCTCCATCTCGTAGCCGTTGACCTCGACGATCTTCGTGATCTGGCGCGGGCCCGACAGCGTGCCCGAGACCGAGACGCGGCGGCCGTCGGCGAGCACGCCGCGCACGGTGACCACGTTGCGCCAGTCGGGGCTGTCGGAGCTGGTCACCAGATTGACGGAGATCCCGCGGTCCTTGGCGAGGAGCGGCGCGTTCACGTACGTGACCGAGTCCTCGACCACGTCGGCGAAGATGCCCTTGAGCGCGGCCAGCTCGATCACCCGGACGTCCTGCGAGGCGATCTCGCCGCGCACCTCGACGTCGAGCTTCGTGGCGACCTCGCCCGCCAGCGCGGTGAAGACGCGGCCCAGCTTCTCGGCCAGCGGCAGGCCCGGCTTGACGTCCTCGGCGACCGCGCCGCCCTGGACGTTGACCGCGTCGGGCACGAACTCGCCGGCGAGGGCGAGCTTGACACTCCGCGCGACCTGGGTGCCGGCCTTCTCCTGGGCCTCGTGCGTGGAGGCGCCCAGGTGCGGCGTGACAACGACCTGGTCGAGCTCGAACAGCGGGCTGTCGGTGCAGGGCTCCTTGGAGAACACGTCGATGCCCGCCCCGGCGACACGGCCCTCCTTGATCGCCGAGTAGAGCGCGGCCTCGTCGACGATGCCGCCGCGGGCCACGTTGACGATCCGCACCGACGGCTTGACCTCGTGCAGCTCCTTGTCACCGATCAGCCCGAGCGTCTCCTTGGACTTGGGCAGGTGCACGGTGATGAAGTCGGCCTGCTTGATGACCTCTTCGAGGCTGACCAGCTTGACGCCCATCTGGTCGGCGCGGGCCGGCGGCAGGTAGGGGTCGTAGGCGATCAGCTCGACGCCGAACGGCTGCAGGCGCTGGGCCACGAGCTGACCGATCTTGCCCAGGCCGAGGATGCCGACGACCTTCTCGTCGAGCTCGACACCGGTGTACTTGGACCGCTTCCACTCGCCGTTCTTCAGCGCGGCGTGCGCCTGGGCCGTGTTGCGGGCGCTGGCCAGGATGAGCGCGACGGTCTGCTCGGCGGCGCTGGTGATGTTGGAGGTCGGGGCGTTGACCACCATCACACCGGCCTTGGTGGCCGCCTCGACGTCGACGTTGTCGAGCCCGACGCCGGCCCGTGCGACCACACGCAGCTTCGGCGCCGCGGCGATGGCCTCGGCGTCGACCTGCGTGGCGGAGCGGACGATGAGCGCGTCCACGTCGGCGAGCGCGGGCAGCAGCTGCGAGCGGTCGGCGCCGTCGGTGTGGCGGACCTCGAAATCGTTGGCGAGTACGGCGAGGCCTGCCTCGGACAGCTCCTCTGCGACCAGTACGACGGGCTTGCTCATGGAAGTGGATCCTTAGGGGCAGCTGGGCGGGCATTGAGGGACACGTCTCCGGGACCCTCGGATCGCCTCCGAGTCTATCCGCGCTTGTGAATGTGTTCACGAGTGACCCAGGATCTGAGACGGCTGGCGCCATACCCCGTGTCCCGCAAACTCATCCAGACTGCTCCCATCTTTGTCTTGATCGGGGGATTTCTTGGCTATTAGCCTGATAAGCCGTGACCGACTACCTATGGTTCGTCATATGAGCATCGGGAATCCTGCGCTTGCCGACGTGCTCGCCCAGCATGGCAATCCACATCGCCTGCTGGCGGCGCTCGCTGATGGTGGGGTTCTGGTGGCAGTGCGACCAGACCGATCAGTCGTCCTGGGTACGACCCAGGCCGGCGACAGAGTGCTGCTCGGATACACGGGCGCGGCTACGTACGCCCGGCACCGCGGCAGTCACTCCCTCTCCGCCTGCGATCCGGACACGATCCTCGACATCCAGCGCGTCACGGGTGTGCGGGAGATCGTGATCGACGCGGCGGGGCCCGCAGCGGCGGCCGTGCCCATCGACGACCTCCAGCGCTTCCTCGCTTCCACGCGATCGGGGCCTCATCCAGTGCTGTCGGGCGCCGTCCCCGCCGCGTACGCGACGGGCGCGATGGCCACGGTGTCACGGGGAGCCGCGCTCGCCCAGGTGGCGCCGCCCTCGCCGGACGCGCCCGCGCTGCCGTGGATACCGGCGCCGCGACCGCACCTGTCGGGGCCCATGCAGCAGGTCGACCCCGGTTACCGGCGGTGCACGCACCCGATCCTGCCCGCCCTGCGGCGGGCCATCGGGAACCTGCTCATGGACTACCCGCTCGTGCACCACGTCTGGATCTCCGAGGCGCGCACCGCCTCGGGGGCGCCGGGGATCATGCTGCACGTGAAGGTGCACATGTCGGCCGCCGAGGACGTGGTCCGCGACCTGCACCGAGGGGCCCGCGCCCGGTTGCCGCAGTTCGCGGCGAGCGGGGCGCCCATCCTGATGGCCCGGGTGGCGGACTCGCGCAGCGAACGCCGGATGATCGAGATCGGCGCGCACGTGGTCTGCGCCGACGTGATCGACTAACCGTGCTCGTGACCGGGGCCCGCATCGAGCGGACCGCGGTCACGAGCACGCGCGTACGCCTTACGTCAGGCGGCGAGCCAGCTCCAGCCGCGTCCCGGCGAACGCCCAGGCCACCAGCGCCGCCAGCAGCGGCAGTCCCACCACGAACGCGAGGAGGAACAGCCAGGGGATGGAGATCGTCGTGGGCCCGGGAGTGAACCAACTCGCCCCCTGGACCCCGTTGTGGCGGCTCATCGGCCACGACAGCGCGATTCCACCCACGACCCCGGCCACGACGCCGACCAGCGCGCCCAGCCCGGCTATGTAACCCGCCTGACCAGCCACCACCAGCCGCCGGACGCGCGGCGGCGCGCCGACCGCCGACATGGTGTTCAGGTCGTGGCGCATGTCGGCCGCGGCGAGCCCGGTGGCCGCGAACGTGCCGCCGAGCACCAGCCCCATGGCGGCGCCCAGCAGGATCCAGAACACCTGCGTGAACGAGCCTTCCCTGGGACTCTCGACGTAGAGGTCGGCCTCGTTCCCGACCACCGAGAGGTACTGTCTCAAGCGGGCCTGATCCGTCGGCTGGTACATGGCGTACAGCCGCCGCTCCTTCACCTGCGCTCCGATGGTCCGCAGGACCGCCGGTGGAACGACCCCGCCACTGACTCGCGGATCGGCGGCGCTCGCCAGCACGGCGGGAACCTGCTTGCGGCCGATCTTGCCATCCTCCCCGTAGGACTTCAGGGTGGCCAGGCCGTCCTTGATCAGCGCCGGATCGAACACCACGATCTTGCCCGCGGCCAGGGCCGCGGCGGCCTGCGGGTCCCGACGTCCCTGGATGAAGGCGAGCAATCGCGCGTCACCGACCGGAAGCTCACCTCCGTAAGAGGACTCCCCGCACCGCCCATCGCAGCGCCGGTCGAGGTCGATCCACGCCCGACGGCCCTGGGAGTCCACCGGACTCAGGGCCGGAAGCAGCTGGATCTTCGGCAGCTCGCGCTCGACCGCCGCCCGCACCCTGGCCCAGCCGCTGTCGTCCAGCTTGACGGCTTCGATCTTGATGCTGCCCGTCGGGGCGTAGGGATGGTAGGCGGCGTCGTAGGCCGCGTCGGAGCTGGCGAGCCCGGTGCCGAACGCGACCGCCGCCGTGGTGGCCGCCATGACGGCGGCCATCGCGGAGGCCGTACGGGACCGGTGGCGCGAGGCGTCGCGGACCGACAGGCGCAGCGGGAGCGGCAGCCGGGCGGCGAACCGGCTCGTCCGGCGCACCAGCCACGGCATCAACGCGACCAGCCCCAGCACGACCAGCCCCAAGGCCGCGACGAGCGGCAACTCCTGGCCGCGCGTACTCAGCCTGACCAGGGCCAGCCAGAGGAGGACCAGTCCGGCCACCACCAGCAGCAGACCGAGCACCGGACGACCCGCACGGTCGCGGAGCTCGCCTTCACGGCCCGCCAGCACCTGGGCAGGGCTCTGCCGCGCGGCCTGAAAGGCGGGCACCAGAGCGGCGATCAGCCCGCTCACCACGCCCAGCGCGGCTACGCCCGCGACACTCGCCCACGGCACCTCACGCGGGCCGAGCGAACCGAGCAGCCCCTCGGCCAACGGCACCGTCGCCAAGGCGCCTCCGACGCCGATGACCGTCCCGGCCAGCGCCGCCGCGCCGCCGAGCACCAGCCCGTCGGCGAGCACGATGGCCCGCAGGTGCGCCCCCGAACCGCCCTGTGCCGCGATCACGGCCAGTTCCCGCCGGCGGCGCCGCAGTCCCACGGCGAACGCGGGTCCGGCCAGCAGGACCGTCTCCATGACGATGAAGACGACGGCGAGCGCGATCGCGATCAGCTGGTCTCTGTCCAGGGCACCTTGGGGGGCATCGGCGGGCGGATCCTCGATGACGGCTCTCGACTGGACCAGCAGCCCTTGGGCGTTCAGCGCCTCCACCCGCGACCAGCCGAACGGCGTGGCGGTGTCGGCGAGCCAGCCGGTGCCGTTGCCGTTGTTCTTGTCCGCCAGGAGCGCACCTTGGAGTCCGACGAACTCCCGCACACCCGGCCAGTTCGGAAACTCGATCACGCCGACCACGCGCACCCGCTTGTTCGCCCGGATCACATTGACGGTGTCGCCGACCTTGACTCCCTGCTCCACGACCGCGGGTGTCACCACGACCTCGCCGGAAGCGGCCGGGAGCCTGCCCTCCGTCAGGCGCCGCATCCCCCGCGTCATCGGGTCCCGCAGGTCCACCTCACTGGCGTCCCCCCACTGATAGCCATCCTTGCCCACGAACACCACGGTGCCTTTGTCGTACGGGATGAGCCGGCCGTCGACCAGCGCGGCCACCCTTGCGGTCGTCCACGGCGGAGACTTGGGCGGCTCTCCGTCGCTAGACCAGCTCTTGCCCGAGACGTCCTGCTCGATCCGGCTCTGCCCCGCCGACGAGGTGGCGATCCGCGCGTCCGCGCTGCCCAGCTCGGCGGTCAGTCCCTCCCGCATGTCCACGTGGAGCGTGGCGTACCCCGTGAGCACGCCGGTGATGAGCAGCACCGGCAGGCCGATCATCACCATGATCAGCGCGGTCCGGCCCTTGAACCGCAGCGCGTCCCTGCGGGAGATCCGCAGCGCGGCGGTGAACGCGCTCATCGGGCGCTCTCCAGAGGTACGGCCGTCGAGTCGGCGATCTCCCCGTCGCGCAGGAACACCACGCGGTCGGCCCACCCGGCGTAGCGGGGCTCGTGGGTGACCAGCAGCACCGCCGCGCCCTCGTCGCAGCGCTCGCGCAGCAGCCGCAGGATCTCGTCGCCGCTCGCCGTGTCGAGCGCCCCCGTGGGCTCGTCGGCCAGCACCAGGCGCCGCTCACCGACCAGCGCCCTGGCGATCGCCACACGCTGCCGCTGCCCGCCGGACAGCTCCCCGGGGAAGCGGTCGGCGACATGGTCCACCCCCACCGAGGCCAGTACGGCCAGCGCCTCCTCGCGGGCCTGCCGCGAGCGGACGCCGTCGAGCTCCCTCGGCAGCATCACGTTCTCGGCGGCCGTGAGTGACGGGATCAGGTTCAGGTCCTGGAAGACGTACCCGACGCTGCCGCGCCGCAGCGCCGCCAGGTCCGTCACGCCGGCCAGGTCCGTGCCCTCGATCGTCACGCTGCCCGAGGTCGGCCGGTCGAGGCCGCCCGCTAAGTTGAGCAGGGTCGACTTGCCAGAGCCCGATGGGCCCATGACGGCGACCAGCTCGCCGCTGGAGACCTCGAGGCTCACCCCTTTGAGCGCGTGCACCTGACCGTGCACGCGCGTCACCTCGTCCAGTCTCAGCACAGTCATGTGTTCTTCTCCTTGAGTACGGCCTCGCAGTGGTCCAGCCAGCGCTGTTCCGCCTCGGCCTGAAAGATCAATGAATCGAGGACGAGCCGCTGCGCGAGCCCTTCGGTGTTCGCCCGTTTCGCCTTGGTCAGCTCCTGCAGCGCGCGCATGGTGGCGGTGCGCTGGGCCAGAATCACCGCTGACACGTCGACGTCCCCTGCGGCGACGGCCATGGCGAGTTTGATGACCAGTTCGTCCCGAGGCCGGTCGGTCTGGTCGACGGGGGTGCTGAACCATCGCTCCAGTTCGGCCCGACCGGCCTCGGTGACCGTGTAGACGGCCCTCCCCTGTTCGTCGGCCCCCCCGGGCTCGACGAGGCCGTCACGTTCCATCCGGGCGAGCGTCGTGTAGACCTGGCCGATATTGAGCGGCCAGGTCGCCCCTGTCGACGCCTCGAATTCCACCCGGAGCTGGTAGCCGTAACGCGGCCCCCTGCTCAGCAACGCGAGCAGTCCGTGTCTGATCGACATGGATACTGAGTATGCATACTGAGTATGCTCAACGCAACTGATTCGCATATTCTGGACAGGGAACGCCGTTCAGGCCGATACTCGGGGCATGAGCTCGACGCATCCACCGTTCCGCGCGTCCGACGGGGAACGCGATCGCGCGATCGACGAGCTCCGCGACCGCGCCGTCGAAGGCCGGATCTCCCACGACACCTTCGTCGGCCGGGTGGATCAGGCCCTGCGGGCGCGCAACCGCCACGAGCTCGACGAACTGGTCGCCGATCTGCCCCGCCGCCGGACGTTCCGCCAGCGAGTGACCGACGCGGTGTCGAACGTCTCCGACTTCACCACCCGCCTCCAGGCGGCCTGGCGCCGGCCGCGCCTGCCCAGGCTGGCCCTGCCCGACGACCACCGCATCCGCTACGTGGTCGGTCGCGGGTCGGCCTGCGACCTGGTGCTGTCCGATCTGACGGTCTCGCGGGTGCACGCCGAGCTGCGGCGCGAGGACGACGGCGGATGGATGCTGGTCGACCTGGGCTCGCTCAACGGCACGCGGCTGAACGGCTGGCGGCTGGTGGGACCCGCCAAGATCAAGTCGGGCGACGAGGTCTCTTTCGGCGACTGCGGCTTCATGGTGAGCGCCGGCCAGCTCTCCTGAGTACTTTCCTGGGTACGGGCCCGCCGTCGTGACGGCATGCCCGCCGTACGACCGACCCAAGAAATACGGATATTTGCGGATTACAGGCTGCGTGCGCTGCCGCATGATCCCAAGCGAGACCCCCAGTCCTCATTGGAGACCCCATGCGGCGTACTTCAGCATCCCTCGTCGCGGGCGCGCTCGTCGCGGCCCTCGCCTGGGCGTCCAGCCCCTCCTCCCCCGCCGTCGCGCTCGAACCCACGGCGGGCGTCGCGGACCTGACCCAGGACATCAACCAGATACTCGCCGACTCGCGGCTCACGGTCGGGCGGGCCGGCGTGGTCGTCAAGAGCGCGGCCAACGGCGACGAGCTGTACGCCACGGACGCCGGCAAGCTGATGATCCCGGCCTCCAACACCAAGCTGTTCACCTCCGCCGCCGCCGTCGACACGCTCGGCCTGGACTACCGCTTCCCCACCACCGTGCTGAGCGGCGGGCGCAAGCTCGGCTCCGTGCTGACCGGCGACCTGATCCTGCGCGGCACCGGCGACCCGACGATGCTGGCCGAGGACTACGACGCGCTGGCCGCCAAGGTCGCCGCCTCGGGCGTCAAGCTGGTCGCGGGCAAGATGGTCGCCGACGACACGTGGTTCGACTCCGTACGGCTCGGCAACGACTGGACCTGGGACGACGAGACGGCCTACTACGCGGCGCAGATCTCCGCGCTGACCGCCTCCCCGGACCGGGACTACGACGCCGGTTCGGTGATCGTCTCCGTGGCGGCGGCCGGCAACGAGGTCAAGGTGTCGACGACGCCCGAGACCGACTACCTGAAGATCGTCAACAAGGCCACCGTGGGCACCACGACCGACGTGCTCATCGAACGGCAGCACTCCACGAACACCGTGGTCATCACCGGCACCGTGGCCGACCCGTACCAGGAGTGGGTGGCCGTGGACGACCCCACCCGCTATGTGGCGTCGCTGTTCCGCAAGTCGCTGGCCAAGCACGGCGTCCGCGTGGCGGGCCCGACCGTCACCGGTGCGGCCCCGTCCGGCGCGACCACGCTGGCCGAGCATCAGTCGATGCCGCTGAGCGAGCTGCTGGTGCCCTTCCTCAAGCTGAGCAACAACATCCACGCCGAGATCCTGACCAAGGCGATGGGCCGCAAGGTCTCCGGCCAGGGCACCTGGGCGGCCGGGCTCAAGGTGAGCACCGACTTCGCCAAGGCCAACGGCGTGCAGGTGCTCAACATGCGGGACGGCTCCGGCCTCTCGCGCCGTGACGGCTTCGCCCCGGGCTCGATCGTCCAGCTGCTCGGCGCCGTACGCGCCAAGCCGTGGTTCAAGACCTGGTACGACGCGCTGCCCATCGCGGGCAACGCCGACCGGTTCACCGGTGGCACGCTGCGCAGCCGGATGCGCAACACCGCCGCCGCCAACAACGTGCACGCCAAGACCGGGTCGCTGACCGGCGTCACGTCGCTGTCGGGCTACGTGAACAGCGCCGAGGGCGAGCCGCTGGTGTTCTCCATCATGCTCAACCAGTACCTGTCGGGCTCGCCGAAGGACATCGAGGACAAGATCGCCATCCGGCTCGCCCAGTTCTCGCGGACCGCGCCGGTGGACGCCGTGTCGCAGCTCCGCGCGGCGGATGACAGCGCGACCGGCGACCTCGAGTGCTCCTGGCTCAAGCCCGCCGCCTGCTGACGCCTTCCGCTCCGGCGGGAAGCTGACACTTCCTGTCCCGCCTGGGACCTGACGTCTCCCGTCCTGCCTGGGAGCTGACGCCTCGCGCCTCGACTCCCAGGCATCCGCCCCCCGACTTCCACCCCTGGCCGTGCGGCATTTCACCGCACGGCCCTATTTTTTTCGCACAAGACGCGCAGGTGACAGAGAAGGTTTACCGAGGTCGATGGGGCAATCGTTACGATTAGGTCACCTGGTGCTCCAGATATAGAGGTGTTTTTCGGGACATGGCCGTTGCGGGCACACCAGAATGCGGGATCGACGCCGTATCTAGCAGCAGCGGAGGGACAGGATGCGCAGGCAACTCCAGGCACTCGTTTGCCTCGGAAGTCTGGCCGCGTTGAGCATCCCCACGCCCGCCGCCCAGGCGGCGACCACCACGAAGGCCCCGTGCCGGGTCGTGGCCGCCAAGCCGTCCCTGTCCAAGGGCGTGATCGTCGGCTCGGCGAGCAGGATCGGCTGCGACACCAAGGCCACGCTCAGAGTCCGGATCGTCCGGGACATGGTCGGTCGTCCCGACCGTACGCTGAAGAGCGGCGCCAAGCTCGTGCTGAACGGCCGGATCAGCGTCCGCGCCGGCTGCGCGGCTCCCGGGCGCTACTACGTCCTGGCCATGGACTACCAGGGCAAGCCGAGCCGGTCACGGCCCGTGGCCCTGTCCTGCGACGCCCGGACACCGGCGAAGACCGGCGCCGCCTCGGCCACCGAGGACCAGGTCGTCAGCCTTACCAACCAGGCGCGGGCCAAGAAGGGCTGCCGCCCGCTCACCCACGATCCCAAGCTCCACGCGGCGGCCGAGCGGCACTCCGCCGACATGGCCGCCCGCGACTACTTCGACCACGACTCCAAGGACGGCCGGACTCCGGGTGACCGCATATCGACGGCCGGCTTCGCGCCGGTCAGCACCTGGGGCGAGAACATCGCCATGGGCCAGCCGACGGCCGCCGCGGTCGTACGGGCCTGGCTCGACAGCCCCGGACACCGCGCCAACATCATGAACTGCTCCTTCACCCATATCGGCGTCGGCCAGTCCACGAAGGGCCCCTACTGGACCCAGGACTTCGCCGCCCACTAGACCACAGAACCCACCCAGCCAGGGAGCGTCGGGCCTCCACCAGGCGCGCCACCGCGCCGGTTCCCACCGCAACGCCACGGCGCTCCCATCCGGCGGGCCCGGTCGCGCCTCCCCCCGCACAGCGGACCGCGACCGGGCCCGCACCCTTTTAACGGGGAATGAGCCTGTATAGGGCAACAGACCTGTGGGGATCTCATGCACTGGCACGCGTACACGTGGGTGGGCAGCGGCGAGGAGCGGGAAAGGGAGGACGAGCGGCGTCCGGGTTCGCCCGGGTTCGCCGGTTCACTCCTTCCGCCGATGCGCACCGGCGACTGGCTGGCCCGACCGGCCTCCCGGATCCGCGCCACCTTCGACGACCCTGGCCGAGCGGTGGAGTGGCTGGCCGTCCAGTACGCGCAGATCAGGGGCGCGTTCCCGCACCCGGACCGCGTCGGGCTGACGGCCCGGCTCGACGGCGCCGCCGACGCACTACCCCGTGGGGTGGACGTGCAGTGGGGCGAGTGGCTGACCGGGGGCAGGTTCGCCACGATCAGCGTGATCTGCTGCCCGAACAGACACGTCACACACCCCTGCCCCATCCGCCGCCCCTGACTCCCGGGAGCGGTCAGTCCCGGTTGTCCGAGAAGCGGGCCAGGACCAGGGACTCGACGACGCCCACGGCCGCGTACGCCAGGATCGACACGGCGGTGACCACCACGATGTCCGCCCACACCTCGTCATACCGGAACCCGCCGATGGCCCGCAGGATCCCGGCGCCGATCCCCTGCCCGGTCGCCAGCCATTCGGCGATGAGCGCGCCGATGATCGAGGCGGGCACGGAGATCCGCATGGAGGCGAACACCGAGGGCATCGCCGTCGGCACGGCCACCTTGCGCAGCACGGTCAGCCGTCCGCCCCCGTACGCCATGATCAGGTCGGTGGCCTGCGGTGAGGCGGAGCGCAGCCCGAAGGCGACGTTGACCAGGGCGGGGAAGAACACCACGATGCCGCCGATGACCGCGACGCCGACGAGTTCGCGGCCGAAGACGAGCGTGATCAGCGGCGTCATCACCACGAGCGGCACCGAGCGCAGCAGCATCGCGACCGGCATGAACGTCTGCTCGACGGTCCTGAACAGCACGAACGCCATCGCCACGACCACCGCCGCGACCATCCCGCTGACGAAGCCGATGGCCGCGTCCCTGATCGTGATGCCCAAGGCGGCGAAGACCGCGTCGCGATGGGCCGGGGACGAGCCGAAGAGGTACTCCCAGACCTGCGGGGGACGCTTGCCCACCAACGGGCTGATGCCGAAAGCCTCCAGGGACAGCCACCAGAGAGCCACCACGATGACCACGGAGGGAAGCAGCGGGCCGACGACGCGCAACACGATGCGGCCGATCATGAGGAGGACCTCGCTCTGCCGTACGACCAGGGTGTCACCACACGGGAGACCAGCGCGACGATCGCGTAGCCGAGGCCCGCGACCAGACCGGCCACGAGCGCCAGCCCCCACGTGCGCGGGACCTGGAACTGCTGCTGAGAGATCATCAGGGAGACGCCGAGGCCCTGGTCGTTGCTGCCGAGGTATTCGCCGATGATCGCGCCGAGCAGTGCGCCGGGGGCCGAGATCTTCAGCCCGGCGAACGTGCTCGGCAGCGCCGCGATGACCTGGACGTGCCGGAGCTTGGCCAGGCGGCCGCCGCCGTACACGGCGATGAGGTCGAGGCTGGTCCGGTCGGCGGAGCGCAGCCCGAGCAGCGCGCCGATGAGCGTGGTGAAGAAGACGGAGACGGCGGCCAGGAACACCACGGCGGCCTCACCGCCGAAGACGACCAGGACGATCGGGCCGATGGCCAGCAGCGGGATGCAGTAGCTGATCACCGCGAGCTGGGTCGCCACCGCCTCCAGGCGCGGGACGAGCAGGACGATCAGCGCCACCCCGATGGCCAGGCCGTTGCCCCAGAGGAAGCCCTGGAGCGCGGCGCTGACAGTGGCGGTCGTGTTGGGGCCGTAGAAGCCCCAGCCGTCGTGGCCCATCCCGGCCAGGACCGCCCACGGCGTCGGGACCGCGCCACCGTCCGCGAAGACCGTCACGGCGAGCAGCCACCACAGGGCGATCAGGGCGACGACGCCGAGCAGCCCGTGGATCCGCTTCACGAGCCGTGCCCGAACAGCAGGTCGCTGAGGTGGTCGTGGATGGCGTGGAACTCCGGTGTACGCATCATCTCGGGCACCCGGGGGCGCGGCAGGTCGATCGGGACCACCTCTTCGATGCGGCCAGGGCGCGGGCTCATGACGGCCACCACGTCCGACAGGAAGATCGCCTCGCCGATGCCGTGGGTGACCATCAGCGTGGTGGCGGGCTTCTCGGTCCAGATGCGCAGGAGCTCCAGGTTGAGCCGCTGGCGGGTCATGTCGTCCAGCGCGCCGAACGGCTCGTCGAGCAGCAGCACGCTGGGCTTGACCACAAGCGCGCGGGCGATCGACACGCGCTGCCGCATGCCGCCCGACAGCTCGGCGGGCCGCGCCTTCTCGAAGCCCTGCAGCCCGACCAGCTTGATCAGGTCGTCGATCACGCCGGGCTCCGGCCTGATCCCCGCGACCTCCAGCGGCAGCCGGATGTTGGCCGCGACGCTGCGCCAGGCCAGCAGCGCCGAGTCCTGGAAGGCGATGCCGAGGTGGTGACTCCTGCGGAGCTCCTCGGGGGTCTCGCCGTTCACCTGGATCTCGCCGGTGGTGGGCTTCTCAAGCCCGGCCAGGATGCGCAGCACGGTCGACTTGCCGCAGCCCGAGGGGCCGAGCAGGGACAGGAAGGAGCCCTTCGGCGTCTCCAGGTCGACGTTCTCGACCGCGGTCAGCCCGCTGCCGAACGTCTTGCTCAGCCCCGTGATGCCGATGCCGGTCATGAGAGCTTGAGGCTCGCGTCGGCCTTGTAGATCTCGTCCAGGATCGACAGGTCGAAGAGGTTCTCGGCCTTGACGGTCAGCCCGGCCTTGGCGAGGGAGGCGATGTTCTGCTCGATCAGCTCGGAGGTCATCGTGAACAGGCCGTTGGCCTTGGCGTCGGGGGTGACGACGAGTTCGTTCTGCATCTTGGCCTCCTCGGTCTGCTCGGCGACGTCGAGGTTCTGATCCTTGCCGTACGTCTTCGCGGCCAGTTCGGCGGCCTTGGCCGGGTCCGCGACGGCGTCCTTCCAGCCCTTGATCTCCGCCGTGAGGAACGCCTTGAGCTTGTCGCGTTCCTTGTCGATGGTCTCCTGCGTCACCGTGAACGTCTCGGCGACCAGCGGCAGCCCGTGGTCGGCGAACAGCATGTGCGCCGCGTCCACGCCCTGCATCTTCAGCCGCACCGGGCCGCTGGTGACGAAGCCGACGTAGCCATCGAGCTGGCCGGAGGTCAGCATCGACGGGTCGGACTGGAACGGCACCCGTGTCACGCTCGACGGGTCGATGCCGTTGGACTTGAGCAGCGCGTTCCAGACCAGCTCGTTGGAGTCCTGGACGCCGATCTTCTTACCGGCCAGGTCCTTGGGGTCCTTGATCGGGTTCTTGCCGAGGGAGACGATGGCGAAGGGGTTCTTCTGGAAGGTCGCGCCCACGATCTTGAGCGGGGCGCCCTGGAGCACGGCGGGCGCGGTGATCGTCGGCGTCGACAGGCCGATCCAGCAGCGGCCGGTGGTCAGGCCCGACTCGACCGAGGTGCCGGAGCCGCCGCCCGACAGCAGCTCCACCTGGGAGAACCCGGCGGCCTTGTAGTAGCCCTTGCTGTCGGCGAAGTACTCGCCGGCGAACTCGACGTTCTTCTTCCAGGAGAGCTGGATCTTGACCGCGCCGAACCCGCTTCCGCCCGCGCCGGACGTCCCGCTGTCGCCACAGGCGGCCAGGCCGAGCGCCAGTCCGGCCATTCCCGTCGTCCGCAGGAACGCGCGACGGTCGAGGGTAGCCATAATTCTCCTTGGAAGAGCGGTGAACCTGCAGGTCAGGAAGCTATACACTGATTATTACCATCGTGTGACGAAAAATCGGACATCGCATGGGGTGCGGGGCCCGGATGTGGAAAAGCCCAGCACCGGCGCTTCAGACCCTGTAGGTCCCTACGAGAGCGCTCGGCGAGGTCCGTAGATCCCTCCAGCGGCGGAAGGCGTCCGGTAGCGTTTTCGCTGACATGAAACTGGACGGAATCCCCCTTTGGGACGGCACCGAATTCCGCGGCCCGGTCGAGCTGAGCTGGGAACCGGACCGGATCGGCGAGGTGCGGCCCGCCGCGCAGCGGTATGACGACCTGTGCGTGCTCCCCGGCCTGGTCGACACGCACGTGCACCTGATCGGCTACGCCGGTACGGGCCCGATGCCCGACTTCGCCACCTGGCCGCTCGTCACGACCCGCGACGAGCAGGTGCTGCACGGTGTCGCCCACGCCCAGCGGGCCATGCGCCACGGCGTGACGACCCTGCGCGACCTGGCCGGGGACGAGGCGCAGATCGCCCTGCGCCGGGCCTTCGACGCGGGCGTGCTGCCCGGCCCGCGCGTCCAGGTCCACGGCGTGGTCGGCATGACCGCCGGGCACAACGACCTGTTCGTGCCACCGGCGATCCCGCAGCGCAAGCCCACCGCTGACGGACCCGACGAGTGCCGCAAGCTGGTACGTACCTGGGCCCGCGCCGGGATGGACGGCATCAAGCTCACCACCAGCGGCGGCGTGCTGTCGATCGGCGACAAGAACGGCTGGCGCAACTACACGCGCGAGGAGATCAGCGCCGTCGTCGACGAGGCGCACGCGCTCGGCATGCTGGTGGCCTCCCACGCCCACTCCGAGGAGGGCATCCGCGTCGCCGTCGAGGAGCGCGTCGACTCGATCGAGCACGGCACGCTGCTGAGCGCGGATCTCGCCGAGGTGCTCGCGGCCCGCCGTACGCCCGTCGCGCCGACCCTCCTGATCAACGAGGCCATCGCCGAAGGCCGGGTCCCGGTCACCGCGGAGTCGATGGCCAAGGCCGCCGAGCTCGTGGCCACGCGTAACGTGCTGCTCGCCGAGGCGGCGCGGCTGGGTGTCCGCTTTGTCCTGGGCACCGATGCCAACGGGCACCACGTCCAGTTCGGCGACCAGCTCGCTGAGGTGGTCCACATGACCGAGATCCTGGGCATGTCCGCCTCGGAGGCGCTGCGCGCGGCCACCTCGGACGCCGCCGACTCGATCGGCGTGCCGGTGGGCCGGATCGAGCCCGGACTCGGGGCGGACTTCATCGTGCTGCGCGGGCGTCCGTGGGAGCGGATCGCGGACCTGGCCGTGGAGAACATCGTCGCCGTGGTCTCACGAGGACGTCTCGTCGCGGGCGAGCTGCCCTGACCCGTCAAGACGGGACCCCTTCAGGCAGGGTCCCCTTCGGACGGCTGAGCTGACCTGAGGGCCAGATAGAGGTCCGTACGGTCGCGCATCGACGACATCCGCCGCCCGGTCAGCTCCTCGATCCGCTGCATGCGGTAGCGCAGCGTGTTGACGTGCACATACAGCTCGTCGGCCGTCCGCTGCCAGGAGCCGCACGTCTCCAGGAAGACGTCGAGCGTGCGCAGCAGCTCGGAGCCGTGCCGCGCGTCGTACTCGATGATCGGCCCGAGCAGGTGCTCCCTGAACGAGCGCCGCACGCTCACGGGCAGCTGGGCCAGCAGGAGTTCGTGGCTGTCCACGTCGGCGACCGACATGACCGACACCGGCCCCTCGCCGTAGCGGGCCGACTCCATGCCCCGCCGCGCGGACTCCAGCGCCTCGCCCAGCTGCGACACGCTGGCGGTCGCGTCGCTGATCCCGACCGCCACCCGCATCCCTGGCCGGTTGGTCACCAGCGCGCGCAACTCGTCGGTCAGCGCCTGGCGCGACACCTTGCCGTTGACCAGCACGATCCCCTCGTCGGACCGTCCGCCGACGACCAGCTGCCGCCCTCTCCTGGCCAGCGCGTACATGATCGCGGGTACGTCGTCGTCGTCCGACCCGCCGGTCCTGGCCACCACCATGGCCGTGGTCGGCAGCCCCGGATCGGCGCCGAGCAGCCGCAGGTGGGCCGAGACCTCACCGGGCGCGATCCGCTGCGTGCCCAGGAGGTCGAGCAGCGTCTGCGCCCGAGCCCGCTCATCCCGGCGCCGCTCGGCCGCGAACGCCTCCTCGATCACCACCTCGGTGATCGCGCCGAACGACTGGTCGGGCGCGGCCAGGAGCAGCGGCAACCGGCGGCGTTCGCACGCCTTGACCAGCGCTTCCGGCAGCTCCCCCAGCACTACCAGCCCGACGATCAACCCGGCGGCGTCGCTCGTCCACAGCGCGTCGGCGAACGTCTCGCAGTCGGACGGCTGGGTGTACCAGACCCCGCTGGTCAGGACGAGGTCGCCGGGGCGCAGGTAGCGTCGTGGGTCGGGCAGATCCGTCGGATAGGCTCGCCCCACCTCCCTGCCGAGCCCGTCATGTCCGGTCACCGGCACGAGACTCAGGTCTTCGCGCGCCACCAGATCCGCCAGCCTCATGAATGTGATGTTATGCCAGGTCATCGGGCGAGAGTTCGGAGGTTCGCACGATACCGTGGCCGGTGTCTTGTCAGGTTTACTCGATCACATGCGTCCCAAAGCCGAACTCCATCTGCACATCGAAGGCACCCTCGAACCCGAGCTCGTCGTCGAGCTGGCCAGGCGCAACGGGATCGACCTGCCGACCTTCGACGCGGAGGCCATCAGGGCGCGCTACGACTTCGCCGATCTCCAGTCGTTCCTGGACATCTACTACGAGAACATGGCGGTCCTCCGCACCGACCGGGACTTCTACGACCTTGCCACCGCCTACCTGGGGCGGGCCCGGGCGCAGGGCGTACGGCATGCCGAGATCTTCTTCGACCCGCAGGCGCATCTGAGCAGGGGCGTGTCGCTGGAGGCGGTGTTCGGCGGGCTGTCGGCCGCCCTCAAGGACAGCGACGTCTCGGCGGCCCTGATCATGTGCTTCCTGCGTGACCGGGGGGCCGAGGAGGCCGAGCAGGTGCTGCGGGCCGCGCTGCCGTACCGGGACCACTTCATCGGCGTCGGGCTGGACTCGGCGGAGGTCGGTCATCCGCCGGCACTGTACCGCCGGGTGTTCGACATGGCGGCCGCGGAGGGCCTGCGCCGGGTCGCGCACGCCGGCGAGGAGGGCGGCCCCGACTACGTGTGGGAGGCCCTGGACGTGCTCAAGGTGGAGCGGGTGGACCACGGCATCCGCGCCATGGAGGACCCCTCGCTGGTCGCCCGCCTGCGGGAGGAGCGGATCCCGCTGACGGTGTGCCCGCTGTCGAACGTCCGGCTGCGCACGGTGCCGTCGCTGCGGGACCACATCCTGCCCGCGATGCTGGACGAGGGCCTGATGGTGACGGTCAACTCCGATGATCCGGCGTACTTCGGCGGCTATGTCGAGGACAACTACCGGGCGCTGCGCGACGAGCTGGGCATGACGGACGCGCAACTGGACCAGATCGCCCGCAACTCCTTCGAGGCGTCGTTCGTCGAGGTCCCGTCAGCCGGTCAATGAGGCGTGGAGCGTCCGGAGGAGCCGGTTGAGTTCGGCCCGCGGGCGATCGGGGACCCAAAACCGCGGGGCGGATGACGGCGTCGGATGGGCTGACTCTAGGTTCGGAAGGAGACGGAAGGACATCCGGTGAACACATCCTTGGCCGACTACCTCGACAGCCTCTACCAGCTGGGCCGCGACCACGACGCGCCCCTGGCCGACCGGCTGCTGCGGCTGCGCAACATGACCCCTGGCGCGGCGGGCCTCGTCGCGCTGCTGATCCGCGTCCAGGGGAGCCGGCGGGTGCTGGAGATCGGTACGTCCAACGGCTATTCGGCCATCTGGTTCGGCGACGCCGTACGGGACACCGGCGGACATCTGGAGACGGTGGAGATCGACGCCTCACGGGTCGCCCAGGCGCGGGCCAACATCGCGGCGGCCGAAGTGGCCGACCACGTGACCGTGATCCACGCGGATGGCGGGGAGGTGCTGGCGGCCAGCCCGGACGGGTCGGTCGACCTGGTGGTGCTCGACGCGGAACGGCCCGCGTACGTGGGTTACTGGCCGCAGTTGCAGCGGGTGCTCACCCCTCGGGGTGTCGTCGCCGTGGACAACGCGCTCAGCCATCAGGAGCAGGTGGCGGCCTTTCGTGACCTGGTGACGGCGGACGGGCAGTTCGCCGTACAGCTGCACGAGGTCGGCGACGGGGTGCTCACGGTGGTGCGGCTGTAGCAGGCCGTGGCGCCTTGACCGAGCTACTGCTGGACGGGGGCGCCTTGACCAGGCTACTTCTGTACGGGTTTCGGCGCGTGGGACGCCTGGTCGAGGATCTCGTCGACCGACCACTGGTCGTAGGCGTGCTCGCCGTACTTGGCGGCGAGCACCCGGCCGTCCCGCCCGATCAGGAAGTCGGCGGGCAGGCCCAACCGGCCGCCGTGCGGCTTGGCCGCCGGGGCGCGTTCGCGGCCCCGCAGGACCCGCCACGTGGTCACGGCGACCACGCGGAGGATCGTCCCCCACACGCGCGGGTCGAGCAACGAGCGGGCCGCCGACTCCACGCCGAACTCGACGTACAGCAGCTTGTCCGGGTCGGCGATCACCGGGAACGGCAGATCGGGCGTGTGCTCGGCCAGCTCTTCTGCCGGTGAGTGGAAGACCACGACCTCGCGGACGCCCGCCGCCTCGATCTCGTCGTGCCTGCGCACGATGGAGCGCAGGTGCAGATTGCAGACCGGACACCCGGCGAACCGCCGGAATTGCAGGTGGACCAGCCGCTCCGGGTCAGGGATGGCGACCGCCTCACCGGACACTGCGCTCAGCTCTCTGGCATCGACGACACGCATGTGAACCTCCTATAGGCGTACGGCATACGCTTACGATGATAGGCGTATGCCGTACGCTGTCAACTGTCATGCCGCGACCCCGTTCACTCACTCCCGACCAACTGGCCACGGCCGCCCTCGCCGTCATCGACCGCGACGGACTGGCCGGGCTGTCGATGCGCGCGGTCGCGCAGGAGATCGGCATGAGCACCATGGGCCTCTACCGCTACGTCGACGACCGCGGTGAGCTCGAACAACTCGTCATCGACCGCGTCCTCGACACCGTCGACACCGTGCCGCCCGACAAGGACCGGCCCTGGTACGAGCGGATCGAGATCATGGTCGAGCGGCTGCGCGGCGTGGTGAGCTCCCACCCGTGGCTCGTGCCGCTGATCATCACCCATCGGCACCGGTCGGTGGCCATACTGCGCTGGTCAGAGCCGTTGGCCGCCATCCTCGCCGAGGCCGGGCTGGACGGAGGCGAGCGGGTGATCGCGCTGCGCTCGCTGCTCGCGTACGTGGTGGGGGCGATCCAGCTCGAACAGCTCGGACCGCTGGCCGGAGCGGGCACCCAGGTCATCGCGGACCGGGCCGAGCTCCCCTACCTGTCCGAGACCGCCAGGCACGCCCACGACGTCACCACGGACGAGGAGTTCCGGGGCGGGCTCGCCCTCCTGCTGCGCGGCATAGGCGGGGGCGCGGACGTGCGCTAAGGCGGCGGCGCGGACGTGCGCTAAGGCGGCGGTGCGGGAAGCGACCGGCGTCCTTCGCGCGCGAGTGTCGTCACGAGCAGGAGTACGAGCACCGCGGCGATGGCGGTGAGTCCCGCGGCCACACCCACGCTGGGCGCGGCGAACACGGTGAGCGCCACGAGCACCACCGCCACGCCGATCGACTCCGGCCGCACGACGGTCCTGCTCACCAAGGGTGCATGCAGCGCCCACAGCAGGACGAGCATGACGACGACCGGAATGGCGACCGAGGCCACCACGGCCCGCGCGCCCGCCGCGATGTGGTGCTCCCCCTCCCCTGCCGACGCCACCGCGACCTCGAGACCCGCACCGAGCGCGGCCAGCGCCGCGAAGATCAGATAGTGCCCGTATCCCCAGACGAAGGACTGTTCCCGTCGCTCCTCAAGCCCGTCGCCGGCCGGCTCGGAGAAGTAGATCCACCACAGCGCGAAAAGGATGACCAGGCCGGTCATCGCGATGACGACGAGTTCGACGCTCAGCCCGTGGGCGACCGCGCCCTGCACCGCGTTCGTCGCCGCGAGCACGCTCTCGCCGAGCAGGATGATGGTGAACAGCCCGTAGCGCTCGGCGATGTGGTGCGGGTGCCAGCTCGTCGAGCCCGTACGCTCCGCGATCGGCGGCACCGCGAGGTCGAGGACCGCGCACACGATGAACAACCAGACCGGCCCGCCCCCCGGCAGCGCGAGCTTGGACACCCAGAGCACCTGCACGAACGAGATGCCGATCGCGTAGCGCAGCGCCGTCGCCCGTCCCTCGGGGTGCGCGACCGCCGCGCGCAGCCACAGGCTCACGAGCCCGACGCGCATGACGAGGTAGCCGATCGTCACGACGGTGAAGTCGCCCTCGAACGCCGCGGGCACCCCGGCCGCGAGCACCAGCACGCCGGCCATCTGCAGGAGCGTCATGACGCGGTACGGGACGTCGTCGGTGTCGTACGCGGAGGCGAACCAGGTGAAGTTCATCCACGCCCACCAGATGGCGAAGAAGACCATGAGGAAGGGCCCGACCGCTTCGAGGCCGTGCCCCTGCTCGGTGGCGTGGGCGAGCCGGCCCACGATCTGGGACACCGCGGCGACGAAGGTGAGATCGAAGAGCAGCTCGAGCGGGCTCGAGACGCGATGCGGCTCGGTCAGATCGCGAGCGGCCATGCGGGTCCGGAGCGGCGACATGTGCCTACCCTATTGACCCGCGCCTGCCTCGCTGACAGGCGCCTGCCTTGCCAAACGGCGGCGAACGAGTGCCGGTCCCCGGCGAGTAGGGGACCGGCACTCGGGCCTACTTGAGCCAGAGGACCCAGGCGCCGGGTATTTCGGTGCACTTGTACGCGTTGAAGTTCTCACGCACATACTGCTGGCCTGCGTCGACACACTTCTTCTTGGTGGGGAACTGCCCGTAGGACACCCAGTCGGCCGCTTGGGCGGGCAAGCCGAGTCCGACGACCGCCAGGACGGCGATTCCCGCGCCCGCTATTGCAGTCCGTACACGCATTCTTGACTCCCTTTCACCACTGGGGCAATGCACAGAGATCATCGCAGCGGCGAACGAGCCGGGTGAGCGGCAAGACATATCAAGTGATCTAGTCAATATCAGCAGCTATCGCCCTTGCGGCCGACCTCTCCCGCATGACACAAAGGAAGGTCCGGCCCCAGAGCATGGACCGGCGGTCGCGTTAGATCGTGGCCCAGAGCGCCCAGAACGGGCTGTCCCACAGGCAGTCCCAGTACTCGCCGTCTCCGGAGTACCTTTTGCCCGCCTTCTCGCACTCCGCGAGGGTCCTGTGCGTGCTGATGATGTGGGCCTTCTTTGTCGTGGCCACATCCGCGCTCGCGGACACGCTGGTGCAGAGTGTCGCCGCCATCGTCAGGGCGGCCGCTGACACCACCACGCTCACGACCTTGTTCCGCATGGAGAACCTGCCTTCGCTCGGTTACGCGAAGAGCGTCGCAGACAAGGCTTCCGTAACTCTTCTCAAGAACTTCCGGCAAAGCACAGGCCGAGCCACACACTCGTCCGCCTCACTGATGCGCGAAGGCCAAGCGCGCTTTCCTGCTTGGCGTCGACCACGCCCGCCCTCCCGCTTCCGGCCGTGCTCGCTCAGCGCGGACGAGTGACGGAACATGAAAGAGACATCGCCATTAGGTGGTGAGGTTTTCTCAGGCTGGACCGCCACGCCATTCGGTCGGGCGCGCATCCATCCCCGTCGTTACTGCGGTTTCGTCGTTCCGATCATTGGCTGCGTTCCACCTATGGCCGTTGGCCGTCGCGTCCGGGTGGATGCGATGAACCCCTTTGGGGGTACCGGACTCGGTACGTGTCGCCCGACACACGCGAGGGACCTCATCGGCTCGGCCAGGATGGAGGCCCAAGCAGCCGCACCTCGCGACAGCGCGAGGGCGCAGCCCTCGCCTCGGGCAAACGCCCGAGCGTAGCGAGGACCACGCCCTTGTGGGGGGGTGGGGGGCGCCGAGCCCCCCACAAAACACAGCCCGAGCCATTGGGCGAAGCCCCCAAAACGAGGACCTCGCCTGTAGCCCCAAAGAAAGCACAGCCCGAGCGTAGCGAGGCCCTTTGGTTATGCCTTGAGCCAGCTCATCATCGGGCGCAGCTTGGCGCCGGTCTTCTCGATCGGGTTCTCGGCCAGCTCCTCGCGGTGCCGCGTGAACTCCTTCTGGCCGCCGTCGAACTCCTCCACCAGCTGCCGGGCGAACGTCCCGTCCTGGATCTCGCCCAGGATGCGGCGCATCTCGGCGCGGGTCTCGTCGGTGATGACGCGCGGGCCACGGGTGTAGCCGCCGTACTCCGCGGTGTCGGAGACGGACCAGTACATCTTCGAGATGCCGCCCTCGTACATGAGGTCGACGATCAGCTTCATCTCGTGCAGGCACTCGAAGTAGGCCACCTCGGGCTGGTAGCCCGCCTCGATCAGCGTCTCGAACCCGGCCTTGATCAGCTCCGACACACCGCCGCACAGCACGGCCTGCTCACCGAACAGGTCGGTCTCGGTCTCCTCGGTGAACGTGGTGCGCAGCGCCCCGGCCCGGGTGCCACCGATGCCCTTGGCGTACGACAGAGCCAGATCCAGCGCCTTGCCCGAGGCGTCCTTCTCCACCGCCACCAGAACCGGCACCCCGCGCCCGGCCTCGAACTGGCGCCGCACCAGATGACCCGGACCCTTGGGGGCGACCATGCAGACGTCGACACCCTCGGGGGCCTCGATGAGGCCGTAGCGGATGTTCAGGCCGTGGCCGAAGAACAGCGCGTCACCCTCGACCAGGTTCGGCGCGACGTGCTCGGCGTACAGGTGACGCTGGATGTGGTCCGGCGCCAGGATCATCGTGAGGTTCGCCTCCTCGACCGCCTCCGAAGGCGTCAGGACACGCAGACCGTCGTTCTCGGCCTTCTCCCGGCTCTTGGAACCCTCCGGCAGGCCGACGCGCACGTCGACACCCGAGTCACGCAAGGAGAGCGCGTGGGCGTGGCCCTGGCTGCCGTACCCCAGCACGGCCACGTGACGCCCCTGGATGATCGAGAGGTCGGCCTGGTCGTCGTAGTAAATCTCGGTCACTTGCATAAACCTTTCAGGCGGTACGGTCCAGTGCCCTGAGGGACCGGTCGGTGATGGAACGGGCGCCGCGGCCGATGGCCACCATGCCCGATTGGACGAGCTCCTTGATCCCGAACGGTTCGAGCACCTTGACGAAGGCCTCGAGCTTGTCGGGAGTGCCGGTGACCTCGATGGTCACGGCGTCGGCCGCCACGTCGATGCAGCGGGCGCGGAAGAGCTGGACGAGCTCCAGCACGTGCGAGCGGCTGTCGGCGTCGGCCTTGACCTTGACCAGCATGAGCTCGCGCTGCACGGACTGGGTCGGGTCGAGCTCGACGATCTTGAGGACGTTCACCAGCTTGTTGAGCTGCTTGGTGACCTGCTCCAGCGGCAGCTCCTCGACGCTCACGACGATGGTCATGCGTGAGATGTCGTCGTGCTCGGTCTGCCCGACGGCCAGCGAGTCGATGTTGAAGCCACGCCTGCTGAACAGCGCGGACACGCGCGCGAGCACGCCCGGCTTGTTCTCGACAAGCACAGAAAGCGTATGCCTGCTCATTCTTCGCTCTCCCACTTCGGCGCCATGTCACGGGCGATCTTGATGCTGTCGTTGCTCGTGCCCGCCGCGACCATCGGCCAGACCATCGCGTCCTGGTGGACCACGAAGTCGACCACGACGGGCACGTCGTTGATCTCCATGGCCTTCTTGATGGTCTCGTCGACGTCTTCCGGCCGCTCGCAACGCAGACCGACACAACCGTATGCCTCCGCCAGCTTGACGAAGTCGGGGATGCGACGCGTCGACTGGAGGTTGGTGTTGGAGTAGCGCTGGTCGTAGAAGAGCGTCTGCCATTGGCGGACCATGCCGAGGTTACCGTTGTTGATGACCGCGACCTTGATCGGCACCCCCTCCAGGGCGCAGGTGGCGAGCTCCTGGTTGGTCATCTGGAAGCAGCCGTCTCCGTCGATGGCCCACACGGTGCTGTCCGGCTGCCCCATCTTGGCGCCCATCGCGGCCGGCACGGCGAACCCCATCGTGCCGAGGCCGCCGGAGTTGATGAACGTGCCGGGGTTCTCGTAGTCGATGAACTGCGAGGCCCACATCTGGTGCTGCCCCACGCCCGCCACGTAGTAGGTGTCGGGCCCGGCGATGGCGCTGAGCCGCTCCATGACGTACTGGGGAGCCAGCGACCCGTCCTCGAACTCCTCGTAGCCGAGCGGGTAGGTCTCCTTCATGCCGTTGAGCAGCTTCCACCAGTCGGCGTAGTCGCCTTGCTGGCCACTGGCCTCGACAGCGGCGATCAGGTCGGTGATGACCTCCTTGCAGTCGCCCACGATCGGCACGTCCGCGTGGCGGTTCTTGGAGATCTCCGCCGGGTCGATGTCGGCGTGGACGACCTTCGCGTGCGGCGCGAACGTCGAGAGCTGGCCGGTCACCCGGTCGTCGAAGCGCACGCCCAGGCCGATGAGCAGGTCCGCCTTCTGCAGCGCGCCGACGGCCGTGACGCTGCCGTGCATGCCCGGCATGCCCATGTGCTGGGGATGGCTGTCGGGGAACGTCCCGCGCGCCATCAGCGTGGTGACGACCGGGATGTTGGCGAGCTCGGCCAGCCTGAGGAGTTCGGGCGAGGCGCCCGCCTTGTGCACGCCGCCGCCCACGTAGAGCACCGGACGCCTGGCCTCGGCGATCAGCTTCGCGGCCTCGCGGATCTGCTTGGAGTGCGGCCTGGTCACCGGCCGGTAGCCGGGCAGCTGCATGATCGGCGGCCAGCTGAAGGTGGTGTCGGCCTGCAGCGCGTCCTTGGAGATGTCGACCAGCACCGGACCGGGACGGCCCGTGGAGGCGATGTGGAAGGCCTCCATGATCGTGCGGGGGATGTCCAGCGGATCGGTGACCAGGAAGTTGTGCTTGGTGATCGGCATGGTGATGCCGGAGATGTCGGCTTCCTGGAAGGCGTCCGTGCCGATCGCCGCGCTGGCCACCTGGCCGGTGATCGCCACGATCGGCACCGAGTCCATGTAGGCGTCGGCGATGGGCGTGACCAGGTTCGTCGCACCCGGTCCGCTGGTCGCCATGCAGACCCCGACCCTGCCCGTGGCCTGCGCGTATCCCTCGGCCGCGTGGCCCGCGCCCTGCTCGTGCCGTACGAGCACGTGCCGGACCTTGGTCGAGTCGTACAGGGGATCGTAGGCGGGCAGGATGGCGCCGCCGGGGATCCCGAACACAGTGTCGACTCCCACGTGCTCCAGCGCCCTGACCAGGGCCTGTGCACCTGTCATCCGTTCGGTCATCGGCTCGTTCCTTGCGTGGCTACACCTTAAGGACATAAAAAATGCCCCATCCACCCGAGGGTGGGAGTGGGGCGGCGCGCAGGCTGTAGTGCTTCGCTATCGGCCTGCGCGCCGGCGAAGTACTACGAGGATCTCACTGCGAAGCATGGCCACACCTTAGCCCCTGTGGAGGCCCTGATGTCAACTTCTTGGGACAGATGTCTCAAACCGTGAGACTGGTCCTCATCAGCGAGTCCACTCCGCGAGCCGCCATCGGGCGCGCCACCAGGAAACCCTGGCCCCTGGTGCAGCCCATTTCCCGCAGGAGTTCGAGCTGCTCAGGGCGTTCGATGCCCTCGGCCACCACGATGAGACCCAGGTCGTGGCCGAGCCGGACGATCGTGCGGGTGAGCAGGGTCAGGGTTTCGTCACGGCCCAGCCCGGACACGAACGACGGATCGATCTTGATCATGTCGACCGGGAGCTGCCTGAGGAAGGCCAGCGAGGCGTAGCCGGTGCCGAAGTCGTCGATGGCCAGGCGTACGCCCAGAGCGCGCAGCTCGGACAACCGCTTGACCGTCTCCTCGGCGTCCTCGACGAGCATCTCCTCGATCACCTCAAGGGTGAGGGCGGAGGCGGGCAGCCCGCTCTCGGCGAGCGCCTCCTCGACCGTCTCGACGAAGCGCGGCGCGGTGATCTGGCGGGCCGACAGGTTGAGCGACAGCCCGATGTCCCAGGAGGAGGCCCGCCAGGCGGCCACCTCGCGGCACGCCTCGTGCAGGATCCACTCGCCCAGCGGCACGATCAGGCCGGTGTCCTCGGCCGGGCCGAGGAACTGGTCCGGCGGGACGAACTCCGAGCCGCGCCACCACCGCACCAGCGCCTCCACCGCGGTCACCCGGGAGGTGGCCAGGTCGACGACCGGCTGGTATTCGATGGCGAACTGGTGCTCGATCAGCGCCCGCTGCAGGTCGGCCGCCAGCTCCAGCCTGCGCACCACGTCGGCGTGCATCTGCGCGGCGAACACCTCCACTCGGCGCCCGCCCAGCTCCTTGGCCCTGGCCATGGCCACGTCGGCGTTGCGGATGAGATCGCCCGAGGGCATGTCCTCCTCGACGAAGGCCACCCCCACGCTCGCGGTCAGCGCCACGTCGCGGTCGGCCACCCGGAACGGCTCCTGCGAGACCGCCCTGACCAACCGCTCGGCCAGGTCGACCGCCGGTTGCGCCTCACCGCCGGTCTCCAGCAGCACCGCGAACTCGTCGCCGCCCCACCGGGCGAGCGTGTCGTCGGGGCGTACGGCCCCGCGCAGCCTACGCGCGGCCTGCCCGAGCAGGTAGTCGCCGCTGGCATGGCCGACGGAGTCGTTGACCGAGGTGAACCCGTCGAGGTCGAGGAAGATCACCGCCACGTGGCCGGACATCCGGCCGGACAGCACCTCGCGCGTGCGCTCCTCGAAGTAGGAGCGGTTGGGCAGCCCGGTGACGCCGTCGTGGAAGGTCAGGTGGACGACCTGGTTGCGCAGGGCCTCCTCGTCGCTCACGTCCCGGGTGGTCACCAGCAGCTGGTCCTCACCGCCCACGTGGCGGGTGGCGACGGACTCGGTGGGCCGCCAGGTGCCGTCGGCCGCGCGCACGCGGCAGGCGATCAGGCAGGCGCCGGACGTGGCGCCCTCGTCGTCGAGGCCCATCGCGTTCAGCGCGGCCTGGATGCCGGGGACGTCTTCTGGGTGGATGTAGTCGAAGATCGACCCGCCGACGAGATCTTCGGGGCGGTAGCCGTAGGTGACCTGCATCCCGGCGCCGATCTCGTACATGAGGCCGTCGTAGTCGCAGATGAACACCACGTCGCCCGTGCTCTCGGCCAGCTCCCTGAGCTGCCGGTCGCCGAGCGAGACCTTCCTGCGCAGCCGGATGTTGGCGGCGGCGAGCACGAACAGGCGTACGACCAGCAGCAGGACCACCGAGGCGATGAGCACGACGACGCCGGTGACCGGTGTCTGCGGCTGGCCGCCCACCAGGTGCACCAGCAGCGTGCAGGTCGCGACCGCGACCAGCGCCATCGGCACCGTCGCGATCAGGTTGCCGATGCCGCTGCCACTCGCGCGGGTCTGCGGCTCGGCTGGGCGCGGCCCCCAGGGCACGGCGGCCAGGAGCAGGAACGCGACGGGCGCGATCATGATGCTCCACGTCGGCGGCACACCGCCGGTGAGGCGCGCGGTCGCGGCCGCCACCCCGGCGACCGAGGTGGTGGCGAGCACGCCGGTGCCCGCGAGGCCGAGCGGCCAGGCCGCGGTCCTGCTGGTGATCACGGAGGGGATCACGGCGCAGGTCACCAACAGCGCGATCATCGGTGGCAGCATGGCAAAGGTGAACATCGCCGGGTCGGCGGCCTCGGCGTAGACCTGCCGCAGCGCCACCACCCAGGCGATCACGAAGAGTGAGGCGGCGCACAGGTAGGCGCCGGTAACGTGGCGCAGCACCACGGTGGCGGGCAGCCTGCGCCGGGCCGCGATGAGGACGCCGCCCGCGGTGAGCACCACGCCGAGCAGCACGAGCAGGTCCGCGAAACTCACCGCGACGCTGGAGGTGTCGGCGATCGGACGCACCCCGACTCCGGCGGCCCAGATGATGGCGCCGCTGCCCATCCAGCGGGCGCCCATCGCGGTCGAGCGGTGCTCGTCCAGTTTGACCGAGGCGACGAGCAGGGAGATCGCGGCGAGCAGCGCCGCGAGGAGTCCGGAGATCGCGCCGGTGAGCAGAGCCGGGCCGCCCGCAAGGAGCGCAGCCGCGAACCCCGCCGCACCGAACGCCGCCGCGGCGGTCAGCGGTGCCCGTGGATCACGCCAGCGGATCACAGTCGTTAGCCCATCCCGTCTCGAACGCTGTCCAGTGATCGCCGAAGTCCGGTCGATCACATCGCCAGTGTGTGCGTTTGCGGGTGTGCGGGTGGTGACAACGGCGATGTCGTCACCGATCTGATAACCACACAGACCAATTGCCCCGAAGATTCACTTGACAGCGAGTCAGGAATCCTCAGTTAGAGGCAACCGTACGCACCGAAGGTCACGGGCCAGCCACGTTCCGGAATCCTCTCAATACGTGTCGGTGATGATGTTGTTCAGCTGCTCACCGGACAGGTAGCGGAGGAGCTGCGAGCGCATCAGGCGCAGCATGCGCCGCCCGGACGCGGGGGTGCTGCCCGCGATGTGCGGGGTGATCAACAAGCCGGGCGCGCTCCACAGGGGATGGCCCGCCGGCAGGGGTTCGGGGGCGGTCACGTCCAGGGCCGCCCGCAGCCGGCCGGTCTTCAGCTCCGCGACGAGGGCGTCGGTGTCGACGACGCCGCCGCGCGCCGCGTTGACCAGCACCGCGCCGTCCTTCATCCGGGCCAGGAACCCGGCGTCGACCATCCCGGCGGTCTCCGACGTGGCGGGCACGAGCAGCACCACGACGTCGGCGGCCGGGAGCAGCGCGGGCAACTCGTCGAGGGGGTGCACGCCGTCACGCGCGCTCCTGGCCACCCGGACGACCTCGACCTCGAAGCCGCCGAGCCGCCGCTCCAGCGCCGCGCCGATGGAGCCGTAGCCCACGATCAGCACGGTGGAATCGGCCAGTACGTCCGTGTGGTGGTAGGTCCACTCCCCCTGCCGCTGCGCGTCGACGAACCCCGGGAACTCCCGCAGCACCGCGATCATCGCGCCGACCGCCCACTCGGCGGTCCCGGCGTCGTGCACGCCGCGCGCGTTGCACAGCACCGCGCCGTCCGGCATGTGGGGCCGGTACGGTTCCACGCCCGCGCTCACGGTCTGTACGAGGCGCAGCGAGGTCATCGCGGCCAGCAGGCCCGGCACGTCCGGAACGGTGATCAGCGGCGGGATCCACACCTCCACCTGGCCTACGCCATCGGGAACCGGCCCCGTACCGTCATAAACGTCGCACTCCGCTCCGGGGAGATCGGTCAAAACCCCGGCAACGGCATCAGACGGGACCCAGATCTTCATGCCGAGAACCTTACGGCTAGGGAGGAAGTATGGAACACATGGGAAAGCTCATGACTCTGATGCTGCTCGCTGTGCTGACCGCCTGCTCCAGTGCCGGAGGGGCGGTGCCGGACGCGGCCGTCGCCGCCGCGCCGCCGCCCGGTGAGCCGAAGACGGTGGCGCGTGATCTGGCGGTGCCGTGGGGGATCGCCTTCGTCCCCGGCGGCGGCGCGCTGGTGACCGAGCGCGACACGGCCAGGCTGCTGCGCGTGACGCCGACGGGCAAGGTCACCGAGGTGGGCCGCATCGCCGGGGTCACCCCGGACGGCGAGGGCGGGCTGATGGGCGTGGCGGTCAAGGGGGATCAGGTCTTCGTCTACTTCACCGCCGCCGACGACAACCGGATCGTCCGCTACCGCTTCACCGGCGACACCGTGTCCGACCCGAAGGTCATCCTGCGCGGCATCCCCAAGGGCGCCATCCACAACGGCGGCCGGCTGGCGTTCGGGCCCGACGGCTTCCTGTACGCCACCACGGGCGAGACGGGCGACCGGCGGCTCGCCCAGCGGCGTGACTCCCTCGGCGGCAAGATCCTGCGCATGACGGTGGACGGCGCCCCAGCGCCCGGCAACCCGTTCGGCACGCTCGTCTACAGCCTCGGCCACCGCAACGTCCAGGGCCTGGCCTGGGACCCGGCGGGCCGGTTGTACGCCTCGGAGTTCGGCCAGAACGCCTTCGACGAGGTCAACCTCATCAAGCCGGGCGCCAACTACGGCTGGCCCGAGGTGGAGGGCAAGGGCGACGACCCGAGGTTCGTCAACCCGATCATCACCTGGCCCACGTCGGAGGCCTCACCGTCCGGCGCGGCCTACGCGGCCGGCTCGCTCTGGGTGGCCGCGCTGCGCGGAGAGCGCCTGTGGCAGATCCCTCTCAGCCAGGACGGCTCGGCCGGCACGCCGGTCGCCTGTGGCAGATCCCTCTCAGCCAGGACGGCTCGGCCGGCACGCCGGTCGCCCACTTCACCGACACGTACGGCCGGCTCCGCGGCCTGGCCACGGCCCCCGACGGCACGCTGTGGCTGTCCACCAGCAACAAGGACGGCCGGGGCGACCCCAGGGACGGCGACGACCGCATCCTGTCCGTGAACCCAAGCCGCTCCTAGCCGCGCTAGTTACCGGCGACGCACGTGGTCTGCGCCTGCGGCCGGTACTTGGTGGTCAGCTTCTTGTCCCGCTTGAGTTCCTTGCCGTCCTTGATGAACACGCGGGTCACGTCGATCGTGAAGCCCTGCTCGCCGACCGTGGCCATGCACCCGGGGGCGGAGCTGGTCTCGCGGCGGAACGGGGTGAAGTCTCGTTTCTCCGACTCGACCGCGTCGATCTTGTCGTACCGCTTGGTGCTCCACAGCTGCACGGAGACCGAGGTCCCGGTAGACGCCGTCTTGATCAGCACGCCGAAGTCGGAGTCGTTGCGCCACTTGAGGTCCAGGTCCGGGTACAGCAGGGCGGCGTCGCGACCGGCCGGGTAGCGGGCGGCGTGGTAGTCCATCGGCGTGTGGGAGACGTCATCGAACCCGCCGAAGAAGGCCGCGTTGTACATCGTGGTGGCGAACTGCGAGACACCGCCGCCCACGATGGGCACCATCCGGCCGCCGACGATCTGCCCCGCTTGGACGTAGCCGCCCTCGACGGTGCGCTCGCCCACGGCCTCGTTGAGCGAGAACGTCTCCCCCGGCTTCACCAGGTAGCCGTCGACCTGGGCGGCCATCCGCTGGATGTTCGTCACGCGGGGCAGGCAGCAGTCGAAGGTCGTGGTGAACTCGGCGATGTTCGTCTTGATGCCGAGCCCCGTCACCTCTTCGGTGGTCACCTTCGGCGGGACCACCGACAGGGTCACGGGGATGATCCGCGCGCCGTTGCCGCTGACCACCTTGGCCACGTCGCGGGCCAGCTGCTTGGCGTCGATCCCCCTGCCGCGGTGGGCGGGGACCAGCACCGGCTTGCCGTTGACGATCTGGTAGGTGGCGTCCTGCGGCGCCTGCGCCGCGTCGACGAGCTTGCTCTCCACCGAGGAGAGCGCCGCCGCGGCGTTGAACTGCGGGGTCAGCCCGCCGTCGTCATCGGAGACGAAGGTCAGGTTGGCGGCGATCACGGCCGGGAGCAGCTGGGCCTGCTTGGCGCCGAGCTTCAGCGTGAGGGGCGCGGCGACCGCCCGCTTGGCGGCGGCCTCGGCCTGCTTGAGGGCGGTCGGCGTGGTGTCGGGCTTGGCGGGCCTGAGCGTGAGGACGGCGGAGTCGCGGCCGCGCAGGAAGGCGTCGGTGATCACCCGGACGGCGTCGGGCCGGTCGATCACCACACCGTCGCGCGGCTCCGACGAGACCGGCTGCCCGTTCTTGAAGGCCACCCGGCCGTCGCGCGGCTTCTTGTCGTAGGTCTCCGCCAGGCCCTCGACGGTCCTGGCCAGCTGGGAGGAGTCGATGGTCATCTTCGGCTGGAGCTCGGTGGTGCCGGTCAGCCCCTTCCAGACCTCGACCGGGCCGGGGAAGCCACTGGGCGCCTGCCCGATCGTGCTCACCACGTCAAGCTCCAGGCCGGCCTCGTCGGCCTGGATGGTCTCCTTGCGCCCGGCGATGTCGACGACGACGGGCTTGTTCATCTTGGCCGCGAGCTCGGTGCGGAGCTTGTCCGCCGCCTGCGTCACGGTGAGCCCGCCGATGTCCACACCGGCCACGCGCGTGCCCCGCAGTACGGACCCCGACATGAGTACGGCCGGTACCAGGTACGCCAGCACCGCCAGGATCACCACGAGCAGCACCAACGCGGGCAGAAGGCGACGGCGGCGGGGCGGCTCCGGGTCGATGAAGGCGGGCAGCCGCTCAGAGCCGGAAACACCGAACACGGGGGCGGGCGGTTCCTGCCAGCGCCCCTCGTTCACCGGCCACGGCTGGGGCGGAGGCGCCACCGGCGGCAGGGCGCCGCTGCCGTTCGGGCCATTCTGGGCGTTCTGCCCGTTGGAGCCGTTCGCAACGCTCGGAGCCGCCGGCCGGGGTTCCGGCTGACCGGGCGGCCCGAAGATGTCACGGGAAACTCCCGGGGGCAAGCCCTCGACCCGTGGCTTCTTGCTACCGCCTGACATGGGCAGAGGCACTGAAGCGAAAGGGTCGGTCGGCGATTCGATCGGTCCGGCGTTACGCACGCCTCAATCTCCTCCCGCTCCGCAGCCACATTCTCAGGCAACAGTAAGGCACGCGCATTGGGATATGTCACGAGAAATGACTACGGAAGTGTGTCAACCTAGCCACCGGTAGCGATGTTCGGGGCGTCCGGCCATACCGTACCGGGGCCTGAGTTCGGCATGCCCGGCGACGCAGAGGTATTCGAGGTAACGGCGGGCGCTGACGCGGGACAGTCCCGCGAGCGAGGCGGCCTCGGCCGCCGACAGGTCGCGGCCGCAGGTCCGGAGCGTGTCGGCGACCAGCGCGCACGTCGCCGACGACAGGCCCTTGGGCAGCGGCGCCGCGACGGGCTGCGTGCCGAAGAGCCGGTCGACGTCGTCCTGGCGGGCCTCCGCGCCGATGGCGGTGAGCTGCTTGCGGGTGTCGACGTACTGCTGGAGCCGCTCGGTCAGCGCGGCGGCGGTGAACGGCTTGATCAAATAGTTGACCGCGCCGCCGCGCATCGCCTCCTTGACCGTGGACACGTCGCGGGCGGCGCTGATCATGAGGACGTCCACGTCCTGCAGCGCCTTGAGCACCTCAAGTCCCGACATGTCCGGTAGATAGATGTCGAGCAGGACGAGGTCGGGCCGGAGCTCGGCGGCCATGGCGAGCGCGGCGGCCCCCGTGTGCGCGGCGGCCACCACCCGGAAGCCGGGCACCCGCGCCACGTAGCCGCTGTGGATGCGCGCCACCATGAAGTCGTCATCCACGACCAGCACCCGGATCTCGCTCATCGCACCCGCTCGCGAACCGGGGCCGGCAGCAGGGCGGTGAACACCGCGCCGTCCGCGTTGCCCACCTTCACCCAGCCGCCCCTGCGCAGGCACGCCTGCCGGGTCAGCGCCAGGCCGAGCCCACGTGGCCCCGAATGGGCGGCCTTGGTGGTGAACCCCTCCCTGAAAACCTCTTCGACCAGATCCGCAGCGATACCGGGACCGGAGTCCCCGACCCGGACGTGCAGCCCGTCGGCGTCGGTCAGCACCGACACCTCTATCGTGCCCGTGGCCCCGTCGAGCGCGTCGATCGCGTTGGCCACCAGGTTGCCGACCACCAGGACCGCGTCCTGCGGATCGCCCAGCGCGCCCTGCTCCACGGCGGAGTCCTCGGACAGGACCAGCAGGACGCCGCGCTCGGCCGCCTCCGCCGACTTGGCCAGCAGCAGCGCGGCCAGCGTCGGGCACTGGACGCGCTCGCGCAGGTCGGTGATGTACGTGCCGCGGGTGGTGCTGGTGATGAAACCGATCGCGGCCTCGTGCTCGCCCAGTTCGAGCAGGCCGACGACGGTGTGCATGCGGTTGGCGAACTCGTGCGCCTGCGCCCTGAGCGCCCCGGTGGCACTGCTGGTGTCGTCCAGCTCGCGGGCCAGCCGGACCAGCTCGGTGCGATCCCTGAGGGTGACCACCCAGCCGCGGTGCTGGCCGCGTACGGAGACCGGTGTGCGGTTGAGTACCAGCACCCGCTCGCCGTGCAGCACGATCCGGTCCTCCCCCGGGTCGGCGCCGCCGAGCACGTCGCGCATCCGCTCGGAGACCGGCATCTGGGTGAGGTCCTCGCCCACCTCGCCGAGCAGTTCGCGGGCGGAGTCGTTGACGAGCGTCACCCGGCCCGCGAGGTCGAGCGCGAGCACGCCCTCCTTGACTCCGTGCAACACGCCCTCGCGCTGCTCCAGCAGCGCGGCGATCTCGCGCGGCTCCAGGCCGAACGTCTGGCGGCGCACCCGCGCGGTGATCAGCGCCGCGGCCGCGAGCCCGGCCAGCAGGACGGCCAGCGCGGTCCATATCAGCGGCGGCAGCGCGCCCGCCAGCTGGCCGGTGACCGTGGTCTGGAGCACGCCGACGGAGACCAGGCCGATGACGTCGCCGTACTCGTCGAAGATCGGCGCCTTGCCCCTGACCGTGGTGCCGATCGTGCCGGTTTCGGTGCCGACCCAGCTCTTGCCGGTGTTCAGCACCGTGGTGCCGTCGGTGGACAGCCGCTTGCCGATCAGCGCGGCGTTGGGGTGGGCGTACCGCGTCTGCTCGCGGTTGGCGATCACCACATAATCGGCGCCGGTCGACTGCTGCACGCTCAGCGCGAGCGGCTGCAGCACATTTTGCGGATCCTTGACATTGAACGCGGCCCGGACCTGAGGCAGGCCCGCCACGGATTGGGCGATCGCCAGCGCTCGCTGCTGGTGCAGCGAGTCCAGTTGCGCGCGCGTGTGCTCGGCCCACACGCCTCCGGTGCCTCCGACGGCTAGCAGCACGATGACCATTTGGAGCACGAACAGCTGGGTTCCGAGGGAGGCGTCACGTACCCGTCTCACCGCCCCATGGAAACATGCCGAGGTCACAGGGGGGTTGCAAGGGGGTGCGAGGGGGGTTGCCAGGCGGTGCGAGGGGGGTTGCGACCAATACGACCTATATGACGGCTATCGTGAAAAGGGTCGACTCCATCGGCAGCGGACTTCACCATCCAGTATTCCGTAACGTGAAATCCCCCCTTTGGAGTGATCATGCGTCTCCGCATACTCGCCGCCGTCGCGGCGCTCTCCGTCGCCGCGGTGTCCGGCTGCGGCGCCGGCTCTGGTTCTGAGGGCGGCGGCACGAGCGCGCTGCGCATCATGGCTCCCGCCTCACCGGGCGGCGGCTGGGACCAGACCTCCCGTACGGCCGAGCAGGCGCTCAAGTCCGTCGACCCGAAGCGCAAGGTCGAGGTGTTCAACGTGCCCGGCGCGGGCGGCACCATCGGCCTGGCCCAGCTGGCGGGCGAGAAGGGCAACGGCAACCTGCTGATGACCATGGGCCTGGTCATGGTGGGCGCCATCGAGCAGAACAAGTCCAAGGTCACCCTGGCCCAGACGACGCCGATCGCCAAGCTGACCGAGGAGTACGAGATCATCGTGGTCCCGGCGGCCTCCCCGTTCAAGTCGGTGGCCGACCTGGTCGCGGCCTGGAAGGCCGACCCGAAGAAGGTGTCCATCTCGGGCGGCTCGGCCGGCGGCACCGACCACATCGCGGCCGGGCTGATGGCCAAGGCCGCGGGCGTGGACCCGAAGCAGGTCAACTACATCGCCCACTCGGGCGGCGGCGAGGCCCTGAACGAGCTGCTCGGCAACAAGGTGAGCGCCGGCATCTCGGGCGTCAGTGAGTTCGCCGAGCACGTGAAGTCCGGCAAGCTGCGCGCGCTGGCCGTGACCTCGGCCCAGCGGCTGCCCGACCTCGACGCGCCCACGCTCAAGGAGGCCGGGCTGAACGTGGAGCTGACCAACTGGCGCGGCTTCGTGGCGCCCGGAGGGCTCGACGAGGCGGCCAAGAAGTCGCTGACCGACCAGGTGACCAAGATGCACGACTCGCAGGTGTGGAAGGACGCGGTGGCCAAGAACGGCTGGATCGACTCCTTCCAGACCGGTCAGCAGTTCGCCGACTACCTCAACGCCGAGCAGACCAAGGTCAAGGCCATCATCGCCGAGCTGGGTGTCGTCTCCTGATGTCCGCTGACAACACTGGCCAGAAGCAGCGCTGGCGGTGGCGGCCCGAGCTGGGGTTGGCCGTCATCGTGCTGGCGCTCGGCGTGTTCGTCGTGCTCGGGACGCTCGACGTGTCCGCCGCCGCCTCGCAGCTCGGCATCGGGCCGCGCTTCTTCCCGATGCTGGTGGGCTGCTCCATGATCGCCATCGGCCTGTTCTACGTGGCCGACGTGCTCAGGGGCGGCAGCGGCGACCCCGAGGAGAGCGAGGACGTCGACGTGGACGCCCCCGCCGACTGGCGCAGCGTCGGGCTGGTGAGCGGGATCTTCCTGGCGTTCACCGCGGTGCTGAACGTGCTCGGCTGGATCATCGCCGCGAGCCTGCTGTTCTTCGGGCTCTCGGTGGTGCTCGGCGCGGAGCACAAGCTGCGCGCGGCGGGCGTCGGGGTGGTCCTGGGGATCGCCACGTACCTGCTGTTCGTCAAGGGCCTGGGCGTGTCGTTGCCGGGCGGGCTGCTGCGGGGGGTGATCTAGGTGGATTCGTTCCAGCTGCTGCTCGACGGGTTCGCCGGGGCGCTGACGCCGATCAACCTCATGTACGCGCTCATCGGCGTCACCCTCGGCACCCTCGTCGGCGTACTGCCCGGCATCGGGCCCGCCATGACCGTGGCACTGCTCCTGCCCATCACCTTCACCGTGCCGCCGACCAGCGCGTTCATCATGTTCGCCGGGATCTACTACGGCGGCATGTACGGCGGCTCCACCACCTCCATCCTGCTCAACACCCCCGGTGAGTCGTCCTCGATGATCACCGCGCTGGAGGGCAACAAGATGGCCCGGCGCGGCCGGGCGGCACAGGCGCTGGCCACAGCGGCCATCGGCTCGTTCGTGGCGGGCACGATCGCGACCGCGCTGCTGGTCGTGGCGGCCCCCGCCGTGGTGAGCTTCGCCATCTCCTTCGGGCCCGAGGACTACTTCGCGCTGGCCATCCTGGCCTTCACCGCCGTGTCGTCTGTGCTGTCGCGTTCGGTTGTCCGCGGGCTGGCCTCTCTCGGATTCGGCCTGGTGATCGGCCTGATCGGCATCGACCAGCAGACCGGCCAGGCCCGGCTCACGCTCGGCCTGGACCAGCTGCTCGACGGCGTGGACGTGGTGGTCGTAGCCGTCGGACTGTTCGCGCTGGGCGAGGCGCTGTACGTGGCCTCACGGCTGCGCCACTCGCTGCCCGAAGTCGTACCGGTCGGGCGGGCCTGGATGGGACGTACCGACTGGCGCCGCTCGTGGCTGCCCTGGCTGCGCGGCACCGCGTTCGGCTTCCCGTTCGGCGCGCTGCCCGGCGGCGGCGCCGAGATCCCGACCTTCCTGTCGTACGCGGCAGAAAAGCGACTGGCGCGCGGCGTGGCCAAGGAGGAGTTCGGCAAGGGCGCCATCGAAGGCGTCGCCGGCCCCGAGGCCGCCAACAACGCCTCGGCCGCCGGGACCCTGGTGCCGCTGCTGACACTGGGCCTGCCCACGTCCGCGACGGCCGCGATCCTGCTGGCCGCCTTCCAGCAGTACGGCCTGCAGCCCGGGCCGCAGCTGTTCGACCACAACCCGGCCCTGGTGTGGGGCATGATCGCGTCGCTGTTCATCGGCAACACGATGCTCCTCGTGCTGAACCTGCCGCTGGCGCCGCTGTGGGCTCGGGTGCTGCGCATCCCCCGGCCGTACTTGTACGCGGGGATCGTGCTGTTCGCCGCGCTCGGCGTGTACGCGCTGAACGGCTCGGTGGTGGACCTGGTCGTGCTCTTCCTGCTGGGCCTGCTGGGGTACGCGATGCGGCGCTTCGGCCTGCCGGTCGCCCCGGCGGTGATCGGCCTGATCCTGGGACCGATGGCGGAGATCCAACTGCGCCGGGCATTGGCCATCGGCGCGGGCGACGTGACCACGCTGGTGCGCAGTCCCATCGCGGTGATCCTGCTGCTGCTCGCCCTGGCCGCGCTGACCGCACCGCTGTTCAGGAAGCTGATGGAACGGCACCACGTCGAACCGGCGACGCCCGCGTCCCGGGAGGAGGACTAGGCGGCGGTCCTGTGGGTTTTCCTCCGGGGCTCCACCGGTCTGTCCGAACCGGTGGAGCCCCGTTTATGTCGTACCGGCCGGGCATCATGGCAGGCATGGCCGTGAAGATACAGGTGTCGTTCGACTGCGCCGACCCCGACAAGCTGGCCCGGTTCTGGGCCGAGGCGCTGCACTACCGGCTGGAAGAGCCCCCGCAGGGCTTCGCCACCTGGCAGGACTACTGGCGCGCCCGAGGGCTGCCCGAGGAGGAGCTGACGGGCGACGGCGGCTACGACTCGGTCATCGATCCGGCCGGGGTGGGCCCACGGCTGTGGTTCCAGAAGGTCCCCGAGGGCAAGGTGGTCAAGAACCGCCTCCACCTGGACCTGTCTGTCACCTCCGGGGATCGGCCGGTGGAGGTCCGCCGGGCCCAGCTCGACGCGGAGGCCGAGCGGCTGGTCGGGCTGGGGGCGACGCTGTCGAAGGTGCTCGTGGTGGAGGGCCTGCCCGACTACTACGCGATCACCCTGCTCGACCCAGAGGGCAACGAGTTCTGCATCAGCTAGGACCGCAACACATGCGGTGGAATGCGGGCTCCGGCTGGTGGAGGGTGGCCCCGCGCCGTCCCTCCGGCCGCAGACATCGGGACTGCAAGCCAACGAGTCACGGGGCCACCAACCCGGCCCGCCACGACGGGGGCGACGCGGCGGGCCGGGCAGTTCATGTGCCGAACATGTTGTGTGCTCGGCAGTTGTGCACGAGAGCCGACTGCCAAGCCAGCGTTGCCGCGAGCGCAATCGCATCCGGCTGCCGGACGCACTGCACCACCCCCGCCGCCACCATTTCGACGGTGACCGCCTTGCGCAGCTCGGCTGTCCACCACATCTGGCCCGACACAGAGCGCCCGAAGTCGATCTCCCACCCGGGGTAGGTGCTGCACAGCACCGAAAGCTGACGGCCTCTCAAGTCCAGCAGGACCGCCGCCTGCGCCATTACCTCTCGGGCGCTCTCGCTGGTGGTGCGAAGGAGGGCGAGTAGCTCGTCGTCGGTCATTGCTCCTCCGACCAACCCGCCCTTATCGACTATCGGACTGCGGACTTCCGTCATGCACGCACCGTATGCGCGCCAACACCGAGCAGCGGTGCCGTCCGCACCCGTCGCCGCAGGGGTGCGCTCCGCACCCCTGATCTACAGGGGCAGTCCGAGCTCCTGGGCGAAGCCGCGGGCCCGACGCTCGATCAGCGGGCCACCCTGATCGACCGCGTCGGAGGCCATCAGCCGGCCGGTCGGGCTGAAGTGCACCGAGTCGTGGGAAATGGCGTACGCCTGTTGCAGCCAGTCGAGCATGGACGACCAGTCGCGCCGCTGGTGGTAGGTGCGGGCGATCTCGACGTGGAGCCGGGCCCGCCGCTCCCGAGAGGGGATGCTGTCAGGGTCGATCCGCTCGGCGCGGTCCTTCGCGCTGGCCGACTTGGTCAGGTCAGCGCCGATCGACACCGCGTGCAAGGCGACGTTCGAGCCGCCGAATTGGGTCCACGAATGGTGGTAGCCGGTGGGCAGACGGCGAGCGACGGCCTCGGCCTCGTCCCAGAACCGCCAGGCGTCGCCCTCCCTGCCCGCGCGGGCCGCCGTGGTGGCGGCGTGCAGTTGCATCGCACCGTACAGGGCGCGAAGTTCTTCGTCGCCGTCGTCGAGCCGGTCGCGAAGCAGACCGGCCGCGTCGAGGGCAAGCGTGAGGGCGGCGTCGGTGTCGCCTCCCGAGCGTTGCACGATGGCGTACGTCCAGGCGGCTCCGGCCAGCGCGGCGGGCTGGTCGGCCTCCTGGGCGGCGGCCATGGCCCGGTCGGCGACAACCCAGATCAGCTCTGGCTCGCTGGCCCACACGATGACGTGCTGTACGAGCGCCCACAGGTCAGCGAGCACGGCGTGAGCGTCGCGTCGTTCCTGGCCGCTCGTCTGGCGGGTGGAGGCGCGCACGTCGCGGATGAGGGAGGGCAGGACGCGGCCGACGTCGGTTCGGTGGGTGCGGGAGGTGTGCCAGAGCTGCCAGGCGTCGGCCGTGCGCTGGCGCAGCGCTGCGACCTGTTGCGGCTGCTCGGCGATCGTGAGCATGGGAGCCCGGATGGCCTCGCGGATGGCAGGCACCGCTTCGTGCGGTATCCGGGCGAACGCGCTGATTGGGATGGTGGTGTTCCCGCCGAGGTCCATGTCGCTTCCGGCAAGGACGGCGACGTCGCCCACGGCGAGCACTTCGGCGAGGCGGATGAGCACAGGCAGGCGGGGCGGCAGTCGTCGGCCGGACTCGATCCCTTTCAGCCACTCGGCGGAGTAGCCGACGAGCCCGGCCAGTACTGACCGGCTCATCCCTTTGCGTTCCCGGATCGTCTGGATCCGCTCGCCTGTGGGTTTCCCTTCGAGGTCGTCGAGCATCAGGGCTACTCTCGATTCGTTCCGTATCCACTGCCAGGCTACGCCTGAGGGCTGTGGCCAGGGCGGGGAACGTGCGCACCGCCGGTCGTGCAAACTCCTGCGGGGGTTGACGCTCCAACTCCTGCCCATCACGAAGGCGCGCTACTGGGGGATCAACACCCAAGGCACAGGGTCGGACGTGCTGCGCCTCACCTCGCCGAGCAGGGGCATGCGTCGGCTGACGATCCGGCACAGCGGCGAATCTAACTTCATCGTCTGGGCGCTCGACAACCGCGGTGACCAGCCGGTAGCTAGGACTCCGTTCTGGGTGTCCGGCCGTACCGTACCGGGGCCTGAGTTCGGCGTGCCCGGCGACGCACAGGTATTCGGGGTAACGACTCGATGGCCTCCGGGCCGCGGTGCACAGCAAGCGCGCGGCTGGGGCCAAGCAGGTGGAGCCCTTCCCGCCAGCCGCCGGCAAGGTGGCCAACATGGACTACTGGTGGGAAGACCAGATCCTGGCGTGGGCTCAACGAACCGGGCGCACAGCGGACTCGGCCAGGTAGTACGGCAACACCTCGCGTTTTCCACGTTTCTCGTTGTGCTTCGATCTTCGTGTGAACATGACGATGGGTATGCACGAGGTGGGTCCGCTCACATGTTCGACCCGGCAGTTAAACTTCTGGTAGCGTAACGGTCACTGTCAGTGAAGATCCGGAGTGGGTTGCGGGGTGATCCGGGTGTATCGGTGGAGTGATGGCGTGGATGTGCCGACCTCGTGGTGCGGTCGCCACCGTGGTCACCGTTGTGGTCGCCGGCTGGTGGGTTTGTTGGCTTGTTTGGCGCTTGGGGCGGGGCATGGCTGAGCGGTTGCGGCCGATTCGGGCATCGTTTGTGGCTGCGGGGCCGTGCGGGGTGGCTGTCCGTGACCGGCTCAAGGGTTTGACGGCGCGCGATGAGCAGGTGTTGCGCCGGGTGGGTGCGCATCTGGGTGTGCTGGCGTCGCGGGATCTGGCGGTGCGTTGTCGTGCGGGGCTGGAGCATTCCGCTCAGGCGTGGGCGGACCGCAAGCGGGAGCTGACGCCTGAGTCGTCGTCACGCTGGGCGGGGGCGATCACCAAGGCCTCCCATGATCAGTGGGCGCTGGCCCGCCGCTGCCAGGCGGCCCACATCCTCTCGCTCGAGGCGGGCATCACAGCGATCGCGCACCGGCTGGCTCAGCCGATCGGCGCCAAAGGCTCCAAGAAGGTGCCGGGCGGCTACCGCAGCAGGCAGGAGTGGCACGCCAAGAAGCGCCGCTTGCACGTGCTGAGCGACCGACTGGAGCGGGAACGGACCGACTACGAGGCCGGGCGGGTGCGAGTGGTTCGGGGTGGCACGCGGCTGGCCCGCGCCCGTCACCACCTAGCCGCCGCCCAGCTCAGCGAAGAACAGTGGCGGGAGCGGTGGCAGGCCGAGCGGTGGTTCCTGCAGGCCGATGGCGAGGCGGGCAAGCGCTACGGCAACGAAACCATCCGCCTCACCCCCGACGGCCAGGTAAGCATCAAGCTCCCGGCGCCGCTGGCTCATCTGGCCAACGCCGCCCACGGCCGCTACGTCCTGTCGGCGCGGGTGCGTTTCGCGCACCGCGGCCAGGAGTGGGCCGACCGCATCGACGCCGACCGGGCCGTCGCCTACCGCATCCACCTGGACATCCAGCCGGGCGTGGCCCGTAGCCGACGAGACAGCGGCCGCTGGTATCTGACCGCCTCCTGGCAGCATCAAACGACCGCGATCATCCCACTGCGGGCGGCGCTGGCCAGCGGGGTGATCGGAGTGGATACCAACGCCGATCACCTGGCCGCCTGGCGGCTGGACGTGCACGGCAATCCGATCGGCAACCCACGTCACTTCGGCTACGACCTGACCGGCACCGCCGGGCACCGCGACGCTCAGGTCCGGCACGCCCTGACCCGTCTGCTGCACTGGGCCCGGAAGTGCGGGTTGCGCGCCATCGCGGTGGAAGACCTCGACTTCGCCGCAGAGAAGACCCGCGAGAAACACGGCCGCAACAAGCGGTTCCGGCGGCTCATCTCCGGCAAGCCGACCGGCAAGCTGAAAGCCCGCCTCACCTCCATGGCCCAGGCGGCCGGTATCAGCGTCATCGCAGTGGATCCCGCCTACACCTCCCGGTGGGGAGCCCAGCACTGGCAGCACCCCCTGACCAACCCCAAGCGCCCAACCAGCCGCCACGACGCCGCCGCCGTGGCCATCGCACGACGCGCCCAGCAGCACCCGATCCGGCGACGGACGACACCGCCCCCGCACGACCAGAGCGATCGTATGGGGCATCGGACCGTCCAGGCCGAACCGTGTGCCGCCGGGCGTGAGGAAACCCGCCACCGCACACCGGACCACGCACACGATGCGCCGGGCCCGGATACGGCCAGAACGCGGGCAACCAGCGCGCCCAACACCGTTCGGGGCGCGCCAGTGCAACTCATGTTCACTGGTTAGGAACGGTCTCATGGCCGATCTCGCTCCAATCGGCTCGCCGACGCCAGACAACAGCGCGGGTGGTCTCAGGAGACCTTGGCCGCACTGCTACGCGGCAAAGGACTGGGCACCACCCGCAAGACCGTCACCGCAACAGAGACATGGGATCAGCAAGGCACGGTCAACGCACTCGACGACGTCGCGAAAGGGGCGCTCGTGGATCGCCGAGAGTTCCTCATCCTCACGGGGGCCGAACTACTGCTCCCCGTCTACGAATGGCGGATCAACCCCGAGCCCTGGATCGCCGCTCAGCAACGCGGTCGCCACGTCGGCGCCGCCCTCGTCGCCGAGCTTCAACAGCTCATCGCCGCCCGTCGGCGGATGGACGATGAGCACGGCGGGGCGGTGCTGCTCGACGCGCTGCACGCCGACTTCCGGTTCGTCACCGAGCTGCTGAAGAACGGCACCTACTCGGCGGACGTCGGCCGTGGCCTGTACGGCACGACCGCGGAGATAGCCCGCCTCGCCGGGTGGGCCGCGTTCGACTCGGGCCAGCATGCCGCCGCCCAGGCGTACTACCTCGCCGCGCTCCGCTCCGCGTCTGCGATCGGTGACCGGGCACTCGGCGTGAACATCGTCGGATTCATGGGCATCCAGGCGTACGCGACCGGACGCCTCACCGACGCGACCAAGCTCATGGACACCGCCGCGGCGGAGGCGGCCCGGATTCCGGAGGTCGTGCAGGCGATGACCTGGGCCCGGGTCGGCCGGGCGTACGCGAAGATCGACGACCCGGTGACCGCGCGGGCCGCGCTCACCCGGGCCGATGCCTTGCTCAACCGCGCGGTGCCGGGGGACTCCCCACCGTGGGCGTACTGGCTGGACGAGGCGCGTATCACGGCGCAGCTCGGCAGCGCGCTGTACGACCTGGGGGACTACGCGGGCAGCGAGCGCGAGCTGGTCGCCGCGGCCACCTCATGCGGGGATCGCTACCCGCGCGACCGGGCGACATGGCTCGGCCGGGTGGCCACGGCCCAACTTCGACGCGGGCGGATGGATGAAGGGTGCGCAACCGCGCGGACCGTGGTCGACCTGCTCGCGGACCAGGCGGACACCGACCGTGGCATGGGGCTGCTCCGGACGTTCCGCGCGGAGCTGGCCGCACGCGGACCCTCGACAACCGCCCGGGAGTTCGGCGACTACGCCGCCCGTCGTCTCGCTCCCGCTTCGTAGCTTTGGCCCCGGCCGGGCGGTCGCCCTAGGCCCCCGTGGCGAGGGCGGCGACCGCCTGGATGGTGCGGTGCTGCTCCTCGGGGGTGCCGAACGGAGCGGCGAGGTACTCCGTGACACCCGCGTCCGCCAGCCTGCCGATCCCCTCGGCCACGGTCGCCTCGTCGCCCACGATGACCACGTCCTGCGGTCCGGCCACGCCCTCGCGGTCGAGCATGGCGCGATATTCCGGCACCTGACCCGCCAGCGCGAACTGCTCCGCGACGCGCCCGCGCACCCCGGCCTCGTCGTCCGTCACGCACACCACCAGCCCGGCGATCACCCGAGGTGCGGGGCGTCCGGCGGACTCGGCCGCCTTCGTGACAGACGGCACGATGTGCCCGGCCAGCGTGCGCGGGCCGGTCATCCACGTCACCACGCCATCGGCGAGCTCTCCCGCCAGGGACAGCATGGCCGGACCCATCGCCGCCAGCAGCACCTGAGGCGGCTGCGCGCCGGGCACGGCGGCCGTGCCCGAGGCGGTGAGCAGTTCGCCGTGGTGCGCCACGGTTTCGCCCCGCAGGAGGGGTCTCAGCACGGACAGGTATTCGCGCATCCGCCGTACGGGCTTGTCGGCGGGCAGGCCGTACATCGACTCGACCATCATCGCGATCCCCGCGCCGATCCCGAGCGTGAGGCGGTTGCCCGTGGCGGCCTGAACGCTGAGCGCCTGACCGGCCAGCACAAGCGGATGGCGTTGCGGCACCGGGACGACGGCCGTACCGAGCGGGATGCCCGGCACCCGCCCGCCCACGGCGGTCAGCGCGGTGAGCGCGTCCCAGCCGAGCGCCTGGCTTGCCCAGGCGGTGCTGTAACCGAGCTCGGCGGCGGTCCTGACCTGCTCGGTCAGGTCCTCCAGCGTCGCGGGACCGCGTACGTCGCCGACGGCGATTCCGATCTTCACGTGGTCAACTCCCTTTAGCGGAGAAGTTCTCCGGTTCGATATGCTTCGATACGATAGGGAGAACCTCTCCACTTAGCAACCAGGAGCCGTCTGATGATGCGGGCCGACGCGCTGCGCAACCGCGAGCGGATCGTACGAGTGGCCAGGGCCGTCTTCACCGAACACGGCCCCGAGGCCTCGCTCAACCAGGTGGCGCAACAGGCCGAGGTCGGGCCGGGCACCCTCTACCGGCACTTCCCGACGCTGCAGGACCTGCTGGTGGCAGTGATCAGAGACGACGTGGCGGCACTTTGCGCACGGGGACAAGCCCTGCTCTCCGAGGCGTCTGCGCTTCCCGAGACATCGACACCGTCCGGGGCCTCAGCGCAGTCCAGGGCCTCGGCGGACAGGGCGTTGAGGGCGTGGCTGCGGGCGGTGGCCGTACACGCGACGGCCATGCGCGGACTGGTGGCGACGCAGCTGGCCTCCTGGCCCGCCGACGGTGCGCTGGCGGCCTGCCACGAGGAGATCACCGCCACCGGCGCCGCGCTGCTCGACCACGCCCACCGCGCCGGCTCCGCACCCGAGGGGTTGGACATCACGGACCTCCTCCGGCTGGCCAACGCGATCGGCTGGGCCAGCGAGCAGTCCCCCGACGACGAAGACCTCATCGACCGCCTGCTCGCCCTGGTGACGACCACCTCAGCCCCCGCCACAGGGAGGAGCCCCACGGCAGAGAGAAGCCCCGCCACCTCACTCGGTGACGGGGCATGAGTCGATCAATCGATCGCCCTACTCGGAGACGCCCAGCTTCTCCAGGATCAGCTCGCGGGCCCGAGCGGCGTCGGCCTTGCCGCGGCTGGCCTTCATCACGCCGCCCACCAGCGCACCTGCCGCGGCGATCTTCCCGGAGCGGACCTTCTCGGCCGCGTCGGCGTTGCCCGCGATGACCTGGTCGACGATCGCCGACAGCTCACCCTCGTCGTTGACGATCTTCAGCCCGCGCCGCTCGACCACCTCGTCGGGCGTACCTTCTCCGGCCAGCACGCCTTCGAGCACCTCGCGCGCCAGCTTGTCGTTGAGCGACCCCGAGGCCACCAGCTCGGTGACGCGGGCGATCTGCGCGGGCGTGATGGGCAGGTCCGCCAGGGCCACAGCGGACTCGTTGGCGCGCCGCGCCAGCTCGCCCATCCACCACTTGCGGGCGTCGGCGGCCGGCGCGCCCGCCGCGACCGTGGCCTCGACCAGGTCGAACGCGTCAGCGTTGTGCATGGCCTGCATGTCGAGGTCGGAGACCCCCCACTCGGCCTGCAGCCGCTTGCGCCGGACCGACGGCAGCTCGGGCAGCGCGTCCTTGAGCGTGGCCACCCATGCCGGGTCGGGCGCGATCGGCACCAGGTCGGGCTCGGGGAAGTAGCGGTAGTCCTGCGCCTCCTCCTTGGACCTGCCGGGCGTGGTGACGCCGGTGTCCTCGTGGAAGTGCCTGGTCTCCTGGTGGATCCGGCCGCCCTCGGCGAGGATCGCCGCCTGCCGCTCGATCTCGCTCCGCACGGAACGCTCGACGCTGCGCAGCGAGTTGACGTTCTTGGTCTCGGTACGGGTGCCCCATTCGGACGAGCCGCGGGGCATGAGCGAGACGTTGACGTCGCAGCGCATCGAGCCCTCCTCCATGCGCACGTCGGAGACGCCCAGGGAGCGCATGATCTCGCGGAGCTCGGTCGCGTACGCCTTGGCCACCTCGGGCGCCAGGCTGTCCGTGCCCTCGATCGGCTTGGTGACGATCTCCACCAGCGGGATGCCGGCGCGGTTGTAGTCGACGATCGAGTAGTCGGCGCCCTGGATGCGGCCGGTCGCCCCGCCCACGTGGGTGGACTTGCCGGTGTCCTCCTCCAGGTGCACCCGCTCGATCTCGACACGCACGGTCTGCCCGTCGACCTCGACGTCGAGGTAGCCGTCGAAGCAGAGCGGCTCGTCGTACTGGGAGATCTGGTAGTTCTTCGGCATGTCCGGATAGAAGTAGTTCTTCCGGGCGAACCTGCACCACTCGGCGATCGAGCAGTTCAGCGCCAGGCCGATGCGGATCGTCGACTCGATCGCGACGGCGTTGGCCGTCGGCAGCGAACCGGGAAACGCCAGACAGGTCGGGCAGACCTGGGTGTTGGGCGGGGCACCGAAGGTCGTCTTGCACCCGCAGAACATCTTCGACGCGGTGCCGAGCTCGACGTGCGTCTCCAGCCCGAGCACCGGCTCGAACCGGGCGAGGGCTTCGTCGTACGGCATGTGCGTACCGACAGTCATGATGAAGTCCTTAGTTCAGATCGTCGCATTTCACGCTATCAATCAGGCGCTCAGAGGAATCCACGGCTCCCCAGCGCCTCAGTGGTCGCATCCACCCATTCGCGATAAGCCGGAAGCCTGGCCAGCACGGCCAGATCGACCTGATCACCGGCGAAGGCGAAGTACTCGTTCACCTCGCGGTAGGCGATGCCGGTCAACATGGCCTTCAGTACGGCCTTGGGGTCGGCCACTTTCTCGGCGTCTTTCGGTTTGCGGGGCGCCAGGCTCGTGTCGGCGCCTGGCACGCGGTCCCAGACCGCCGCGTCGGCGAGCAGCCAGGACTCTGTCTCCTTCACGGGCACGAGCGGGATGAGCGGCCGAGTGACCCCCTTGCCCGCGAGGTAGGTCGTCAGGCGGTCAGCCTTGCCCCGCTCACGGTGGTCACTGTGCAGGAAGATCAAATGGCAATCGTCCGCCAGTTCCTCGACAGCCTGTCCGATCCGGCTGTCGTCCTTTGTCATCCGGCAGGCCGCGTACTGGACACTCTGCACGTCCACGGGACGAGGAGAGAGATCCGTCAACGCACGCAACTGCCGTGAGATGACCGCGCCGAGGAAGTGCTCGTCCGTCTCTCCCTCCGCGACCAGCCCTGGTACGAGGGGACGACTCATGAGACCTGCCCCACTGTGCTCAGGTAGGAGCGGACCTGACGCGGGGAAACGAAGGTGCCCGGCTCGCCCTCCGCACGGACCGGCTTGGCCACGGTCACCCGGGATCGCGGGTGACCGCCTCCGGTACGCCAGGCCGAGTCGAGGAAGACGAGTGATTCCGGAGCCGTCCGATACAGGCTCGATACCGCCACGGGCGAGTGGCTCGTGAGGATCACCTGCCGCCAGGAGTCCCAGTCCCCGCTGACACCGACACGCTGCACGATCCTCTGCAACAGCTCCCCGAGCCTGCTCGGGTGGAGGCCGTTTTCGATCTCCTCCACCATCAGCAGACCTGACGAGGTCCTGTCATAGAGTGCCGCGAGCAGTGCGAGCACTCTGAGCGTGCCGTCTGACGCCAGCCTGCCCGGCGTCGGCTCGTGGTCCACGAGAATGTCAAAGGACCACTCTTCCTGCCGCTCGTCGAGCACAGGACGGACACCGGTCACATCGGGCACGAGCGCCGCCAGGTCGATCATCAGGTCGTCGAGCTCGCCGGTATCGGACATCCGGCCCAGCACTGCGGCCAGATTTCCCCCATTCTCCGCCAGCGGCCTGCGGTCGAGCGCCGTAACCGGCTTCCGGATGGCCGCTGGATCAGGCAGATGGAAGTGCCACGAGCTTGCTTCTCGCGGCCAGCTCTTGTCCAGAGTCCGCTCAGGCACAGCTGCCAGAGACCAGTCGGCAGAATCCCTGCTCGCCGTGACAGTGGCACAGGTCTTTTCTCGTCCGCCCGACGGCCGCATGTCCGCTTCCACGCCAATCGTGAACCTGGAGACGGAATCGGCCCCCACTGGCCGGTGAAACAGCTCCTGCGGCTTGCCCCGGCGCGCTTCCAGCAGCGGGTCGTTCGACGCGCTCAGTCCTGGCCCACGTGCCAGAAGTGCCGCGCGAGCGAAGCCCAACGCGTCCAGCAGGTTGGACTTACCACTCGAATTCGGACCGACCAGAGCCAGGAACGGCGGCACGGCGAGCTCGAAGTCCAGGAAGGACTTGAACCCGTCGATCTCAATGCGCGTGAGCACGCCGCCGTCCCCTCTCCCTACAAAATCAAAATTCCCTACAGAGCCGGCGCCTTGGACAGCAGGCTGCCGCCCCAGCGGCTTTCCAGGGCCTGCTCGACCGCGGCACCGACCCGGTAGCAGCGGTCGTCGCCCAGCACCGGGGCCATGATCTGCAGGCCGACCGGCAGCGCGTCCTCGTCAGCCAGGCCGCACGGGACCGAGATGGCCGCGTTGCCCGACAGGTTGGACGGGATGGTGCACAGGTCGGCGAGGTACATGGCCATCGGGTCGTCGGCGCGCTCGCCGATCGGGAACGCCGTCGTCGGCGTCGTCGGCGACACCAGCACGTCCACCTGGTGGTAGGCGGCCTCGAACTCGCGCGAGATGACCGTGCGGACCTTCTGCGCCTGGCCGTAGTAGGCGTCGTAGTAGCCGCTCGACAGCGCGTAGGTGCCGAGCATGATGCGCCGCTTGACCTCAGGCCCGAAGCCGGCGGCCCTGGTCAGCGCCATGACCTCCTCGGCGCTGCGGGTGCCGTCGTCGCCGACGCGCAGGCCGTAGCGCATGGCGTCGAAGCGCGCCAGGTTGGAGGAGCACTCCGACGGCGCGATCAGGTAGTAGGCGGGCAGCGCGGTCGAGAACGACGGGCAGGAGACCTCGACGACCTTGGCGCCGAGCGATTCGAGCAGCTCGACGGCCTCGTGGAAGCGGGCCAGCACGCCGGGCTGGTAGCCGTCGCCGCCGAACTCCTTGACCACGCCGATGCGCATGCCGGAGATGTCGGCCTGCCGGGCGGCCTCGACCACGGACGGCACGGGCGCGTCGATCGAGGTGGAGTCCATCGGGTCGTGCCCGGAGAACGCCTCGTGCAGCAGCGCCGCGTCGAGCACGTTGCGGGCGAACGGGCCCGGCGTGTCCAGCGAGCTGGCGAACGCGATCAGGCCGTAACGCGACGAACCGCCGTAGGTGGGCTTCATGCCCACGATGCCGGTCACGGACGCGGGCTGCCGGATCGAGCCGCCGGTGTCGGTGCCGGTGGACAGCGGCGCCTCGTACGCGGCGACGGCGGCGCTGGAACCACCGGACGACCCGCCGGGGATCCTGGACAGGTCCCACGGGTTGCGCGTGGGGCCGTAGGCGGAGTTCTCCGTGGAGGAGCCCATCGCGAACTCGTCGAGGTTCGTCTTGCCGAGGATGACCAGCCCGGCCGCGCGCAGGCGGCTCGTGACGGTCGCGTCGTACGGCGGGCGCCAGCCTTCGAGGATCTTGGACGCGGCCGTCGTCGGCATGTCGGAGGTGGCGAAGATGTCCTTGTGCGCGATCGGCACCCCGGCCAGCGGGCCGAGCCGCTCACCGGCGCCCAGCCGGGCGTCGACGGCCCTGGCCTGCTCGACGGTGGTCTCGCGATCGACGTGCAGGAACGCGTTGATCTTGGGCTCGACCTCGGCCATGCGGTCGAGATGCGCCTCGGCCACCTCGACGGCCGTGACCTCGCCACCGGCGATCAGCGCGCCCAGCTCGGCGGCGGTCTTGTGGATCAGGCTCATGCCTCCTCCCCAAGGATGCGCGGCACCCGGAAGCGGTCGTCCTCGACGGCCGGCGCGCCGGACAGCGCTTGCTCGGGCGTCAGGGACTGTCGCACCTCGTCGGCGCGGAAGACATTGGTCAGCGGAAGCGCGTGCGACGAAGGCGGAACGTCCTCGGCGGCGACCTCTGCCACTTTCGCGACCGACTCGATGATGGCATCGAGCTGCGTGGCGTAGTGGTCGAGTTCGTCGTCGGTGAGGGCCAGCCTGGACAACCGGGCCAGGTGTGCGACCTCGTCGCGGGTTATGGCGGACATGAGTCGTGTAACCCGTTTCGTGGATGGAGTTGGGACACTGTCATCCTAGGGGCCTTGACGGAGCGGGGCAGAACCATTAACTCTCGCCACAGGCGGCACCGCGTACCTGGCCATTCAGCGTCCTGGGGAAGCGCCGCGTCACGCGGTCTGGGTGACCCCGGAGCGGTAGCCGTACTCGATCTCCGGCTGGGTCTCGATGTGTTCGCGCAGCCAGACCGTGGCCTCGGCGGGCGGCATGGGCTTGTGGAACAGCCAGCCCTGACCCATGTCGCAGCCCATCTCGGTGAGCCGGATGGCCACATCGTCGGATTCGACGCCCTCGGCGACCGAGCTCAGGCCGAGCGAGCGGACCAGGTCGACGATGGAGCGCACGATGCGGTAGTCGTCGTCGGACTCGGCGATGCGCTGTACGAACGACGCGTCGATCTTGACCTCCGACACCGCCAGGCGCTGCAGCCTGATCAGCGAGGAGTAGCCGGTGCCGAAGTCGTCCAGGGACAGTGGCACGCCGAGCACGGCCAGCGCCTTGATCGTCTCGTGCGTGTAGGCCTGGTCGCCCATCAGGATGCGCTCGGTGACCTCCAGCTGGATCGCCGACGGCGGCAGCCGGAGCTTGGCCAGCCCCGCCTCCAACTGCTCGGGCAGGGCCGAGTCGAGCAGGTCGCGGGCGGAGATGTTGACCGAGACCTGCACCCGCAGGCCGCTGTGCCACCAGCGGGCGGCCTGCTCCAGGGCCGCCTCGATGACGTATTCGGTGAGCTGGCGCATGAGGTAGGACTGCTCGGCCAGCGGGATGAACTCCGACGGCGGGATCTGGCCGTGCACCGGGTGATGCCAGCGCAGCAGGGCTTCCATGCCGTGTACGGCGCCGGTGGCCATGCCGACCTTGGGCTGGTAGTGCAGCCTGAGCTCGCGGTTGTCCACGGCCCGCCGCAGGTCGCCGAGGAGGTTGAGCCGTTCGGGCGAGTTGCGGTCCTTGTCGGGCTGGTAGAGCTCGACGCCGGTGCGTCCCTCTTTGGCGAGGTACATGGCCACGTCGGCGCGCTGGAGCAGCAGCTCGAAGTCGGGCGCGTGGTCGGGGTAGAGCGCGATGCCGACCGAGCCGTCCAGGTCGAACGACATGCCCTCCAGGCGTACCGGCTCGGTGAGCGCCGCGCGCAGCCGGGCGGCGACCTCGCGGGCCGCGTGGGCGTCCCTGATGGAGGGCAGCAGTACGGCGAACTCGTCACCGCCCAGCCGGGCCACGACGTCGCCGGGGCGTACGGAATGGGTGAGGCGGTGGGCGACCATCTGCAGCAGGCGGTCACCGACCGGGTGGCCCATCGTGTCGTTGACCTCTTTGAACCGGTCGAGGTCGAGCAGGAACAGGCCGACCCGCTCGTGCTGGCGGGCCTCGGCGAGCGCCTCCTCGGTGCTCACGATCAGCATCTTGCGGTTGGGCAGGGCGGTCAGCTCGTCGTGCATGGCCTGATGATCGCGGCGCATCGACAGGGTGGCGGTGAAGTAGACCGCCGCCAGGGGCGCCACGAACAGCGGTACGAGGGTGGGTGAATGGGTCATCACGACGACGACCAGGGGCGCCAGGCCGAGCAGCGCGACGTAGACGAGGCTCTGCGGGCCGAGGCTGGCCTTCAGCACGCGGGTGATCGACCGGCGTTCGTGCAGCGCGACCGCGCCACTCACCAGCGCGGCCCTGACCGCGAAGTAGGCGATGCCGGCCAGCGAGATCGCCAGCAGGTCGGCACCTGTGGGCACCCACGGCGCGGCCGGGCTCGGCACGATGCCGAACAGGCCGAGCACCACGGCGGCGGAGGTCAGCGCGAGCGTCGACTGGGCGATGTTGAACATCACCCGATGCCACGCCTTGCGGGTGACGACGCCGTTCATCACCACGGCCACCGCCTGCATCAGCACCGCCACGGGCAGGCCGAAGTGCAGGAGCACGGCGAAGGTGAACATGGTGGAGGGGTACGTGCCGCCGACGGCGGTCGCCGAGGACACCATGACGGGCCTGAGCTCGCCCAGCACCACGAGCGCGGTCAGCACCCAGAACAAGGGCGTACGGGCGAGCTCCGCCAGGCCGGTCGGGTCGAGTCTGAGCATGGCCACGGCCAGCGCGGTGAAGCCGATCACGGTGATGCCAACGAGGAACGCCCACAGAGGCGTCCCGGCGCGTGGCCCTGTGTCGCGGGTGTCGGTTGGGTCAGCCATCAGTAACAGAACCCCCATTAGGTCACTATGGGAGGGTACGACCTTTACCCCACTTCGCGAAACCAACCGCGTACGTTCCGTCACTTATCCTTCGGACATATACCCAGAAATCACTCTTAGTATACTCGCCATCAACAGCGCGTATATGATCTACGGCTGGGGGGTGACGGCCACTACGGCTGGGGGGTAGCGGCCACTACGGCTGGGGGGTGACGGCCACCCGCGAAGCCGCCTCCGGCCCTTCGGCGAGAAGCACCCCGAAGCCCGCACCGTCGAGGATCGGCACGCCCAGGCTGACCGCCTTGTCGTACTTGGACCCGGCGTTGTCGCCCGCCACCAGGAACGAGGTCTTCTTCGACACCGAGCTCGCGACCTTGCCGCCCCGATCGCTGAGCGCCTCGGCGGCGGAGTCGCGGGTGAAGCCCGGCAGCGTGCCCGTCACCACGAAGGTCAGGCCCTCGAGAGTCTGCGGCCCTTTCTCGGGAGCGGGCTCGTCCTCCATGCGGACGCCCGCGGCCCGCCATCGGCTGATGATCTCGCGATGCCAGTCGACCTCGAACCAGGCGCGGATCGTGGCGGCCACCCGCGGCCCGATGCCCTTGACGGCCGCCAGCTCCTCCTCCGAGGCCGCCATGACGGCGTCGATCGAGCGCAGGGCGACGGCCAGGTCGCGGGCAGTGGGCGGCCCGACATGGCGGATCGACAGCGCGACCAGGACATTGGCCAGCGGCGCCTGCTTGGCCCGGGCCAGCTCCTCGATGAGCTTGTGGGCGTTCTGGCTGGGCTCGCCGTTGATGTTGGAGAAGAACGAGACGACCTTCTGCTCGCCCGTCTTCGGATCGATCTTGGGCAGGCCGCTGTCCTTGTCGCGGACCACGGACTTGATCGGGATCAGCTGTTCGAGCGTCAGGTCGAACAGGTCGGCCTCCGTGCGTACGACCGGTTCCTGCGGCGGCAGCGGCTGGCTGAGCGCGGTCGCCGCGACGTAGCCGAGCCCGTCGATGTCGAACGCGCTGCGCCTGGCCGCGAAGAACAACCGCTCGCGGATCTGCGCGGGGCAGCCACGGGCGTTGGGGCAGCGCAGGTCGGCGTCGCCCTCCTGCTCGTAGGCCAGCTCCGTGCCGCACTCGGGGCAGTGGGTCGGCATGACGAACGGGCGCTCGGACCCGTCACGCAGGTCGGTGACCGGGCTGAGGATCTCGGGGATGACGTCGCCCGCCTTGCGCAGCACGACGGTGTCGCCGATGAGCACGCCCTTGGCGGCCACCACCGCGGCGTTGTGCAGCGTGGCGCGCTCGACGGTGGAACCGGCGACGCTGATCGGCTCCATCACACCGAACGGCGTGACGCGGCCGGTGCGGCCGACGCCCACCTGGATGTCGAGCAGCTTGGTGTTGACCTCTTCTGGCGGGTATTTGAAGGCGATCGCCCAGCGCGGCGCCCGCGAGGTGGAGCCGAGCTCGCGCTGGGTGCGGAAGTCGTCGACCTTGACCACCACGCCGTCGATCTCGTAGGGCGGGTCGTGGCGGTGCACGCGGTAGTGCTCGATGAAGGCGTCGACCTCGGCGGGGCCGCCGACCACCTGGTAGAGGTCACTGACCGGCAGACCGAACTCGCGCAGCCGCTCGTAGACCTCGGACTGCGCCTTGGGCTCGGCCGCGCCCTCCCAGACGCCGACACCGTGCACGATCATGCGCATCGGGCGCTGGGCGGTGATCCGCGGATCCTTCTGGCGCAGCGAGCCGGCCGAGGCGTTGCGCGGGTTGGCGAAGGGGGCGATCCCCTGCGCGACCAGCTGCTCATTGAGCCGCCCGAACTCCGCGACCGGCATGTAGACCTCGCCCCGGACCTCGATCAGGCTGGGGACGTCGGCTCCCTTGAGCCGGTGGGGCACGCCCTCGATGGTGCGGACGTTGGGCGTCACATCGTCGCCCGTCCTGCCATCGCCCCTGGTCGCGCCGCGCTCCAATCGCCCGTCACGGTAGACCAGCGCGATGGCCAACCCGTCGATCTTGAGCTCGCAGAGGTACGGGCCGGGCTCGCCCTCGGCCAGCCGCTCGGCCCGCGCCTGCCAGGCGGCCATCCCGGCCGGGTCGAAGGCGTTGTCGAGGCTCTCCATCGGCGCCAGGTGGTCGACCTTGGCGAAGTCGCCGGCCACCGGCGCGCCGACCTTCTGCGTCGGCGAGTCCGGCGTCTGAAGACCCGGATGCGCCGCCTCCAGCGCGAGCAGTTCGTTGAACCACTCGTCGAACTGAGCGTCGCTGACCGTGGGCCGGTCGAGCACGTAATAGCGATAGCGGGCTTCCTCCACCAGCTCGCTCACCTCGGCGTGCCGCTCACGCGCGGCCACGGGCACGCCATCGACGCTTGGCTCGCTCACCAGGGTCTCCTTCCGTTCAACACCCTAGGCAAACGCTATCGCCGAGCACCGACACACAACGCCAAGAGGCGGAGGTCAGCCGCCCTGGGACCAGACGCCGTCCCATCCCGAGCACTTGCCGGTGACCTTCACGGCGGTGCCGCGGCAGACCCGGCCCTCGATCGAGAGCATGTAACCGGTCGGGAAGGAGAACTGCAGCGGCTTGGTCCCCGAGCAATTGCGGAACGTCTTGGCGCCCCTGCCGCCGTCGTCCTTGACCCACCGGAACTTCAGCCACGAGCACCCGCTCCGCCCGGGGAAGTCGTAGAGCTTGCCGTTCACCACGAACCCCGGCCGGTCGAGGACGACCTTGCCCTTGGCCTTGCCCGCCTTGTCGGAGGAGTAGATGGAGCCCCAGTTCCAGATCTCCGGGTTGGCGGCGGCCGCGGCCGGAGCGGCGATCGACGCGGACGCGATCAGGAGCGTGACGCCGACCGCCACAGTGCGAAAAATCATGAAAGCGAGGTTACTCACCCGGCTTGCAGCCCGCTTGCCGGATCGTCGCGCAGCACCTGGGCGCCCTTGCGGCAGGCGGCCAGGGCGGCCCGCGCGTAGCGAGGGGAGGCCCCGGCGAGCCCGCAGGCCGGGGTCAGTACGACCTGCCCGGCCAGCTTGTCGGGCGGGAACCCGAGCCGCCGCCACAGATCCACCGCCGGCCTGGCGACGACGCCGGTGTCGGGCAACCGGGTGTCGGTCCCCGGCACCACCCCGAGGAACAGCAGCAGCCCCGCCTCCAGCGCCTCCCCCACGGCGTCGTCGTCCCTGCGGCTGAGCAGGGAGGCGTCCACCGAGACACCGCGGACGCCGGCCGTACGGAGGAGGCGGAGCGGCACCGACGGCGCGCAGCAGTGCACGATCGGATCGCCGAACAGGCGCAGCGACTCCGCCACCCGAAAGCCCTCCACAGCGGCCAGCCGCCCGAAGCCCGAGGCGGTCGGTACGGTGCCCGCGAGCACGCCGGGCAGGCCGGGCTCGTCGAGTTGCAGAACGATCTCGGTGACCCCGGGCAGCCGCCGCCGCACCTCCGCGACGTGCTCGGCGACGCCCTGGGCGAGCGAGGCGGTCAGGTCGCGTACGGCTCCGGCGTCGGAGAGCATCTTGTCGCCGTACTTGAGCTCGATGGCGCCCGCCAGCGTCCACGGCCCGCAGACCTGCAGCTTGAGCGGCCCCGCGTAGTCGTGCCCGACCTCCTCCAGGCCGTCGAGATCGCGTCTGAGGTGGTCGACCGCCCGCTGGTGATCGCGCCCGGGCCGGTCGGACAGCCGCCAGCCGCTTGGCTGCACCTCCACCGGCAGGTCCACGAGCAGCGCCGCCGTCCGCCCCACCAGGTCGGCGCCCACGCCACGGCCCGGCAACTCGGGCAGGTACGGCAGGCCGGGCAACTCACCGAACACCACTCGGAGGGCCTCGAAATGATCCTCACCCGGATGCGACCCAACCCCGGTGGCTTCGAACATCGACATGGGCCAAGCGTAGGCTCTCGACTATGAAGCTGACCAAATACGGCCACGCGTGCGTACGGCTGGAGAAGGATGGCAACGTCCTCGTCGTCGACCCTGGCGCCTTCACCGAGGGCCCCGTCCTCGACGGCGCCGGCGCTGTGCTCATCACCCACGAGCACATGGACCACGTCGACATCGAGCGGCTCAAGGCCGCCTCTTCCGACCTGGAGATCTGGACCTGCGAGGCGGTCGCCGCCCAGTTGACGGAGGTTCCGGGGAAGGTGCAGGTCGTACGGCATGGCGACGACTTCACCGCGGCGGGGTTCGAGGTGAAGGTGTTCGGCGAGTGGCATGCGAAGAACCACCCCGACGTGCCGATCGCACAGAATGTCGGCTTCATGCTCGACGACGAGATCTTCTACCCCGGTGACGCGCTGACCGTGCCGGGCGTCGACGTACCCACGCTCCTGGTGCCGACGAACGCCCCTTGGCTGAAGCTCCTGGAGATGGTCGACTACTTGCGGACGATCCGTCCGGCCAGGGCGTTCTCCACGCATGACGGGCTGCTCAACGATATCGGTCTCAGCCTGATCGACAACTACCTGAAGCTGGAGTCCGACAAGCAGCACGCCGACATGCGGCGGCTCAAGGTCGGCGAGTCGGTCGACCTGCCCTGAGATCAGCTGAGCTGCTGCTTTAGATCGGCCGAGCTGCTTGCAGATCAGCCGGCTGAGGCGATGGTGGCCGAGCCGATCACGGTCTCGCCCGAATAGAGCACCGCCGCCTGCCCCGCCGCGACCCCCGTGGCGGGGCGGTCGAGCGTGATGCGCAGCCCGTCGCCGACCTCCTCGAAGTGGCACCCGTAGACCTCGCCATGGGCCCGCAGCTGCACCCTCAGCTCGCCCGGCGCGGCCGCCAACGCGACCGAATCCGGCTCCGTCGGCCCGTTCCAGACCGGTCGGGCGCAGGTGATCGAGGTGACCTCCAGCGCCGAACGCGGCCCCACCGTGACCGTGTTGGACACGGGCTCGATCGACAGCACGTAGCGCGGCCTGCCGTCGGCGGCGGGCCGGTCGATGTGCAGGCCCTTGCGCTGGCCGATGGTGAAGCCGTGGGCGCCGTGGTGGTTGCCGACGACCTCGCCCTCCTGGTCGACGATCGGCCCTTCGGCCGAGCCGAGCCGCTTGGCCAGGAAGCCGCGGGTGTCGCCGTCGGCGATGAAGCAGATGTCGTGGCTGTCGGGCTTGTCGGCGACCGTCAGGCCGCGCCTGGCGGCCTCCTCGCGTACCTCGGCCTTGGTCGAGTCGCCCAGCGGGAAGATCGCGTGGCCGAGCTGCTCGCGGGTGAGCACGCCCAGCACGTAGGACTGGTCCTTGCCCTGGTCGGCGCTTCTCGACAGCACGCCGTCGACCAGCCTGGCGTGGTGGCCGGTGGCGACCGCGTCGAAGCCCAGCGCGAGCGCCCGGTCGAGCACCGCCGAGAACTTGATCTTCTCGTTGCACCGCAGGCACGGGTTGGGCGTGCGGCCCGCCGCGTATTCGGCCACGAAGTCCTCGACCACGTCGCGCTGGAAGCGCTCGGCCATGTCCCAGATGTAGAACGGGATGCCGATCACGTCGGCGGCGCGCCGCGCGTCGCGGGAGTCCTCGACCGTACAGCAGCCCCTGGCCCCCGTGCGGTGGGATTGGGGGTTGGCCGACAAGGCCAGATGCACACCAGTGACGTCGTGACCGGCCTCGGCGATCCGGGCGGCGGCCACGGCGGAGTCGACGCCGCCCGACATGGCGGCAAGCACACGCAATCCCATGACCATTCCAGCGTACTGTCCCGCCAAGCCTGCTCGGCCATCTGCACAACCGGGCGCCGCGTCTGGGAGTATTCAGGCCATGCGACTGTTCGGGCGCAAGGACGACGACGAAGAGCCCATCGAGCCGAGTGACGGCATCGCGCCGTTCTGGGCGTGGTGGGAGGAGACCAGGCCGGAGCTCGACTCGCTCGTGGCCTCCGGTGAGGCCGAGGGGCTGTGGGAGAAGATCGCCCCGGCCGTGGCCGCGGTGCATCCCGACCTGGTCTGGGAGGTGGCTCCCGGCAGGAACGCGGCGCACGCGCTGGTCGTGACCGCCGCCGGCGACGCCGAGCTGCGCCCGCTGGCGCATCGCCTGGTCAAGGGGGCGCCGCCCGCCGACCTGCTGTGGGAGTTCCATCCGTCGCGCCAGGTCAACCCGCAGGCGCTGGAGCTCACGATCGACGTGGGCGGCTTCGAGTTCGCCTTCGACAAGCTGATGCTGGGGCTGCGGGTGCCGCCCAACTCGCCGCGCGTGGACGTGGCCGCCTATCACCCGATCTTCGGCCAGCTCGACGAGGACACCCGGCTGGAGACCACGCTGCTGGCCCTCGACTGGCTGCTCGGCGAGGACGACGTGGCCCGCTGGGTGGGCGAGATCACCCCGGCGACGTTCCAGCCGATCGACTCGGTCGACGCCGTGCACCTGCCCGCCGTGGTGGCCGACCTGGCCTCCGGCTACGAGGAGGAGCAGTGGGCGCTGCTGGAGGGGCAGACGGCGGCCGGCGCGCCGCTGGTCGCCACCGCCCGCTATCCGCTGCGGCCGGTCGACTATCCGCTCTTCGACCAGCACATCGCGATCACGCTCCCGTACGCGCACCGCGACGAGAACGGGCTGCCCGTCGGGGAGTCGCTGACGGCGCTGCGCGACTTCGAGGAACGGCTGGCGGCCCGGCTGCTCAAGCTCCACGACGACGCCGTGCTGGTGGCGCACCTGAGCGCGGAGAGCCACCGGGTCATCCACATCTACGCCGACCCGACCGGCGACGCGGCGATCCACGCCAAGGAGCTGATCGTGGGCTGGGAGGAAGGGGAGCCCAGGGTCGACGTGGCGACCGATCCCGCGTGGAGTGCGGTGGTGGCCTTCATCAACTAGCTCAGGCCGGCGCGGCGGGCGCGTTCGACCGCCGCCGGTAGCACCTCGATCAGCCGGTCGACGTCGTCGTGCGTCGAGGTGTGGCCGAGGGAGAACCTGAGCGAGCCCCTGGCCGCCGCCGAGTCGGCGCCCATCGCCAGGAGTACATGGGAGGGCTGGGCCACCCCGGCCGAGCAGGCGGAGCCGGTCGAGCACTCCACGCCCTTGGCGTCGAGCAGCATGAGCAGGGCGTCGCCTTCGCAGCCGGGGAAGGAGAAGTGGGCGTTTCCCGGCAGCCGGTCCGTCGGGTCGCCGTTGAGCAGCACGTCGGGGACCGCCTGCCGTACGCGCTGGATGAGCTCGTCCCGCAGCGCGGTCAGGCGGCGGCTCAGCGACTCCTGCTCGTTGACCGCGACCCGGATGGCGGTGGCGAGGCCGGCGATGGCGGGCGCGTCGAGCGTGCCGGAGCGTACGTCGCGCTCCTGGCCGCCGCCGTGCATGACCGAGACCGGCGTCATCCCTCGGGCCAGCAGCAGCGCGCCCACGCCCATCGGGCCACCGACCTTGTGGCCGGTCACCGTCAGCGCGTCGGCGCCGGAGTCGGCGAACGACACCGGCAGTTGCCCGACCGCCTGCACGGCGTCGGTGTGGAAGGGAATGCCGCTGTCGTGGGCGATGGCGGCCAGCACGTGCACCGGCTGGACCGTGCCCACCTCGTTGTTGGCCCACATGACGCTGATCATGGCGACGTCGTCGGGGTCGCGGGCGATGGCGGCGCGCAGCGTGTCGGGGTGCACCCGGCCGAACTCGTCGACCTCCAGCAGCTCGACGCGCGCGCCCTGGCTGTCGGCCAGCCAGTGGGCCGGATCGAGGGTGGCGTGGTGCTCGACCGAGCTGACCAGCACCCGCTTCCTCGGCCGGCGCGCCCAGTAGAGTCCCTTGACGGCGAGGTTGTCGGCCTCGGTGCCGCCCGAGGTGAACACCACCTCGCTCGGCCTGGCGCCCAGCGTGTCGGCGATGGTCTCGCGCGATTCTTCGACCACTCTGCGCACTCGGCGGCCGGTCGCGTGCAGCGAGGACGCGTTGCCGACCAGGCCGAGTTGCTCCGTCATGGCCTCGATCGCCTCGGGAAGCATGGGCGTGGTCGCCGCGTGATCAAGGTAGGCCGACGGTCTGCTCACCAGGAAATCGTATCCCCTTTGCTACTGTACCGTCCGGACGGTACAGTAGAGGCATGAGAAGGGACGAGCTACTGGACGCGGCAGAGGATCTCCTCTGTGACCAGGGCTCGACCGCGCTGACCCTGTCCGCGGTGGCCGATCGGGCCGGTGTGAGCAAGGGCGGCCTCCTCTATCACTTCTCCTCCAAGGAAGCCCTGATCAAGGGCATGGTGGAGCGGTTGATCGACGACTTCGACGAGCTGATGGCCGCCCAGGGCGACCCCACCTACACCGAGCGCTACCTCGCGGCGACGCTTGAGGCCGTGCGCTCCAACCGGCTGCGACGATGGGCCGTGGTCACGGGGGCGTCGGGCAACCTGTTCCTGCTCGCGCCGATCCGCGAGGCCATGGCCCGCTGGCACCGCGAGGGCCTGGACGACGAGCCCGACCGGGTGGCGTCCCAGATCGTCCGGCTGGCGTGCGAAGGACTGTGGGACGTGGCCAGCCACGATCCCGACCTGCACGCCGAGAGCGACCTGCGCGCCCTGGAGGCCCGCTGTCGCGCCCTCCTCAAACCCTAGCCTCCCCCTTCCACCACCTTTCTTCGCGCCCGAGCTCGCACTCTGAGCTCCGGGCCGCGCCGCATGCCAGTTAATGAGTGATTTGCGAGGTATGTACCAATGATCCGCGACTTGAGGATCGCCCGTCTCGGGGCGGTTCTTACTTTCGTCCTGGCCGGGCTCCTGGTGGGCACGATGACCGTGCGCATCCCGGCGTTGACCGACAAGCTCGGCCTGTCCGAGTCGGCGGTCGGCCTGATCCTGCTGGCGTGGGGTGTGGGCGCGCTGATCACCATGCAGTCCATGCGCCGGGTCATGAGCCGGGCGGGCAGCAAGACCGTCCTGCGGATCGGCGGCCCGCTGACGGCGCTCGGCCTGGTGGGCGTGGCCTTCGCGCCGAACCTGCCGCTGCTGCTGGTCGCGGCCACGTTCTTCGGCATGGCGTTCGGCATGGTGGACATCGCGATGAACGCCCAGGGGTCCACGGTCGAGCGGGCCTACGGGCGCCCGCTGCTGAACGGCATGCACGCGGGCTGGTGCGTGGGCGCGATCTCGGCCGGCGCTGTGGGCAGCCTGTCGATCGCCCTGGGGCTGTCGTTCACCGTGAACGTGGCGCTGGTCGGCCTGGTCTCGCTGCCGGTGATGGTCCTGCTGGGCCGTACGTACCTGCCCGAACCCCGGGCCGTGTCGACCACCGCCAAGGCCGGCCGCCGCCTGCCCCCGATCGTCTATCTGCTCGGCGCTCTGATGTTCTTCGCGTTCATGGTGGAGGGCACGGTCGCCGACTGGAACGGGCTGTTCATGCGCGACACCCTGGGCGCTCCGGAGGCGCTGGCCGCGCTCGGCTACCCGGTCTTCGAGGTGGGCATGCTGGTCGCCAGGCTCACCGGCGACAGGCTGCGGACCCGGTTCGGGGTACGCGGCATCATGACGGCCTCCGGCGTGGCCACGGCGGGCTTCTTCGCCGTCGTCCTGGTCGCGCCCGCGCCGCTTGTGGCGGTGCTGGCGATGTTCTTCGTCGGCCTCGGCGTGGCGACGATCTCGCCGATGACGCTCTCGCTGGCCGGGACCGCCACCGACACCCCCGGCCCGGCGATCGCCCAGGCGGGGGCCATGGGCTACGCGGGACTGCTGCTCGGCCCGGTGGTGATCGGCTTCCTGACGGACGCCACGTCGCTGCGTGTCGCGCTCGGGATCGCGGTGCTGTTGGGCGTGGCGATCGCGGTGGCCGCCCGCTTCCTGCCACGCGAGGAGCCCACGGCGGTCACCGCCGGTCCGGCCGTCAGGGAGCCCGAACTCGCCGCTGCCTGACCCCGTGACATTTGTCCTGGCTCAGTGGCTTACATTCTGCACTGCCCCGATCCGCAGATCAGTGTGAGGCTGAGCCCATGGTCAAACCAGTCGTCACCGCCTCGGTCCTCGTCGTGACCGCCGTGCCGAGTGTCCTCCAGTTCTTCCTCCCCGGCCTGGAACCCGCGCTCATGCGCGACCCGGCGGCCATCCGCGCCGGGGAATGGTGGCGACTGGGGACCTCCCTCGTCGTCCAGGACAGCGGCGTATTCGGCACTCTGTTCAACCTGGCGTTCCTGGCGGTGCTCGGCTACCTCGCCGAGCGCTCGCTCGGGCCCGCCCGCTGGCTCATCCTGTACGGCGCGGGCGCCGTGGCCGGGCAGGCTGCCGGATACCTGTTCAGCGACCCGGGAGCCGGGAACTCGATCGCCTTGTGCGGCCTGGCGGCGGGCCTGGCCATCGCCTGCGAGGGGTCGCTGGAGCGCTCCGTGGGCGCCTTCTACGCGGTGATGCTGGGCGCGTCCGCCCTCGCGCCCTCCGGCGGCATCTGGAGCTGGGTGGTGACGATCGCTGTCACCGCGGTCGGGTTCCAGCTGGTGACCCGTCACGAGCGGCTGCCCCTGCGGCTCTTCCCCGTCGTCCTCGCGGTCGTCGCCGTCACACTCACCGCCCTCGCCGACCTCCACGGCGTGGCCCTGCTGGGTGGCATGATCGCGGCATGGGCTCTGAGAGGAACGTCCCGTTCGACATACCGGCCTACGTCGCTCGCGTGAAAAGCGGGCCGTGCTTCATCTGCGCCATCGTGGCCGGTGACCCGGCGTACGACCTGGAAGAGATCGTCTACGAGGACGAGCGTCACCTGGCGTTCCTGGCCCGCTACCCGACGATGCCCGGCTACGTCCTGGTGTGTCCGAAGGTGCACGTCGAGCACGCGGTCCGCGATCTCGACGAGGGCGACTACCTCGATCTCATGCGGGTCGTACGGCGGGTGGCGCTGGCCGTCGAGGCGGCGGTTCCGTCCGAACGCACGTACCTGCTCACGCTCGGCAGCCAGCAGGGCAACACGCACCTGCACTGGCACGTGGCCCCGCTGCCACCCGGCACCCCCTATGAGGAACAGCAGTACTACGCCCTCATGTCGGAGAACGGGGTGATCTCCTGGTCGTCCGGCCAGGCCCGGGAGCTCGCGGGCCGGATCCGGGAGGCGCTGGCCAGGGCGTGAGCTGGAAGTTCTCTGTGGATTCCGGCCGCGCTCCATGTCGATCCGCTGCTCGGGGGCTCGCGTTCCCAGGAATCTCACAGATCTCCCCAGAAGCCCTCCATCCGGGCGTACGACGCTGGCCACATGATCCAGCTCAACGGACTGACGAAACGCTACGGCGAGGTGCTCGCCGTGGACGACCTGACCTTCACCGTACGCCCCGGCCTGGTCACGGGCTTTCTCGGCCCGAACGGCGCGGGCAAGTCCACCACGATGCGGATGATCGTCGGCCTCGACCTGCCCACGGCGGGTTCGGTAACCGTCAACGGGCGGGCGTACCGCGACCTGCCCCAGCCGCTGCGGGAGGTGGGGGCGCTGCTGGAGGCGCGGGCCGTGCACCCGCACCGCGGCGCCCGCAACCACCTGCGTTACCTGGCGCAGACCAACGGGATCCCTGACCGGCGCGTCACCGAGGTGCTCGACCTGGTCGGGCTCACGGACGCGGCCGGGAGGAGGGCGGGGACGTTCTCCCTGGGCATGAGCCAGCGGCTCGGCATCGCCGCCGCCCTGCTCGGCGATCCGCCGGTGCTGCTGTTCGACGAGCCGGTGAACGGGCTGGACCCCGAGGGCGTCCTGTGGATCCGCACGCTGATGCGCGGCCTGGCCGCCGAGGGGCGCACGGTGCTGGTCTCCAGCCATCTGATGGGCGAGATGGCGCTGACGGCCGACCGGCTGGTGGTCGTCGGCAAGGGAAGACTCATCGCCGACGCCGACACCGGGACGTTCACCGACACCGGCGCGGAGGTGCTCGTCCGCACGCCCGAGGCCGCCGTCTTCACCCGGCTCCTGGAGCTGTCCGGAGCCCACGTGCGGACGGGCGGCGAGCATAACGGGTCTGGCTCCGGGTCCGGGTCCGGGTCCGGGTCCGGGTCCGGCGAGCTGATCGTGACCGGCATGACCGCGCCCGACGTCGGACGGCTGGCCGCCGCCGAGGGCGTGCCCCTGTTCGAGCTCGCCCCGCGCCGTACCAGCCTGGAGGAGGCCTTCATGGAGCTCACCCGTGACAGCGTCGAGTACGGGGCGGCCCGATGACCGCCGCAGGCGCGCTGCGCGCCGAATGGACCAAGTTCATCACCATCCGATCGACGACGATCCTGTCCGCGGGGATCGTCGCGCTGTCGATCCTGTTCGGCTGGCTGTTCGGGACCGCGACCGCCAATCAGTACGACGCTGCCTCGGCGCAGGACCGGCTGAGCTTCGACCCGATGGCCTCGGCCACGCGGGGCCTGTTCATCGTGCAGCTGCTGGTCGCGGGGCTGGGCGCGCTGGTGGCCTCCTCCGAGTACGGCTCGGGCACCATTCGCGCGAGCGCCGCGGCCGTGGGGCGGCGGCGCCTGCTGATCGCCAAGGGCGGAATGACCGTGCTCGTCGCGCTACCGGTGAGCGTGGCGGCCATGGGGCTGATGATCCTGACCTTCATGGGGACGCTCTCAGCGCGTGGAACACCGGCCCTCGGGCTCGGCGACGCCGCCGTCATCCGCTTTGTGACGCTCGGCCCGATCGTGTTCACACTGCTGGCGCTCTTCGGGCTGGCGCTCGGCGTCCTGCTGCGGGGCACGGCCGCCGCCGTGAACGTCAGCACCGCCTTTCTGCTGCTCCCGATCTTCGCCGGGACCTCTCCCGGCTGGCTGCGCGAGGCCCTCGGCGTCTACTGGCCGAACGTGGCGGCCTTCTCGGCCGCCTCCGGACAGGTACACGCCGGTCTGTCCCCTTGGGGCGGGTTCGGGATCCTCATCGGGTTCACGGCGGTCATGCTGGGTGTCGCGTTCGTACGGTTCGAGGCCCGCGATCTCTGATCCGCTCGTACGCTCGAAAGCGGTCAGGACAGGGAGGAAAGCAGTTGGGTGAAGGCGAACGGCTGCTCGTGGTCGACGACGAACCCACCGTCAGGGAACTGCTCTCGGCGACCCTGCGCTTCGCCGGCTTCACCGTGAGCTCGGCCGAGAGCGGTGTCCAGGCGCTGGAGTCGGCCCGAGCCGACCCGCCCGACCTGGTCCTGCTCGACGTGATGCTGCCCGACCTGGACGGTTTCGAGGTGATCCGCCGGCTCAGGCTGCTGCCCCGGGGTGACGGCCGACCGGGCCCTGTGCCGGTGCTGTTCCTGACGGCCCGCGACGCCACGGCCGACAAGATCAACGGGCTGCGACTGGGCGGCGACGACTATGTGACCAAGCCGTTCGACCTGGAGGAGCTTCTGGCCCGCATCAGGGCCATACTCCGGCGGACGGGCGCGGCTCCCGGCAACGACACGCTGCGCGTGGCCGACCTGGAGGTCGATCCCGAGGGCCACCAGGTGACCAGGGCGGGCCAGGCCGTACGGCTGTCTCCGACGGAGTTCAGGCTGCTGCTCCATCTCGTGCTCAACGCCGGGCGGGTGCTGTCCAAGGCGCAGATCCTCGAACACGTCTGGCGCTACGACTTCGCCGGGGACTCCAGCATCGTCGACACCTACGTCAGTTACCTGCGCCGCAAGATCGACACCGGCGAGACGAAGCTGATCCACACCGTGCACGGCGTCGGATACGTGCTGCGCAGGCCGAAGCGATGATCAGGCGCCTGTCCCTGCGGCTCAGGCTCCTGGCCATCACGGTGGCGCTGCTGTTCGTCGGGCTGGTGGTGATCAGTTCGGTGGTCGTGCAACAGCTGGAATCCCAGCTTCTGACCAGGATCGACGAGAAGCTGGCGCCCATGGGCACCGCCCTGTCCGTGATCTCGCCCCAACTGGCCGATCGGCTGAGGCAGCGGCCGGTCAGCGACCACGTGGCGCAACTCGACCTCTTCGAGCAGGGGTACGCGGCCTACCTGTCCGCCGACGGCACGGTCCTGCGGGAGCTGACCACCGGCGGACGTCCCGAACTGCCCCGGCTGGACTCCGCCACCGTCGCCAACCGCGCGAAGCGGCCGTTCACCGTGAGCGGCGCCGATGACACGGCGTGGCGGGCGATGGCGCTGCCCAAGGCCGGACGGGACGGCTCCGCTCACGCCAGTGTCGTCGTCGCGCTGTCGCTCGACGGCCTGGACACCACGATCGACCGGGTTCGGGTCGTCTGTCTCATCGCGGGTTCGGTGCTGCTGGCCGTGCTCGCTCTCGTCGGCGGCGTGGCGATCCGGGCGGGGCTCGCGCCGCTGCGGCGGGTGGAGGAGACCGCGGCGGCCATCGCGGGCGGCGACCTGACTCGGCGCGTACCGTACCTGGCCATGCCGGGGACGGAGGTCGGGCGGCTCGCGCACGCGCTGAACGGCATGCTCGCCCAGATCGAGCAGGGGTTCGCCGCCCGCGCGGAGTCCGAGGCGCGCATGCGCGGGTTCGTCGCCGACGTCAGCCACGAGCTGCGTACCCCGCTGTTCGGCATCAAGGGGTTCTCGGAGCTGTATCGCATGGGCGGCACGGACGCCGACGCGGCGCTGGCTCGCATCGAGAGCGAGTCCGGGCGTCTGGCGCGGCTGGTGGACGACCTGCTGCTGCTCGCCTTCCTCGACGAGCCCACGACCGCGGGGCTCGACCTGACGCCCATGGACCTGCGTACGCTGGCCGCCGACGCGCGGCACGACTTCGCTGCGCTGGACCCGTCCAGGCCGATCGCGTTCACCGGGCCCGCCGGCGGACCCGCGGCCAGCGCCCCCGTGCTGGGCGACGAGGCCAGGCTGCGGCAGGTGGTCAGCAACCTCGTCGGCAACGCCGTCACCCACACCCCGGCCGGCTCCCCGGTCAGGATCGGCGTCGGCACCCTCGGCGACCAGGCGGTGCTGGTCATCGAGGACGAAGGGCCGGGGCTCAGCGCCGAGGAGTCGGCCCGGGTCTTCGACCGCTTCTACCGCGCCGACGGCTCCAGGGCCAGGTCCACGGGTGGGGCGGGACTCGGACTGGCCATCGTGCGCTCCATTGTCGCCGCCCACGGGGGCCGCGTGGAGGTCCGCTCCGCGCCGGGGCGGGGAGCGGCCTTCCAGGTCCTGCTCCCCGCCAGCGACCAGTGACTCCGGCCCCAGCAAGCGCTACTTGCGCTTGGTGACCTCTTCGGTGAGCTGCGGCACCACCTGGTGCAGGTCGCCCACGACGCCGTAGTCGGCGAGCTCGAAGATCGGCGCCTCCGGGTCCTTGTTGATAGCGACGATGGTCTTCGCGGTCTGCATCCCGGCCCGGTGCTGGATCGCGCCGGAGATGCCGGCCGCGATGTACAGCTGCGGCGACACCGTCTTGCCCGTCTGGCCCACCTGGAACTGGTGGGGGTACCAGCCAGCGTCGGTGGCGGCGCGCGAGGCGCCCACGGCCGCGCCCAGGGCGTCGGCCAGGCCCTCGATGACCGAGAAGTTCTCGGCCGAGCCGACGCCACGGCCGCCGGAGACCACGATCGCGGCCTCGGTCAGCTCGGGGCGCGCGCCCTTCTCCTGCTTCACGCGCTCCAGGACACGGGCGGCCTTGGCGGACTCGGTCAGGGTGACCGACACCTGCTCCTCGGTGCCCGCGCCCGCGGCGGCCTCGGGGGCCGTCGAGTTGGGGCGTACGGCGACGATCGGCGTGCCCTTGCGCACCTTCGAGCGGACGTTGACGCCGCCGCCGAAGATGGACTGGTCGGCCACGAAGCCCTCGCCGAGGCCCACGGCGTCGGTGATGACGCCCGAGTCGGTCTTGACCGCGAGCCGGCCGGCGACCTCCTTGCCCTCGGTCGTGGCGGCCACCAGCACGGCGGCGGGCGACTTGTCGGCCACGAGCTGGGCGAGCAGCTCGGCCTTGGGCGCGACGACGTAGTCGACGATCTCGTCGGCTCCGGCGACGTAGATCTTCTCGGCACCGTATTCGGCGAGCCTGGCCTTGGCCGCGTCGGTGATGCCGGGTCCGGCCCAGACGGCGGCCGGTGCGCCGAGCGAACGGGCCAGGGTCAGCAGTTCGAGTGTGACCTTCTTGACCTCGCCGTCGACGTGCTCGACGAGAACGAGAATCTCCGACATATCAGCTGTCTCTCCCGTGCTCAGATGAACTTCTTGGACGCGAGGAAGTCAGCGGCCTTCGAGCCTCCGTCACCCTCGTCCTTGACGATCGTGCCGGCCGCGCGCGGCGGGGCCGCGGCGAACTCGACGACCTCGGACCAGGCCGCGTCCAGGCCGACCTGGTCGGCCGCGATCTCCGCGTCGGCGATGGCCAGCGTCTCCACCGGCTTCTTCTTGGCCGCCATGATGCCCTTGAAGGACGGGTAGCGCGGGTCGTTGATCTTCTCCACCACGGACACGACGGCGGGCAACTGGGCCGCGACCTTGTCGAACCCGTAGTCGGTGATCCGCTGGATCACGATCTCGGAGCCCTCGATGTCGACCTTCTTGGCGAGGGTGAGCTGGGGTGCGCCCAGGCGCTCGGCCAGCATCGCGGCCAGCACGCCCGTACGCGCGTCGGTGGACTCCGAACCCAGGATGACCAGGTCGAACCCGATCTTCTTGAGCACCTGCGCCATCGCATAGGAGGTCGACAGGGCGTCGGAGCCGTGCAGCGCGTCATCCGTCAGGTGGACGGCCTTGTCCGCGCCCATGGCCAGGGCCTTGCGGATGGTCTCGGTGGCCCGGCTCGGTCCCATGGTGAGAACGGTCACCTCACCGCCGTGGGCTTCCTTGAGCTTCAGGGCCTCCTCGACCGCATACTCGTCAAGCTCGTTCACCACGCCGTCGACGGCGTCACGGTCGAGCGTCTTGTCATCGGACCGGAGCTTGCGCTCGGTCGCCGTGTCGGGGACCTGCTTCACGCAGACGACGATGTTCATGGCCGGTGGCCGACCTCCCGTGTTCGCGTGCGCCGACGCTCGGCGCCTGATGCTTGCTGACAGACTGCCAGGTGTCCCATGGGGCCGTGACAGCGGGTGCTCTCGCGGCCATGTTACCCATGAGTAGCTTAGGCGCAAGCAAGCGAGGCTTACGACAAAGCACCCCCCACCCTACCGAACTTTATTCCGTTACCTGAGTTCAGGCCGACATCAGGAACACGACCCCGACCACCAGCGCCGTACCGGCGAACAGGGCGAGTGTGAACGTACTGAAGACCGCGCTCAGCCCCAGGCAGAGCCCCGCGGCGCCGAGCATCCCGGCGAAATCGAAGATGATCCGGCTCATCCGGAAGCGGCCGCGCGTGAACAGCGCCACCCCCGCGTCGGCCACCGCCACCAGCGCGTACGCGGCCAGCAGGAACAGCGTCACCTCTGGCAGCGGCTCCCGCGCGGCGGCGGCCAGCAGGGCCACGAACAGCCCGGAGCCGATCAGCCAGCGCCTGCGTACCTTCTCCCGGTGCCTGGCCCTGGACTCCTCGACCGACGGACGGCCCCGCTCCTGACCCGGCCGCCACTCCCGGGTCTCCAGGTCGTGCGCCTCGCCGGGCCGGGGGCGCAGAGCCGTGGCGGGCGGACGGACGGCGTAATGGGCGGCCTCGACGCCGAGCCTGTCGCAGATCTGCGCGGCCGTCGGCCGCGCGAGCGGGTCGGTGGCTAGGCACTCGCGCAGCAGCGGGCTCAGCCAGTCTGGGACCCCCTCCAGATCGGGATCGTGGTGCACGACCCGGTAGGCGACCGCCGAGGCCGGTCCCTGCCCGTACGGCTGCCGTCCCGTGGCCGCGTAGGCCAGCGTGGCCCCGAAGGAGAACACATCGGCCGGCATCCCCGACTCCTTGCCCTCCAGCACCTCGGGCGCCAGATAGCCGGGCGTGCCCACCACGGCCCCCGAGGCCGTCACCGAGAGGGAGTCGAGCGCGCTGGCGATGCCGAAGTCGATGACCACCGGCTCACCTTCGGCCATCATCACGTTGGCCGGCTTCAGATCCCGATGCACGACACCCGCCTCGTGCATGGCCAGCAACGCGTCGGCCAGTCCGGCGGCCAGCTGCCGGAGCTCGGGCACCGGCGTGGGGACCGCGCTGAGCGGCCTGCCCTGGACGTAACGGGTCACCAGGTAGGGCTTGGCGACGTCGAGCGAGGCGTCGAGCACCTCGGCAACGTGCGGCCCGCCCACTAACCGCATCGTCTCCACCTCGCGCGCCAGCCGGGTCAGCGCGCCACTGCCGGCCGTCACGTGCGGGTGCAGGACCTTCACCGCGACCGTACGCCCCTCGGGGTCGAGCGCCAGGTGCACCTCACCGAACCCGCCCGCCCCGAGCCGGGAGAGTAACTGATAGGGGCCCAGCCGCTCGCTCATACCCCTTATCTCCCCCCGGAGCGGGCCAAGACACTTACGACCAGGGTGACAGGAACCCCAACCCCACGCCGTCGAGCAGATCGTTGATCAGGCCGGTGATCAAGCCGATCGTGCTCCGCCGCGCATCGCTGGTCAGCTCGTTGATCACGGTCTCCGGAGCCCGCCAGGGCGCCCAGGTCGGTGCCTGGCCCATCGCGAACATCACCGCGAACATCGCGGCCGTACCGACGATCAGGGCGGCGACCAGGGCCGCGCCGGGAGTGCGCAGGATGCCGGTGAGCGAGCGCGTGACCGCCTTGCGCGGCGCGCCGCCGCCCGGCAGCACGAACAGCCCGGCCGTGAAGGCGCCCGCGCCGTACGCGGCGGCGGCGTTGACGCTCATCCCGCCGCCCCAGCGCAGCACGCCCCAGACACAGACGCCGAACATCAGCGCCAGAGGCACGTGGACCAGCGTCACGAGCGCGGCCTTGACCAGCGCCCACGGCGTGCCGACCAGGACGAGCAGCGGATCGGCCGCGCTGCTCCCCCGCACCTGCCTGCGCTTGACCATGTCGCCGAAGAGGTATTCGCCCACCCGCAGCACCAACGCCAGCGCGACGGCCACCGCGCTCACCGCGACGGGCAGCACGACGGCCAGCGCGGTCAGCGTGACCAGCAGCAGCAGGCCGACGAACTGGCTGCCGACCAGGTAACGCTTGCGCTCGGCCGGCGGTGTGTACGGGGGCGGCGCGACCGGCCGCTGCTGACCCGCCTGGGTGGCCGGGCGGTAGGCGGGCGGGTGTGTTGGCGGCGCCGGGTAGCCCGCGACCCGCTGGTCGACGCGCGGGGCCGGGTGCCGCTCCGGCATCGGCGCCGGGACGTAGGGCGGCGGCCGCTCCTCGCGCGGCGGCTTCTCCTCGCGCGCGGGCGCGGCCGGGGTGCCGTACGCGACCGGGGGCAGCAGGTCGGAGTAGTTCTCCATGACCCGAGTCCGGTTACCCATCCGCTTGGTGCCGGTCGGCCCGTCGGCGGACGTCTCGTGGAAGGAGGTCACCGACGGGTCCAGCGCCCTGGCCATCCGCAGGAGCTCCTGGGCGCCGGGCCGGGCACTGGGCTCGACCCGCAGCGCGCGGCTCAGCCAGCCGCGCAGCCAGGCGGGCGCCTTGTCGATCTGCGCGCGCCCTTCCATGATGTTGAAGCAGACCGCCTCGAACGTGCCCGTGCCGAACGGCGGCGCGCCCGTCGCGGCGAAGAACACCGTGGAGGCCAGCGCGTGCACGTCGGCCGCCTGGGTGATCTCCGAGTCGCGGATGATCTCGGGCGCCAGATAGCCGGGCGTGCCGACGAACATCCCCGTCTGGGTCAGCCGGGTGGCGTTGACCAGGTGCGCGATGCCGAAGTCGATGACCAGCGGATCGCCGTTGACCAGCATCACGTTGGACGGCTTGAAGTCGCGGTGGATCACCTCGGCGGCGTGGATGGCCACCAGCGCCTGGCACAGGCCCTGGGCCAGCCTGATGACCTCGCGCGCCTCCAGCGCGCCCTCCGCCAGCACCGTTTCTTCGAGTGTGCGGCCGGGGGCGAAACGGGTCACGACGTACGGCTGGCCGCCGACGAGCTCGGCGTCGAGCACCTCGGCCACGTGCGGGCTGCGCACCCGGCGCATGGTCTCGACTTCGCGCGTCAGCCGGTCACGGGCCTTCAGGTCGGCCGCGACATGCGGGTGCAGGACCTTGATGGCGACCTCGCGGCCCTCGGTGTCGAGGCCCAGGTGGACCACGCCCATGCCGCCCTCGCCGATCTTCCTGACCAGCCGGTAGGGGCCAAGCCGCTCCGGCGCCTGCGTGCTCATCGCCACCGTCCCGGCGTCATCCCCCTGTGCTCCCCTTCAGTCCGTTGAGCTGGGTCACCACAGGTCCGACGTTCAGCGGAGCCCATACGGCCCTCCTCGCGTTGTCGAACGAGCTGTAAGCGAGGATCAGGGAGAGCGCGGCCCCCGCCGCGAGAACTCCCACCATCACCATCGCCGCTGTTCTCGAGGGTACGAGCGATGAGAGGGTTCTGCGCATCTGCCTTCCAGGCCCCTCCACTCCGGGGCCCGCGCAGACGGTCCACAGGGCGATCGCCGCGCCCCAGGCCAAGGCGTTGTAGGGGTTCATCTTGACGAACACGGTAAGCAGCAGCGTCACCGGTAGCCCCAGGATAAGGGCGTAGAAGAACAGCGCGAACGTGATCCCCACCGACTTGGCCAGTTTTTTGGGGAAGGCGAACACGCGCACCACGTCCAGCGCGGCCGACCCGGTGGACCGGCGCGCGACCAGCTCCGGCTGGGCCAGGTCGGCCGCGCGGAGCAGCACCACGACCGGGATCACCAGCAGGCCCACCAGCACGGGCGCCACCACGGCCACCATGATCATCAGGATCAGCAGCATCGCGCTCGCCAGGCCGTAGGCCCGGGACCGCTGCAGCGCCTGCCCGGGGCGGGCCGCCGGGATGAACGGCTCGCGCTTGGTCCGCAGGTCGGGCTGCTGCTGCCCGTAGGCGTCTCTCCTGGTCTGCGCCTCGTGCGGCTGGTAGGGCTGCGCCTGCGGATCATGCGGGAACTGGCCCTGTACCGGGATGTAGGGCGGTGGCTGGATCGGGTTGCCTCGCCCGTAGTCGGGCGCTTCGGGGCGTACCCGGCGGGTGGGGACGTCGGGCGGGTCGGGGCGTACGCGCCGGGTGGGCACGTCGGCATCGGCCGGCGACGGCATGTGGCTGTTGCTCGGCTGATTGTTGCTCGGCTGATTGTTGCTCGGCTGATTGTTGCCCTGCCCGGAGACCTGCCACGGCTGCGGGGCGGCCTCGCGCTGCATCTTGCGCAGCTCTTCCGGGGTCACCCTGCGGGTCGGGTAGGGGTCGCCCTGCTGCTCGGGGAGCAGCGAGACGTACTGCTGCTCCTGCGGCGGCGGCTGGGGCGGCCGGCCCTGGGGCTGCCAGTTCGGGCCGGACCCCTGGTGCGGCTGGCCCTGGTGCGGGGGCTGCTGGCGCTGCTGGCCGTCGACGAGCCGGCGCGGCGTCATGGGCGGGGTCGAGATGTCGTACGACGGCTTGTCGGCCAAGGGCTGCGGCGTCGGCAGCTCGAGCGACGGGTTGGAGCGGTCGGACCGCGGCACGGTCGAGATCTCGTCGCGCACGCCGCCCGGCGGCTTGGGCAGCATCCTGGCGGTCTGCTCGGCCAGCTCGGCCGCCTTGGGCCGCTTGGCAGGGTTGCGCTGGAAGGCCGCCTTGAGCAGCGGCTGCAGCTCCTTCGGGGCCGCGCTCACGTCGGCCTTGCCCGCGGTGATGTTGTAGAAGATCATCTCCAGCGTGCCCTTGCCGAAGGGCGGCTGGCCGGTGCCCGCGTACAGCAGCGTGCCCGCCCAGGCGTGGATGTCGACCTCGGGCCCGGCCTCCTGACCCTCGATGATCTCGGGGGCGAGGTATCCGGGCGTGCCGATGAACATCCCTGTCTGCGTCAGCCTGGTCGCGTCGACCGCCTGGGCGATCCCGAAGTCGATCAGGACCGGCTCGCCGTCGATGATCAGTACATTGCCCGGCTTGAGGTCGCGGTGGATCACGCCGACCGCGTGCACGGCGGCCAGCGCGGTGGCGACCCCGTGCGCGATCTTGACCAGCGCGGGCAGGTCGAGCGGACCGTCGTCCTTGACGATCTCGTCGAGTGGCCGCCCGGCGACGTAACGCGTGACGATGTAGGGCCGATGACCCGTCACATCGGCGTCGATCACCTCGGCGATGTATTTGCTGCGCGCGCGGCGCATGGTCTCGACTTCACGCGACAGACGCCGCCTGGCGACCTCGTCGCCGGCGACCTCCGCGCGCAGGACCTTGACCGCCACCTGCCTACCCTGCGGGTCGACAGCGAGGTGGACAACGCCCATCCCGCCTTCGCCGAGCCGCCTGAGCAGCCGGTAAGGGCCGAGTCGGTCATCGTTCATGGCATGAAGCACCATACCGGCTTAATCCCCGCCCACGAGATGAACCATGAGGCCACATTCCCACTCGTACAACGTCCCGAAGGGGCCCATCGGTTTCCCATTCAACGGTCTCGAATTGGCTTCAGTTTTAGCGTCAGCTCTGGCTTCAACTCGCCAGGGGGAGGATCTCCGCCCCCTTCAACCCGGCAAGAGCGGCCCCGGAAACGGCCAACTTCGACCGCCGAACCCCGCTTCCGATCACTACCCTGTCGTGCTCGGCCACCTTCGTGTCCACCAGGATCGGCCAGTCGGCGGGCAGGCCGAGCGGGGTGATGCCGCCGTATTCCATCCCGGTGAGCTCGACCGCCTCCGCCATCGGGGCGAAGCTCGCCTTGCGCGCGTCGAGATGCCTGCGTACGACGCCGTTGACGTCGACCCGCATCGTGGCGAGCACCATGCACGCCGCATAGCGCGTCTCGCCGCCGCGCTTGGCCGCGACGACCACGCAGTTGGCCGACTCGTCGAGCGTCACGCCGTAGCGCTCGCAGAACGCCGCCGTATCGGCCAGCTCGGGGTCGATCTCGGCCACCTCGACGCCCGCCAGCCCCTGCACGGCAAGGGCCACCGGCTCGGCCAGCAGGTCGGTCCGGTCGGTCGCGGGCACCCAGTCCAACGTCATCCCATCTCCTCGATCGCTCTCTCAGGACCTTACGCCGGTCACCTGAGCAGCGCGCGACGTCACGGTGACTGCAGCACCCGTTGGTGCAGCTGGGTGACGGCGCCACGGGCCGACTCCATGGAGCCCGCCTGCCACGCGATCAGATGGGTGAGCCAGTCGCCCGCGAAGTAAACCCTTCCGCTGGGGCGTTGCAGAAGAGTAAAGGACGAATCAAAGGCGGGCCAGCGTACCCAGCCGCCCTGGATGTGTTCCTGGCGGTCCCAGGCGATGGAGACGCTGGAGAGCAGGTCCTTGCCGTACTTGTCGCCGTGGATCTTCCTGCCCTGGGTGAGGGCGCGGCGCCTGCGGTCATCCGGGGTGAGGGCGCCGTAGAGCTCGGCGTTCTGATCGGTGTTGTAGTAGCCGACGAGCACGCCGCGCTGGGCGTGGAAACCGGCGGACGGGTACCAGATGTGGGTGATGTCCAGGTCGGTCTCGGTCACGCCGCCGTAGATGCGGTCTTCCAGTTCCCACCAGCGCCGACCGTACTCCAGGCCGATCTTGCCGCTGGCGACCGGGATGGGCGTCTTGAGCGCGGCCGTTACGGGCGCGCCGAGGTTGTGCGGGATCTTCGCGAGCAGGTGGGGCGGCAGGGTGGCGATGCAGTAGTCGGCTTTGAGCGAGCCGCCGTCCCAGGTCACCTCGACGCCGTCGGCCATATTGGTGATCTTGGTGACTTTGACGCCGGTCCTGATCCGGTCCGCACCGACCGCCTCGGTGAGCTTGACGACGATGGCGTCCATGCCGCCGACGGGCTGCAGCATGGGGGTCGACTGCTCGTAGCCGAAGTCGTTGGTGATGGAACGGCCGGTGCCGGCGGCGAGGACGGCGTGCAGGGTGCCGGGGGCCGCGAGGGGGGCGCCGCCGTCCAGCGCCGGATATTTCACGAAACCCCGGCGGTCGGAGCCTTCGTAGTCGAGCTTGGGCCCCAGGTCGCCGAACCTGCGCAGGAACTCCAGCAGTCGTTCCTGATCGTCCTTGCCGACCTTCTTGTCAAGCGCACCAACATTCGTCGCTTTAGCCAGCAGCTCCGCCACATACCCGTACATATCTGCACGCGCGGCCCTTGACCGGATCGTCTGCCCGTTGGTGTGAACGAGCGCCTGGCCGTTGGTGTTGATGAACGTCTCGATCGGGATGCCCAGCTCGCGGCAGTAGTCCAGGGTGACCATCCACGGCGCGATCCGCCCCGGGCCCGCGTTGAAGTAGACGCCCTCGCCGAACTTCACCTCCTGCGCGGGACCGTTGAGCTCGGTGAGCCGATCACCGCCGCGCAGCGTGAGGTTCCGGCCGCCGGCCCGGTCCTTGGCCTCCAGCAGCGTGCAGTCGTAGCCGGCCTTGCCCAGCTCGTACGCGGCGGTCAGCCCGGCGACCCCCGCCCCGATGATCACCACCTTGGCCGCCGCCTTGCCGCGCAGCGAGAAGTCGCCCTGCTGGGGGGCGGCGAAGTCCTTGTCCTGCTGGGACGGCGCCAGACCCAGCGCGCCCATGGCGGCGTACATGGCTCCCGCACCACCCACCGCCCCGATACCGACGAGTAACCCCCGCCGGGTCAGCGCCGCGCCCTCCATGCCACTCGCTCCCAACTATGCGGGCCCGCTACTCCGTTGGCCTGCGTGTGCTGACCTGCTCTTCACGGGCCCGCGTGTGCCGATCTGCCATTCACCGACCTGCGTTGCCGACCGGCTCTTCACCCGCCTGCGTACGCTGACCTGCCATTGACCGGCCCGTGTGTGCCGACCGGGTCTTCACCGACCTGCGTGTGCCGACCGGCTCTTCACCCGCCTGCGTACGTCGGCCTGCTCCTCACCGGCCCGCATGCGCTGACCTGCCATTCACCACCCGGCGGCTGCTCTTTGCGGGCGTTCAGCCGTAGGGGCCGCTGCCGCAGGAGATCTGACCACCAATCGTGGCGAAGATACCGAACAGCGCCATGATCTGTGCGAAGTCATCGGTAGTGAACTCAGTGTGACGCGATCCCACCGCCTTCACGCCGGGAACAAGTCCGACGGCGGCCGCGATGGCAGTGGAGTTCCACTCCACCCCCAGCGTGTACGGCGCAGCCACCTGGTAAGGCGTGAAGTCGCTCAACCGCCCCAACGCCCTGGCCGTCGCCTCACGAATCCGAGCCTGGGCAACGCTCGGCGGCAGCAGTTCGGCCGAGAACTTGTCGATCCCCTTCTTGACCGCCACCGTCTCCACATCGCCGAGCAACTCGCGCGCCTCTTCACCGACGGCCTCGTCCCCGGTCACCAGCACCACCGGAACACCGTGGAACCCCGCACACGCCGCCACCAGCCGCGTCTCGCCGCACACCTCGCCGTTGAGGTAGACGTTCTGGATCTCCTTGCCCATCCAGGTGTGGTTGAGCACGCCGTTCGTCACCCCCGCGCGGGCGTGGTACCCCACGAAACACGCGGCCTGGAACGACCCGTCAACCCCCTGCGCCATTCGCTGCGCCTTACCCGGCCCCCGGATGAGGGTGGCGCGCGGGTCCAGCAGGTCGATCCGCAGATTCTTGGTGGACCCGTGAGCGTCGTTCACCAGCACTGTGGCCGCCCCGGCCTCGAACGCCCCCTCGACGGCGGCGTTGGCATCGGCGGTCATGAGCTCGCAGCCCCGCTCGTAGCCCCGCTTGCCCGCGTGCATCTCCTCGGGGTCGGTGAGCCCGGTCACGCCCTCCATGTCGACCGACAAGTACACCTTCACAGTCCCACTCCCTCACCTACGCACCCGACATCGACCAACGGCGTATCGACCATCGGCAGACCAGCCAAAGGCGAATCGACCGAAGACCGATCAACCGACAGGGGACCGGCCGAAGGCGGACCGACCAACGGCGTAACGACCATCGGCAGATCGGCCGAAACCGTACCGACCAACAGCAGACCAGCCAAAGGCGAATCGGCCGAAGACCGTTCAACCAACGGGAGACCGGCCGAAGGCGGACCGACCAACGACGAATCGACCGAAATCGGATCGACCAACGGCAGACTGGCCGAACGCGGATCTGCCGAAACCGGATCGATCAACAGCAGATCAGCCGAAACAATATCGACCAACGGCAGATAGACCGAAGCCGTATCGGCCATCGGCGGATCGAGCAAGAGGGATCGAACAGGGCGTGAGAGCGTCACGTGCCCCATGTCTCCACCCGGCGGACCTCGGCCTCGGTCATGAGCCCGACCTTGGACGTCATGAACCCGGCCGCCTGCTCACGCCACTGGGCCGGAATCTCGTCGAGCGCCAGCGGGTAGCAGTGGTCGAGCCAGCTCGTCGACTCCTCCGTGGCGTCGAAGTAGTCGAGCGCCTTCCCGAACAGCGTGTCCTCGATGCCGGGCACCCTCGCCAGGCCGTACTCGACCATCTCCTGTCCCCCGTACGGCGGAGGCTGGAGCCACTTACGCACCCGGGGGTCATCGGCGGTGAAGGGCGTGTCGAGCGGTCGCCGTTCGACGGCGGCCTGAATGAGCTCCTTGTACAGGCACTTGCCGCACCTGCGACACGGTCCGTCGGTGCCCTGAAGGCACCATCGGACGTGCTCCTTGAGCTCCGAGTTCAGCGCCAGCCGCATGGTGACCGCTTCACTCACGCCGCCCACGGGGAGCACGATGTGTACGCCCGCCGCCGCGAACAACCGCCCCCACGCCCCGTGCGGCGCCCACATCAGGTTGTCGGGCGTGTAACGCAGAAGATAGCGATCCCCGCCGAGCCACCGTGAACCCAGTTCATACCCGAACGCCAGTCCACCGAGATCCATCTGGTCGGCGAGCAATAACGCCCCTGCCGCGACCGCGTGGTGTTCCGGGTATCCGGGCCGGGGCTCGGACAGCGTGAATTCCAAGTCGGAGTCCACCACGGTGAGTTCCCGCCCGGTGCGCCTGGCCAGCCTCGCCAGGACGTCGGAGCGGTAGTGCGGCCACCGGTTCGGCACGCGGGGGTGCGGCACACGCCGGAAGTGCACGAACGGCGCCTCGGGATAGATGGTCGCCGCCGCCACGGAGTCCGCGCCACCGCTGTAGGAGATCGCCAGGTTCGTCCCGGTACGCCGAGCCTCCGCGCCTACTGGCCCGGCCTCGATCCCCCACCCCTCGTGCAGCGCGGCGGCCACCTCAGGGGAGATGGCCCGGTCGAACACGATCTCCTTGCGCGTCCACGGCGCCACCACGGTCCATGCGGCGACGGCGAAGAGGTCAGGGTGCGCGTCTCCGGGCACCCCGGCGATGGTGCAGGAGTTGGTGGCCAGCTTGACCGGGTGCTCGTCGGCGGCCCTGCCGGTGATCTCGTCGTCGGCCCCGAGCCGGAACGTCAGCTCGCCTCCCGACCAGCTCACGCGCATGACGAATCCTCCGCCCGCACAGCATCATGCGGACGTGGTGTCCGTGACTTGAGGTCGTCGATCGCCTGCCAGAGGAGGACCTCGTTCTGGAGCACGCCGTCCAGCGCCTTGGCCGTCTCCTGAGCCAGGCGGTGCGTGTCGTCGAGCCGGGCTTTGTCCGTGGGGGCGCTGGTGGGGGCGGCGGTGGCGGGTCTGGCGTTTCGCAGACGCTCGACCTCGTCCTGCAGGGTCGCCATCTCCCGGCGCAGGGTCTGGACCTCCCAGAGAGCGTCCCTGATGTCCTGACGGTGATCGCCGATGGAGATGTAGCGGGAATCGAACCACGTGCGCACGGCTTTGCGCAGGCGGGCGGGGACCAGGACGCGCATCATGAAACGCCACGATAGTGGCAAATCCACGGCCACCAGGACGCTGTTTCCGAATGGCAACCAAGCTATCTAACTGGTGTCAACTTCTGCTGTCGCGACGGATAAATCAGCAGGCGTCCCAGCACTCGTATCGCCCATACTCAGTCGTGTGAATCTCGGCGTCGGCGGTGGCGGCGGCTGGGGCGTCGGCGGCGGCAGTGGCAGCGGCGTCAGGCGCGGCAGCAGCAGCAGTGGCGTCGTCGGCGGCGGCGGCAGCAGCAGCAGTGTCGCCCAGATTGTCGCCGCGCCCACCCGCCGTTCGCCGTTCGTCCTGCTGCCCCCAGGAGTCTGATCGTGCTGCTGTCCCCAGGAGTCTGGTCCCCAGGAGTCTGATCGTGTCGTCCTGCCTGTTCTCAGGAGTCTGATCATGGTCGAGGAGCTGGTCGCCCACGTACGGGAGGCGTTCGGGTGGGGTGAGGACGTCGTGGTGTCCGCGGGGCCGCGGGGCGCGCTGGGGCAGATCTGGCGGCTCGACGTCGGCCCGGCACGCTACGCGCTCAAGGAGATCTTCGCCGAGCCGCCGTCGGAGGCGTTGATCGAGGCGGAGCTGGCGTTCGGGCGGCGGGCGGCCGAGGCAGGGGTACGGCTGCCGGCGAGTCACCCCGACCGCGATGGGCGCCACCTGCTTGAGCCGCCCGGCGGGACGTGGCTGCGCCTGTACGACTGGATCGACCTGCGGCCGGTCGAGCTGACGGCGCCGGCCACGCCGGGAGAGATCGGGGCGCTGCTCGCGCGCCTGCACCGATGCGCCCCCGCCGCGACGGTCGAGCCGGACGGCGGACCACCCGCTCGCTGGTACGACCGCGTCCCCACCACGCACGAATGGGCGGAGGTGGCCACGTCGGACGCGGTGTGGGCCGCGAGACTCGCCGATCTGCTCGCCACGCTCCCAGAGCTGTGCGCGGCCGTCGCGCCGGCCGATCCCGGCGAGCTGATCCTCTGCCACCGCGACCTGCACCCGGAGAACGTCCTCGCCGACTCCACCGGCGCGCTCGTGGTCGTCGACTGGGACAACCTCGGCCCGGCCGCGCCGGGCCGGGAGCTGGCGCGGGCGCTGTTCGACTGGTTCTGCGACGACTCGACCGCCGACCTCGAAGCCATGCGCGCCATGTACGAGGCGTACAAAAGTGAGGGCGGCCCTGGCCGCATCACCGGCCTGGCCGACTTCACCATGCTTCTCGCGTCCCACCTGAACTTCCTGCTGGTCCAGGCCCGCGTCGCCCTCGACCCGCACGCCGAGCGGCGGCACCGCGAGTGGGCGGAACGCGAGATCGACGAGGCACTACGCATCCTGCCGACCGCCCGGCAACTGACCGACGTGCTGAAGCTCACGCGCACCTCCTGACACTTGGTGGTGGGGCACCGCCGTCGACAACGCACGTGGTGGATGTCGAGCACCGACACCGTGGCAGCGACGGGGCCGCATCGCGTTGAGCCGATCCGCCGTGACCTGCACCGCCCCTGGACGACGGCCGCCCTAGAACTCGCCTGGGCCGACGGGTAGACTCCCCGCGCGTGATCAACCTGGACGAACATGGCCGCCCCGAACCTCCGGTCGCGGCCGACGAAACCGCCACCCTCCTCGGCTACCTGGACTACCAGCGCGCGACCCTGGAGTGGAAGTGCGCCGGACTGGACGCGGCCGGCCTGAACGCGACTGTCGGCGCCTCGACGATGACCCTCGGCGGGATGCTCAAGCACCTGGCCTATGTCGAGAGCTGGTGGTGCTCCCAGCGGCTGTACGGGAACGCCCCGGAGCCCCCGTGGGACACCGTGGACTGGGAGGCCGATATCGACTGGGACTGGCACTCGGCCACCGAGGACACCCCCGAGCAGCTCCTCACGCTCTGGCAGGACACCGTGGCCCGCTCCCGCTCGCTGGTCGCGGACGCGCTGGCCGACGGCGGCCTGGACCGGCTGGCCGTGCGCCCCTGGTCCGACGGCCGGGTACCCAGCCTCAGGTGGATCCTGTTCCATCTCGTCGAGGAGTACGCACGGCACAACGGCCACGCCGACCTCCTCCGCGAGGCGGTGGACGGACGCACCGGAGACTAGCCACCCATCGGACGGTCACCGAGCGAGCGACTCCCGAGCGACCCACCTGACCAAGCGGACGACTTCCGGGGCGGACTACCCGACCGAGCGGACGACTTCCGGGCGGCCTACCTGATCGATCGACCCGGTGGACCCCTGCGAGGCGGCCCGAACCAGGACCACCTGGACGTGGCACTCGCTGCCTCGTAAACCAGCTCATCTACCCCCGCGCGACACGAATATGATCACGGGAAGCGACTCGCCGATACGCTGAGTGATTCATGTTACGACGGACCTGCTGATCTTTCGAGAGCGTCTCAGGAGGTTCGATGACACTCATTCACGCTGGTCAAGCGGTCGCTGTCGCGGCTGCTCTGCTCGCTGCCCCGTTCACGGCGGCGTCGGCGGCGAACGCCGACACCGCCGGCGCGGCGCAGCGGTTCCTTCCCAAGTTCTCGGCGACCCTGGTGGCCCGTCACAGCGGCAAGTGTCTGGACGTGGCGGGCGTCAGCACCGCCGACGGGGCCAACGTTCACCAGTGGACCTGCATCAACGGGCAGGCCAACCAGGAGTGGAACTTCGTGGCGACCAGCGACGGTTACTACACCCTCCGCGCGACGCACAGCGGCAAGTGTCTGGACGTGTCGGGCGCCAGCACGGCCGACGGCGCCAACGTTCACCAGTGGACCTGCCTGAACCAGCAGCGCAACCAGGAGTGGCGACTCGTCCAGAAGGACAACGGCTACTTCTCCCTCGTCGCTCGCCACAGCGGCAAGTGCCTGGACGTGGCGGGCGTCAGCACGGCCGAGGGGGCCAACGTCCATCAGTGGACCTGCCTGATCGGACAGCGCAACCAGGAATGGCGACTCGCCTGAGCGACGACACCTGAGATGGCGGCCGTACGCCACACGCGCGTGGTGTACGGCGTCCGTTCGGGTCACGTGTCGCCGCCCCACTCGGCATCCGTTCGGGTCAGGCGTCCTCGCCGCAGTTGAGGCGTTGCAGGAGATCGAGCAGGGTCGCGCGGTCGCCTGGCGCCAGGGGGGCGAAGCAGTCGGTCAGGACCTCGTCGGCGACCCGGTGCCCCGCGTCGAGCATCTGCTCGCCGGCCGGTGTCAGATGGTGCTCGATGCGTCGCCCATGGCCCGGCCGGCGCTCGATCAGGCCCTGGGCCATCAGCCGGCCGGCGAGTGTGCCGAATGCCTGCTCGCTCTGGAACGTCGCCGAGGCCAGGGCGCGCGCCGGCGCCCCAGGTGACCGGCTGATCGCCCGCAGGGCATCCCACTGGGCCAGCGTGGTGCCGATGGCGGCGAGCCGGCTGTCCAGCGCCCGATGCTGCCGGTATTGGGCTTGCTTGACCGCTCTTCCAAGGACCTGCAGTTCACCGAACACGAATCGAGTTTAGCAGCTACTCAACTAGCTTATATCAACAAGTTTAGTTATGGTGTTGGCCATGCCTACGACAAGCCACACCATCGCGCTCTACCCGGACCTGCCGCTAACCCTGTCCGAGGCCGGCACCGGCCGGCCCATCCTGATCCTGCACGGCGGTGGCGGCCCGGCCACCGTCGCCGGGCTCGTCGACCACCTCGCGCGGACCGGCCACGCCATCGCCCCCACTCACCCCGGCTGGGACGGCACCGACCGCCCCGGCTGGTTCACCGGCATCGACGATCTCGCCCTCGCCTATCTGCACTATCTCCACGACCGGCAGCTGTCCGACGTGCTGGTCATCGGCTCCTCACTCGGCGGCTGGACCGCCGCCGAGATGGCCGTACGCGACAACGCGGGGATCATCACCGGGCTCGTCCTGATCGACCCCGTCGGCGTGCACGTCGAAGCCGAGCCGATCAGAGACTTCTTCGCCCTCGACGCCCGTGGCGTCGCCGAGTACTCCTGGCACGACTCGGCCCGCTTCTACGTCGATCCCGCCGACATCCCCGCCGCGCAACTCGCCCTCCGCCAGGGCAACATGGCCACCATGCGCGTCCTGGCCGGCGACCCGTACATGCACGACCCCAAGCTCGCCCACCGCCTGGCCCACGTCGACCTGCCCGCCCTGCTGCTCTGGGGGGAAAGCGACCGCATCGTCACCCCCGCCTATGGCGCGGCGTACGCGGCCGCCTTCGGCGACGCCCGGCTTGAGCTCATCCCCGAGGCCGGCCACCTGCCCCAGATCGAGCAACCGCGAGCCACCTTCGCCCTGATCGACACGTACCTACGCCAGACGAGCGCCGCCACCGTCAAAACCTAGTGACCCATCACTCCATGTTGGTGTGCTTGGCGCGCATCGTCTCTTCCGTAGCCCCGATCAACGCCCCGAGCTTCAGTACCATCACCTCGAACAGCACGAACAACGCGCCTTCATAGGCGGACCCCATCGGCAGCACGGACGTACTCCGGTCGCCGGCCATGGTCTGCGCCGGGATCACGAGCACGGCGTCGGCGAGCTCCGCGGCGTTGCTTTCGGGCTCGGCGGTCAGCAGCAGGTTCGTCGCACCCGCCGCCGTCGCCGTCCGCATCAGCGCCAGGACCGTGGACGCTTCGCCAGGGCCGGAGGTGGCGAGGAAGACGTCGTCGCGCCCCAGCGCCGGCATGGTCATGTCGCCGACCACCGCCACCGGCAGACCAAGATGGAACAGGCGCATCGCGAAACCCTCGATCTGCAGCGCCTCCCGGCCGCAGCCGTAGACGCCGATCGTTCTGGCGTCGGCGATCAGCCGGCAGGCCGCGTCGATCGACTCTTCGTCGACCTGCGCGAGCACGGCGCCAAGCTCGTCGAGCACGCCGCGAAAGAGGTCGTCGTTCACGACACCCGATGACATACCTGCATGGCTACCCGGTACTGCCCGCTCATATAACAAGACGTCCAGGTCAGCCGATAAGGGCCGACCTGGACGTCAAAAAATCAGACGGATCAGACGAGGTCGAACCGGTCCAGGTTCATGACCTTGTCCCACGCGGCGACGAAGTCCTCGACGAACTTCTTCTTCGCGTCATCGCTCGCGTAGACCTCCGCGAGCGCGCGCAGCTCGGAGTTCGACCCGAAGACGAGGTCGACCCGGCTGCCGGTCCACTTGACCTCGCCCGTGACGGCGTCGCGAGCCTCGAACGTGGTCGCGTCCTCGGACGTCGCCTTCCACGTCGTACCCAGGTCGAGCAGGTTGACGAAGAAGTCGTTCGTCAGCGACCCGGGGGTCGCGGTGAAGACGCCGAGCGACGACTGCTGGTGGTTCGCGCCCAGGACGCGGAGACCACCGACGAGGACCGTCATCTCGGGGGCGCTCAGGGTCAGCAGGTTCGCCCGGTCGAGCAGCAGGTACTCGGCCGGAAGACGGTTGCCCTTCCCGAGGTAGTTGCGGAACCCGTCGGCGACCGGCTCGATCGCGGCGAACGACTCCACGTCCGTCTGCTCCTGCGCGGCGTCCACGCGGCCCGGCGTGAAGGGGACCTCCACGTCGAAGCCGGCGCTCTTGGCGGCCTGCTCGACGGCCGCGGCACCGGCGAGCACGATCAGGTCGGCGAGCGAGACCTGCTTGCCGCCGGTCTGGCCGGCGTTGAAGGTGCTCTGAATGCTCTCCAGGGCGCGCAGTACGATCGCCAACTGGTCGGGGTCGTTGGCCTCCCACCCGCTCTGGGGCTGGAGGCGGATGCGCGCGCCGTTGGCGCCGCCACGCTTGTCGCTGCCACGGAAGGACGACGCCGACGCCCACGCGGTGGACACCAGCTGGGACACCGACAGGCCCGTGGCCAGGATCTGGCCCTTGAGTGCGGCGATGTCCGCGGCGTCGACGAGCTCGTGCGTCAGGGCGGGCAGCGGATCCTGCCACAGCAGCGTCTCGGCGGGGACCTCCGAGCCGAGGTAGCGCACGATCGGGCCCATGTCGCGGTGGGTCAGCTTGTACCAGGCGCGGGCGAAGGCGTCCGCGAACTCGGCGGGGTTCTCGAGGAAGCGACGCGAGATCTGCTCGTAGATCGGGTCGACGCGGAGCGCGAGGTCGGTCGTCAGCATCGTCGGGGCGACGCGCTTCGACGGGTCGTGGGCGTCGGGGACGGTGTCCGCCCCGGCTCCGTCCTTCGGCCGCCACTGGTTGGCGCCGGCGGGGCTCTTGAACAGCTCCCACTCGTAGCCGAACAGGATCTCGAAGAAGCTGTTGTCCCACGTCACGGGGGTGTTGGTCCAGATGCCCTCAAGGCCGCTGGTGATCGCGTCGGCGCCCTTGCCGGTGCCGAAGGAGTTCCGCCAGCCGAGGCCCTGCTCCTCGATCGAGGCGGCCTCGGGGTCGGGACCGACGTTGTCCGCGGGGCCCGCGCCATGGGTCTTGCCGAAGGTGTGACCGCCCGCGATCAGGGCGACCGTCTCCTCGTCGTTCATCGCCATCCGGCGGAAGGTCTCACGGATGTCGCGAGCCGAGGCGAGCGGGTCCGGGTTGCCGTTCGGGCCCTCCGGGTTGACGTAGATGAGGCCCATCTGTACCGCGCCGAGGGGGCTCTCGAGCTCCCGGTCACCGGTGTAGCGCTCGTCGCCGAGCCAGGTGGTCTCGGGGCCCCAGTAGACGTCCTCGTCGGGCTCCCAGACGTCCGCGCGACCGCCGCCGAAGCCGAAGGTCTTGAAGCCCATCGACTCCAGGGCCACGTTGCCGGTGAGGATCATGAGGTCGGCCCAGGAGAGCTTCTGACCGTACTTCTTCTTGACCGGCCACAGCAGGCGACGCGCCTTGTCGAGGTTGCCGTTGTCCGGCCAGCTGTTGAGGGGGGCGAAGCGCTGCTGGCCGGCCCCGGCGCCGCCGCGGCCGTCGCTGATCCGGTACGTGCCCGCGCTGTGCCACGCCATCCGGATCATGAACGGGCCGTAGTTGCCGAAGTCGGCCGGCCACCAGTCCTGCGAGGTCGTCAGCACCTCGGCGATGTCCCGCTTGACGGCCGCGAGGTCGAGGGTCTTGAACGCCTCGGCGTAGTCGAACTCCTCACCGAGCGGGTTGGCCACGGCGGGGTTCTTGGCGAGGATCCTCAGGTTGAGCCGCTCCGGCCACCACTGGCGGTTTCCACCGCCCTGGGTCGGGTGCGGGGCGCGCTCGTGCGCGACCGGGCAGCCACCTGCTCCCTCCGTCTTCGGGTCGGTGACGATCGCGTCATGGTTCTCGGTCATGGGAATCCTTCCGGACTATGTGGATCAAGTGCTCAGGAAGTACGGGCGGTTGAACAGCTCAGGAAGCACGGGCGGTTGAGCAGCCGGGGCACAGGCCCCAATAGATGACCTCGGCCTCGTCGACCGCGAAGCCGTGCTCGTCGGAGGCGGTCAGGCAGGGCGCCTCGCCGACCGCGCAGTCGACGTCAGCGACGGCACCGCACGACCGGCACACGATGTGGTGGTGGTTGTCCCCTACGCGCCCCTCGTACCGCGCCGGGCTGCCGGCCGGTTCGATGCGGCGTACGAGTCCCGCCGCGGTGAGCGCGTGGAGCGCCTCATAGACGGCTTGCAGCGAGATGTGGCCCACGCGATCACGCACCCCGGAGGCGATCGCCTCGACGCCGAGGTGGTCACCGTCCCGGACGGCCTGGAGCAGCGCGACGCGGGCCGCTGTCACCCGCAGGCCGGCGCCGCGCAACTCCTCGGCGATGGTCGGAGTGCTGGATGCGGTCATGCGACCAAACCTACCCACATAAACACGAATGGTACAAGATAACGAATTATCCAAGTCTAGTGCGCACCCGGGCACCGTTCATCCCATTGCGGCGCGACACGCCGTCTGGAGAGTGAGTCTGGGAGCGCGGCCGTCCTAGGACGCCGTCAACCAACGTGCACCAGCCGCCACATAGGCCCTGAGCTGCGAAGTCACCTATCCGGGGACTTACGGCGGACAGGCGGGCGGTAGACGTCGTGCAGACTGGAGATAGCGGAGACGACGGTGTTCTCCGGCCGCGTGAGCAGGTCGCGAGTGTGCGGGAACTGCTCAAGGGCATCGCCGGGGCGGCCCGGGCGCCGGCCGCGAGCGCGGCCGGGCCCTCGTGGGCTCATGCGAGCCGGCTGTTTCCCCTCACCGCCATCTGACGTGGCGCTGAGATCACTGACCGTCCGCGTCGTTCATCCTGGCCCGCATGTCGGCCGTGGTGTTCTCGTGCGGGAACGGCTCGTCCGGGATCGGAAGGTCGAGTGCGGCGCACAAGGGCTGCCAGCCGTCGGCCGGCTGCCATTCCAGCAGCCGATGCGCCGGTACGGTGGCGCGGACCTCGGCGAGGTGCCGCTCGTAGGCCGCGATGACGCTGTCACGGTCGAAGGGGTCGTCGAACGCACCGCCGAACAGCGCCTGGATCATCTCCTCCATGGCGCGGGCCTGCTCAGGGGCGATCTCGACGAGCGTCGGAGGCCGCCTGGAGTCCCCGCGCATCAGGCGGCGCGCCCCTTCCAGCACCGTCTGATCCATGCTCTGGTACCACCGCTCGACACTTTCCCGCCGGGACAGCAGCACCAGCGCGTCCGGGAACTCGGCGGACAGTTCACGCCAGAACCACGACACCGGCCAGTCCACCCCAGCGGCGTATTCTCCGAGGAATTGGCGCCAGTCCGGCATGACGCCCGCGCAGGCGTCACGCCACACCGCGGCGTCGTCCGGCCGCCCGAACACCTCCCTCATGTGGTAGCAGGGCGCCCCGAGCAGTTGCTCCAGCGCCGCCTTCAGCGATGTCGTCCCCGTACGCGGAAACCCCGCCCCTACAACTCGTAAACCCATACCTGCCCTTCCTCTCTCGATCACAGCGGCAATGCCGCGAACGCATTTGCCTACCGGGCGGTTAGTAAGATACTTGCCGACCGACAGGTAAGCAAGGGATTCTAGATCGTCGAGAGAGCTGAGATTGGGAGCAAGGAAGAGCGATGACAAAGAGGGAACAGGTAATGTGATGGCCACGCCGAGCCCAGCGAGCTCGGCGTGGCCGGTCCGTCTACTGAGCCGGCCTGGTCTCGCCAGCCGCCCCGGCCTGCCCACCGCAGAACACCGCCTTGATGAGTTTGTCCAGGGCCTTCGGGAACACCACTGACTGGTCGACCGCGGCGTCCCCCATGGTCAGCGAGGCGGTCAGGGTCCTGCTGCCGTCAGGCGTGCTGTACATCAGCGACCCGTAGCCCCCCGGAGGGCTGCCGTCGTGGTTGAGGATGATGCCGGCGCAGTCCGGGCCGGTGTCCAGCACGTACTGACCGAGGCCGTACTGGCCGAAGAGGCCGGTGCTTCTCGGGTCCGGCTTGCGCATCTCGGCCAGCAGCGAGGCCGGCAGGAGCTTGCCACTCTGCAGGGCGGAGAAGTACGTCTGGAGATCCTGGGTGGTCGAGATCATGTCACCGGCGCCGGCCAGCAGGGAGAGGTTCTGGCGGGTGACGTCGACCACCTTCCACTGGTCGGCGTCCTGGTAGCGGTAGTAGCCGTGGGCGTAAGGTCCGGGGAGCTCGGTCCGGTTGCCCGGCACCACGGTGCCCCGCAGGCCGAGCGGCCCCAGGATCCGCCGCCGCATCTCCTCGGCGTACGAGCGGCCGGTGACCTTCTCGATCAGCAGCAGGGCCAGCGTGTAGTTGGTGTTGGCGTAGCTCCAGTTCGTCCCCGGCGCGAACTTCGCCGGCTTGGACAACGCCAGCCGTACCAGCTCCTCGGGCTGGTAGCTGTGGAACCGGTTGTCCACCCACTCTTTGCCCGTGGCGGGGATCCCCGGCACGAACGTCCCGTCGGTGTAGTACTCGCCGGTGTAGTTGAACAACCCGCTGGTGTGCTGCAACATCATCCGCACGGTGATCCGCCGGTCCAGCCCGAGCTTGGGCAGGTAGCCGGCCACCGGGCTGTCCAGCCCGATCTTGCCCTCGGCCACCAGCTGCAGCACCAGGGTCGCGGTGAAACTCTTGGTGGAGCTGCCGATCCAGAACCGCCCGTTGGTCGGCGGCTTGGCGACCGCACCCAGCTTGCGCACCCCGGCACTGCCGACCCAGTCGCCCCGCTGATCGTGTACGCGTAGCTGCAGCCCGGCGTAACCGGAATCGACGACCTCCTGGATGACCTGCTGCAGCTCCGGGCGATCCGGCCCGGCGGCGGCCTTCGGCACGGCCACACTGTCGGCCGCGGCCACTCCGGATGTGGCCACCCCAGCTAACAGCGCGGCCGCCAGCGCCGTGAGCGCCACTCGCCGGAAGACCTTGGTCGCCCTGATCGCTGGAGGGAATGCGGGTTTCATAGTTCCTCGTCTCTGGTGTCGCACTTAGGCGAAGAGCTCATCGATGAGCCGCTGCGCTGCCTTCTGGAACGCCCCTGCCTGGGACATCACGCCGCCATGTCACGGGGTCCGGAGAGGACCCCGTGACGAGCTGTGGCTGTCGCAGGTCGGCATCCGTCAAGCGGCGTCGAGGGCCTCGGTGATCTTGCGGGCCATCTCGGTCATGGTGGGGCTGGGCTGGCCCTTCTGGGGCCGGCCGGCTGCCTCGATGGCGACGATGACGGTACGGCGGAAGTTGTCGGCCTCTTCCGGAGCCTGCGCCTTGAGCAGGCTCATGGATGCCGTCAGCGCCGGCAGCACCTGGTCGGCGAGGGCGGCGACGGTCTTGCCGTACTTCACGCCCTTGGGCGCCTTGGCCAGCACGTGCCCGACCAGACCGGTCGCGGAGGTCAAGGCGATGGAGGCCTCGGTGGCGGCCTTGTGCGCCGAGCCGGCGGCACCGGCGGCGGACATCAGCGAGACGGCGCCCCACGCGGCGGTGCGCAGGGTGAGCTTGTGCTGGTCGTTAAGGGTGATCGACATCGTGTTGTGCTCCTTCAGATCCGTTACGAAGTTCAAGGGAACGGACGGAGATCGCACCCGGCCTTGAGGCCGCGATCGCTGAACCGTTCATGGCGTTTACGATCGCCGACCGCTCTGATACCGGGCCGTTGCCGTGCTGACGCGGCCGCTGACACGACAACACATGCCTGTCCCGGGGCCGCCGCTAGCGCCGTATCAGCAGCTCCCGGCATCGTCTTGCTCGTCGAACGATGAGCAGACGGCGATGCACGCGATCCGAGCCGAAGGGCTGATCAAGAGGTATGGGGAGACGACCGCGCTGAGCGGGGTGAACCTGGAGGTCCCCGTGGGCAAGGTCATCGGCATCCCGGGACCCAATAGGGGCCGGCAAGCGGGATGATCATGGTGGTTCGAGAGTCAGGCCGGGCTGTGGTGATCAGATGAGGCCGGGTACTGGATCTTCTTGAGCCGACGCTTGACGATGCGGACCAGGCCACGGAGGTCAGTCACGACAAAGTCGCCGATCGAGCGTGTCAGCGGCCAGGCACGGCTCGCTCCAACTCGACCAGGGCCAGCGGGGGACCTTCGTCGAAGTTGTGGTCGTGGGTCCTGCCGGTCTCGGCGAAGCCGTTCTTGGCGTAGAAGCGGCGCGCTTGGGCGGAATCCCGGAGCGTCCACAGATGCACGTCGTCGTACCCGGCGTCTCGCACTCGATCCAGGACGGCCGTCAACAGGGCCTTCGCGATGCCGCTGCCCCAGACGTCCGGGTGCGCGAAGAAGGTATGGATCTCCGCGTGGCCGGGGCGGGAAGTAGAGGCCCCGAACCGGGCGAAGGCCCCCGGCTGCTCGTTCAAGCGCGCCAGCAGGATCGTGTCCATGCCCTCGGCCTCGGCCTCGACCTCGGCCAGAATGCCGTGCCACTTGGTGCGCCGCTCCTCGACCCCGGCTGCGGCGACCTTCGGCGTGCAAAACGGGCCGTGCGAGACGCCCCAAGACAGGGCGTGGATCTCGCCGAGGATGTCCCCGTCACCGGGCTCCGCGGGGTGGACCGTGATCGCGTCAGGCATAGCGTAGACACTAACTGGCCTGACCTGGTCATTCCGCAGCGGAGCCCTCGCTGGAGGCGTGATCGAAACCTTTGCGACTCCCTGTCAGTATGTGAACGCCCGATCACCATAGAGGGCGGCCGGGCGTTCATGGCTGTCTACAGCAAGGGCGGATGCCCTTACTCAGAACTCGCCATCCCTGACTCCTGCCAGGAAAGCCGCCCACTCGTCGAGGGTGAAGATCAGCGCCGACCCGAGCGGATCCTTGCTGTCGTGAACGGCCACATGATTAGCAACGAAAGCGACCTGCACACACTGACCGTTCGAGCCGCTGAAACTGCTGGTGCGCCATTGGGCACGGGAGAGATCGACTTTCTCCTTCGCCACCCCGCACTCCTCTCACATCGCGCTCGCAAGGACACGAGTAACCAGATCACGTGTCGCTTCCGGACTGACCGCCGTGCTTGAAGTCGCTCCAATACGTTCCTATATCGTCGTGCGCTCTACTTCCACGCGAAATATCCCAAATATCTCATCCAGCGGAACGGCTGGGCGGGACAATGCACGTGATCCAAGCCGAAGGGCTGATCAAAAGGTACGGCGAGACGACGCGCTGGACAGAGTGGACCTGGAGGTCCCCGTCGGCAAGCTCATCGGCATCCTGGGCATGTGGAGTATTGCGGGTCTCCGACGCGCATAACGGCGGCTGCCCGCGGGGGTTCCCGAAAAGCCTGTCGTCTCGCCCCCGATCGTTAAGGAACTCCAGCGGCGCACCCGTCGTATTTGGAGCCGGTACCGGGCGCCGCGTCACTGGCGGTACGCGATGCTGTGATCAACCCTGGCCTGCTGCCGGAGATGAGCCCCGAGGATGACCAGGAGCTGCCCGACGCGGCCGAGCTGTGGCGGCGCGTCGAAAGTGGACAGCTCACCGCCTGGGGCGGTCTCGTCCTGAACGCTGCGGTGGCGTGCGGAGCCCGCGGGGACCGCACGCAGGCTGAGGAGTATTTGAGCGTGGCCAGGGCCGGCGCGGCCAGGGCCGGGTCCGACCGGCACGACTACTGGGTGAGCTTCGGGCCTTCGCATGTTGGCGTCCAGACCACGCACATCATGACCGCGCTGAACCGGCCTGACGCGGCGTTGAAGGCGAGCGGCGATGTCCAACGGGGAGACCTCTTGCCGGTTCAGTGGGGTCGCCACCGGCTGAACGATGCGCGGGCTCTGCTGGAGTTGCGCAAGTCAGACGCCGCCGAAGAAGCGGCAGCAGAGGCCAAGGCCGTGTCCGTAGAGTGGTTCCGTCATCAGGGGTTCGCCCGGTCTGTTGTGGATGATCTGGTTGACCACCGCCAGCGGCTTTCAGCCCCTTTGCGTGACCTGGTCAGCGCTTTCGAAGAGTAACTCGTACGCTACGTTCGATCTGCTTTCCCCCGCCCGAGCCGGTGCGCGTCAACTGGTCGCTGCGGCATTCGACGCTGGCCCAGCTCTTCTACGTCGTCCAGGGTGAAGAGCGTTTTGGAGAGGCCGTCTACGGTCCAGCCGCGCTGGCCGGGTTCCCAGAAGATATCGATCTCAACGCCTTCAAGAGGGTCGCCTCCGTGTGTCGCGTCTTGGACGGTGGTCACGTTGAGATCTTCTACGCGGAGGTACCAATCCCCGGCATTGACGTTGACCACGACGGGGTTTCGTCGGGCAGGCCGGTGAGGTAGTCGAGGAGTTGGCGGACGGTGAGCATAGGCGCAGGGTGGGCGCGGCGCCCGCGCCGTGACCGGCCTCCAGGCCGCAGCGCGGCGTGGCGCATCACGGGCCTGGACCGCGTTGCCGTGCCGACCGGCGTCACGGTGAACATGGGCTCGCTGGACGCGAAAACGACCCCGGCGTGTTCGCGCCGGGGTCGCCCCTTCCAGGCCGTTGCACATGAGAGTGCACGACCTTCATACAACACTACAGCCGACCGAACCCGATTCCTCGTCAATCGAGTTGCCGATTCCAGGACGGCCGCAAAGGTGCCAGGAGTGGTGTCAATCGCGGGGCCGGCTTCCCCGCTACAGGTACTGCCCCGCCTCAGCGCTGTCTGTCTTCGACACCCGCACCAAAACCACGTTGGCCAGGTTGATGACCACGCCATTCGTCTCGGTCTCCCGGTCATACCTAGCGCGGGTCAAAACCAGGCTGCGCTGCTCGTCAAGAGCGCGAGCGATCACCTCGAGCGCTCCCTGCTCTCCGTCGAAATCTCTACTGATCATGGAGATATCTTCACCGCTTAGTGAGTGAAATCGAATGATCAGTACGCAGTTGTCAGGCACTGTTGGCCCCTTTCACCAGAACCGGATTCAGGCAGCGGCTCAAGCCTGGGCTCTGTGCGGTCCTGCGGGCGATCTCCCCAGTGGGACCAGGCCCGTCCAAGGGGCCCTCCTGGCCGCGCGCAGGTCCGAGGCTCAGCCGTAGGGCTCGCGTCCCTCCCAGACCTCCGGTTCAAGCATCCGCCGTACGGCTGACCCTCGCAACTGCGCGTGTCCACGTTGGGCCAGTGGACAGGACATGGTGGCTCCGCTCGACCGACGCGGCGGCCGAGCTCCCGGCCCTCATCGCAGCCGTTGACCAGCGCCTCGGGGAGATGACCCTCCGAGTCGGGCTCCACGTGGACGCCTGGGACGACATCCCGCACCGGATCGCGGCTCCCGGCCGGGCGGTCAGGGTGGGATGGTTCCGATCCATGGACGGCCGACTGGTCACCCTGAGCCTCAAGGGAAAGCCGGAGGTGATACCGCCACAGGCCACGGCGGCGAGGGCCGCGTTCGCAGCGACCGGCGCGAGCATGAACGGCGGGTGCTCCAAGCCGCCGGTCGACATCGACGGGCAGATAGCGGGCGGTCAGCGGGGGTATACCGGGGTTGATGGGGGCCGACTGGCGCCGGTGGGGGGCGACCGGCCGCATAGGCACCAGGCGCAAGCGGCCAGGGCCGTGATGAGCGTGTCGGCCGTCACGGGTTGGCGCGGCGAGGGGGCGTCATGAATGGGAGTCCGGCCGGGTCGGAACACGAGTTCCTGACGGCACGGCGGTGTTGACGCCGATGGCGACCTACTCGTTCAGGTTGTACGTGGTAGGGCAGACACCGCGGTCGCTGGCCGCGGTGGCGAATCTGCGGGCCCTGTGTGACACCTATCTTCCCGGCTGCCATGAGATCGAGGTCATCGATGCCGCCGAACAACCGGATCTCGCGGAGGAGGAGCGGATTCTGGCCATCCCAATCGTGATCAGGACCAAGCCGCTCCCACATTTCCGGGTTATCGGAGATCTGTCCGATCAGGCTCGGGCTGCAGCTTTGCTCGGCCTTCCTGAGGTGGGCAGATCGTCCCCAGAAGGGCAGGCGCAATGATGGGCAGTGCCACGGTCGGGCGGACACCGACCGGTATCAATGGCTTCGACGACATCGCCATCGGGGGGCTTCCTGCCGGTCGGTCCACCCTCGTGGCCGGCACGACCGGCACCGGGAAGACGCTGTTCTGCCTGGAGTTCCTCGCCCGGGGCATCGCCGGTTTCGGTGACCCCGGCGTGTTCGTCGCCTTCGACGAGACACCTGAGAACCTCCGCCGCAACGTCGGCTCCCTGGGCTTCGACATCGCACGCTGGGAGGCCGAGGGAAAGTGGACGTTCGTCGACGCCTCGCCGGAGGCCGGTGAGCAGACGCCCACCGTGGGGACGTACGACCTGGGCGCGCTGATGGCCCGCGTCGATCGCGCCGTGCGTCAGATCGGCGCCAAACGGGTCTCCTTGGATTCGCTCGGCGCGGTCTTCATGCGTTTCGACGATCGGGAACTCATTCGCCGTGAGTTGTATCGGCTCGCCCGGGTCTTGGAGTCGCTCGAGGTCACATCGGTCCTGACCGCCGAACGCGACGCAGAATACAACCACATTACCCGGCAAGGCATAGAGGAGTTCGTATTCGATAACGTCATGATCATGCGGAACATCATGCGGAACGAAAGACGACACCGGACGATCGAGATTGTCAAGTTCCGCGGCACCACTCACCGCACCGGGGAGTGGTTGTTCACCATCGACCCGAAAGACGGGCTGGTCATCATCCCGGTCGCGTTCCTCGTGCCACGTGACCGGGCATCGCAGGAGCGGGTCTCTACCGGGAACATCGAGCTGGACGCCATGGTGGGCGGTGGTGTCTTCCGGGACGCGGTCGTCCTGCTCATCGGGTCGTACGGCGGCGGAAAGACCCTGGCGGCTCTGCAGTTCGCCGATGCCGCGTTCCGGGCGGGCGAACGCTGCCTTTTCCATGCCTTCGACGAGACTCGCGGGCAACTCGGCCGCAACGCCGCTGGCTGGGGTCTGGACTTGGACGTCATGGAGGCGTCGGGACTGCTCCGAGTAACTGCCACGTACCCGGAAGTGGCCTCAGTGGAGGATCATTTCCTGCGTATCAGGAGGGACACCGCGGACTTTGCCCCGGCTCGGCTCATCATCGACGGTCTCTCCGCCCTTGAGCGGAGAGCGACGCCGCGGACACTGCTGGATTTCGTCATCGCACTGGGCGGGGTCGTGCGGCAGCACGAGATCACGACCCTGTTCACCTCCGCACCGACCGGCGGGGGAACGTCGATGTTCACAGCGCCGATCATGGACGTCACCAGCATCGCCGACGTGACGATCCTGCTGCCCTACATCGAAGGAGCGGGTGTGGTCCGGCGTGCCATCGCCGTCCTGCAGACGCGCGGCTCGGCACATGACCACACCATCCGGCAGGTCGCCATCGACGGTGCCGGTATGCACATCGGTGACCCCTATACCGAAGCCTTCCACATGCTCTCCGACGCCGTCGTACTGCCACGCCACCCGGAGTGGCCGACCGACCCAGACCGCGCAACGGCCGGGGACCAGGATGAGAGCTGATGGGTGAGCCCCGCGACAGCGCGGAGAGGCCGAACACCGAACCGATGCGCCTCTCCGATCCCGGGCGTGACGCCGGACGTATGGTCATGGCGGCGCTGGCGGACGGGATCGTCGCGGTCGACGAGGACGGTGTGATCCGGATCTGCAACCCCGCCGCCGAGGAACTGCTCGGCCGACCGTCGGACGAACTCATCGGCACCCCGTTCGGTTACCCGGTCGTCAACGGCGAATCGACCGAGATCGACCTGATGCTGCCCGGCGGCCAGACGCGAGTGGTCGAGATGCGCGCCACCACCGCGACGGTGGCAGGAGAACACCTGTACGTCGCCGCGTTGCGCGACGTCACTCTCCGGCGCGAGGCCGAACAGCAGCTCGAAGCAGAACTCGAACGCCACAGCAGGGTGATCGCCGTGGTCGCCCATGAAGTCCGCAACCCGCTGGCGGGGATCGGCCTGCTGGTGGACATGCTGCGTGAGCCCGAGGAGAGCTTTTCCGACGAGGAGCGTGCCGACGTCCTCGACCGCATCGCGGTTCGCACGGCGAATCTCCAGGCACTGGTCAAGAAGCTGCTCACCGTGGCGAAGATCGATGCGAACGCCGTGCGGGTCTCTGTGGAGCCGGTGCCGGTGCTGGAGGTGATCCTCGAACGGCTGGCCGAGTTCGCCGATCGGCCCAAGGACGTGTACGTGTCGTGCGATCCCCAAGTCCGGGCTCTGGTGGATCGTAGCGAGTTGTCAGAGATGTTGATCAACTATCTGGAGAACGCCTTCCGATACGGAGCCCCGCCATTCGAGGTACGGGTGGCCGAGCAGCCGGACGGCGTGGAGATCCGGGTGTGCGACAACGGGCCCGGCGTGTCCGAAGAGTTCCGGCCGAGCCTGTTCGAGCGGTTCAGCCGTGAATCGCGCACCCAGCGGGAGACCGAGGGCTCGGGGCTGGGTCTGTGGATCGTCCAAAGCCTGGCCCAGGCCAACGGTGGCGACACCTACTTCGAACCAGGCGAACAAGGAGGCGCTTGCTTTTGCCTGTGTCTACCCCAGGCACCGCCGTTCTGAGCGTTCGCCTGTGGGTGCCAAGAACTCGGCCACCCTATGCAACGCGCCCTTGTCCGGGTGGACGCCGAACCATGCGCTGGCGCACCTCACCCTCGCCGATGACGGCACTGCCAGCGGCCCGTTTCTGTCGGACAACGTCTCGTTTATGTACGCCCGCCCGCATGCCCGCCCGCCACGGTCGTCGTATGTGATCGGGCTCGGCGCCGAACGTGAAAGTGTGATCGATCCGAATGTTCTGAGCAACTCGACGGGGCGGTTCGTCGCCCAGCTCGGCGCACCGTCGGCTGAGAAGTTGGGGCTTGGGGACGAAGTCATCCTGCTCGATGTGGCAACCGGTTCCCAGGCCACCACGCGCCGCAATCCGGAGGATGGGGGGTGGCTGGTCCGGCAGCACGACCCGCTGAAGCTGTGGCACGCCGTGGAGGATGCCATTCTGACGTGGCAGGGTGCGGGCAGCCCGCACCAATCGGGCTTCGGTCTCACCGTGACGCGCGAGAGTCAACGGGTGTGGCTCGGCGACCCTGACGGCCCGGCCAACCAAAGGCGAAGCGCGCGCGGGCGGAGCCCGCGCTCAGGGGGCGTCTGAGCGAAGCGAAGGCCGTGCAGTGCGGCAAGCGCCAAAGGAAGAACGCCGAGTCTTCAAGCGCGAAGCGCCTATCGGCGAGCCCTTTGTGGCCGGGCGGGCAGCAGGCGGCCGACCGCCGAAGAGGTTGACGAAGGGGCGGTGGGTGTTTACGGTTCCGGGGGCGAAATTATCACAAAGGTTCCGAAAGTTTCGGAGGCGGCATGTTACGAGGCGTTGTCGCGATCACCCTGCTCGGTCTACCCATCATCCAGGCCCCGGCCCTGGCGGATCCCCCGGCCATCACCGTGCGCGAGCGCGTTCGGCATCAGCAGATCGACGGGTTCGGGATCTCCCAGGCGTTCCGCCGCAACGAGCTGGTCAAGGCTCTCAGCGAGGAACAGCGGCGCGAGATCCTCGACCTGTGGTTCGACCGCGACAAGGGCGCCGGGCTCAGCATTCTGCGGCTCGGCATCGGCTCCGCTCCCGTGGGCAGTCCGTACGACCAGATGGTCTCCATCCAGCCGGAAGACCCGGGCGGGCCGGACGCGCCGCCCAAGTACGTGTGGGACGGCGAGGACAACAGCCAGGTCTGGGTGGCGAAGGCGGCCAAGAGGTACGGGGTCGAGCGGTTCTACGCCGACGCCTGGAGCGCGCCCGCCTACATGAAGGACAACGGCGACGACAAGAACGGCGGCACGCTCAAGCCGGAGTGGCGGCAAGCCTATGCCCGCTACCTGGTGCAATACGCGAAGTTCTACGCCCGTGAGGGCATCAGGATCACCGACCTCGGCTTCACCAACGAGCCTGACTGGACGGCGACGTACGCCTCCATGCGGTTCACCCCGCAGCAGGCGGCCGAGTTCGTCAAGGTGCTCGGGCCGATCGCCAAGGGCGTCAAGGGTCTCAAGGTGGCCTGCTGCGACTCCTTCGGCTGGACCGAGGCCAAGGCGTACACGACCGCGATCGAGGCCGACCCCGAGGCCCGCCGCTGGGTGAAGACGCACACCGGCCACACGTACGCCAGCCCGGTGGACGGACCGCTGCCGACCAGCGGAACCACCTGGATGTCTGAATGGAACCCCAACGGCTCCACCTGGGACGAGAGCTGGGACGACGGCAGCGGCTACGACGGTTTCACGATCGCGCAGGCTGTCCATGACGCGCTCACGCTCGGCAACGTCAGCGGCTACGTCTACTGGCTGGGCGCCTCGCGTGGCGCCACCCGGGCGTTGCTCCAGATCGACGAGGCCGCTGGTACGTATCACGTCTCCAAGCGGCTGTGGGCGCTGGCGGCATACAGCCGGTTCATCCGGCCGGGCGCGGTACGGGTGGACGCGGCGGCGGCCGATCCGGCGCTGAAAGTTTCAGCGTTCCGCAACCCCGACGGCTCTCAGGTGGTCGAGGTGCTCAACACCGGCACCGCCGCCGTGACGTGGCACGGTGTGTACGGCCGGGCCACCGCGTACGTGACCGACAACGCCAACGCGCTCGCCGCGAGCCCGGTCACCGGCGGGACCGTGATCCTTCAGCCTCGGGCACTCACGACCGTCGTCATCCCAGGCCGACGCGGCTAAGCGTCATCCCAGGCCGACATGGGTAGGCGTCTTCCCAGGTCGACATGGGTGGGCGCCTTCCCGGGCTGCCACGGCTAGGAGTGCCCGGCGCTGACCCCGGTCACCCGAAGCGACCACTCGCCACCAGGCCCGCCAGGTGACGAGTGGCCAACGGTCAGCGGCCGGTGAACTTCGGCTCGGCCTTGTCCGTGAACGCCCGCATCCCGATCTTGGCGTCGTCCGTCGCGAACAGTCCCGAGAACTGCAGCCGCTCGATCTCCAGCCCCGTATCCAGATCGACCTCCACCCCCTGGTCCACAGCCTGCTTGGCGGCCCGCAGCGCCACAGCGGGCCCACCCGTGAAGCTCCCCGCCCAAGCCAGCGCCGCCGCGTACACCTCCGCGTCCGGCACCACCCGATCCACCAGCCCGATCGACAGCGCCTCGGCGGCCGGTACGTGGCGGCCTGAGTAGATGAGGTCCTTGGCCCGTGCGGGCCCGATCAGGCGGGGCAGGCGCTGGGTGCCGCCCGCGCCGGGGATGAGGCCGAGCTGGATCTCCGGCTGGCCCAGTTTGGCCGACTCCCCGGCCACCCGGAAGTCGGCGCACAGGGCCAGCTCGCAGCCGCCGCCCAGCGCGTAACCGGTGACGGCGGCGATGACGGGCTTGCCGATGGCGGCCACCGCGGTGAAGCAGCCCTGGAGCCCGCGGGAGTGGGCGGCCATGTCGGCGTAGGACATGACGACCATTTCCTTGATGTCGACGCCGGCCGCGAAGACCCGCTCGCCGCCGTAGACGACGACGGCGCGCACTTCGGGGTCGGCGTCGACGGCTCGGGCGGCTTCGCCGAGCTCGTGCTGCATCTGGCCGTTGAGGGCGTTCATCTTGGGACGGTCAAGCCGGATCGTGGCGATCTGGTCGGCCACTTCAACGCGTACGAAATCACCCATGCTCAGGACATTACAAGCTGCTGGCGCTGGACCAGGTCCAGCAGATCGGTACGCGGGGTCCAGCCGAGCAGCGAGTGAAGGCGGCGGGTGTCGGCCAGTGAGTCGCCGGGCTCCTCGGGCGGAGCGGGCACAACATCAAAGGTGAGACGGGCTCCGGTCACCGTGGCGACCGCCTCCGCCATGGCCCGCAGGGTGTGGCCGCGGCCCGTGCCGAGGTTCACGATGCCGGGCGCGCCGATGAGCTCGATCATCGCGCGGGCGGCCTGGCGTACGTCGGTGACATCCCGCGTACGGTCGAGCGAGCCGAGCACGCGCAAAGGGCGGCCCTCCTGGGCGGCGCGTAACCAGATCGACAGCGCCATGTCGGGCCGCTGCCCCTCCCCCGCGACGGTGAACGGCCGGACGATCGTAATGTCAGGGCGGTCGAGGCAGAGCCGTTCGAGGGCGACCTTGCTCGTGGCGTAGCCGCCGACGGGGCGGACGGGGTCGGACTCCGCGTTGGGCCGGCCGTGGGACGCTCCGCCGTACACGGAGCTGGAGGAGGTGATCAGGAGCGGGACGCCGGGTGGCGTGAGGGCCAGCACCCGCGCGCCCGCGAGCACGTTGTCCCGATGACGCCGCCAGGCGATCTCGGGATCGGTGTCGCGTACGCCCGGGCACCCGGCCAGGTGGTAGACCGCTTCCGCATCGGAGAAGGCCCTTGGCTCCAGGTCCAGCAGGTCGGCCTTGATCACGGTGAGTCCGGGTCGTTCCTCGACGGGCAGGCGGTCGATGGCGATGACCGGGGAGCCGGACGCGAGCAGGGCCGACGTCAGCGCGCGGCCGATGAATCCGGCCGCACCGGTCACGATCGACGTCACCCGCCCCACCTTAGGGGACAAAGTGCTGAAAAATGTCTTCGCAAAGCTCTCGCCAAGAGAAGGAAATTGTTGAGACGCTGGCTCCGACTTTTCCCCCAGTCGAGGAGCAGTAGATGCGCAGAGCACTGGCGATCGCGGTGGTCGCCTTGCTGCCATTAGTCAACATGACGGCCGCGGCCGGCACCACTGCCGAGCAACCGCCGGATCGGCAGGCGGCGTTCGCCGCGGCCGCCAAGGAGTTCCAGGTTCCGGAGAGCGTGCTGCTCGGTGTCTCCTATCTGGAGTCGCGCTGGGACGCCCACGCCGGTCAGCCCAGCAACGACGCCGGATTCGGCCCCATGCACCTGACCGACGCCGCCGCCTTCACCGGGTCCAACCACCACGGCGAGGGTGAGGAGGACGCGCGCGGTGACGAGTCCAGGCCGTTGGCCCCGGTCGCGACAACGGTCGCGCCCACCGAGATCCCGGCCTCGCTCAAGACCATGGAGAAGGCCGCCCAGCTGACCGGCGCGAGCCACGAGGCGCTCCGCTCCGACGCCGCCACGAACATCAGGGGCGGCGCGGCGCTGCTGGCCGACTACCAGAAGTCGATCGGCGCGCCGCTGAGCGCGGACCCGGCCCAGTGGTACGGAGCGGTCGCCAAATACTCGGGCGCCGACGAGTCCGAGGCGGCCAAGGTCTTCGCCGACGAGGTCTACAGCACCATCGAGGACGGCGCCGAGCGGGTCACCGACGACGGGCAGCAGGTCAAGCTCACGCCGATCCCCGGCCTGGAGCGGATCGAGAAGTGGCTGGAGAAGCTCGGCCTGCGGCCGCCGCGCCGCGACGGCGTCGAGTGCCCGAGGTCGATCTCCTGCGAGTGGATCCCGTCGGCCTACGCGCAGAAGCCGAACGGCGACTACGGCCACTACGACCTGGCCAACCGGCCCGACAGCCAGAAGATCCAGTACATCGTCATCCATGACATGGAGGGCTACTTCCTCCCGTCGATCAAGCTGAACCAGGACGTCAACTACGGCGCGAGCTGGCAGTATTCGGTGCGCTCCACCGACGGCCACATCGCCCAGCATGTCAAGGGCAAGGACGTCGCCTGGCAGGCCGGCAACTGGTACATCAACGCCAAGTCGATCGGCATCGAGCACGAGGGCTTCCTGGCCGAGGGCAGCACCTGGTACACCGAGGCGATGTACCGCTCGTCCGCCAAGCTCGTGCGCTACCTGGCGGCCAGGTACGATGTGCCGCTGGACCGGGCGCACATCCTGGGCCACGACAACGTGCCGGGCACGCTGCCGACCACGGTGCGGGGCATGCACGAGGACCCGGGCCCGTTCTGGGATTGGAAGCACTACTTCGACCTGATCGGCGCGCCGCTGCATGGTTTCGGCGGCCCCAAGGCGGGCTCCATCATGATCAGGCCCGACTTCGCCACCAACAAGCCGTACTTCTACGGCTGCGACCGCAAGAACCCGGAGGCCGCCTGCCCGCCGCTCCCCGCCGGGACCGTGTGGCTGCGCACCGAGCCGCGTGACGACGCGCCGCTGATCAAGGACATCGGCAAGCACCCGACCGGCACCAACGACTCGCTCTACAGCGTGTACGACCACAGCGCCAGGGCGAGCACCGGCCAGCGGTTCGCCGTCGCCGACCGGCAGGGCGACTGGACCGCGATCTGGTACCTCGGCCAGAAGAGCTGGTTCTACAACCCGCGCTCCGCGCCGACCGCCGTCCCGTCAGCGGGCCTGGTGGTCACGCCCAAGCCGGGCCTGGCGACCGTCCCGGTCTACGGCAGGGCCTACCCGGAGCAGGAGGCCTACCCGGCCGACATCCCGTACCAGGCGGTGACCCCGCTGCAGTACACGTTCTCGGCCGGTGAGAAGTACACCCTGGCCGGGAAGGCGGCCACCGAGTATTACCGGGCGGTCACCTTCGACGAGGCCAGCCACAAGGTGGTCAAGGGCAAGACGAAGTATCTGCAGATCCAGTTCGGGCACCGGGTGATGTTCGTCAAGGCTGACGACGTGCGGGTGTCGCTCGCCTGGTGAACTCCTTGACGGCGCGCCTGGTGCTCTGCAACGCCTCCTGAGAGGAGTCGAAGGTGCGCTGGGCGACGCCGACGAACACGCAGTCGACGACGAGGAGCTGGCTGATCCGGCTGGCCAGGGCGCCGGGACGGAACTCCGTCTCGCGCCCGGCCGAGATCAGCACGTGTTCGGCCAGCTCCGCGATCGACGAGCGGGGGTTGTTGGTGATGGCGACGGTCGTCGCGCCGGCCTCCCCCGCCCTCGACAGCGGTTCGAGCACGTCGGGCGTCTCGCCCGACGTGCTGATGCCGATGGCCACGTCGCCGGGCTTGAGCAGCACGGCGCTGGTCAGCGCCAGGTGGGCGTCCTGGAAGGCGTGGCTGGACAGGCCGATGCGCAGCAGCTTCTGCGCCACGTCCTCGGCCACCAGACCCGAGGCGCCCACTCCGTAGGCGTCCACCCGCCGGGCGCCGACGATCGCGTCGACGACCAGGCCGAGCCGCTCCGAGGTGAGCTGGGCGACCGTGTCGTTGATCGCCTCCGACTCGGCCCTGGCCACCTTCTGGATGACCTCCGACAGCGGATCGTCGGGCGCCAGGTCACCTGGCACCAGCCGGTCCGGCTGGGCGGCCGCCGCGGCCAGGGCGAGGCGCAGCTGCGGGTAGCCGGCGAAGCCCAGGAGCCTGGCCGTACGTACGATCGTCGCCTCGCTGGTGCCCGAGGCGGCGGACAGCTCGGTGATCGTGCTGCGGGCCACCGTCGCCGGATCTTCCAGGATGAGCCGGGCGACGGTCTGCGCGGCCGGAGTCAGGGACGGAAGCACACCGCGGACCGTCGCCACCAGAGTGTCTGCCCGCAGGCCGTTCGCGCTGTCGTCCACGGTCTCGATTATGACGCTCCTCCAGCGTTTTCCCTATTGCGCGGCCCACCCGGCCCGATCACCACGACTCGCCCCGCCCGCTCAGCACGTTCAGCGGAGCATGCCGTTCGTCATCCCCGCGGGCTCCTCGGGAACGGCGATGAGGCCGAGCTCGGCGCGGGAGGCCGCCAGCGGGTGGTGCGGGACCGCCCGGACCGTGTAGCCGAACGCGCCGGTACGGTCCAGCGGCACCTCACCCACGTAGTGGGCCCGGCCGTCGTCGTCGGCGCCCTCGGTCCGCAGCTCGACGTAGGCCGGGTGGATCAGCTCGTCGTGCGGCCCGACCCGCCCGTAGGCGGCTTCGACCAGGATGTCGCCCGGCTCCAGGTCGCCGAGCGCGACCGTGGCGCGTATTTCGAGCGCCGCGCCGACCTCGGGCGCGTCTCCGACGCCCGACGACTCCACGTGCTCGACCCGGACGCCCGGCCAGGCTCGCGTGACGCGTACGCGCCAGGCCGCGAACGCCTTGGCCCCGGCGGAGGAGTCGGCCTCCAGCGCGCGAGCGGCCCGCGCGGCGGGCAGGTAGAGGCCGACCACGTAGTCGCGCAGCATCCGGCCCGCGAGCACCTTGGGGCCGAGCGAGGTGAGCGTGTGCTTGACCATCTCCAGCCAGCGGCGCGGCAGCCCGTCACCGGCCCGGTCGTAGAAGCGATCGGCCACCTCGTTCTCGATCAGGTCGTAGAGGGCGACGGCCTCCAGTTCGTCGCGCCGGTCGGGATCGGTCACCCCGTCGGCCGTGGGGATGGCCCAGCCGTTGGTGCCGTCGTACCACTCGTCCCACCAGCCGTCACGGATCGACAGGTTGAGCCCGCCGTTGAGCGCCGACTTCATGCCCGAGGTGCCGGAGGCCTCCAGCGGCCGCAGCGGGTTGTTCAGCCACACGTCGCAGCCCTGGACGAGCAGCTGGCCGAGCGCCATGTCGTAGTCGGGCAGGAACACGATGCGGTGCCGCACGTCGGGCCGGTCGGCGAACTTGACGATCTGCTGGATCAGCTTCTTGCCGCCCTCGTCGGCGGGGTGGGCCTTGCCGGCGATCACGATCTGGACCGGCTTGTCGGCGTCGAGCAGCAGGTCCGACAGGCGCTTGGCGTCGCGCAGCATGAGCGTGAGCCGCTTGTAGGACGGCACGCGCCGGGCGAACCCGATCGTCAGCACGTCGGGGTCGAGCACGTCGTCGATCCAGCCGAGCTCGGCGTCGGAGGCGCCGCGGTCGCGCCACGCCTTGCGCAGCCTGACCCTGGCCCCCTCGACGAGCCTCCGCCGGAGCGTGCCCCTGATGTCCCAGAGGTCCGAGTCGGGGACCTTCTGGACGCCCTCCCAGCCGCGCGCCCGCTCGATCAGCGAGGGCAGCTCGCGGCCGGCCAGCTCCATGAGCTCGCGGCCGACCCAGGTGGGCGCGTGGACGCCGTTGGTGATCGAGCCGATCGGCACCTCGTCGACGTCGAAGCCGGGCCACAGGCTCTTGAACATCTCGCGGCTGACCGCGCCGTGCAGCACGGAGACGCCGTTGACGCGCTGGGCCAGCCGCATGCCCATGATCGCCATGTTGAACCGGCCGGGCTGGTCCTCGGCGCCGAGCGCCAGGATGCGTTCGACGGGCACGGTCGGCCAAGCGTTGTCGCCGCCGAACTGGCGCTCGATCATGTCGACGGGGAACCTGTCGATGCCCGCGGGCACCGGCGTGTGCGTGGTGAAGACCGTGCCCGCGCGTACGGCCTCCAGCGCCTCGTCGAAGGACAGGCGGGACTCGGTCAGCTCGCGGATGCGTTCGAGGCCGAGGAAGCCGGCGTGGCCCTCGTTGGTGTGGAACACCTCGGGCTCGGCGTGCCCGGTGATGCGGCAGTAGGCGCGGATCGCCCGTACGCCGCCGACGCCCAGGAGCAACTCCTGCAGCAGCCGGTGGTCGGTGCCGCCGCCGTAGAGGCGGTCGGTGACGTCGCGAGCCGCGGCGTCGTTGTCGGCCACATCGGAGTCGAGCAGCAGCAGCGGCACCCGGCCCACCTGCGCCACCCAGATCTGCGCGTGCAGCACCCGCTCACCGGGCAGGGAGATGCGGATCTTGACGGGGGTGCCGTCCTCCTCCTTCAGGAGGGTCAGCGGCAGACCGCCCGCGTCGAGTGACGGGTAGTGCTCCAGTTGCCAGCCCTCTGGCGAGAGCGACTGGGTGAAGTAGCCGTGGCGATACAGCAGGCCGACCGCGAGGATCGGCACCCCGAGGTCGCTGGCGGTCTTGAGGTGGTCGCCGGCCAGGATGCCCAGGCCGCCGGAGTATTGCGGGAGTGCGGCGGCGATGCCGTACTCGGGGGAGAAGTAGGCGATGGCGCGCGCGGCGTCGGGCAGCGTCTGGTACCAACGCGGCGCGGTGATGTATTCGCGCAGATCGTCGGCGGCATCGGCGAGACGGCGCAGGAATCGGCGGTCGGCGGCCAGCTCGGCCAGCCTGGCGTGGTCGACGGCGCCCAGGAGGGCGACGGGGTCGTGCCCTACCTGCTCCCAGAGACGGGGATCGACCTCGGCGAAGAGGTCGGTCGTCTCCGGGTGCCATGACCAGCGCAAGTTGTGCACGAGCTCGCCGAGGGCGGCCAACTCCGCGGGCAGGACAGTGCGGACGGTGAACCGGCGGATTGCTCTCACGTTTTCGAACCCTATGGGCTAGGAGGGACCTCTCAGTCCCTCACCTTCGGCAAGGCCGTTCAAACCCCTTCCGAGAAGAAGCATGAAGAGGAAATATTGGGGCAACTTCCACCAATGTTGGTTCTCCTGGGGACACTCGGGAGGTCCTCCACTGCTGCCCACAATTTACATGCAAGGATCGTTCCTACCACGGAAGCCTCCGGCGGTACCGAGCGTGCCGTCGCAACCTTGAAATGCGATGATCGGACGAATTCCCATCACGGACATCTCCCCCGTCGTCGACTGCGGGCAGTGGCCCGCCAAGGCGGTCGCCGGCGAGACCTTTCAGGTCTCGGCGACCGTGTTCAGAGAGGGCCACGACGCCGTGGCCGCGGGCGTTGTGCTCACCGCGCCCGATGGGCAGCGAGGCCGCCTGAGACCGATGCGCGAGCTCGCGCCGGGCACCGACAGGTGGGGCCTGGACGTGTGCCTGCCGGCCGAAGGTGACTGGCTGTTCAGGGTGGAGGCGTGGAGCGACCCCATCGCTACCTGGCTGCACGACGCGGAGATCAAGATCCCGCGGGGCATGGACAGCGACCTCATGTGCGAGGAGGGCGCCCGGCTGTTCGAGCGCGCCGCCAAGGCCGTACGGCAGGCGGACTGTCCCGCCCCCGGCAACGGGAACGGGCATCCCGCGGCCCACACCAGGACCGGCCGGACCACCGGCACCAAGCCATCCACCAAGGTCAACGGCAACGGCGACAGCACCTGCGGCCACCGCGCCGCGCTGCTGGCCGTCGCCGCCACGCTCCGCGACGAGCACCTGGACCCCCGGGCTCGGCTGTCCATCGCGCAGCTGCCGGAGACGGCGGCGCTGCTGGCGGCGCACCCGCTGCGCGCCCTGGTGACCAGGGCCCGGCCGCGGACGATCAGGGTGGACCGGCGCCGGGCCCTGTACGGCTCGTGGTATGAGTTCTTCCCCAGGTCAGAGGGCGCGGTCGTCAACGAGTCCGGCGTCTCCAAGTCCGGAAATTTCCAGACTGCGGCCAAGCGTCTGCCCGCGATCGCCAAGATGGGCTTCGACGTCGTCTACTTGCCGCCGATCCATCCCATCGGCCTCACGTTCCGCAAGGGGCGCAACAACACCCTGAGCCCCGAGCCCGACGAGCCGGGATCGCCCTGGGCGATCGGCTCCGACGACGGCGGCCACGACGCGCTCCATCCCGACCTGGGGACGATCGAGGACTTCGCCGAGTTCGTCAACCGCACCCGCGAGCTGGGCATGGAGGTCGCGCTCGACTTCGCGCTGCAGTGCTCCCCCGACCATCCGTGGGTCAAGGAGCACCCGGAGTGGTTCACGATCAGGGCCGACGGCACGATCGCCTACGCCGAGAACCCGCCGAAGAAGTACCAGGACATCTACCCGATCAACTTCGACAAGGATCCCGAGGGCATCTACGTCGAGGTGAGGCGGGTCCTGCGGCACTGGATGGACCACGGCGTACGGATCTTCCGGGTGGACAACCCGCACACCAAGCCGGTGGGGTTCTGGGAGCGGCTGATGGCCGACATCCACGCGACCGACCCGGACGTGATCTTCCTGGCCGAGGCGTTCACCCGGCCGGCGATGCTGCAGACGCTGGCCAAGGTGGGCTTCCACCAGTCCTACACGTACTTCACGTGGAAGAACTCCAAGCACGACGTGGAGACCTACCTCGCCGAGCTGGCCCGGGAGACGTCGTACTTCCTGCGACCGAATGTGTTCGTTAACACACCGGATATTCTTCACGAATACCTGCAACACGGCGGAAATCCTGCTTTCCGGATCCGTGCCGTGCTCGCCGCGCTCGCCTCACCCACCTGGGGCGTCTATTCCGGGTACGAGCTTGGGGAAAATGTCCCTGTCCGCCCGGGTAGTGAGGAATATCTAGATAGTGAGAAATATCAGTACAAACCGCGGGACTGGGTGGAGGCAGAGCGGGCAGGGTGGAGCCTGGCGCCGTTCATCACCCACCTGAATTTGTTCCGAAGAGCACATCCAGCGCTGCAGGAGTTGCGTAATCTACGGTTCCACCGGGTTGACCAACCGGACATGGTGTGCTTCTCCAAGCGCCTGCCGGGCGCCTATGACCCCGCCACACGACGGCACGGGCTGGGCGATGTCGTCCTGGCGGTTGTCAATCTCGACCCACACCACACCCACGAGGCGGCGGTCGAGCTGGACATGCCGGCCCTCGGTCTCGACTGGAATGCCGAGTTCGTCGTCGATGACGAACTGTCAGGCGAGTCGTACCGTTGGCGGCAGAACAACTACGTTCGCCTCGACCCCCACATCCAGCCAGCCCACATCTTCACCGTACGAGCCGCGCCACGGTAGAACACAGAATTCAGCGGGGAGTCTTCAACGTGTGTGAAAGCGCCTCCTTCATGAGCCCAAGGGAGTGCTCATGAGCTCCACACCCATTCCCAACCCCTTCGACGAGGAGAAGCCGCGCGACCCCTACTGGTACAAGCGCGCGGTCTTCTACGAGGTCCTGATCAGGGGCTTCGCCGATTCCAACGGCGACGGCACCGGTGACATCAAGGGCCTGATAAGCAAGCTCGACTATCTCCAGTGGCTCGGCGTGGACTGCCTGTGGCTGCTGCCGCTGTACGAGTCACCGCTGCGCGACGGCGGCTACGACATCGCCGACTTCATGAAGATCCTGCCGGAGTTCGGCGATCTCGGAGACTTCGTGAAGCTCGTCGACGAGGCCCACAAACGCGGCATGCGCGTCATCGCCGACCTGGTGATGAACCACACCAGTGACGCCCACCCCTGGTTCCAGGCCGCGCGCCATGATCCGGAGGGGCCGTTCGGCGACTTCTACGTCTGGTCGGACAACGACAGCAGCTATCCCGACGCCCGGATCATCTTCATCGACACCGAGACGTCCAACTGGACCTATGACCAGGTCCGCGGCCAGTACTACTGGCATCGCTTCTTCCACCACCAGCCGGACCTCAACTACGAGAACCCGGCCGTCCAGGACGCCATGCTGGAAGTGCTGCGCTTCTGGCTCGACCTGGGCATCGACGGGTTCCGCCTCGACGCCGTGCCGTACCTCTTCGAGGAGGAGGGCACCAACTGCGAGAACCTGCCGCGCACGCACGACTACCTCAAGCGGATCCGCAAGGAGGTCGACCGGCTCTACAACGACCGGGTGCTGCTCGCCGAGGCCAACCAGTGGCCCTCCGACGTGGTCGAGTACTTCGGCGACCCGGTGGGCGGGGGCGACGAGTGCCATATGGCGTTCCACTTCCCGCTGATGCCGCGCATCTTCATGGCCGTACGCAGGGAGTCGCGCTACCCCATTTCCGAAATCTTGGCCCAAACCCCGAAGATTCCGGAACATTGCCAGTGGGGGATCTTCCTCCGTAACCACGATGAGCTGACGCTCGAGATGGTCACGGACGAGGAACGCGACTACATGTACACCGAGTACGCCAAGGACCCGCGCATGCGGGCCAACGTCGGCATCCGGCGGCGCCTGGCGCCCCTGCTGGAGAACGACCGCAACCAGATCGAGCTGTTCACCGCGCTGCTCCTGTCGCTGCCCGGCTCGCCGGTGCTCTACTACGGCGACGAGATCGGCATGGGCGACAACATCTGGCTCGGCGACCGCGACGGCGTACGCACGCCCATGCAGTGGGACCCCGACCGCAACGCCGGGTTCTCCGACTGCGACCCGGGGCGGCTCTACCTGCCGGTCATCATGGACCCGATCTACGGCTACCAGGGGCTCAACGTCGAGGCGCACCAGAAGAACGGCGGCTCGCTGCTCCACTGGACCAAGCGCATGATCGAGATCCGCAAGCGGCACCCCGTGTTCGGCCTGGGTGAGTTCACCGAGCTCAACTCCTCCAACCCGAGCGTGCTGGCGTTCGTCCGCGAGCTGGGCGACGACCGGATGTTGTGCGTCAACAACCTCTCGCGCTTCCCCCAGCCGGTCGAGCTTGACCTGCGCAGATTCGTCGGCGTCTCGCCCGTTGAGACGATGGGTGGAGTTCCATTCCCGGCAATTGGCGAACTTCCGTATCTTTTGACGCTTCCCGGGCATGGGTTCTATTGGTTCACACTCCCACCGGCCATCACCCAGGAGGAGTAAGACGTGCTTGACGAGCTCCTTGCCGCATGGATCAGTCGCCAACGATGGTTCGGCGGCAAGGGGCGCGCGATCGACTCCCTGTCGATCGAGTCGGACGTCGTGATCGACGCCGACGACCCCGGCCTCCGCCACCTGATCGTGTCCGTCTGGCAGGGAGCGTCGAGAGACCGCTACCAGATCCTGCTCGGGATGCGGACCGAGCTGCCCGACCGGCTGAAACACGCGCTGATCGGCACGCACGGCCCCTACGCCTTCGAAAACGGCCCCGACCATCCCGAATGGTACGTCTACGACGCCGTCCACGACCAAGCCCTGACCCACTGGGTCCTGGAGTGCATGGCCGAGGGCTGCGGCTGGGACACCGTCCGCTTCCGCCACCTGCCCGGCGTCACCATCGACACCTCACCGCGCAGCCTGGTGCTCGGCGCCGAGCAGTCCAACACCTCCCTGGTGTACGGGGACGCCTACATCTGCAAGTTCTTCCGCCGCCTGATCCCCGGTGTGAACCCGGAGCTGGAGATCGTCACCGCGCTGGACGCCCTGGAGTCCGCGCACATCGCCAAGCCGTACGGCTGGATCGAGACCGACCTCGACGGCACCGCCACGACGCTGGCCATCATGCAGGAATACCTGTCCACCGCCAACGACGGCTGGGACCTGGCCCTGGCCAGCGTGCGGGACCTGTACGGCTCGATGCCCGAGCTGTCGGCGGGCGAGGTCGGGGGCGACTTCGCCGCCGAGGCGCACCGGCTCGGCGTGGCCACCGCGCATGTCCATCACGAGCTGGCCACCGCCTTCCCCACCGACCTGATCGAGGTGCACGAGGTCAAGCGGATGGCCGAGGGCTTCCGACGGCGGCTGGGCCGGGCCGTGGGCGAGGTGCCGGAGCTGCGCGAGCACGTCGACGCGCTGGAGGCCGCCTACCACGCGGTGGAGGACCTGACCGTCGAGGTGCCCGTACAGCGGGTGCACGGCGACTACCACCTGGGCCAGGTGATGCGCATCGCGACCGGCTGGGTGGTGCTCGACTTCGAGGGCGAGCCGGGCCAGCCCCTGGCCGAGCGCCGCGCCCTGTCGTCACCGCTGCGCGACGTGGCCGGGATGCTCCGCTCGTTCGACTACGCGGCCAGGCACCTGCTGGCCGACCACTCGCAGCCCGAGTCCCTGGAGGAGCGGGCCGCCGAGTGGGCCGATCGCAACAGGACCGCCTTCCTGGAGGGCTACACCGAGGGCGGCGGCGTGATCACCCCGGCGGACGCGGCGCTGCTGCGCGCGTTCGAGCTGTCGAAGGCGGTGTACGAGGTGGTCTACGAGGCCCGTAACCGGCCCTCATGGATCGGCATCCCGCTGGCCGCCTTCCGCCGCTGACCTCTCGCTAACGCAGCTCTTCGATCAGGCTCGCCAGGCCCTCGGCGCCATGGCCGGCCGCCACCCGCCGGTCGAGGACGTCCCCCATGGGTAGCAGCAGGTCCGGCTTCACCCCCTGCTCCTCGAAGGCGCGGACCAGGTTGACCATGCCCACCCGGTTGACCTCCAGGTTGGAGACGTCGGTCGCGTACTCGCCCGCCTCGATGGCCGCCGCCAACTCGGGCGTCCGACCGGCCATCGCGTTCATCCACGGCAGCAGCAGCTCCGTGGTGAACTCCGCCACCGGCCGCTTCTCCGAGGCGATCAGCGCCGCCGCCTCCAGGAATCCGGCGAACTGGCCGTACATGCCGGTGAGCATGGCCAGGTCGTACAGCGGCGCCAGCCCCGCGTCCGTCCCCAGGTAGCGGGACCCGGCCAGCGCGCTCAACGCCTCCTCGTAGCGCTCGAAGGCGGCCGGCGAGCCGCTGTAGAGGATCAGCGCGCCGGGCGTGCCGATCATCTGGGGGACGGCCATGATGCCGCCGTCCAGGTAGTCGCCGCCGCGCGCGGCCACCCAATCCGCCATGTCGCGGGCCTCCGCGGGCCTGCCGTTGGTGAGGTTCAGCAGGACCCGGTCGTCCAGCTGTACCAAGCCGAGGAGCTCCCGCACGGCCGCGTAGTCGAGCACGCAGACGATCACCAGCGGGCTGGCCGCGACCGCCTCCGCCGCGGTCGCCACGGCGGTGGCGCCCAGGCCGTCTGCCTTGCCTTCCGTACGGTTCCACACGGTGACGCTATGACCGGCCCCGACGAGGGTCCGGGCCAGAGCCTGGCCCATGAGGCCCAGGCCGAGGATAGAGATACGCATGCTGAGCAGTCCTTTCCGTTGACGGCCTCCACATTGCTGGCCGGGGGTTATGGTCGGGTTTGGAGTTTGTTATGGGGGGCTGATGAGATTCGGGGTGTTGGGCCCCCTGTCGGTGTGGACGCCGGACGGGCAGCCGGTCCAGGTGCCCGAGGCCAAGGTCCGCGCGTTGCTCGCCGATCTGCTGGCGCACCGGGGCCGGCCGGTCTCTACCGACCGGCTCATCGAGGACCTGTGGGGCGACCGCCCGCCCGCCGACGCGCCCGCCGCGCTCCGCGTCAAGGTCTCCCAACTGCGCCGTGCGCTCGGCGACCGCGCGCTGGTGGCCTTCCGGCCGCCGGGGTACCTGCTCGCGGTGGCCGCGGAGGAAGTGGACGCGGGCCTGTTCGAGTCCCTGCTCGCCCGTGCCGGGCGGAGTGACGACGCGCGGGTACGGCAGGCGCTGCTCACCGAGGCACTCGGCCTGTGGCGGGGGGCTCCGTACGCCGAGTTCGGCGACTTCGCCAGGGCGGCCGTCGACCGACTGGAGGAGCAACGGCTGGTGGCGCTGGAGGAGCTGGCCGAGACGCGCCTGGAGCTTGGGGACCACGGGGCGCTGGCGGCCGAACTGGCCGAGCTGGTGACCGCGCACCCGCTGCGGGAGCGGCTGCGGGCCGCACACCTGCGGGCGCTGTACAGGGCGGGGCGGCAGAGCGAGGCGCTGGCCGGTTATGCGCGGCTGCGCGAGCTGCTGGCGGAGGAGCTGGGCATCGACCCGGCGCCCGAGCTGACGGCACTGCACGCCGCGATCCTCCGCCAGGACCCGACCCTCGACCCACCCGCGCGGCCCGTGAACCCCACTCACGCCCATCCGCCCGCACCACCTGTGGACCCGCCACACCCCCATACGCCCGCACCACCACCCCGCTCCGGCTCGCCCGCGTCCCTTGGCGGGCCGCAGGATGCCGGTAGGCCCGGAGCGCTCACCGGGCCGCAGGACTCCGGTCCGGCCGGAGCGCCCACCGGGCCGCCCGCGACGAATCTGCCCGCGCCCCTGACCGAGCTGATCGGCCGGGACGCGGAGGTGGCCGAGGTGCGGGCGCTGCTGCGGGCCGGGCGGCTCGTCACGCTGACCGGGCCGGGCGGGGTCGGTAAGACCCGGCTCGCCCTGGAGGCGGCGGCCGAGCCCGGCAGACCGTTTCCCGGCGGGGTTTGGCTGGTCGAGCTGGCCTCGGCCGCATCCTCCGCATCGCCGACATCGCCCACCTCACCCACCCAGGGCGTGGTGGCCGAGGTGGTGGCGACGGTGCTGGGGGTCAGGGATGATGCGCCCGGGTCCGTGGTCGACCGGCTCGCCGCCGCGCTGCGTACCAGCGCGACCCTGCTCGTCCTCGACAACTGCGAGCACGTGGTCGAACAGGTCGCCGAGCTGGCCGAGCGGCTGCTGCGGGCCGCGCCCGAGCTGCGCGTGCTGGCGACCAGCCAGGAGTCGCTGCGCGTACCCGGCGAGGTCCTGTGGAGCGTGCCGCCACTCGGGCCGGAGGCCGCCGCGCGGCTGCTCGCCGCCAGGGCGGGCATCGGGCCGGACGACGACGGTGTGGCGGAGATCTGCGCGCGGCTCGACGGGATCCCGCTGGCGCTGGAGCTGGCCGCCACCCGGCTGCGGGCGCTCACTCCGCGCCAGCTCACCGCCCGACTCGACGACCGGTTCCGGGTGCTCGCCACGGGGCAGCGGGGCGCTCCCGCTCGGCAGCGGACGCTGCGGGCGATGATCGACTGGAGCTGGGAGCTGCTGACCGACGCCGAGCGGGTCGTGCTGCGCCGCCTGGCCGTACACGCCGACGGCTGCACGCTCGAAGCCGCCGAGGCGATCTGCGCCGAACCGGGCCTGGACGTGCTCGACCTGCTGGCCAGGCTGGTGGACAGGTCGCTGGTCGTACGGACTTCCGGCGGCAGGTACCGGCTGCTGGAGTCGGTGGCCGCGTACTGCCTGGAACGGCTGTCCGAAGCGGGCGAGACGGAGGCGGTCCGGCTGCGGCACGCCCACCACCACGCCGACCTCGCCGAACGCGCCGAGCCGGGCCTGCGCGGACCCGAGCAGCGGCACTGGCTGGCGCTGCTCGACGCCGACGCGGCCAACCTGCGCGCCGCGATCGATACCTCGCTCCGGCGCGGCTCAACGGACATGGCGGTCCGGCTGGTGAACGCGCTGGCCTGGTACTGGGTGCTGCGCGGCAGGCTCGGCGAAGGGCAGCGAACCCTGGAGGCGGTGCTGGCCGTCGCCGACGACGGGCAGGCCCGTGTCTGGCTGGCCGGGCTGCGGATGCTGTCCGGGCAGGGGCGGCCCTCCGGCGTGGAGCGGTTGCCCGCCGGAATCGCGGATCCGGTGCGCCGGGCCAGGGGGCGGTGGTTCCTGGCGTTCACGCTGTACGGCTATGACGACCCGGTGGCCACCGACGCGTTGCTGGACGACGCGCTGGAGTCCTTCCTCGCCCTGGACGACCGATGGGGCACGGCGGCGGCGCTGAGCCTGCGGGCCAGGCGAGCGCTGCTGCACGGCGATCTGGCGGCGCTGCGGAAGGACGGGGAGCGAGGGCTGGAGCTGTTCCGGGAGGTGGGCGACCGGTGGGGTGAGCTGCGGGCCGCCGAGAACCTTGGCACGCTGGCCGAGATCACCGGCGACTACGTGCGGGCCGCCGACCTGCGGCGCGACGGGCTGCGCGGCGCCGAGGAGCTCGGGCTGCAGAGCGAGATGTCCGGCGCGCTGTCCAGGCTGGGCCGGGTGGCGCTGCTGACCGGGGACCTCGACGGGGCGCGGGAGCTGCACGAGCGGGCCCGGCGGCTGGCCGTCGCGCGATCGGATGTGCCGTTGGAGGAGTTCGCCGAGGTCGGGCTGGCGTTGGTCGCCCGGCGGCAGGGGCGGCTCGATGAGGCCGAACGGCTGCTGCGCCGCTGGTTGCGCTGGGTACGTGAGGTGGCCGGCGAGCCGGGAGCGGCGCTGATCCTGGCCGAGCTGGGGTTCGTCGCCGAGCAGCGCGGGGACGCGGTGGCCGCGCTGGAGTGGCAGCGGGAAGGGCTGGCGGTGGCGCGGCGGGTGGGCGATCCGCGCGCGATCGCGCTCGCCCTGGAGGGCCTGGCGGGCGCTCGCGCGCTCGGTGGCCATCACGAAGAGGCGGCCGAGCTGCTGGACACGGCCGGCACGCTCAGGGCGTCGGTGGGCGCCCCGCTGCCCGAGGCGGAACGCGGCGATGTCGACCGAATCGCGGCCTCGGTGCGGATGGCGCTTGACGGGCGGCGGGCCGGCGTGACCGACCGCGCCTGACACCAGCGACGGATCACCGTGCCGACCGCGCCCAACACCGGCGGCCGGTCACCGTGCCGACCGCGCCCAACACCGGCGGCCGGTCACCGCGCCGACCCCTCCTGGCGTCGGCGCCGGTCGGAGATACCACCCCCGCAGATCACCCAGAACCCATCCCAAAGCGGGCATTTGCTCCCGTCGCTGGCTCGCGATAAACCCAAGATTTCGCACTTTCGGTGATTGTCTGCGTGAATGCGGGCAGTGCCTGGGTTGTAGGTCTGACGTAGGGCAGGGTGGGAGCATGCCGATGAGGACAGAGCTCGACCGACTCGCGGGCGGAGCACACCACGATCCGCATTCCGTGCTGGGAGCACATCCCGTCGAGGGCGGTGTCACCTTCCGTACGCTGCGCCCGCTGGCCGAACGGGTCCGCGTGGTGCTGGACGACGGGACGGCCCACGATCTCAAGCACCAGGCCCACGGGGTCTTCGAGGCCACGGTCAAGGGGCTCGACAAGGTGCCCTCCTACTCCTTCAGCGTCCAGTACGCGGGCGCCGAGCCGTACCAGGCCCGTGATCCCTACCGCCACTGGCCCACGCTGGGCGAGGTGGACCTGCACCTCATCGGCGAGGGACGCCACGAGCGGCTCTGGGAGGTGCTCGGCGCGCGGGTGATGCGGCACGAGGACGTCGACGGCACCGCGTTCGCCGTCTGGGCGCCGAACGCGCGTGGCGTCCGGGTCGTCGGCGACTTCAACCACTGGGACGGCACCGCCTACCCGATGCGCTCGCTGGGCCGCTCGGGCGTGTGGGAGCTGTTCATCCCCGAACTCGGGCGGGGCGAGCGGTACAAGTTCCACATTCTGGGCGCCGACGGCGTGTGGCGGGACAAGGCCGACCCGATGGCCAGGCGGACCGAGGTGCCGCCGCAGACCGCCTCCGTGGTCGAGCAGTCCGCCTACACCTGGGAAGACGACTCCTGGATGACCGAGCGCGCCGAGAAGAACGCGCAGCGGGGCCCGGCGAGCGTCTACGAGGTGCACCTGGGGTCGTGGCGGCCCGGTCTGTCCTATCTGGAGCTGGCCGAGCAGCTCGTCGACTACGTCCAGGACATGGGTTTCACGCATGTGGAGCTGCTGCCGGTGGCCGAGCACCCCTTCGGCGGGTCGTGGGGCTACCAGGTGACCTCCTACTACGCGCCGACGGCCCGGTTCGGGACGCCCGACGAGTTCAGGCACGTCGTGGACCGGATGCACCAGGCCGGGATCGGGGTGCTGCTCGACTGGGTGCCCGCGCACTTCCCGATGGACGACTGGGCGCTGGCGCGCTTCGACGGCACGCCGCTGTACGAGCACGCCGACCCCGCCCGTGGCGAGCACCCTGACTGGGGGACCTACGTCTTCGACTTCGGCCGCCGGGAGGTGCGCAACTTCCTGGTCGCCAACGCGCTCTACTGGATGAAGGAGTTCCACATCGACGGGCTCCGGGTCGACGCGGTCGCCTCGATGCTCTATCTCGACTACTCGCGGCGCGAGGGTGAGTGGACGCCGAACATCTACGGCGGCCGGGAGAACCTCGACGCGGTGGAGTTCCTCAAGGAGATGAACTCCGTCTGCTACCGGGAGGCCCCGGGCATCACGACCGTGGCGGAGGAATCGACGGCGTGGCCGGGTGTGTCGCGGCCGGTGCACCTGGGCGGGCTCGGGTTCGGCTTCAAGTGGAACATGGGCTGGATGCACGACACGCTCAGCTATCTACGACATGAGCCGATATTTCGGCAGTACCACCACCATCAGATGACTTTTTCGCTCATGTACGCCTACTCCGAGAACTTCGTGCTGCCGCTCTCCCACGACGAGGTCGTGCACGGGAAGGGCTCGTTGCTGGGGAAGATGCCGGGCGACGAATGGCAGCGGTTCGCCCAGCTCAGGGCCCTGCTGGCGTTCATGTGGGCGCATCCGGGCAAGCAGCTGCTGTTCATGGGCGGCGAGTTCGGCCAGGGCTCGGAGTGGTCGGAGGAGCGCGGGCTCGACTGGTGGGTGCTGGAGTTCGACGGGCACGCCGGCGTACAACGGCTGGTGCGCGACCTCAACCGGCTCTACCGCGAGACCCCGGCCCTGTGGGAGCAGGACGCGACGCCCGAGGGCTTCCGCTGGATCGACGCCGACGACGCCCGGGGTAACACCTTCTCGTTCGTCCGCTACGCGGCCGACGGGTCGGCGGTGGCGTGCGTGGCCAACTTCAGCGGCGGGCCGTACGAGAACTACCGGCTCGGCCTGCCGTACGGCGGGCAGTGGACGGAGATCGTCAACACCGACGCCTATGACTACTGGGGCAGCGGGGTCGGCAACATGGGCGAGGTCCAGGCCGTCGAGGAGCCCTGGCATGGCCTGCCGCACTCCGCCACGCTGCGGGTTCCGCCGCTGGGCGCCGTGTGGCTGCGTCACGACGCGCTGGGAAGTGAGTGAGAGTTCGCTGAGAGGGGCCCTCCACCCCTGTGCGCGCCGGATAAATCCCCTTAAACTCCGGGATCGTGCGACTTCGCTCCTTGATCGTGTGCGCGATCCTGCTGGCCTTAGTGCCGGCCGCTCCGGCCTTCGCCGACGACCCCACGTCTACCCCGACACCCTCGCCGAGCGCGACCCAGGAGAAGCTCGAAGACGGCCTGGCGCTCACCGGCGGTACCGTACGCGCCATCGTCGAGCTGATCGACCCGGCGCAGAACGCGCCCGTGGCCAAGCAGGCGGCGGCCGACAGCGTGGACGTCGTGCTGCGGCCGGAGAGCCAGCCGTTCATGGTGGTCCAGGGCACCGCCGAGGAGCTGGCCGCGCTCGCCGCGGACTCGCGCGTCACCTCGATCCACCGCGATCGCGCCTATCCCCCGACGGCGGCGAACAACCTCACCCAGATCGGCGCCGACCAGGCGCACGCCCAGGGCTTCGTCGGCACCGGCCAGGCGGTGGCCGTGCTCGACACCGGCATCGACGAGGACCACCCGAACTTCGGCAACCGGATCGTGGACGAGGCGTGCTTCTCCGCGGTGGACGAGGGCGTGGAGTCACTGTGCCCGAACGGCCAGACCACGCAGACCGGCAAGGGCGCGGCCAACGCCATGACGGCCAGGTGCCTGGCCGACAACGGAGAGAACCTGTGTGACCACGGCTCCCACGTCGCGGGCATCGCGGCCGGCAACGGCGGCGTCGCGCCCGGCGCGGGGATCGTCGCGGTGCAGGTGTTCAGCCGGGTCAACGACGAGTCGGTATGCGGCGAGGCATCGTGCCTGCTGGCGTACGAGTCGTCGCTGCGGCTGGCCCTGGACTACGTGCTCGCCTCGACGCAGCCGATCGCCGCGGTGAACCTGAGCCTGGGCGGCATGCCGTCCGAGGGCTCCTGCGACGACAGCGAGGAGGGCACGGTCTTCAAGCCGAAGATCGACGCCCTGCTGGCCAAGGGCGTCGCGACCGTGGTCGCCGCCGGTAACGAGTACTTCGAGGGGACCTCGTTCCCCGCCTGCATCACCTCCACGGTGGCCGTGGGCGCCAACGACGACAGCGACGCGATCGCCGACTTCTCCAACCGGGGCGCCGGGGTGGACCTGTTCGCGCCGGGTGTGGACATCGACTCGTCGGTGCCCGACAACCAGAGCGCCGTCTACAGCGGCACCTCGATGGCGACTCCGCACGTGGCGGGCGCGCTGGCGCTGCTGAAGGCGCAGTCCCCGCAGTCCCCGATGACCGAGCTGATCGACAAGCTCAAGTCGACCGGCCGCCCGTACGTCTATCAGGTCACCGACGGCACCCAGGTCACCACGCCGCGCCTGGACGTGCTCGCCGCGCTGACCGGCAGCGCGCCGCAGCCGCCCATCACCCAGACCCCGGCGCCGGCCCCCGACGACCCCGACCCGTCCGACCCGGACCCCGAGCCCGACCCGTCGGACAGCAGCGGCCCCACGCCGACGCCCGAGCCGTCGGAGTCGAGCTCGACGCCGGTCCCGCTGCCGACTCTCACCGTGACCGTGACCGTGACGGTCACCCCCAAGGCCCCCGCCACGGTGTGTACGCGCGGTACGACCGGCACCCGCCTGACGGCCAAGAAATGGGCCGTGGAGCTGCACCGGAGCACCGGCAAGCTGCCCGACGCCACGCTCACCTGCTACCTGAGCCTGGTGCAGAAGGCCAGCACGGTCTTCCCCGAGCTGACCAAGGCGTCATCCCTGGGCACCGCGTACCGCGTACTGAAGGCGAAGAAGACCAACCTGGAGAAACTGGACGCCGCCCTGCTGACGGGCTGGCTGAACTGGGCCCACGGAACCAACGGGACAACAACCTTGAAGTCCGCCGAAAAGGTGCGACTCACCACTAAGGCCACAAATGCCGCGCTGAAGAAGGCGGCGAAGAGCGTACTGCCGAAGTAGCGGCAAAGGTTTCTCTGGCATAGATGCGTCACTTGGGAAACAGCGACATCACCCTTCTCGCGGGTGGGGACTGTGCAGGCAATATGCCTTTCCCCACCACGGAGGAACCAGTGAAGCTACGACCGCTGCTGACCGGCATGGTCGCGCTCGCCACGGTCTCGGCCGCGCTCGTCGCGGCCCCGGCCGGCAGCGCGGACAGCCGCGCCGGCGGCCCGCTCATCAGCCCGGCGCTCATCGCTGAGATGCAGCGGACGCAGCGCGTCCGCTCGATCGTCGAGCTCCATCCGGGCCAGGACGGCGAAGCCGTCGCCAGGGACATCATGGCGGCCTCCTCGGCCGCGCGGATCGTCGAGACGGCGAAGTCGCCGAACTTCTTCGTGGCCGAACTCGACGACGCGTGCCTGGACGCGCTCAGGGACGACCTCCGCGTCAAGTCCGTCTATCAGGACGAGCTGAGCTCGGCCTTCATGGACGACAACTCCAAACTCCTGGACGTGAGCACCAAGGTGATCGGCTCCGATCGGGCCAACGCGGCGGGCTGGACCGGCAAGGGCGCCACGGTCGCCATCCTCGACACCGGCATCGACGAGGACCATCCGTTCTTCGCCGGCCGGATAACGGACGAAGCCTGCTTCTCCTCCGCGTACCCGAGCGTCGAGGCCGTCTCGCTCTGCCCGAACGGGCAGCCCAGCCAGACCGGCCTCGGCGCGGCGAACGCCAAGACCCCGCTGTGCATCGCGAACGGTGTCAACCAATGCCGCCACGGCTCGCACGTGGCGGGCATAGCGGCGGGCGCGATGGTGCGGGGCGCTCCGTCCAACGGCGTGGCCCCGGCCGCGGCCATCCTGCCCATCCAGGTCTTCACCCGCATCAACAGCGCCACGGCCTGCGGCGCGGCGGGAGCCCCGGCGACCCCGTGCTTCCTGAGCTACACCTCCGACCAGAAGCTCGCGCTGGAGTACGTCGCGAAGGCGGCGAAGGCCCGGCACATCGCCGCGGTGAACATGAGCCTCGGCGGCGGCCGCATGTGGACCGAGCCGTGCGACAACGACCCGCGGGCCGGCGCGCACAAGGCGCAGTTCGACGCCCTGCGGTCGCTCGGCGTGGCGCCCGTGGTCGCGGCGGGCAACTCCGGCAACGACGGCGTCGCCTCTCCGGCCTGCGTCTCCAGTGCCATCGCGGTGGGCGCCACGGACGACAGTGACCAGATCGCCTCGTTCTCCAACCGCGGCGCGATGCTGGACGTGTTCGCGCCCGGCGTCAAGATCAACTCGTCGGTGCCCGGTGGCACCTTCGCGGAGCTGAGCGGCACCTCGATGGCCGCGCCGCACGTGACCGGCGGGTTCGCGGTGATGAGGCAGGCCTTTCCCGGCCTGAGCGTCGCCCAGGTCATGGCGAAGCTGCAGAACACCGGCATGGACATCTCCTACAGCAGCGAGTTCACCGAGGTGAGCACCGAACGGATCAACCTCGCCAGGGCGATCCTGCCGAGCCAGTCCGCCCTCTAAACCCTCGCCCGGCCTGCCGTCCGACCCCCGGCAGGAGCTTGGTCAACCCATGACCGACTCCTGCCGTTTAGGGTGGCTTTTATGGACGCAGGCAAGGCGATCTTGGATACCGTTGACAGGTTTCGCCAGCGGCGCACCGCTCCGCTGGTACTCGAGCTCGATCTGACCGAAGGGCTCACCGAAGGGCCACCGGCGGACCCGCTCTCCGCTGTGCTGTCCATGCGCAAGACGCGGCTGGCCGATGTGCTCTCGGGCCTCAAGCGGGCCAGGCAGGACTCCCGGGTCAAGGCACTGATCGTGAAGATGGGCGGCAACCCGCTCGGTCTGGCGATGGTGCAGGAGCTGCGCCAGGCGGTGACCCACTTCCGGGACTCGGGCAAGCTGACGGTCGCCTTCGCCGAGACGTTCGGCGAGTTCGGCAACGCCACCGTGCCCTACTACCTGGCCACCGCGTTCGAGCGGATCTACCTGCAGCCGAGCGGCGACGTGGGGCTGACGGGCGTGGCGCTGGAGCAGCGGTTCGTCAAGGGCACGCTGGCCAAGCTGGGCGTCGACTACGAGATCGGCCAGCGGCACGAGTACAAGACCGCGGCCAACATGTTCACCCAGGACCACATGACCGAGCCGCACCGCGAGTCGATGACCCGCATCGTCGAGTCGGTCATCGAGCAGGTCGGCGCGGGCATCGCCGAGGGCCGCCGGCTCGACCCGGCCAAGGTGCGCGAGCTGATCGACCAGGGGCCCTTCATCGGCGCCGAGGCGCTGGAGGCCGGCCTGGTCGACGGGCTGGCCTATCGCGACGAGGTCTACGACGAGGTCAAGCGGGCCGCGGGCGGTGAACCGCATCTGCAGTACGTCTCCCGCTACGCCAAGGCCGCGGCCGTACGCAAGCTGCCGCACCCGACGGCCGACGGCATCGCGCTCGTCCACGGCAACGGGCAGATCAGGTCCGGCCGCAGCGGACGCAGCCCGCTCGGCGGCGGCGGCGCGATGGGCTCCGACACGGTGAGCGCCGCGCTGCGGGCCGCCCGGCGCGACGAGCACGTCAAGGCGATCGTGTTCCGGGTGGACAGCCCCGGCGGCTCGTACGTCGCCTCGGACACGGTCTGGCGTGAGGTCGTGCTGGCCCGCAAGGTCAAGCCGGTGATCGTGTCGATGGGCGACGTGGCCGCCTCCGGCGGCTACTTCGTCTCGATGGCCGCCGACGTGATCGTCGCCCAGCCCGGCACGCTGACCGGCTCCATCGGCGTGTTCGCCGGCAAGCCGGTGATGCGGGAGCTGCTGGAGAAGGTCGGCGTCAACTCCGAGCTGGTGGCCGGGGGCGCCAACGCGGGCATGTTCTCCGCGACGCGCGCCTTCTCCCCCGAGCAGTGGGAGCGGGTCAACGCCTGGCTCGACCGTATCTACGATGACTTCGTGGGCAAGGTCGCCGAGGGTCGCGGCCTGACCCGGGAGCGCGCCCACGAGCTGGCCCGCGGCCGCGTCTGGACCGGCTCCGACGCCCGATCCTGTGGCCTGGTCGACGAGCTGGGCGGCCTCGAGGACGCGCTCGGCATGGCCAGGAAGCGCGCGGGCCTGGGCACGGAGGCGCCCGTGCGGGTCTATCCGCGGCTCAACCCGCTGGAGCGGCTGCTGGGGCCGGAGTCGAGCGAGGACAAGGCCGCCGCGCTGGCCCGGGTCCGCCTGGAAGCCTGGGGGCCGCTCGCCCGGCTCTCCGCCGAGCTGGGCCTCCCTGCCGCCGGACCGCTGACCCTCCCGAGCTGGTACGCGATCCGCTGAGACCGTCGTACGTGATGTGCGGTTGGCGCTTCCGTACGTAAGCGCCTTCCGTACGTAGGCGCCTTTCGTACGCCCAGCCGTCAGGAGCCGCCCATCGGGCGGTAGCGGGCGCGGAGCCGTACCAGCGGCTGGAGCGAGGGCGTGACATACGGCACCGCGAGCACACGCGCGATGAACAGCGTGTGATCCCCGGCGGGAACCACCTGGGTGGTCTCCGCCTCCAGGGCCGCGACGCCGCCCTCGACGACGAGCGCGTCCGAGTGGGTGCCACGGTGGTGCGCGATGCCCGCGACCAGGTGGCGGGCGCTGGGCCGCCCGGCAGTGGCGAAGCGGCTGGCGATCGCGGCCTGGCCGGCCGACAGGAGCGAGGCCGCCCAGCGGTCCTGGCGCAGCAGCACCTCGCAGAGGTAGCCGCCGCTGCCCAGGCTCACCAGGATCAGCGGCGGCTCCAGCGAGACCGACATCAGCGCGGAGACCGTGGTGCCCAGGTCGTCGCGGCCGTCGCGTACGGTCACCACCGCCACGCCCGCCGCGAGCTGCGCCATCGCCTCGGTGAACTCGCTCACGACGAGAGCCCCCGGAGTGCGGGGACCCTCGCCGGGCGGGTCAGCCGAGACCGTTGGAGGTCAGCCATTCCTTGGCCACCGTGGCGGGCTCGTCCTTGTTGACGGCGATCTTCTGCATCATGTCGAGCAGCGACTGCGTGGTGAGCTTGGCCGAGATCGCGTTGAGCGTGGTCTTGACCGTGTCGTTCACGGCCGCCTTGTTGACCAGCGGCGTCACGTTCTGGGCGGCGAAGAGGTTCTTCGTGTCCTGGAGCGAGACGAGGTTGTTGGCGGCGATCTTCGGGTCGGTGCTGAACACGTTGCCGACCTGGACCGTGCCGTCCTTGATGGCGTCGGCGGTCGTCGCGCCGGTGGCCTTCCAGTCCTTGAACTCGATCCCGTAGACCGACTTGAGCTCCGCCTCCCAGCGCTTCTTGAACTCGGCCGGAGCTCCGATGACCATGGTCTTGGACACCTTGGCCAGGTCGTCCATGGTGTTGAGCGACTGCTTGGCCTGCGTGTCCTTGCTGATCGTCAGGGTGTCCTTGTCCTCGGCGGGAGAGGAGTCGAGGACTTCGAGCTCGGGCGGCAGCTTCTCTTTCAGCCCGGCGTTGACCTCGTCGGTGGTCTTCGCCTTGGTCTCCTTGTCGACGAAGGCCAGCAAGTTGCCGTTGTACTCGGGCACGACGGTCAGCCCGCCGCTCTTGACCTGGTCGTAGATGACCTCGCGGGTGCCGATGTTGGGCTTCTCCTCCACCTGCACGCCCTTGGACTGGAGCGCCTGGGCGTAGATCGAGGCCAGCAGGGTGTTCTCATCGAAGTTGGCGGAGCCGATGATGACCTTGCCACCACCACTCGCGGAGGCCGAGCCGCTGGGCGCGGCGCTCGTGGTGTCGAGCGGGTTACCTCCACCACTGCCGCCACCCCCACAAGCGGCCAACGCGAGCGATGCCGTCAGCAGCACCGCCGCGGTGCCGAACATGCGTTTCATCGTTATTTCCTTCCTTAGCGGCAGGTATTGGAGAGATTAGCGGACCTTGACCCGCTGACTCACCCCTGGGGAGACCGTCACCCTCCGGACGAGGGTGAACAGCACCTGCACGACGAGCGCGAACAACACAATCAGTACTGAACCCCCGACGACACTGGCGTAATCCTGAGTCGAGAAGCCGTCGATGACGAATCGCCCCAGCCCGCCCAATCCGGTGTAGGCCGCGATCGTGGTGGTGGCGACCACCTGAATGGCCGACAGCCGGAGCCCCAGGAGGATCAGCGGCAGCGCCACGGGCACCAGCACCCGCCCGAGCACCTGCCCGCTCCGCAGGCCCATGCCATAGGCGGCGTCACGCAACTCCGGGTCCACGCCCCTGATGCCCTCGAAGGTGTTGACCAGGATCGGCGGTATGGCCAGGAGCACGAGCGGAATGATCACCGGCAGGATGGACGCGGTGCCCAGCAGCAGCACGAACAGCACCAGCAGCCCCAGCGTCGGCAGCGCCCTGGCCAGGTTGGCCGTGACCACCACGCCGATCCCGCCCTTGCCGGTGTGCCCGATGAGCAGGCCGAGCGGGATCGCGATCAGCACGGCCAGGGCCAGCGCCATGACCGAGAACTCCAGGTGTTCGAGCAGCCGCGCGGGGATGCCCGCCGGGCCCGACCAGTTGTCGGCCTTGCCGAAGAACTCCAGCAGCCAGTTCACGCGGACCTCCTAGCCCGGACCCAGGGCGTGAGCAGCCGCTGGGCGAGCACCAGGAGGCCGTCGGCGATGAGGGCCAGCAGCACGATCAGCACGATGCCGACCAGCGCGGGCGGCACGAACGGGTTCTGGTAGGCCCTGGTGAACAGCATGCCCAGACCGCCCTGCCCGATCAGCGCGCCGACGCTCACGAGGCTGATGCTGGAGACGGCGACCACCCGGAGTCCGGCGATCACGACGGGCGTGGCGATCGGCAGCTCCACCTGCACCAGGCGGCGCAGCGGCGTGAACCCCATCGCGACGGCCGACTGCCGCACGTGCTCGGGCACCGCGCCGAGCCCGTCGACGACCGACGGGATGAGCACGGCGCAGGCGTAGAAGGTCAGCGGCACGATCACGGTCGTCTTCGACAGGCCGGTGAACTGGATGAGCAGCATGAAGACCGGCAGCGACGGCAGCGCGTAGATGATGTTGAACACGCCCGTGGTCGGCTGGTACAGCCAGCGCCAGCGCACGCTGGCCAGCCCCAGCGGCAGCGCCACGATCAGCGCGACGACGATCGGCACCAGCGACATGATCAGGTGGTCGCCGAGCAGGTTCTTGATGCTGTCGACCCGTCCGGTGTCCCAGTTGCGCGCGATCCACTCCCATATGGAGGGAGGTCCATCGGCCATCGCCCATAGGGAGGGAGGTCCGTCAGCCATCGCCCACATGGAAGGCGGTCCGTCAGCCATCGGCCGCCTCCGCCAGTGCCTCGTCGAGCGCCTCCCGGGTGGCGGCGCCGACGACCTTGCCGTCCCCGTCGACGGCCACCGCGCAGCCCGACGGCGACAGCAGCGCCGCGTCGAGGGCCGAGCGCATCGAGTCGCGGCCGAGCACGAACGTCCCGTACGGCTCCAGCTCGGCGGGCCGCTCACGCGAGATCCAGCCGACCGGCCGGTCGTCCCCGGTGACGACGAGCAGCCACGGCTCGTCCGTCGGCCCCTCGAAGCCCTCGGGCACGGTCAGGTCGTCGCGCAGGCGCAGGCCCTCCGTCGAGATGAACTGCAGGCGCCTGATGCCCCGGTCATGACCGAGGAACTCGCGGACGAAGTCATCGGCCGGCTCCGACAGCAGCGTCTTGGGGTCGGCCAGCTGCGCCAGCTTGCCGCCCACCCGCAGGACGGCCACCCGGTCGCCGAGCTTGATGGCCTCGTCGATGTCGTGGGTGACGAAGACGATGGTCTTGTTCAGCTCCGCCTGCAGCCTGAGCAGCTCTTCCTGCAGGCTGGTGCGGACGATCGGGTCGACCGCGCTGAACGGCTCGTCCATGAGCAGCACCGGCGGGTCCGCCGCGAGCGCCCTGGCCACACCGACCCGCTGCTGCTGCCCGCCGGACAGCTGGAACGGGTAACGCTCGCCCATGGCCGAGTCGAGCCCCACACGTTCGAGCAGCTCCATGGCGCGGTCACGGGCCTTCTTGCGGTCCCAGCCGAGCAAATAGGGGACGGTGGCGATGTTGTCAACGATCTTCCGGTGCGGGAAGAGCCCGGCCTGCTGGATGACATAGCCAATGCCGCGCCGCAACGTCGGCGGATCGATGCCCTGTACGGGCTCACCGTCAAGGAGGATCCGCCCCTCTGAGGCGTCGATCATCCGGTTGATCATTCGGAGGGACGTCGTCTTCCCGCAACCGGAGGGGCCGACGAACACGGTGATCTCACCTGTCGGCGCCTCAAGGCTCAGGTGATCGACTGCGACCGTGCCGTCCGGATAGCGTTTGGTGACGTCGTCAAATGTGATCACGCGCGACCTCTCGCGTTCGTGGCGGGGGCCGCAGCCCCCCTGCTACGGCCGCCGCATGATCTCTCAGGACGACCAGACTACGGCGATCCAGCGCACTCTGTCCCCTCGGGCCTCTCTGAAACGCTTCAGCTAGCTGCAAGTTTCATACGAAATGCCGTTCTGATAGTGCGCGGCACCTGGGTAAGTTGGCATGATTAACACCACGAACTCAGACGCCGCACCCCCCACCTCAAGCGTCCGTATTTCAGCAAGAGGATCCGGCCCCGTGACAGACTTGCTCACCGATCACCCCTCCCGGGCCGAACTGATCGCGGAGCTCTACGACCGTTACGCCGCCGGGCTGTTCGCGTACTGCGCTGACCAGCTCGGAGACCACGGTTCCGCCGCCGACGCCCTGGTGTCCGTCCTCGGCTCCGCCGCCGACGCCTGGGCGTCCGCCCGCGTCGGCGGGCAGGCGGCGCCGCCTGCCCGCGCCGCCCTGTTCGCGTTCGCCCGCCGCGAGATCCAGCGCCGCGACGTCGTCTACGCGCCGCCGGTGGTCGACCCGCTGATCGACCCGGCGTCCGCGCTGGTGGAGCGGGTCCTGCGGGAGTTGCGCCCGCACCAGCGCGAGGTGCTCGTGCTGTGCGAGGTGTGCGGGCTGGACCGCGCCGAGCTGGCCTGGGTGCTCGACGTGGCGCCGGACACGGCGGACGAGCTGGCCACCAGCGCCACGCACCGCTACCGGCAGGCGCTCGACACCACCCTGGCCTGCACGGAAACCCGCGTGACCAAGCCGGTGGCCGACGTCTACGGGGCGCTTGGTGTGGCGCCGTTGCGTGACGTACTGGGGCGGTTGCCCTGGCCACCGCCGCCCGCGTCTCTCCACTCGCACTTCGCTCCTCAGATCCCGCCCGGTCGTACGGCGGCGCCGATGTTCGTCAAGCCGCTCTGGCCGGGCCCGCCCACGTGGCCGCAGCCGTTGGCTGTGGCGGACGCGGCGACCAGCACCGGGATCTTCCCGACGGAACTGCTGACCCCGCCGTCGCCGTCCCGAGTGCCGGAGCACGAGGCACCCACGGCACCGATGCCCAAACTCCGCGACCCGTTCGGACCCGGCCCGGCCCTTGAGGGCCCCGCTCCCGCTGGCCTGACTTCCGAGGGTCCGGCTCCTGAGGGACAGCGGTTCTTCACGCCTCGGTCACCCAGCACGCGACCGCCCGGGGACCTGCTCTCCGACACGCGGTCATCTGGGGACGCACTCTTCGGCAAGCGGGCGCCCGACGACGCCCTCTTCGGCGCGCGACCGTCCTCCGACGCGCGGCCGGTGCGTGATGGGTTGTTCCGCTTACCGCAGCCCGCTTCCGAGAAGCCCGCGCCTGCCCAGCCGGCCGACGAGCCCTTGCCGAAGCGGCCGTTCACTCTCTCGGCGTCCATTCCGGGCGACGTGCTGGACGACGAGCCGATCACCGAGGAACTGCCCGCCATCGGCGACATCCTCGTACACAAGGGCGAGGCCAGGGAGCCGGGCGCCTTCTTCGTCCCCAGGACCGCCGCCAGGGAGCCCATCTACCGGCTGCCGGCCCCGCTGCCGTTCCCGCCGACCGTGGACGACCTGCCCATCGTGGACGACCTACCTGAGGACCTCCCGGACGTCCCGGACGTACCGCGAGCCCGGGTACGCCCCGGCAAGGACCGGCACCACGACTGGGCGTGGGAACTGGTCGGCTTCCTGGTCTGCGTCGCCATAGCGATGATCGTCTTCTTCGCGGTCCCGCTCATCATCGGCTAGCTGCCAGCACTGACCGCAGATCACTCACCGCCGGTCGCTCCCACTGCTCCACCGGCACCGCCGACAACACCATCCGCCCGGCCTGTTCGACCATCGTCGTCCGGTGGATGGCCGGCAGGCTGTCCACAACCTCAGCAGCCACCCGCAGGCCCTCGTCAACCCCGCCGTTGACCACTGTGCATTGCGCGGTCAGCAGGCGCGCGATAGCCGGGTACTGTTGACCTGCTCCCCGCTCTGAAGGGGCGGGGAGCAGGTCAAATGATGCTGCGGTCGCAGCGTCATTACCCGCCCGAGCATGAATCAACTGCCGGGTCAGGAGCGGCGGCACTATCGCATAGCGCTCGATCCACGAGCGCTCGGTCAGCTGTGCGCGGGCGCGGACCTGGCCATAGCGGCGCTGACCGGGTGCCTGTCACACACCACCACGGGGGCCGACGACACAGGCGAGTATGCCCGGGTGTGGGTCTCCGACCCGGACGATCCTCGCTCGTGGGCAGCGGCCACGTGGCGGCCGGGCGATCTCGACTACGGCGTCCAGCAGGTAGGCGACCGGCCGCTGTGGGATGAGGTCGTCCAGGCGTACGCCCAGTGGGTTGCCTTGGGCGAGCCGCACTGGGAGCGCTTCGGCGTGACGGTCACGCCGGAGGGACAGCGGGTATGGCTCGACGCTCCGGAGGTGGTGTTGAGCAGCGCCTGAGCATGCGAAAAGGCCCCCGTCAGCCGGCCGACAGGATCAGCCCGCTGGTCGGAACACCCGTGCCCGCCGTCACCAGGACGTTGCGGACGCCGCTCACCTGGTTGGCGGAGGTGCCTCTCAGCTGCCGTACGGCCTCGGCGATGCCGTTCATGCCGTGGATGTAGGCCTCCCCCAGTTGGCCGCCGTTCGGGTTGACGGGCAGGCGGCCGCCGAGCTCGATGCCACCGTCCCGGAGGTAGTCGGGGGCCTCCCCCCGGCCGCAGAAGCCCAGCTCCTCCAGCTGGGCCAGGACGAACGGGGTGAAGTGGTCGTACAGGATGGCCGTCTGGATGTCCTGCGGGGTCAAGCCGGACATTTCCCATAAACGTCGGCCGACGACTCCCATCTCCGGCAGGCCGCTCATGTCATCGCGGTAGTAGCTGGTCATCATCATCTGCCCCGCGCCCGCCCCTTGGGCGGCGGCGGTGATCACGGCCGGGGAGCGGCGTAGGTCCCGGGCCCGTTCGGTGGTCGTGACCACCAGGGCCACGGCCCCGTCGCTCTCCTGGCAGCAGTCGAGCAGGTGCAGCGGCTCCACGATCCACTTGGACTCCTGGTGCTCCGCCAGGGTGATGGGACGACCGTGGAACCAGGCGGCGGGGTTCGTGGAGGCGTGCCTGCGCATGGCGACGGCCACCCGGCCGAAGTCCTCTGAGGTGGCGCCGTAGGTGTGCATGTACCGCTGGGCGAACATGGCCACCCACCCGGCGGGCGTCATCAGCCCGAACGGTACGTGCCAGCTCATCTCCAGCCCCTGCGAGGTCGGCTGGCCGCCCAGGCGGGCGTCCGGCTGCCCGAACCTCCGGCCGGACCGCTCGTTGAACGCCCGGTAGCAGACGACGGTGGTGGCCATGCCGGTCGCGACGGCCATGGCGGCCTGCGCCACCGTGCCGCACGCCGCGCCGCCCCCGTACTCGACCCTGGAGAAGTACGTGAGCTCACCGGCGCCGATCTCGCGGGCCACGGCGATCTCCTGGTTGGTGTCCTGGGTGAAGGTCACCATCCCGTCCACGTCACCCGGCGCCACCCCGGCATCGTCGAGCGCGGCGAACACGGCCTCGGCCGCCAGCCGCAGCTCCGACCGGCCGGATCGCTTGCTGAACTCGGTGGCGCCGATGCCGGCGATGGCGGCTCGTGACTTGAGCACTGACGTGCCACTCCTTCGGGTCAGGGGGCTCTGTTCGGGCTGGGGTTGTTCGGGCCGGGGCCGTTCGGGCCGGGGCCGTTCGGGTCAGGGGCCGTTCGGGTCAGGGGCCGTTCGGGTCAGGGGCCGTTCGGGTCAGGGGGCTGGGGGGAGGGTGAGGGTGATCGTGCCGGTGGCGTGGTCGCCGAGGCTGACCTTGCCGCGTACCTCGACTGTGAGCTCCCCCGCCGCCCGCGAGACGACCGTGCCCGTGAAGCTCAGCCGGTCGCCCGCGTACGCCGGGACGCCGAGCTTGACGTTGATGCGCCTGATGATGGCCGCTGGACCCGCCCAGTCCGTGACGTACCGCTCCACCAGCCCCATCGTGGTCAGGATGTTGAGGAAGATGTCCTTGGAGCCCTGCGCGCGGGCGCGCTCGACGTCGTGGTGCACCGGGGTGAAGTCCATGGTGGCCAGGGCGGTGGAGACGACCACCGTGGGCGTGAGGTCGATCGACAGCTCGGGAAGCACCGAACCGAGCTCGACCTGGTCTTCGGTCAGCGTCCGCATCACGACTCCCCTGGCGCCCACATGGGCAGGACTAGTTCGTCGTCCAGCGCGCGGTACGTCACGCGCAACGACATGCCGATGCTGACGGCGTCGGTCGGACAGTCCACGATGTTTCCCACGATCCTCACCCCTTCTGGCAGTTCCACCACTGCCACCACGAAGGGCGTCTCGCGTCCCGGCACCGGCGGGTGGTGGTGGACGACGTAGCTGTAGACGGTTCCGTGGCCGCTCGCCACGGTGTGGGTGCGGTTGGTGGAGCGGCAGACGGGACATATCGGGCCGGGTGGGTGGCGCAGCTCACCGCAGTCGGCGCAGCGCTGGATGCGCAGCTCGCCCTGCTGGACGCCTTCCCAGAAGAAGGCCGTGTCGGCGTTGACGGCGGGGCGCAGCGGGTACGCCTCGCGGGGGCCGGTCTCCGGGGGTTTCGCGGTCTCGGATGATGTGGTGGTGGAGCTGGGGCGCTTGCCGGTGCGTGGGCGAAATTTCAGGATTCGGAACATCATCTCGGCCACTGGTTCGTCCGCCTCGTCGTACCAGGTGACGTTCCAGGTGGCGAAGTAGCCCTCGCCGAGCGCCGTCCGCTTCGGGCCCACGAGGCTCGTGAAGCGGGTCGACGGGGTCAGGCGCTCGCCGAGCCGTACGTACCGGTGATAGGTCTGCTCGCAGTTCGTCGCCACCACGCCCGTGTAGCCGTGCGCCTGCAGCGCGGTGAGCATGTCGTCGACCGGCGAGCGGTCCTTGGCGTCCTGGCGGAGGCCCTGCATGGTCCAGACCTGGATCATCGCGGGCGGGGCGACCCCTTGGTCGAGGTAGGCCGGGTTCGCGTCGCCGAGGGCGGTCAGCCAGTGCCTGATCATGGGCACGTTCACCGGATCGGCCGCGGGGGTGCCGCGCATCTCCCCGAGGGCGACCTGCTTGTCCGCCAGCTCCCGCAGCTCCCTGTCCACGCTCGCGGGGTCAGGAGCGACGGGGGCAGGCGTGGACGGGGCGGGGGTGGCGGGGCCGGGGGTCACAGACTCGGGAGTGGCGGGGTCGAGAGTCGAGGGGTCGGTCATCGGGGCGGCCTCGGGAGGCTCAGGCCGAGCATCGCGATCAGCTCGCGCTGCACCTCGTTCACCCCGCCGCCGAACGTCAGCACCACCGCGCCCTTCACCCCGTGATCGGTGCGCTCCAGGAGCTCGGCCGTCTCCGGGTCCGACGGGTCGCCGTAGCGGGCCAGGATGTCGCCGATGAGCCGGCCGACCTCCTGTACCCGCTCCGAGGCGTAGATCTTGGTGGCCGACGCGTCGGGCGCGCCCAGCCAGCCGAGGTCCATGTTCGCCGCGACCTGCCAGTTGAGCAGCTCGTTCGTCCGGAAGTATGCCCGCACCCTGCCGAGCGCCCGTCGTACGTCCGGATTCTCCACCAGCCCGGTACGCCGCGCCCAGGCCAGGAAGCGGTCGTAGGTCTGGCCGAGGTTCCCGGCGGGACCGAGCGTGACGCGTTCGTGGTTGAGCTGGTTGACGATCAGGTCCCAGCCCTTGTCCACCTCGCCGACGACCATGCTCGCCGGGACGCGGACGTCGGCGTAGTAGGTGGCGTTCGTGTGGTGACGGCCGTCCATGGTGATGATCGGGGTCCAGGAGAAGCCGGGATCGTCGGTCGAGGCGATCATCATCGTGATGCCCTTGTGCTTCTTGGCGTCGGGGTTGGTGCGGGTGGCGAGCCAGATGTACTGGGCGTAGTGGGCGCCGCTGGTGAAGATCTTCTGGCCGTTGACGACGTAGTGGTCGCCGTCGAGCACCGCCGTGGTCCGCAGCGAGGCCAGGTCCGTACCGGCCTCGGGCTCGCTGTAGCCGATCGCGAAGTGGCATTCTCCGGCCAGGATGCTCGGCAGGAACATCTCCTTCTGCTCCTGCGTGCCGTACTGCATCAGGGTGGGCCCGACCGTCTGCAGCGTGATGATCGGGTACGGCACGCCGGCGCGGGCGATCTCGTTGGCGAAGATCTGCTGTTCGAGCGGGCCGTAACCGGCGCCGCCGTACTCCTTCGGCCAGCCGAGGCCGAGCTTGCGGTCGCGGCCGAGCCTGCGGCAGTGCTCCATGTAGGCGGTGCCGAAGGGATCCTGGGAGATCTTGCGGCGGTCCTCGTCGGTGAGGCAGTTCTGGAAGTACTCGCGCAGCTCGTCGCGGAGCCTGCGCTGCTCGGGGGTCAGGTCGATCAGCATCAGACGAGCGCTCCGATCAGGTCGAGCTGGGCGTCGGCGCCGCCGAGCAGGTGCGTCAGGTGCTTGGCGTGGGCGAAGTAGCGGTGCAGCGGGTACGTCACGTCGAGGCCCAGGCCGCCGTGCAGGTGCTGGCAGGTGAAGAGCGCCTTGTACGCCTCACTGACGTGGAAGGCGGCCACGGCCAGGTCCTCCTCCGCCGGGAGGTCGTTGGCGAGCAGCCAGGCGCCCGACCACACGGCCACGTCGAGCGCCCGCGTGGCGATGTAGACGTCGGCGATCTGTACGGTGACCGCCTGGAACTCGGCCAGGGCCCGGCCGAACTGCTTCCTGTTCTTGATGTACTCGGTGGTCAATTTGAGAGCTCCGGCCAGCACGCCGCTCGCCTGGGCCGCGACGGCCGCCGTGAAGATCTGCCGCAGACCGGAGACCGCTTCCGGACCCGCCAGCCGCTCGGCCGGGGTCCGGTTGAACACGATGGTGGCCAGCGACTCGCCGTTGGCGGCGAACTCCGGGCGCGCCGTCCATCCGCCGGTGACCAGGAACACCCCCTCGGCGGCCGTGACCAGCATGTACGCCGCCTCGCTCCCGTACGGGACCCCGATCTTGCGGCCGGTCAGCACCCACTCGTCGCTATCCCTCTCAGCGGCGGTCACGGGCGGGGCCGCCGGCGCCCAGCCCGGCTCCCGCAGCGCCACCGTGCCGACGCCGTCGGCCGGCGGGCGCTGCCGCGCGGGTGTGCCGTAGCGGGCCAGCGCGAGCGTGCTCACCAGCGTCGCCAGCGCGGGCGCCGGTGCGGCCCGCGCGCCGAACTCGCGGAGCACCACGGCCAGCTCGACGGCCCCGAGCCCGGCGCCACCCGCGTCCTCCGGCACGCACACGCTCATCAACTCCGCCTGGCACAGCGCCTGCCAGAGCCGTTCGTCATACGGCCGGCCGCTCTTCTCGTGCGCCTCCAGCCGCTCCGAGGTCGCCTCCTTCGCCAGAAGGTCGGCGGTCAGGGTACGCAGGTCCTGCTGGGTCTCATCCAGGTTGAAATCCACTATTTCTCCAAAAGGTGTTGCCGGCCGTGCCGGGCGAACTCCCGCTCGATCGCCGCGACGTCCGCGCCGCCCAGTAATCGGATCTCCGCGCCCGCAGGACGCCACCAGACGGGGTCGGCCGTCCGCCAGCCCTCCTGCACCAGGACACGCTTGACGACCTTGTGCGAGGGGGTCTGGGGCAGACCATCGGAGATGCGTACGTACCGGGGGAACGACTTGGCACCCAGATCGCGGCGCCCGGCGAGGAACCCGGCGAACGCGACAGGGTCGAACGCCGCCTCCATGACCAGCGCCGCCATGACCTGGTCTCCGGCCGCCGCGTCCGGCACCGGATAGACGGCCGCCTCGATCACGCCCGGGAACTCCCGCAGGACCGCCTCGATGGGCGCCACCGCCAGGTTCTCGCCGTCCACACGGAGCCGCTCGGTGCCCCGCCCGGCGAAGAACACGTAGCCGTCGGCGTCCGCGTACGCCAGATCGCCCGACCAGAACGCGCCCTCCCGCATCCGCTCGGCGTCGGCCTCCGGGTCGTTGTAGTAGCCGTCGAACAGGCCGAGGCCACCGATGTTCACCAGCTCGCCGATCGCCTCGTCGGGGTTGAGCAGCCGCCCGTTCTCGACGCGGCCCGGCGGGCACGGCAGGCCGGTCAGCCAGCTGCGGATCTCGATGCCCGCCGGCAGCCTGCCGAGGCAGCCGGGCGGTCCCATGGGGTCCGGGGTGAGCGAGATGGCCGTCTCCGTCGACCCGAACGCGTCGATCACGTGACAGCCGAACCGCCCCCCGAACCGTCTGGTCGCCGTGGCGCTCCCCTCGTTGCCGAAGGCGAGCTTCAGGGGGTTGTCGGCGTCGTCGGGTTGTCGCGGGGTGGCCAGGACGTAGGAGAGCACTTTGCCGACGTAGTGGAGGTACGTGCAGCCGTACCGCCTGATGTCCGGCAGCAGGCCCGACGCGGAGAACCTCCGCCGCAGCACCAGCGCCGCCCCTGACGCCACGGCGGGGGCGTAGGCGGCCATGACGGCGCCGGAGTGGAAGAGCGGCATCGCGCAGTAGACGGCGTCGGCGGGGGTCAGCATCGCGGCCAGCGAGACGCCGGGGACGGCGATCTTCCGCTGCGTGATCCGCACTGCCCTCGGCCGTCCGGACGTCCCGGAAGTGAAGATCAGCATGACCAACGCGCCCGGATCAGCCGGACCCGTGCCCGGATCAGGGCTCGCGTCCGGTTCGAGGCTCGCGTCCGGCCCCGGAAGAGGCAGGTCAGGCGCGTCCCCCGAGCCCCAGTCCGGGACGGGCGTCGAGGCCGTACCCGAGGCTTCGGCGACGGACCGCGCCACCGTCCCATAAGGCGCGTCCCACAGCAGGAGGCCGACGTCGGTGGCCTGGGCGTCGCGGGTCAGCTCCGCCACTGATCGGGTCGGGTTCAGCGCCACCAGCACCCGCCCGGAGAGCGCGGCCCCGCCCAGCAGGAACACCATCTCCGGAACGTTGTCGCAGAGAACCCCCACGTGCGGCGGCCCGTCGAAGGAGCGAGAGGTCAACCAGTCGGCGGCGGTACGGCAGGCGGCCACGACCGAGCGCCACGACCACACGCGATCCTCGAACACCAGCCCCGGACGGTCATCATCGGCCCGGGCCAGCAGCAGGGCGGCGAGTGTGTCCGCGGCCATCGACCCTCCCAGCAAGCGCTCGGTCAACAGTTCCGCAAACTAGAACAGATTCTAATATCTGTCTAGCCACGACACATCCCAACAAGTCTGGATATATGCCTGTAGCGCCGCAGACATGCGTCTATGCAGGCTCTTTGTGACTCGCGAGTAACAAGCCGAGTTATCGAGAAATCAGATAACGTGTTCTCATGCGTACCCCGCAGGCGACCACCGCCGCGCCCCCCAGCGACACCGAGGGGATCATGGAGAGCCATTCCACGTCCGGCGGTCACAGCGTCCGTACGCGTAGCCAGCACCAGCGCCGCAAGCGCATCGTCCAGGCCGCCGCCGCCCTGGCCTCGCGCGGCGGCGTCGAGGCCATGCAGATGCGCACGGTCGCCGAGCGGGCGGGCGTCGCGCTCGGCACCCTCTACCGCTACTTCCCGTCGAAGATGGACCTGGTCGTGGCGGTCGTCGGCGAGGAGATCGACCTGCTGGAGAGCAGCATCCAGCGCCGTCCGCCGAGCGCCTCCACCCCGGCGGGCCGCGCGGTCGACGTCCTGATGCGCGCCACGCGCGGCCTGATGCGCGAGCCGGAGCTGGCCGACGCGCTGATCCGATCGCTGATCATGGCCGAGGTGGAGACGCCGTTCGGCGACCGGATGACGGGGCTGCTGCTGCGCGTGTCGGCCGACCTCACACGGGATCGGGCCAGCGAGGTGCAGCTCGACCTGGCGGGGTCGCTGTCCAGCGTGTGGGTGCAGGAGCTGCTGGAGATGCTGCGCGGGCGCCGCACCTATGAGCAGATCCAGCGCCGCATCGAGATCGCCGCCGCACGGCTGGTCAACGACCTCTAGTTGGCGTCAGCCGACGGCCCTGAAGGTACGGCGATACGCGTGCGGGGACACCCCCAGTGACGCGTGCAGGTGCTGCCTCATGGAGGCCGCCGTGCCGAAGCCCGACTGCTCCGCCACCCGGTCCACCGGCAGGTCCGTGCTCTCCAGAAGGTGTCTGGCCAGCTCCACGCGTTGCTGGAGCAGCCATTGGCCGGGACTCTGGCCTACCTCGTGGCGGAAGTGCCGGGTGAAGGTGCGTCTGCTCATGCCCGCGTGTTCGGCCAGGTCGGCCAGCTGGAGCGGGGTGGACAGGTGCTGGAGGGCCCACGCCCGGGTGGGGGCGGTGCCGGAGGCCGACGGTTCGGGAACGGGGCGTTCGATGTACTGGGCTTGGCCGCCGTCCCGCCACGGGGGGACGATGCAGTGGCGGGCCACCTGGTTGGCGATCTCGCTGCCGTGGTCGCGCCTCACCAGGTGCAGGCAGAGGTCCACGCCCGCCGACGCGCCCGCCGAGGTGAGCACATCGCCGTCGTCCACGAACAGCACGTCCGAGTCCATCCGCACCTCAGGGAAGAGGCGGGCGAAGCGCTCGGCGTGCCGCCAGTGGGTGGTGGCCGGGCGGCCGTCGAGGAGTCCCGCGGCCGCGAGGACGAAGGTGGCGATGCAGATCGAGACGACGCGGGTGCCCGGCCGTACCAGGGAGAGGGCGTCGAGGAGCCCGGCAGGCAGCGACTCCGGACCGGTGATGTCCGCGAAGCCGGCGGCGGCGGGGATGACGACGGTGTCGGCGCTCGCCAGCGCGCCCGCGTCGTGTTCGACGGCGATCGTGTAGTCGGCGGCCGTGGCGACGGGACCGCCGTCGAGCGTGCAGGTGATCACCTCGTAGAGCGGCTCGCCTCCCGGAGCACGTGCCGTGCAGAAGATCCTTGACGGCACGCTCAGCTCGAACGGGATGACGTTCGGCAGCGCCAGTACGACCACACGATGCATGGCCCGATCTTTACACATCTTGGCCTCCGGGCCACTCGCCGCCCGATACCCGGCGCAGCAAGCTTGACGGCATGAAGATGCGCGCGATCAGCCAGGACGCCCTGGGCGGGCCAGAAGTGCTGAAGATGATCGAGGTGGACAGGCCCACGCCGGGGCCGACCGAGGTGCTCGTGCGGGTGCACGCGGCCGGGGTCAACCCCGCTGACTGGAAGACCCGGGCCGGCGGTGGTCAGCTGGGGGCGCCGCCGTTCGTGCTCGGCTGGGACGTCTCCGGCGTCGTCGAGCAGGTGGGCCTGGGCACGACCATTTACCGGCCCGGTGACGAGGTCTTCGGCATGCTCCGCTTTCCGTACGGCCACGGCGCCTTCGCCGAGTACGTGAGCGCCCCGGCCCGCCATTTCGCCCCCAAACCCGCGAACCTCGACCACACCCACGCGGCCGCGATCCCCCTCGCCGCGCTGACCGCCTGGCAGGCGCTGGTGGACACCGCCAGGCTGGCGGAGGGTCAGCGGGTGCTCGTGCACGCGGCGGCGGGTGGTGTGGGGCACTTCGCCGTGCAGATCGCCAAGGCACGCGGCGCGTACGTCATCGGTACGGCCAGCGCCGCCAAGCACGAGTGGCTCCGCGACCTCGGCGCCGACGAGCTGATCGACTACCGGAGCGAGGACTTCGCCGAGGTCGTCCGCGACGTCGACGTGGTGATCGACACCATGGGCGGCGACTACGGCCCGCGCTCACTGCGTACCCTGCGCGAGGGCGGCACGATCGTCTCGCTGGCCCTCATGCTCCTGGACGAGAGCCTGCACGCGCGGGCCGCCGAACGCGGCATCCGGTCGGCGGCCATGCTCGTCGAGCCCGATCACGCCGCGATGAAGGCGCTGGCCGCGCTGGCGAAGGCCGGGAAACTGCGGGCCGAGCTGGCCGCCGTGCTGCCGCTGGCGGACGCGGCCAAAGCACACGAGCTGGGCGAGTCCGGCCGTACGACGGGGAAGATCGTCCTCTCTGTACGTCCCTGAGACTCGTCGATTTGTCGGTGGCGGGGACTATACAGGGAGGCATGACTGAGCGGCCGTCGAACGAGGAGTTCCTGCGGCAGACCGACCTGATGCGGCGCGAGTTGCTGGCGCACTGCTACCGCATGCTGGGGTCGGTGCACGACGCCGAGGATCTCGTCCAGGAGACCTATCTGCGCGCGTGGCGCGCCTATGACGGGTTCGAGGGGCGTTCGTCCCTGCGCACCTGGCTCTACCGCATCGCCACGACGGCCTGCCTGACGGCGCTCGACAGCCGGAGCCGGCGGCCGCTGCCGACCGGGCTCGGCGCGCCCGCGTCCGAGGCGACCGGCCCTCTGGTCGAGGGCAACGAGGTGCCGTGGCTGGAGCCCGTGCCCACCGGGATGGTCGGCGCCGGGGCCGACGACCCCGCCGCCATCGTCACCTCGCGCGACAGCATCCGGCTCGCGCTCATCGCCGCGCTGCAGCACCTGCCGCCCAAGCAGCGGGCGGTGCTGATCCTGCGCGACGTGCTCAAGTGGCGGGCCGCCGAGGTGGCCGAGGTGCTCGACACCACGACCGTCGCGGTCAACAGCGCGCTGCAGCGCGCCCGTGCCCAGCTCGACGAGGTGGCGCCGAGTCTCGACGACCCGATCGAGCCGCTGACGGCCGAGCAACGGGCGCAGCTCGACCGCTATGTGGCGGCGTTCGAGAATTACGACGTGGCGGGCATCGTGGAGTTGTTCACGAAGGACGCGGTCTGGGAGATGCCGCCGTTCACCGGCTGGTATCAGGGCGCCGAGGAGATCGGCCGGCTCATCGCGACCAACTGTCCCGCGAAGAAGGCCGGCGACCTGCGACTGGTGCCGGTCGAGGCGAACGGGCAGGCGGCGTTCGGGATGTATCTGCGGCACGGCGATGTCTATGACGCGTTCTCGCTGCCGGTGCTCACGTTCACCGGCTCGCGGGTCAGCCATGTCGCGATGTTCTTCGACCTGGGGCTCTTCGATACCTTCGGGCTTCCTCAGACGCTGAGCGGGGCTTCCACCGGAAACTAGAACGCGTTACAGTCACGTCCAGAGCATCATTCTGGAGGCTACTGTGGGCACACCGGTGATCGTCGAGGCCGTCCGCACCCCCATCGGCAAGCGTGGCGGCTGGCTGGCCGAGCTCAAACCGCAGCAGGTGCTGGCCACCGCGCTCAACGGCCTGATCGAGCGTTCCGGGATCGACCCGGCGATCGTCGGCCAGGTCTTCGCCGGGTGCGTGACCCAGGCGGGCGAGCAGGGCGGGCATGTGGGGCGATACTCCTGGCTGTACGCGGGGCTGCCGTACCAAACGGGAGTGACCACGGTCGACGCGCAGTGCGGATCGTCGCAGCAGGCCGTACACCTGGCGGCGGCGATGATCCGGGCCGGCGTGATCGACGTGGGCGTCGGGTGCGGGGTCGAGGTGATGAGCCGCGCGCCGCTCGGCAGCAACGTCCTGCCGGCCAAGCCGAAGCCCGACGACTGGAACATCGACCTGCCCGACCAGTTCACCGCGGCCGAGCGGATCGCGGAGCGGCGCGGGCTGACCCGCGAGCGGCTCGACTGGTTCGGGGCACGGTCGCAGCAGCTGGCCGCCAAGGCGTGGGCCGACGGGCGGTTCGAGCGGGAGATCGTGCCCGTCGGGCAGGTACGCAGGGACCAGGGCTTACGCGAGACCACCGTCGACGGGCTGGCCGGGCTCAAGCCGATGATGGGCGAGGGCGGCCGGCACACCGCGGGCACCTCGTCGCAGATCTCCGACGGCGCCGCCGCGGTGCTGGTGATGAGCGAGGAGACGGCCCTGCGGCACGGCCTGCGGCCCCGGGCGCGGATCCTGGCCCAGGCCCTCGTGGGCGCGGAGCCGTACTACCACCTGGACGGGCCGGTGGACGCGACGGCGAAGGTGCTCGCGATGGCCGGGATGACGATCGGCGACATCGACAGGTTCGAGGTGAACGAGGCGTTCGCGTCGGTCGTGCTGTCATGGGCGAGCGTGCATGAGCCCGACTTCGACCGCGTCAACGTCAACGGCGGCGCGATCGCGCTCGGCCACCCCGTCGGCGCCACGGGGGCGCGGCTGCTCACGACGGCGCTGCACGAGCTGGAGCGCTCCGACTCGGCGACCGCGCTGGTCACGATGTGCGCGGGCGGCGCGCTGGCGACGGCCACGATCATCGAACGCATCACGTGACGCACGTGGGACGGCCGTCCCACGATCACGTCCGACACCACACGGGCCCGCCGCGCGACCGCGTCCGGGAAAATCCCGTACCGATCTCACGTTTCCGTCCCGCACACTCGACCATGTACAAGCACGCTCAACGGGGGCCCCAGGCATGAAGACGACCCGGCGCAGGCCGTACACCGAGCAGCGCCCGCAGGACCTCGGCAGTGGGGTGTGGAGCGTGCCCGTGCCGATCCCCGGCAACCCGCTCGGCTACACGCTCGTCTACGCCGTCGACTCCCCCAAGGGCCCCGTGCTGGTGGACGCCGGCTGGAACCACCCGGATGCCTGGGCCGCCCTCAGCGGCGGCCTGCGGACGCTCGGCCTCGACGTGAGCGCGGTCAGAGGCGTGGTCGTCACCCACTTCCACCCCGACCACGCCGGGCTGGCCGGTCAGGTCAGGGCGGAGTCCGGCGCCTGGATCGCGATGCACGAATCGGACGCCGCGCTGGTCAGGCTCATGCACAGCTTCGCCGAAGGCGAGCACCGCGACTTCCAGGCCGACATGCTGCGGCGGGCGGGGGCCGGGCACGAGGACGTGGCGGTCGCGACCGCCGGCCGCCCGGACACGCCCGCGTTGCCCGACCGCGAGCTGCGCGACGGCGACCTGGTGGACCTGCCGGGCCGCAAACTGCGGGCCGTGCACACGCCGGGTCACACCCCCGGTCACATCTGCCTGCACCTGGAGGACGCCGACCGCCTGTTCACCGGCGACCACGTCCTCCCCGACATCACCCCCCACGTCGGGATTTATCCCTATGACCGGGACGATGTTGATCCGTTGGGGGATTTTCTGGAGTCGCTGGACCGCGTCGGCGAGCTGGGCCCGCTGGACGCGCTCCCCGCCCATGAATGGATATTTCCGGATGTAGCCGCGCGCGCCGCCGAGATCCGCCACCATCACGAGGAGAAGCTCCAGCGACTCGGCGCCCTCCTGGCCGAGCGCGCGCAACCGCTGACCATCTGGGAGACCGCCGCGATGATGACCTGGAACCGGCCCTGGGACGACCTGTCCCCCGTCCTGCGCGGCATGGCCGCGGGAGAGGCGGCCGCGCATCTGCGCACGCTGGAGGCGCGTGGCGTGATTCGCCGCGTCTCCGGAGTCGATATGGTGCGCTTCCAGGCCCTAGAATCCTAGACATCCGATGTCTAGGGAGAAAAGCGTGGCGGTCACCGACGCGGCCATCGACAAAATCAAGCAGATGATCCTCTCGGGCGAGCTCACGCCCGGCGACAGGCTGCCGAAGGAGGCCGACCTGGCCGAGCGCCTCGGCCTGTCGCGCAACTCGCTCCGCGAGGCCGTACGAGCACTGGCGCTGATCAACGTCCTCGACGTACGCCAGGGAGACGGCACCTACGTCACCAGTTTGGAGCCGCGCCTGCTGCTCGACACCATGTCGTTCGTGCTCGACCTGCATCGCGACGACACGGTGATCCAGTTCTTCGAGGTACGCCGCATCCTGGAGCCCGCGGCGACGGCGATGGCGACCGAGCAGATGACCGAAGGGGAGATCGACGAGCTCCGGGTGATCCTGGAGTCGCTGCCCGACTCACCCACGGTGGAGGAGTTGGTGGCCAACGACCTGGACTTCCACCACCGGATCGCGCGGGGTTCGGGCAACAGCGTGCTCTGCTCGTTCATCGAGAGCCTGTCCGGGCCGACGACCCGGGCGCGGATCTGGCGCGGGCTGACCCAGGAGGGCGCGATGGAGAAGACGCGGGAGCAGCACACCGCGATCTACGAGGCCATCGCGACCCGTCAGCCCGACGTGGCCCGCTCCTGGGCCACGGTGCACATCGCGGGAGTGGAATCCTGGCTGCGCAAGGCCCTCGACTGAGGGTAGATACCCCGGCGTGGCCGACAAACTGGAGAAATATCGCAGCAAACGCGACGCCAGCCGTACCCCCGAGCCCGTCCCCGACACGGCCCCCGAGTCGGGCGACGGCGCCGCGTTCGTGATCCAGGAGCATCACGCCCGCGCCCTGCACTGGGACCTGCGGCTGGAGCGCGACGGGGTGCTCGCCTCCTGGGCGATCCCCAAAGGCCTGCCGGCCGACCCACGCGTCAATCACCTGGCCGTACGTACCGAGGACCACCCGATGGAATACCTCGACTTCCACGGCGAGATCCCCAAGGGCGAGTACGGCGGCGGCACGATGACGGTCTGGGACCGCGGCACGTACGAGACCGAGAAGTGGTCCGACCGCGAGGTCAAGGTCGTGCTGCACGGCTCGCGAGCCGCGGGACGGTTCGTGCTGTTCCCGACGAACGGCAAGAACTGGATGATCCACCGCATGGACCCACCCTCCCGCGACCCCCTGCCCCCGCTCGACCCGATGCTTCCGGTCGAACGGACCCGGCTGCCACGTGACGTGGCCGACTACGCGTTCGAGTTCGCGTGGGGCGGGGAGCGCGTGCTGGTGGCGATCGACGGCGGGCGTACGGAGGCGGCGCGGCGCTATCCCTGGCTGCGCCCGCTCGCGGCGTCGTTCGGCAGCCGCACGGCGGTGCTGGACGGCGAGGTGGTCACGATGGCGGGCACGGAGGTTCTGGTCTGCTATGACCTCCTGTACGACGACGGCCACTCCCTGGTCGCGCTGCCGTACACGGCCCGCCGCGCGGCTTTGGAAGCGCTCATGCCGGCCTCCGCCCGCTGGCAGACCGCCCCCGCGTGGCCGGGCCAGGCCAGGCCGGTACGGCAGGCGGCCCGCGAGCAGGGGCTGCCCGGCGTGATCGCCAAGCGCCTCGACTCCCCCTATGAGCCGGGCGTGTCGAAGTCCTGGCTCTTCATCCCCGCCTAGCCCCGACCGACTCCTCGGGTATCGCGTGCAGGGCGGGCACGGCGCCCTGAGTGAAGACGTCGTCCAGGCGCCAGCGCGCGTACTGGTTCTCGCACGGCGGCCCGCTCGCGATGGACAGCACACGCTCATCAAGGTCCATCACGATCGAGTACACCGTCGTGGACAGGTCGGCCTCCGCGACGTCCGGATCGCGGTGGCGGCAGATGCCGTCAGGGAAGGAGAAGTGATCGCGCAGCGCCGCCACGATGTCCTCGACGGTCACCGCCCGTACGCGCGCCGCGTCCTCCAGCAGATGCCGCATCCGCGCGGGCCGCAGCAGCGTCAGAGCCGAGGCCGCCACCTTCTCGTCATGCAGCGGAAGCGGGCACTGGAAGTGGTTGGAGTGGGCCAGCAGGCCGTCCTCCGGCAGCAGGTGCCCGAACACACCGGGCGCCACCTCAAGGTCGATCGCCTCACCTCCGGCGTCGGCGATGAGCACGTTCCCCGAGGAGACGCGGGGCACGTTGAGCGTCCTGCGCAACGCGGTGCTCATCCGGGGCGAGTTCAGCACCCCGCGCAGCAGATAGTGGTACGGCACGCCCTCGCCGCCGGTGTCCAGGTCGGAGACGAGCAGGTTGGCGCAGACCCCGAGGCCCGCGGAGTTCAGGCCGCTCTTGGCCAGCATGCCCGCCTCGGCCAGCGTGAGCACCGAGAAGCCCTCGGTGTCGCGGGTCGCCAGCAGGAACGTGACGGGTCCCTGCTCGGGGTTCCAGTCCCAGTTCTGCGCGAGCAGGGTGTGGCCGTCGCGCGTGTACTGCGGCAACATCGCCACCGAGGTGCAGCCCTCGTCGTGGTAGCCGGTCCCGTAGAGCAGCTCGGTACGCGCGTTGAGCGCCGTGATGTGCTCGACCCGCCGGCCCGCGCCCTCGGCCAGGCCCTCCAGCATCTCCGCGATCGTACGGTCGTAACCCCGGGCCACGGCGAGATAGGTGGCGCCCCAGCGCAGCACGTCGGCGTCCGACAGGCCCACGTCGTCACGGAACCTGCGCAGGTACGTCTCCAGGCTCCGCTCGACGAGTTCGCTGGTCCGGCGGCCGATCTCGGCCCCCATCTCACGAGGCGTCCCCTCGACGGCGACGAGCGGCGGGCCGGCCGCCGGGTTGGGTTGACCGTACTCGATCATGTTTCCTCCAGTCGTCGAAGAACGCTGCGCACCTAGAAGCTGCCCTGGTTGAGCGGCCCCATTACCGGTCGGCCCGTAACGGAGATACGGACGGCAACCGTTTGCGCCTGAGCTGCACGAGCACCGCACCGAAGAGAGCGGAGCCTTGTGCAGCGTCCGTCGAGATCTTGGCGGGGTCAATGAGCGAGCGACCGATGCGTCATGTGCACCTACTCCCGTTCTGCTCGTGCGCCCTGCAGCCTGGCTTTCTACCTGCATCACACGCCGTGGCCGGTGCCGTTACAACGGAAGAGAAACGGAAGAGGAATGGAAGAACGGCGTCGTAGCGTCCTTCTGTCCGGCTGTAGCCATTTCTTCTGCGCAATGATTTGAAGTATGTGAGACATCGGGTCGTCGGCGTGTGCGAACGATATCAGTGCGGCGCTGTACGTGTTTCATGCCGATGTTCCAGGTGGCACATGTATCAAGCGGTACATCAAGCGCCCATGACTTCGTGAAGGAGAAGAGTGTCAGGATTCAGTCGCGGGCCCGTTCGACGACGGGTTACCGGTGTGGTCGCGATGGCCCTCGTGCCGTTGATGGTGGCGGTCGGGGTGGCCTGGGCCGCCGTCACCGACAACATGTTCCCGACCGAAAGCACCGGTAGTAGCTGCGTGATCGGCTTCGGCAGTCATCCACCATGCCAGACCGACAATCGCGAAGTCTATTTCTACATGGACAGCAGCGGCGAATACAAGCTGGAGTCGGAGGACCGGTCGACGGTAAACGCCGCCATTGACGGAGAGTACCGCCCCACGGATTTGGCCTTCCACTACGACTCGTCGCCGGTGTTCGAGGGGAGCGCGGAGACCGACATCATCTACCAGGAGGGCTCGACCGGCCTACCGGACAGTTCGGCCGGTAGGACGTGGTGCAATGGGGGCAGTGGCACGCATTACAAATGCGACCAGCAGTACATTCGCATCCGAGGCAACGGGCGTTACACCTACGCGAGAGTTTGCCATGAGACCGGACACGCCGTCGGCCTGCAACACGGCGACTACTCCACACCCATGCTCAGCAAGACCGATTCCCGCCTCGGCTGTCTGGTGACCCCTTCCACCGGCCATAACGATCTTGGCTCCAATAACCGGGAGAACATCAATGCCACTTATTAGGAGGGCCCCGGTGAAGCGTCTCACGTATATCGCAACCGGTATCGGGCTCGCCGCCGCTCTCGCTGTCGCGGGAGTCGCCACTGTGAATGCCGCCGACGGCGCGCCCGCACCGCGCCGGATCGTGATGGCCGACGGAGACGACCGCCTGCCCAGCATCACGGCCACGGACTGGGTGACGTACGCCGACCATGTGGTCGTCGTCAGCGCCACCTCCGAGGAGACGATCCCGCCCGCCCAGATCGAGATCGAGCGAGGGGAAGGATTGATCGGGCGGAAGGTGAATCTGGAGGTCAAAAAGGTGCTGTGGTCGCGGGAGGACGCGACCCAGCCGGCCCCGAAGGAGTGGCAGTACAACGCGTCCGGTTGGACCTTCGCCGAGGGAAACCTGAACAGTCCGACCGCGACGGCCATATACGATCGGCCGCGCATCGAACCCGGGCACCAGTACATCCTGGCCATCACCTGGGAGGGGCAGCACTGCGCCGAGGGCGACGCCCCGGAGCCCGCGAGGTGGATGGGGCTCGGCGAAGGTTCGGAGCTGCCCTTCGACGGCGACATCATCGGCCAGGGCGAGGAGGAGGGCCACGCGCAGAGCGCCGCCGAGGCACGCACGCTGGCGGCCGACGCCGGTCCGAACGCCGGCCTGGAAGAGGAAATGGCAGGCAACAGCGCGGACGCCCTCGCCGCCAAGCTGAAGGCGACCCAGCCTGGGGAAAGACAGCAGTTCGAACCGCCGCCGACGGCCACCTGCGGCTGAGCATCGGGTTGCCCTCTGCTCGCGGGCTTCTGGAAAGAGGCCTCCCCCAAAACCAGTTGGAACAGGCTACCGGCGAGGCCGATAAAGGCTGACCCAGAGTCGTACGGTGCCGCCCATTGTGCGGCGCCGTACGTGTTTCATGGCTTCCGAAGGAGAAGAGTGTCAGTATTCAGTCGCGGGCCCGTTCGACGACGGGTTACCGGTGTGGTCGCGATGGCTCTCGTGCCGTTGATGGTGGCGGTCGGGGTGGCCTGGGCCGCCGTCACCGACAACATGTTCCCGACCGAAAGCACCGGCAGTAGCTGCCTGACCGGTATGGGAAATTCGCCCTGCCAGACCGACAATCGCGAAGTCTATTTCTACATGGACAGCAGCGGTGAATACAAGCTGGAGTCGGAGGACCGGTCGAGGGTCAACGCCGCCATTGACGGAGAATACCGCCCCACGGATTTGGCCTTCCACTACGACTCGTCGCCGGTGTTCGAGGGGAGCGGGGAGACCGACATCATCTACCAGGAGGGCTCGACCGGCCTCCCGGACAGTGCGGATGGTAGGACGTGGTGCAATGCGCGCGGCGGCGAGCGGTACAACTGCGACCAGCAGTACATTCGCATCCGAGGCAACGGATATTACACCTACGGGCTGGTCTGCCATGAAACCGGACACGCTGTCGGCCTGCAGCACGGCGACTACGCCACACCCATGCTCAGCAAGACCGATTCCCGCCTCGGCTGTCTGACGACTCCTGTCAGGAGCAACGATCTTGGCTCCAATAACCGGGAGAACATCAATGCCACTTATTAGGAGGGCCCCGTTGACGCGTCTTACGTATATCGCAACCGGTATCGAGCTCGCCGCCAGTGCCGAACTTTCTCGGCCGGTGGACGCATGACGCGACTGGGCGGTTGAGAGGCACCCCCGGGTACGAATGACGAACGCGGCCCCCGATGATCGTCGGTTGTCCACACCAGTCGATCAGGAACAGAGGCCGCGTTCGCGTGCCGTCATCCCCGATGACGTGCTCGCCCGGTACATCGCCGCGGCAAGACCACCATCGTCACGACCAGAGCGCCATGAGTTCGGCGGCCAGAACGCCACGATCATGGCGACCACAGCGCCATAGGCTGCTGTAGGTGAGATGCTTAAGCCGTGGTCAGCAACGCATTGAACCGGGTCGTTCCACGTCATGCCGAACGTGCTGTGACCGAGGCTCTGGCGGACACTCGCGTCGTCCTCCTCAACGGAGCTCGTCAGTCTGGCAAGAGCACGTTGGTGCGCGTGGTCGCCAAAGACAGAACCGCCGAATGGCGCGACCTCGACACCGTGATCAACCGGCAGGCGGCCACCACCGACCCCGAGGGATTCGTGGCATTCCCGGACCTGATGGTCATCGACGAGATCCAGCGAGTCCCCGATCTGCTGCTCGCCATCAAGTCCCAAGTCGACCGGGATCCGCGGCCGGGCCGCTATCTCTTGACCGGCTCGTCCCGTGTGCTCGGTCTCCGAGGACTGCCTGACACGCTTCCCGGACGGATGGAGACCATCGAGCTCTGGCCCTTCTCTCAGGGAGAGATCGACGGCACGCCGGACGGTTTCGTGGACGCCATTTTCGCCGAGGGCGCAGGGCTGCATCACACATCGAAGGTCTCGCGAGGCGACTACGCCGAACGACTCGTCAGGGGCGGTTTCCCGGAGGCTGTCGCTCGGCCGACCGCCAAGCGTAGACAACACTTCTTCGACTCATACGTGGGCGACCTGATCGCCCGCGACGTGAGCCAACTGGCCGAGATCGAGCGTACTGACGAAATGCGGGCCCTGATTCGCCTGGTCGCGGCCCGTTCCGGGCAACTCCTCGTCGGCACCGATCTGAGCAATGAGCTCGGCATCTCGGCCAACACGGTCCGCCGCCACCTGGCCCTGTTGGAAGAGGTGTTCCTGATCAAACGCATCCCCGCCTGGTCGAGGAACATCAGCAACCGGGCCGTCGGAACGCCCAAAGTCGGCTGCGTCGACTCCGGCATAGCCGCGAACCTGGTCGGTGCCGACGCGCGCAGCCTGGTCCGACCGGGGAGCCTGTTCGGCCCCTTGTTGGAGGCGTTCGTCCTGATGGAGCTCGCTCGCCAGTTGACGTGGGCGGAGGAGCGAGTGGAGCTGTTCCACTACAGGACCAAGGACAAGATCGAGGTCGACGCGGTGCTCGAGAACCGGCAGGGCCGGGTGGTCGGGATCGAGGTGAAGGCCGCGTCCACCGTACGGAGCGAGGATTTCAAGGGGCTGAGGCATCTGGCCGACCGGCTCGGGGACGACTTCGTCGCGGGTCTCGTGCTCTATACCGGCGACCAGACCTACTCGTTCGGCGACCGGATGCGGGCGATGCCGGTGAGCGCGTTGTGGGAGATCGGCTAGGAGATACTCGGGGAATGCAGATTTCCGAAATATCGCCTGATAGTGAGTCGGTGGGGCCTCGGTTGCTGGCGGTTCAGCATGCCGCGTACGCGGTCGAGGCGAAGATCATCGAGGATGACCGGATTCCCCCGTTGAGTGAGACGCTCGATGAGCTGCGGGCGCAGCCGCTGCGGTGGGTGGGGGCGTTCGACGAGGACGAGCTACTGGTGGGGGCCGTCGCGTGGGAGGAGACGGTGGATGAGGTGGACATCAACCGGCTGGTGGTCGATCCCGCGGCGCATCGGCGAGGGGTGGGGCGGACGCTGGTCGAGGAGGTCATGAGCCGGGCGGGGAGCCGCAGGATCGTGGTGTCCACCGGCCGGGCCAACGCGCCGGCCAGGAAGCTGTACGAGCGGCTGGGGTTCGAGCGGCTCGACGAGGTGGAAGTGATCCCGGGGCTGTGGATCGCCAACTACGCCTACGGCGGCTGAACCGACTACCGCCTACGGGCCGCTAGGCCAGCTACGTCCCAGACGGCTGAACCGGCCACGTCTGCCGCAGTTGCGGGCTACGTGGCCGGGACGTTCAGCCATCCATGCCAGGCCGGTCGCGAGAGCTAGGCCGGTCTCGAGAGCTAGGCCGGTCGGGAGAACTAGGCCGGTCGCGGCAGGAGGCCCTCGGCCTCCAGTTCCGACCACAGGTTGTCGGGCACCGGACGCTCCCAGAGCGCCGCGTTGGTCGCCACCTCCTCCGGTGACCGGGCCCCGATGACGATGGAGGCCACCGCCGGGTGCCGGAACGGAAAGGCCATGGCCGCCTGCGGGAGCGGCACGTCGTACCTCTCGCAGACCTTGGCGATCCGTCTGGCGCGGTCGAGCACCTCGGCGGGGGCGGGCTCGTAGTTGTAGGTGCCTCCAGGGGTGGAGGTGGCCAGCAGGCCGCTGTTGAAGACGCCCGCCGCGAGCACGCGTACGCCCCGCTCGGCGCAGGCGTCGAGCAGTGGGAGCCCCGACTGGTCGATCAGCGTGTAGCGGCCGGCCAGCATGACCACGTCGATGTCGGTCTCCTGGACGAAGCGCAGCGGCACCTGCCACTGGTTCATGCCGACGCCGATCGCGCCGATCACGCCCTGCGAGCGGAGCTCGGCCAGCGCCGGGTACGCCTCACTGATGGCCTGGTCGGCGTGGGCGTCCGGGTCGTGGATCAGGGCGATGTCGACGCGGTCCAGGCCGAGCCGGGCCAGGGACTCCTCCAGAGATCTCCGTACGCCGTCGCCCGAGAAGTCCCAGACGCGCTCGAAGGCGGCCGGTACGTCGAAGCCCTGCTCGTCGCGACCGTCCACGGTGGAGGGGACCAGCAGGCGGCCGACCTTGGTCGAGAGCACGTAGCCCTCGCGGCCGGCGAGCGCGGCGCCGAGGCGGCGTTCGGACAGGCCGACGCCGTAGTGCGGGGCCGTGTCGAACAGCCGGACGCCATGAGACCAGGCGGCGTCCACGGTCGCGCGTGCCTGCTCGTCGCTGACCGCCTCGTAGAGGCCGGCGATCGGCGCCGCTCCGAAGCCGTGGCGGGGCAGTTCGATCATGTCGTTCTCCAGGTCAGCATTCGTCACGTCATTTCCCAGACCAGCGCGAGCCCGCCGGCGCCCTTGTCGAAGTCGCCGTCGAGCAGCCGGTTCATCTGGACCTGCCACGCCTGGTCGGCGGGATCGTCCTTGAGCGCCGCCTGCAGCGCGGCGTAGTCGTCGACCTCGACGAAGTGGAACAGGTCGAGTCCGTCGCGGAAGATGCGCCAGGAGTGCACGCCGTTGGCCCGCATGACCGCCTCCAGTTCGGCGGGGATGCTCGCGTGCTCCCGGTCGTAGGTCTCCTCGAGTCCGGGTTTGAGCCTGGTACGCAGTGCGATGCGTTCCATCAGTCCTGGGCCTTTCCGCCGGCGATCCGGCTGATGATGAGTGCGATCAGGATGATGCACCCATAGACGACCGGCTGCCAGAAACCGGAGACGCCCTTGAGAGTGAGGATGTTCTGGACCAGGCCGATCACCAGCACGCCGGTGAGCGCGCCGAGGATCGTGCCCTTGCCGCCGTCCATGCTGACGCCACCGATGACGGCGGCGGCGAACACCATGAAGATCCAGCCCACGCCCTGGTTGGAGCCGATGGCGCCGAGCCGCCCGGTCTCCAGGACACCGGCGAGTGCCGCCAACGTACCTCCGAGGATGAACACGCCCCACAGCACCCGGTCCACCCGGATGCCCGCCGCCCGCGCCGCGTCGGCGTTGCCGCCGATCGCGTAGAGCGAGCGCCCGAGCCGGAAGTAGCCGAGTCCGACGATGCCCGCCGCGAACAGCACGGCCGCGATCCAGATCGCCGCCGGCAGGCCGAGCCAGGTGGCGCTGCCCAGGTAGAGGATGGAGTCGGGCAGCTCGAACAGCGTCTTGCCCTCGGTCGGGCCCAGCTGCAGGCCGTGCACGATGATCAGCATGGCCAGCGTGACGATGAACGCCGACAGCTGAAACTTGATGATCAAAAACCCGTTGAACACCCCGATCGCCGCCCCGATCAGCAGGCAGAGCGGGATCACCAACGGCCCGGGCAGGCCGAGCCCGAACCCGCCGGCCGACGCCGGGATCACCAGCATCACCGCGATCGCCGGGGCCATGCCGACCGTCGACTCCAGCGACAGGTCGAACTTGCCGGCGATCAGGATCAGCGCCTCGGCCAGCACCAGCAGCGAGATCGACGCCTGCTGCTGGAGTACGTTGGTCAGGTTGCCGACCGATAAGAAGATCGGGTCCAGGAACGCGCCCACGATGAGCAGGATCAGGATCACCGGCACCAGCGTGAGGTCCCGGAACCTGGCGAGCCGCACCCTGGGGGCCGGCGCGGACAGTGTGGTTGTCACTCTTCAATGCCTTCCATCACGGCTACGAGCTCATGGTCGGTCCACCCACGCGGCACGTCCTTCACGACCCTGCCGTGGAACATCACCAGCACCCGGTCGCAGATGCGCAGGTCGTCGAGCTCGTCGGAGACCAGTACGGCCCCCGCTCCCCGCTCGACCGCGTCCTCGACGGCGCCGAGCAGAGCCTGTTTGGCCTTGACGTCGACGCCCGCGGTTGGGTTGATCACCACCAACGCGGACGGGTCGTCGACCAGCGCCCGCGCGAACACCACCTTCTGCGCGTTTCCTCCAGACAGATCACCGACGGGCTGATCGGGCCCTTCGGTCTTGATGTCCAGATCCTCGATCAGTCGCAAGGCCTTGTTCCGGCGTCTCGTCGGTGAGATGAGGCCGTACCTGCCGAGCTTGCGGGCGATCGGGAGCGTGCCGTTCTCCCCCACCGACAGCAGCGGGACGAAGCCCTCGCGGTTGCGGTCCTCCGGCACGAAGCCGAGACCCGCCCCCAGCGCGGCCGGTACGTCGCCCGGCCTGACCTGGGTGCCGTTGACCGTGACCGTGCCCGAGTCGGGTTTGCGCAGGCCGACCAGGGTCTCGGCCAGGCCGACCTTGCCGCTGCTGCCGGATCCGGCCAGGCCGACCACCTCGCCGCTCCTGACCGCCAGGTCGACGGCCTGGAATCGGCCGGCCAGCGACAGCCTCTCGGCCGACAGGACCACGTCGCCGTTCGCGGCGCCGCGGGTCCTGGCCTCGTACGCCGCCGTGGCCTCGCCCGTCATCGCCGCCACCAGCTCGTCGTGCGGCAGCTCGGCGACCGGTCTGGTCATGACATGCCGGGCGTCGCGGAAGACGGTGACGCTCTGGCAGATCTCGTACACCTCATCGAGATGGTGGGAGATGTACATCATCGTCACGCCCTGCTCGCGCAGCGCCCGCATGCGGGCGAACAGCCGCTCGATGGCCGGGCCGTCCAGCCGGGCGGTCGGCTCGTCGAGGATGATGAACCGCGCGCCGAACGACAGCGCGCGGGCGATCTCCACGAGTTGCCGCTGTTCGACGTTCAGGTCGCCGGCGAGTGCCTCCGCGTCCACCTCCACCTCGTACGTGGCCAGCAGTTCGCGGGCCTTCGCCCGGAGGGTCCGCCAGCTGATCATGCCGCCGGTGGTCTGGCGGTTGAGGAACAGGTTCTCGGCGACGGTCAGCGCCGGGATGATCGTCGACTTCTGGTACACGCAGGCGACCCGCTGCCGCCAGGCGTCACGGTCCGCGAGGGCGGGCGCCGTCTCTCCCGAGAACCGCACCTCGCCCTCGTCCGGCCGCTGAAGCCCGGTGAGAATCGACACCAGGGTGGACTTTCCGGCGCCGTTCCTGCCGACGAGCGCGTGGGTCTCCCCCTCGGCGATCGCGATGCCCGCGCCGTTGAGCGCCGTGGTGGGGCCAAAGCGCTTCACGACATTTCGGGCTTCAACATGATTTTTCATTACTTGACCTGGTTGCCCCAGAGGCTCTTGTCGTCCACATTGTCCTTGGTGACGAGCGGGGCGGGAAGCTGGTCCTCCAGGCCGTTCGGCAGCTGGATGATCGTGCTGTCGTGGTCGGTCGGCCCCGGCTTGAAGGTCTTGCCGTCGATCGCCGCCTTGGCGTAGAAGAGGGCGTACTTCGCGTACAGGTCAGCGGGCTGCGACACCGTGGCATCGATGTCACCCTTGCGGATCGCCTCGAACTCCTGCGGGATGCCGTCGTTCGACACCACGAACACGTGCTTGGGATCGGTCGGGGGGACGAGCAGGCCCTTCTGCTTCAGCACCTGCAGCGTCGGGGCCAGGTGCACACCACCGGCATGCATATAGATCCCCTTGATGTCCGGGTTCTGCTCCAGCCTGGTCTGCAGCATGGACGCGGCCTTGCTGCCCTCCCACTCGGTCGGCTCTTCGAAGACCGTGATCCCGGGGAACTTCGCCTTCATGCACTCCCGGAACGCCTCGGCCCGGTCGCGCCCGTTGATCGAGCTCAGGGAGCCCATCAGCTGGACGACCTTGCCCTTGCCGCCCAGCTTCTCGCCCAAGAACTCGCAGGCTTTCGTCCCGTACGCCCGGTTGTCCGCGCGTACGACCATGTAGACCTGACCCTTGTCCGGCCTGGTGTCGACGGTCACGACGGGGATCTTCTTGTTCGCCAGCGTCTGGAGGGTCGTGGCGATCGCGCCGGTGTCCTGGGGCGCCATCACGATCGCCTTGGCCCCTTGGCCAGTCAGCGCCTGAACGTTGTTGACCAGCTTGGTCACGTCGTTCTGCGAGTTCGTCGCGGGCATCAGGTCGACTTTGAGCTCGCCGGCCATCTGCGGGACGTACTTGATGTAGGAGTTCCAGAAGTCGGAGTCGGCGCGCGGGTGGTCGATGCCGACCTTCCCGCCGCCGCCTCCTCCGGCTGCTGTCTGACCTCCGGAACCGCAGGCGGTGATGACCGCCAAGAGGACCGCGCCTGCGGCTAAAGGACCGAACTTCATGGTGGGGGGTTACCTTCCTCGAATGCCTCTGCTTGATCGGCCCTCGACTGGGCTTAGCTGTCCGTCGATTCGTTTAGTTGACCGGCCGGAGCCGCAGCCCCTGCATGCCGCCGTCGACCGCGAGCGAGGTGCCGGTCGTCGCGCCGGCCTCGGGCCCGGCCAGGTAGGCGATCGCCGCGGCCACCTCCTGCGCGCTGACCAGGCGACCCATCGGCTGCCTGGCGTTCAGCGCCTGCCTCTCCGCCACCGGGTCGTCGGCCGCGTCGAGCAGCCTTCCCACCCACGGAGTGTCCGCTGTGCCGGGGTTGACGCAGTTGACCCTGATGCCCTCCCGTACATGATCCGCCGCCATCGCCAGCGTGAGCGACAGGACCGCGCCCTTGGTCGCGCTGTACAGCGCCCGGTTCGGCAGGCCCGCGGTGGCCGCGATCGAGCACGTGTTGACCACCGCCGCGTGCTCCGACTGCCTGAGGTACGGCAACGCCGCCCGGGTCACCCTGACCATGCCGAACACGTTGACGTCGAACGCCTTCTGCCACTCGCTGTCGGGATTGTCGGCGACCGTACCCTGCGCCCCGATGCCCGCGTTGTTGACCACGATGTCGATGCCGCCGAGCCGCTCGGCCGCTTCGGCCACGGCAGCGCGTACGCCGGCGTCGTCCGTGACGTCCACCTTGATCCCGATGAACGGATCACCGGGCGGGTTGATGTCGAAACAGGCGACCTTCATGCCGCGCTCGGCGAGCAACGTGGCCGTGGCCAGGCCGATACCGGCTCCGCCGCCCGTGACAATCGCTTTGAGACTCATGCGTCCCTCCAGACCTCGCCGCCGGGGAAAGTGTGGGCGGCGATCGATTCGGGGTGCATCGCCGCGCTGAAGCCCGGCGCGCTGGGGGCGGCGTAACGGCCGCCTTCGATGACCACGGGGTCGACGAAATGCTCGTGCAGGTGGTCGACGTACTCGATCACCCGGTTTTCCATCGTGCCGGTCACGGCCACGTAGTCGAACATCGACAGGTGCTGTACCAACTCGCACAGCCCCACGCCGCCGGCGTGCGGGCAGACGGGGATGCCGAACTTGGCCGCGAGCAGCAGGATCGCGATGTTCTCGTTAACACCGCCGACCCGAGCAGAGTCCAGTTGCAGGTACGAGATCGCGCCCGCTTGCAGGAGCTGCTTGAACACGATCCGGTTCTGCACATGCTCGCCGGTGGCCACCGGGATGGGCTTGATGCCCGCGGCGATGGCGGCGTGGCCGAGCACGTCGTCGGGGCTGGTCGGCTCCTCCACCCAGTGCGGGTTGAACTGCTGCAGAGCGTTCACCCAGTCGATGGCCGCGCCCACGTCCCAGCGCTGGTTGGCGTCGATCGCGATGGGGAAGTCGGCCCCGCACACCTCGCGGGCCACCCGGAAACGTCGGATGTCGTCGTCGAGGTCGGCGCCCACCTTGAGCTTGATCTGGCGGAAGCCGGCGTCGAGGGCCTCCTTGCACAGCCGGCGCAGCTTGTCGTCGTCGTAGCCGAGCCAGCCGGGAGAGGTGGTGTAGGCGGGATACCCCTCGCGCTTGATGTCCTCGACCCGCTGCGCCTTCCCCTTTTCCGCCTTTTTCAGGATTTCTAGGGCCTGTTCGGGCGTCAGGGCATCGCTCAGGTACCGGAAGTCGATGAGATCGACGATCTCCTCGGGAGTCATCTCGGACAGCAGCAACCAGAGCGGCTTGCCCGCCCGCTTCGCCTTCAGATCCCACAGCGCGTTGACCACGGCGGAGATCGCCATGTGCATGACGCCCTTCTCGGGGCCCAGCCAGCGCAGCTGCGAGTCGTAGACCATCTCCTTGTAGAGAGCGCCCAGGTCCTCGACGTCCCTGCCGATCACGTACGACTCGAGGGCGCTGATCGCCGCGGTCTGTACGTCGTTACCGCGCCCGATGGTGAACGCGAACCCGTGCCCGGCGTAGCCGTCATCGGTTTTGAGAACCACGTAGGCGGCCGAGTAGTCGGGGTCGGGGTTCATGGCGTCGGAGCCGTCCAGCTCCCGGGAGGTGGGGAAACGGATGTCGTGCGTCTCCAACTCCACGATCCGGTAGCTGCTCGTCTGTCCGTCGGGAGTCGTCATGCCTGGCCCACCGTCTGGCGCTGGCGGCCGAGTCCCTCGATCTCCAGCTCCATCACGTCACCCGCACGCAAGTACGGCTGGCCGGGCATCCCCATGGCGACCCCGGCGGGAGTACCGGTGTTGATCACATCACCCGGATCCAGCACCATGAACTGGCTCAGGTACCGGACGATCTCCGCCACGTCGAAGATCATGTTCTTGGTGACGCCGTCCTGGCGCACCTCGCCGTTCACCGACAGCCGCATCGTCAGGTTCTGCGGGTCGGCCACCTCATCGGCGGTCACCAGCCAAGGCCCGAGCGGATTGAACGTCTCGCACGACTTGCCCTTGTCCCACTGGCCACCCCGCTCCAGCTGGAACTCCCGCTCAGAGACATCGTTGGCCACCGCGTACCCCGCGATGACGTCGAGCGCCTCCTCCCGACTGCCCAGGTAGCGGGCCCGCTTACCGATGATGACGGCCAGCTCCACCTCCCAGTCGGTCTTCAGACTGTTGCGCGGTACGAGCACCTCGTCGTACGGGCCCACCATGGTGTTGGCGGCCTTCATGAACACGACCGGCTCCGCCGGAACCTCCGCGCCGGACTCGGCCGCGTGGTCGCTGTAGTTCAGCCCGATACAGACGATCTTGCCTGGTCGCGCGACCGGAGCTCCGATTCGCAGCCCCTCGGCCGCGATCACAGGCAGCGCATCGCGCTCGAGCGCGTCGCGGACGCGCGCCACTCCCCCGGAAGCGAGGAAAGCCCCATCGATCTCGGGCTCTCCGATGTCGCGCAGGTTACCGGCGCCATCCATCACCACCGGGCGCTCCTGGCCGACAGGTCCTACTCGCAGCAGCTTCACACCGCATCCTTAAGTTATACATCGGATGTATCTAGCACGATGCTGGTCGGCCTCGGTAGGGCCTGTCAAGCCTTCACGCGCGATACATCGGATCCATAGAGGCCGAGAGTGGCCGCTGAAGTCGCATTACAAACGGTTGCAGTGACCAGTAAGGCCCATCCTTCTGGCGAAGGTTCGCTATGCAGCGGTCACATACATCGGATGGCACCCTTTCCACATGGCGGACTCCTTTCACCTGCGTAACGGGTGGATCCTCGGAGGTCTAGCATAAATCCCTGGGCAGAACCCGGCTCACCCACCCCGCAGCCTTCCCCATCCGCCCCCACCACAAGCCCCACTTAACGGGTAAACCTCCGCCAGATGGCACCAAACACCCGATGAATCTACTCAACCTTGCACGTACGGGATGGCCCCGCCCCCTCATGGCCACCCCTCACAACCGACCTCAGCCACTTCGACGGAGGTCGGTCCAACCCAACGACGTCACCAACCACACCAACCCCAACAGGAGGACTGTCCGGCAAGCGGTTGGAATGTCAGCTCAGGTTGTAGGCCGTAGGCGGCGAGGGCGAATGGGCGATGTGGTCGCCCGAGACCTTAATGCGGTGCCCACGAACGTTCGCCGGACTTCCGGTCCTCCGCTCCCCCGGCGGCAGCACGTCTCCGTGCAGACCCCGACCACGACGAACCGCCTACTTCCCCTCCCCGGAGAGGACATCCCTCCGGTCTTCTCCCACCTCCCAGAGGGGGATCTCTCCCAAGGCCCCCGACCACCACGGACCGTCGCAGGGGCCGAGACGGTCGCGTGACGAACCATCCGGAAACCGTTGGGGACATCGCCTTAGAGGTTCTGACAGAAAGCTTCCGTCAGCGGGCGACGACGCTGATAAGCGAACGTCCCGTTGATCACCCGCGAGAGGGAAGGGGTTCACCCGTGCGAGGGACCCCCGGCCGAGGTGGCTCGCAGACGCTAGGGACATGGTGAGTGAGCGAAGTGAAGTACCCGTCCCGCGTTGGGCCAAGCGGGCGGCCTACGCGTCCGCGCTTTCGGCGACGATCGGGTTCATACCGCTGCACGCGGTCTGGGCTCTGGGAATTCCTCTCTGGGCCGACGAGGGCAAGTTCCGGGACTGGTACGCGCAAGGCGGCAGCCCCTATCTCCTCATCCTCTGCGCCATGGCGATACTGGCCGGAACCCTGGCGCTGAGCTTTGTGCGACCATGGGGCCTGGTCTTCCCGCGCTGGGTGCCGCTGCTCTCCGGGCGGAGGGTGCCGCGCCGGACGCTTGCCACCACGGCGTTCGCGGTGTCGGCCTTCTTGCTCGGATACACGGCATGGGCCGCATGGCGGTTGGCTACCGACTTCAGCGACGACGGCATTTTCAGTCCGTGGATCGTCGTCTACGGGATTCCACAGTTCTTGGTCTGGGGCATCGGCCTGGTTCTCGCTGCCTGGTCGTACCGCGCCCGTGCCGCAGTGAGCCGTGTGGGGTCCGGCCGCTGACGCGGTCGGCCGACCCGGCCGCTTGCAACGATCAGCATCCCGGACAGAGCCGTGGGGAGAGCACCCGGGAGAGCACCGAAGGAGCTGAGAGAGAGCTGAGAGGGCAGAGGCTGGGCCGCTGGACGGATGGGCGGACCGGTTGGCATGATCATGGACGAGCAGACAAGATGAGTCCGCCTCAGGCATGGCAGAGCCAGCTTGCGGGCGTCGGTGGACCGGGATGATCGGTGGGCCGAGATGGCGGGGATCGGGATGATGGCGGGGCGGGCGGTTGACTGAGGCACCAGCGCGTAATAGAACACGTTTCAATAAGGCGCTTAACCAAGCGCTTGATCACTCGACAGGCCCGAGGTGAGCTCGAATGCATATTAACCTCGTCGACCAGGACCGTTACGCGACCTCCGGCCCGCCACACGAGCAGTTGCGCTGGCTGCGCGACCACGATCCCGTACACCGGCACGAGGGCGAGCCCGACTTCTGGGCCGTCACCCGATATGACGATGTCGTACAGGTGTCTCGGCGCTCGGACTTGTTCTCCTCGTCCAGGAAACTGGCGCTGTTCGACGAAGTCACCGAGGAGCAGCGGGCGCTGCAGCGGCTGATGATGCTCAACCAGGACCCGCCAGAGCACACGCGGCGGCGGTCGCTGGTCAACCGGGGGTTCACGCCGCGCACGATTGGAGCGCTCGAACAGCACATCCGGGATATCTGCGACGACCTTCTCGACAAGTGCTCAGGGGAGGCGGACTTCGTCACCGAGGTGGCGGCTCCGCTGCCGCTCTACGTGATCTGCGAACTGCTCGGCGCCCCGGTCGAGGACCGGGACAAGATCTTCAACTGGTCGAACCGCATGATCGGCGCCCAGGACCCCGACTACGCCACCTCGGAGGACCAGGGCGGCGCGGCGGCCATGGAGGTGTACGCGTACGCCAACCAACTGGCCGCCCAGCGCAAGGCGAACCCACGCGACGACATCGTCACCAAGCTCATCCAACCCGACGAGAAGAGCGGCGAGACGCTCGGGGAGGATGAATTCGACCTCTTCGTCCTCCTGCTGGTGGTCGCCGGCAACGAGACCACCCGCAACGCGGCCTCCGGCGGAATGCTCGCCCTCTTCGAGCACCCCGAACAGTGGCAACGCCTGGTCGCGGACCCCACGCTGGCGGGCACGGCGTCCGACGAGATCGTCCGGTGGGTGTCGCCGGTGAACCTGTTCCGGCGCACGGCCACGGCGGACACGGTGCTGGGCGGCCAGCAGATCGCCGAGGGCGACAAGGTCGTGGTCTTCTATTCGTCAGCGAATCGGGACACCTCCATTTTCCCGGATGCCGAGATATTCGACATCGGCCGCAACCCGAACCCGCACATCGGCTTCGGTGGCGGTGGGGCACACTTCTGCCTGGGCAACCACCTGGCGAAGCTGGAGTTGCGAGTGCTGTTCGAGCAACTGGCCCGGCGGTATCCCCGACTGCGGCAAACGGGAGAGGCACGGCGCCTGCGGTCGAACTTCATCAACGGCATCAAGGAACTGCCGGTCGTCATGGACTGATCGCCGGCCAGCCGCCCTTCGACCGGCTGGCCGCCATGGATGATCGCGAGCCAGCCGACTCGTAGGGAGCTGGCTCATCCTTCATCTGGCATAACCGAAAAGCAAGGCGATCCACATGTCATTTGCCACGTGGAGCGACCAGCGATCACTCTCATGAATGACAGTCTGCCCGTTCTGGAGAGCTGTCCGGCGAATGAACCGCAACCCACCGAGCGCGATCAGTTCATAAACGACCTCATTACAGTCGCAGGTCCACCGCATAACCCGGCCGCTAAATTCGCGCCGTCGCGGAGGGCGCCATGTCAGTTGGTCGCAGTGCGACTGCACGGCTGACACGTGCGGCGCCGAGCAATGAGGGGGAAACCGCCTGCGACCGAGCACCCAGCAAGCGCACGCCCCACTTGAGCGACACCTGCTCGACCAGCCACAGACCCCGCCCGTGACAGTCGTCATCGCCGGACTCGCGCGATCGAGGAACCGTGTCCGCCCCATCATCGGTCACCTCAACGCGAACAATCTCGGCATCAACGGCGATGACCTCCACCGTGATCACCCCGCCATACAGCCCAGAAGCGGTATGGATTAGCGCATTGGTAACCAACTCGCTGACGATCAATCGCGCAGTCTCCACGTCCCGGTGCCCTGCCGACGCAAGCATCTCCCCAACGCAGTGACGAGCCACCGCCACCGAATGCGCCACCCCCGGCAACACGACTTCACCCAGAAATCGCTCGTTCACCGCGCCACCTCCCATCTCTGCACGGCCACGACTCATCTGCATCCGACCGATGCCACAGCCATGCCATAGCGGTCGAGCCTGTAGGCCTTGATCGCGTAGACGTCTTCCAGAAAGCGCCTCGGCTCCGCAGCAGTCGCAGCAGCAGAAGTCGGCGCAGACACCTCGGGAGATCTTGACGCACTCATTGCGTCGGCTCCCGGGCTTCGTTCGGGAGCCGACAATCTCACCAAATGCATGGAACGTTCCATTTTGCGCGCGCTCAACATTTACTCCCTCCAATTGGTGGGGTATTTTCGCTATCACCCAATCATGTCCGTTTAGTCGCAATTAGCTACGACCGCTTATGTGCAACATGATGCAGAGTTGGCGTTAAGAACGCAACAGATTCCGAGAGCATCAGCCTTAGGGGTTCCGCTACTCTTGCCCGCATGGCTCAAAAGAGACGGGCCCCGACTACGCGCCAGAGGCGGCTCGCCATGGAGTTGCGGCAGCTCAGGGAGCGTTCCGGCCTATCGCGGGAGGAGATCTCCGAAGCTACTGGAGTCAACCGAACGACCCTCTATCGCATCGAAATGGCACAAGCCAAACCGCAGCTGAGAACTTTGCGAGTACTGCTCGACATCTATTCAGTACCGGAAAGTCGTCAGCACGAGCTGATTACAATGCTCAGACTCGCCAAAGAAGAGACATGGCTTGAGGTTGCTTCCGAAGACTTGCCGCCTCAGTACGCCACCTACATCGGACTTGAGCACGGAGCCAAGGCAATCCTCAACTACGAGACCCTGTTCGTACCTGGATTGCTTCAGACGGAAGCGTACGCACGTACAGCAATCCCAGGTGGACTAACCGACCTCCACCCCGAAGAGGTAGAGAAACGCGTCAAAGCACGTTTGGCTCGCCAAGCCCGCGTTCCCGCGCTCCCCATCTACGCGATCATTGATGAGGCCGTGTTGCGTCGTTCCATTGGCGGACCTGCGGTGATGCGTGAGCAGCTACAACGTCTCATCGACGAGAGCAAGCAACCGCATGTCACCTTGCAAGTGATCCCCTTCACGGCGGGCATCCATCCAGGGATGTATGGCTCGTTCGTCATCCTCCAGTTTCCGCAAGACGTTCGTGACGTTGTCTACATCGAGACCAGGACGGCGGACTTGTTTTTGGATGGCGAAAATAGCTTGCAGGAGTATAACGTGGTATTCGAGCGACTCCGCGAGATCGCCGCCAGCCCTGCAGAGACGCGGGACACCATGGCCCACATGCTTGCCGACATAAAGTGAAAGCAGGTACTGAGATGACTGGTGAAGAGCTTGGTCTGCCTGATGCTGAATGGCGCAAGAGCAGCCTCAGCGCCCCCAACGGCCAGTGTGTAGAGGTCGCCTTCATCGGCCAGCGCGTAGCCGTGCGGGACAGCAAGAATCCCGACGGAGCGACATTGCTCTTCACGCGTGACGAGTGGCGAGCCTTCACCGGCGGCGTCCACCTGCAGGAGTTCGAGCTCCCCTCAGACTGAGCAGCCGGACATACCCAAGAGGCCTCACCACTCGCAGGTCTTCACACCGATGATCAGCGGTTGGCCGCAACTCCCCCACAGCCGGTCCACCAGCAAGATCACGGTCTACGACTGGGGTGCCACCAAGTCGCGCTGATACCAACTGCCCGGCTTGCCGCCAAGGTCGGCCGGGTCAGCTGGGCCGACCAGGACGAACCCGGCTTTGGTCAGCACCTTCTGGGACGCGGCATTCTTGTGGGCGGTGGCCGCCCGTAGTGTGCGCAGCCCGTGCCGCGACGCCGCCAGCCGGCACAGCTCCCGAACGGTCGCGGTCGCCACGCCGCGGCCGGCGACGTGCTGCGCCACCCGGTAGCCAAGGTTCGCCATGCGATCCTCGATGTCGATCAGGTTGAACCTGCCGAGCACCGAGCCGTCCTCGGCGATGAGTACGTAGAAAGCACAGATGCCGGCCTCCTGCTCAGCCAGCAAGGCGTTGTACCGGTCGGTGAACTGGTCGAAGAAGTCGTCGCCGCGGTCAGAGATCGAGGCGGCGAAGTAGGCGCGGTTCGCCAGTTCGAAGGCCAGGACCGCCGGGGCATGACGAGCATGCAGTTGCTTCAGCTCGGGCACTGCCCGACTCTAGCCAGAGGGCGCCTGCGTTTCTTCCAGCGGCAGACAGCCTCGAGACCACGGCACTGCTAAGCCCATCGATCAAGAACAGATGGAACGCGGCGAAAGACGACCGCAGCACCAACCATCGGCCGCGTCAGAAGCGGAACCGCACGATGCGGGTGGACCGCTTCAGGCCCGGCAGCAGGTTCAGGAGGCGGTACATGCGGCGTACGCCCGCGGGTGCCTTGGCCATCAGCACCGGCGCGTCGTACATCGGCGTCTCGTCGACGTATTCGAGTCGTGGGTGCCAATCGGCCGGCTCTGCCGGGTCGTTGAAGCCGCAGTGGAACTGGGCGCCGTATTTGCGCAGCGTGGGATCCCATTTCGAGGTACGCCACGCCCAGACCGGCACCGTGTCGAACTGTATTTGGCCGCTAGGGAAGGCGTCGACGACGCTGGTCAGCAGCCGCCGGACGTCGGCCTCGGTCAGGTAGGGCACCAGTCCCTCGGCGATCATCAGCACCGGCCGCCCCCGGGGAATGCGTTCCAGCCAGGTCAGGTCGGTGACGCTGGAGTCGATCAGGGTGTAGTGCTCGCGCGGTGGCAGGAATTGTCGCCGCAGTTCGATGACGGAGGGGTAGTCCAGGTCGTACCAGTCGACGGTGGCGGGCGGGTCGATCCGGTACACCCGGGCATCGAGACCGCAGCCCAGGTGCAGTACCACCGCGTCGGGGTGATCGGCGAGGAAGCTTCGAGCCCAGTCGTCGTGGGCCTTGGCGCGCACCACGGCGGCAAGGCCCATCTGGCTGGTGCCGAATCTGCGGCTGTCGTAGCCGGGGTCGAGGCGGCGCATCGCCTGCTCGGCGTATTCGTCGCCAAGAATCGGATCCGACAGTCGGTTGTCCAGTGCTTTGGCCTTCAGGACCGGACTGAGGGTCTTCTGCACTCCGACGAGTTCGGGTTCTTTCATGACAACTACACTAAACTTATTTCAAGAATTTCGTGAAGTATGTGAATGATTTCAACCGGGCTTGGCCGGGGGTGCGGAACTCGAACGCGCCCATGGCGTAAGCCCGGCAGGGCGGCACGCTGTCACACGATCCTGATTGCGGGAATACCGCGCCCGAGAACCGGTGATCAGCTCGGATTTGCGCTCCCCTCACAGCCTCTGTCGATCCGGCCCGTCTCGAAGTACCGCACCACCTCGGCGGCGCACTCGGGTACCCGGGTGGTCGAGACGTGCACGTCGTCGGCGACCGTGTAGACGGTGCCGCCGATGGCGCGCCGCGTCTGCAGTGTCCAGTCATAGACGGACATGAACTCATACAGGTGCCCCGCCAGTACCAGCGACCCGCTGCTCCGCTTCAACGTGGCCTCCTGCACCGGCAGCGGCCAGCCGGCACACATGACACCCAGTCCCCAGGACCGGCCGGTGGCCGGATGACGCTTCACGAGCTCCTGGTAGGCACGCCAGGCGGTGTCGAAACCGGCCCGGCTGCTGTCCTCGTTGCAGGCGACCGCCCAGTTCATGGTCATGTTCAGCATTTCGGGTGCGCCGGGCACGGGCGTCCCCATCATCTGACCGCCGCTGAGCATCTCCTTGACGGTGGGCGGGGCGGTGGTGCCCGTCGCCGTCCGAAGTTCGGCCAGTGCCTTGCCCGCGCGTGCCCACTCGGTCGAGTTGCGCTTGGCCAGGTCGGCGACGGCCGAACCGTCGATGGGCCGCGGCAGGTCGGTGTACGTCTTGGGGTTCTTGTCGTAGTCGCGCACCAGCTGGGCCACCTGCTCGCGCACCTGCCGGGCGGTAGCACCGAGACCATAAGTCTCATCGCGGCGGCTCAGCCAGGCGGCCATGCGCCCGAAGTCACGCTCAGCCGCCTCCGCGCTGTCCTTGACGTGCTCGTCGAAACGGGTCCACGGTGGCGCCACGCTGTCCAGGAAGGCCCGTGCAGTGTGCTCGGGGAACAGGCTGCGGTACACCATGCCCAGATAGGTGCCCCAGGAGAAGCCGAGCAGGTTGAGCTTGCGCTCACCCAGTGCGGTCCGCACCAGGTCCAGGTCCTTGGCCACGTTGCCGGTGGTGAGCTGTCCGAGGAAGGCTGGGTCGGAGCGTCCGCACTTCTGGTTGGCGGCCACCTGGCCGTCGTAGATCTTCCTGGCGGCCTCCTTGGTCAGCGCGCCCGGCTCCTGCGGGCCTCCTGGCAAGGTGGGGCAGGCGACCTTGGTGCTGTACCCGACCCCGCGCGGATCGAAGCCGATGATGTCGTATCGCTCGTTGAGCTTGGCCATCTCCTCGTTCCTGAGCGCGGCCCGCAGGATCGGGTCCAGGTATCCGCTGTTGCCCGGCCCTCCTGGCAGGACGGCGGTCGCGCCGAGCCGGTGTGCCTTGTCGGTGGCGGCCAGCCGGGTCACCGCGATGTCGATCTTCCGCCCGCCGGGCTCGCGGTGGTTCAGCGGGACACTGACCGTCCCGCATTCCAGGCGCTTCATCAGCGTCCGGAAGGCCGGAAGCTGCTCCTGCGTCACGCGCAGGCTCCGGATCACCTCATCGGAGTAGTCCGGGCAGGATTTCCATTGAACGGACGATACGCCGGAGCTCGGGCTGGGGTTCGCGGTGACGCTCGCGCTCGGGTCGGCCTCAGTGGCAGCGCCTGCCGCGGCAGGATGCGCCGCCAGCCCCGCCAGCGCCAGTGCCATTGCCGTCAGTGATCTTCGGTACGTCATGCGGACCAGTTGTAACGCAGCGGTTGTTTCCTTCCTGTTTCTAGGAAAATGGCCGCCGGGCCGCAGGCTCTTCGACACCGCCCCGAGAGGACTCTTCTTCCCGGACGTGGGCGGACGCCCTTGCGCTCCGTGATGCCGTCGGCGGGGAAATCCGGCATTGTGCGACGTTGCCCCAGCTAGGGCCGGGTGTGGTCTGGACGCTGAGTAGGCCGCTAGGCAGGCTGACCGTTGTGAAGGGGCACGAGCCAGACCCGGCGGCGCGACCCAGCCTCCATGGAGCACCTTCCCCGTCGGCTGATCCGGCCGTGCGGGCGCCTGGCCGTGCGGGTCAGCCGGCCGTGCGGGCGGAGTCGTCGTAGGCGGTCAGGACCGTGTCGGCGTGGCGGAAGGCCCAGTCGCCTAGAGCACGGATCGGCACCAGCAGGTCCTTGCCCGCTTGGGTCAGCTCGTACTCCACCCGCGGCGGGGCTTCGGCATAGCGTCGGCGTTCGACCAGGCCACAGCGTTCCATGCGACGCAGGGTCTGAGTGAGCACTTTCTGACTGATGCCGCCGATCTCCCGGCGGAGTCGGCCGGGGCGCATGGGCCCCTCCTTGAGGGCGAACACCACCACCGGCAGCCAGGCATGGGCGAACAGGTCCACGGCCAGACGGGCCGGGCAGTCGGCGACGAAGTCGCCGTAGGGCTCGAACGGAGCGTCATCGTGGTGGTCCACATTGGCCAGTCTCCCGCATCCGTTGGACACCTGGAGGTGCCTATCGGCACGCCTACTGTCTTCGCGGGAAGCTGCAGTTCAGGCGAGGAAGAGGGAAAGACATGCGTATTGGCATACTCGGGGCCGGGCAGATGGCCGAGGCGCTGGGATCGGGCTGGGCACGGGTTGGGCACGAGGTGATGGTCGGCTCACGGTCGCAGGAGAAGGCGCGCAAGCTGGCCGAGGCGATCGGGGCGGGCGCCTGTGGCGGTGATCTGCGGGCCGCCGCGGAGCACGGCGAGGCGTTGCTGCTGGCCGTACCGGCCTTGTCGGTGGACGGGATTCTCGCCGGGGTCGGCGCGGCGGACGGCGCGTTGGCCGGGCGGACGCTGATCGACTGCACCAACGCCTACGAGCCTGACGCGTTCACCGACGCGCCGAACTCGTTCCTACTGGCCGACGACGCGGTGGCCGAGCGGGTGACCAGGCTGGCCCCTGAGGCGGGGGTTGTCAAGGCGTTCAACATGTGCGCCGCGGAGGTGTGGACCTCCCACGCAGGGCGCGGGCTGGGGGTGCCCCTGTGCGGCGACGATGAGCGGGCCGTGGAGGTGGTCGCCGGTCTGGTGAGCGATCTGGGCTTCGAGCCGGTACGGGCAGGTGGGCTGAGGCGGGCGCGATACCTGGAAGCCGTGAGTGTGTTCGTGGTCGGCTTGTGGTTCGCCGGGTACGACGCTCGCCAGATGCTGCCGCCCCTTCAGGAGGCCTTCGCCCACTCTGACGCATGACATCGACCCGTTCATGGGTTTTAGGAGAGGGCACCCCTTGGATGAGTTCCGGTCTTGGGGTGCTGGGTGAATCCTTTGGTGGGGATCGCGTCTCTTATACCTGTACCCGGCAACAGCGTCGGGACAGGTTCAGGAGGTTGTCATGCTCGTTGGTATCGTCGTCGTGGCGGCTGTGCTCTTGTGCGCGTGCACCATCGTGGTGCTGCGTCGGCGGAGTCGTTCGCGTGGCTGAGGTGAGTTGGCCGGTTGAGCAGCTGGTCGTCGCCGCGCGGGATGGCGACGTCGAGTCGATCGCCGCGTTGGTGTCCGGCGCGCACCCGCATGTGCAGCGATTCGCCTACTCGATATGTGCCTCGCCGGAAGATGCTGAAGACGCCGCGCAGGAGGCATTGATCATTCTGTACCGCAAGATCGGGACGTTGCGGGCCTCCGGTGCGCTGGCGTCGTGGATGTTCCGCATCGTCCGCAACGAGTGCCTGCGGCGGTCGCGGCGGCTGGTGCGACACCATGAACCGGTCGTGGACGTCACCGTGTGGTCGGCCGAGGATGAGGTATTGCAGCGGTTGGAAGCCGACCGGGTGGCTTCGGCGATCGCTTCTCTGCCCACCGATCAGCGGCGCGTTTTGATCATGCGAGATGTTCTCGGCTATCGCGGACGGGCTGTCGCCGATGCGCTCGGCCTCAGCACCGCCGCTATGAAGTCGCGGCTGCATCGCGCCCGCGCAACGGTGCACGACACGCTGCAGGGCACACCTGGCACAGCCGCGGGAGACAACGATGACTGACGATCGCAGCTTTGCCAGCGCCTCTTTGCCGCGACACCTGGTGCGCGGCCTGGTGGGATTCGGCGCGCTGGTCGGTTCGGTCGCCCTGATTCCAGTGGTCGGACTGGGTAGCTTGCTGCTCGCACCGGCTGGTCTGCTCGCTCTGCGAGGGTGTCCGACCTGCTGGGCCATCGGTTTGATCCAGACCATTTCGATGGGCCGGGTGCGACGCTCCTGCGTAGATGGCCGGTGCGAACTGACCGTGGCCCACTCTGCTGGATCGCACCGCGCCGACGAAAGCTCGTAAACCGGCGCCGCAGACGTACTCGTCCGGTCTCGGAAATCAGGTGGATCCCGGCGCCTCTACCGGATGGCGATGTGCGCCAGGTCAGGGGGTTGGGAGAAAACGCCTGGCACCCGCGGGCGCAACCTCCGGATTTTCGGTGCTCCACCACAGCTCGCCGTCGACCGTCAGGTACGGCACCCAGTAACGCACCGCAGCACCCACGGCGAGCGCGTCGGCCACCTCGGTGAGGTAGGCGCCGAGCGTGGGCCAGGCAGCATCGAAGTCGCCGAGGCCGTCGTGCGCGGTCCAGCCGACCCGGCCATACTCGGGCCCGGGCCGCAGGTCGATCACCTGCGCATCGCCGTCCGCGGCGGCAAACGGTACCCATCGCTCGTGCCACCACGGTTCGGCGCCCGGCCGGTGCGGGGTGAGCCCATCGACGCTCACGGCGACGTCCATGCACGCGCGCCAGTGGTCGACGATGCCGGCGGTCGACAGCGGCGGCCCTTCGGGCAGGATGTTCGCCCAGATGCGTTGGCCGTCGTGGCGGCTCAGCGACTCGACGAGCTCAGGTGGAAAGGCGAGCCCCAGCGCGGCTTCGGCGGCGGCGACGTCGGCCGGATCGGCGGGCGGCGCCAGCGCGGCCGCGCTGGCCGGGGCATACCGCGCCAACCACTCCTCGATCCGCGCCCACGCTTCCGTCACCATGCCCACACACCCTTGCCTCGCTCGTCCCAAGACCAGCACCCCCTTGACCGCACACAACGTACGACGAGACTTCCGGAATGGTCTGGTACGGGCGGCCTCCCTGTACCAGGTAACCGTCGTCGTCGGCGGGCGGCTCTGATGCGGGCGAGAATGCGGGTCGTCTGCCGGGCGCCTGGTTGCCAGCCCTGCTGAATGAGGGTATCCGCCACCTGGTGGAGCAGGTCGGCGGTCTGGCCGGGGATGACGTCCCGGCGGACGACGATGACCCGCCAGCCGAGAGCACGCAACTCTGCGCGGCGCTGCTCATCACGGAGTTGGTCGACGGGCGACGTGTGATGTTGCTGACCGTCGTACTCGACCGCCACCTGGAACTCCGGCCAGCCGAGGTCGAGGTAGGCGAAACGGTCGTCCGCCAGAGGAACGCGGACCTGGGTGGTGGGTCTGGGAAGGCCGCCGTCCACCAGGATCACGCGTAGCCAGCTCTCCCAGGGCGAACCGGCACCCCGGTCGGCGAGGCTGAGCGTGTCGCGGAGATGCCATGAAGTGGACTGGTGCCAGAGGGCCTCCAGGTCCACTCCGTGCCGGAGGAACTGGTCCAGGGCGGCCACGGCCTCCAGGCGGGGAAGCCAGCGGACGCAGTCGAGGGCCGTGCGCTCCCGGGTGGTGAGGCGGGCGCCCTTGCACTCCGTGATGTCGTCGGCGGGCAGAGTGGTCACGTGGGTGACGCAGCCGGGGATCGCCAGGTGGCCGGGAGCTATGAGCTCCACCGGCCAATCGTCTTCGGTGGTGTCGAGGCTCAGTACGTGCAGGCCCCAGATGTGAGCGGCCGTCCGGCGGCAGGCGACCGCCTGGGGAATCAGCCGCGTAATGCGCTGGGCACGTTCGAGCAGCGAGGGTTCGTTCACGCCGTTCAGAATGAGGGAGCGGAGGATGGGCAAGAGGCGCCGAATCCGATTCTGTGGATAGATGAAACAGATCACCCACAGCCACGGAGTAGTTGATCAGCGATCGCCCATTGGGAGGTTGATCCGCCGCCCAGATCGGCCGCGCGATCAGAGCCCGCCGCCGATCTGGGCCGATCCTTCCCAACGAGGGAATCATGATCTTTGTGTAGCCGATGTCGATCTCGGAGAAGCCATGCCAAGCGTCTATGACAGCGAACGGCTGGCGGCAAGCTATGCCTTCGACCGCCCTCCGGTGCATCAGCAAATTCTCAAGTCAGTTCACCTAACGCGTCCGGTTCGGCGAGCCCTGGATGTCGGATGCGGTGCCGGTGTATCTACTGCCGCGCTCGCTCCATTGGCCGAATGCGTAATCGGCCTGGAACCGGTCCCAGGAATGCTTGTACACCGACGGTCCGTCGCGCCATCCGCTCGATTCGTCATCGGCGCAGCGGAAAGGCTGCCGTTCGCCGCAGCGTCGTTCGACCTGGTCGCCGCCGCAGGCTCGCTGAACTACACCAACCTTTCGTCGGCCCTCGCCGAGGTGGCCCGCGTCCTGACTTCGGATGGGGTCTTCCTTCTGTACGACTTCTCGCAAGGCCGGTATTCGCTCACAGGTGACGCACTGGCGGCGTGGTTCACGTCGTTCGAGCAGCGGTTTCCATCGCCGCCTGGATGGCGGCCACTGGCTGTACAAGAGTTGCGCCTCGCCGGGACGGGGTTGCGCCTGCTCGACTACACCGACGTCGAGATCCCGATACCGATGACACTCGGCGACTATCTCCGCTATGTGCTGGGCCAGGTCAACGTGGACAGTGCCATCGCAGGCGGGAACGACAGGGCCGAGCAGGCGCGCGACTGGTGCCACCACACGCTTGCGGAGGTATTCCGGAGCGGGGAGGTAACCGTGATTTTCCGAGGGTATCTAGCCACGCTCAGCCGGTCCGGAATTACCGGGCTTGGGATGGATCTTAGGTATTAGGAAGAGAATGCGCGCAATGCCGGAAGGATGTCGGTCGCGAGTCGTTCCATCTGTCCCCGGAAGTCCGCCCCCACAGGCATGAGGTTCAACGAGGTGAACCCCAGCCGGACGAACTCCAGCAGCTTCTCCACCACCTCCTCCGACGAGCCCGCCACGGTAGAGGAGGACGAGGACCCGCCGACCGAAACCGGCACGTTGTACACGCACTCCACCTCCCGCCCCACCCGCCCAGCAGACGCCAGCACCCGCGAACGCATCTCCACCGCCACCGAAGGCGGCGCGAACCCCAGCGAAGGGATCCACCCGTCCGCCAGTTCCCCGGTCGCCGCCAGCGCCCGGTTGCCGTACGTCCCCAGCCAAATAGGAATCGGGCTCACAGGCTTGGGCTCCAGCGAGGCGTCGAGCGTGTGATACCGGCCGCCCTCGTACGTGAACGACGGAGACGACCACAGCCCGCGCATGATGTGGATCGCCTCCACCATCCCGTCCACCTTCTCCCGCGGCGTCGGCACGCCCAGCCCGAACGCCCGGAACTCCTCGTCCGAATAGCCGCCGCCGAGCCCCAGGATCAGGCGGCCGCCCGAGAGCCGGTGCAGCGACTCCGCCATCTTGGCCACCATCGCCGGCGGCCGGTACGGCACCCCGAGGACCCGCGTGGCGACGCGGATCCGCGAGGTGGCGGCGGCGATCCAGGTGAGCAGCGTCCAGATCTCGTACGTCGGCGACGTCCCGCACGGGTGGTCGGACGTCGAGACGAAGTCGAACCCCAGCTCCTCCGCCAGCCGCGCGTCGCCGACCGGATCGGCGCCGGGAGCCGCCGAGGCCGAGATGCCCACACCGAACATCGCACCCGACATTCCACTCGGCATTCCACTCGACATCGCGTCCGCCTCCCAGCATTTGGTTTACATGGAACCTAAAACCAATGTTGGTTACACGTCAACTAAGCCGGCTAGTCTGGGCGGCATGGGTGACCCGCGTTGGTTGGATGAGGCGGAGTTCCGGGCCTGGCTCGGCTACCGCCGGATGCGGTTGCTCCTGGACGCCCAGGTGAGCCGGGATCTGCTGCGCGACTCGGGGTTGTCGGCCCCCGACTACGACGTGCTGTCGTCCCTGTCGTCGGCCGAGGGGCGTCGGGGACGGCTCACCGAGCTGGCCGAGCGGATGCTGTGGTCGAAGAGCAGGCTTTCGCGGCACATCTCACGGATGGAGCAGCGCGGCCTGGTCACTCGTGAGGAGTGCGAGAGCGACGGCCGCGGCGCCGTGATCATGCTGACCGAGGAGGGAATGCGGGCCATCGAGGTGGCGGCTCCCGATCATGTGGAGTCGGTACGCCGCCACTTCATCGACCTGCTGACGCCGGAGCAGATCGAGGTCCTGGGGGCCGTCGCGACGACCGTGCTGACCCATCTGGGAGAGAAGGGCGACTAGGACACCCAGATGGGGCTCCAGTCGGCCACCTCGTGGAAGCGGCGCAGTTCGGAGACACCGGCCACGGTTCCGAGCCAGGCCGCGTACGGCGGGCGGTCGAATCCGCTCTGCACCATCGTAAGCCGCGTCTTGCCGCCGGACTCCGCCAGCTCCCAGGTGCTGACCCCGACGCCGCCCCAGTCGATCGACAGCCGGCGCCCCGGCTCCAGCTCGACGATCTTCGCCGGGTCGGGGTTGTCCGCCAGCCCGCCCATGGCGAAACGGCCGCCGACGTGCGGCTCGATCTCGATCGGGAAGCCGAACCAGCGGGTCACCGACTCCGAGTCGATCAGCGAGTCGAAGACCTTCTCCGCCGAAGCGGCGATCAGCACCTCCGCCCGCAGGTCGGAGGCGGTGAAGTCGGGCTTCGGGGTGAGCGGGCGGCCGTCGAAGTGCTCGGCCAGGTTGGCCAGCATGAGGCACCAGTACGTCTGGATCACGCCGCGGATCGTCGCCTCGGTGAGCGCCTCCTGGAAGTCGAAGTGGGTCTGCGAGACGGACACGATGGTGGTCTCGGGGCTCTCCTCCTCCAGGCCGAACTCGACCGTGGTGTCCACGCCGTCCAGCAGCCAGGAGAAGCGCACCGTGTGGTCGTCGACGTGCAGCGGGCGCTGGTGGGGCGCGTCGCCTTCGGGGGTGTGGCGACCCCAGAACCCGTAGCGCTCCGGCAACTCCACCTCGGCGTGCTCGGCCAGCCAGAGCCGCATCGTCGCGGCGTCGGTCAGCGCGTGGTGCACCTCCTTCACCGGTGCCTGGACGCGGGCGCGGACGGTCATCGGCTCACTCATGTTCATCTCCCTTGGGGTAACAGGCGACGACGAGCTTGAAGGCGTCACCTTCCGCTCCGCCGTACCTCGTGAACAGGTCCTGCAGCATCCCCTGCAGCTCGTGCAGGAACTCCTGACGGTTCTCGGGGCGCACGTGGATCTCCCCTGACAGCCCGATAGACGGCAGCTCCGTCGCGGTCCTGTCGAGGCTCGCGATGTCGGCCTGGACCTCCTCCATGAGGTCCAGCAGGTAGCCCAGGCTCAGCTCGTCCTGCACCCTGCGCACGCCGATCCGGCCGACCAGGCGGGGTGACAGCCAGTACGCCCGAGCGCTGGCCTGGTAGATGCCCTCGTGGACGCCGCGCACCTTGCGCTCCGACACCAGGTCGACCAGGCCGGCGTCCACCAGCCGTTTGACGTGGTAGTAGACGCGCTGTGGCGTCTGACCGAGCCGGCCCGCGACCTCGGTGCAGGTGCGCGGCTCGGCCAGCTGCCGCAGCACCTCGACGCGCTGCGGCTTGAGCAGCGCCTCGGCCTGCTCGATCTGTTCCAGATACAGGACATCTCTCATCGCAAAAACAATCCTTTACGTAAAATAGGATTTTGTCAATGGGGCATGCTCGAAGGAGCACTGCCAATGGGGGTGGATCAGGGCCAGGAACTGTCCTGGTCGGGGTCGCCGCCGTTCGACAGCAGGCGCAGGTCGGCTTCGACCATCGTCGCCACCAGCTCGTCGAACGGCATCGTCGGCTCCCAGCCGAGCTGCACCCGGGCCTTCTTCGGGTCCGCGCAGAGCAGGTCGACCTCGGCGGGCCGATGCAGGGCCTGGTCGGTGACGACGTACTGCTCCCAGTCGAGGGAGGCCGCCGCGAAGGCGGCCTCGACCAGCTCACGGACCGACTTCATGCGCCCGGTGCCGATCACGTAGTCCTCGGGGGTGCCGGCCTGGAGCATGAGGTGCATGGCCCGTACGTAGTCGCCCGCGTAACCCCAGTCCCGCCTGGCCTCCAGATTGCCGAGCCGGAGCTCGCTGTCGAGGCCGAGTTTGATGCGCGCCACGCCGAGCGAGACCTTGCGGGTGACGAACTCGGCGCCCCGCCGGGGCGACTCGTGGTTGAACAGGATGCCGGAGACGGCGTACATGCCGTAGGACTCGCGGTAGTTCTGCGTGAGGAAGTGCCCGTACGCCTTGGCCACGCCGTACGGCGAGCGCGGGTGGAAGGCGGTGCGCTCCGTCTGCGGCGTCTCGCTGACCTGGCCGAACATCTCAGAGGACGAAGCCTGATAAAAGCGGATCTGGCCGGAGGCGGCGCTGCCACGCGACACACCCGAGCACACCCGGATGGCCTCCAGCATCCGCAGCACGCCCATCCCGGTCACCTCGGCCGTGAGCTCCGCCTGCTCCCACGACATGGGTACGAACGAGATGGCGCCCAGGTTGTAGACCTCATCGGGCTGAACCCGTTCCACGGCCGAGATCAGCGATCCCTGGTCGAGCAGGTCGCCGCGGACCACCTGGACATCGGTCAGCAGCTTGCGCAGCCGCGACACGCGCGGGTTCGCCTGACCTCGTGCCAGGCCCCACACCTCGTACCCCTGACCGAGCAGGTACTCCGCCAAATAGGAACCGTCCTGGCCGGTAATGCCGGTGATCAGAGCGCGCCTGGCCAAGGGGTCCTCCCACTATCACGACCGCGTCCGTTTGGACGGGAATGTACAGCTAAGCGCCTCGATACAGCACCAGAGCCCCCTAGAACACGTTCCACCGAACCGCGCTCGGTCATGCCAACATCGCAGTTCGCACGGCCTTTGGCGGCAGTTGTGAACAATTCCAGATGACCTACCGAATGGTAGCCTTCTCGGACTAAGGTCATCTTCACGGTACACGCCCATCTCTGGGTGCATACCGGGCTAGAAAGGGGTGTCCGTGAGCGACACGCTGCGGATCGCGTTGCTGTCCTACCGCAGCAAGCCGACCTGTGGTGGCCAGGGCGTCTACCTCCGCCACCTGAGTCGCGAGCTGGTCGCCCTGGGCCATCACGTCGAGGTGTTCTCCGGCCAGCCGTACCCGGAGCTGGACGAGGGCGTGATCCTGCGGAAGGTGCCGAGCCTCGACCTCTACCGCGACGAGGACCCGTTCAGGACGCCGAAGCTGCACGAGTACCGCGACTGGATCGACTGGCTGGAAGTCGGCACCATGTGGACCGCCGGGTTCCCCGAGCCGCTGACGTTCACGCTGCGGGCGCACCGCGCGCTGAAGAAGCGGGTGGGCGACTTCGACGTCGTCCAGGACAACCAGACGCTCGGCTACGGCCTGCTCGGCATCCAGAAGCTGTTCCCGGTGGTCGGCACGATCCACCACCCGATCAGCGTGGACCGGCGCATCGAGCTGGAGGCCGCCACCGGCGCCAAGAAGCTGACCATGCGCCGCTGGTACGCCTTCGTGAAGATGCAGGCCAAGGTCGCCCCCCGGCTGAGCCCGATCCTGACCGTCAGCGAGTCGTCGCTGGCCGACATCCACCGCGACTTCAACGTCCCGCAGGCGAACATGCGCCTGATCCCGCTCGGCGTCGACACCCGCTACTTCCACCCGCGCCCGGACAAGCCCCGGCGCAAGGGCTCGATCGTGGCAGTGGCCAGCGCCGACTCCCCCATGAAGGGCGTCGCCACGCTGCTGCGGGCGGTGGCCAAGCTGGCCACCGAGCGCGACGTCAACCTCACGGTGGTCAGCAAGCCGACCTCCGGCGGGCCCACCGAGCAGCTCGTACAGGAGCTGTCGCTGCAGGACCGGGTCCGCTTCGTGCACGGCATCTCCGACGACGAGCTGGGCGAGCTGATCGCCACCTCCGAGGTCTCCGTGGTGCCGTCGCTGTACGAGGGGTTCTCGCTGCCGGCCGTCGAGCACATGGCCTGCGCCACCCCGCTGGTCGCCAGCCGTACCGGGGCGCTGCCCGAGGTCGTGGGGGACGCCGCGATCCAGGTCGCGCCCGGCGACCCCGAGGAGCTGGCCGCGGTGCTGCGCCGCCTGCACGACTCCCCCGAGGAGCGCGAGCGGGTGGGCAAGGCCGGATACGACCGGGTCATGGAGCGTTACACCTGGCGCGTCGTCGCCCAGAGAACCGTCGAGGCGTATCGCGAGGCCATCGCGGCCCGCCGTACTCGTCCTACCCGCTGAACTCGTCCTACCCGCTGAACTCGTCGTACCCGCTGACCGAACTTCAAGGAGATCGATAAGTGCTGACGGTGGACTTCGCCCGGCTGCCGGTCGGGCCCGGCGTACGCGTGCTCGACCTGGGTTGCGGCGGCGGCCGGCACGCCTTCGAGGTGCTGCGCCGGGGCGCGGACGTGGTCGCCTTCGACATGGACCAGTCCGAGTTGGACAGCGTGGCGGCCATGTTCGTGGCGATGGACAAGGCGGGTGAGGTGCCGCCCGGCGCCGACGGTGAGACCGTTCAGGGTACGGCGCTGGACATGCCGTTCGAGGAGGGCTCCTTCGACCGGGTCATCGCGGCCGAGGTGCTGGAGCACATCCCCGACGACATGGCCGCGATGCGGGAGATCTTCCGGGTGCTCAAGCCCGGCGGCACCGCCGCGATCACCGTGCCGAGCTTCCTGCCCGAGCGGATCTGCTGGGCGCTGGACGAGGACTATCACACGGCCCCCGGCGGACATGTCCGGATTTATACGTTGGCTGAGCTGTCAGCCAAGCTGAAGTCCACCGGCTTCGACATCGGCCCCCACCATCACGCCCACGGCCTGCACGCCCCGTACTGGTGGATCAAGTGCGCGGTCGGCGTCAACAACGACGACCACCCGCTCGCCAAGGCCTACCACGAGCTGCTGGTCTGGGACATCATGAAGCGCCCGCCGCTCACCCGGCTGGCCGAGAACCTGCTCAACCCGCTCATCGGCAAGAGCGTGGTGCTCTACGTGAGGAAGCCCGCCGCGTGATCTCACGCGAGGAGGCCGTACGGACGGCCTTGAGCATCTCGGCGATCCAGAGCGACGACGGCGGCGTGCCCTGGCCGGAAGGCCACGTCGACGCGTGGAACCACGTCGAGTGCCTGATGGCGATGAGCGTGGCGGGCCTGCGCGACCCCGTGGCGCGCGGCTACGACTGGCTGGCCCGGCACCAGCGCGACGACGGCTCGTGGGCGATGAAGCTGGTCGACGGCGTGGCCACCGAGCAGGGCGGCGAGTCGAACCATGCCGCCTATGTCGCGGTGGGCGTCTGGCACCATCACCTGGTGACGGGCAGCCAGGAGCTCACCGAGCTCAGGTGGCCGATGGTCAAGCGGGCGCTCGACTACGTCGTGGGGCTCCAGACCGAGCGCGGCGAGGTCGTCTGGGAGCGCGACGCGCATGGCCGGGCCTCCTCCTACGCGCTGCTCACCGGCTGCGCGTCGATCCACCAGGGGCTGCGTTGCGGCGTCCTGCTCGCCGACCACTTAGGCGACCCGCAGCCGCACTGGGAGCTGGCCGCCGACCGGCTGGCCCACGTGCTGGCCGCGCACCCGGAGGCGTTCGCCGACAAGAGCCGCTACTCCATGGACTGGTACTACCCCGTGCTCGGCGGCGCCGTCCGGGGCCCGGCTGCGGAGGAGCTGCTGGAGCGGGAGTGGGGCACATTCGTGGTGCCGGGGCTGGGGATCCGGTGCGTGTCGGACCAGCCGTGGGTGACGGGGGCCGAGACGTGCGAGCTGGCGCTGGCCCTCGACGCGCTGGGCGACCGCGACCGGGCCGCCCGGCTGTTCGCCGACATGCAGCATCTGCGCCATGAGGACGGGTCGTACTGGACGGGCTGGCAGTTCGTCAACCAGCGGCACTTCCCGCACGAGCGGAGCGGATATACGGCCGCGGCGGCGGTGCTCGCGGCGGACGCGTTGTCCGCCTTCTCCCCGGGTGCGGGGATCTTCCGCGACATCAGCGCCCCCTCCGTCTCCCCCGCCGACCCGCACCTGTGTGGGTGCACGCCCGCGCGCGCCTGATCTTGTCTCGGTACGCAAGGGCTTTTGCGGGTTCTTTGCCGGGAAATGCGGAGCGGCGCCGCCGAACGCCTCATTGGGGTTACTAGCTTCGTGAGTGGCCGTACGAGGCGTCTTCGGGGGAAGCGTGGGCGACACGGGCACAACAGCGTTCTTGGAGCAGGACAGGACCGAGCCGACAGCGTTCTTGGCACAAGACAGGACCGAGCCGACGTTTTCGCCGGTTCGCGGGCTACGGAAGCTGCTGCTGAAGGAGCAGTCCGAAGCCGACCTGGCCCGGCGGAGGTTCCGGCTACGGCAGGGACATTCCCGGGCGGCCGTCGAAGGGGCCGAGCGGTCATACCTTTTCGGGTACAACGCCACTCTTTCCGGTGAAGCCGACAGGATCGACGAGGTGGCTCCGGAGCAGCGGAGCTTCGCCTATGAGGGGGCCGGTGCCGCCTGCACCGTGCTCGACCTGCTCACCATGACTCGGGGCCGGCGCCTTCACGAGCTACTGGCCGGCCCCGCCCAACTTCACCCGTACGCCGTGCACCTCGGTGCCGGGCGCGGCTACGCGCTGCTGCGCGTACGGCCTATGTGGGGCGTACGGCGGGCCCACCCGCTGTTCCGGTGGCTGGCCGTGGACGGTTTCGGGTTCCAGCGGTGCCTGACGCGGGCCGATCGGATGGTGGGCGAGCGGGCCATGCCCGATCTGCTCACCCGGAGCCACTGCGCGATCTTCGACCAGGGGCTGGGGCGGCTGCTCTGGTACCACGAGTGCGCCTCACCGGACGACGTGGCGGCCAGGATCGCCGCCTACCCCGCGGGCCGCCGGGCCGGTCTGTGGAGCGGTGTCGGGTTCGCGGCGACGCACACGGGTGGCGCGAGCGCCGACGAGCTGTGGTGGCTGACCGACCACGCGGGGGCCGACGGGTTCCGGGCCCATCTGGCTCAGGGGAGCGCGTTCGCCGCCTCGGCCAGGCTCCAGGCGGGGGCGCTGCCGGATCACGTGGCGCAGGCCGTACCGATCCTGGCGGGGGCGGAGCCCGAGGAGGCCGCCGGGTGGACCGAGGGGGCGCTCATCGCGCTCGGCCACGACCCGCACACCCACGAGGACTTCCAGTCCTGGCGAGCCCACACCCGCAGAGCGTGGACCCGCCGCCGGATGCGGCATTAAATCCCTGGGGCCACGCGCTCCAGGACGCGCAGCGAGCCCTCCACCGAGGTCTCGGTGAACGCGCCCGAGGCCAGCGCCCGCAGGTAGACCTGGTAGGGAGCCTGACCACCGGCGGCCGGGTCCGGATAGATGTCGTGGAAGACCAGCGCGCCGCCGGCCATGACGTGCGGAGCCCAGCCCTCGTAGTCGCGCGTCACCGGCTCCTCGGAATGGCCGCCATCGATGAACAGCAGCCCCAAAGGCGTGTTCCAGAGCCGGGCCACCTGCTCGGAGTGGCCCACCACGGCGATCACCTCGTCCTCCAGCCCGGCGGCGGCGATCGTCTGGCGGAACGTCGGCAGCGAGTCCATCTTGCCGAACCGCGGATCGACCAGCGTCGGGTCATGGTGGGCCCAGCCGGGCTGGATCTCCTCCGAGCCGCGGTGGTGGTCCACGGTGATGACCACGGACCCGGCCAGCCTGGCCGCCGCCCCGAGGTAGACGGCCGACTTGCCGCAGTAGGTGCCGATCTCGCAGATCGGCCCGAGTTTGCCGTACTGGCAGGCCGCCTCGAACAACGCCAGGCCCTCCCGTTCCGGCATGAAACCCTTGGCATGCTTGGCGGCGTATCGCAGTTCAGGCGGCATCGTCATAGGGATGCACCCTAGTAGAACCGAACAACATTCCAGCGCCCCCTTGCCCGCCATTCTGCAACCTGTTCTACTTGGCAACGTGAATCAGCGCGCTCGCATCGCGATGTCCGGAGACGAGGTCACCGCCTTCCTCGAAGGGGCCCGCAAGCTCCAGCTCGCGACCATCAACCCCGACGGTACGCCCCATCTGGTGACCATGTTCTACGGCCTCGACGAGGGGCGGATCGTCTTCTGGAGCTACGCCAAGGCGCAGAAGGTCCGCAACCTGGAGCGCGACCCACGGGTGAGCTGCCTGATCGAGACCGGCGAGGACTACAACGAGTTGCGCGGCGTCCTGCTGTACGGCGAGGCCAAGCGCGTCGACGAGCCCGAGCAGGTCCTGGCCGTCGGCATGAAGATCACGCGCAGGATGACCCCGGACGTGCCGGACGAACTTTTGCAGCCATATGTCGAACAAACCGGGCGGAAACGGGTCGCTTACCTTGTCGAGCGCACCAAAGTGGTCTCATGGGATCACAGGAGGCTCACATGAGGGTCAAGGTAGATGAGATGGTGTGCGAGGCCAATGCGGTGTGCATGGGGCTCGCACCCGAGGTGTTCGACGTGGACGACAATGATCAGCTCCACATCCTGCTCCCGGAACCACCCCCCGAACTCCTGGACCGCGTCCGCCACGCAGTCCGGTCCTGCCCCAAAGCCGCTCTTTCCCTAGAGGAATAGCCGGAGGAGGAACTCCCCATGCGCGCCGCCCTTCTGCACGCCGTAGGCGACGACAAGCTGGACATCCGCGACGATGTCACCCTCACCCCCGTCGGCCCAGCCGACGTACGGGTGCGGATCAAGGCTACGGGCGTCTGCCATTCGGACCTGTCGGCCATGTCCGGCGTGCTGCCGCAGCCCGTACCGCTCGTCCCGGGTCACGAGGGCGCGGGCGAGGTGGTCGAGGTGGGCGAGCACGTCGACTCGGTCCAGCCGGGCGATCACGTGATCATCAACTGGCGGCCGTCCTGCCAGGCCTGCGAGCTATGCCTGGGCGGCCAGCCGTACCTCTGCATGAAGTACGTGATCGAGTCCTTCACCAAGGGCAACTTCCGCTTCGGCGGCGACCAGACGGCGTACGGCATGGCCGGGTGCGGCACCTGGGCCGAGGAGATCGTCGTCCCGTGGCAGGGCGCGATCAAGGTCGACACGGACATCTCGTGGGAGGCGGCCGCGCTGATCGGCTGCGGCATCACCACCGGCGTGGGCGCCGCCCTCAACACCGCCAAGGTACGCCCCGGCTCGACGGTCGCCGTCATCGGCTGCGGCGGCGTCGGCCTGTCCGTCATCCAGGGCGCGCGCGTCTCCGGCGCCCGGACGATCCTGGCGATCGACCCGCTGGAGTCCAAGCACGAGCTGGCCAAGAAGGTCGGCGCCACCCACGCCGTCACCCCCGAGCAGGTTCCCGAGGCGGTCAACGAGCTGACCGGGGGCGGCGGCTTCGACTACGGCTTCGAGGTGGTCGGCAAGGCGGCCACCATCCAGAGCGCGTGGCAGGTCACCCGCGCGGGCGGCGAGGTCATCGTGGTCGGCGCGGGCGCGGTGGACGACATGGTGTCGATCTCCGCGTTCAGCCTGCTGTTCGAGGGCAAGAACCTGCTGTCCAGCCTGTACGGCGAAGCCGACGTACGGCACGCCTTCCCCTACTTCGCCAAGCTCTACAAGGCCGGCCAGCTGGACCTGGAGTCCATGATCAGTGCCCGGATCCGGCTGGCCGACCTGAACGACGCCGTGGCCGCGCTCAAGGGCGGCGAGGTGCTGCGCCAGATCGTCCTGATGGACTGAGTGCCCGTCAGGGCTCAGCGTTCGGTATCGCGGTCGAGCACCGGCTTGACGTCCACGATCGGGGTGCCGTTCAACGCTTCGAGGTCGCTGACGCGCAGGCGCCTCCCCTCGATGGCGAGGATCCGTACGCGGTGCAGCCCGATCGGGTTCGGCCGATCGGGCGACCGAGTGCTGAACACGCCCTGCGCCGGCCGCGAACGATCGCCACGCGGGTGCACCACCAGCGTGTCCCGGCCGGCCCGGTCGAACCAGGTCAGCACGATGACCTCCGCACCCACCCGCAGATCGCGCAGCCCGTCGAGCACCGAGTCCACGAACACCAGCCACGCCTCGGGCGCGCCCTCGTCACCCTGCTTCGGCGCCTGGTCCCGCTCCACCAGCGGGGACTCGACCCAGCCGATGGGCTCCACCGCGATGCTCATCCGCGTTTCTCCATTCTTGTCACCAAACGTGTTCCCGCATTCTCGTCACCAGGCTCCCGCCACTGCCCGGGTGGCGACGTTGAGGCGGTTGAAGACGTTGGTCGCGGAGATCATCAGGAGCAGGGAGGAGAGCCCCTGCTCGTCGTAGTGCTTGGCGGCCGCGTCCCAGACATCGTCCGGAACCGGGTCCGTACGGTCGCTGAGCCGGGTGACGGCCTCGGCGAGCGCCAGCGCGGCGCGCTCGGCGTCGGTGAAGTAGGGGGCCTCCCGCCAAGCCGCCACCGCCCACAGCCGCTCGTCGCTCTCCCCCGCCTTCTTGGCGCTGCGCGAGCCCATGTCCACGCACACGCTGCAGCCGTTGATCTGACTGGCCCGCAGGTGGACGAGCTCGAGCGTCGTGCCGGGCACGCCGCCCTGCTTGCACGCCTCGAGGAGGGCCAGAATCGCCTTCATGGCGTCGGGTACGAGCTTCGCCGGGTTGGTCATCCGCGCTTGCATGATCGCGTTCCTCCAGGAGTCATATCGGGCGGCCAGGTTCGGACCGTTACCCCTATGACCCCCCGAATCGGAGAAACGTGACCGACCACCGGAATCCGATGGTCACCCGGTGGCGGGCCGCCTGCGAAACCTGCGCTGCAACAGGCCAAAGGATGCCGGACACTAACCAAGGTGTCCGGCACCTTTCGGCAAGGAGACTCTGTGACACACCGAGATCGCTTCGAAGCGGTCTATGACGCGTACTATCCGGCGATACATCAGTACGCCGCCCGCCGTACCAGCTCCCCCGACGACACCGCCGACGTCATCTCCGAGACGTTCCTCACCGCCTGGCGGCGCATCGGCGACGTGCCCGAGGGCGAGCGGGCGCTGCTCTGGTTATATGGCGTGGCCCGCCGCGTACTGGCCAACCAGCAACGCGGCGCGTCCCGCAGGGCCGGGCTCGCTGAGCGGCTCCGCGACGAACTGGCCGCCGAGCGGCCCGTCAGACCGGTCGATCTGGATTACGTACGCGCCGCCTTCGACGAGTTGCCCGAGCGTGACCGCGAGGTCATGGCGCTGGCCCACTGGGAGGGTCTGAGCAGCGAGCAGATCGCCAAGGTTTTGGGATGTACGGCCGTGGCCGCCCGGACCCGGCTGCATCGGGCGCGCAAACGGCTGGCGGCGGCGCTGGAGCGTCAGACGTCCATGACGATCGCGATGGGGAAAGCATGAGTGACATCGACAACCTGATGAGGGCCATCGATCCGACCCCGCACGCGCCGGAACAGGGGCCCGGCGCGCGCGAGCTGCGTGCGGCGATCATGGCGACACCGGCTCCAGGCCGCCGACGGTCCTGGCTTCCGCAAGCGGGAACCTATCGCTGGCCTGTCCTGGCATCGGCGGTCACCGCCGCGGCCGTGGCCGTGGCGATCGGCGTCGGCCTGCCGGCCAGTGGTCCGGTGACCGAGTTCGCCAACGCGGCCGTCTCCATCAAGCGGGCCGAGGACTCTTTCAGCGTCACCATCACCGACCCGGCGGCCGACCGCCGGCGCTTCGAGGAGGCGTTTCGGGCGGTCGGGTTGAACGTCACGGTGAAGGTCATCCCGGTGGCGCCGGACGAGGTCGGCAAGCTGATCGGCCCAGTCGTTCCGGAGGGCTTCAAATGGCACGGAAGCATCGGGGTGCAGGACGTGACACCTTGCGCGTCGGTGTTCTGCGGCAAGGTCTGGATGCCCTCGGACTTCCCCGGACGCGTCGTCTTCGGGGTCGGCCGCCCCGCCAAGCCGGGCGAACCCTATGCCGAGGACGTTGCCTTCGATCCCGAGGGAGAGGAGGCCATGGACGGCTACACGGCTCACGGCAAGACGGTCGCGGCTGTGCGCGCCGAGGCGCGCCGCCGCGAATTGAAGGTCGGCTACCGCCTGCTGTGGAAGTACCCTGACGGCAGCTTCTTCGACCGGCCCGTCCCTGCGGACCGGATCAAGGACGACTGGACCGTAAGCGGATCCCGCCACAGCAGCTCCGACACCGTCGACCTCTATGTCCTCCCCGGTCCTGGCGCCGGTCCCGCCCCCGCCCCGCTGAAGGTCAGGACGCCTCAGTGGTACGACGACCTCACCGGCTGAGGACCAGCGCCGTGTCACATTTCCCCCGGTTGGAACGTCTTATAGGTAGCCGCCCGTAGGTAGCCGCCCGTTAGTCCAGGCGTCCGCGCAGGGGAGATGAATCCTGTTGGTGTCCATCCCGGAAGTCCCTTACACCGACCCCACCAGCTGGCGGATCGCCATGGAAGCCAGTGCGGCGAGCCTGTCGATGAACACCCTGAACGGCCCGCGACTCCTCGACGAGCTGCCGTGGTTCCGGGGTTCCTTCCGGCTGACTCCGGCCGGACTGCCGGCGGGATTCACCCTGCGACTACCGCTGCCGACCCGCCCGGCGTGGCTGCGGGAGGAGGAGACGGCCGAACTGCTGTGGGAGTCGGTGAGCCTCGAAGCCGCCGGGATCCCGAACCAGTTCAGCGGGCGGACCCGGCTGCGGCTCGGCCGACGGGAGACGTTCACGAGCGTGTCCGCTCTGTGCGCCAAGATCCCCGTCGGCCGTTCCGGCCGTCCCTACCTGAAGATCGTCCTGGAGACGGTGTTCCCGTCGTTGAGCCTGCGCTGGCCACGTGAGGCACGGCTGCGGCTGCGGCCGGTGACGCTCAAGCTGTTCAGCGAGATCCGCCTCGCCGAGACCACCCCGTCGTCGTGATCCCAGGCCCATCCGTCACTCGGCCGCCTTGGGCCGGTAGGAGGCGATGATCACGCCGCTCTTCATGACCTTGGTGTCGACCAGCTCGAACGACGCCTTGAAGTCCTTGAGCGGCGTCGTCACGCTCTCGGCGCCTTCCAGCACCGGGGTGATCCAGAACCGGACTTCGTCCAGCAGACCCGCCCTGATGAGCTGGGTGGTGACCGAGCCGAAGCCGTACTGCAGGATGTCCTTGCCGTCCTGGGCCTTGAGCTTGGTGACCTCCTCGATCAGGTCACCCTGCAGCACCTCGGTGTTCTTCCAGGTGGGGTCGGTCAGGGTGGTCGAGGCAACGTACTTCTTGACGTTGTTGAAGTAGGCGGCGCCGGTGGTCGGGTCACTCTCGTCACGGGTCGGCCAGGCGGCGGACATGCCGTCGTACGTGGCACGACCCATCAGCAGCGCGTCGGCGCCATTCGTCTGCTCGCCGGCGAAGGCGGCGGCCTCGTCGTCGAAGTAGGGCATCGTCCACATCGGGTTCTCGATGACGCCGTCGAGGGTGATGTAGGTCGAGTTGATGAGCTTGCGCATCGGGATCTCCTCAGTGTCGGGGTGCTGCTCGGTGACACCCACAACATTTCAGGTCCCGCTGACGATTCTCTTAAGATGCCCTACTCGGCCGATCTTCGGCTAATGGATCAGCGTACGGTCGTCGCCCGCGCGATCCAGCTCTCCGGCCCCGTGGCCGTCGTCAAGGGGGACCTTCTCGCCCCCGTACGCCTTCGACATCCGAACGCGCAGTCTGCCCAGTGGGCCGCGCATGCCCTTCGGCGGGATGCCCGCGCTGTCGGGCTCGGCGACCGCCAGCATCGCCACCGGCTCCTTGCCCCGTACGTGCGCCTCGATGTCGTCCGCCGCCGGAACGTGGGCCTCGACGAACTCACCGCTGGGCAACCGCTTGATCACACCCGATTCGACGCCATGGGAAATGATGCCCGCGTCGTAGCGCTGGAGTCCCAGACATATCCGGTACGTGATCACATACGCCAGCACGGGCGCCACGAAGATCAGCACCCGGCCCGCGTACGTCGTCACATTGAGGCTGATGTGGAAATAGGCGGAGATCTCGTCGTTGGCACCGAAGAGCCAGAGCACGCCATAGAACACGATGGCCGTCATGCCGATCGCCGTGCGGTGCGGGTTGTTGCGCGGGCGGTCGGCGAAGTTGTGCTCGCGCTTGTCACCCGTCACCCACTGCTCCAGGAACGGATACACCGCCAGACCCGTCAAGACGATACCCAGCGGGGCCAGCGCCGGGATGATGACGTTGAGCGGCACTGTGCCCGCATGAGACGTACCGAACAGGTTGATCTCCCACGGAGGCATGATGCGCAACGCGCCTTCGAGGAAGCCCATGTAGAAGTCGGGCTGCGAACCCGCCGACACGTCGGCGGGCGTGTAGGGCCCGAACAGCCAGATCGGGTTGATCTGGGCGAACGTCGCCAGCCCCGCGATCACCCCGAACGTGAACAGGACGTACGCGCCCGCCTTGGCCATGAAGGCCGGATAGAACGGCGCACCGACCACGTTCTGATTCGTCTGCTTCTTACCGGCCATCTGGGTGTGCTTCTGCATCCACATGAGCACCAGGTGAGCGGTGACCAGCGCCAGGATGATGCCCGGGATCAGCAAAATGTGCAGCGAATAGAACCGGGAGATGACATCTCCGCCCGGATACTCTCCGCCGAACAGGAAGAACGTCGCGTACGTACCGACCAGCGGCAATGAGACCAGCACACCCTCGGTGATCCGCAGACCGGCGCCGGACAGCAGGTCGTCGGGCAGCGAGTATCCGGTCAGCCCCTCAAGGAGCGCCAGTGTCAGCAGCAGCACGCCGATCACATGGTTGAGCTCGCGCGGCTTGCGGTAGGCGCCGGTGAAGAACACCCGCAGCGCGTGCACGATGGTGCTCGCCACGAAGATCAGCGCCGACCAGTGATGCATCTGCCTGAGCAGGAGGCCACCCCGGACGTCGAAGCTGATCTCCAGCGACGACGCGTAGGCCTCGGACATCATGACGCCTTTGAGCGGGGCGTATGACCCGTCGTAGACGATCTCCGCCATGCTGGGCTTGAACCAGAACGTCAGGAACGTCCCGGTCAGCAGCAGGAAGACGAACGCGTACAGCGCGATCTCCCCCAGCAGGAACGTCCAGTGGTCGGGGAAGATCTTGCGCATGTTGCGCTTGATGAAGTTGGCCGCGCCGAGGCGTTCATCGAGCCAGTTCGAGGGGCTTGAGACGGCGTTCGGGATGGTCTTGAGCTCATTCATCCGTGATCTCCGACCGCCATGTCAGGCACTGTGGGCATGTCGCTCCCCGTTCTCGTGGACACCTCCCTACATAGACGCCATAGGGGTCGGAAATGTGACATGTCCGCCCGCACTGGGCGCCCTCCGCACCCATGACAAAGGGACCCGGCACGCTGCCGGGCCCCTCCTTGAGATGGCTAGAAGTCGAACTCGCCCCGCTTGGCGCCGTCCATGAACGCGGCCCACACCGACGCGCTCACCACGTAGGGCTGCAGGTCAGGCCGCTCGGTGTCGCGGATACCCACGCGACCGGCGGACAGCGGAGCAACCTCCAGGCAGTCTCCGTTGTCACCCGAGAACGAGGACTTCCGCCAGTCAGCAGTCTTGAGTTCCTCGATCAGCTTCAGGTCCATTCCTGCTCCAACCTCTCTTCGATCCTCTTGACAGACAAGCTCTGGGGAAGGGCTTCCGCGCGGCACATGTGATAGCGGAGGCCGAGGACCTCGATCTCAGCCGCCCTGTCCCACACCTTCCCCGAAACCGGGCTATCTACGAAGGCGGCTCTGGGACCACCCGTCGTATGCGCGATCACGAAGCCTCCGAGCAGCCCAGCCGTGACGCGGGCCCTGAGCGGGAGGATCTGGATCGTGATACACGGACTATGAGCCGCCTCGACGAGGTACGCCAGTTGGTCGCGGGTGATACTTTCGCTCCCGATCGGACGGTAGAGGATCGACTCATCAAGAACCGCCCAGAGCGTGGGCGGATTGTCTCCGGCGAAGATGCCCTTCCGCGCCATCCGCGACTTGACCGCCTCCTCAACCTGGGCATCGGTGACGCCCGGTTTTCCCTCCACGATGGCGCGGGTGTAGTCCTGCGTTTGCAGGAGACCAGGAACAATGGTCGGCGCCCAGGTCCAGAGTTCGCGAGCGGTCGCCTCGATGTCGAGCCAGGGGGCGAGCGTCTTGAAGACGGACTCCCGCTTGCCGACCGGCAGGAAGTCGACCAGACGGCCCGGCTCCAGCCCCAGTCTTTCCTCGCAGCGCTTGGCGAGCACCTCGGTCGGTGTGCGTACGGCTCGTTCGACGGAACCGACCTGGTTGGCGGAGAAACCGATCTTGTGGCCGAGTTGCCCTTGGGTCAGTCCCGCTTCGAGACGAAGCTGACGTAGTTCGTACCCGAAACGGGCCTCCGCACTGGCGTCTGGATTCAACTCTTTGGCAGGACGCATCGGGGGCTACTCCTGGTCTGATCCCACAGGATCACACAACATTTCCCACCGAGGGACTCATATTCGTGTGGCACGAGCCCTTACGGTCATCCCAAAAATTACCTGCCGGATGGCACGCTTACCAGTGCTTCAGGCCAACAATTCCCCGTGCGACACACGAATTCTCTAGATCGCGTGTTATAACGGCACAGAAATTCGGGCGAGTCAGGTGATTTACATGCCAATGCGAGCAAAAGATGCAATTCCCATCGGAGCAACCCGGCTGCGGCGCGACCACATGGCGCCGAAACAGGCGCGCGCGGCTGTCGCCTGGTGGCTCGCGAACGATCTCGCGACGGTGCCCGATGTGCAGCAGGCGGTCTCTGAGCTGGTCACGAACGCCTGCGAGCACGTGGAAGGGGGCCCGGACCGCGAGTGGGTCACGGTGAGCGTGGGACGCGGTAACGGCTTCTTTCGCGTCGAGGTGACCGATCCCGGCGCATTCGTAGGTGAGCCGCATATGGCCGAGTCCGCTCCCGAGGCCGAATCGGGGCGCGGTATTCGCATTGTCGCTGAACTGTCCAATGGGTGCTGGGGGACATTTGTCACCGCAGCCGATCACCGCATCGTGTGGGCCGACGTGAAGTTTCGGACGGTAAGGCCGAATGCCGAATCCATGTGTCTGGAAGCCCACCATTCAGCCACGACCTGAGTGCGGCGCCGCGTCCAGGTGACGAACAGGATCCCGGGCGAACCGTCCGAAGAGCGCGCGACCGAGAAGGGGCCTCAGCGGATACCACGCGCCGTCTTCGGCGCTGGCCACCAGGCCGCGTCTGCAATTGGGGTCGCCGGTGAGCCGGTGAGCCGGGGGACGACGTCGGTGACCACGGAGACCTCGCCCTTCTCGATCGCCTGGAACCACGAGATCCAGGTCTCGATCTGCTCTCCGCTGATGCCCAGTCGCCATCGCCGTGCGAAGGCTTCCTCAAGGGTCTCGGTTTCGAAGCGGTAGGGCCGGCCTGTGGCCGCGGCGATCCGGGTGACCGCTTCGTCGAGAGTCAGGGCCTCGGGCCCGGTGATCTCAAGGATCGCGCCGTCGTACTCGGAGCGGGGACCCTCATCGAGCGCGACGGCCGTGATCACGTCGGCGATGTCCTCGTGGGTGACGAAGGCGGCCCGGCCGGTGCTCGCGGGGCCGCTCACGACGAATTCCTCGTCGGCGAGGGCGGCCGGCGTCGACGCGTAGATGCCCGCCCGGAGCACCGTGTGGCGGATCCCGGCCCCTGCCAGGAACTGTTCGGTCAGCCACTGGTCGCGGGCGTTGACATAGGTGGCGGTGGGCGCCGCGCCGACGAGGGACACATACAGGACCCGGTTCACGCCGACCGCGATCGCGGCCTCGACCACGGTGGCGTGTTCCTCCAACCGACGTCCCGTGCGATGTCCGGAGACCAGGATGAGGGTCGACGCGCCCTCGAGCGCCGCGCGCATGTCCGAGGCGTCGGCGTAGGCGGCCGGACCGCGTCGCTGGGCGCCTGGCAGTTCGGGTATGCGGTCGGGGCTGCGTCCGACGAGGAGTTGGGGGACGCCATGCTCGGCGAGCCGGGCCGCGATCCGGCTGCCCAGCGCCCCGGTCACCCCGGTGACCGCCACCGTGTGATGGTTCCCCATGGATTTCCCTCCATCCGGGGCACCGCCGATCGTGGAATCTTGCTTCCGATTACCTACCTGGAAGTTGGAGCACATACGAAGGCATGCCACGAGCATATTCCCGCGCCTACTCACGAGGCCCTGTGACCTGCCGAAACGGCGAGCGAACAAGCCGTTTCCGCGCTAGCTCCCACCTGCCCGCGCGTTCTCCGAGCCAACCTTCGCGGCTGTGCGGGGCCCACCTCGCTCGGATCTTGTTGTCGCCTGGTCGTGGCTGTCCCGGTGTCTCAGTCAGATCATGTGGTTGGGCTTCCCGGTGTGCCGAGGGTTCGGCGGATGGCGTTGCGAAGCCAGTGGTGGGCTCCGTCGGCTCTGTGCCGGGGGTGCCAGGCCATGCCTATGGTCAGTGGTGGCAGTGCCAGAGGGATGTCGAGGAGGCACAGTCCGAGGACGGTGGCGGCGTCGGTGAGGGGTGAGTGGGCGGCGCCGGGGGGTGCGGCAGGTACGAGGCAGACGATGTCGCTGCGGCTGGCGAGGGTCATCGCGGCCAAGTGGCTGGGGAGGACGACGCTGACCCGCCGGTGAAGGTTCTGCTCGGCCAGGGCGGTGTCGAGAGGACCGGTGAACCGGCCGCGGCGGCTGACCGCGACGTGCTGGGCGGCGGCGAGCCGGGCCGGGGTCAGAGGTCTTTCGGTGAGGGGGTGGCCTGGCCGGACGGCCGCCATCATGCGGAGGGTGACCAGTCCTTCTATCTGGGTTTCGGGGTCCACGTGGTCGATGGATCCGATCTCCAGGTCGATCCGGCCGTCGCGGAGGGCGGTTCCGGCCTCCAGTTCTTCGGCCCGGAGCCGGAAGGAGACCCCCGGCGCTTCCTGCTGGGCAAGTCGCAGCAGTCCGGGGGCCAGTGCCGCGCCGACCAGGTCGGCGGCTTGGAGGGTGAAGGTGCTGCGCAGGCTGGCGGGGTCGACGCCGGTGCCGGGGCTGAGCAGTGCGCCGAGGCTGCGTACCACTGCGGCGGCTTCGTCGCGCAGGGACTGGGCGCGTGGAGTGGGGACCATGGCCTGTCCGGCCCGGACCAGGAGGGGGTCCTGGAGGATGCGACGGAGGCGGGCGAGAGTGCGGCTCATGGCGGCGGGCGAGGTGTGCAGGCGGGCGGCGGCGCGAGTGACGCTGTGCTCGGTCAGGAGGGCGTCCAGCGCGATGGCGAGATTGGCGTCTATGACCGGCTCTGGGCTGTCCACCAGCATTATTCCGTTTCAGTCAATGATTGCGTGCCGAAGTTCCCATTGTGGCAACACGGCTGCCCTCCGCAGGATGAGGGTCGTACCGATCCGGCACGACCTGCGAGGTTTTCATGATCGTTATTACCGCTCCCACCGGGAACATCGGCCGTCATCTGCTTTCCAAGCTCCTGGAGTCCGCCCCCGCCACGGGTGAGGAGCTGCGCGTGATCGTGCGCGACCCCGCCCGCCTTCCGGACGCGGCGCGCGGACGGGTCGAGGTGATCACCGGCTCGCACGCGGAAACCGAGGTCCTCGACCGGGCCTTCGAGGGTGCGGACGCCGTCTTCTGGCTCGTCCCCCCGGACGCCTCCCTGGCCCCGCACGACGCCTTCAGCGGCTTCACCCGCCCCGCCGTGAAGGCGCTCGCCATCCACGGTGTCGGCCATGTCGTCGGGGTCTCGGCACTCGGCCGCGGTACTCCGGTCGCCGACCGCGCCGGCCTGGTCACCGCCTCCCTCGCCATGGACGACCTCATCGCCGGTACCGGTGTCGCCTACCGGGCCTTGGCCAGCCCGTCCTTCTTCGAGAACCTCCTGGAGGAGTCCGACTCGATCCGCGACAAGGGCGTCTTCACCGACACCGTCGACGCCGACCGCAAGGCCCCCCTCGTCGCTGTCGCCGACATCGCGGCCGCCGCCGCCGGCCTGCTGCTGGACCGCTCTTGGAGCGGAACCGACAGCGTCCCGGTCCTCGGGCCGGAGGACCTGTCCCCCAACGACCTGGCCCGCATCATGACCGCACAGCTCGGCCACCCCGTCCGCTACGAACGCCAGCCGCTCGACGAGCTGTACACCACCCTCGTCGGCTACGGCCTCAACAAGGCATTCGCCCAGGGCGTCGCCGACATGAAGCGAGCCAAGGACGAGGGCCTGGACGCCGGCGTCGCCCGCACCCCGGAGACCGCCTCCCCCACCGGCTTCGAGCAGTGGTGCGCCCAGACCCTCAAGCCCGCCGTCCTCTCATGAGGGCCCACCACCCGTCCCACTACCTTTGGAGGAGGCGTCCTGATGCCCGCTGAGGAAACCGAACCGCCGGTCACGGCGTTCATGCTCGTCAAGACCACACCCGCGTGGCTCGCCCTGACCGTCCAGGAACGTGTGGACGCCTTCACCACCCAGGTCCTGCCCGCGATCGAGGCCAGGACCATCGGCGTCCGGTCACGCTTCTACGACACGGAGTTCTACTCCACGCGCGTCACCGACATCTGGATGTGGGAAACGGAAGACCACCACGCCTACCAGCTCCTCATCGACGCACTGCGCGAAACCCCGTTCTGGGACCGCTACTTCGAGGTCGTCGACCTCCTCGTCGGCACCGAGAACGGCTACGCCCGCACCTATGGCCTCGATCCCGTCGCCACCATCACCACCTGACACACCACCCACCCCGCAGCGAGTGGGGGATGCCCGTCGACGTCGCGCGACACGGTGATGACCTGACCCGGCAGCGGATCGCCCTGAACGGATAACAAGCCTGTGAGCAGGGCAGAGTCACCCCTGTCGGGTCCTCTTGCGGGGAGGAGACCACAGATGGACCAGAACAAGGTGACGGAGTTCCTGGGCAGGTTCGTGAGCGACCTGGGGGCGACCGAGGCGGCGGGCTCCGTCGTGATCGGTCACCGACTCGGCCTGTATCGCGCCCTCGCCGAGGGGCCCGCGACTCCCGAGGAGTTCGCCGAGCGCACCAGGTGCCACCCGCGCTACCTCACCGAATGGCTGCGTGCGCAGGCCGCCGGCGGGTACGTCGGCTACGACGCGGCGACGGGCCGGTTCTCGCTCTCGGAGGAGCAGGCGTACTGCCTGGCCGACCCGGCCGGCCCGAACATACCGGCGGCGTACCTCATCGCGCTGGGCATGTTGCGCGCCGAGCCGCGCATCACCGAGGTGTTCCGCACGGGTGCCGGCTTTGGCTGGCACGAGCACGTGGAGGACGTCTTCGTCGGGTGCGACGCGTTCTATCGGCCGGCCTACGTGGCCGCGCTGGTGTCGAGCTGGATCCCGGCGCTCGATGGGATTGAGGAGAAGCTGAAGGCGGGGACCGTGGTCGCGGACGTCGGCTGCGGCCTCGGGTCGTCCTCGATCCTCCTCGCGCAGTCGTACCCGCGTACCACGGTCGTCGGCTCGGACTACCACGCCGAGTCCATCGAGCTGGCCCGCGAGCATGCCGCCGAGGCCGGGGTGGCCGACCGGGTCGACTTCGAGGTGGCCACCGCGCAGACCTTCGCCGGCACCGACTACGACCTGGTGACGATGTTCGACTGCCTGCACGACATGGGCGACCCGCTGGGGGCCGCCCGGCGGGTGCGGGAAGCGCTGGCTCCGGAGGGCGCGTGGCTGCTGGTCGAGCCGTACGCCGCCGACGCGGTGGAGGAAAACTTCACCCCCGTGGGGCGGCTGTACTACAGCGGGTCCACGTTCCTCTGCGTGCCCAACGCGCTGTCCCAGCCGGGCGGCTACGCGCTGGGCGCGCAGGCGGGCGAGGCGAGGATCCGCGAGCTGAGTCGCGAGGCGGGCTTCACCCGCTTCCGAAGGGCCGCGGAGACCCCGTTCAACCTCGTCTACGAGATCCGGCCATAGAGAGCCGTTATGCGACCTTGTCGGCGTACTTCTGCCGGGCGGCTTGCCGGGAGACACCGAGCGCGGTGGCGATGTGGTTCCAACTGTGGCCGTGGGCACGCGCAACCGCCACCGCCTCGGTGAGCCGCGCCTCATCGGCTCGGACCTGCTCGGAGGTCTCAGCGATCGCCCGCAGTTCGGACACGTCGTCGAACTCGACGTTGTCGGGCAGGGCGTCAGCCAACTGCTCAAAGCGCAGAGCCGCGCGCTCGATCTCCTCATCAGTGTGCTTCATATGATCACCTCTCTTCGCTACAGGGCTCGTCGGAACTTGGCGCGTAGCGGCATCGCATGGATGGCCACCGGGTCGTCCCCGTCGAGGTCGAGGACACCGATCTCCAGCATCCGCCCCGCCGAGTCCGGGCCGATCAGCATCGTGAAGCCTTCACCCATGTCAAGGCGGCGCATGGCACACCGCCAGGCGTGGACGATGTCGGCATCGGCCACATCATGCTTGCGGGCAGGCTCTCCAATCCGCATACAGACAATATACCTTGTCTAGTGCGTGTTCTCGGGTTCAAGCCCGAACCGGGTCGGCCTGGCATTCCCTATGTGCAAGAACAAGACCAGCCACTGGAGACGCCTCCAGCTCGAAGACCGAATCGGCTTAAAAGTTAGCTGGTTTGTCCGCCGCACAAGGCTGGGGTGCGCGAGGGGCGGGAGCCCCTCGCCCGGGGGCGAAGCCCCCAAGGAAATACGCCTGAGCGCCCGTCCGCGCGAAGCGCGCCACGGCGAAGCCCACGCTTGTCGGGGGTCGAAGGGGGCGGAGCCCCCTGGGCGACACGCCCGAACGCCAAACGCGCGAAGCGCGCCCCACCGGAAGGCCCACGCCTGTGGGCCCCCAGGTGAGAAGGCGTCAGGTGGTGGAGAAGGCCGCGTCGAAGGCGGTGGTCGGTGGGGTGATGGAGTTGAGGCCACGGATGTAGCCCAACGCCTCCCGTGCCCCGTCCAGCCGGTCCATCCCCGCGTCCTCCCACTCGATCGAGATCGGGCCCGCGTACCCGATCGAGTTGAGCGCCCGGAAGCAGTCCTCCCAGGCCACGTCGCCGCGACCCGTGGAGACGAAGTCCCAGCCGCGCCTCATGTCCGCCCACGGCAGGTGGGAGGACAGGCGGCCGCGGCGGCCGTCGCCCACGCGGACGCGGGTGTCCTTGCAGTCCACGTGGTAGATGCGGTCGGCGAAGTCGAGGATGAACGCCACCGGGTCGAGGTCCTGCCAGACCATGTGGGACGGGTCCCAGTTGAGGCCGAAGGCGGGGCGGTGGCCGATGGCCTCCAGGGTGCGCTGGGTCGTCACGTAGTCGTAGGCGATCTCGCTGGGGTGGATCTCGTGGGCGAAGCGGACGCCCTCCTGGTCGAAGACGTCGAGGATGGGGTTCCAGCGGTCGGCGAAGTCCTGGTAGCCCGCCTCCACCATCGAGGCCGGCACCGGCGGGAACATGGCCACGGTGTGCCAGATCGACGAGCCGGTGAAGCCGACCACCGTGTCGACGCCCAGCAGGGCCGCGGCTCGCGCCGTGTTCTTCATGTCCTCGGCGGCCGCCTGGCGTACGGACTCCGGGTCGCCCGAGCCCCAGATGCGGGAGGGCAGGATGGCCTTGTGGCGCTCGTCAATCGGATGGTCGCAGACCGCCTGGCCGACAAGGTGATTGGAGATCGTCCAGACCTTGAGGCCGTGCTTGTCGAGCTGGGCCCGCTTGGCGGACACGTACGACGGGTCGCTGATCGCCTGCGCCACGTCGAAGTGGTCGCCGGAGCAGGCGATCTCGAGGCCGTCGTAGCCCCATTCGGCGGCGAGCCGGCACACCTCCTCGAACGGCAGGTCGGCCCACTGGCCGGTGAACAAGGTGACCGGTCTCATATGTCCTCCACAACTGTGAAACGGCTGGAATCAGCCGCGCTACGCTCGACCGCCGCGAGCACGCGTTGCACCCGGAGCCCGTCCGCGAACGACGGCGCCGGGTCGCTGCCCTGGGCGATCGCTTCCAGGAAGTCCTTGACCTCATGGGTGAACGTGTGTTCGTACCCGAGTCCGTGTCCGGGTGGCCACCACGCCCCGGCGTAGGGGTGGTCGGCCTCGGTGACGAGGATACGTTTGAAGCCGCTGTCGCCCTCGCTGACCCACAGCTCGTTCATGGCCTCGAAGTCGAAGGCGAGGCTGCCGTTCGAGCCGTTGAGCTCGATGCGCAGCGCGTTCTTGCGGCCGGTGGCGAACCGGGTGGCCTCGAAGGAGGCCACGGCACCGCCGGTGAGCCGCCCGATGAACAGCGCGGCGTCGTCGACGGTGACGGGCCCGGTCTCCGATGAGCCCGCCGACACGGGACGTTCCTTGACGAACGTCTCGGTGAGCGCCGAGACGCCCACGATGTTCTGGCCGGTGATGAACTGGGCGGTGTCGATGATGTGCGCCCCGATGTCACCCAGGGCGCCCGATCCCGCCTTGTCCTTCTGCAGCCGCCACACCAGCGGAGACGAAGGGTCGACGATCCAGTCCTGGAGGTATTGGGCTCGTACGTGCCTGATCTCGCCGAGCCTGCCCTCCTCGACGTAGCGCCGGGCCAGCGCCACCGCGGGCACCCGCCGGTAGTTGAAGGCCACCATGCTCTTGGCGGTCGACGAGGCCGCCGCCCGCACCATGGCCTCCGCCTCGGCCACAGTGTTGGCCAGCGGCTTCTCGCAGAGCACGTGTTTGCCGGCCTCCAGGGCGGCGATGGCGATCTCGGCGTGGGAGTCGCCCGGCGTGCAGATGTCGACGATCTGCACGTCGTCGCGTTTGACCAGTTCCCTCCAGTCGGTCTCGGTGTCGGCCCAGCCGAGCCGGGCGGCCGCGGCGGCGGTGTGCTCCTCGGACCGGCCGGCCAGCACCGCCATGCGCGGTGCCAGCGGCAGGTCGAAGAAGGCGCCGACGCTGCGCCATGCCTGGGAGTGGACGCGGCCCATGAACGCGTAGCCGATCATGCCCACGCCGACGGTGGTTTGGTCTGACATGCAACCCCCGATCAGGATTCGAAGCCGAGTGGCAGGTATTTCTCGACGTTCTCCTTGGTAATGGTCTCCGACGCGAGCGTGATCGACTGTGGCACCTGGTTCTCCACCAGGTCGCTCATGCCCTTCTGCTGCGCGATCAACCTGGCCAGCTTGATGGCTGACGAGGCCATCGTAGGACTGTAGGTGACGGTGGCCTTCAGCACGGAGGTGCCTGACTGGATCTCCTTCATGGCGTTCAGGGAGCCGGCGCCGCCGACCATGAAGAACTCGTTCCTGTTCGCCTCCTTGATGGCGGCGAGCACGCCCACGCCCTGGTCGTCGTCGTGGTTCCACAGGGCGTCGATCTTCTTGTGCGCCTGCAGCAGGCTGGCGGCCACCGAGTTGCCCGTCTCCACGGTGAACTTGGCGTCCTGCTTCGCGGTGACGCTGAAGCCGAACGTCTTCAGCGCGTCGGCGAACCCCTTGCTGCGGTCCTGGGTCAGCGGGAGCGTCGCGATGCCCTGGATCTCCACGATCACCGGGTTCGAGACGCCCTTGTCCTTGAGCTGCTTGCCGATGTACTGGCCGGCCGCGACGCCCATGCCGTAGTTGTCGCCGCCGATCCAGGTGCGGTACGCCAGCTTGTCGGGGAAGATCCGGTCGAGGTTGATGACCGGGATGCCGGCCTGGGTCGCCTGGAGCGCGACCTGGTTGAGCTGCTGGCCGTCGTTCGGCAGGATCACCAGGGCGCTGACCTTGGCCGCGATCAGCGACTCGACGGCGGAGATCTGCTGGTTGATGTCGTTCGTGGGCTCGACGGGCTTGAAGTCGACGTCCGAATACTGCTTGGCCGCGGACTCGGCGTTCTTGGCGATGGCCGCGATCCAGCCGTGGTCGGCGGCGGGCGCGGAGAAGCCGATGACCACCTTGGTGCCGGGCTGGTCGTTGCCGCTGGCCGCGGGCGCGGGAGCGGGCGCCGTTGACGAGGGCGCGGCGGCGGGCTCGTTGCTGGTGCAGCCGGCCGCTAACATCACGGCTCCACCGACCAGGAAACCCCTGCGCGCGACGTTGTTGCTCATGGTGCTCTCTCCTTCAGGTTCCGTCGCTGGAGAAGGACGGCGACGACGATGATCAGGCCCTTGGCGATCAGCTGGTCGCTGGTGTTGAGCCCGTTGAGGATGAACAGGTTCGTGATGAGGGTGAAGATCAGCAGGCCCAGGATCGAGCCGATGATCGTGCCGCGGCCGCCCGTGAGCAGGGTGCCGCCGATGATGACGGCGGCGATGGCGTCGAGCTCGTACAGGTCGCCGTGTGTGGAGGAGCCCGTGGTGGTGCGGGCCATGATGAGGATGGCGGCGATGCCGCAGCACAGCCCGGACAGGGCGTACAGGAGCATCGTGTGCCGGCGGACGTTGATACCGGCCAGCCGGGCCGCTTCGGGGTTGCCGCCGACCGCGTAGGTGCGGCGGCCGAAGGTGGTGCGGTTGAGCAGGATCCAGCCCAGCACCACGACTAACGCGAAGATGTAGACCAGTAGCGGGACCCCGAGCAGCCGCGTGGTCGACAGGTCCACGATCGCGCCGTTGTCGGACTGGATGATCTGCGTCTTGCGGTCGGACATGCGCTGGGCCAGCCCGCGCGCCGCGACCAGCATCGCCAGGGTGGCGATGAAGGGCACCAACCGCCCGTACGCGATGAGCAGCCCGTTGACCAGGCCCGTGCCGGTGCCGACGAGGATCGCGCAGACGGCCATGACAGCCGGTCCGTACGCCTGCGTGGCCAGTGTGGTGGCCCAGACGGAGGCCAGGGCCATGGTGGCGCCCACCGACAGGTCGATGCCGCCGCCGATGATGACGAACGTGGCGCCGACCGTGATGACGCCGATCGTGGCGGCCAGCGACAGGATGCTGACCAGGTTGGAGGTGGTGGCGAAGTTCTCGGGCTTGGTGACCAGGCCGACGATCGCGAGCAGTACCAGCGCGACCACCAGGCCCAGGTGCCGCGCCTCTCCAAGCCAGGCCAGCGGACCGGGCGCCCGCACGGCCAGGCGGTTCTGCGGGCCCGCTTCTGCGGGGTTGCTCATCAGGCGGCTCTCCCATCCATGATCATGTCGAGCACGCGATGCTCGTCGAGCTCTTGGGCGTCGCCCTGGTGGATGACCGTCCCCTCGCGCAGCACCAGCACGCGGTCGGACAGGCCCAGCACCTCGGGCACCTCGCTGGACACCAGCAGCACGCCGATTCCCTGGTCGGCCAGCCCGCGGATCACCGCGTACAGTTCGGCCCTGGCCCCGACGTCCACGCCCCTGGTCGGCTCGTCGAGCAGGAGTAACTTGCGCCCGCCGAGCAGCCAGCGAGCCAGTACGGCCTTCTGCTGGTTGCCGCCGGACAGCGTCTTGATCGGCCGTTCTGGGTCGGGCGGGCGGATGTCGAGCATCTCGACCAGGCGCTGCGCCTCGGCCTTCTCGCGCACCCGGTTCATCCAGCCGAACGTGGCGAACTCCGGCAGGCTGCCCAGGGTGATGTTGGCGGTTACGCTCTGGTCGAGCAGGAGCGCCTGGGCCTTGCGCTCTTCCGGGGCCAGGCCCATGCCTTGCCGTACGGTGCCGACGACGTCGCCCCGCCGCAGGGCCTTGCCCGACAGCAGGACGCGGCCGGAGGCGCGACGGGCGCCGTAGACCGCCTCCAGGATCTCCGAACGGCCGGAGCCGACCAGCCCGGCCAACCCGACGATCTCACCGGCGCGGACCGAGAACGACACGTCGGCGAACGCGCCCGGCGAGCTGAGTCCTTCGACGCGCAGCACCTCCTCGCCAGGGGACTCGGCGGCGCGGGGCGGGAAGACGTACTCGACGTTGCGGCCGGTCATCAGCGAGACGATCTCGGAGGTCGGCGTGTCGCGGGCGGGCAGGCCGACGGCGACCGTGCGCCCGTCCTTGAGCACGGTGACCCGGTCGCCGATCTCGCGGATCTCCTCCAGCCGGTGCGAGATGTAGACGACGGCGACGCCCTGGGCGGTGAGCTCGCGGATGATGCGGAACAGGTTGGCCACCTCGTCGTGGGCCAGCGCCGCCGACGGCTCGTCCATGATGATCAAACGTGCCTCGTGGGAGAGCGCGCGGGCCATCGAGACGACCTGCTTGGCGGCCGGTGCCAGCCGCCCGACCTCGGCCTTCGGCCGGATCTCCGGGTGGCCGAGCCTGGCCAGCACCGCGGCGGCGGCCCGGTTGGCCGCTCCCCTGTTCACGAAGCCGGCGCGGGCGTGCTCGTGGCCCAGGAAGATGTTCTCCGCGACGCTGAGCCCGTCGACGAGGTCGAGTTCCTGGTAGATGGTGGCGAAGCCGAGCCTGATGGCGTCGATCGGGCTGCCCGCCCTGACCTGCGCACCGTTGAACTCGATCGTGCCCTGGTCGGGTTGGTGGACCCCGGCCAGCACCTTGATGAGCGTCGACTTGCCCGCGCCGTTCTGGCCGAGCAGACAGTGCACCTCGCCGGCGCTCACGTCGAGGTCCACCCCGTCGAGCGCGCGCACGCCGGGAAACTGCTTGACGATCCCCCTCATGACCAGCATTGGGGTCCCTTCAGGCGTTGACGATCCGGTTGATGTTCTCGGGTGACAGGTAGTTCTCGATCGCCAGGAGCCCGGCGCCCAGCGCGGCGGCGTTGATCCCGGTACGACTGGGCACGATCGAGAGGTGATGTGTGGCCAGCGGCAGCGATCTGCGGTAGACGGTCTCCTTGATGCCGGCGAGCAGGTGTTCGTGGACCCGCGACAGGGCGCCGCCGATGACGATCACCTCGGGGTTGAAGAAGTTGACCAGGCTGGCGAGCACCTCGCCGATCAGTCGGCCCGCCTCTCTGACCAGCCGGAGCGCTTGGGTGTTGCCCGCCTGTACCAGCGCCACGACGTCGGCCCCCGTCTCGGCGGGCGTGCCGAGCTCGGTCAGCCTCCTGGCGACGGCCGCGCCGCCGGCGACGGCCTCCAGGCAGGCGCTGTTGCCGCAGCGGCAGCCGGCGTCCTCGTGGCCGGAGACCCGGATGTGGCCGATGTCGCCGGCCGAGCCCTGAGCGCCGCGGTGCAGCTTGCCCTCGGCCACGATGCCGCAGCCGATGCCGGTGCCGATCTTGACGAACAGCAGGTGGCCGGCGCCGGGGTAGGCGTTGCGGTGCTCGCCGAGCGCCATGACGTTCACGTCGTTGTCGACGAGTACGGCGCAGCCCGCGAAATGCTCGGGAATCGGGTAGTCGTTCCAGCCGGGCATGATCGGCGGGTTGTTGGGCCGGCCCGTGGCGAACTCCACCGGCCCCGGCACCCCCATCCCGATCGCCTTGAGCGCGGCCCGGGGCCGTCCCGCCTCGGCGAGCAACCGGTCCAGCCGCTCGTCGACGTGGGCCAGAACCGTCTCCGGCCCCTCGGCGATCAGCAGCGGGTCCTCGCACTCGGCCAGCACGTCGCCCGAGATGTCCATCAGCGCGATCCTGCAGTGGGTGGCGCCCAGGTCGACGCCCGCGAAGGCGTGGTCCGCGGTGTGCAGGCGTAACTGCCGCGGCGGCCGGCCGCCGGTGGACTCGCCGCTTCCGGTCTCGGAGACCAGGCCGCGCTCGATCAGCGCGTCGACGCGCTGGCTGATCGTGGACCTGGCCAGGCCGGTGAGCCGGGCGAGGTCCGAGCGGGTGGTAGCGGAACCGGCGCTGATGAGCGTCAGAACGTCACCGGGCGAGCCCGGAGCGGAGGTCATGCGGCGACAATAAGATCACACAAGCAGCAAATCAAGAGTGTTAGCCGCCCAAACCCTCCCTACTTCCGCCGATAATCAAACAAAGATCTCTGAATTCGGACATAAGGGCGGTTCGGCCCCAGCGAGGTCGCGAAGCGCCGCCCAGCGGCGGCGACGCCGGGCGTACTCCTCGCCGCCCATGCCCCTGGCGCCCCCGCCACAAGCCCTGGCAGCTTGCCGCCACACGTTCCGGCGTCTCGGAGCAACCTCCCCCCGCGTGAGCGGTGCGCTGCCGAGCATCGGAGCCCGGCAGACCGTCAACATCTGGAGAACCATTAGTGGTCATTCGGTAAGAACTGTGCGGCGACCGGAGCACCCATTAGGAGGGCGCATATAACGGGTTCCGTGGCGAACACTTCGCTGGAATTCCGGGCGAAATGTCCCATGACCCGAACCGCCATCCACACGGGGAGTCCGAAATGAGAGAAAAAATCACGATACCTATTTTCGTGGCGATGGCCGTGGGAGGTGGGATCGCCTTCGGGACCGCAGGATTGGCGTCCGCCTCCACGGACAGCCAGGTGGCACCCACGAGCACCGCGAGCCCGCGACCCTATCCGCCGAGGCCCACTGCCAGTGCTAGTGCCGCCGCCACGCCGAGGGCCACCTCGACGTCGTCGTCGCACGTCAACATCGACGTCGACATCGACCCCGAGGAGTTCCGTGGGTGGCATCGTCGCCATCGGGGCTGCGGCCATGGGTGCTGTGGCCACGGGTGCCATGGCCACCACAAGGAGCTGCCGATGACCGGAGCACCCGTGAAGGCCCTGGCCGCGGCCGGTGCCGGCATGCTCCTGACGGGCACCGCCGGCACGCTGATCGCCATGCGGCGTCGCCGTTCGTACAGCGCGAAGTAAGTCGCCGATCTCACAGTGCGAAGTAAGAGACGCCGAGTTGTCATCGCCGGCCTGCTGGCTCCCGCCGCGGGCCTCACGCTGGCCGGGGGTTGGACCGCGCACCTCGCTCTGAGCGTGCGCGACCACCTGCAGGCGACCAGGAACGCGCTGGTCCTGCTGCGCGCGAGCGACCCCGGCCGGCTGGCCGGGACGCTCGCGGACGCGCAGTGGCACGCGACCGAGGCCCGCCGGCTCACCTCCGGCCCGGACTGGTCGTTGCTCGCTCGCACTCCCCTGGTCGGAGAGAGCGCGACGACCATCCGCGGTCTGGCGGAGGCCGCCGCGGAGCTGACCGGTGCCCTGACCGACGTGCACCGGGCCGCCGCGCCGCTGATCACGGCCGATGGGTCCGCCAAGGGCGCTTCCATGACCGACATGGGCGAACTGCTGGCCGACCTGGAGTCGGCGGCACCGGCCCTGGACGCCGCCGCCGACCGGGTCGCTCTGGCGCGCTCACGCCTGTCCGTTACCCCGGCGGACACGGGCGTGAGCGAGCTGGACGAGGCCCGCGTCACGGCCCTGGAGCAGGTCGATCGGCTGCACGGCTGGCTCGGCGCGGCGGCCGACGCCGCCGCCCTGCTGCCGCCGATGCTGGGCCATGACGGCCCACGCCGCTATTTCCTGGCATTCCAGACAAATGCGGAGGCGCGCGGAACCGGCGGCCTGGTGGGCGCCTTCGGCATTCTGAAAGCCGGGCAAGGAAAACTCGGCATTCAGCGGCTCTCCGCCAACACCCGCCTCGCGCCGAGTCCGGCACCGGTCGCCGACAATGGGCCGGCATTCAGCGCGCGTTACGGGCCGAGCGCGCTTTCCCTGCTCTCCAATTCCAATCTTTCCCCGCATTTCCCGTACGCCGCGACCACCTGGACCGCGCTCTGGGAGCGGCAGACAGGGCGGCGGCTGGATGGCGCCATCGCGACCGACCCGGTCGGGCTCTCCTACCTGCTGCGGCTGATCGGCCCGGTCACTCTCCCGGGCGGTGAGACGGTGACCGCCGAGAACGTGACCGACCTGACCGAGCGGGTGGCCTATGTCCGCTACCAGGATCCGGACGAGCGTAAGAAGTACCTCATCACGATCGCCGGCGCCGTCAGCGAGGCGATGACCCGGTCCCATCCGGATCCCCGCACCTTGATGTCCACCTTGGCGCAGATGGTGGATGAGCGGCGGATCCAGGTGTGGAGCCGCAGGGGCATCGAGCAGCGCCGCCTGGCGACGACGCCGCTGGGCGGAGTGCTACCCCGGGAACCTGGACCGTTCGCCGGACTGGTGGTCAACAATTCCGGCGGCAACAAGCTCGACTACTACCTCAAGCGCTCGGTCGACTATGAGCTGGGCCCCTGCCGTCCCGACGGGCAACGCGTCACGAAGGTGCGGGTCAGTCTCACCAATGACGTGCCGCGCAGGAAGCTGCCCAGGTACGTCACCAGCCGCCTTGACTCCCCGGAGCGCCCCCATGCCGTCGGATCCAACCTGCTGTGGGTGTCGCTGTACACCGGGGTCGGCGCGAAGAACGGCGGCGTGCGGATCGACGGCAAGCTCGTGGAGGTCATCAAAGAGGTCGAACGATCCCACCCCGTCTACTCCATCATGCTGGAGCTCGCGCCCCGGCAGTCGAAGACGCTGGAGTTCCTCCTGCTCGAACCCGCCTCGGACGCGGCGCCGCTGGTGCCCGTGCAGCCACTGGTCCATCCCCAGCAGACCAGCGTCACCCAGGACCATCGGGGCTGCACCTTCGAGACTCCCACCAAACAATAAAGACCGGCGTGCCGCCAACGAGCTTCTGACCAGGGCGTTCTACCGTCGCGCTCATGGAAGGCACGCCGGCTCGTTTCCACATCCTGTTCGTGTGCACGGGCAACATCTGCCGCTCCCCGCTGGCGGAGCGGCTGACCCGGTCGGCCCTCGGGCCGGCGTTCCGGGTGACCAGCGCGGGCACCCACGCCGAGCCGGGCATGGAGATGGCCGAGCACACGCGGCGGACGCTGCTTCGCCTCGGTGGCGATCCCACCGGCTTCGTCTCCAGCCCGCTGACCACCGAGGTGGTGGCCGCCGCGGACCTCGTGCTGACGGCCGCCGCCGCGCATCGCGCCGAAGTGGTGACCAGGCATCTCCAGGCCGCCGGGCGTACCTTCACCATCGTCGAGTTCGGCGCCTTGAGCGGCGCGGTCGAGCCCGCGGCGGTCACGTCTCATCGCGATCCGGTACGGCGGGCGCACGCGCTGGTCGACGAGGTGCGCGGGCTACGCGGCCTGGTGCCGGTGGACCGGCCCGACATTCTCGACCCCATCGGCGGCACCCGCTGGCACCACCGGATGGCGGGACGGAGGATCGCCAGATCACTCGACGTCCCGCTCCGGCTTCTCACACAGCCGTCGGCGCCTTGACCGCGGCCCTGGCCTCGGTCGCGGTGTCGGTCTCATACCCGTAGCCGTAGCCGTAGCCGTCGTATCGGCTGGCCTTGGCCGGGACGAAGTTCATGACCGTGCCCACGATGCGCGCGTTGATCGACGTCAGCAGCTCCGTGCCCCGGACGATGTGCTCCTGCCGGGTCTTGCCGTAACGGGCGACGAGCAGGACTCCGTCGCAGATCGCCGAGAGCGTCGCGGCGTCTGTCACCGGCAGCAGCGGCGGCGCGTCGACGATCACGATGTCGTAGTCGTCCATGACCTGGTCGATCACCTGGCGCATCCCTCGTGAGCCGAGCAGCTCGCTCGGGTTCGGCGGGATCTGACCGCTCGGCAGTACGAATAGGCGCGGCTCGCCCCAGGGCTGGATCACCTCGTCCAGCTTCGCCTTGCCGATCAGCACGTCCGTCAGGCCGACCGCGCCCTCGATGCCGAGGTAGGTCGGGATGCGCGGACGACGGAGGTCGCCGTCGACCAGGAGCACCCGCCAGCCCGCCTGGGCCAGGGTGATCGCGAGGTTGGAGGAGGTCGAGGACTTGCCCTCGTTCGGCAGGCAGCTGGTGATCACCAGGGATTTGGGCTGCCGGTCCACGCCGATGAACTGCAGGTTCGTACGGAGTGAGCGGAACGCCTCCGACCTGGACGATCGGCCTCCGCTACGGACGATCAGCGGGTGACGCCGCGCGTCCCGCTCGTACCCGATGATCCCGAGAGTCGAGCTCTTCGAGACCTGCTGCAGCGTGTCGGAGGTCTTGATGGTGGTGTCCAGACGATCGCGGAGCGTCAGCGAGCCGATGGCGATAACCAGCGCGATCAGTACGGCGACCACCAGGTTGACCACCGGCCTGGGGCTGACCGGCGTCTGAGGGATCTCCGCCTGGTCCACCACGGTGACCTTGACCGTGGGCCGGGTGGTCGAATTGACCCGCTCGAGCTGCTCGATCAGCTGCGTGAACCGCGCGCCCAGGGTGTTGGCCAGCTGTGCGGCGCGGGCCGGGTCGGTGTCGGTGACGGTCGCACGGAGCAGGACGGTGCCGGGGACGACCTCGGCGGAGATGTTCGCCTGCATCCGCCGGATGTCCTCGGGCGTGGTGATCTGGCTGACCACCCGGCGGCTGGACAGCAGAGTGGCGTAGGACTGCACCCGCTGCGCCGACAGCATTCCCGCCTGGTAAGCGGTGGAGAGGCTTCCTTCCCTGTCCTGGCCGGAGACCAGCATGGAGATCGTCGCGACGTACTGCGGCGGAGTGTTCGCGGTGACCACGACCGCCGTGCTGATCCCGATCCCCAGCGAGATGAGGAGGAGCAGCCAGTTCCGGCGCAGGAGCCGCATGTAGTAGAGCAGGTCCACTGGATCAACGCCGCCTTTCGCGGATTCTTGGAGGAGCCTTGAGGTCTTCGATCGGCGCGTAGATGTGCACACCCTGCAGCAAGGCGATGAGAACGATGGCGGTTCCGCCCGCGACCATCGTCGTGACCAGGGGCGATATCCAGCGCATGGCCATCAGCAGGCAGCAGCCGCCGGCCACGGCCGCCAGCGCGCCGAGCGTCGCGGCGGCCGTCCGGGTGCTGAGCCCCAGCCGGCGGAGCCGGTGTGTCACATGGTCGGTACCGCCTATCAGCGGCGAGCGGCCCGCCCGCACCCGCGAGAGGAACACGACGCCGGTGTCGACGGTGGCGACGAAGGTCGGCAGGAGCAATCCGGCGATCATCTCGCCCGGATCCTGCCCCCTCACCAGGAAGACCGCCGAGCAGGTGACCACGAATCCGATGAACAGGGATCCGGAGTCACCCATGAATATCCTCGCGGGCGCCCAGTTGTGCGGCAGGAAGCCGAGGCTGGTGCCCGCGAGCGCGATCAGCAGCAGCCCCAGCGCCGGGTGGCCGGTCATGAAGGCCGTGCCACCCAGGAGGGCGGCCGTGACGGTGCTGACGGCTCCCAGCGCGCCGTCCATGTTGTCCAGCAGGTTGAAGGAGTTGAGCATCACGACGATCCACACGACCGTGAGTCCTCCATCCACCCATCCATTGGCCGGTGTGCTGATGTGGACACCGGCCAGCGCGACCCCGCTCGCCGCCGCGGCCTCCACGACCAGCCTGGTGACCGGGCGCAGCGGGCCGACGTCGTCGATCAGGCCGACCAGCGACACCGCGGTAGCCGCCAGGAGGATCGCCATGATCCGGAGTTCGGCGAAGCCGAGCACCGCGATCACCGGCACGACGGTGCCGAGCGTGATCGCGATGCCACCCAGGTAAGGAGTCGGGCGGGCGTGCGCCTTCTTCTCGCTGGGGCGATCGGTCAGTTCCCATTGCAGCGCCAGGCGCCTCAACGGCACGATCGCCGCACAGCTGATCACGAAGGCGGCCACGCCGGTGGCGAGGGCGATCGTCGCGTTCACCGGTTGGACGCCGTGAGCTCTTCGCGCACCTGCTTGACGACCTCGGCCAGGATCTCGTCGAGAGTGTGCCGGGGAGCCCAGCCGGTGAGCTCGCGGATCCGGGTGGTGTCGGGGACCCGGCGGGTCATGTCCTCGAAACCCTGCTGGTAGGCCTCGTGATACGGGATGAGGTCGATCCCGGAGGTGGACCCGGTGTGCTCGATGACCAGCTTCGCCAGGTCCAGAATGCTCACCTCCTCCGCGGAGCCGATGTTGAAGGTCTGACCGACCGCCGCCTCGAGGTCGAGGAGGCGCAGCAACGCGTCGACGACGTCCGCGACGTGCGCGAAGCAGCGGGTCTGGCTTCCGTCGCCGAAGACCGTGAGCGGCGCGCCGCCGACCGCCTGATGGACCAGGCGCGGGATGACCATCCCGTACGCCGGGCTCTGCCGTGGGCCCACGGTGTTGAACAGCCGCACGACGATCGTCGGCAGGCCGCGCTCCTGGTGATAGGCGTTGGCCAGGATCTCGTCGACGGCCTTGGCCGTGCTGTAGGCCCAGCGCACCACGGACGGGCTGCCGAGGATGCGGTCGGCGTCCTCCCGCAGCGGTCCGGACGAGTTCTTGCCGTAGATCTCGCTCGTGCTGGTGATCAGGATCTTTTTCCGGTAGCGATGCGCGGCCTCGATGACGACCTCCGAGCCGCGGATGTTGGTCGTCAGGCACCGCAGCGGCTGCTCGACTATCAGCTTGACGCCGACCGCGGCCGCGAGATGGACGACGACGTCGCACTCGTGGACCAGTTCGTCCACCATGAGCTCGTCCAGCACGGAGCCCTGGACGAACTGAAGGTGGGGGTGGCCGGCGGCGAGCGCGAGGTTCGCGGTCCGTCCCGTAGACAGATTGTCGACCACCACGACGGAGTCACCGCGCGCCAGCAGCGCGTCGGTGAGATGGGATCCGATGAAGCCGGCCCCGCCTGTCAGCAGGTATCGCATGTTGTCACCTCGCCCTTCTGGCTGAAGCGCGTGCCCGGCGCTCTTCGTACAGCGATCGATACATGGCCTCGGTGTCTGCCACCAGGCGCTCCACCCCGAACGAGGCGGTGGTCCAGTCGCGGGCGGCCTCGCCCATCCGGTGCCTGAGGTCGGGATCGGTCAGCAGCCGTACGGTGTGCTCCGTCAGCTCGCCGACGTCGGCGCTGCTCACCAGACCGGTGTGCTCGTGCCTGATGACCTCGGCGACGCTGCCCACCCGGGTGGAGACGCAGGGCCTGCCCGCCATCCCGGCCTCGATGAGCGCGACGGGCATCCCCTCGTTGTCGGAGGTCAGCAGGACCATGTCGGCGGCCGAGCAGATGGTGGCCACGTCGTTCCGCCAGCCGAGCAGATGGAAGGAGGCGCGCATGGGAGTGACCGCCTGCTCCATCTGCTCGCGGAGCTCACCGTCTCCGCAGACGACGAAGTGGCAGTCGGGCACCTGCCGGAGCACCGCCCTCGCCGTGGCGACGAATCTGTCGGGGCGCTTCACCTGGGTGAGCCGGCCCACGAAGGCGACCACGGGCGCGTCCGGCGGAAGTCCCAGCGACCGGCGGGCCTCCTCGCGGCTGGGGATCGGGCCGAGCCCGACGCCCGGCGGGGTGACGATGTACTGCTCGCGACGGCCGATCCCGGCCTCCAGCAACTCGTCGCGGACGCGCGCTCCCACGGTCACCAGACGATCGGACATCGAGGCGAGAAGGCGCTCGGTCCGCACGTAGACAAATTGCTTGGGCGGCGAGAAATGGCCATAAAGGAGATGACCGTGAAACACGTGGGCCAGGGCCGGGTTGATCCCGGACAGGCGAGCGGCCACGCGACCCAGCAATCCGGCCTTCGTCGTCCGCGTGTGCACGATATGCGGCCGGAACGTGCGTATCGCCTTGATCAGGTGGGCGACGGCCCGGACGTCATCAGCGGGCTTGATCGAGCGGCCGAGCCCAGGAACCCGGTGAACCGGCATAGCCGACTCCCGGAGCAGGAAATGGTCGCCTTCGTCGCCGCCGACATCACCCGTGTAGAGGCGGTGATCGAAGGTGTCGTGGTTCAGCTGCGCGCACAACCCCGTCAGCTGAGTAGCCGGGCCGCCGATGTTCATCCGGGCGATGACATCCATGACTCTTATGCGGCCGTCCGGCTTCGCACAAGCTCCTGCGGAATGGGTCTTCATGCCGCAGAAGCTAGCTTGGGCCTTGACTCGTTCAATGGTCCGAGTCGCGGTGCCGACGGAATATTTGCATATCTTGTCCCCGCAGGTTATGGAATCACATCGGATGAGCTGACCGGCCGACGTCTTTCCTACTGACTTGCAGCGGTTCGGTGTGCCATGCCGATCTCGGCGGCCACTCGCCGTATTGTTCGTCGTGCCGTCCCGATCACATCGACATAGAGGTCGATATGGCGCCAATACGAGCGTTGAGGAGTTTGGGTGGAGTACCTTATCGTGGCCGCCGCCGTGATCACATTGGTCTTCCTTGTTTCGGTAAGTTTTGACAAACAGGCGGCGTGGCACGTGTTGCCGGTGCTGCTTGCCGCCTTCGCCGCCCGGATCGTCATTCACGTCGCGGTAGTACGGCCAGATGCCGTCGGATACGGCGGCGACTATCTGGGATACGAAGCCATGTCCCTGGAGACCGCCACGTTCTGGCAGCGTGAAGGCTTTCAGTTCGCCACCTCGGTGCCGGCCGAGCGCTTCGACTCCGTGGCGCTACCGTGTTATGTCTTCGCCATCCTCATGTATCTGTGCGGCGGCCCGGCTCCGCTCGCCTGTGTGGCGGTCGTGGCGTTGATAGCGTGCGCGCTGTGCATCGTCATGTACAGGTTCGCGCGGTTGGTGGGCGCCGACGAACGGGCGGCATTCGTCCTGCTGGCCATCACCGCCTTTTCCCCGATGTTCCTCCTGTGCACGTCGGATACGTTCAAGGATGGATTCAACGCGTTCCTCGTCGTGGGCTGTCTTTACCTCGCCGTTTCGAATGCTCGACGGTTTGACATACGCAAGCCACTCACGACGCTGGCATTGTTGTGGGGGCTCCTCAACGTACGCGCCTACATGGTGTTCATGTGTGGGGTTCCGTCGCTGCTCGGGCTCATGGGTTCGCGGAGCGCGATGTTCACCCGCGTTCTGGTCGTCTCCGCCGGCTTGCTGGTGTCGGGCCTGTTCTTCGCCGGCTACGTCGACGACGACGGGTTCGTGGATTCGGCGCTGGGACAGTTGGAGTTCGGCCAGTCGGAAGAGGCTCGCCGCTCATATGCCAGCCAGGGTTCAGGCGTGCTGTTCGAGGACAGTGGCCGCGCGTGGGGTTCGCTGCTCCCGAAGTTGCTCTACACGCTGCTGGCTCCCTTCCCCTGGGCTGATGGCAGCGCGACGCTGCAGCTGGCGAAGATCGAGACGCTGGTCTGGTACTTCATGCTCTACAGCGCGGTACGCGGCGCGCGGCTGCTGTGGCGTTATGACCGGCGATCGCTCTTGATTCTGCTGCTCTTCATCGTGCCGAGCACGATCGCCTACGCGACGACCGTGGCCAATGTCGGCCTGATCTTCCGGCAGCGCATGCCCATCGTCATGCTCACGAGCCTGCTGTCCGCTGTGGCATGGAGCAGGAGGCAGCCGGCGGCGGACATCGAAGAAGCTTCTCGTCCGCCGCTGACCGCGCTCAGTAGTCCTTCCGGATCCGGGCGAGCCGCTGGTAGAGATTGATGTGCTGATCGACCAGCACGTCCACATCAAGATGCTCGCGCGCCCAGGCGCGCGCCTCGCGTCCTAGACAGGCCGCGAGGTCCGGGTCGTCGAGGACGCGGACGATGCCGTCGGCCAAAGCCTCCGCGTCGGACGCGGGGATCAGGACGCCCCGGCCGTCCAGCAATTCGGGTGTGCCGCCCACCGCGGTGGCGACGATCGGCCGTCCCGCGGCCATCGCCTCCATGACCGCGTTGCTCAGGCCCTCCCAAAGCGAGGGAAGGACCACCACATCGGCTCTGGCCAGGAGCGCCTTCACGTCAGTGCGGTCACCGAGGAAACGGACATCCACCCGCGCCCCGCGGACCAGCTCCTCCAGGCGGTGCCGTTCCCTGCCTTCGCCCGCGAGCAGGAAGGTGCACGGCCGGCCGCGCTGGAGCAGCCGCGAGGCGGCCTCGATCAGGACGTCGTGCCCCTTCTGCGGCGCCAGGCGGGCCACGCACAGCGCAACAGGGAGTTCGGTGTCTTCGATGCTCGCCGGCTCGGCCCGCTCGAAGGCGGAGGCCCGAAGACCGTTGTAGATCACGCTCAGTTTGCCTGCCGGGATCCTGGTGATCGTGCGGGCTTCCTCGGCCACGGCGACCGCGTTCGTCACGACGTGATCGGTGAGCCGGGTCATCGCTCGTTCGAGAACGAGCACCCGCCGATGGCGTTGTTCCGGCTCACCCGCGTTGCGCCGACCGGCCACCATGACGGGGACGCCGGCCAGCCAGGCGGCGGGTGGTCCCAGCATGCGGCCTTCGAAGAGATAGGCATGCAGCACTTCGGGCCGAATATGCCGCAGCGATCGAATGAGGCGCGCGAAACCCCGTAGACACCGCACCAGATCAGCTGATCCTGACGAGGTGCGGCCGAAGCCGAGGTGATGCACTTCTATTCCGGCGTCACGGAGGGCCGCTTCGTGCGGACCGCTTTTCGAGATGAGGAACATGTGCACCTCGATGCCTCTGCCGGACAGACCTTGCGCGAGCAGGGATATCTGAGCCTCGGCTCCCCCGCGCCCCAAGTGCCCGATGAGGAATGCGACACGGCGTAGAGCGGATCGGTCTCTTCTCCGCATAGCTCCTTTACTCCTTCCTGCTTCCTTGAAGTTCGCTTTTTTTAAGCTCCGCCGAAGCCGCGCGGGCCTGGAAGAACCACATCACCTCGATGACCGCCAGCAGGCTGTACGCGATCGAAGATGACAGCGCGGCTCCCGCCGCACCCATGTGGGGGATCAGGACCAAGTCGAGCGCGATGTTCACAGCGAGCGCTACGACGGTGATCCCGGAGATGCGAAGGGGGCGGTCGAGCCGGATCAGGTACTGCCCCGTCAGGCGCACGATGCCGTACGCGGCGATCCCGGGGGCCAGGATCACCAGCGGCAGGACGCTTCTCTCATAGGAGGCACCGAACACGAAGGGGACCAGCAGCGGGGAGGCGGCGGCGATGAAGAACGCGCAGCCCGATGAACAGAGCAACGCGAGCCGGAGCGCGCGCGCGGTCGCTGCGGCGGACGCGGTCATGTCACCGCTGGCCTGCTGGGGCAGGACGACCTGAATGACGGCGTCCGCGGGCACCCGGGCTATCGTGATCACGACGACCGCCACGCTGTAGAGACCGGCCTCGGACGCGGACACCAGCGCGTTGAGCAGCAGGATGTCCGCCGCCGACCACAGCAGGAAATACTGGGCGATGTGGCCGATGTGGTAGCGCCCGGCCGGGCCGAGTTGGCGCACGGCGAGGTCCCAGCTGGCGTGGCTGAGATTCGGGCGCAGCGTCCGCAGGTACAACGGGAGCGGTACGACAGCGGACAGAGTCCACATGATGACGACCGCGGAGATCGTGAAGTGGCCCAGCACCGCCAGCAGCACCAGGGGCAGGCAGTTGATCAAGCCGGAAATGAGGATACTGCGGTTGATGAGGGCCATCCTGGCTTGGAGCGTCAGCATGCCCCGCAGGTTGACGATCGCGGCCATGGCGGGCACCCCCGCCAGAGCCACCGCCAGGAGCAGGGCCGGCCGGTTCGGGAACACCAGCGGTGACACGGCGAAGACGGCCAGGCCGGCCACCGCGCCCAGCCCTATCCCGAGCAGGAGGCCGTTGGCGGTCAGCACGCGACTGAGAGCGCCGTCCTTCCAGAGCGCGATCTGGGTGTTGACGACGGAGAAATGTCCAAGGATGACCGCTCCGGAGACCAGGCTGACGATCAGCGCGTACTGACCCCGGCCATCAGGCTGAAGGTAGCGGGCGATCAAGATGCTGGTGACTGTCGACAGCAGAAGGCGGAGTGACTGGCTCGTCCCCGCCTGTACCATCCTGGCCGTACTCGAGGTTTCCGAGAAGATCCAGGCGCGAAGGCGCAGCACGCCCAAGGAGAGCCTGTTACCGACGTCGGTGCTCGGTTGTGACGGGCTCCGCCTTCTTACCTCGCGCTGGCTACGCATCACATCTTCCTTGTCGTGGTGAGCACGCGGCCACCGGGGCTACGTCAAAGGGGCACAGCCGGTTTCTGGCATCACCAGGTCGTCAGAGGTCACGTGAGCTCGGTACCAGAGTTCGAACTGCAGGAGAGCCCACAGCTGGGCGCTGTGGTCGGCCCCTTCGACGTGCCGCTGGAGGAGGTTCCGGACGACCTGTGGCCGGAACAGGCCCCGAGCGCGGGCGGTGGCGTCGGTGAGCAGGTCGAAGGCCGGCTCACGCAGCTCACCCCGGAGCCAGGTCGCCAGCGGCACGTTGAACCCCTGCTTGGGGAAGCCCAGGATCTCCTTGGGCAGCCAAGGAGCGACGGCCCGCTTGAGCAGGACTTTCGTCTCACCGTCGCGCACCTTCAGCGCGATGGGCAGGCCGGCCGCCCATTCCATGAGGTGGTGGTCCAGGAGCGGAGAGCGGGCCTCCAGCGAGTTGGCCATGGCGGAGATATCCACCTTGACCAGGAGATCGTCCGGCAGGTAGCTCGAGACGTCCACATCCAGGATGCGGCCGACGTCGGTGGCCGCCGATGACCGCTCGAACGCCTCGTCGAGCAGCCGGTAACTGTCCGCCCCCACCAGAAGATCGCGGAGTTCGTCACTGTAGACGGCGTACTTCTGCCGGTGGGTGTACTGGGACACGAGGCGGGCGTAGCGGCGTGCGGGGGGCTCCGCGGCGAACTGCATCAGCCGGGCGAGCCGCCGGGGCAGAGATCCGCCGGTGGTCCGGTCCGCGATCAGGTCGCCGATGCGGCCGGTCGCCATCGCCAGCGGGCGCGGCATGACCGGTATCCGCCCGGCCTGCCCCATCCGAACGTAACGCTGATATCCCCCGAAGCTCTCGTCGCCGCCGTCACCGTTGAGCACCACGGTGACGTGCTTCCGGCTCAGCTGCGCGACGTAGAAACTGGGGATGGCCGAGGCGTCGGCGAACGGCTCGTCGAAGTGCCAGGCGATGCGCGGCAGAACGTCTAGCAAGTCGGACGTGACGACGAGCTCATGATGCTCGGTGCCATATCGCTCCGCCACCATCCGGGCCTTGTGCCGCTCGTCATAATCACTGTCCTCGAAACCGATGCAGAATGTGCGTACCTGTTCCTGGCTCTGCATGGCCATGGCCGCGACCACCGCGGACGAGTCGACCCCGCCGGACAGGAACGCGCCGATGGGACGCTCACTCACCATTCGGATGCGGGTGGCCTCCAAGAGCAGCTCACGCAGCCGCTCCTCTTCCCCTTCCTCATCCAGCACCGGTCGCGGCGAACTGTCCAGCGCCCAGTAGCGGTCCACGGAGGCGTTTCCGCGTTCCCAGACCAGCAGATGGCCGGGCGGAAGTTTGTGTACGTCCTGGTAAATGGACCACGGCGCCGGGACGTACTTGTACGTCAAATAGTGGTCCAACGCCACCGGATCCACCTCGCGGCGCAGGCGTGGATCCTGCGCCAAGGACTTCAGCTCCGATCCGAACGCCAGTGAGTTGCCATCCGAACGCCAGTAAAGGGGCTTCTTCCCTACGCGGTCACGCGCGAGGACCAGTCGTTCTCGCGCGCGGTCCCAGATGGCGAAGGCGAACATCCCCCTGAGCCGGTGGACCATCTCGGTGCCATGCTCCTCGTAGAGGTGGACCAGGCACTCGGAATCACCTGTCCCGCGCAGCCGGTGCCCTCGTGCGGCCAGGTCTCGCCGCAGCTCGGCGAAGTTGTAGATCTCACCGTTGAAGACGGCGACGACCTGGCCGTCCTCGCTGTAAACGGGCTGGTCACCCGAGGCCAGGTCGATGATCGCCAGCCGGCGCATGCCGAGGGCCGCGTGCTCGTCGCTGTGGAATCCGTCGCCGTCGGGACCACGGTGCACGATCACCTCGCACATGCGGCGCACCAGCGCCGGGTCGGGCCGTGTCGTCGATACGATCCCGGCTATCCCGCACATCGGTCCTCCATCAGTGGACGCAAAAACCGTATTCCTCGACCAGGCGATTGACCGCGCGACAGGATTTTCCGCATTCCGCGGAACGGCGCCGCCAGATATTTGTCGACGCGGCGGCCTGGAAAGCCACATGATTCGCTGGAAACGGATCATAGATCACCGTGGACCATGCACCGCGACATCCCACCGGGGTGGGCGTGGCTCCAGATCATCAACCGTTTCGTCCGTTTCTCCCGACTGACATCGTCTGCGGACTGCGCGACCGGCGCAAAACACATCGAAGACGACTATTCGCCGGTTGCTCGCGTTTACGCAACACGCCTTCCCACCGCAAGTGCCCGCCCGATCATTCTCGGTATCATGGCTGGCGGAACATATCGGCGGGACGGTCGAGACCATCCCGGATTTCCCACCCGCATACCTCGATGCCGTCGGCGAGACGCCAAAAGGCAACAGGATGCAAAGGGCTTCTATTCCGGTTCACAGCGACTCTCGCTGGACCGGCCAATTTCTCTGTACTCAGGTGAGGAGAACCGATCGATGAAACCCATGGATACCGTGGACAGACCGGCCGGGAAACGCATCGTCGTGACGGGAGTCGCCGGGTTCATCGGCTCCCACATCGCGAGGTCGCTGCTCGACGACGGCCACGAGGTCATCGGAATCGACCATTGCCTGGGCCATCCGCCGGAGATCACCGAGCGGAATCTTCGACTCAACGAGGCCGGCGACCGCTTCACGCTGATTCGCGGCGATCTTGCGGAGATCCCCCTCGAACCCCAACTCGATGGGGCCGACACGGTCTTCCACATCGCGGCCCGGCCCGGCGTCCGCCCCTCATGGGGAGCCGAGTTCCCCAGCTATGCGAGGAGCAACATCGTCGCCACTCACCTCCTGATGGAGGCGGCCGCCCGTACCGCTGTCCGCCGTGTCGTGGTGTCGTCCTCCTCGAGTGTGTACGGCGGTGCGCCGAACGGACCGGTAACCGAAGCTGACCTCCCCGCCCCGCTCTCGCCCTACGGGGTGACGAAGCTCGCCGCGGAGCAGTTGGCCCTGGCTCACGCGCGGCGCGGACCATCCGGGCCAACGGTCGTGGCGCTGCGCTACTTCACGGTCTACGGTCCGCGGCAACGTCGTGACATGCTGATCAGCAAGTTGATCGAATCGGCGCTGTCCGGGAAGACCGTCACGATTCTGGGCGACGGCAAGCAGCGAAGGGACTTCACCTTCGTCGCGGACGCCGTACAAGCCAATCTGATGGCCATGCGCGCGGAGGTCGAAGCGGAGGCGCTGAACATCGGCACCGGTGTCACCACCTCGGTGCTCGACGTGGCCGACCTCGTCGGCGACATCGTCGGGCGGCCGGTCGTCCTGGAGTTCGGGAGCGGACAGGCCGGCGATGTGCGGGACACGCATGCCGATGTCTCCCTGGCGAAAGACGTGATCGGCTATCAGCCCACGATCGATCTGCGAACCGGGCTGACGACGCAGGTGGAGTGGACCCTCAAGAACGAAGTCATTCCCGCACCGGAGTAGTGGAAGATCGCCGGGTTTCGCGTGCGGACCGCGGGATCCGGCCATTCCGGCAGCTCGGCCATCCCCCGCCCTTGCCTCAATAGCCGTGTCGTCGGCGCGGCGCGCGACTACGGCCGTTCCGCTCGCCATCGGTGACGACTTCGTCGTAGAGACGCTCGAACCACTCCGCTGTCTGGGTTATGTCCACAGGATCGGCGGTGTTCCGGATCCCTTCGCGAAGCTGGGCGTGCGTGTCCGGCCGCATGGCCCGAAGGATGGCCTCAGCGAGCGCGTCGGGGTCTCCAGCCCTGGTGAGCAGGCCGTTGCGACCGTTGTCGATCAGGTCCGGCACCCCGCCCACGGCTGTGGACACGACCGGCACGCCGGCCGCCAGGGCCTCCATGACGACGACAGGCAGCCCTTCGTGCGCGGAGCTGAGCACGAGCAGATCGGCCGAAGCGATCAGGCGGGCAGCGTCCGGCACATGTCCGAGGAGCCGCACGTTGTCTGACCCCAGCTCGGCGACCCGGCGAGCCGTCTCCTCATACAAGGGTCCGGTGCCGGCCAGCAGAAAGACGGCGCGCGGATCGCGGCCGACCACCTTGGCCGCCGCCTCGATGAGCACGCCGTGCTGCTTCTGCGGGCGGAAGTTGCCGACATGTGCGATGAGGAAGGCGGACTCGGGAACATTCCACTCCTGCCTCGTCCGCGCGGCCTCCCCCGCCCGGCGGCGCATCTCCGCGACGTTGATGCCGTGGATCCTGGTCACCAGGTTGCGCGCACCCCGGCTGACGACGGCCCGCGCGACCTGCGGCGAGACGGCCACGGTACGGGCGTCCAGCCATCCTGTCGCCCGGTCGAGCAGCATCGTCGGCAGGCGGTAGCGGACGTTGTGCACGGTCGAGATCAGCGCGGGCCGCGGCCTGGACAACCGCGACGTCACCCGGAGCAGCGACGCGGGCAGGGGTGAATGGAGATTGAGAACGTCCGGCCGCAGGCGCCTGACCTCCACCGCCAGACGGGCGAGGCGGAGCCGCCGCGGCCAGGCGGCGAGACTGATCACCTCTGTCCCCGCCGCGCGCAGCCGCTGGATGAGCTCGTCGGTCTTCGCGCCCTGGCATATGACCGTGTAGCGCACGCCCGTGGCGGGCGCCGCCAGCAATCGCTCGACGAGCAGCATCTCCGCGCCGCCGACCCCCAGGTCCTTGATGACCTCGCAGACGTGCAGGCTCCTCATGACGCGACCTCCGATGCCCTTGGCATGATTCTTCTGATTCAAGCGCGGTAGCTCCAGCCGGCCGCGCGCCAGCGTTCCGGTGCCAGCGCGTTGCGCCCGTCCAGCACATTCCGGCCGCGCACGACGTTGCTGAGCAGTGCGGGATCCATGTCTTGGAACTCGGTCCAGTCGGTCAACAGCATGACGAGGTCGGCCTCCGACGCGGCCGTGACAATCGTGTCGGCGTACTCGATCTCAGGGTGAGCAAGCCGTGCGCTGGTCATCGCGACGGGATCGTGCATGGTCACCCGCGCGCCCTCGCGATGGGTGGCGACCGCCACCGCCAGCGCGGGAGAGTCTCGGACGTCGTCGGTGTTCGGCTTGAACGCGGCACCGAGGACGCAGACCCGCCTTCCCTCGTACGTGCCTCCGAGAAGTTCCCGGCCGAGCGCGAGGGCGCGGTCCCTGCGGCTCAGATTGATGGCGTCGATCTGCCTGATGAACGTGGCGACCTCGTCCAGGCCAAGGTCCGTCGCGCAGGCATACAGGGCACGAACGTCTTTGGGGAGGCAACCGCCACCGAAGCCGAGCCCAGGGCCCAGGAAGCGTCGGCCGATCCTGTCGTCATAGCCGAGCGCCTCGGCGAGCGGCAGCACGGCACCGCCGGTGGCCTCACATATCTGCGCCATGGCGTTGATGAATGAGATCTTCATCGCGAGAAAGGCGTTGGCCGAGACCTTGACGAGCTCGGCAGTGGCGTAGTCGGTCACCACGAGGGGACAGCCGTCCTCGATGATCGGCTGGTAGACGGCCCGGAGCAACTGCTCCGCCCACTGGGACTCCACCCCGAAAATGAGCCGATCGGGTTGGAGCGTGTCCTGAACCGCGTGCCCTTCGCGAAGGAATTCCGGATTCCACGCCACCTCAACTCGGCCGCCGTCGGTCTGATGGCGGACGACATCGGCCATGCGCCGCGCGGTTCCAACCGGCACCGTGGATTTGCCCACGATGATCGCCGGTCCGCTCACCCGCCGCGCCAGCTCGGCGAAGGCCGTCTCGACCCATCGCAGATCCGCGTTGAAGGAGCCGGGAAGCTGCGGTGTTCCCACGCAGACGAAATGGACGTCCGCCTCGGCGACATCGTCGTACGAGGCGGTGAAGCGAAGCCGGCCCGCCTCCACGCTTTTGCGCAGCAACTCGCCGAGGCCAGGCTCGAAGAAGGGCAGCTCGCACGCCGACAGCCTCGCGATCTTCTCCTTATCGATGTCCATGGCGACGACATCGTGCCCGAGCTGTGCCATCCCCACCGCGTGGGCGGTGCCCAGATATCCGGCGCCGATCACGCTCACTTGGAGGCGGTCGGACGACTCGAGGGACTGCGAAATCTTCACTCGGGTCGAATCTTGGCGTATCAGCGTATGATCCTGCAAAGTTTCTCCCTCGCTCGGTAATTGAAGGTGCTGGTCCCGCGATGTCGTCCTCGTCCACGTCGCCCGAGACCAACCAGATCACCTTACTTTCTTACTCGGAGACGCCTGATAACGCGGCGGCCAACGACTGAAAGACATGGCAGAGCTTCCTTAAAATCCCGCCAAATGTGGTCGGCACCGAGCGCGGAATGTGCCAGGCACCATGTGAGCTTCGGGAAGGTCGAAACGGACGTATCCGGTCGACGGGCGACAGGCTTTGGAGATCGGCCCACGACCGGCATCGCCCCCTGGGGACGTAGACACGCCGGTATGTGTGCCACGGGTAGATATCCGCGATCGGCGATCGTATTGTTGACGGCGTTGCCCGGCCAGCGATCGCACCTTTGTCAGCCGAGGGCGATTTCCACGTTTTGGTGCGGATCCAGCGTTGCGCGGATGCCCGCGACGCGCTCTTTGGAGCATCTCTCAGAGCGGAGTGAAGTCATGACGGTAAATTCAGTGGACAAGACCACCCAGGACCGCTTCGCCTTCGGCGACAACTGGTTGAGCTTCCTCGAACTGGTCGACGAACACCGGATCGCCATGGCCGTGACGTCGCTGAGGGACGCCCTCGGGGTCGCCGACCTCAGCGGGCGCACCTTCCTGGACATCGGCTGCGGCAGCGGCCTGTTCTCGCTGGCCGCGCACCGCTTGGGGGCGAAGGTCCACTCTTTCGACTTCGATGTGAATTCCGTCGCCGCCTCGGCGAAACTGCGTAGCATATTCGCGCCGGAAAGCGCTTGGAGCGTGGCGCAGGGATCCATTCTCGACGAAGCTTACACACAATCTCTGGGCCTGCACGATGTCGTATACTCCTGGGGAGTGCTGCACCACACGGGTGCCATGTGGCGGGCGATCGAGGCGGCCTCCCGACTTGTCGCGCCGAATGGGCTGCTGTACATCTCGATTTACAATGATCAAGGGCTGGAAAGTCGTCTGTGGTGGTACGTTAAACGCCGCTACGTGCAGTCCGGTCGCATCTCGCGGGCCCTGCTCATTCTCATCTTCCGAGCATATTTCGGCCTTCGTTCGGCCTTGGCCAGGCCGGTGAAACGGGCGTGTGCCGTCGGGCTCCCCGCTGCTGTCCGGCCTCGCGGAATGTCCACGCGCCACGATCTGATCGATTGGATCGGCGGTTTCCCCTTTGAAGTGGCCTCGCCCGGGGAGATTTTCGACGTCTTGCGCAAGCGCGGCTTCGAGCTGCGTTACCTGAAGACTTGCGCGGGTCATGGCTGCAATGAGTATGTGTTCGCGCGAACCGCGGCTGGGCTTGACGGCCCGGTTGGCTGATCGGTCGGACGGCCGCTGCCGCTGCTGACTGGGAGCGACGGTGGCTTGGGTTGAGCGCGGGGGTCGCGCCGGCGGGTGTCGGCGACGGTCGCCGCGTTCTGCCATGTCCAGGCGATCAGGCCTAAGGGCTCCCCGGGGTTCGTCACACGACCGCATCAAGCCCTGTAACGGTCCGTCGTGGCTGAGGTCCCTTGATGGGATACCCCCTCCGGGGGAGCAGAAGAAACCGGCCCGTCGTGCCCGACGTCCCCAGGTCGGGCACCCCCTCCCGGGAGAGCAGAAGAAACCGACCCGCCGTGGCTGAGGTTCCTGCGGAGGGACGCCCTCTTCGGGAGGGCGGAAGAACCGATGCCCGGCGAACGTTTGTGGGCGCCGTGCTACCCCGGCTGACGTGCTTCCGAGGAGGGAGCCGGGGGCGTCGGCTTCGCGTCGTCAGAGGGTGCTCCCGGCGGCTGGTCCGCCGTGGGGAGCCGGTAGACGGCGTAGTCGCCGTCACGGAGCCGGAGGTCGGCGAAGGCGGCGAGGTTGGCGTCGGGGCTCAGCCGGTGCTCGTCCACGAAGAGCCATCGGACCCCGTAGTCGTCCCGCAGGCGCCGGATCGCCTCCGCTGAGGGTGCCTGGAACACCGCTTCGTTGGCCTGGAGCCGTTCGCCATCCCAGAATGGGCGGGTTTCCACTACCTCGCCCGGGCGCCAGCTGTCCATGTTGGTCACCGTGTAGGCCCAACCCTCGACCAGCACCCGCCGCTCGCTCAGCGCTGTCGCCCAGAACGCGCGGCTGTCGCAGGGGTTTTCGTAGCCCATGCGGCAGTGCACGTTCGTCGCGATGAGATCGTCGACACCCGAGTGCGCGCGCAGCCACCGCCCAGCGGTGAAGGCCCCCTTGGGAATCGCCTGCAGCGGCACTGTCCCGTTCCGAACCTGAACGGCGGCCACCCCACCAGGTGGGTTAGCGGTCGCCCCGGTCGGGTTCTGGGCGGTGGTCACGGGGCTTCTGAAGGTGCCGGGCATGACGCGGGCGAACCAGGCGGCGGGCGTGCCGGCGGCCGTGACCATGCAGATCACCAGGGCACAGGTACGGAGCCCGCTCTGGCGTGCGGCCCGCAGCACGACGACGGCCAGCAGGACCACGCCCAGCAGGACGAGGTACGGCAGGAACAGGACGGTGTAGTCCGCGCCCGGAGCCAGCGGGAGCCTGACGCCGCAGAGCGTCCGGATGGCGTAGACGGCCACCACCCCCACACCGGCCGCGCACGCCATCGCCGTGAGCCGCACGCGCGCCTTCCGTACGATGAGCATGAGCCCGTAGACCGCGAGCATGGCCAGGTAGGGATAGGACGCCTGGAGGAAATACCCCTCCGACTGATGCGGATGGCCGAGCACCAACGCCGCGGCGAGACCGGCCGCGCTCATGCTGAGCACCAGCACCACCACGGGCCGCGCGAGCAGGTTCGGCCGGCCCGCGAGGCCGACGATCCCGCACCACGTGATGACCCCGCAGAGCACGCACAGCAGGGCGGCGCCGATCGTGACGGCCGACGGCGGCTCGGCCCCGGCCGCCAGGCCGGTCATACCCCGCAGGGTCAGGCGCATGATCGACAACGGATCGAGCACGATCCCCTGCCGTGCGCCGCCGAACAGCACGCACTGCGCGAACAGCAGGCACGCCGCGGTGAGGCCGAGTGCGGCGAGCGGGCGCCGGGGCAGGCTGAACCACTTGACCGTTTCGACCAGCGCGACGGCCACGAGGCCCACCACGAGCAGCGGCAGATAGGTGGCCTTCGCCCCCATGACCGCCGCGAGCAGGATCCCCAGGAGGACCCATCTGCCCCGAGGCTGCGGCTTTTGGCCGAGAAGGTCGATGAGGAGCAGAACGATCGGGGCGAAGAACAGGGCGCCGAAGGTCTGGGTCGGGCTCGACCATGACTGCACGGTCTTCCAGGTGAACACTCCGGTGGTCTCGCCGAGATACAGGCTCGGCGCCGTGATGAAGATGATGCTCACGAGGCCGGCCAGCGCTCCCCCGTACGAGCGCGTTATGCGGCGGCCGACCATCCCGAGGACGACGATGAGGGCGGCGAGCATGGGCAGGATGGCCAGGCGGAAGAGCAGGACCAGTGGCTCCACCCCGGTGACCCAGCTGGCGGCCGCGAGATGCGCGTAGACGAACCAGTGGTAGACGAGGGGTTCGCCGGCGACCGTCGGCACCATGGGCGGCATGTGGTGCTTCAACTCGCCGACCAGGGCCAGGTGGAAGGGCATGTCGATGAACGACGTGCCCATCGCCGGCCAGGTGAGGGCTTGGGTTCTGAAGACGTTGACGGCCGACCACACGATCAGATAGATCATGGTCAGCGCGGTGCACCATGACCACCACAGCGGTGTCCTGCCCGCGCCGGGGGCGCCCTTCCAATGTCCGCGCAGCCGGGGGACGGCGAGGAAGAGCACGTAGGTGCCGATCGGCCAGGCCATCACCAGCAGCGGCATGCCGAGCGCGCGTGCCGGGATGTACGTGAGAACCTCCAGCGCGTAGCCGAGTATCAGGCCGAGCGCGAGCCCCTCCGTCAGCGTGGGGGCGCCCCGGTACAGCGCCCGGACCCACAACAGGCCCGGCAGCGCGAGGCCCACGGCGATGTAGAGGCTGAAGAGAGCCAGGTCGGTGGCGGAGACGCCATAGAACCCCAGCGCGACTCCGACGCAGGCGACCACGGCCGTCGCGGGAAGCCAGATCGAACAGCGCTTCAGCAGCGACGCGCGTTTCCTCCCGGACGGTGGCCGGGCCACGCCCGGCTCCGGCGTGGGTGCGTAGGAAGGCGGCGCGGAGCGCGGAAAGGGTGGAGCGTCGGCCATGAACGCAAGCTTGACCACACCGGCGCCGCGGAAAGATGCGAACGCCCGAGTACGGCGATGTTCTTGCCGGTCCTTGGCGGGTTCTTAAGGATCGCGAGGTGCTCCGGCCCGAGTTTCGGCCTCGGGCCGGAGGACTTCCGTACGATGGTGCTAACTCGTGGCGTCGAACAGCACGTCGACCCAGTAATTGGTGAGCTGGTAGGTATTGGCGGGGAACGTGAGCGGCGGTCCGTATTTGTACACCCCGTTGCTTCCCGCCACCTCCACACCGGCCGGTGCGTAGAGCGGACCGCGGCCATATCCCGTAGTGAAGTACGGCCTGGTTATGGAGTAGTTTCCCGGATTCATGGAATAGGCGGTCACGTACGTGGTGTTCGCGACGAGCGGGACCGGTGTCGCGAAATTCACCTGTTGCCATCCGGATGGAGTCTCGTTGGTGAAGGTCGCGCTCGCGAGCAGCGTGCCGTCGGCCGCCCACAGAGACCCGACGTGGGTTCCCGTGTTCTGCGGAGCCTTGTAGAACCGGACCCCGGTGGCGACCCCGTTCGAGGTGGGACGGAACTTCGCCCCGACGACGACCGCCTTGGTGTCACCGGTGGAATCGATCGCCGGCTGCGCCGTCTCGTCCCACAGCGTGCTCGACGGGGAGAACACCACGTCTACCCAGTAGTTCGTGGCCTGGTAGGTACTGGTGGGAAAGGCGGGCGTCGCGGTGTACGAATAAACGCCGTTACCTGGGGTGACAGCGCCGTTCGCCAGCCCGATGAGCAGCCCGGACGAATACTGCTGGTTGAAATACGGCCGGGTTACCGAATACCTCCCGGATGTCGTGTGGTATGCGGCGACATAGGTGGTGTTGGCACTCACCGCGACGGGCGTCGAAAAGTTCACCTGCTGCCAGCCGCTCGCCGATTCATTGGTGAACGTCGCTCTGGCCAGAAGCTGACCCGTGGAGCTCCAGAGATCTCCCGTGTGCGTTCCGGTGTTGAGCGTCCCCTTGTAAAATCTGATGCCGGATATGTGGCCCGGACTGGTGGGCTGGAATTTCACGCCCAGCTCCGTCGCGGCGGGATCCGACTGCGAAACGGTGGCGGGTGTCGCGGACGGCGGCCACGTGGTGCACGGGCATGGTGTGGTGATGGTGACGGGCCTCTGGGTCGGCGTGGTCTGGAGATTCCCACTGTCGTCGACCGCTCGCGCCAATATCGTCACCGGCCCGGCCGAGCCGGTCGTCCAGCTGTACTGCCAGTCCGTGAGCCCTTTCGCCTGGAACCACCTGGTGCCGCCGTCTGGGGAGACTTCGACGCCCCCCACCTGACCGCCCCCGACGTCGACCGCCGTCCCCCGGATGGAGACCGTGGTGCCGCTCGGCACGGTGGCGGCGGCGGACGGACTCGTGATCGTCGTCGTCGGAGGGGCCGTGTCCGGTGTCGGGACCCCCGGAACCAGGCCCGCCTGCAGGCTCGCCGGCTGCAGGTTCATGTCGGCGAAGAGATTGACGGTCGCCTGCTGCATCCGGATGTCCGTAGGCGTCCCAGGGCGGTAGTGAACTGCGTCGAGCCCCCACGACCACTGCACGGTGCCCGCGCCGAAGACGCGCGCGCCGCTGGAGTGCCGGTAGAGGATCAGATTGTGGGTCGCGACCCCGGCGCCGTACGAGCCACCGAAGTTGAGCAGGATCTTGTCCAGCCGGCCTATCGTGGCGCTGGAGAATTTCACCGAACCCGCGGGAGTCGTCAGGTTGTCGGGCGCCGCATCCCATTCATAGCCCAGCGTTCCGGCTGGAAAGATCGCTGTCTGGCCGGGCAGGAGATTCGCCACGGACGTGTTGCGCCACAGCCGCATGCTCCGGTAGGCCGCGGGAACGGCCACCGAGTCGGAGACGGTCCCGTTGACCTGGAACATGGTGCCCGTCACGGCATTCTCCGGCCGGCCGCCGTTCGACGGCGGCGAGAAACGCGGGTCACGCCAGGTGCCGGTCCATTGTGTACTCGGGTCGATCTTGGCGTTCGCCAGCGTTTCCTTGTAACAGACGAGGGTCCGGAAAGCGAGGACAGGTCCGGCGATACTGCTCTCCCACCTGGTCTTCCAGAACATCTCGTTTCCCGAGAAGAAGGCGAGATTGACCGCGCTGGCGCGGGCGGCCTCGACATTGTTCCGCATTTCCAGGGACCAGTACTCGTCGTGGCCGACCGACAGGAACGCGCGATGTTCGAGCAGCTCCGCCCCCATCCTGGCGGTGTCGACGCTGGTGGCATAGCTCACGTCATAGGCATTGGCCTCAAGCCATCTGACCATGGGGTATTCGGAGTTGAAGAAGAAAGACTCCGCCGAGCCGCTGACGTCGGCGCTCCGGTTGAGGAACGGCCGGTTATAACTGACCTTGAAGGCACGCCCCGCCGGGCTTCCGGTGTACAGGCTGTTTCCGCCGTAGTCGTTGTACGCCTGCCACGTCGAGTCAGAGGTCTGGACCAGGACGTCCGCGCCACGCGTGTCATCTCGGATCACGAAGGTGATCTGGCTCTCGCCGGGGGTGCCGTCTTCGCGTACCAGCTTGGCGAGATAGACGCCCGAAACGACGGTGTCCGGCACCGCCCAGGACGCGGAGACGTCCCAGTTCCCGCAGTCGACCAGGCCGGTGACATCATCGCTCACGCACGTGGGCTGAACCTGAGGCAGCGTGGCGGACGGCTGCAGTGTGGTGATCAGCCGCGCGCCCATGCCGCTGTAGTAGCCGATGCGATAGACGTCCAACCGGTAGTCGGTGGCGTCTGTATCGATCTTGAAGTCGACGGTCGTCCCTTTATTGACGCTCATATCCGCCGCATATCCCTGAATGCTGGGACTGCCTGCCCCCACGATGTCCCACTCGCTCGGCGGATTGCCGGGAAGAGAATTCTCCAGGCAGATGACCGAGGTCGGCGGGCAGGTCGCCGGCCGAGCGCCCTTCTTCCTGAGCGGGCCCGGCGGGCGGCCGTGGGCCACCTTGATCGCTTTCAAATCCTTGCGCGTGGCCTTGCTGATCCGAGCGCCCACGGGGGCGGACTGCGGCGTCCCTCCCCCGAGGCTCACCGTCGCGCCCTGGCCCGGGTGGGAGGCGAGGTTCGCAGTGATGCCGACCACGCCGCTCTCCTTCACCGGTGCCTGGGCGGCGCCGAGGATGGCGAGCGCGGCCGCAATGCCCGCACTCAGAAGAAGGGGTGGGCTACGAAAGGCGCGCCATCGCAAACCGGTCTTTTTTTCACTTTGTTGCATGATGCATCCCTCGATCGCGCTGATTTCAGCAGGTCGCGGGGGGGTCATGAGCAAATAAATACAACGATGCCCGGTTCTCTCGTGAACCGGATGAGGGAAGGGCGATTTCCCAGCAGGACGGACGTCGATGTTGATTCAACGCTAAGAACTCAATCGCCGCAGAGATCGGCATATCTCCGGAGAACGCGAGCCATCACCCTTTGGCCCGGACAAGGAAGCGGCAAGAAACAACCGTGAGCAGGGGGACAAGCCCGATCGAAGCGCTCGCCGCACCAAGCTTGCGGCCATGGACAAGATCTTGCCTGTCAACGGTTCGGCGCCGAGCACCGTGGAGACAGCGCATCCGGCTCGGCCCGCACGGACCACCCGGCGCCCAGCGCGTTGGAGGCCCGCGCTGTCGGGACGGCTCGCGGCCGCCTCCGTGACGGCTTTCACCGCTGCCGTACTGATCCGCTACGGAGTATCCGTCACGGACATGGCCTTGTTCGCCGTCTACGTCGCCTTGGGGCTGGCGCTGCCCGGGGTCCTGGTGATCAGAGTTCTGTACCGCGGCCCACGCACGGCGGCAGAGGAGATCGCCCTGGGCCTGGCCTTCGGTTACGCCGTGGAGATCCTGGTCTACATAGGCGCTCGCGCGATCGGAATGCCACTGCTCGTCGCGGTGTGGCCGTTGACCACTTACGCGCTCTTCCTCGCGGTCCCGTCCCTGCGCGGGCACTGGCGGGCGGGATCCCGCCCGGCGACTCCCCTGTGGTGGTCGTGGTGCCTCGCCCTGGTCATCGCCGTCCTGGTCGCCGGGAGCGCACTGAAGTTCTTCGGCACCCACGCCATCACCTGGCCCGGTCTCGGGGCGTCGTATCCCGACATGCCGTTCCATCTGGCGCTGGTCGGCGAGTTGAAGCACCATGTGCCGCCTTCGGTGCCGATGGTGGTGGGTGAGCCTCTCGCGTACCACTGGTTCGTGTACGCGCATCTGGCGGCGGCGAGCTGGCTGTCCGGAGTGGAGCCTCTTGTCCTTCTATACCGCTTGGCCATGCTGCCCATGCTGGCCGGGCTCGTCGTCCTGGCCGGCATGACCGGGCGCCGCGTCACGGGCTCATGGATCGGTGGGGCAGTCACCGTCGTGGGCACGGTCTTCGTCGGCGCCCCGACCCTGTATCTGGGCACGAACGGGGTGTTCACCTGGGGAGGGGTTCCGGACACCGCGTGGATCAGCCCCACGCAGACGCTGGGCGCCCTGTTGTTCGCTCCCCTCGTCCTCGTTCTCCTGGACCTTCTCGAGCGCCGGCGGCCCGACACCGGCAAATGGTTGCTGGCCGGGCTCTTCCTGGTGGTTCTGACCGGTGCCAAAGCCACCTATCTGCCCCTGCTCGGCGCTGGGCTGGTGCTCGTGGCGGCGGTCGAGGTGATGAGGCGACGCCGGCCGTCCACGAACGTACTGATCATGCTGGGCATGACCACGGCCTGCATCCTGTTCGCGCAGTTCGTCCTGTTCGGCCGGGAGCGGCAAGGGCTGGTCGCGGACCCTCTGTCCTTCATGCGCATGACCTGGAGCAAACTCACCGGCCTGACCACGCCCTCGCCGGGCTCGCTGCTCGGCCTCACCTTGGTGTACCTGCTCTGCTGGGCCGTGACCTGGTCCGGCATCCTCGGGCTGTTGAGCAGGCCGCGGCTGCTCCTGCGACCACGGGTGAGCCTCATGCTCGGCATGGGCGCGGCCGGGCTCGGCGCGGTGCTGCTCCTCGGGCACCCCGGCCAGAGCCAGCTCTTCTTCTTCTGGGGGGCCTATCCCTATCTGGCCGCCGTCGCGGCTTACGGGATCCTCATCCTCCTGCGGCGAGCACGGGTATCGCCCAAGGCGGTCATGTGCTCGATGGGCGCGGGACTCCTCGCCGCCTACCTGCTGCCCCTCCTCTGTGGCGTCACGATTCCGCTGAGCGCCGGCCAGGACGATGGGATCCTGTACCGGCCCTATCTCACCCTGGTTGCCCTGGCCGTACTGGCGGGCCTCCTCGTGGCGATCCTCAGGGGACGCGCTCGCGCCGCGGCCCTCGTGATCGTCGCGTTCACGACCATCGGACTGCCCGCGTACTGGCACGCCCGCGTCCTTTCCGCCGTCGACAACGTCACCGGGGACGATCCCAACCCGGTGGTCAGACCGGTGGAGAACCGGGTGATCCCCCAGGGAGCCCTGGCCGCCGGACGGTGGCTGCGCGACCACTCCGGGCCGGACGACCTGGTGGCCACGAACACGCACTGCCGCCTGGGGTACGAGAACCCGTGCGACACCCGCTACCCGTGGGTGGCCGCGCTGTCGGAACGGCATGTGCTGGTCGAGGGCTGGGCCTACACGGCCACGAACCTGAGCCGCTGGCGTCCGGGGCTGCTGCCGGAGGGTCTGCCGTTCTGGGACACCGAACTGATCAAGCTGAACGACACCGCCTTCCAGTCGCCGAGCCAGTCCTCCATGCGAACCCTGCGAGAGCGCTACGGGGTGCGCTGGCTCTTCGTCGACGAGCTTCGGGGAAAGATCAGCCCGCGGATCGGCGAGTTCGCGGAGTTCCGGTTCCGGTCCGGAGATTACGCCGTCTATCGGCTGCCGGACGGCTCGGTATGAGGTGGGCAGGTAAGGCTTGTGTAATGCCTCATCCAGCCACCAGGCGCCACGCGTGTCGGCCGATCCGGCCCGTTGTTCACTGCGTTCGTGAACGCATCCGGCCTGACGGCGATCCCCTTCAACGTGCCGCATATCTCGGAGAACGAGCTCGACTATCTGGCGGAGGCCGTACTCCAGCGGTTCACCCGCGGGGACGGGCCCTTCACCCAGCGAGCCACCCGTCTCCTCGCGGAGATCACCGGGGCCCGCCAGGTGCTGCTGACCACCTCGTGCACACACGCGCTGGAGATGTCGGCGCTCCTGCTCGATCTGCGGCCCGGCGACGAGGTGATCATGCCGTCGTTCACCTTCATGTCGACGGCCAACGCCTACGCGCTGCGCGGCGCCGTCCCGGTGTTCGCCGACTGCCGCCCTGACACGCTGAACCTGGACGAACGGCGGCTCGAAGCCGCGATCACCGACCGCACCCGGGCCATCGTGGTCGTCCACTACGCGGGTGTCGGGTGCGCGATGAAGGAGATCGGCGAGCTCGCGGAACGGCACGGGCTCGCGGTCATCGAGGACAACGCCCATGGACTGGGCGGGTTCTACCAGGACCGTCCGCTCGGGTCGTTCGGCCGCATGGCCACCCAGAGCTTCCATGAGACGAAGAACATCCAGTGCGGAGAGGCCGGCGCGCTGCTCCTGAACGACGCCGACCTCGGCGAGCGCGCGGAGATCGTCAGGGAGAAGGGCACCGACCGGAGCCGGTTCTTCCGCGGACAGGTGGACAAGTACCGGTGGGTCGACATCGGGTCCAGCTATCTGCCGTCGGACGTGCTCGCCGCGCAGCTCACCGCCCAGCTGGAGTCGTTCGACAAGATCCAGTTCCGGCGCCACTACGCGTGGGACCGGTATCACGAGGAACTGGCGGACTGGGCCGCGGAGAACGGGGTCGCCCAGCCGACGATCCCGGACGAGTGCCTGCATCCGGCGCACTTGTACTACCTGCTGCTCCCCGACCTGGCGAACCGGCAGGCCTTCATCGCTCATCTCGCCGAGCGTGGCGTGCAGGCGGCCTTCCACTACCAGCCGCTCCATGATTCACCCGCCGGCCTGCGGTACGGGCGGACGGCCTCGGGTGGCTGCCGGGTCACCGAGGAGGTCGCCGACCGTCTCGTACGGCTGCCGCTCTTCGCCGACCTGGACGACGCCCACCTGTCCCGCGTGATCGACGCGGCCCGAGCCTACGAGGTGCGCTGATGGCCTGGAACGACGTGATCGAGGCGGGGGCCGTGCGGACGCGGGAGTCTCCGCTAGAGTCCGCGCGGTTCGGCTGCTCGATCGAGCGGCTCGCCGTTTCCGGATCGTCGTTCGCCGCGGTCCGTGAGGCCGTCGTACGATCCGCCGCGGACGTGATCATCCTTCGCTACCCGGCCGAGTACGTAGGCTGGTACGCCCGGCTGACCGCCCTGGGCCGGACCGCAGTCTTCGCGGACTCCCTGGTGTACTGGCGGCTGCGCGCCGGCGAGGGCCGGGCGCCGGAGGCGTCACCCGATCTGCGGGCGGCGCAGCTTTCCGGAACAGCCGTGATCGAGGATCTGGTGTCCGACATCTTCCCCTCGTACGGAAACCACTACCTGGCCAATCCCCTGTTCGACGCCGCCGACGCGCTCGCCGGCTACCAGGAATGGGCGCTGCGCTCGGCCGCCGAAGGGGGCTGCCTGGCACTGCTGGATCGGCCTGCCGCCGGGGCGGCCTCGCGTGTCCTCGCGCTGGCCACCCTGGACGAGGCCGAATCCCGGACGGAGATCCTGCTCGCCGGCGTGGTCTCGAAGGCGCAGGGACGCGGCCTGTACGCCCACCTGCTCAAGGCGGTCGAGGACCGCACGCTGGCGCGCGGCGGGGACGACGTCGTCATCTCCACCCAGGGGCACAACACGCGCGTGCAGCGGGCGTGGGCCCGATACGGGTTCGAGCCCGTACGGACGGTCCTCACTGTTCATCTGGTCCGGAGCGCGCTCCTGCCTGGGCCGGAACACTAGGACCGGCGGGACCCACGTCGGCGGAGGCGGTCGGTCCGACGCGCTCGCGCACGACGTAGGTCGGCCGGCCCATGCCGCTGCCATGAATGCGGCCGATGTACTCCCCGAGGACCCCGATGGAGATGAGTTGCGCGGAGGAGAAGAGCGCGACCATCGAGGCGATCGTCGTGAAGCCGGCCACCGTGGTCTCTCCCGTGGCGAACCGCCACAGGACGGCGCCGCCCAGCAGCAGGCCGACGATGCCGACGAGGAATCCGAGATAACTCGCCGCCCGCAGTGGCGCCGTGCTGTAGCCGAGCAGCATGTTCACCGCGTGCCGGATCAGCAGCCGCGGCGAGTAGTTGGAGCGCCCGTGATGGCGTTCGTTCATGCGTACGCTGACCGACCCCACCTTGGAGGTGGCCCAAGACAGGGCCACGTCGACCGAGGCATGCGGCCCCGACAGCTCTTGGAACCCGTCGCGCAGCCGCGTACGAAAGGCGCGGAAGGCGCTGATCGCGCGGGCGGAGCGGATGCCCAGCGCGCTGGACATCCCGGCTTTCACCGATCGGGAGGCGAAGCTCCGGAGAAAGCCGTGCTCCTCACGGTAGGAGACGCCGTAGACGAGGTCGAGACGGTCACCCTCAAGGGCGGCCAGCAGGAGGGGGATCTGCTCCGGCGGATGCTGCAGGTCGTCATCCATCGTGACGACGACCTCGAAGGCCGCCTCCCTGATGCCGGCGATCAGCGCGTTGTGCTGACCGTAGTTACGGGAGAGGTGGATCGCCCGCACGGCCTCGTTCCGCCGGGCCAGCCCGGCGGCCGTCGCCCAGGTGTCGTCCGGGCTGCCGTCGACGACGAGGATCACCTCGTGCCGGACGGATGCCTCGCTCATGGTCGACAGGATTCTGGCCACCAGCGCTGGAAGAGTGCGCGCGGATCGGTAACACGGAATTACCACCGACACCGACATTGATCCCCCGATCATCCAGTGTGAGCCGGTTACAATCGTGCCGCCCCCACCACGTGACGATCTGGAGTGCGGGCGACATGGTTGACGTGGAGAGCCACACCAAAAGCGACAAGAAGCAGCATTTCTGGTGGCGGGCTCTGATCTCCACTTTTGCTGGAAACCGCATCACATACCTAATGGCCGGCGCCATGACGGCAGTTGTCTATTACTGTCTCCTTGGCCTAGCATTGCTCGCCGCCGAGAGTGCGGTGCCCTACCTTGTCCTGGTCGTGACCAGCCACTTCGTCACTGTGGTGATCGTCTACCCGTGGTATCGACTGGTGGTGTTCCGGGTCTCCGGCGACTCCTGGCTGCGGGGGTACCTGCGATTCTATGTGGTCGGCCTGAGTTTTCTCGGGGCGTCCCTCATCAGCCTGCCGATCCTCGTGGGCTTCATCGGAATTCCCATCATGATCGCACAGGGCTTGATAATTCTCATAAGTCCCCCGCTAAGCTACCTGATACACCGAACATGGACTTTTCGTGATCGCGGATCCATCTAGTCTCGGCAACGTGCCGGGCGTTCTTCGACAAACGCGCGGAACCGCGCAGTTCCCCCGGTGGGGCTCGGCATAAACTCCAGCGGACAGGCGGCCATCGCCGCCATGTCCTCCTCGCGGAAGGACTCAGGGAGCCGATGAAGGCGCTCGTTCTAGCGGGTGGCAAGGGGACGAGGCTGCGCCCGCTCACCCATACCTCAGCGAAACAGCTGGTCCCCGTGGCCAACAAACCGGTCCTGTTCTACGGGCTCGAAGCGCTACGGGACGCGGGCATCACCAGCGTGGGCATCATCGTCGGCGACACGGCCGCGGAGGTGCGCGAGGCCGTCGGAGACGGCTCGCAGTTCGGTCTCGAGGTCACCTACATCCCGCAGCAGGCCCCCTTGGGGCTGGCCCACTGCGTCCTGATCGCCAGAGAGTTCCTCGCCGACGAGCCGTTCGTGATGTACCTGGGCGACAACTTCCTGGTGGGCGGCATCACCGCCCTGGTCGACGCGTTCCGCCAGGCCGACCATGACGCGCAGATCCTGCTCACCAAGGTCGCCGAACCGCAGTTCTACGGCGTGGCCGAGCTCGGGCCGGAAGGCGAGATCATCGGGCTGGCGGAGAAGCCGGAGCACCCGCGCAGCGATCTGGCGATCGTCGGGGTCTACATCTTCTCCCCGGTCATCCACGAGGCCGTCCGGCGCATCACCCCGTCCGCGCGCGGCGAGCTGGAGATCACCGATGCCGTCACGTGGCTGATCGACAACGGCTTCCGCGTCCACTCCCACTTCGTCAACGGCTACTGGAAGGACACCGGCCGGCTGCAGGACATGCTGGAATGCAACCGGATCATCCTCGAACAGATCGAGCCTGACATCCGGGGCACCGTAGACGGCCGGAGCGAGATCACCGGGCGAGTCGTCGTCGAGCAGGGCGCGGTGGTGGAGAACTCCGTACTCCGGGGGCCCATCGTGATCGGGGCCGACTCCAAGATCGTCTCTTCCTTCGTCGGCCCCTTCACCTCGATCGGGGCCAGTTGCGTGCTGGAGGACGCCGAGATCGAGTACTCGATCGTGCTCGACAGTTCGTCCATCCGCGGCGTGTCGCGCATCGGGCATTCCCTCATCGGGCGCAACGTCGAAGTGAACCGCGCGGAAGGCATGCCGAACACCCACGAGCTCATGGTCGGCGATCACAGCAAGATACAGGTGCGTACATGAGGATTCTGGTCACCGGCGGCGCCGGCTTCATCGGATCGCACTACGTGCGGTCGCTGCTGCTCGGCTCGTATCCGGGCTACGAGACCGTGAACATCACCGTTCTCGACAAGCTCACCTACGCCGGAAATCTCGCCAATCTCGCACCGGTGGCCGGACATCCCGGCTACCGGTTCGTTCACGGAGACATCACCGACCTGGAGCTGCTCGCGCAGATCGTTCCCGAGTGCGAGGTGATCGTGAACTTCGCGGCCGAGACGCACGTCGACCGGTCCATCACGGGTGCCGGCGACTTCCTGACGACGAACGTGCTGGGCACGCAGCGACTCCTGCAGGCGGCGCTGGAGACCGGCGTCCGCACGGTGGTGCACGTCTCCACCGACGAGGTGTACGGGTCGATCGCGGAAGGATCCTGGTCCGAGGACGAGCCCCTGCTGCCGAACTCGCCGTACTCAGCGGCCAAGGCCGGCAGTGACCTGCTCTGCCGGGCCTATCACCAGACCTACGGCCTCGATGTCCGGGTGACCCGCTGCTCCAACAACTACGGCCCTTACCAGTACCCGGAGAAGCTCATCCCGCTCTTCGTCACCAACCTGCTCGACCGCGAGCCGGTCCCCCTCTACGGCGATGGGCTGAACGTACGGGACTGGCTGCACGTCGACGACCACTGCCGGGGCATTCAGCTGGTGCTGGAGAAGGGCTCGCCGGGAGAGACGTACAACATCGGCGGCGGCACCGAACTCACCAACCGGGAGCTCACGGAGCTGCTGCTCAACGCGCTCGGGATGGGCTGGGAGATGGTCAGGAACGTGCCGGACCGGCTCGGGCACGACCGCCGCTATTCCGTCGACTGCGGCAAGCTCCGAGGGCTCGGCTACGAACCTCGTATGGGGTTCGCGGACGGCCTGGCCGCGACGGTGCGCTGGTACCAGGACAACCAGCGGTGGTGGCGGCCGCTGAAGGCTCCTGCCACGCCTCGATCCATGTGACGGTCCGTGGTGACTGAGGTCCCTTGGGAGATCCCCCCTCCCAGGGGAGCGGAAGACCACGGCCCGCCGGGGCCGGGGTCCCTCAGGGGATTCCGGGGGAGAGCAGAGGAAGACGGCCCGCCGTGGCAGGGCCTCATGGGCGGACACCCCCTCCGGGGGGAGAGGGAGTACGCCCGTCGTCACCGCACTATGGGGTGACGGTCTGGGTCACCGGGCCTGACGTGCTCGGGGCCAGGTGGATTAGGGCCTCGTGGTCGAAGACGTCGCCGCCCAGATAGACCGCGACGATCCGATGCTGCCCCGGGGCCAGGCTCGACGTCGTGAACATCGCACGACCGGTGCTGGTGTTGAGGAATACCGAGCCGAGAATGGTCGAACCTTCCTTGAAGACCACTTCGCCGAAGGGGGTCTGGCTGCCGCTGACCCGTGCCACGGTGGCGGTGAACGTCACCGGCTGTCCAGCGGCGGAGGGGTTCGGGGAGCTGGTCAACGTGGTGGTGGTCGGCGGGTCGTCGGGAAGGCTGATCTGGGTGGCCGGGATGCTGTCGGTGCCGGTGATGTTGACGGAGCCGTTCAGGGAGAAGACCCGGCCCTGGACGTTGGCACCGAAGTTCACGGTGGCGTTGCCCTGGGCCAGCACGTTGCCGCGGAAGGTGCTGTACACCCCCAGCGACGTAGCGCCGGTGGACTGCCAGAAGATGTTGTCGGCCTGCGCGCCGCGCAGCAGGGCGATATTGCTGACCCTGGCGGTGGTGAGAGTGGCCGCTCGGAAGATGAAGGTCGCGGCCGGATCCCCCTGGGCGTCGAGGGTGAGCGTGCCGTTGATCACGAAGGCGCCGTTGCCGGCGTCGTACAGGCCGGGCCCCTTGGTCGTACCGCCCAGCTCCCCCGGCACCGTGGAACCGCCGGACCGCCCGGCGATGTCGTTGTAGGCGGCGACCACGTCAGACTTGACCGCCGCCGCGGTCGCGTTGCCCAGCTGCCGGTTACCGTTCACGGTGCCGGGCGGGAAGCCCGTCAGCGTGCTGTTGGGACTGATCGCCAGATCTCCGGAGACCGTGGTCAGATGCGCGTTGTTGACCGACATCCCGGCCACAACCCCGTACGGCTTCCCACCGCCGATGTTCACCGGCGGTGTCGCGCGCGCGCCCTCCGGCAGAGTCACCAGGACGACCGCGGTCACCACTCCTAGCGACAACCGACCGAACTTCCCCGAAAAACGGGACAAATCAACATTCGCCATGAGCCGATCCCTATATCCGCGACCCGGGGAAGATGCTCCACCGGTCATATGACGCTGGATATTCGACATTAGCGGGCATCGATGCCGTTCCAGAGAAATGACATGCGACGCGGCCCGTGTCGTATTCACGCCAGAGACATGACGCGGCCCGGTCGTGCGGAAGCGCACGACCGGGCCGGTGGAGAATCACGGATTCGCTAGGAGTCGAATACCGGATCGACCCAGTAGTTGGATGATTGGTAGGAGGTCGCCGGGAAGGTGTTGGTCCCCCCGTAGGTGTACACCCCGTTCGGGTCCGTACCGTTCGCCAGCGCGGTGAGCGGGCCGTTCGTGAATGCCGAGGTGAAGTAAGGCCGGTTTACCGAATAAAATCCCGATGTAGTGTGATATGAGGCCACATAGGTGGTGTTTGCGGTGATCGCGACAGGCGTCGGGAAATTCACCTGCTGCCAGCCAGAGGGCGTCTCGCTGGTGAAGACCGCGCTCGCGAGCAGCTGACCACTGCTGCTCCACAAACTCCCGGTGTGAGTGCCAGTGTTCGAAGCGCCCTTGAAGAACCGGATGGCGACGATGTTCCCGCTCGTCGAGGCGCGGAACTTCACGCCGACCGTGACCGCCTGCGTATCAGGCTGAGACTGGACGGCCGGAGTTGCCGCTTTGTCCCACAGGCTGTCCGCCGGCTCGAATACGACGTCGACCCAGTAGTTGGTGGACTGGAAGGAGGTCGTCGGGAAGGTGCTGGTCGCCCCGTAGGTGTACACCCCGTTCGGGTCCGTACCGTTCGCCAGCGCGGTGAGCGGGCCGTTCGTGAATGCCGAGGTGAAGTAAGGCCGGGTCATCGAATAATATCCCGACGTGGTGTGATATGAGGCCACATAGGTGGTGTTGGCGGTAATCGAGACAGGCGTTGAGAAATTCACCTGCTGCCAGCCGGAGGCCGTCTCACTGCTGAAGACCGCGCTCGCGAGCAGCTGACCACTGCTGCTCCACAGACTCCCGGTATGAGTTCCCGTGTTCAGGGAGCCCTTGAAGAACCGGATGCCGATGATGGTCCCGCTCGTCGAGGCCCGGAACTTCACGCCGACCGTGATCGCCTGCGTGTCGGGTTGAGACTGCACGGCCGGCGTGGCCGATCTGTCCCACAGGCTGTCCGACACATGCTGAACCACTTCCGGCGAGAAGCTCGGCGCGAAGTGGATCAGTGCCTCGTGGTCGAAGACGTCCCCGCCCAGGTAGACGGCGGTGAGGTGGTGATCCCCCGCGCTGAGGCTCGGGGTCGTGAGCGTGGCCGGATTGTCGGCGTCCTGGTAGCCCGAGCCGAGTACGGTCGAGCCGTCCTTGAAGACCACTTCGCCGGCAGGGGTCAGAGTGCCGCTGACCGGCTGCACGACCGCGGTGAGGAGAACCGGCTGCCCCCTCCAGGAGGGGTTGGGCGAGGTGGTCAGGGTCGTCGTGGTCGGCGGGTCGTTGGGGAGGGTGATCTGAGTGGCCGGGGTGCTGTCGGTGCCGGTGATGTTGATGGAGCTGTTCAGGGAGAAGATGCGGCCGTTGGTGTAGGCACCGACATTCACCGTGACGGCGTTCTGGGCCAGCACGTTGCCGCGGAAGGTGCAGTAGTTGCCCAGCGTCACGGTGTCGCTGAACTGCCAGAAGACGTTGTCGGCCTGCGCGCCGCGCAGCAGGGCGATGTTGGAGACGTTGGCGGCGGTCAGGCTGGTCGCCCGGAAGATGAAGACGGCGTTCGGATCTCCCTGCGCGTCGAGGCTGAGTGTGCCGCTGATCGCGAAGACGCCGGTATTGGAGGCGTACAGGCCGGGCCCCTTGGTCGTGCCGCCCAGCTGCTGCGCCACCGTGGCATCCGGGGTCCGCCCGGCGATGTCGTTGTAGGCGGCGACCACGTCGGCCTTGGCCGCCGCCGCGGCCGCGTTGCCGAGGTCCCGGTCACCGTTGACGGTGCCGGGCGGAAAGCCGGTCAGCGTACTGCCCGGACTGATCGCGAGGTCTCCGGTGACCGTGGTCAGATTCGTGTTGGTGACCGACACCCCGGCCACGACCGCGTAGGGCTCCGCGACACCGATGTCCACCGGCGGCGTCGCGCTCGCGGCCTGCGGCAGCCCCACCACCGCACCTGCCACCAGCACGACCGCCGCACTCACCCCCATCCACAACCGACCGACATTCCCCGGCGAGCGGGAATATCTGACTTTGCTGGTCGCTTCGCGCTTGAGAGCTTCGGGGAGGGCCTTGCGGGCTGCTCGATCGGGCGCATCGCTATGTGATTTTGACATGCGCCACAACTCCTCACTTTATCTTGTGCTACTCAGGCAATCGGCTGGCTCGCCGCAGCCTGCGGCTCGTCAAGAACACATACGGCGAGCGTCGCCGCTCGCCCGGTTCGTCGCGTTTGCCATAAATGCGGCTAAAGTCCAGCCATAAGAGATGCGACCCGAATGTCGCCGATCCCGTTGAAGACGCTACGACATCCGGGAGGACCACGCCTTGAACGGCATGGCGCGAAAAACCTATATGTGATCAAGAAAAGCCTAGGATAGCGTCCTATTGGACCGCTCTTTACCCTTCAATACCCGGTTGCCACACTTACCGGAAAGCTTGAACAAGGTATCCCCGTACGGGCGACTTTTTCTTGGGCGCGCGGAAATATTCCGCTTAATGCCCTTATGCACCCCTAATCGCTGGCCTTGCCATGGAAACGCCATCAGACGACACGCCGGGCATCACCATCAAATCGGCGATATAAGAACTCCGGCCTCCTACAGTCGGATCGTGTCTCATCTCGATGTAACGGGGGCTCCTGACATGGGAGAGAAACTGGTGGTCGTCGGCCAAGGCTATGTCGGCCTGCCGCTGGCGATGCGGGCGGTCAGCGCGGGATTCGACGTCGTGGGCATTGACGTGGACCAGTGGCGGATCAAGCGGTTGGCCGCCGGCGAATCCTATGTCGAGGACATCGGGGACGACGAGCTGATCGCCGCGCACCGCTGCGGCCGTTATCTGGCGAGCACCGATTACGCCGACGCCGAGATGTTCGACATCTGTGTGATCACGGTGCCGACGCCGCTTCGCGAGGGTGTGCCCGATCTCCGGCACATCGCCACGGCCGCCCAATCCATCGCGCCGCTCCTTCGGCCGGGCGCCACAGTGGTGCTGGAGTCCACGACTTATCCCGGAACCACCGAGGAATATCTCCTGCCCCTGCTTCAGGAAGGCTCCGGACTGCAGGCGCCCGAGGATTTCTACCTTGGCTACAGCCCCGAACGGATCGACCCGGGAAACACCCGCTGGCGGCTGGAGAACACCCCGAAGATCGTGTCCGGCATCGACGAGTCCTCGCTGAAGAGAGTCCAGACTTTCTACGAGCGCATCGTGCGCGATGCCGTTCCCGTCTCCTCGGTCCAGGTGGCCGAGCTGAGCAAGCTCCTGGAGAACACCTTCCGGCACATCAACATCGCCCTGGTGAACGAGCTGGCCATCTTCGCGCGGCAGCTGGGGATCGACGTCTGGGAGGCCATCGACGCCGCCTCCACCAAACCGTTCGGCTACATGCGCTTCACCCCGGGCCCCGGCGTCGGCGGGCACTGCCTGCCGATCGACCCGTCCTACCTGTCGTGGAAGGTCAAGCGCAGCCTGGGGCACAACTTCCGGTTCGTGGAGCTGGCGAACGACATCAACGACCACATGCCGGATCACGTCGTCCACCGGCTGACCCTCGCGCTGAACCAGCGCTCCATGCCGATCAAGGGCAGCCGGGTGATCGTGCTCGGCCTCGCCTACAAAAAGAACGCCGGCGACTGCCGCGAGTCGCCGGCGATCGAGGTGGCCAGGGCCCTGCGCAAGCTGGGCGCGGATGTACGGGCCGCCGACCCGCACGTGGACCACTTCCTGCTGCCGCAGGGGATCGCGATCATCGACGCCACGCGCCAGGAGCTCGCTCGGGCAGACGCGGTGCTGATCCTCACCGACCACGACTGCTTCGACTACGAGATGGTCGAGCAGGTGAGCGCCTTCGTCTTCGACACGCGCAACCGCTGCCGGGGGTCCAACGTCGAGCGGCTGTGAAACCCGGAGGGGACTACAGGTAGCCCCCTCCGCCGTTCCTAGAGCATGGCCTTCATCGAGTCCGCGGCCGACAGCACGTACGGCTGCTCGGCCATGACCGCCGCCCAGTTGTCCGCCAGCGACTCCGGCGTGAGCTCGTCCGACTTCCAGCCGGGCCCTTCGGCCACGAACACCCGCGCCACCCGGCCGCCGCCGACGCTGAACACCTCACCGCTCGGCTCGCACGACTCGTGTACGAGGTAGGCCACCAGCGCGCTGACCCGCTCGGGCGTGAACTTGGCCTCGAACTCGGCCGGCAGCAGCGACTCGGTCATCCGCGTCCAGGCGATCGGCGCGATGGCGTTGGCCTTGATGCCGTTGCGGGCCCCCTCGATGCCGAGCGTCTTGGTCAGGCCGACCAGGCCCATCTTGGCGGTGGAGTAGTTGGCCTGGCCGAAGTTGCCGAACAGGCCCGCCGGGCTGGAGGTGTTGACGATCCGGCCGTAGCCGGCCTCCTTCATGTACGGGTAGGCAGCCTGGCTGACCAGGTAGGAACCGCGCACATGTACGGCCAGCACATTGTCGAAGTCCTCGACCGCCATCTTCCCGAACGACCTGTCACGCAGGATGCCCGCGTTGTTGACGACGATGTCGATCTTGCCGAACGCGTCGACCGCGGCCTGCACGATCGCCCTGGCCCCTTCCGGCGTGGCCACGTTGTCGGCGTTGGCGATGGCCTGACCGCCGTTCTTGGTGATGAGCTCGACCACGTCGGCGGCGGGACCCGCGGAGGCGCCGGTGCCGTCGAGCGCGCCGCCCAGGTCGTTCACGACGACCTTGGCACCCCGCTCGGCCAGCAGGAGCGCGTGCGACCTGCCGAGGCCGTGCCCGGCTCCCGTTATGATCGCGACCCTGTCATCGAACCGAAGCATCGAACCTCCAGCGCAGGAGAACAACGTTCTAGTAATGGCACAATAACCCGAGTCCGCCGCACTACGACTGATCGTCGCGGATAGTGATCAGAAGGTTCATTCTCTGCTAGAGTTCTGGGCTTCTCATGGGCGGCGACCCCCAGAGCCTGTCCGCCCTCCACCGGGCCTTCGGAGGCCGGACATGCCGGTAAACGCGCCCCTTCGCGTGGTTCAGTGGGCCACGGGAGCCGTCGGCCGCTATGCGCTGCGCAGCGTGCTCAGCAGGCCGGGCCTGGAGCTCGCGGGAGTCCTCGTCTATGACCACGACAAGATCGGCAAAGACGCCGGCGAGCTGGTCGGCCTGCCGTACACCGGCGTGAGCTGCACGGGCGATCCGGAGCGCGTCATGGCCATCGAGGCCGACTGCGTGCTGCACATGCCGCTGCCGTCCTTCTACTTCGGCCCGGACCGGGGTCTGGACCTGGAGACCATCTGCGCGCTGCTCGCCTCGGGCAAGAACGTCATCACGACCACCGGCTTCGTCTACCCCAAGTCGTACGGTCCCCGGGTGGTCGAGCGCATCGAGGCCGCCTGTGACAAGGGCGGCACCACGCTCCACGGCACCGGCATCAACCCGGGCTTCATGAGCGACTTCCTGCCGCTGGCGCTGACCGGGCTGTCGGACCGGGTCGACCACATCTATGTACGCGAGTCGTCGGACTTCCGCGGCCACCCCTCGCGCCAGGTCGTCGTGGACCTGGTCGGGTTCACCCGCACGGCCAAGGACTACGCCGAAGCGGTCCGGCCGTTCCGTACCTTCCAGCGCTCGCTCTTCGCCGAGAGCGTGCAACTCGTGGCCGACGCGCTCGACGTGCGGCTGGACGAGGTGGAGGAGCGGGACGAGTTCGAGGTGGCCGGGCGGGAGTTCGAGATCGCGGCCGGCCGGGTCGAGGAGGGCGCGGTGTGCGCCTCACGCTGGGTGTTCTCGGGGCTGGTGCGGGGGCGGCCGTTCATGACGGTCGAGGTGGTCTACAAGGCCGACGCCGGCAAGGTGGCGCGCTGGCCGGAGCCGGGCTTCGCGATCCACATCGAGGGGGTGCCGCAGATGACGATGTCGATCGACGAGGTCTCCCACGGACTGGCCGCCGCGGCCGCCCACGCCATCAACGCCATCCCCGCCGTCTGCGCCGCGCCGCCCGGCATCCGCACCCTGCTTGATCTCCCCCTCCCCACCGCACGCGACCGGGTCCGCATCCGGTAGGCGGGCCACGTGCGGCGGGGAAAGAGTCAGTTGTGCGGGAGGAAGCGCCCGTACTGCCCGCGGTGGTAGAGGAGCGGCCGGGCTGGGGTGGTCTGGGCGGCGGTGACCAGGCCGACCACCAGGGTGTGGTCGCCTATCTCCACGGTCGTGTGCGGAATACAGATGAGATGTGCGGAGACGTCCTCCAACAACGGCGTGTCGTGCGGGCCGGGCTGCCAGCGGGTGGGTTCGGCGAAGCGGTCGATGCCGCGCCGGGCGAAGCGGGTGGCCAGGTCGTGCTGGTGGCCGGCCAGGACGTTCACCGCGAAATGGTCGGCCAGCCGGAGCCAGGGCCAGGTGGTGGACGACTGGTCGACGTAGAAGGACACCAGTGGCGGATCAAGGCTCACCGAGGAGAACGAGGTCGCCGTGAGGCCTACCGGGACCCCCTCCGGTCTGGCCGTCACGATGACCACTCCGGCGGCGTGCTGGGCCAGGGCCGTACGGAACTCGTCGCGATCCAGGGAGATGGTCATCTCAGCGCTCCCTCCCTAAACGCTCCCTCCCTAAACGCTCCCTCCCTGAACGCTCCCTCCCTGACCGTTATCTGCGGCACGACCCGATCCGCCCAGCGGGCCAAGGGCCCGTCGTCTCCTGGCAGCTCCGACTCCAGAAGGGCCAGGCCGGGGGTGGGGACGAAGGCGCCCAGCTCCACCAGGAGCGGGCGGAAGTGGACCTCCACCGCCAGGGCGTGCTTGGGGTCGCCCACGACGAGGATCGGCAGGGCCGCCGTACCGGCCAGGGCGTTCGGCGGCAGCCGGTCGAGGAACGCCTTGAGCAGGCCGGTGTAGGTCGCCTTGTAGGTGGGGCTGGCCACGACGGCCACCGAGGCGCTGGTGAGGAGTTCGAGGGCGATCTCCACGTTCGCGGTGCTCTGCGGGAGGAGCAGTTCCGGAGCAAGGGCCGACAGGTCGATGACGTCCCTCGGACCCGTGTGGCCGAGCCGGGCGGCGATGGCGTCGGTCGCCGCGACCGCCGCTCCCAGCGTGCGCGATCCGGAGCGCGGGTTGCCGACGACGGTGACGATGCTCATGAGGCGGTGGCCAATCCGTAGTGGTCGCGAAGGGTTCGGGCCTCGTAGTCCTTGCGGAACAGGCCGCGGATCCGCAGTTCGGGGACGACCTGCTCGACGAAGTCCGCGAGGCCGCCGGGCAGGTGCGGGGGCATGATGTTGAAGCCGTCGGCCGCGCCGTTCTCGTACCATTCCTGGAGCTGGTCGGCGATCTGCTCGGGCGTGCCCGCGACGACCCGGTGGCCGCGGCCGCCGGCGAGCTTGCCGATGATCTCGCGGATCGACAGGTCGCCGCGGGCCGCCAGGTCCTTGATCAGCTTGATGCGGCTCTGCTGGCCATCCGGGTTGGGCGGGATGTCCGGTAGTGGGCCGTCCAAGGGGTGGGCGGTGAGGTCGACGCCGAGGATGTTCGAGAGCTGCTGCACGCCGTACGCCGGGACGATGAGGTCTTCCAGCTCCTTCTCCAGCCGCAGCGCCTCGCGCTCGGTCGAGCCGATGATGGGCGAGACGCCGGGCAGGATCTTGAGGTCCTGGGGCCGGCGCCCGTACGCGGGGAGCCTGCCCTTGAGGTCGGCGTAGAACTCCTGGGCGTCCTCCAGGGTCTGCTGCGCGGTGAACACCGCCTCCGCGAACCGCGCCGCGAACTCCTTGCCGTCCTCCGACGACCCGGCCTGGACCAGGAGGGGGCGGCCCTGGGGCGAGCGCTGGACGTTCAGCGGGCCCTGGACCTTGAAGTGCGTGCCCACGTGGTCGATCGGCTGGACGCGGGAGAGGTCGGCGTAGACCCCGGTGCGCCGGTCGCCGACGACCGCTCCGTCCGCCCAGCTCTCCCAGAGCGCGTTGGCCACCTGGAGGAACTCCTCCGCCCGGTGGTAGCGCTCGCTGTGCGGCGGGCGTTCGATGCCGAAGTTGCGGGCCTCGGCCTCGCCGGCGGAGGTGACGATGTTCCAGCCCGCCCGGCCGCCGCTGATGTGGTCCAGCGAGGCGAACTTGCGCGCCACGTGGAACGGCTCGTTGTACGTCGTGGACACCGTGGCGATCAGGCCGATGTGGTCGGTGACGGCGGCCAGGGCGGCGAGCAGGGTGAGGGGCTCCAGCCCGCCGAGCGCGTTGTGCCGGACATTTCCCCACAGGGCGAGGCCGTCGGCGAGGAACACCGAGTCCAGCTTGCCGCGTTCGGCGATCCGGGCCAGCTCCTGGAAGTGCCGGATGTCGGTGATGCGGCTCGGCTCGGTCAGCGGGTGCCGCCACGCGGCCTCGTGGTGGCCGACGCCCATCAGGAAGGCGTTCAGGTGCATGGTCACGTGGTCCTCCAGGTGGAGAAGCGTCGCTCCAGGCGTACGAGGAGCAGGTTGAACAGCAGGCCGAGCACCGAGATCGTGATGATCCCCGCGTACATGTCGGGCACCCGGAAGTTGTACTGCGCGTAGTTGATGAGGTAGCCGAGCCCCGCCTTGGCGCCGACCATCTCGGCGGCGATCAGCACGAGGATCGAGTACGCCCCGGCCAGGCGGATGCCGGTGAAGATGGTGGGCACCGCGGCGGGCAGGATGACCTTCTGGAACAGCCGGTACGGCCCGAGCCCCATGGACCTCGCCGACTTGATCAGGAGCGGGTCGACGCTTTTGACGCCCGCGATGGTGTTGAGCAGGATCGGCCAGGCGCAGGCGTACAGGATGATCGACACCTTGGACGTCTCCCCCAGCCCCAGGACCAGCACGAACACCGGCAGCAGGGCCAGGGCGGCGGTGTTGCGGAACAGCTCCAGGACCGGGTTCAGCAGCTCGGCCACCGGGCGGTACCAGCCGATCAGCAGGCCCAGCGGGATGGCGACCACGATGGCCGCCCCGAACCCGGCCAGCGACCTGGCCAGCGAGGCCTGGGCATGGTCGGCCAGCTCGCCGCTGCGCAGCAGGTCGTACCAGGCGGTCAGGACGTCGCTCAACGGCGGGAGGAAGGTGGGGTCCACCACCTGGGCCCTGGGCAGGATCTCCCAGACGGCGGCCAGCACGACGATCGCGGCGGACGCGTTGACCACCCGGCGGATGATGCCCGGCAGGCTTCGGCGCCGGACAGTGGCGGGACGCACCGGCGCGAGGGTCCTGACAAGGAGGCGGTCGTCCTCAAGCGGGGAGGCCGAGAGGCTGAGTGAGGGTCTGGCCAACGGGGGTCACCTCCTCGCGCAGCAGCGTCCAGATGGCGTGGCGGTACTCGCCGAACACCGGATCGGCCCGCAGGTCCCCCTCGCGGGAGGCGAACGAGACCGGTACGACGGCCCGGATCCGACCGGGGCCAGGCGTCATGACGGCCACCCGCTGCCCCAGGTAGACGGCCTCGTCGATGCCGTGGGTGATGAACACGATGGTCTTGCCGGTCTTGTTCCAGATGCGGAGCAGCTCCTCCTGGAGGGACTCGCGGGTCTGGGCGTCGAGGGCGGCGAAGGGCTCGTCCATGAGCAGGACGTCGGGGTCGTAGGCGAGGCTGCGGGCGATGGCGACCCGCTGCCGCATACCGCCCGAGAGCTCGTGCGGGTAGCGCTCGTCGAAGCCGCGCAGCCCGACCAGGTCGAGGTAGCCGCGGGCGCGCTCACGGCGTTCGCGCCGCGGCACCCCCTTGGCCTCCAGCCCGAACTCCACGTTCGCCACCGCGGTCCGCCAGGGGAACAGCGCGTACTGCTGGAAGACGATGCCCCGGTCGAGTCCCGGACCGGAGACGGGGACGCCGTCGATGCGGATCTCGCCGCGCGTGGGCAGGGTCAGGCCGCTGAGCAGGTCGAGGAGGGTGGACTTGCCGCATCCGCTGGGGCCGACGAGCGTGAGGAATTCGCCTTCGGCCACGTCGAGCGAGATGTCGGACAGGGCGGTGAAAGAGCTGCCGCGGACGGCGAACTCCTTGGTCACGGACACGAACTCGATCTTCATCAGGAGCCTCCCGAGACGAACGGGTTGTAGGCGTTGGTGTAGACGTCCTGGGGTTTGATCTGGCCGGGCTTGATCTCGCCGGCGCCCTCCAGCCAGGAGATCCACCGCTGGAACTCCTGCGGCTCGATCACTCCGCCCTTGGTCGCGACACCGCTGCTCTTCCAGAAGCCGACGGTGGTGGAGTCCTCGTTCCTGGCCCGCTTGGCGATGATCTCCTTGAACTCGGCCACGACCTCTTCACGGGTGTGCGTCTGGGTCCACTGGATGGCCTTGGCAGTGGCCTCGACGAACTTCCTGGCCGTGTTCGGGTTCTGCTTGATGAAGCGGTCGGTGAGCACGTACGTCCCGGCCGAGAAGTCGCCGAACAGGTCGACGTCCTTGAACAGGGTCGTGAGACCGCCGCGTTCCAGCGCCTTGTCGCGCAGGATGCCGCCGAGCGCGGCCACGTCGATCTGTTTCTGGCGCAACGACTGCTCGGCGCTGACGGGTGGGACGGCGACCAGTTCGACCTGCTTGATCTCGGCCGGGGTCAGGCCGCCGCGCTTGAGGTATTCCTTCAGCACGGCCTCGGCGTGGGCGCCCAGGGTGTTCATGCCGACCTTCTTGCCGATCAGGTCGCGGGCGCTGTGGATCGGGCTGTCCTGGAGGGTGAAGTAGCCCTGGTAGGAGTTCTGATCACTGCCGTAGTAGCTGATCACGGCTTTGATCGGGGCCTTGGCGGCGACCAGCTTGACCACGGCGCCGTTGAACGCGCCACCGAAGTCGCTCTGGCCCGTGGCGGCCGTCTGGATGTCCTGCGGTCCGCTGGTCGTGTTGCCGATCCACTTGAGCTTGACGGGTTTGAGATAGCCGAGCTCCTCGGCCAGCTCGGGGAAGGTGACGGTGCCGACACTGCCCTGGTAGCGCAGTTCCTGGGTTTCGGCGGCGCCCTGGGCGGTGCCGCACGCCGTGACGGCGAGGAGAAGAGGGACAAGGGAAGCGAGACGCTTGATCACGAGATGTCCTCAAATAAAGGGGGACGGGGACTAAGTCGTGATCAGTGACACTGTGCGCTGACGACGCGGCAGAAGTCGACATGCGCGCGCCGGGTGAGGTCCGGGCTCATGCACTCGACGCTACGCAGGCGCGGTCAAGAAGTCAACATTTCCTACTGGGTTTACATGAAATAAATGTCGCCTGGTCAGGCACCCGCGAACCACAGCTCCGGCTCGCCGAGCACGCGCCGCGCCCGTCCCCGCGACTCCAGCCACACCAGGTGCGCCAGCGTCTCGTTGGTGGCCGCGCGCCGCATGAACGGCGGGATCGTCTCCCAGGGCCGCGACCAGGTCAGGCCGGTCGCGATGTCCCAGCAGCAGACCCCGGCGGAGGCGCCCCCGAGCATCCGCTCGATCTCCGCCAGCCGCTCCTCGTGATGCGCCATCACATAGTCGACCCGTTCGGCCAGCTCCAGGAAGCGGTACTCGTGCGCGGGCAGCACCTCCTCCACATCCAGCTTCCGTACGGCGGCCAGCGCGTCGAGGTAGTCGGCCAGCGGGTTGGGCGCGGACTGCGGATGCACGGCCACCATCGGCGTGATCTTGGCCAGCACGTGATCGCCGGAGAACAGCAGCTTCCTGGACGGCGACACGAAGCAGAGGTGGCCGGGCGAGTGGCCAGGGGTCCAGACGGCCCGCAGATCCCAGCCGGGCAGGTCCAGCCGGTCGCCGTCCTCGACCAGCCGGTCGGGCTTGGCCATCGACACCATGTGCCTGATCATCATCGAGGCGCCGGCCAGCTCGTCCAGGGTCAGCTCGGGCACCCCGGACCGGGCCAGCTGCGCCCGTTCGCGCTCGACCAGCGAGTCGATGGCGCTGTCGTCGTACCGATCGTGGACGAGGCGCGCGTCGGCGGGGTGCAGGGCGATCCACGCGCCCGACATCTCCCGGACCCGCCCGGCCAGGCCGTAGTGATCGGGATGGATGTGGGTCACCAGTACGCCCTTGACGTCGGTGATCGCATACCCGGCGACCCGCAACCCCGCGACCAGCGCCTCGCAGGCCTCGTCGGTGTTCCATCCGGCGTCGACGATGGCGACCCCGTCGGGCAGTTCCAGGACGTAGACCAGCACGTAACGCAGGGGATTGACCGGGATCGGCACCGGAACCGACCACAGTCCCGGCCGCACCCGCTCGACCTCGGGAATCGTGCCGCCGAGCCACGCCGCGCGCTGGGTCTCGCTGGATGGAGTCACCACAAACTTCGCCATGCTCAGCATTGTGCCCGAACCATGTTCTACTACCGAGCAGCGGGCTGGCCGGGGAAACGGCCGGTGACAGGCTGGTTCAGTCGGCTGTGAGCCCTTCGGCGATCTTCAACAGCTCACGCTTCGTCTTGGCGCCGCCGAGCTTCTTGGCGTACACCGGGCTGATCATCACCTCGGCCCGCCGCCCCTCGCTCATGGTCAGCATGAGGCTCGGGGTGCCCTTCCCGCCGTCCTCGCCGACGTTCTGCGTGATCAGGTACCCGGTCCGGTCGCCGATGGCCACCTCTTCGCCCTTCCCGTCCTTGCGGTACTCCTGGACGCGGTCATCGGGTTCCTGGACGGCCGCGCCTTCGTACACGTAGATCTGGACGCAGTAGAAGCCGTGCTTGTCCCCGTCGTAGTTCCATGAGGTCGTGTACTTGTCGCCGAAGTTCAGGGACCAGTTGCCCCACCGCAACCCGTCGGGCAGGTAACCCACCTTGACGCGCCCGAAAGCCCTTCCGTCGCCCAGGTCTCCGAAATCGGGGGTCGGAGACGGGGGCGCCGGGGTGTCGTCGATGGCGGGGGTGTCCGGCTGCGTCGGATCAGGGGTCGCGGGTGACGTGCTGACCGTGGGCGTCAGCACGGTCGTGGGGCTGGGCCCGAGGATCAGAAAGGCGGGGACCGCGGTGGCGACGACGGCCGCCGACACGGCCATGGCGGCGAGCTTGACCCGCTTCCTCTTCCTCCGCGAGGACCGGAGCACCCGCTCCACCAGGTCGGGCGCGGCCCGCAACCGCGCGGTCTCGTCCGCCATGATCTGGCGAAGGCGCTCCTCAAGTACGGACATTCCTGATCACTCCTTCCAGCGTTCCGTCGCCGAGCGCCGAACGGAGCTTGGCCATCGCCTTGGCTGCCTGACTTTTCACCGTGCCCACCGAGCAGCCGAGGACCTCGGCGGTCTGCGTCTCGCCGAGGTCCTCCCAGTACCGCAGGACGATCACCGCGCGCTGCCGGGGAGGCAGGGCGCGCAGGACGTCCATGAGCATCCGGCGCAGGTCGATGTCGGTCTCGGGCGCCGCCGACTCCGGCGGGGTGTGCACCGGGATGAAGCGCAGAATCGCTCGCCGCCGGGCCCGGCTGATGGCCGTGTTCACGATGATGCGGCGGATATAGGGCTCGGGGTTGGCGTACCGCACCCGGTCCCAGTTGCGCCATGTACGCTCCAGCGCCGTCTGCAGCAGGTCTTCAGCCTCCGCCTCGTCGCCGCAGGTGAGGTAGGCGACCCGCAGCAGGCTTGTGCCGCGCGCGGCCACGAACGCGGCGAATTCCTGTTCCTCTGCGCCGCTCACGGCTGTCCGTCCGATTTCACGCCCTCTATACGCCCGAGCGAGTCGCGGGGTTGCCTGTGTGTGGGACAGCCCTTTGGCGCGAGGCAACGTCTGACGCGGTCCAGGCGTATTAGGAGGCATCAACTACCACCGGCCCAGCCGGTGGTTTGCTCTCACGGTCCCATCTGGGTGAAGGGAGGCCGGTAGCGTGTGGCTGGTTGATAACAGCCCAGCCCGCGACGCCGCGTACGGCGATGTTGCGGGCCGCGATGTGGTCGGCGTGCCCAGCGAGGCCACACCTTGTGCAGACGAACCGGCCCCGCGCCGGTCGATTCGCCCCGCTGACGTTCCCGCATTCCGGACAGGCCTGCGAGGTGTAGGCGGGGTCGACCAGCAGGAAGGCGACTCCGGCGCGGGCGGCCTTGTAGCGGGTGAACGTGGTCTGCTGGGCGAAGGCCCAGCTGTGCAGGGTGCGCCGCTGGAACCGATGAGCCCTTACCCGGCTGCGGATGCCCTGCAAATCTTCCAGGGCGACCCCGCGGCCGGTGCGTTCGGCTTCGCGCACCACATATTTGCTGATTTGGTGGTTGAGGTCGGTCATCATTCGGTGCTCACGCCCGGACAGGCGGCGCAGCACCCGCCGCGCCGCAGACGTGCCCTTGCGCTGCAGGCGTCGGCGTTGGCGATGCCGCCGCTCCCGCAGAGTGCGGACGTGGCCGTTGCCGCCGATCGGGCCGGGGAGGGCAGGGCCGGGCAGCACCACCCGGTCGGAGGTGACCGCCAGGTTCGCCACCCCTTGATCCACCCCCACAAAGCCGCCGACCGGCTCGCGCACCGCCGGTGTGGGCAGGGTGAGGGTGACCTGCAGCAGCCACACCCCGCGACGGCAGATCAGGTCGGCCTCCCCCCTCGGCAGCGTATCCATGGCCTTGAGATCTTCGGGCCGGCCGGTGTAGGGCACGCTGACGCGGCCGGTGGGGGTCCACAGCGACACCGTGCGGGCGTCACGGTTGAAGCTCATCAGCCGGGCGTCGTAAGGGACGGCGCCGTACGGCCGGAAGATGTGAGCCCGTCTCTTGCTGGCGCGCCGGTTGGCGTAGGCGCCCGCGACCCGGGCGATCGCCCGCACAGCCGCCTGCGCGCCCAGCCCGGCCATCTGTGCCCGCACCTCGTAGTAGGCCAGCCGCTGCAACTCCACCACCGCGAACACGCGATGCTGCCAGGCCAAGCGGGAGAGGACGGTGGCCGCCTGATTGCACAACAGCACCGCCGCCGCCAGCGCCTCGGCTTGGGCGGGTGTAGGCGTGAGCCGCAGTTGCACGATCGTGGGCAGGCCGTTGCGTTTGGTGGCGGAGCGGCTGATCGCCATCGCGCACCTCCTGTCACAGCGCCATCACCCACCGCACATATTACCGAACGTAACCGAGCTTTTCCATACTGTTTTCGAGAGGAGGCATGGCGCTTTCCCCCGGTCCTGAAGAACCGGGTATCCGCGCCACAATTCAGATGAAACTCGTGACCACAACTGATCCGGCCGATGATCGCCGTCGAGATCGGCTTGGCCGTGCTGTGCACCATCGCCCTGCTGGGCCTGCCGAGCACGCCCAGCCTCCTGGACGCGCCGGAGCTGCGGCTCGCGGCAACCGCCCGTACGGTAACGGCTCCGGCGGAAGGCACCTACTGGCATACGAGGACGCTGCTGCGGAGCACCCAGCCCCGGCAGTTCGGGAGAGGCTCCAACCGCTACTGGGTGGAGGAACGGCGGATCGCGGAAACCTGGACCTCGCCCGATGGCAAGGCATGGTCCGGGCTCCGAACGCTGGGGGCACGACCGCAGAGCGCGGCGGACGAGAAGGCGTGGCGCCGCGACGGCTCTCCGTCCAGATTGAGCCGCACGGCTGGTCGCGGCACCGTGTCCCTGGCCACCAAAGCGGACAAGGGCCGGGTCATACCCTCGAAGCGTCCAAACGCCTTCTTTCTGGCCGGGCAGCAGATGTCGTACGCGGAGCTCCAGGAACTGCCCGCGGACCCGAGCGGTTTGAAGGACTGGCTCGCGAAGGCCGTACAAGTCGGGAGGGCTCCGGACGACGCCGTCGGCGGCTACGTGACAGCGGCGCTGCGCACATTGCTGCACACTCTTCCCGCGCCGAAGGAAGTCCGCGCCGCGGCTTACCAGGCGCTGCTGACGATGCCCAACGTACGCGCCCAAGGGACGGTCAAGGACGCTCTGGGCAGGGCCGGTGCGAAACTCTCCATCGCTCCCGATCAGGTCCGTCAGAAGATCACAGCCAACATCGAGGTGATCGTCGACACCGACGAGATGGTGTTGCTGGCCGAAAGCCTGACGACCGAGCTCAACGGCAAGCCGTTCCGGAATTACACCTCGACCATGCTCCAGGTCGGCTGGACCGACACCGACCCGTCGGTGCCCGCTCTCCCCTGAGCCATACTCCGTACGGGCCCCTTTACCGGGCAGGGCGAGCCGGTCGGAGCGCGGGCATGCGGACGAACAGCAGCGCGGAGGCCAGCACCACCCCCGCGGCGAGCGACCACGTGGCGGACAGACCGGCCTGGCCGGCCAGGGTGCCGAACGTCGTGTTGGACAGCGCTGCCCCCGCCTGCAGTGACAGGGAGCTCGTCGAGGTCACGGTCGTGCGCTGCGCGGCCGTGACGGCGTGGTGCGTCATCTCCGAGCACAGCACTCCAGCCACCGAGAGCCCGGCGAACATGACGACATAGGCCAGCCCGGTGGCCGCGAAACCGGGCGGCCCGTCGAGGCCCGCCGTGGCCGCCAGGGCGGCGATGGCCAGCGCGGTCAGGACGACGCCCGCCGCCGCGCCGCGTACCGAACCGCCCGCCGACCCGGCCACCCGGGGCGCGATCGCACTGCCCATCGCGCTGCCGGCGAAGCCGAGCGCCGCCACGACGGCATAGCCGGTGCTGCCCAGCTCCGCCGTGCCCGCCAGCGCCGCCAGCCTGCCGGGGGCGAGCAGCTCGACACTGGCCAGCGCGACGCCGGACGCCGCGGCGGCCAGCATCAGGCGACGCAGCAGCGGTCCGCCGGCCGCCAGCCGCACGCCCTCGGCCACGGTCGAGGGCACGTCCCGGACGACCCGCCCGAGCGGTCGCCCGAGTGACTGGCCGACACGCCGCGGGTGCTCCCCGGCGCGGGTCGGGTGCGCGGCCTCGGGCAGCGTCTCGGGTAGCGCGAAGAGCACCGTCACCAGCAGCACGAGCCCGGCCACCGCGCCAAGCAGCGGCGGCAGCGCCAGGGGCGTCATCACCGCCGGCGGCACCGCGAGCGGCGCGAACCCGCCCACCAGCACGCCCAGCAACAGCGCCACCGACTCCAGCGCGCCGCCACGCGCCAGGCCCGGCTTGAGGTCGGCGTCCGGCCCTTCGAGGGCGTGGAGTGTGTCGACGTACCAGGCGGCGGCGGGGCCGCTGGACAGGGCGCGGGCGACGCCCTTGAGCACACCGGTGGCCAGGAACATCCAGAACGTGGTCGAGACCGCCATCAGCGTGAGCGCGGCGACGGTGAACGCGGCCGAGATCGCCAGGACCGTCCGGCGGCCGATCACGTCGGCCAGGCCACCGGTGGGCAGTTCGAGGCTGATGGTGACGATCGAGAACACCACGAGGGCGAGCCCGACCTGGGCCAGGCTGAGTCCCCGTTCGGTCATCAGCAGCACAAGCACGGCGCTCATCAGGCCGGGCGGCAGCCAGGTCAGGAAGCTGACCAGCAGGTAACGGCGTAACGCGGATCGGGCTGTCATCAGCTGTCCTCCCCGTCCAGCGGCCCGCGGGGGAAGACCGCCGACCAGACGCTCATCGGCACGGCGCAGGGATCGTCCGCGTAGCGTTCGCTGAGCTCGCGCACCAGCGCGTCGACGCGCTCGCTGAGCTCACGGACACCCGCGGCGGGCAGCCGCACCAGATGGTCGCTCATCCCGGAGACCTCGACCAGCTCGGCGGGCCACTCCCCCGCTTCGAACGCCTCGACCGCCCGTCCCAGCGCTTCCAGCTGGCGCAGCTGCATGATCCGGACGGCCTCCTGCCCCTCCGGCGTGGCCGCCATCTCCAGGTTGTCCCAGGAGGTGTACTGATGGCGGGCCCGCCAGCGGCGTTCCCGGCCGTCGCGTCGCTCGGGGTCCTCTTCGATGAAGCCGTACTTGGCCAGCTCGCGCAGGTGGTAGCTGGTCGAGCCGGAGCTCTCCTCCACCTTGCGCCCCAGCTCGCTGGCCGTCGCGGGCCCGTCGCCGCGCAGCAGGCCGAGCAGCCGCACCCGCAGGGGGTGCGCCACCACCTTGAGCACCTGCGGATCGCTGATCTTGAACTTCTCTTCCATAGACGAAGGCTAAACCGCAAAGGCAATTTTGCAAAGAGAATTTTGCGGGTTTTCCTGCCGAATAAACTGGGCCGCATGCTTGATGAGATCTGGGTGGACGAGGCGGTCTTCGCCCTGCGTCCCGACTTCGCGGTGCTGGTCATGACGGCGCACGGGCTGCGCAACGGGCCCACAGACGACCGTTCCCGCGCCTGGCTGGCCGCGGCCTCGGAGCAGCCCGTACAGACCGAGAAGATCGACGCGTGGAAGGACGCCTACCGCGCGTTCGGCGCCAAGCCGCAGAAGACCAGACCCTCGGTCGACGCCCTGACCCGCAGGCTGCCGCTGCCGGAGATCAACCAGGCCGTCGACGCCTACAACTCGATCAGCGTGAAGCACGCGCTGCCGATCGGCGGCGAGGACCTCGACCACTACGCCGGCCCGCCGCGACTGGTCCGGGCGGAAGGCGGCGAGGAGGCGGAGGCGCTCGGCGCCCCGGAGCCCGGCGAGGTGATCTGGCGCGACGACATCGGCGTCACCTGTCGCAGGTGGAACTGGCGCCAGGTGGCGCGCACCCGCCTCACCGAGGAGACCACCAATGCGATCTTCATCCTGGAGCGGCTGGAGCCGATGTCCATGGAGGAGCTCAAGGAGGCGGGCGAGGAGCTGGCGACCCTGCTGACCGAGCTGTCCCCCGAGGTGCGGATCAGCGCCAGAGTGCTGTCTGAGGTGAAATAAACCTGCCGCACAGCTGTTGATACCAAACAGTGATAATTGCGGCACCCCCTGGATTGACTAGGGGGGCGTGACCTCTTCGGACTCTCTTGAGAGGATCGGGCGAGGCCGCGGGGCGTCTCTTGCGCGCGCCGCCGGGCAAGACGAGTAACCTTGGACAGGTTCTCTAACATCAACGCCGATCTGCGGAAGAGGGCGATTTCCGCCGTGTCGTCTGAGTCGTCGCGGACAAACCCGCTGGCAAGCTTTGGACAGAACGAGTGGCTTGTCGACGAGCTGTACCAGAAGTACCTCCAAGATCCTGAGTCTGTGGACCGGGCTTGGTGGAACTTCTTCGCTGACTACAACCCTGATTATGGACCGGGCAGAATGCCCGCCAAGGAGGCGGCGAACGGCACAGCGACCGCTCCGGCTCCCATGGCGGCTCCACCCAAGGCTGCACCGACTGCCCCGGTCCCCGATGTCAAGCCGAAGCAGCCTGCGGCCCCGGTGCCCGCGGGCGCCGAGGAAGTCAAACTGCGCGGTGCCGCCGCACGCACCGCCGCCAACATGGACGCCTCGCTCGTCATTCCGAGCGCGACCAGCGTCCGGGCCATCCCGGCCAAGTTGCTCATCGACAACCGCATTGTGATCAACAATCACCTCAAGCGGGGACGCGGCGGCAAGGTCTCCTTCACGCACCTGATCGGCTATGCCGTCATCAAGGCGCTGCGGGCCATGCCGGAGATGAACTACTCCTACACCGAGGTCGACGGCAAGCCGACCCTGGTCAAGCCGCAGCACGTAGGGCTCGGCCTGGCCATCGACGTCCAGAAGAGCAACGGCGAGCGGCAGCTCATGGTGCCTTCCATCAAGGGCGCCGAGGACATGGACTTCCGCCAGTTCTGGATGGCCTACGAGGAGGTCGTCCGCAAGGCCCGCTCGGGCAAGCTCGGGGTCGACGACTTCGCGGCCACCACGATCTCGCTGACCAACCCCGGCACGATCGGCACCGTCCACTCGGTCCCGCGCCTGATGCCCGGGCAGGGCACGATCATCGGCGTCGGCGCGATGGAATACCCGGCCGAATACCAGGGCGCCTCGCCCGACACGCTCTCGCGCCTGGCCGTCTCCAAGGTCATGACGCTGACCAGCACCTATGACCACCGGATCATCCAGGGCGCCCAGTCGGGTGACTTCCTGCGCACGATCCACCGGCAGCTGCTCGGCGAGGACGGCTTCTACGACGAGATCTTCGAGGCGCTGCGGATCCCCTACGAGCCGGTCCGCTGGGTCCAGGACATCTCGGCCTCGCACGATGACGACGTGGCCAAGTCCGCTCGGGTGATCGAGCTGATCCACGCCTACCGCGTCCGCGGCCACCTCATGGCCGAGACCGACCCGCTGGAGTACAAGCAGCGCAAGCACCCCGACCTCGACATCCAGTCCCACGGCCTGACGCTGTGGGACCTGGAGCGCGAGTTCGCCACCGGCGGCTTCGGCGGCCGGCCACTGATGAAGCTCCGCGAGATCCTGGGCGTGCTGCGCGACTCCTACTGCCGCACGGTCGGCATCGAGTACATGCACATCCAGAACCCCGAGGAGCGGGCCTGGATCCAGGCGCGGGTGGAGAAGCCGCACGCCTCCCCGGCCCGTGACGAGCAGCTCAACATCCTGAGCCGGCTCAACACGGCCGAGGCCTTCGAGACGTTCCTGCAGACCAAGTTCGTCGGGCAGAAGCGCTTCTCGCTGGAGGGCGGCGAGTCCCTGATCCCGTTGCTCGACTCGGTGATCAGCGACGCCGCCGACGAGGACCTCGACGAGGTCGTCATCGGCATGGCCCACCGCGGCCGGCTCAACGTCCTGGCCAACATCGTCGGCAAGTCCTACGGGCAGATCTTCGGTGAGTTCGAGGGCAACATCGACCCGCGCACCGCGCACGGCTCGGGCGATGTGAAGTACCACCTCGGCGCGTCGGGCACCTTCACCGCTCCCAGCGGCAAGACGATCGCCGCCTCCGTGGTGGCCAACCCGTCTCACCTGGAGGCGGTCGACCCGGTGCTCGAAGGCGTCGTCCGCGCCAAGCAGGACCTGCTGGAGCGCGGCGAGGAGGGCTTCACGGTCCTGCCGGTGCTCATCCACGGCGACGCGGCCTTCGCCGGCCAGGGCGTCGTGGCCGAGACGCTCAACCTGTCGCAGCTGCGCGGCTACCGCACCGGCGGCACCGTGCACGTGGTGGTCAACAACCAGGTCGGCTTCACGACATCGCCCGCTTCGTCCAGGTCGAGCGTCTACGCGACCGACGTGGCCCGGATGATCCAGGCGCCGATCTTCCACGTCAACGGCGACGACCCCGAGGCCGTCGTCCGCGTGGGCGAGCTGGCCTACGAATACCGCCAGGCGTTCCGCAAGGACGTCGTCATCGACCTGATCTGCTACCGCCGCCGCGGCCACAACGAGGGCGACAACCCCGCCTTCACCCAGCCGCTGATGTACGACCTGATCGACGCCAAGCGCTCCACTCGCAAGCTCTACACCGAGGCGCTGATCGGCCGGGGCGACATCACGGTGGAAGAGGCCGAGCAGGCGCTGCGCGACTACCAGGCCAAGCTGGAGCAGGCGTTCACCGAGACCCGCGAGGCGGCGAAGAAGCCGCCGGAGGCGGGCGCGATGCGGGTGCCGCCCGCTGAGGTGATCAAGTGGTCGCACAACGACACGCCGACCGAGATCACCGACGAGACGCTCAAGCGGATCGTCGACACCCAGCTCAACCTGCCCGAGGGCTTCACGCCGCATCCGCGCCTGGCGCCGGTGCTGCAGCGCCGTGGCCAGGCGGTCGAGCAGGACGCGATCGACTGGAGCATGGGTGAGACGCTGGCCTTCGGCTCGCTGCTCATCGATGGCCACCCGGTCCGCGTGGTCGGCCAGGACACCCGGCGGGGCACGTTCACCCAGCGCCACGCGGTGCTGGTCGACCGGGTGACCGGCGAGGACCACACCCCGCTCAAGGTCTTCAACCAGGGCACCACGAAGTTCTACATCTACGACTCGCTGCTCAGCGAGTTCGCGGCGCTGGGCTTCGAGTACGGCTACAGCGTCGTGCGTCCCGACGCCCTGGTGGCCTGGGAGGCCCAGTTCGGCGACTTCGTCAACGGCGCCCAGACGATCATCGACGAGTTCATCTCGTCCGGTGAGCAGAAGTGGGGCCAGAGGTCGGCTGTCGTGCTGCTGCTGCCGCACGGCTTCGAGGGCCAGGGTCCCGACCACTCCTCGGCCCGCATCGAACGGTTCCTGCAGGTCTGCGCGCTCGACAACATGACGGTCGCGCAGCCGTCCACTCCGGCCAACTACTTCCACCTGCTCAGGTGGCAGGTCGAGTCGGGCAGGCGCAAGCCGATGGTCGTCTTCACGCCGAAGTCGCTGCTGCGTCACAAGCGGGCGGTCTCGAAGGCGTCCGACTTCACCTCGGGCACCTTCCAGCCGGTCCTCGGCGACACCATCGTCGAGCCGGGCAAGGTCACCAAGGTCGTGCTCTCCTCGGGCAAGATCTACTACGACCTGCTCGACCGGCGGGAGAAGTCGGGCCGCGACGACGTCGCACTGGTCCGTCTGGAGCGGCTCTACCCGTTCCCGGCGGAGGAGCTCGCCGCCGAGCTCTCCCGCTACGGCTCGCAGGTCGAGCTGGTGTGGGCGCAGGACGAGCCGGTCAACATGGGGCCGTGGCCTTACCTCACGCTCAAGCTGGCCGAGGACCCGGATCTGCTGAACGGCCGCGCGCTACGTCGCGTCTCGCGGACGCCCAACAGTTCGCCCGCGACCGGCTCGCACTCCTCCCACGACAACGAGCTCGAGGGGATCTTGAGCGAGCTGTTCGGCTAGTCAGCCAGTCGCCTCACCGCATGAGCCCTCGCCGTTATCGGCGGGGGCTCACTGCTGAAAGCCTCACCACATGAACCCCCGCCGCTATCGGCGGGGGCTCACTACTGAAAGCCTCACCACATGAACCCCGCTCCTATCGGTGGGGGCTTGCTGCTAAAATTGGCAGTTACTAACAGCTAATTAGCTGCTAGTAACTGCTAAATCTGGCAGGTGATCGTGCGCCGACCCCAGCAGCCGCCACCATGGCGGGAGCTCTGGCTGGAAGCCGACAGCCTCTGGCTCCTGTCGGCGGTCGACTCGTCGGAGCGCTACCTGCCCTGGGACGAGATCCGCCACCGCACCCCGCCCGCCGGGCTCACGCACGAGCAGTGGTGGCTCGGGCTCAAGATGGCCCGACTCGGCATGCGCCGCGATCTTCCCCTTGTCGACGCCGGCGGCCTGTCGTTCACCTACGCGCTGCCGGACGACGTCCTTCGGGGGGTCGAGGCGCTCAACCGGGATCTCAGCGGCCGCATCGGCATGCCGGAGCCGGTGACCGATCCGCTGACCCGTGATCGCTACCTGGTCAGCTCGCTGATCGAGGAGGCCATCACCTCCAGCCAGCTGGAAGGCGCGGCGACCACGTACCTGGTGGCCAAGGAGATGCTGCGTAGCGGCCGCAGTCCGCAGACCGTCGACGAAGTCATGATCCGCAACAACTACGTCGCGATGCGCCGGATCGGCGAGATGCGCGATGAGGCGCTCACTCCGGCGCTGATCTGCGAGATCCAGCGGATCGTCACCGAGGGCACACTGCGCAACCCGACCGCGGCCGGGCGCTTCCAGCTGCCCGGCGAGGAGCGGGTGGTCGTCGCCGACACCTACGGTGACGTCCTGCACATCCCTCCTGCGGCCGAGCAGCTGCCCGAGCGGATCCAGCGACTGTGCGACTTCGCCAACGGCACGTCGCCGACCGCGTACGTCCCACCGGTGATCAGGGCGTTGACCGTGCACTTCATGCTCGCCTACGACCACCCGTTCGAGGACGGCAACGGAAGGACCGCGCGGGCGCTGTTCTACTGGTCGATGCTCAACCAGGACTACTGGCTGACCGAGTTCATCTCCATCTCCCGCATCCTGAAGAACGCCCCCGCGCGCTACGGGCGCAGCTTCCTCCACGTCGAGCAGGACGAGAACGACCTCACCTACTTCGTCCTCTACCAACTCGACGTGTTGCGCAGGGCGGTCGACGACCTCCACGCCTACCTCGGCAGGAAGGCGGCGCAGACCCGCGAGGTACGGGCGAGCCTGGCGCGCAGCCGTACCGGCGACTTCAACGCCCGCCAGATCGCCCTGCTGACGCACGCCACCCACCACCCCTTGGCCGAGTACACCGTCGCAGGCCACGCACGAAGTCACAAGATCGTCTTGCAGACCGCGCGGACCGATCTGCGCGAGCTCGAGCAGCGCGGCCTGCTGACTAAAGTCAGACGTGGACGCGCCGATGCCTGGACCCCAGCCGGCGACCTGACGACGCGGCTGCGCGACTGATGAATGGAGAGCGATGTACTTCACCGACCGGGGGATCGAGGAGCTGGTCGAGCGGCGTGGCGAGGAAGAGGTCAGCCTGCTGTGGCTGGGTGAGCGGCTGCGTGAGTTCGTGGACCTCAATCCCGAGTTCGAGACGCCGGTCGAGCGCCTGGCCACCTGGCTGGCCCGGCTCGACGACGAAGACGACTGACGCGGCGCGCCGCACCGGACCCTCGTGACCGATAAGCCGGAGGCGTTCCGGACCCTCGCGACCGATGAGACGGAGTCGCGTCGGATCCTCGCGGCCGATGAGAAGCACGAACGGCGCGACCTGCCCGCCACACGCGATACATCTTGAGTTTTCGACAGACGCGACATATCGTGTCTTGTGTAGACGTGTCGTCGGAAGGGACAGGCATCATGCGGCAGTGGACGATCGAGCGGCCGGAGCAGCTGACGTTCGGCTCGGTGACCGCGCTTGACGTGCGGATCGTCGCGGGACGAGTGGCCGTGCTGGCCACCGACGGACCACCGACACTGGAGGTGGCCGAGATCGACTCCGCTCCGCTGATCGTGACCTACGACGAGGAGAGCGGGGAGCTCAGCGTCGCCTACAAAGACCTCACCTGGGAGGGCATACTCGGCTGGCTGCGGCGCGACCGGCGCAAGAGCGTCCTGACGCTCGCGGTGCCCAAGAAGTGCACGGTCAACGTGGGAGTCGTCTCCGCCTCGGCGGTGGTCGCCGGGTTCGAGAAGGCGACCCAGGTCAGGAGCGTCTCCGGGGACATCGTGCTCGACGGGGTGAGCGGCGACGTGAGCGCCACGACCGTCTCGGGCACCGTGGAGAGCCGGGCGATGGACGGCGACCTGGCGTTCAAGAGCGTCTCGGGCGAGCTCACCGTCGCCGACGGCACGCCGCGCCGCCTGCGCGCCAACACCGTGTCCGGACGGATCACCGCCGATCTGGAGCTGCGCCCGACCGGATATGTGACCTTGAACAGCGTGTCCGGTGACATCCTGGTCAGGCTGCCCGAGAACGTGGAGGCGGACGTCAGCATGCGATCCACCTCCGGCAGGCTGGTCAGCACGTTCGAAAACCTGTCAGACGCGGGCCGCCCGGGCAACAAGTCGGTGTCCGGACGGCTGGGTGGTGGCATGGCCTCGGTGACAGCGACGACCGTCTCCGGCGAGGTCACGTTGCTCAAGGGAGAGAAGCGATGAGCCCTGTCTTCGGTCACGGCCGGCTCCGGCTGTACCTGCTGAAGCTGCTGGAGGAGAGCCCTCGGCATGGCTACGAGGTCATTCGCCTGCTGCAGGACCGCTTCCTCGGCGTCTACTCGCCCTCCCCCGGCACGATCTACCCGCGTCTGGCCCGCCTGGAGGAGGAGGGCCTGGTGACGCACGAGGTGATCGAGGGCAAGAAGGTGTTCTCGATCACCGACCGGGGCCGCGACGAGCTCAACGCTCGCCTGGACGAGCTCGACGACCTGGAGCAGGAGATCTCCGCCTCGGTGCGCGACATCGCGCGCGAGGTGAAGGAGGACGTCCGCGAAACGGTCAAGTCGCTGCGCGACGAGCTCACCAAGATGGCCAAGGACGTCCGCACCGGCGTCGCCGACGACCCCAGGCGCGTGCGCGACCAGCAGAAGGCCAACATCCAGCGGCTCAAGGAGCAGCAGAAACGCCAGTGGATGGAGCACGCCACCAACTGGCAGGACCAGGGCGAGCGGATCACCGGCGAGTGGCGCAGGATCTGGTCCGAGGTCTGGAGCACGCTGGGGGGCGCGCCGCCCAGCCGCGCCGAACTCGACGCCGAGTTGGGCGAGCGCCTGGCCGACTTCGTCGAGCAGGTGCGCCGCGAGGCGTCGGCCGCCCCGCTCACCCGCAAGGCGATCGACGAGGTACGCGCCACTCTCGACGAGGCCGCCCGGCAGATCCGCGACTCACTGAAACCCTGACCCCGACGGGTCAATACGCCGGGCGAAGGGCCCGCTCCAAGCCGCGCAGGCCCCGGGCGCTAGGCCGAGCGGAGGGCCTGCTCCAAGCCGCGCAGGCTTCGGGCGGCCTTCCGGGCGTGATAGGCGATCGGCATATACCGCAGCCGCTCCGGCAGGCGCGGGGCGATCACCGCCACCGCCCGCCCGAGCTGCCGCAGCCGCCACTCGTCCCGCGCCGACCAGGGCAGATCCAGCTTCTTCCGTACGATGGGCGGCAGCGTCCCCACCGTCACGAAGTAGTTGAACTCCCCCGATCCCACCCCCACCGGCGCCCAGAGCCGGCGCAGCGGCCGGGGCAGCCCGGGCGGCATCGGGGTCCCCCGCATAACGGCGAGCACGTCGATCGCCGTCGGATGCGGCTCCAGCCGCTCGGCCGCCATCTCGTCGAAGTAGCACCAGAACTCCTCGACGGTCGCGGGCATCTCCCGCTCCGGGACTCGCAGGATCGCCCCCAATTGCCGCGACTCTTCGTAGAGCCGCCGTTCAGCGTCTTCGGTGTAGGGAGTGCCGAAGTAGCGATTGAGAGTGACGAAGCGCTCGAACAGCGACAGGTGCACCCAGGCCCAGGCCGCGCCGTTGAGCGCGTGGTAGGACCTGCCCCGCTCGTCCACCCCACTGATCGGCTTGTGCAGCTCACGCAGCCGCTCACCCTCCGCCAGGCCGCCCACTCCGCCGTACACCCATTTCTGGACCGAGGTGAGCGTGCGGTGGAGCCGGCCCCACGGGTCCTGCTTGTACGTGGAGTGCCTGGCGACGGCCGCGCCCACTGCGGGGTGCATGGTCTGCAGGACCAGCGCGCTGCCCGCCACGAGCAGGTTGCGGTATTCACCGGCGGTTTCCCAGTGCAACGAGCCTGGGCCGAACGGTTCGACGTCCATGACGGCGCCTCCCGGGTGATACAACCTCACCTTCTTTGTATCATCCCGGGTGCGCATAGGTAACCCTTCACTTATTCAGCGCGTAAAGACGATTTTCCCAAATATGTCGCCTTCAGCCAGGGCGGCGAAGCCGTCGCGGGCCTCGGTCAGCGGCATCGTCCGATCGATGACCGGCCGCAGCCCGGTCTGCTCCAGGAACACGGCCAGCCGCTGAAGCTGGTCACGCGTGCCCATCGTGGAGCCGATCACCGACAGCTGAAGGAAGAACACTCGGTTCAGGTCGGCGGGCGGGACCGCGCCGCTGGTGGCGCCGCAGACCACGATGCGTCCGCCGGGCTTGAGTGACTTGAGCGAATGGTCCCAGGTGGCCTGGCCGACGGTCTCCATGACGGCGTCGACCCGTTCGGGCAGCCGCGCGCCGGGCTCGAACACCTGGTCCGCGCCGAGCTTGGCGGCCTGCTCCCGCTTGGCGGCCGAGCGACTGGTCGCCCAGACCCGGTAACCGCCCGCCCGGCCGAGCGCGATGAGCGCGGTGGCGACCCCGCCACCGGCGCCCTGCACGAGCACGGTCGAGCCGGGCTCGAGACCGGCCTTGTCGAACAGCATGCGGTAGGCGGTCAGCCAGGCCGTGGGCAGGCAGGCGGCCTCCTCGAAGCTGAGCGCGGCCGGCTTGGGCACCAGGTTGCGGCGCGGCACGACGACCCGGTCGGCGAACGTGCCGTCGTGGACCTCCGACAGCAGCGAACGCTTGGGGTCGAGCGTCTCGTCGGCCCCGGAGCCGATCACCGAGTGCACGATGACCTCGTTACCGTCGGCGTCCACCCCCGCCGCGTCGCAGCCGAGCACGATCGGCAGCCGGTCCTGCCTGATGCCCACGCCTTTGAGCGTCCACAGGTCATGGTGGTTGAGGGCGGTCGCCCGTACGGTGACGGTCGTCCAGCCGTCCGGGACCTGCGGGTCCGGATGCTCGCCGAGCGTCAGCCCGGCGAGAGGATTGTCGGGATCGGTCTGTGAGGCGGTTACGGCGAACATGGCCGCACCTTACTTCAGGGTGATCCGGATCCCGGCGATGGCCTGCTGGACGAAAGCGCGCGAGCCCGAGGCGACGATCTGCACATCGCCCCTGCATACGGTACGGATGGGCCGCTTGAGGCCGTTGATCGCCGACGGCGTCCTGGCCTTTTTCCGGCAGTTGGGGGTCGGGATGAACACGACCATGTCGCCGGTCCCGCCGCCGAACCAGAGCTGCGGCCCGACCGGTTCGCCCTGGACGCTCTCGCCCGGCTTCGCCAGACGGATCGAGCCACCGCCACTCAGGACGAGGTAGCCGTCCTTGCCGACCTTCCCGCGCAGGCCCTTGGCCGTCGCCAGCCGATCTTCGAAGGTCAGCCCCTCCCGCCGGTCGTACATCGCCAGCCGCCACTTGCCGAACGCGAACATCAGCACCTGCCCGGCCGCGCCGACACCCGGCGGGCCCGGCCAGAGCGTGACGTTGGGCGTGAGGTTCCTGATCGGCTGAGCACCCCTGGAGATCTCCATCTCACCGCCGTAGGGGGCATAGAACCCGCGGTATTGCCCGGCGATCCAGGCCCCCTGGAACGGCCGCGCGCCCAGCTCGTTGAGCCGCAGCTCGGCGGGGTAGCGAACCGCCGCCCGCGTCCCATCGGGGAACATCACCGCGATGACCTCCTTGCCGCCCTTGGCCTTGACCGGTGCGCTCACCACGTTGGGCGCGCCCTCGATCCTGGTCAACGACCGGATGGGCTGCGGGGCAGGGGTCGATGTCGGCGGCGCGCGATCCGGCTCGGGGTCGCGGCTGGCCAGCAGGCTGACGACGGGGACCGCCAGCAGCACCGCCACCACACCGATCCCGACCCACCGGCGCCGACCACGGGCGCCCGCCTCGATGACGTCGAACTGATCGGCCACGGACATCCCCTGCCGAGGAGTGCTGTTTTACTCCCCAGTTCAATTGAGGGGATGCCGCCAGCGCAAGCCCTGGAACTTGGCGAAATCAGCGTCACAGGTCACGAATTCACAACCGTGCTCGATGGCCAGTGCGGCGAGATAGGCGTCGGGCAGGAGCTTGCCGGTGGCGCCCGACGAACGGCAGATCTTGGCGAAGATCTCCCAGTGTCTCGATCCGGCGTTCACCAGGACGGCATGCGGCTGGTTGCGGACGCTCTCCGCGAACTTGACGGCTGTCTCGAACGAGGTGCTCTGCGGAATGCGGTGGTTGGTCACGACCCGCAGGAAACCGTTGATCACGAAGTCGCTGACCGCATAGGCCTCGTCACCATTGACGAGCTCCTCGACGAGGGTCAGGCACTCGTCATGGTGCTCGGTGTCGCGGCGCTGCGCGTTGACCAGGATGTTGACGTCAGGCATCCGCATCGCGGCCTCCACAGCGCGCCATCTTCGCCAGCTCGTGCTCCACGAAGTCCGCTTCCATCAGCTCCTTGATCTCGGCCCAGGTGAGCTTGGGCCCGGCCACAGCGCCGGACACAGGGAGCTCCACCCGAGGCCGGGCGGCCGTTTCCGTGGAGCGGTTGAGTAGTTGTCGCAAAGCGTCCTCCATCACTGAGGTGAGACTGCGTCCGTTTCGTGCCGCGTACGCCTTGGCCTCGTTGAGGAGTGCGTCGTCGATCCGCACCGTGGTCCTCCGCATGACACCAGCATCCGCCGCAGACATAAAAATGTCAACAGCAGATAGTAATCGCGCGGTCACAATTCTTGCACAGTCTTTAACCTCACCAGAGCGCCACATTGACCTTCCCGTCGGACGCCAGCCGCACCCGCTGACCGACCAGTTCCCTGGACATGGCGTCCCCCAGGAGTTCGGCCTCCAGCACGTGGGCATGAGCGCGCCCCCCGCCCGGCAGGTCCACGACGAGGATGCCCTTCTCCGGCGCCCCGTCGCGCCCATGCGCCACCGTGTAACCGGCCACCGTGGCGGGACCGTCGTACAGGGCGACGATCTCCACCGGGTCGGCGGTGAAGACAGGCGCGGCATCGCCCAGGGTGCCGCCCGGGTCCGTGGACCAGATCGCGTACGTGTGCTTGGTCAGGTGCATGCCGACCCCCGTCACCAGCCCGTGGCCCTGCTGGGCGCGCAGCAGCCCGGCCATGGTGGCCGTCGAGTGCAGGACGTAGTCGCTGGAGGGGCCGCCCGCGTACGGCAGGCCGCCGGTGACCGTCAGGCCGCGCCGGTCGAGCGGGTCCAGCTTGATCGCGTCGCACGCCTGCCGCAGCGCGATCGCGAAGCAGCTGTAGAGGTCGAGCGCGTGGATGTCGTCGAGGCCCAGCCCGGCCCGCGTGAACGCGGCCTCGGCGGTGCGCCCGATGGCCTGCGAGGCGCCGAGCGCGGGCCGCGCCGCCACCTCCCACGTGTCCTCGCCATAAGCCCAGCCGCGCAGGTACACGCGCTGATCGCGCGGTACGCCGAGCCGGTCGGCCAGTCCGGCGGCGACCAGGACGACGGCCGCCGCCTGATCGACCTCCCCCACGGCCACGGTGTTGCGTGTGTACGGCCACCCGATGAAGCGGTTGCCGGTAACCAGTTCCTCCGGGGTTCGAGCAGTACGCCGCCAGGCGTGCGGGTTCGCGGCGGCGACTTCGGTCATCGGCGCCATCATCCGCCCCCGGTCCACCATTTCCTCATTTATCGACATACCGAGGGACGCGCGGCGGGCCGTCTCCATGATCGGGTAGGTGTGGACCGGCATGAACAGCTCGTGGGCCAGCTCCGCCGGATGCGGCGGGCGTTCCCAGCCGTAGGGCGGCCTGGGATCGGCCGGATGGCTCCACGGCACGTGCTCGCCCGCCTGCCGGTAGGCCCGACGCGTGGCCAGCGCCTCGGCGCCGGCGATCAGCGCCGAGTCGAGCTCCCCCGCCGCGATCCGGCCCGCGGCCTCGCCGATGAGGAGTTGCGGGGCCGTACCGCTGACCATGGAGTAGGCCCGGTGCCGGGGCGCGGCGCCGAGGCGGTCGGCGAGCCGGCCGACCGGGGAGTCGTACTGCCACGAGTCGGTATAGACGAGCTGGATCGAGTCGAGTCGCTCGACCGGCAGCCGCGCCTCGCGAGCCGCCTCGCGCGCGACGTCCTCCCACAGGTCGAGTGGCTCCGGGCCCGGCTGGTCGCGAACGGTGCGCTGGGCCGTACCTATGAGACAGGGGGTGCGTGGATCCATGTCACCCATCTAACCAGAATAACATTCGGTTGATAAGCGGTGGCATTTGATAATCACTGTTACCAGTGGTGCCAGTGGAAATTAACACCGACCTTGACCTGGTGAAATGCTTTCTAGGAATACATGCGATCCGGTTATTTCCATAACGGAATGGAGCCGGGCCAGACTTTTTCACATGGTTTCCTGGCCGTCGGGTTGCGCCATTCATTAACGTTCCGAACGTTTTCCTGGCCCACCGGGGCGCAGTACCCCGCTCTGGGCCGCCGAGAACTGAGAGGAGCTTCATGTATTCCCGAGCAAGGCACATCGCGATCCCGCTCGCCGGTCTGACGGCCATCGGCCTGGCCGCGGGGATGGTCGGCAGCACCGCCGCCAGCGCGACCCCACCCTCCGACGTCGTGTCCAAGAACGCGGCCACTCCCGCGGAGCAAGCGGTCCAGTTCTGGACGCCTGACCGCATCAAGCGGGCGGCCGACTACGACGCCAACCTCGACGCGCGTTCCAACGGCGTCAAGGGCGTCAACTCCACCCCCGACGGCCCGCCCGGATCCGTCCCCCCGATCGGCGAGGAGAAGACCAAGAACGTTAAGGGCAAGAGCATCAAGAGCAAGCAGGTCAACCTGCCCAACACGGTCGGACGCGTGTTCTTCACGCTGCCGGGGTCGAACCCGGCGAACCCGGCGAGCTGGCGGTACTGCTCGGCCAGTTCCGTACAGGGCAAGTACCGCAACCTTGTGGCAACGTCGGCCCACTGTGTCTACGACACCAAGAAGGACACCTTCTACGACAACTGGATCTTCATCCCGTCGTACTGGGACGGCGACAACGCCTGGGAGGGCAAGGCTCCCTACGGCATCTACGCCGCCAAGACGTTCAACGCGCATGACGATTTCGTGGTGAAGGAGGACTACGACTACGACTACGCGTTCGTCAACGTCTACAACGGAATCAAGGTCAAGTGGGAGAAGGTCAACGACAAGTGGCAGTGGACGCGGAAGAACGTCGGCCGCCTCGGTGACAACGTCGGCGGCCAGGGCTTCACTTGGAACCGCGGCACCAAGGCGAACGTGTTCTCCTTCGGCTACCCGGCGGGCGAGCACCCCGACGGCGACAAGCCGTTCACCGGCCGCACGATGAAGTGGTGCTACGGCAAGACGGCCCCGATGCCCGCCGCGCCGAAGTACAACCTCCAGGAGCACATCGGCCTCAAGTGCACCTTCACCGCCGGCGCCAGCGGTGGACCGCTCCTGTACAGCTACAAGAGCTCCACCCGGACCGGTTACCTGATCGGTGTCAACAGCGTCGCGTGGGACACCGACGGTAACGACCGCTACGACCACATCTCGTCGCCGTACTTCAACACCGACACCTACAACGTGTACAAGGCCGCCGCGAACCGGTGGACCGGCAACATGCCGTAGCAACCGACCCTAGGCCCCGGCTACTCCCGGCCGGGGCCCTTCTCACGCGTGATCAAGAAACACACAGGAAAGGCGGATGGACAACGAAGTCGGCTCATGTACTATGCCTCTGACATGCGGAAACGATCCTCACATGGATCGGAGACGCTATCCGGATCGAACCCCTTGACGCACTCCTTATGGGACACAAGTCACGCTTGATCAGATAACGAATCTCCATCCGAGCTGCAATACAGTGAGTGATCTGGAAAAATCCATCGTTACACCCCCAGAAGTACTAACCCCCAAAGGCAAGGCATTTCCATGATCCCCCGGGCATGGCACCTGGTAGCGGCTGCGCTCAGCGCGCTGCTGATGCTGCCTGCCCTCGCGGGGACCGCCTCGGCCGCGCCGAACAGCCGGGTCTACTCGGTCACGCTGGCCAAGTCTGCGGCGGACATGAAGAAGGTCGCCGAATACTGGAAGCCTGACCGGCTCAAGAATGCCGACCAGTACAGCCCCGCCACGCCGGCCTCGCAGTCCTCGCCCACCTCCAAGACCGCCTCCGGGGGCGGCCAGATCGTCCCAGCGATGAGCCCGCGGATCGTCCCGGCGAGGAGCCCGCAGATCCTGCCGACCGTCGGACCCGCCCTCCCGAAGGACAGCGCGGCCGCCAAGACCATGGGCAAGGTCTTCTTCCGCTTCGGTGACAAGGAATATTGGTGCTCGGCCAGCTCGATCGCGGCCAAGAACCGCAGCGTGGTGGCGACCGCCGGACACTGCGCGTACGACTCGCGCCAGGGCAAGCCCGCCGATTACTGGATCTTCGTCCCCAATCCGGGTCCCGGTGGGGCGACGCCCGACGGCATCTACGTGGGCGCGTCGATCAGCATGCACGAGGACTGGCCGGGCAAGGGCGACTACGACTTCGACTACGCGTTCGTGACCGTGCACCGCGGCTTCAAATGGGTCGAGAAGAGCGGCCAGCTCGCCATGCAGGATGTCGGCCGTCTGCAGGACAACGTCGGCGGGCAGGGCCTGACGCTCGGCAAGGGCCTGGCCCTCACGATCACCGCCTTCGGCTACCCGGCGGGCCCGCAGCCCGACGGCAGCCACCCGTTCGACGGCAAGACGCTGAAGGTCTGCTCGGGGAGCACGAGACGCACGGTCGCCCCCAGCCTCGACCTTCAGTACGGCGTGCAGCTCCAGCCGTGCGACTTCAGCGCCGGCGCCAGTGGCGGCCCCTGGTTGCTCAACTTCCAGCCTGCGCAGAAGCTCGGACTCCTCACCGGGATCAACAGCCTGACCTGGAACAGAGACGCCAAGGGCGGTTATGACGCGGTGTCCTCGCCGACCTTCAACGCCACGACCGGCGAGGTCTACCGACGCGCCGCAGGGCTCGCAACACCGCAAAATGTGACGTAAGTTACACCCAGCGTATCGCCACCCCGAGTGATCAGCCGGTTTCACATCTCAAGATGGTTACGGCCATGATCGTTGCGCTTTACGGCAGTTACGGGTAATTCCCACGACCAGAGTCAGACCGATAGGTTCCCGCCTGTCCGTTTGCTGCATTCTGGGGTGCACGAGGCGCCCCGCGTCTGGAGTTTTACCTTGAAGCGCATCCTTCTCCCGGCCGGTAGCGCCGTCCTGGCGACCGGCCTCCTGGCCGCCGGCCTGGCAGGCACCGCTCAGGCACAAGGCGACATCGCCACCGACCCCATGGCCCGCAACACGCAACAGGCCTCCTCGGTCGCGTCCTTCTGGGCCGCGTCGAACTTCGCCGCCCTCCGCTCCGCCACCGCGTACACCTGGGACGCCAAGGAAGTCAGGAAGGTCGTCTCGAAGGGCGGCTACAGCCCCGACGGCAACCCGGGCAGCGCCACTCCCATCGGGGAGGAGAAGAAGGCCCCCGGCAAGGCCCAGAACGTGAACATGCCCAAGACGCTCGGCAAGGTCTTCTTCGTCGACGGCAAGGGCAAGTTCCGCTACTGCTCGGCCACGTCCATCCAGTCGAACTACCGCAACCTGGTCGCCACGGCCGGCCACTGCGTCTACGACACCGACAGCAACAAGGCGCTGCTCGACAACTGGGTCTTCGTGCCCGGCTACTACGAGGGCAAGGCCCCGTTCGGGATCTACGTGGGCAAGCAGGCCTTCACCCACACCGACTTCGACGTGTACGAGGACTACGACCGCGACTACGCGTTCGTGACCGTCTACAACGGCATCTCCTTCAACGGCGTCAAGCAGGTGACCAAGAAGGAGTACGACGGCTTCGTCGGCCCCAAGCGGAACTGGGGCGGGCGCTTCTACATCCTGCTGTCCAAGGACGCCGGCCGTCTCGGCGACGTCGTCGGCGGCCAGGGCGTGTCCTGGAACCAGCCCACGGGCAAGCAGGTCCGCGCGTTCGGCTACCCGGCCGGCCCGCACCCCGACGGCAACAAGCCCTACAGCGGCGTGACGCCGAAGTGGTGCTACAACAAGACCACCGCCAAGGCCGTAGGCGCTCCGTGGCTGAAGATCGAGGAGCACATCGGCCTCAAGTGCGCCGTGACTCCCGGCTTCGACGGCGGCCCCTGGCTGGCCAACTACAGCAACGGCAAGCGTCTGGGCTACGTCAACGGCGTGACCAGCACCTTCGCCGACCAGGACGGCAACGACCGCATCGACTACATCACCTCGCCGTACTTCGACGGTGAGACGGCCTCTGTGTACAACTCGGCCAAGAACACGTGGTCGGGCAAGATCGTCGGCCCGAACGGCGAGCTGTACAAGTAACCACTCAACACCCCAAAAGGGGCTCGGCCGGGTTCGGCCGAGCCCCTTTTGCGTGCTCCCACAAGATCATTTATGCGGATTTGGCGATATTAGACGGGGCTCGCGCCAATCTGGTTCCTGTGATCTGAATCACATTGAGTCGCCTACTCGACGTGACGCACCGCTCACCGCCCATCCGCGCCACCCTGCGCATACCCAGCGAAAACGTGGTCTATCGATCACTTTCCGCGAAGATCTCTGACTGGTAACAGGACGGTCACAGCGGTAAGGCGGGCTTCCAGATGCCCCAGAACGGCTTTTACCTGCGGAGATCACCACGCTATGTTCCTTGCTATCCCTTTACTGACGCATGGGACGCGTGTTGCGACCCACGACAGAGCAAGGAGCAGTTCCCTTGAAGCGCATCCTCATCCCCGCCGGTGGCGCCATCCTGGCTACCGGCCTTCTGGCTGCCGGCCTCGCCGGTACGGCCACGGCCGCCAGCGACGTAGCCTCCGACCCGATGGCGAAGAGCGCCGCTGACGCCAAGGCCATCGCGGACTTCTGGTCGGCGACCAACAACGCCGCCCTCAAGGCCGCGAAGGAGTCCAACGTCTGGGACTCCGGCGACGTCGCCAAGCTGCAGAGCAAGGGCGGCTACAGCGCCGACAGCAAGCCTGGCTCGTCCGTCCCGATCGGCCAGGAGAAGAAGACCTCCGCCAAGGTCCAGAACGTGAACATGCCGAAGACCATCGGCAAGGTGTTCTTCGTCAACAGCAAGGGCGAGAAGAAGTGGTGCTCGGCCACTTCGGTCCAGTCGAAGTACCGCAACCTGGTCGCCACGGCCGGTCACTGCGTCTACGACACCGCCACCAACTCGGACGTCATGTCCAAGTGGGTCTTCGTGCCCGGCTACTACCAGGGCAAGACGCCGTTCGGGATCTACGTGGGTAAGCAGGCCTTCACCCACTACGACTTCGACGTGTACGAGGACTACGACCGCGACTACGCGTTCGTGACCGTGTACAACGGCATCCAGCTCGGTGGCGGTACCGCGAAGAAGGTCTCCAAGGCCGACTTCGAGAAGTACCAGGGCATCAAGGACGCCAAGGACGTCGAGATCTCGCGGGACGAGTTCCGCAAGTGCAAGCTCGACCCGACGTCGATCGAGGCGTGCTGGGCCAAGCGCGGCTCCGACGCCGAGGCGACGGGTCCGGACTTCCCCGGCGCCGAGGTCACCAAGGTCGAGGTCACCCAGGCCAAGTACAAGGCCGCCCGCGTGGGCAAGGGCAACGGTTTCAAGTTCGGTGAGCCCGTTACCGAGATCGTGACCGACGCCCAGGCCGCCGCGTACAAGAAGGCTGCCGAGAGCAACGCCGACAAGTACCCGGGCACCGTCGTTCAGGACGCTCGTGGCAACTGGACCATCACGCACTACTACGTGCAGCAGTGGTACAAGCCCGGCACGGCGACCAAGTTCTACAAGACCGAGTTCTTCATCATCGAAGGCGCTGCCAAGGACGTCGGTCGCCTGGGTGACGTCGTGGGCGGCCAGGGCGTGTCCTGGAACCAGCCCACGGGCAAGTACGTCCGCGCGTTCGGTTACCCGGCTGCGCCGCACCCCGACGGCCACAAGAACTACACGGGCATCACGCCCAAGTGGTGCTACGGCAAGACCAGCAAGAAGGTCGTCGGCTCGGCCGCCAAGAAGATCGAAGAGCACGTCGCGCTCAAGTGCGCGATGACCGAGGGCGCCGACGGTGGTCCTTGGCTGCTCAACTACAGCAACAGCAAGCGTCTCGGCTACGTGAACGGTGTCACCAGCACCTTCAACGACCAGGACGGCAACAAGCGAGTCGACTACATCTCCTCGCCGTACTTCGACGGTGAGACCGCTGCGGTGTACAAGTCCGCGGCGAACGTGTGGTCCGGCAAGATCATCTAAGTGACGCACAGCGACCGTTTTTAGGACGGTGCGCACAGCGGTAACTCGCGAAGGGCCCGGCATCGCCGGGCCCTTCGGCGTTCCAGGACAAATCTGAAGGGCGTTTGGACGCATGGGGCGCTCGGACGGTGCCATCAAGTCGATGTGATCTGCATCACATCAGCCGACTGGCGGTCGGGAGGCCGGCACTGGAGCCACCGCAGCCACACTGACAACTTCCTTATGTTGATCTGCGGAAACGGTGTCATCCGGCACTTCCGGCAAGTCATCCTCTATCGCGACTTAAACATCACAGAACGATCACGCCGGACTTAGGGCTGTTTTTCCCTCCAAAGCAGCTACCTAACTTCAAGATCGACACTGTATGTTCCTGGCTATCCCTTTACTGACGCATGGGGCGCAAGAAGCGCTCCACGACAGACCAAGGAGTTACCTTGAAGCGCATCCTCCTCCCCGCCGGTGGCGCCATTCTGGCCACCGGTCTGCTGGCTGCCGGCCTCGCCGGCACCGCTGCGGCCAACGCGAGCGGCGACGTCGCGTCCGACGCTCTGGCGAAGACTCAGGCTCAGGCAGAAGAGACCCTGGAGTTCTGGACCAAGTCGAACAACGCGGCGCTGACGCAGGCTGTGGCCTTCAACCCCGACTCCCTCGAGGTTGAGAAGATCTCCCGTGGTGGCGGTTATAGCGCCGACACCAAGCCGGGCTCCTCCGTGCCGATCGGCGAGGAGAAGAAGGTCGCCGTCAAGTCCCAGAACGTCAACATGCCGAAGACCATCGGCAAGGTGTTCTTCGAGGGCCGCGACGGCAAGCTCTACTACTGCTCGGGTACCTCGGTCCAGTCGCAGTACCGCAACCTGGTCGCCACGGCCGGGCACTGCGTCTACGACATCGCCGGCAACGACGAGGTCGTTTCGCGCTGGGTCTTCGTCCCGGGTTACTACCAGGGCAAGACGCCTTACGGTGTGTACGTGGGCAAGCAGGCCTTCACGCACTACGACTTCGACGTGTACGAGGACTTCGACCGCGACTACGCGTTCGCGACCGTGTACAACGGCATCGGTGGCGCTCTGCACCAGCCGACCAAGGTGGACATCGCCACGTACAAGAACTACACGGGCGAGAAGTTCACCAAGGACGTCGAGGTCTCCCGCGAGGAGTACCGCAAGGGCCGCCTCGACCCGAAGACCGCTGACTACTACTCGCGCGTTCGTGGCAGCAAGGCCGAGGCCACTGGTCCGGACTTCCCCGGCGCCGAGGTCACCAAGGTCGAGGTTCCCGGCTCCGTGTACCAGGGCGCCAAGACCGGCCCCGGCAACGGTAACAAGTTCGGCGAGCCCGTCGTCGAGAACGTTACCTACAACGACGCCGTCAAGTACATCCTGGGTCAGAAGCCGTCCTGGAAGCCCGGCGACGCGCTTCCGGCTCCGACCGAGGAGTTCCCGGCGACCGTCGCCCTGGACGAGCGCACCAACTCCACCCTGACCCACTACTACGTGCAGCAGTGGTTCAAGCCGGGCACGGACCGCAAGTACATCCGTACCGACTTCTACACCGTTGCTTCTGCGCTCAAGGACGTCGGTCGCCTCGGCGACAACGTCGGCGGCCAGGGCGTTGCGTGGAACCAGGCTCCGGGCAAGGTCGTTCGCACCTTCGGGTACCCCTTCGGCCCCAACCCTGACGGTAGCAAGCCCTACACCGGTGTTACGCCGAAGTGGTGCTACGGCAAGACCGCCAGCAAGGTCGTCAAGATCCCGGCCCGCAAGGTCGAGGAGCAGCAGTCGCTGAAGTGCGCCGTCACCGCCGGTTACGACGGTGGCCCGTGGCTGGCGAACTACAGCAACGCCAAGCGTCTCGGCTACGTCACCGGTGTCACGAGCCTCATCGTCGACCTCGATGGCAACAAGCGCTACGACACGATCACCTCGCCGATCTTCGATGGCGAGACCGCCGCGATCTACAAGGCCGCTGCGGCCTCGTGGTCCGGCAAGCTCGTTAAGTAGTTAGCTGAACCGAACGAGGATCTAGGTCATCGTTCACCTGCTTCACCGAAGGGCCCGGCATCCTGCCGGGCCCTTCGGCCTTTTCTTGCACAAACCATGCCATGACCTGGTACTCCACCATTTCTGTAACACTCCTGAACAATCTGTTACCAGAGTGACCAGAGGGTCGATAGGGTCTCAACACCTGCTTGTTAACCTTGTGGAGATCCCCAGTGAAGCGCCTGCTCGTCCCCCTGACCGCCGCCAGCCTGAGCGCCGCCGCCCTCACCCTCCCCGCCAACGCCGCCGCCCCCGACTGGGTACAGGACCCGCTCGCCCCCAAGGCCGCCGAGGCCTACAGCAACGCCTACTTCTGGCTCGACGCCAACGGTGCCGCCCTCAAGAAGGCCACGCAGTACAACGTCGACGCCAAGGACGTCCAGAAGCTGGTCTCCACGCAGGCGAAGGCGCCCGACGGCAAGCCCGGCTCGGCCTCCCCCACCGGCACCACGCCCGCCGCCACCAAGACCAAGGCCGTGAACCTGCCCAAGACCATCGGCAAGGTCTTCTTCCTCGACAGCGGCGGCAACTACCGCTGGTGCTCGGCCACCTCCGTCCAGGCCAGGAACCGCAACCTGGTCGCCACGGCCGGCCACTGCGTCTACGAGCGCGGCAAGGACGTCTTCCGCAAGTGGGTGTTCGTCCCCGGCTACTACCAGGGCAAGGCGCCATTCGGCGTGTACGCGGGCGCCTACGCGTTCACCACCTACGACCTCGACACCTACGACGACTACGACGGCGACTTCGCGTTCGTGGCCGTGCACAACGGCTTCGCGCTCCCCAACGACAAGAAGGTGTCGTTCAAGGAGTTCCAGGAGTGGCGTGGCGACAAGTGGGTCAAGCCGGTTGAGATCAGCCCCGTCGAGTACGCCAAGTGCGTCCTGACGCTCGGCAACTGCTGGTCCGAGGGCGCCGACACCCCGGCCGACAAGGTGGGCCCCGACTACCCCGGCGCGGTCCTGGAGAAGGTCGAGGTCGGTAAGAAGGAGTACGACGACGCCAGGACCGGCAAGGGCAACGGCTTCAAGTTCGGCGCGCCCGAGACGCTCCCCGTGACGCAGCTGGAGCACGCCGCCTACAAGGGCCTGGGAGAGAAGGGTGTCGACAAGCTCGGCAACTACTCCATCACCCACTACTACACGCAAAAGTGGGTCAAGCCCGGCACCTCGCGCAAGTTCTACAAGGCCGAGTACGTCATCGGCATCGCCAAGGACCTCGGCCGCCTCGGTGACATCGTCGGCGGCCAGGGCGTCGCCTGGAACCAGCCCATGGGCCAGACCGTCACCGCCTTCGGCTACCCCAGCGCCCCCCACCCCGACGGCGACAAGGCCTTCACCGGCGTGACGCCCAAGTGGTGCGCCGGCAAGACCGGTACGAAGACCTACCAGGTCAACACCTTCAAGGTCGAGACGCACCAGGTGCTGAAGTGCTCCATGACCCCCGGCGCCGACGGCGGCCCCTGGCTGATGAAGTACGACAACAACAAGCGCACCGGCTACGTCAACGGCGTGACGAGCATGTTCCACGACCAGGACGGCAACGGCCGGATCGACTTCATCAGCTCCGCCTACTTCGACGGCGAGACCGCTGACGTCTACAACAAGGCCCAGTACGCCGAGACCAAGTCGATCGTCGGCCCCAACGGCGAGATGATGCAGTAATAGATAGGAACAGAACGAGCCCGTCGCCGGAGATCCGGCGGCGGGCTCATCTAATAGAGGAAGGCTCAAACAGCGGATAGCTCGCGCAGCGCCCGCACTGCGGGTTCGCTCTTGTACGGCTCCAGCCGCCGCCGCAGGTCGGCCGCGTACGAACGAGACCGCACCGACTGCAGCTCACCGGCCAGCTTGAACGCGGTCTCCGCCACCTTGCACGCCTCCTCCAGCTCCCCGCACTGCAGCAACCCGGCCGCCAGGAGCGACAGGTTGAACATCCGCCCGCGCACATAGCGGCCGTCCATGTCGAGCGAGCGGTGCGCCTGCCGCACGACCCGCTCCCCCTCCCCCAGATCGCGGAAGCAGTGGGCGAACTTGGCCGACAGGTACGCCTCGTCGAAGTAGCTCAGCCAGGCCGGCTCGTCGGCGGGAGCCCGCGAGTCGAAGGCCACCTCCGCCGCGTGCAGCGCGTTGCCGCAGGAGCGCGCGTCGCCGAGGCCCGCCTGAGCGTGCGCCTCCAGCACCAGGCCGGAGCACAGCAGGGTGTGGACGCCCGCGCGGCGGGCCGAGAGCTGGGCGGCCCTGGCCAGGTCGAGCGCGTGGGCGTGCTGGCCCATGTAGATGGCCTGGTGCGCCATGCCGGCCAGGATCTCGCCGCCCAGCGCGTGATCGTCGGCGCCCTGAGCCAGGCGCAGCGCCTGGATCAGGTAGCGCTGGGCCAGGCCGTGCTGCTCCAGGTCGTAGGCCATCCAACCGGCCAGGCGGGTCAGCTCCGCGGCGGCCCCGGCCAGTTGCCTGCCCGTGGCCTCGCCGTAGGCGCCCTCTTTGAGCAGCGGCGAGACCGCGGTGTCGAGGTATTTGATGACCGACGCGCGGACACGTCCGCTGCCGAATCTGTTGTCGAGCTCACCGAACGAACGGGTGACCTCGTGGATCGCGGTGATGTCGGCCCTGCCGACGCGGCGTGCGCCGGAGCCGCCCGGGCGTTCCTCCGGCGGGGCCGTCAGCCAGCGGACGGCCCCTACCGAGCCCGCACCAATCGCGAAAGTCGAATCGATCAGGAAGCGCCGCCTCTCCATATCGGCCCGCCACAGCGCCGTCACGGTCGCGACCCCCTCCTTCCACGTGTGCGTGAACTCCTGTCCGAGATCCAGGGGTGTAACGATGGCCGGCATGCCCACCTCCACGGGGGAGAAGGGCCTGCCGAGCCGGAGTGCGAAAATCTCGGTAAGGAGGCACGGCACAGGGTCCCGAGGCCGCTGACCACCGATCCAGCGCAGCACGGAGCTGTGGTCGTACTTCAGGCCAGGGGTGCCACGCGCGGCTCCCAGGTCGTTGAGGCGCCTGGCCAGCCCCTTGTGAGAGAAGCCGGCCTCCGCGATCAGCTGCTGTAGCAGTCGATTGGGCTCGCGTTCCATCGCTCTCCTCGCGGCAACAGGAGTCTGCGCCCGCATCCTTACAGAGAGCCCTCTTTATAGCACGGAGAGTAAAGGAAATTTGGCGGTTCCCTGAGGAAGTGCAGGTTCCTGCGGAAGTGCAGGTTCCTGCACAAGCGCAGGTTCCCGTTCCCGGGGAACTACAGGCGGGCGACCCCGTCGGCACGAGCCTGGGCGGCCACGGCGGCGGTCACCGCGGGCGCCACACGCGCGTCGAACGGGCTGGGGATCACGTAGTCGGCCCTGACGTCCGCACCCACCACGTCGGCGAGCGCGACGGCCGCCGCGACCTTCATGTTCTCGGTGATCGTGGTGGCCCGTACGTCGAGCGCGCCGCGGAAGACGCCGGGGAAGGCCAGCACGTTGTTGATCTGGTTGGGGAAGTCGGAGCGGCCGGTCGCGACCACCTTGGCGTACTTCGCGGCCACCTCGGGATGCACCTCGGGGGTGGGGTTGGACAGGGCGAACACGATCGAGTCCGCGGCCATCGAGGCGATGGCCGCCTCCGACACCGTCGAGCCGGACAGGCCGAGGAAGACGTCGGCGCCCGCCAGGGCCTCCTCGGTCGAGCCCTTGTGGCCCGCCTTGTTGGTGTCGCGGGCCAGGGCCTGCTTGACCGGGTTGAGCCCTTCCCTGCCGTCGTAGATCATGCCCTTGGAGTCGGCGACCGCGATGTCGCCGATGCCGCCCTCCAGGAGGATCCGGGTGACCGCGACCCCGGACGCGCCGGCTCCGGCCACCACGGCGCGCAGGTCGCCCAGGGAGCGGCCGGTCAGCCGGGCCGCGTTGGTCAGCGCGGCGAGGGCCACGATGGCGGTGCCGTGCTGGTCGTCGTGGAAGACGGGGATGTCGAGCAGGTCCCGCAGCCGGTCTTCGACCTCGAAGCAGCGGGGCGCGCTGATGTCCTCCAGGTTGATGCCGCCGAACGAGGGCGCCAGTCGTACGACAGTCTCCACCAGGGCGTCGACGTCGGTGCAGTCGAGGCAGATCGGGACCGCGTCGACGCCCCCGAACTCCTTGAACAGCAGCGCCTTGCCCTCCATCACGGGCATGGCGGCCGCCGGGCCGATGTCGCCGAGGCCGAGCACGGCCGTGCCGTCGGAGACGACGGCGACCACGTTGGAGACCCAGGTGTAGTCGTTGACGAGTGACGGCGTGTCGGCGATCGCGGTGCAGACGCGGGCGACCCCGGGGGTGTAGGCAAGGGAAAGGTCGTCGGCGTTGCGGACGGGGATGGTGGATCGGACCTCGAGCTTGCCGCCGCGATGCAACGCGAAGGCGGGATCGAGATCGAGGGATTCAACGGAAGCGGGTGTGGTAGTCACAGCGACCCCAGTAGTCATCGGACGGAAGAGACCTTCGGCAGACGGCGCGAGAGGCCTGGCTTCGGTAGCCGCCAGGTGCCCCTCCTCGATCGTCTCGTAAGAGGGGTTACGGGGGTCACCCGTCGCTCCATAGTGCCACATGCTGAGATGGGGTCTGTCTCAGGACCGACTCCGTTCTGTTGACGCATTGTTAATTCTCAGATGACGGTCTGCAGCAAAAGGCCATTTAAACTTCACAAAAACCAACTTTCCTTACATATCACTCGAGGAGGCCCGCACATGGCCCTCTGGCCCAGGACGCGCCGTGGCTACACCACCGGTGCGCTCGCCTTGACCGCCGCTCTGGCGCTGTCCGCCTGCGGCAGCACCTCGCAGACGGGCGCCAGCCCTTCGTCCTCCGGACCCGCCACGGCGGCGGGCGGAGTACAGCTGGTCGCCCCCGGAAAGCTGACCACCTGCACCAACCTGCCGTACCCGCCGTTCCAGTCCAAGGACGCCAGCGGCAAGGTCGTCGGGTTCGACGTGGACATGATCGACCTGGCCGCCAAGAAGCTGGGCGTGACGCAGGACATCGTGGACATCGACTTCGACTCGATCAAGGGCGGTGCCGCGCTCAGCGCCGGCAAGTGCGACGTCGCCGCCGCCGGCATGACGATCACCGAGGACCGCAAGCAGCACCTCGACTTCTCCAACCCCTACTTCGACGAAGTGCTCGGCCTGGTGACCAAGAAGGGCGCCGGCGTGCCCGACCTCGAGACCGCCAAGTCCAAGGGCCTGAGCGTCGGCGTGCAGGCCGGTACGACCAGCCTCACGCTCGCCAAGAGCAAGGGCATCGAGGCCAAGGAGTTCAAGGACTCCGGCAAGCTGCTGCTCGCGCTGCAGTCCGGCCAGGTCGACATGGTGATCCAGGACCTGCCGGTCGTCGTCGACTGGATGAAGAAGCCGAACGTCAACTCCGCCTATGAGCTGTCCGGCCAGGTGCCGACCCACGCCCAGTACGGCTTCGCCGTCAAGAAGGGCAACGCCGCGCTGCTCAAGGTCATCAACGAGTCCCTGGCCGAGGCCATCAAGGACGGCACCTGGACCAAGGAGTACCAGGAGTGGATGGGCGCCGCGCCCGTCACGACCCCGACGCCCACCTCCTGATCATGACGACCACGCCGACCACGGCTGAGCCCGCGAAAAGCGGGCTCAGCCCCCGCCAGCGCCGTCGCGTCAGCCTCGCCATCCAGTACGCCGTCTTCGCCCTCGTCCTCATCGCGGTGATCCTGCTCGCGGACTGGCCGAAGATCTTCGAGAACTTCCTGAACGGCAAGGTCGCCGCGGGGATGTTCCCCACGCTGTTCACGGTCGCGTTGAAGAACACCCTGATCTTCACCGTGGCCGGCTATGTGATCGGCTTCGCGCTCGGTCTCGTGCTGGCGCTGATGCGGTTGTCCTCGGTGGTCCCCTACCGGGTGGTCGCCCTCGTCTACATCGAGATCTTCCGCGGCCTGCCCGCGCTGATCATCTTCCTGCTGCTCGGGTTCGGCCTGCCGATCGCCTTCCCCGGGTTCAAGCTCCCCGGCGACGTCTACGGTACGGTGGCGCTCGCGCTGGGCCTGGTGGCCGCGGCCTACATGGCCGAGTCGTTCCGCGCGGGCATCCAGGCGGTGCCCAAGGGGCAGATGGAGGCGGCCAGGTCGCTCGGCATGAAGCCGGGCCGGGCGATGCTGTCCATCATCCTGCCGCAGGCCATCAGGATCGTGATCCCGCCGCTGACCAACGAGCTGATCCTGCTGTTCAAGGACTCCTCACTGGTCTTCACGCTGGGCGTGACGGCGGCCACCACCGAGCTGACCAAGTTCGGCTCCGACACCACGATCGACCAGGCCAACAGCACGCCACTGATCGTGGCCGGCGCCACGTACCTGCTGATCACGATTCCGCTCGGGTTCGTGGTACGCCGCCTCGAAGCGCGCCAGGGGAGGAAACGGTGACGCACGCCGTAGAGATCAGGGAACTGCACAAGTACTTCGGCGACAACGAGGTGCTCAAGGGCATCGACTTCACCGTCGAATCCGGTCAGGTGGTCTGCGTCATCGGCCCTTCAGGCTCGGGCAAGTCGACGCTGCTGCGCTGCGTGAACGTGCTGGAGACGCCGACCAAGGGCCGGGTGTTCGTCAACGGCTTGGAGCTGACCCATCCCGACGCCGACATCGACGCGGCCCGGCGGCACGTCGGCATGGTGTTCCAGCAGTTCAACCTGTTCCCGCACCTGACCGCGCTGCAGAACGTGATGATCGCCCAGCAGCGGGTGCTGAACCGGAGCAAGAAGGAGGCCGAGATCGTCGCCAGGGAGAACCTGGCCAAGGTCGGTGTCGGCGACAAGTGCGACGAATATCCCGGCAAGCTCTCCGGCGGACAGCAGCAGCGGGTGGCCATCGCCAGGGCGCTGGCCATGAACCCGGACCTGATGCTCTTCGACGAGCCCACCTCGGCGCTGGACCCGGAGCTGGTCGGCGACGTGCTCGCCGTCATGCGGAAGCTGGCGGAGGAGGGCATGACCATGCTGGTGGTCACCCACGAGATGGGGTTCGCCCGCGAGGTGGCCGACCGCGTGGTGTTCATGGACGGCGGGGTGATCGTCGAGGAGGGGACACCCACCGAGGTGATCGGCGACCCGAAGCAGGAGCGGACCCGCTCCTTCCTCAGGCGCGTCCTGCACCCGGAGGGCTGACCTTCAGCGGGGCCTCCAAAGCGAGCCCCGCGGCCCCTGAGAGCCCATATGCGGGGCGTCCGAGGCTGGGCGCCCCGCGGCTCCGTGTAATACTCCGGCATGGACCTCACCTCTTACGCCGAGTGGGCGGTCCGGCTGGTGAACGATCCGCACCCCCCGCCGGAGCTCCTAGAGCTGCGTGACGAACTGGCGGCCGTGTTCGACGGGACCGGTGGCGAGCAGGCCGTCGTGGCGCGCCTGAACGCGCTGCTCGTGCGCCATCCGGTGCGCCCCCAACTGTCGGACCACGACGGGCAGCGCTGGCACCTCCACCTCGCTGTGGACGCGCACGGCACAGCCGCCGCCGGCGCCGTGATGGGCCTGGCCGCGCTCGTCGCCGAACTGGGTGCCGACCGGCTCGGCCGCTGCCAGGAGCCACGATGCCTGCGGGCCTTCCTCGACACCTCCTCCAACCGCTCGCGCCGCTACTGCTCCGCCCGGTGCGCCAGCAGGGCCAACGTCGCCGCCTACCGTGCCCGCCGCAGGAGCGGCCAGTAGCGCAGCACCACCCGGCCCACGATGTCGCTCACCGGGCCGAAGTCCCAGCTGTCGCGGCGCCCGCCGGCCCGCTGGTTGTCGCTCTCCAGCCACCAGCCGTCGTCGCCGTGCCATTGGGCCCGCTTGACGATGAGCCGCTCGGGCTCGCCCGGGAGCCGCGCCACGACCAGGTCGCCGGGACGCACCGCGGCGCCACGCCGTACGAGGAGCCAGTCGCCGGGCACCAGCGCGGGCCGCATCGAATCCCCCTCGACACGCACTCTCATGGGCTGTGACCCCCTCCGCCGCAGGCGTTTGGACCCGAGTAAGGTCGGTAGTTGGACCAAGCTGATTCAGCATCAAGGAAGGACTTTCTGATGCTCGCACGACTGCTACGACCCAAGCATGTCGCTTCCGCCCACTGCGACCTGCCCTGTGGGGTGTACGACCCCGCGCAGGCCCGGATCGAGGCGGAGTCGGTCAAGGCGATCATGGAGAAGTACGCGGCCAACGAGGACCCGATCTTCCGGGCCCGGGCGCTCTCCATCAAGGAGGAGCGGGCCGAGCTCGTCAAGCACCACCTGTGGGTGCTCTGGACCGACTACTTCAAGCCCCCGCACCTCGAGCAGTACCCCCAGCTTCACCAGCTCTTCTGGGAGGCCACGAAGCTCGCCGGCGCGGCAGGCGGCAAGGGCACGGTCGAGGTCGCCAAGGCCGAGGACCTTCTCGGCAAGATCGACGAAATCTCCAAGATCTTCTGGGAGACGAAGGCCGCCTAAATCGGCATAAAGGCTCTGTGCGGCGACCTTCCGTGCAGAGCCTTTTCGGTCGATGGCGAGTCTGATTCCGCCAACCACCTCCCGGGGGCGGTAAGTTGCAGTCAGCGCCGTATACGCGAGGAGGAACGTGACCGAGGAAACCGAGACGCGGGCTGAGGGCGTGGCCGGCATCCGCGACGTGGTGAGCATCAGGCTCCCGGCCGCGAGTGCCTACCTGTCCGTACTGCGTACGGCCACTGCCGGACTGGCCGCACGGCTCGACTTCACGCTGGACGAGATCGAGGATCTGCGGATCGCGGTCGACGAGGCGTGCGCGATGCTGCTGAGCGAGGCCGTGCCCGGGACCGATCTGACCGCCGAGTTCGAGCTGACCGGGCAGGAAATGCAGGTCAGGGTCGAGGTCGCGACGGTCGGCAGCTCCGCGCCAAAGCGGGACGACTTCGCCTGGATGGTCTTGACCGCCCTGGCAGACGATGTGGAAGCGGTGATCGACTCTCCCGATCGCATGGCGATCGTCCTGCGTAAGCGCCGAGGCACGGCGGGGCCGGCGTGACGGAAAGGACTGGAGCCATGGCCACCAGCGACCACGCCGTGCCCGACAGGGTGCGGGCCCGCATCCTCTTCGCCGAGCTGTCCGAGCTGGGGCCTGACGAGCCGCGTCGGCAGCGCATCAGGGACGAGCTGGTCGAGCTTCACCTTCCTCTGGTCGAATATCTGGCCCGCCGCTTCCGCAACCGGGGCGAGTGGCTCGACGACCTCACTCAGGTCGCCACCATCGGACTGATCAAGTCCATCGACCGCTTCGACCTCAACCGCGGCGTGGAGTTCTCCACCTACGCCACGCCCACGATCGTCGGCGAGATCAAGCGCCACTTCCGTGACAAGGGCTGGGCGGTGCGCGTGCCGCGCCGCCTGCAGGAGCTCAAGCTGTCGCTGACCAAGGCGATCAGCGAGCTGTCGCAGCGCGAGGGCCGCGCGCCGACCGTCGCGGAGCTGGCCGCCTTCCTCAAGATGACCGAGGAGGAGGTCCTCGAGGGCCTGGAGTCGGCCAATGCCTACTCCACCGTGTCCCTCGACGCGCCCGACTCCGGTGACGACGACGCGCCCGCCGTGTCCGACTCGCTGGGCATCGTGGACGAGTCGCTCGAAGGCGTCGAATACCGCGAGTCGCTCAAGCCGCTGCTCGAACGACTACCGCCCCGTGAGAAGCGCATCCTGCTGCTGCGCTTCTTCGGCAACATGACCCAGTCGCAGATCGCCACCGAGCTGGGCATCTCGCAGATGCACGTCTCACGGCTGCTGGCCCGCACGCTGGCCCAGCTGCGCGAGGGCCTGACCGCGGACGACTGACGCTGGACGACGACTAACCCTTCTGCGAGTCCTCGCCATATAGGGCGTGGGTGGTGGGGGGCGCGAGCAACGTGCCGAGGCCGGCGACGGCCACCACGATCAGCGGGATCCCATAGAGCGGCTTGTCCGACTGGATGAGCGTGATCGCGACGGGGAGCACGAAGATCTGGGCCAGCACGCTGGGCGATCTCCCCCATCGCTCCATCTTGTACAGGCCGCCCCGGGCCACCCAGACCAATCCCGCGCCGATCAGCACCCCGAACGCCGACTCGGCCAGCGCGCTGGTGATGTCCTCCGCCGCGCCGGCCAGCGTCTCCACCGCGACGTACAGACCGAGACCGAGCGCCACGAGGCCCTCCAGGGCGACGATGAGCGCGGCGGCGAGAAGTGTCCAAGGTCGGTTCACGCCCCAAACCCTATCGGTGCCCCTCGCCGCCTCCAGATTCCGACTAATGGCCGATAAGCCAGATATCGGGCACCGGCTAGTCTGAACGACATGCGAGCGATGCTCCTGGTCAACCCCAAGGCCACGACCACGAATGCCCGCCGGCGTGACGTACTGATCCGCGCGCTCGGCGCCGCCGTCGAGTTGACCGTGGAACAGACCCGGTACCGGGGCCACGCGGCCGCGCTGGCCACCACCGCGCACGCCAAGGGCTACGACGTGGTGGCCGTGCTGGGCGGCGACGGGACGATCAACGAGGCCGTGAACGGCCTGCTCAACGCCGTCAACGGCGACGACCCCGCGTACCAGGACGACCCCAGCGCCGGGCGGCCCGCGCTGATCGTCATCCCCGGGGGCAGCGCGAACGTGTTCGCCCGCGACCTGGGCCTGCCGAACGACCCGGTCGAGGCCACGGGCGCTGTGCTCGAGGCGCTGCGTGACGGCCGCCGCAGGACCGTGGGGTTGGGGCAAGCCCTTTGGGAGGATCAGAGCCGATATTTCACCTTCGGCGGTGGGATGGGGTACAACGCCGAGGTCATCCGGGCCGTCGAGGGGCTGCGCGGCACGGGCCGGAAGGCGACACCCACGCGTTACGTCAACACCGCGCTGCGCCATTACTTCGCCACTGACAAGCGCCACCCGGCGATGACGCTGAGCGGCCCCGGCATTCCGGCCGCCAAGGGCGTGTACATGGCGATCATCTCCAACACCTCGCCCTGGACCTACATCGGCACCCGGCCGGTCCTGCCCACGCCCTGGGCCGGCTTCGAGACCGGGCTCGACCTGCTGGGACTCCAAGAGATAGGCGTGACCTCGATACTTCCCGCCATCCGGCAGATCCTCACGGAGCGTGACACCCTTCCATCGGGCCGGCACCTCGTCCAGCTCCACGACGAGTCCGAGTTCACGCTCGCGGCAGACCGCCCTGTGGCCTTCGAGCTGGACGGCGACTACCTGGGGGAACGGGAATCAGTGACATTCCGCTCTATCCCGAACGCATTACAAGTTCTGGTCTAGCTGGTTACATTCGGTCATTGTGTGACGCATCCGACATCCATCCACGCCAAAACTTCCTACCAACCCTCTTGCGTGCACTCTCAGTGGCTGACAGGCTCAACTTTGACGTCGGAACGTAGGACCTTTAACAAGCCTTACCGGGTCCGCTCCGACGCTCAGCGGGCAACCCCGGTCCAACGCAGGATCCGGGTCGTTGCTCGCGCGAGTTAGTGAAACTCTTCACAAAGTAGTAGCCGCACGGAGCCGACCAGAGGTTCCATCTACTAAGGAGTGAAACGCATGGACTGGCGCCACCGAGCTGCCTGCCGTGACGTCGACCCCGAGCTGTTCTTCCCGATCGGCAACACCGGCCCGGCACTCATGCAGATCGAAGAGGCCAAGCAGGTGTGCCGCTCGTGTTCGGCGGTCGACCTGTGCTTGAAGTGGGCCCTTGAGTCCGGCCAGGACGCCGGCGTCTGGGGCGGCCTGAGCGAGGACGAGCGCAGGGCGTTGAAGCGCCGCAGCGCCCGTGCCCGCGCTCGCGCCTCCGCCTAGCCGAACCGCCCGACCTACAGCTCGTACGGCAGGCATCGCCCGGCCCCACCCGCCATCCGTGGTGGAGGGCCTCCAGGGAGACGCCCGCTGAACCCGCACGTGGCGGGCCGCCGACACGCGCGCCCGTGACAAGGCACGCCGTCAGGCGGCCGGCAGTGGGATGGAGAGCGTCACCTCTGTGCCGCCCTCCAGGCGAGGGGCGATCGAGAGCTTGCCCGAGAGCTCGCCGACCACGAGCGTGCGGACGATCTGCAGGCCCAGGCTCGTGGAATTGTCCAGCTCGAAGTCGTCGGGCAGACCCTGACCGTCGTCCCAGACGGTCACGTGCAGCCTGTCGGGAGTCGGTTCCACGACCACTTGCAGGTGTTTGGGGCGGCCGTGTTGCAAGGCGTTCTGGAGAAGTTCGGTGAGAGCCATCGCCAGAGGTGTGGCGATGAGCGACGGAAGGGTGCCGAAGCTGCCTATCCGTCGCGGGGTGACCGCCGCCTCCGCCGCCGACACCTCGCCCGCCATCGCGATCACGCGGTCGGCGATGTCGTCGAAGTCGACGAACTCCTCCGGCGCGTGAGAGAGCGTCTCGTGCACGATCGCGATCGAGCCGACCCGCCGCACCGCCTCCTCCAGGGCCTCCCGCCCCTCGGGCACGCGCAGGCGCCGCGCCTGGAGCCGGAGCAGGGCCGCCACCGTCTGCAGGTTGTTCTTGACCCGGTGGTGGATCTCGCGGATGGTCGCGTCCTTGGTCATCAGCTCACGTTCGCGGCGGCGCAGCTCCGTCACGTCACGGATGAGCACCAGCGCGCCGATGCGGCCGCCGCCGACGATCAGCGGGATCGCCCGGAGCTGCACGATCGTCCCGCCGGACTCGACCTCTGTCTCCTTGGCCGCGCGCCCGCTGGCCACGATCATCAGGTCCTCGTTGATCGGCTCGTCGGAGTAGCAGAGCGTGGCGGTCACCCGGCCCAGCTCGGCCCCGACCAGATCCGCGTGCAGACCGAGCCGCCGGTAGGCCGACAGCGCGTTCGGCGACGCGTACGTCACGCGCCCCGCCCGGTCCAGCCGCAGCAGGCCGTCGCCGACGCGCGGGGAGCGGACCAGGATCGGCTCCTCGCCGGAGAACGGGAAGCGTCCCTCGGCCACCATCTGCGCCAGGTCCGAGGCGCTCTGCAGGTAGGTGAGCTCCAGGCGCGACGGGGTGCGCGCCGAGGACAGGTTCGTGGAGCGCTGGATCACCGCGAGGAAGCGGGCCTCGCCGACGGGGACCGCCCGACGTACGGGGATGGTCTCCTCGCGGACGGGCACGCCCGTCGACCAGTCGGGGTCGCCTTCGCGGCAGATGCGCCGCTCGTTCCACGCCGTGTCGATCAGGTAGCGCTCGCCCTTGGCCGCGACGGTGCCGACGATGTCGTCGTGGTAGACGGTGGGCCCGGTGGTCGGGCGCATCTGCGCGATCGCGATCCAGCCGCCGCCCTCGCCCTGGAGCGGCGCCCACAGGATGAGGTCGGCGAACGACAGGTCGGCCAGCAGTTGCCAGTCGGAGACCAGCGAGTGCAGCCAGTCGAGGTCCGCCGCGTCGAGAGCGGTGTGGCGGACGACGAGGTCGCTGAGAGTCGGCACGAGTGCATCATGCGTGCTTTCCGCCGCAACAACCAAACCGGCGACCCGGCCCGCCCCTCCCGCCGGCGTGCTCACCGGGCCGCGAACACCGATGAACACGGGCGTGTCGCCGTGCGGTCAACCGCTGATTTTCGGGAATCTCACACTGTGAAAACCGTCACACTGTTCCGTTCGGTCGACCATCGGAGCGGGACCGTTCGGCGCGCAACGGAGGTGATCGACACGGTGCTCATCTTTGTCCCGACCTCGGCTACTGCCTCGGTTGCCGCCATACCTGCCACTGTGTATATCCTTCACAATCAACCTGAGCTGCCCGATCCGGCATGTATCACGGCGGGCGAGCCCGGTCTGACGACGAGCGCGCCTCTGCCTGTGTCGTGCCGGTGGTTGACCGCTCGGGCCAATCTGAGTTCCGATGATCTCGCGGTGATCAGACACGCCCTCACCGCCGTGGCAGAAGTGAAGGTGAGAGCGTGACGGACGACGGCCCTCGCGTACCGAAGTACTACGACGTGAAACGGAGCCTGCTCGAGCTCACCAAGAGCCTGCCTCCCGGCGCGGCGCTGCCTCCCGAGCGGGCGCTGGCCGTACGTTTCGAGACCTCGCGCACCACCGTCCGTCAGGCGCTGACCGAGCTGGTCGTCGAGGGGCGGCTGCTCCGCATCCAGGGCAAGGGCACCTTCGTGGCCCAGCCGAAGGTGGCGCAGGTGCTGCAGCTGACGTCCTACATCGGCGACCTGCGCACGGCCGGCCTGGAGCCCGACACCAAGATCCTGGAGATCGGCTACATCACCGCCGACGAGCCGCTCGCGCGGCGGCTGGCCATCAACCCGGGCGGGCGCGTCCTGCGCATCCACCGCCTGCGCCTGGCCAACGGGGAGCCCGTCTCGATAGACACCACTCACCTGTCGGCCCGCCGCTTCCCCAGGCTGCGGCGGGAGCTCGAGGTGCACGCGTCCCTGTACGAGACGCTGCACAACGCCTACAACGTCCGGCTCACCGACGCAGAGGAGATCATCGAGACCGTGCTCGCCACGCCCTATGACGCGAAGGCGCTCGGCGTGGACGTCGGGCTGCCGATGCTGCTCCTGACACGGCACGCCTTCGACGCCGACGGAAACCCGGTCGAGTGGGCGCAGTCGCTCTATCGCGGCGATCGGTACAAGTTCGTCACGCGCCTGCGCCGCCCGTGAGGGAGCCTCTTCAGCAGGCCGCCTTCGGCAGGTCGCAGACCTTCACCCTCATCCGCTCCGCCTGGGAGATGAGGCCCTTGAAGCGCTTGAGCGGCAGGCTCTTCCCCGGCCAGGCCGATCCGCCCACGACGTAGACGGTCGCGCCGTTCCGTACGACGACCGTCTGCTCACCGCTCTCGAAGAAGCTGCTGCCGGCCCGGAGAGCGTCGTCGCCCACCTTGAGGGGCTTGGTGTAGTAGTGATGGCGGTCGGGGCCCTTGCCGAAGTTCTTGCACCGGGCCAGATCCGCGCGCAGCCCCCGCATCGCCGTACGGGCGGCGGAGACGCTCTTGTAGACGACGAGCTGCTCGTACTTGATCGTGTCTTCCGAGCGGTAGTGGACGGTCCGGGTCGCCAGGCGGTCGGCGGCCGAGGCCGTGCGGCGCTCGCACGGGTTCAGCCGGAGCGGGAGGCTCTTCGACTCCGTCGTCTTGTAGGACTCCCACTTCTTGGCCGGTGGGTGGGTCTCCAGGAAGAGCATCCCGTCGGGCAGGGCGCCCGCCCCCATCGACATCGCCGCGGCGACTGCCACGGCTACCCCGATCTGTAACATCTGGACCTCCAGCTCATCCGTCACCACGTGAGACGGCCCGCAATACCGATTCGTTCAACTATTTCGGGACTTGCAGCCATCGCGGGGTGATGATGCAGGCATGGCAAAGGCGATCGAACAACCCGTTCCCGGCGTCACGGTCGGGCACGCTCTTCTCGGCCGCTCCAGAGGCGCGGCCCAGCCGGTGGACAAGATCGTGCATGACGGCGACACGATCAACATCGCGGCCGACGGCAACTTCGGCGTACGTCTGCTCGGTGTCGACGCTCCCGAAGTCAGCTTCGAGTTACCCCGCAACCCGAACTTCCCCGACTTCCCCAAGGGCTTCGTCGCCATCGACAAGCCCGCCTGGACGACCTTCCTCACCGACCCGTTCGAGAAGGGCTACCAGGAGCTCACGCTCCGCACGGCCCTGCACAACAACCTGCTGGGCAGGCTGGGCCCGGCGGCCGCGCCCAACCACGCCGCCCATGCCGCCCCGGCCACCCAGGCGCTCAAGACCATGATGCAGCTCGACATCACCGAGCAGGGCCTCACCGACGAGACGTTCAAGATCAGGCTGGCCTTCGCGTACGAGATCCTCGACCGGTACGGCAGGCTCCTCTGCTACGTCAACCGCGACCAGCGCGACAAGCCCCGCCCCGATCCGTACAACGAGCGACTGCTCGCGGCCGGGCACGTGATCCCCTACTTCATCTGGCCCAACGTCGATCCCTTCGTCCGCCAGGAGGGCCGGTTGGCCGATGCGGTGCCGGCGCCGGGCAGCGCCAGGACGGTCGCCGAAGCGGGGGCGCTGGGCCGGGCCAGGCAGGCCGTACGGCGGGCCCGTGAGGCGGGGCTGGGCCTCTGGGACCACGCGAACCCGCTCGCCCTGCTGCCGTTCGAGCTGCGCTTCCTGGCCCAGCGGCGGGCGCCCGACCGCTACGTGCTCGACCTGTCGGACAACGCCAGGGAGTTGCTGCACCCGCAGAGCTACTTCCGCATCCCCAACCCCGAGGACCGGCTGTTCGTCAACGCCGAGCACGCCCCGCTGTACAGAGAGAAGGGCTGGTCCGTCCCGCCGCTGTGAGGCCGGCCCCTCTTCGCCCGCGGGGTGGGGCTAGCCCTACCCCGCAGGCACACACCAAGCCCATGTCGCGCGGGCCCCGGAGGTCAATACCGTTGGTGCCATGAAAGTCCCCCGCCCGTGGTCGGCACGCGCCTGGCTGGACACGGCGCATGTCGTGATCGGGCTGCCGGTCGGCGTGATCCTCGCCGGGCTGACCCTCGTGTGCGCCGCGGTGCCGCCCCTCATGCGCCGCGGTCTGCCGCTCTTCACCCGGGTGCAGCGCTCCCGGTTCGAGGCGTTCCTCGGGGCGCGTATCCCGCCGGTGCGCTCACCGACCACCTGGCGCAGCCGCGTCACCTGGCGGCAGATCGGCTACCACCTGCTCTCGCCGCTGGTGGGGCTGGCCGGGACCGTCCTGGTGGCGGCCGCGTGGGGGGCGGCCGGGGTGGGGCTGACGGCGTTCCTGCAGCCGATGCTGCAGAAGCGTCCGCTCGTGTTCGAGTTCAACCTGAGGGAGCCGGGCGTGGTCTCGGTGTACATGGCGGTCGGGTTCGTCCTGCTGCTGGTGGCTCCGACACTGGCGCGGGGAATGGCGCGTCTGGACCTGTCGGTGGCGCGTACGCTGCTCGGCCCCAGCCGCCACGAGCTGGGGCAGCGGATCGAGACGCTGACCGAGAGCCGCGCCGGGGTGATCGACGCGGCCGACGCCGAGCGGCGGCGCATCGAGCGGGACCTGCATGACGGCGCCCAGCAGCGGCTGGTCTCGCTGGCCATGAACCTCGGGCTGGCCCGCGCCACGCTGACCGACCTGCCCGAGCCCGCCCGCGAGGCGATCGCGCAGGCGCACGAGGAGTCCAAGCAGGCGCTCAAAGAGCTGCGCGACTTCGTCCGCGGCCTGCACCCCGCCGTGCTCAACGACCAGGGCCTCGACGCGGCGCTCTCCGGCATCGCCGCGCGCGCTCCCATCCCGGTGCGGCTGCGCGTCGACATCGATCTGCGCGCTTCTCCTACCATCGAGGCGGTGGCGTTCTTCATCGTGTCCGAGGCCCTCACCAACATCGCCAAGCACGCGGCGGCCACCAAGGCCCAGGTGAGCGTGGTCCGCGAACGCGACCGGCTGTGCCTGCGCGTCTTCGACGACGGCTGCGGTGGCGCCCGGCTCGACGGCGGCACTGGGCTGCGCGGCCTCCTCCAGCGGATCGACTCGGTCGACGGGACGCTCCGCCTGTCCAGCCCGCTCGGCGGGCCGACCACGATCGAGGTGGACCTGCCGTGCGAGTAGTTCTGGCGGAAGACTCCATTGAGGTGGACCTGTCGTGCGAGTAGTACTTGCGGAAGACTCCGTACTTCTGCGTGAAGGGCTCGTCCGGCTGCTCGACGCGGCCGGCATGCGGGTGGTGGCGGCCGTGGACGAGGCGGAGGGCCTGCTGCGCGCCGCTGAGGAGCACCTGCCCGACCTGGTGGTCACGGACGTACGGATGCCTCCCACACACACGGACGAGGGCCTGCGCGCGGCCCTCGTGCTGCGCCGCGAGCATCCCGACATGCCGGTGCTGGTCCTGTCTCAATACGTGGAGGAGCGCTACGCGGCCCGGCTGCTCGCCTCGGCCACCGGAGGCGTCGGCTACCTGCTCAAGGACAGGGTGGCCGACGTGACCGACTTCATCGACGCGCTGCGCCGGGTGGCGGCGGGCGGCACCGCGCTGGACCCCGAGGTCGTCGCCCAGCTGCTGCTGCGCGGGCACAGCGACCCGCTCGACCGGCTGACGCCCCGGGAGGGCGAGGTGCTCAAGCTGATGGCCGAAGGCCGCTCCAACGCGGGCATCGGCCAGGAGCTGGTGCTCAGCGAGGGAGCGGTCGGCAAGCACATCGGCAACATCTTCACCAAGCTCGACCTGTCCCCGGCCGAGGGCGACCACCGCCGGGTCCTCGCCGTCCTGCAGTTCCTCAAGATCAGGAGTCTGCCATGAGGGCCCTGTGGCTGAGCGCGGGCGCCGTGGCGACCGTGTGCGCCTTGCTGATCAGCGGTACGGCGTTCTGGGATGGGTTCGCTCACGCCAGTCCACCGACGGAGACGACCAGCAGAAGCATCTCGTTCAAGCTGTCACAGCTGAAGGTGATCGCGGGGCGCGGAAGCGTGAACGTCAGCATCCATCCCGGCGAGGCGGGTGAGCTGTTCCTCGAACGGTCACTGAGCTGGTCGAAGACGAAACCGGTCGTCAAGGAGGACTGGGACGGCCGGACGCTGCGGCTCGATGCCTCTTGCCCAGGCACGGATGAGCGGCACGCGCCGGTCTGCCAGGTCGACTACGCGCTGTTCGTGCCGGTGGAGACCGATGTAGCGGCGGAGTCGGCCAACGGCATGCTGGCGGTCAACGGTCTCTTCGGCAATGTCCGGATGATCTCCGAGTCGGGTCCGCTGCGGGTGACCGAGACATCGGGCACCGTCTGGGCCAGGAGCGGTTCCGGCGATGTCACGGGTCGCAGGCTCACGGGGAGCGATGCCGACGTGGAGATCGGCTCGGGCCAGGTCGACCTGTCCTTCGAAAACGCTCCGACGAAGGTCCGCGCGGTCGTCAGAACCAGAGGCGATGTCACCGTGGCGGTCCCCGGCCTGTCCTACGACGTGGACGCGCGTGCCAAGAACGTCGACCTCGACATCATGAAGGAGCCCGCCTCGCCAAGGAAGATCACCGTGCAGGCGCCGGCCGGCATGGCGAATGTCTGCTGCAGGTGAGGACCGGGAACTGGCCGCCATGGCCGCGTGACGACGCGACCGTTGACATCTGTTTACTCTGATGGCTCGTTGGTAGGTTCCCGGCATGGAGTCTGCGAAGCACGCCGGTGACGCCGCCGTCGCCGTGTCCAAGGCCTATGGTGTCGAGACCATGTTCACGCTGTCGGGAGGGCACGTCTTCCCGCTCTACGACGGCGCCGTGCACGAGGGCATGCGGATCCTCGACGTACGCCACGAGCAGAGCGCCGTGTTCGCCGCGGAGGCCACGGCCCGGTTGACCAGGAAACCCGGGCTGGCCGTCCTCACGGCGGGGCCCGGCATCACCAACGGGATCAGCGGCGTCGCGACCGCGCACTTCAACGGCTCCCCCGTGGTCGTCATGGGTGGGCGGGCCCCGCGCTCACGCTGGGGCAGCGGGGCCCTGCAGGAGATGGACCACCCGCCGCTGCTCGGGCCGATCACCAAGCTGTCGTTCACCGCGACCGGAGCCGACTCCATCGGCCAGGACGTCGAGGCGGCGTTCCGCACGGCCGTCGCGCCGCACCGCGGGCCGGTCTTCCTCGACTTCTACATGGACGACCTGTTCGCGCCGTCGCCGGCGCACCCGGTCGAGACGCAGAGCCCGTCGCCCCTCGAGCCCGACCCCGAGTCCCTGGCCACCATCGCCAGGCTGCTCGCCGAGGCCGAGCGCCCGGTGCTGGTCTACGGGTCCGACGTGTGGATGGACCGGGCCGAGGAGGCCGCGCGCGACTTCGCCGAGAACTGGCGGCTGCCGGTCATCCCCAACGGCCAGGGCCGCGGCATCCTGCCCGCCGGCCATGAGCTGCTCGTCACCCGCGCCCGCGGCCTCGCCTTCGCCAAGGCCGACCTGGTCATCGTGGTCGGCACCCCGCTCGACTTCCGGCTCGGCTACGGCTGGTTCGGCGGCAAGCAGGGCGCGCCGCCGGCCAAGGTCGTGCACATCGCCGACACACCGTCGCAGCTGGCCACGCACACCCAGCCCGCCGCGTCGGCCGCCGGCGACCTGTCCGTGGTGCTCTGGAGCCTCGGCACCGCCTGCGGCGACGCCGGCCTGAAGCCCACGGCCTACTCCGGCTGGGTGTCGCAGCTGTCGGAGGCCGCCGCCGCGGCGATCGCCGACGACGCCGCCCTGCTCACGGCCGACTCCGACCCGATCCACCCCATGCGCATCTACGGCGAGCTGGGCAAGGTGCTCGACGACGACGCCGTGGTGATCGGCGACGGCGGCGACTTCGTCTCCTACGCGGGCAAGTACGTCGAGCCCAAGCAGCCCGGCAACTGGCTCGACCCGGGCCCCTACGGCTGCCTCGGCACCGGCCTCGGCTACTCCATCGCCGCCCGGCTGGCCCGGCCGTCCTCACAGGTGGTGCTGCTGCTGGGCGACGGCGCGGCCGGGTTCTCGCTCATGGACGTCGACTCCCTCGTACGGCACAACCTGCCGGTGGTCATGATCTGCGGCAACAACGGCATCTGGGGCCTGGAGAAGCACCCGATGCAGATGCTCTACGGCTACGACGTGGCCGCCGAGCTGCAGCCGCAGTGCCGTTACGACCAGGTGGTGACGGCGCTGGGCGGCGGCGGCGAGCTGGTCACCCGGCCGTCGGAGATCGGCCCCGCGCTGCGTCGCGCGTTCGACTCCGGCGTGCCGTACATGGTGAACATCGCCACCGACCCCCAGATCGCCTACCCCCGCACCACGACGGGCATCTGACCTGACCGGCCCCCAGATCGCCCACCCGCCGGAGGATCTGACCTGACCAACTCCCAGATCGCCCACCCGCCGGGCGATCTGACCTGCCCATCGCCTACCCCCGCACCACGGCGGGGGTCTGAACTACCTGGCCCCGAGCGTCGGCGTCGGGGTCGGGGTGGGTGACGGGCAGGGGCCGCCGTCGATAACGACGATCTTGACCGGCTTGTTCACCTCTAGCCACGTGCCGCCGTTGGGGAAGGTCTCGCCGATCCGGCCGCAGGTGATGCCCTGCTCGGTGGTGGTCTGGTCGTCGATCCTGATGTTCTGGAAGCCCGCCGCTCGGATCCGCTGGGTGGCCTGCGCGTACGGCAGCTCGACCACGGAGGGGACCTGCTTCTTCGTGACCGTCGTGCTCGGCTTCGGCGAGCTGCTGGGGGTCTTGGTCGGCGTCTTCTTGTCCGTCGGCTCCGGGGTCGGTGGCTCCTTCTCCGTCTCCGTCGGCTCGGCGGCCGTCCTGGTGGGGACCGGCTCCTGCGTGGTCGGCTTGGGCTTGATCGGGCGTTTGGTGGGCTTCGTCGACGTGGGGGTCGGATCTGGAGTGGGCTCGGAGTTCGCCTTCGACGTGGTGACGGTCGGCTCGGGTTCGAGCTGGCTCGACATGTTCGTCAGCGCGACAGCACCGGCGCCCGCCCCGAGTACGACCGCGGCCGCGATCCCGGCGACGAGAGCACCTCTACGAGGCGCCTTGGCGCTGGCACGGCGGGCACCCTGACGCGGCCCGGCCACCGTCTGCGCCTCAGACGTCCCAGCCTGATGTGACCCGGTCGGGTGCTGCCCAGCCTGGTAGGACCCCGTCTGATGGGGCGCTCCCTGATAGGACCCCGTCTGGTAAGGGCCCGCCTGGTGGGATCCGGTCGGGTGGGGACCCGACTGACGGGACCCGGTCTGGTACGCCTCCAACGGCGCGGCCATGGTGGCACCCGTCACCGGCGGCGCGGGCTCTGGAGGGGGTGTCTCGCCGGCCGCGATCTTGCGGGCCGTCTCACTCATCGCCCTGGCCGTCGGGTAACGGGCGAGCGGATCTTTCGACAGGGCGCGTTCCACGAGGGCGCGCGCGGGTGCGGGGATCTCGGCGGGCAGCGGCGGAGGCGCCTCGCGGATGTGCTTCAGCGCGATCGTGACCGCGCTCTCGCCGTCGAAAGGCCGCTGCCCCACCAGGCACTCGTAGGCCACCACGCCCAGCGCGTAGATGTCCACCGCGGGCGTCACCGGCGCGCCCTCGGCCTGCTCGGGCGCGCAGTAGGCGGCGGTGCCGAGCACCATGCCCGCGTCCGTGAGCCGGCTGGCCACGTCGGAGCGGGCGATGCCGAAGTCGGTCAGCACGAGCGTGCCGTCGCGCTGGACCAGCAGGTTGCCCGGCTTCACATCACGATGCACGATCCCCTGTTGGTGCACCGCCTGCAGCGCCGAGGCAGCCTGCGCGATCAGCTCCATCGCGGGCTGGGGCGGGATCCGGCCCAGCCGCATCAGCAACTTGTCGAGTGGCTCCCCGTCGACGAACTTCATCACCAGATAGACGGTGTCCCCGCTCACACCATAGTCGTAGACGTCGACGACACCCGGATGATTGATCGTCGCCATCGCCCGGGCCTCGGCCTGGAAACGCGCGACGAACCCGGGATCGTCCATGCGGCCGGGCAGCAGCACCTTGACCGCGACAGTGCGCGCCAGCACGATGTCCTCGCCCCGCCACACCTCGCCCATGCCGCCGGCGCCGATGCGGGTGTCCAGGCGATAGCGCCCCGCCAGCGTCGTTCCTTGGGCTACCATGACTCCCCCGTTACCCCTTTACCTCTATAACCTCTCCCACCCCAAGGATCTCCAACAAAGCGAAGTTGTGTCGCGGTGAGGTAACACAGAGGTCACGGAACTTCGAGAGTGTACGACTCACGAGTCCCACATGCCACTTAAATGCCGTAAGCCCTACAAACCCTATCCTGCGGCCTTCTGACCGTACTTGTCCGCGTTTCCGGGAGATCAGGGCCCTTGACAGCGGGCCGCGGTGATGATCGCAGTACGCTGGCGGTATGACGCTCGCTCCGGGTCTCCGCTCCCAGCTGCTCATCATGGTCGAGAGGTCCGACACCGCTGAGAAGATCGGCAGCGGCGACGTCCCGGTGCTCGCCACTCCGCGGCTGCTCGCGCTGGCCGAGATGGCGACGGTCAAGGCGGTGCACGCGCATCTCGCTCCCGGTGAGACGACCGTCGGCACCCGTGTCGAGCTGGTGCACCTGGCGCCGAGCCCACTGGGCACGCACGTACAGATCACCACCGAGCTCACCGAGGTCGACGGCAGGCGGCTGGTCTTCGGCTTCGAGGCCCGCGACAAACAGAACGTCGTCGGCCGGGGCACGATCGAGCGAGTGGTGGTCGATCGCGCCAAGTTCCTCGACCGCGCCACCCGCCAATAGTGATCGATCGCACTAAGTTTCTCGACCGCGCCGCCCGCTAAGGTCTTCGGACCGGCGGCTATTCGATGACGGCGATCAGGTCGCCCTCCTGAATCACGTCGCCCTCGCTGACCTTGAGCTGCGCGACGACGCCCTCGTCCTCGGCCAGGACGGGGATCTCCATCTTCATCGACTCGAGGATGACCAGTGTGTCGCCCTCGGAGACGGTGTCGCCCTCCTGGACGACGACCTTCCAGACATTCGCCACCATCTCCGCGCGTACCTCAGCCACCGCGACTCCCCTCTTCCAATGAGTTAACAATGTCATGTGCGCTAGGCGCGCATTCGCCCGATCAAGCCGGTGTCATAGTCGCCGCTGACGAACTCGGCGTTGTCCAGCAGTTCCGCACAGAACGGCAGGTTGTTCTTGGGTCCTTCGACGACGAACCCCGCGACGGCCTCGCGACCGGCCCGCAGCGCCTCGGCCCGGGTCGCACCGAAGACGCAGAGCTTGGCCATGAGGGGATCGTAGAACGGCGTGACCGTGTTGCCCTCTTCGTAGCCGGAGTCCACCCGGACGCCCTCGCCGGCCGGCTCTCGCCAGGCGGAGATCTTGCCCGGTCCCGGGAAGAACCTCCCGGGATCCTCGGCGTACACACGGAACTCGATGGCGTGGCCACCGGTCTCCGCCTTCACCTCGGGACTCTCGCCCGCGGCCACCCGCAGCTGCAGCTCGACCAGGTCCAGCCCGGTGACCAGCTCGGTGACGGGGTGCTCCACCTGGAGCCTGGTGTTCATCTCCAGGAAGACGAAGTCCTGCGCGTCGGCGTCGACCAGGCACTCCACGGTGCCCGCGCCCAGATAGCCGACGGCCTCGCCGGCCCGCACGGCGGCGGCGAGCATGCGCTCGCGCAGCTCGGGCGTGATGCCGGGCGACGGCGACTCCTCCACGACCTTCTGATGACGACGCTGCACAGAACAGTCACGCTCGCCCAGGGCCACGACCGTGCCGTCGGGCAGGCCGAGGATCTGCACCTCGACGTGGCGAGCCCGCGCGATGTAGCGCTCCAGCAGAATGGCGGGCCCGTCGAGGACGTCACCGGCGGCGAACCTCGCCGCCGCTCGGGCGGCCTGCTCGAAAGCCTTGGCCAGTTCTTCGTCGTCGTGGGCGACGCTCATCCCGATGCCGCCACCCCCGCCCGCGGTCTTGACCATGACCGGGTAACCGATCCGGCCCGCCGCCCGCAGCGCCTGCTCCAGATCGGTGACGGGCTCCCGGGTGCCGGCCGCCACGGGCACACCCGCGTCCTCCATCAGGTTGCGGGCATTGATCTTGTCGCCCATCTGGTCGATGGACTTGGGGGCCGGGCCGATCCACACCATCCCGGCATCGATCACCGCCCTGGCGAACGCCGCGTTCTCCGCGAGAAACCCATAACCCGGATGAACCGCCCGCGCCCCGGTGGCCCGAGCCGCCTCCAGCACCTTCCCGGCATCGAGATAGCTCAGCTGAGGGTTGGCCGGCCCGATCAGCACGGCCTCGTCCGCCTCGCGCACGAACGGCAGATCCGCGTCGGCCTCGGAGTGGACGGCGATGGCCCGCAGCCCCAGCCGCTTGACCGTGCGGATGACCCGCCGGGCGATCTCCCCTCGATTGGCGACCAGAACAGCCCCAAGCGTCTCAGTAAGCACCCGCCCAATCTACGGCCGTTGGGCGGAAGGTCCCTTTCCCGCTAAACCACCGATCCGGCCGACGTCTTCTGTAGAAAACCCACAAACTCCATGTTTTACGGCAAGCCGCCCCCACCGCCACCCACCGCACATGGCTGAGGACCTCCAGGAAAACGCCCGCTGACCCCGCACAGGGCCGGGCGCCGTTACGTGCGCATCCTTGGCCGGTGGCGCGGACGGGCGAGCCAGTGGCGCGACCGAGTTCCAGGCTGACGGGCCTCTTCTTCCGCCCCCGGAGGGCATCCCTTCTTGAGGCCCACCCACCACAGACCGTCTGCTCCCGCTGCCCCGCAGAGGCATTCCTCCTCTGCAACCCCAGCCACAACGGGCCGTCCTCTTCCGATCCCCCGAAGGGCTTTCGCCCGCAAGGACCTCAGCCGCCACGGACCGTCACAGAGATCCAGACGGTCGCGTGACGAGCCATCCGGCGACCGCGGCGGAGGCCGGGCGCGCGGTCACCACCCACAGAGGGCGTTACAGCTTGTGGACCGCCAGCCGGTCCACCACCCTGGTCATCGCCTCGATCGCCGCCGGATCATACGCGGTCCCCACCGCCAGCCGCAGCCGCTCCAACGCCGCCCCTGCCCGGTCCCGATCAGCCGACCCCCCGACCAGGTCGTCGTAGGCGTTGGCCGCCTTGATGATCCGGCTGGACAGCGGCGGGTCCTCGGCGATCTGGTCGCACTGGCGGCGTACCAGCTCGGCCACCCGGTCGAGCACGCCCGTCTGCTTGATCACCTCAGCCCCCAGCTCCGCGATGCGGCGCGCCTGCGCGGGATCGGCGAGCACGGTCGCGCCGCCCGGGATGGGGTCGCTCAGGGACAGCTGGCCGATGTCGTGCATGAGGGCGGCGTACTCGAGTTCCAGCAGTTCCGGCTCCGCCATGCCCAGCTCGCGGCCGACCGCCACGGACAGGCGGCTCACCCGGCGCGAGTGACCGGGCTCGACGTAGCCGCCGACCTCCGTGACCCGCGACAGGGCGCGTACGGTCTGCAGGTAGGTGGCGCGGATCCCGGCGTACTTGCGGAAGGCCACCTGAGTGACCAGCAGCGGAGCGGCGAAGACCAGCAGCGCCACCAGGTCCATGCTGTGGGTGGCCAGCGCGAGCAGCACGCCGGACGCGGCCACGGCGGCGCCCAGCGGGAAGGCCATGTTGAGCTCGTCGCGTACGGCCACCTTGAAGGCGGTGCGCACCTGTTCGGCCCTGAGCAGGGCCGCGATCAGCACGTCGATCAGCAGGGTGAGCGTGATGAGCGTGACCATGACGCCCAGCGCGGGCCACCACGTCGGCGGGTCCTGCCGGGTGAGCTGGAAGAGCGGGTCGGCCAGCGGCCGGAAGGCGAAGGCGAGCAGCGCGCCGGTCAGCAGGCGGCGCGCCATGGCGTCGAGGCGTGGCGGGCGGCCGACCGCCAGGTGCGGCAGCGCACCCGCGATCATGCCGACCGCGATCACGGCCACCACCTGGAGCGCCGTGTGGCGCAGCGGGTTGTCGCTGAGGTCGAGCAGCAGCGTGTAGCCGAGCGCGGCGGCGGCGCCGATGGGCGCGACCTCCCGGTTGCCCGGCATGGTGAGCCTGGCCAACTCGCCGACCGCGATCAGCGCGCCGAAGCCGATCGCGATCTCGGGCCGGTCGAGCCCCACGGCGGAGGTGTGCGCGACGCCGGCCACCGCGACCAGTCCCGCCCCGCAGATGAGCAGCAGTTGCCCGGAGTCCAGGCTTTGGAAGGCACGCGTCAAGGCCCGCTCACCACTTCGATCGGCCTGGTCGGGTCGTCATGGTCCTTGATCGGGGTCTCGGTCGCCTCGGGCGGCGGCGACTCGACGCGGCGGGGCGGCTGCCATGGCTCGCGTTCGAGTGCTCTGGCGAAGGCCGCCACCATGACCGGGTCGAACTGGCGGCCCGCGTTCTTGCGCAGCTCTTCGACGGCCACCTCGACCGAGCGGGCGTGGCGGTAGGAGCGATCGGACGTCATCGAGTCGAACGCGTCGGCCACCGCGATGATCCGGGCGAACTCCGGTATCTCGTCGGCCGCCAGTCCCATCGGGTAGCCCTTGCCGTCGTGGCGTTCGTGGTGGTGCATGATCCCGGCGTACGCCTCGTCGAGGAAGTCGATCCCCCGGACGATCTCCAGCCCGCGCATCGGGTGGAGCTGGATCGCGGCGAACTCCTCCTCGGTCAGCGGCCCCTCCTTCTGCAGCACCTTGGTCGGCACGCCGAGCTTGCCCACGTCGTGCAGCATGCCCGCGTAGCGGATGGCGCGCAGCCGCTCCAGGCCCATGCCGATCTCCTGAGCGATCATCGAGGAGGCCAGGGAGACGCGGGTGCAGTGGCCCCTGGTGTAGTAGTCCTTCGTCTCGACCGCCTGGCACAGGGCGGCGATCGTGGCGTCGTACGAGCGCTGCTGCGCGTGATATTGACCGAACGCCCAGCGGGCGACGAACAGCGGCAGCAGCACCAGCACCGCCGAAATCGACTGCACGGTCGCCCAGAGCCCGGCCACCAGCAGCCCGAACGTGCCGTAACCCAGATAGGACAGCAGGAACTGGACCATGCCCCGCAGCGGCACCTCCATGGCCCGCACCCGGGTGGCCAGCCGGATCATGGTCAGCGTGAGCACGATGTTGAGCGGCACGAACACGCCCGTGGCCGCGGCGTAGGGGCCGATGAGGCCGTCGAAGGCGTTGACCCCCGGCACGCCGGAGACCCCGCCCAGCCCCTGGTAGATCCAGCCGGCCGCGTAGCCGCAGATCGCGAACTGCGCCCCGTTGAACAGCCGCTTGATCAACGGCAGCCCCGGACGCACGCTGAAGACCGCCGTGAACCCCACCAGAGCGGCCCCTTCCGGACCGATCAGGACGACAGCCGCCAGCGCCGCGGAGAAGCTCACGGACACCGCGAACTGCTCCACGTTCAGCAACGTCGGCATCGACTCGCAGACCAGGAACAGCAGCGCGAGCACCAGCAGGATGCCCAGATCTCCGGGTGCCACCAGGCGCCCGGAGGTGATCACGCTGTGCCCGAGGAGGATGGTCGCCGCGCCGATGACGGCGATGAGATAGACCTTCGCAGGCCACGGCAGATCACGCATTGCGGCCCCCAAGGGTGCTCAGGTCCAGGACACCCCGTGAGGCAGGGCCCCGCCCGCGCTCATCAGCAGTGTCATCACAGGGGTGATCAGCACCGCGGCCGCGATCAGCCGGGCGATCATAGCCTTCAGCATGTGCTCGCCTCCACGTCGACTCGATACGCCGACTCCTGTGGGTCACGCTACAGAAGGCCCGGTCTGTGCAGGGCCAGAGTCGAGAATCGCAAGCAAAGCGTAATCAATCCACTACCTTGGGCGACGGGCGGCCCAGGCGACCGTGTTCTTCAACCCGGTCGCCAGGTCGGTGCGCGGCTGCCAGCCGAGCCCCTCATAGGCGGGCACCGGGTCGACCGCCATGGCCGGCAGGTCGCCCACCCGCGGCGGCGCGAACCCCGGCTTGTCCTGCGCGTCGGCCGCGTCGGCGATCAGCGCGTGCAGTCTGCGGTCGGTGGTCTGGATGCCGGTGCCGAGGTTGAACCTGCGCCCGTTGCCCTCGGCTCCACAGGCCCGGACGAAGCCGTCGACCACGTCCTCGACATAGATGTAGTCGCGGGTCTGCGTGCCGTCGCCGTAGAGCACCGTGGGCGTGCCGCCGAGCAGGCCGTCGGTGAAGATGGCCACCACTCCGGCCTCGCCTTCTGGCGACTGGCGCGGGCCGTAGACATTGGACAGCACGAGCGTGGTGTATTCGATGCCGTAGAGCGCCTTGAAGGTGGCGAGGTAGGTCTCGCCGCTCAGCTTGGAGGCGGCGTACGGCGAGCGCGGGTCGGTGGCGGCGTCACCGGGCACCGGGATCGTGGCGGGCCGGCCGTAGACCGCGACGGAGGAGGCGAAGACCACCTTGCGGGTGCTGGCCTCGTGCGCGGCGGTCAGGACCGACGCGGTGCCCTGGACGTTCACACTGGCGTCGTGGACCGGATCGGTGACGCTCTTACGCACGCTGATCTGCGCGGCGAGATGGCAGATGACCTCGGGCCGCAGCTCGGCGGCCAGCTCGATCAAGGCCGGATCGCGGACATCGACCTCGTGCAGGCGGAAGCGGTCATGCGTGGCCGCGTCGGCCAGGTTGTCCCGGCAGCCGGACGAGAAGTCGTCGACGACCGCCACGTCGTGCCCATCCGCCAGCAGGCGATCGACGAGATTCGAACCGATGAACCCGGCACCCCCGGTGACAAGCACGCGCATGGGGGAATCCTAGTCGGACAGCTCCGATCTCACCTGCGCGATGCGGGCCAGCACTTTGGAACGCAGGTCGCCGGGCACCGGGTCACAGCCGCAGTGTTTGGCCACGAGCGCCTTGATCGCCTTGTCGAGGTCATATTCCTTCAGGCACGGGCTGCACTCTTCGAGGTGCACGCGGATGTCGACCACGTCGCCCTCGGTCAGCTCGCCGTCGAGATAGGAATAGACCTTGTCGAGCACTTCCCGACAGTCGGTGTCATGCGGGTTGCCACAGCTCATTTCGATCCCTCCGCCGGGACCAGGCCGCGCTCACGGGCGTAGTCCTCGAGAAGTCCGCGGAGCTGCCTGCGACCGCGGTGCAGCCTGGACATCACGGTGCCGATCGGGGTCCCCATGATGTCGGCGATCTCTTTGTACGGGAAGCCCTCGACGTCGGCCAAATAGACCGCGATCCGGAACTCCTCGGGCAGGACCGCCAGGGCCTGCTTGATATCACCGTCGGGGAGATGCTCGAGCGCCTCGACCTCGGCCGACTTCAGGCCACTCGAAGTGTGCGACTCAGCGCGGGCGAGCTGCCAGTCCTCGATCTCCTCGGTGCCCGACTGCTTGGGCTCGCGCTGCTTCTTGCGATAGCTGTTGATGAAAGTGTTGGTCAGGATCCGGTAGAGCCACGCCTTGAGGTTCGTACCTTCCTGGAACTGGTGGAACGAGGCGAACGCCTTGGCGAAGGTCTCCTGAAGCAGGTCCTCCGCGTCCGCTGGGTTCCGGGTCATCCGGAGCGCCGCGGAGTAGAGCTGCTCGAGGTAAGGCATGGCTTCGCGCTCGAACCGCTCACTTCGCTGTTCCAGAGTCTCCGCGCCTGTCGCGGGCACCGGACCCACCCCCCTAAGATCACCGGTGGCCGGCTGTTGCGGTACACCGTACTCAGGGGAGAATACCCGCTCGTCACGGACCGGTCCGTCACTGGGGAGGGGTTCGAGCAATGTGAGCATGCACGTCGCAACACGCCCGCGCCCTCGTCTGTTCCCGCAAGATAGAAGGTGACGAACGACCCGGTGCGGGGAAAACCATACGTACCGGCTGGTAGCCATTTTCCCGGAACCCAGGAGTCGCGTGTGCTGCCCATTCCGGCCGAGGAACTGAACGGCTCAGGGACGCTCGGGCCGTACTGGACCTTCTACCGCGCCGTTGTCGCCGAGCAGCTGACCCGGTGGCTCCCCGCCCAACCCTCCGTCGTACTCGATCTGTCAGGAGGCCGCGGACGCTGGTCCGGGCAGGCCGCCGGAGCCGGGCACCGGGTGATCGAGCTGCTCGACTTCCGCCGCTCCACCTCGCTGGCGTTGACCCCCGCGTCGCTCAACTCCCAGTCGCCGAGCTCCCCCTTGATGCCCGACCCGCAGGCGCGGCTGCGCGACGCCGGGCGCGTCCGTCACGTACGCGCCGACGACCTGGCCTTCCTCCCCGACGAGAGCGTGGACGCGGTCCTTGCCGAAGAACGCGCCATGTCGATCGAGCTCATGGCCGAGTCGGCGATGAGCGACGTGTTCCGGGTGCTGCGGCCCGGCGGCCGGGCGCTGATCTGCGTCGACTCCCTGGTGCTGGGCATGGCGATCCTCGCCGAGCAGGAGCAGTGGCAGCACCTGCGGCAGACGGGCGAGGTCATGCTGGTGCCGTGGCCCGACGGCAGCATCACCCGCTGCTTCAGCAGCGCGCAGCTGCGCGAGCTGCTGACCGGCGCCGGTCTGGAGGTGGAGTGGGTACGCCCGCGTACCGTGCTGTCGCCCTCCACCGTCGACCACGTGCTGGGCTCCGACGCCAGATCGCTGGCCTGGCTGGTCCGCACCGAACTCGACGCGCACCCGGACGACGACGACACGGTCGGCATCCACCTCGTGGCCAGCGCCCGCAAGACCTAGCCGCTTTCGTTGGCGGTACCGCCAACGAAAGCACCGCTAGCGGCGGCGTTCCTGCCTGCCCTGGCACTCCACGCACCGCGCGGCCTCCGGACGGGCCTCCAACCGGCCCTCCGGGACCGGCTTGCCGCAGTCGACGCACCTGCCGTACGTGCCTTCGTCCACGCGCTTGAGCGCCTCGATCACGGACCTGCGCTGCGCGGTGGCCACGGTGAGCATGGCCTGGGCGCGGTCGGCGTCGGTCAGGTCGGACCCCGCGTCGGCCGCGGAGTGCTCGCGGATCGCGACGGGGTCGCCCTGCAGCACCCCGATCGATCGGTCCAGGTCAGCGAGCATCTTCTCCAGCTGCTTACGAGCGGTCGCGTCGTCCACGGATCCGCACCTCCGGGTAAAGGGGGGCAAGCCGCAGCGGGACTCCCCGGAAGTCCTACCCGGCGCGTTGGGGGGCATGTGTGGCGGTGACTCCGGGTGAACGGATGCATCGCTTTCCCCACCGAATGCCCACTAAGCGTGGCTCTTACACCTTTAGCGGAGAGCGGTTTCCTCCTCCGGGGGCAGGGGTTTGATGAGGTCCGGGCCGTTGTTCCGAACATTGTTGACATCGGTGGAAACGGCCACCGCCGTAAGCCGCCCGGTGTCGGCCGGCACCAGCAGACCCGAAGCCTGCTCGGGGTCGGTGAGCTTGGGGTCGAGCCACTCCGCCCAGCGCTCCTGCTCGATCATCATCGGCATCCTGTCGTGGATGCGGCCCAGCTCGTCCTCGGCGTCGGTGGTGATGACCGTGCAGGTCACCAGCCACTTGAGTGGATCGTCGTCGTCGCGCGACTTGTCCTTCCAGAACTCGTACAGGCCCGCCATCGCCAGCACCCCGCCGTCCTCCGGGTGGATGAAATACGGCTGTTTCTTCTTCTTGTCGCCCTCGACCGGCATCCACTCGAAGTAGCCGTCGGCCGGCAGCAGGCACCTGCGCTTGGCGAACGCCTGGCGGTAGGACGGCTTCTCGGCCACCGTCTCGATCCGCGCGTTGATCATCCGTGAGCCCACCGACGGGTCCTTCGCCCAGGCCGGCACCAGCCCCCACTTGACGATCCGCAGCTGCCGCACGGCCCGCTCGGCGTCCTTGGGGACTCGGCTGAGGACGGCGTAGACGTTCTTGGTGGGCGCGACGTTGTAGTCGGGCCCGAGCTCCTGGTCAGGGTCACCGTCGAGCTCGACCTGGAACTCCTCCAGCAGCTCGTGCTTCTTGCGCGCCGACGCGTATCTCCCGCACATGTCCCCACACTGCCATGTACCTGTGACCGCATGCGCGCCCGCCCGAGTCGCCGGCAGCCGTGAACTTCACCGGCGCCAGTATTCTTTGACCATGCCCGCACCGCACTGGCCCGCGCCCACCGCGACCGCTCCCGTGGTCGCGTCGATCCCATTGCCCGGCTCCAAGTCCGTGACCAACCGCGCGCTGCTCCTCGCCGCGCTGGCCGACGGCCCCGGCATGGTGCGCCAGGCACTGCGCAGCCGCGACGCCGACCTCATGGTCGCGGCGCTGCGTGCCTTGGGCGCCACCCTGACACCGGTGCACGAGACCACGGCCGCCGTCGACTGGCAGGTGACGCCCGGCCCGATCCGTGGCGGCGCGAGCATCGACGCGGGCCTGGCGGGCACCGTCATGCGCTTCGTGCCGCCGATGGCCGCCCTGGCCGACGGCCCGGTCGCCTTCGACGGCGACCCGCACGCCCGCAAGCGCCCCATGGGCCCCATCCTCGACGCCCTGCGCGCGCTCGGCGCCCGCGTCGACAACGACGCCCTGCCCTTCACCATCCACGGCCCGCTGGCGGGCGGCGAGGTCACGCTCGACGCGTCGGGCTCGTCGCAGTTCGTCTCGGGGCTGCTGCTCACGGCGGCGCGCTTCGAGAAGGGCGTCACGATCCGCCACGTCGGCCCGCCCGTGCCGTCGCAGCCGCACATCGAGATGACGATCCAGATGCTCAGGGCGGCCGGGGTGACGGTCGACGACAGCGAGCGCGACATCTGGCGGGTCGAGCCGGGACCGATCGCGGCCAGGGACCTGGCCGTCGAGCCCGACCTGTCCAACGCGGCGCCCTTCCTGGGCGCGGCTCTGGTCACGGGCGGCACGGTCACCATCCCCGGCTGGCCCCACACGACCACGCAGCCGGGCGACGCCCTGCGCTACCTGCTCACCTCGATGGGCGCCACGGTCCGGCTGTCCCCGGCGGCACACGAGGCGGCAGGCGAGGCCGGCTCATTGACCGTGACCGGCACGGGGCGGATCGAGGGCATCGACGCCGACCTGCGCGAGGTGGGCGAGCTGACGCCGACGATCGCCGCGCTGGCCACACTGGCGAGCTCGCCGTCCCGGATCCGGGGCGTGGCGCACCTGCGTGGCCACGAGACCGATCGCCTGGCCGCCCTGGTCACCGAGATCACCCGGCTGGGCGGCGACGCGGAGGAGACCGACGACGGCCTGCTCATCCGCCCCCGCCCGCTGCACGGCGGTGTCTTCCACAGCTACGACGACCACCGCATGGCCACGGCCGGCGCGGTCATCGGGCTGGCGGTCCCGGACATCGAGGTGGAGAACATCGCGACGACGGCCAAGACTCTCCCGGAGTTCGTCCAGATGTGGACGACCATGCTGAGCGAGCGATGACCACCCTCCCGACGCGGATGCTCCTGCGGGCGGCCATGCCGGTCGGCATGGTGGGATGGACACGCGGGCACGGTCTCCTGGGCATCCCGCCCGGTGGGGCAACATGTGGACAGGACCGCCAGGGTCGACAGGCGGCGGATGGTGACATGGGGGTAGACCGCTGAGAAAGCGGGAGTACGACGAGGACGACGTACGGGTCAGGCCGAGCAAGGGCTCACGGCCGCGGACCCGGATCCGGCCTGCGCATGAGGACGCCGTGGAGGGGTTCGTGGTCGCCGTCGACCGGGGCCGCTACACCACACTGGTCGAGCCCGAACGCGCCAAGGGATCGGCCCAGAAGCGCAAGCAGCCCGAGCGTCGCCTGGTCACCGCCATGAAGGCGCGCGAGCTCGGCCGCAAGGGCATCGTCGTCGGCGACCGGGTGGCCCTCGTGGGCGACGTCTCGGGCCGCCCCGACGCCCTGGCCAGGGTCGTACGCGTGGAGCCGCGCACGTCGATGCTGCGCCGTTCGGCCGACGACGTCGAGGACACCGACGGCATCGAACGCCCCGTGGTGGCCAACGCCGACCAGCTGGTCATCGTGACCGCGCTCGCCGACCCGCCGCCCCGGCCGCGCATGATCGACCGGATCCTGGTGGCCGCCTTCGACGCCGAGATCGAAACACTCCTCTGCCTCACCAAGTCGGACCTGGCGCCGCCCGACGAGCTGGTGGCGATGTACGAGCCGCTCGGGGTGTCGCACGTCGTCGTCCACAAGGGCGGCTCGCTTGACCATCTCCGCGACCACCTCACCGGCCGCCTCAGCGTCATGGTCGGCCACTCGGGCGTGGGCAAGTCGACCCTGGTCAACGCCCTCGTCCCGGCCGCCAACCGGGCGGTCTCCCAGGTCAACGCCGTCACCGGCCGAGGCCGCCACACCTCGACCTCGGCCGTGGCCCTCGAACTCCCGGAGGGCGGCTGGATCATCGACACGCCCGGCGTACGCAGCTTCGGCCTGGCCCACGTGTCGGTCGAGACCGTCCTCGCCTCCTTCCCCGACCTCATCGAAGGCACGGTCGACTGCCCCAAGGGCTGCACCCACCTGGACGCCGACTGCGCGCTGGGACCCTGGGTGGCGGCCGGGCACGCCGAGCCGGCCCGCCTGGAGTCCCTCCGCCGCCTCCTGTCCAGCCGCGAGGGCACCCCGGACGACGGCACCTGAGGCCCCGCAGCGGGACTTATCAGAAGAATCAGCCATCCGTCGGGGAACGGGACTTACCAGAAATCCAGGGCCGCTCGACTGATGTTCGGGAGGTAAGTCACGGTAGCGTGGCTCATCGTGACGGGTTATAACGATGATCTACGTCTGGCGCATGTCATGGCGGACCACGCCGATGACCTGACCATGCGAAGGTTCAAGGCGGTCGATCTCAAGGTCGACACCAAGCCGGACCTCACGCCGGTCAGCGATGCCGATCGCGCTGTCGAGGAGGCCATTCGCGGCACCCTCCGGCGGGCCCGGCCACGTGACGCGGTCGTGGGCGAGGAGTTCGGCAAGACGGGCTGGGGTGCCAGATCCTGGATCATCGACCCGATCGACGGCACAAAGAACTACGTACGCGGCGTGCCCGTGTGGGCGACGCTGATCTCACTGATGGAGTACGGCCAGGTCAAGGTGGGCCTGGTGTCCGCCCCCGCCCTGGGCAAGCGCTGGTGGGCGGCCACCGAGGGCGGCGCCTGGACCGGCAAGAGCCTGACCAAGGCGACCCGGATGCGCGTCTCGTCGGTCTCCGATCTGGAGAACGCGTCCTTCTCCTACTCCAGCTTCGGCGGCTGGGAGAAGATGGGCCGCCTCGACAACTTCCTCGACCTCGGCCGGGCCTGCTGGCGCACCAGGGCCTATGGAGATTTCTGGTCGCACATGATGGTCGCGGAGGGCTCGGTGGAGCTGTCCGCCGAGCCGGAGCTGTCGCCGTGGGACATGGCGGCCCTCACCGTGATCGTCGAGGAGGCCGGGGGCAGGTGGACGGACCTCGCGGGCGTCCCCGGGCTGGAGGGCGGCAGCCTGGTCTGCACCAACGGCCTCCTGCACGACGAGGTCCTCAGGCGCCTGAACGCCTCATAGCGCCAGCACCCGCGCCACGGCAGCCAGCAAGCTGTCGCGATAAGTCCCACCAAAGAGCACCACGTGGACGAGCAGCGGATGCAGCTGATGCAGCGGCACCCGCTCCCGCCACCCGTCCGCGAGCGGCGTCTCCTCCTGGTAGGCCTCCAGGATCCGATCCAGATAGGGCGCCCCGAACAACGCCAGCATCGCCAGGTCCGTCTCCCGGTGCCCGCCGTGCGCCGCCGGGTCGATGAGCACCGCGCGTCCGTCCGACCAGAGCACGTTCCCGCTCCACAGGTCGCCGTGGATGCGCGCCGGCGGCTCCGGCGGCCCCGCCACCTCGCCGAACCGCGACACCGCCCGCTCGATGAGCGCCGCGTCCCGCGTGGGCAGCCGCGCCTGGCGTACGAAGGGCAGCACCCGGCGGGTGGCGTAGAAGGCCGGCCAGTCGTCGGCGGGCGAGTTGTCCATCGGCAGGTCGGCGATGAAGCCCGGCCAGGGCGCGCCGAAGGCGGGCGCGCCGGCGCGGTGCAGCCGCGCGAGATCGCGCCCGAACCGCTCGGCGGCCGCCGCCGTCGGCGCTGAGGTGTCCACCCACGAGAGTACGAGCCGATCCCGGGAGACCTCGACCACCTCCGGCACGGCGATGACCTCACCGAGCCACCGCAGCCCTTCTGCCTCGGAAGTGAACACCGGAGAAACGGCTCCGGTCTTGGCGAACACCACGCGCCCGTCGTCGAGCACGCCCCGCTGCAGCCGCCACCCGTGGGAGGCCCCGAGATCCTCAGTCGATCTCATCGGCTATGTGCTTCGCGACGCCGTCAGAAGCGGCCTCGACCAGCCGCAACACCTCTTCGAAACCGTCGGCCTCGCCGTAGTAGGGATCGGGCACCTCGGCGCCGTCCGGCGCGTCGGGGTCGAACGAGCGGAACAGCCGTACCTCCACGCCCTCAGGGGCCATCCGCCGCAGGAACGACAGGTTGTCCCGGTCCATGGCCAGCACCAGGTCGTAGCGGTCGAACCACCCCGAAGTGAACTGCCTGGCCCGGTGCGCCGAGCCGTCATAGCCGTGATCGGCCAGCGTCCGCAGAGCCCGCGCGTCCATGGGATCGCCCGCGTGCCAGCCGCCGGTGCCGGCGCTGTCGACGGCCACCTGTTCATCGAGTCCGTGGTCGGCCAAGGTCCGCCTGAGCACGGTCTCCGCCATAGGTGAACGGCAGATGTTTCCCATGCACACCAGGCATACGCGATAGGTCATACCTCCCATCATGAGGGTGACCAGGGCCGTTCACTGTCCGTTCACCCTCGGTAGGGGGATTGAGTCACTTTGGCTGCATAACTTCGTAGCGACTAAGGACCGAGTGGGAGGAAACCCAACCGTGAAGTATGCAGGCCGGCTCGCCGCCGTCGCCGTCGTCGGCGCGCTCTCGCTCGCTGCGTGCGGCACAGACAACAACAGCGGCGCCGACGCCACCGCGTCCGCCGGTGCCACCACCGCCGCGGGTAACGACAACGGTCTGAGCGGCACGATCAACGCCGCCGGATCCTCGGCCCAGGCCAACGCGATCGACCAGTGGAAGAAGGACTTCCAGAGCAAGAACCCCGGGGCCAGCCTGAACTACCAGCCCAGCGGTTCTGGCGCGGGTGTCCAGGCCTTCATCCAGGGTACGGTCGCCTTCGCGGGTTCCGACTCGGCCCTCAAGGACGACAAGGGCGAGCCCGCCCAGGCCGACGCCCGGTGCAAGACCGGCAAGGCCATCAACATCCCGATGGTGACCGGCCCGATCGCGGTCGTCTACAACCTCCCGGGCGTCGACGGGCTGCAGTTGTCCCCCAAGACTCTCGGCGGCATCTTCAGCAGCAAGATCACCAAGTGGGACGACGCGGCCGTCAAGGCCGACAACCCGCAGGCCAAGCTGCCTTCGACGCCGATCCAGGCCTTCCACCGGGCTGACGAGTCCGGCACCAGTGACAACTTCACCAAGTTCCTCAAGGCCACGGCCGAGTGGCCGTACGAGCCGGCCAAGGCGTGGCCCGCCGAGGCCAAGGGCCAGGGCGCCAAGGGCTCCGACGGCATCGCCTCCTCGGTGAAGGGCGCCGAGGGCTCGATCAGCTACGTCGAGCTGTCGTTCGCCGAGAACTCCCAGCTCCAGAAGGCCAAGGTCGCCAACGGCGCGGGCGAGTTCGTCGAGCTGAACTCCGACAGCGCCGCCAAGACGATCGAGACCGCGGAGATCAAGGGCACGGGCAACGACCTGAAGCTCGGCATCGACTACGCCACCAAGACCGCGGGCGCCTACCCGATCGTCCTGGTGACGTACGAGATCACCTGCGAGAAGGGCCTGCCCGCCGACCAGGCGAAGCTGGTCAAGTCCTTCCTCACCTACACCGCCAGCGACGAGGGCCAGGCCGCGCTGAAGGACCTCGGTTACGCCCCGCTCGCGGGCGATTTGCTGACCAAGGTCCGCACCGCCGTCGAGGCGATCTCCTAGCAGCCGATGACGACCAACGTTCGTACCCGTGATGGCGGACCGGCCACGAGCCGGCCCGCCTCGCGGCGCAGCCATGGTGAAGGGCCCTTCCGTTACGCCGCCACCGGCGCGGGCGTCATCCTGCTGGGGATCATGGCGGCGATCGCCGTCTTCCTCATCAGCGAGGCGATCCCCGCCCTGCAGGCGAACAAGGGTCACTTCTTCTCCGAGCTGGTCTGGGACCCGAACGGCAGCCAGGTCTTCGGCATCGCCGCCCTGGCGTTCGGCACCGTGCTCAGCTCGGCCCTCGCGCTCGTCATCGCGACGCCCATCGCGGTCGGCGTGGCGCTGTTCATCTCCCACTACGCGCCCCGCCGCCTGGCCGGGCCGCTCGGCTACCTGATCGACCTGCTCGCCGCCGTCCCCAGTGTGGTGTACGGCCTGTGGGGCGTGGTCTTCCTGGTGCCGCTGCTGAAGACGCCCTCGCAGTGGCTGAACGAGAACCTGGGCTGGTTCCCGCTCTTCGCCGGCGAGGGCGCGATCGGCGGCAAGACCATGATCGCGGGAGCCATCGTCCTGGCGATCATGATCCTGCCGATCATCGCGGCCATCTCCCGCGAGGTCTTCCTCCAGGCTCCCAAGATGAACGAGGAGGCGGCGCTCGCGCTCGGCGCCACCCGCTGGGAGATGATCAGGATGGCCGTGCTGCCGTTCGGCCGTCCCGGCGTCATCAGCGCCTCGATGCTCGGCCTCGGCCGGGCGATGGGCGAGACCATCGCGGTCGCGTTGATCTTCCCCGCCACCTTCGACATCAGCTTCGAGATCCTCACCCCGCACGCCAACAGCATCGCGGCGAACATCGCCAACGGCTTCGGTGAGGCCACCCCGATCGGCAGGGGCGCGCTGATCGCCTCCGGCCTGGTGTTGTTCGTCATCACACTGCTCGTCAACATAGCGGCCCGCATGATCATAAACCGCCGCAAGGAGTACGCGAGGGCCGCCGCATGACCGCGATCCAGCACATCTCGACCAGCCGCCGCATCAAGGACCGCGTCGTCCAGGGGCTGGTCTACCTGGCGTTCGCCCTGGCCGTGGTCCCGCTCGTGTCCGTGCTCTGGCTGGTGATCAAGAACGGTCTCGGGCGCTTCGACCTGGACTTCCTCACGCACTCGATGCGCAACATCAGCGCCCGCGACGCGGGTGGCGGTGCCTACCACGCGATCATCGGCACGCTGGAACAGGTCCTGCTCGCCTCGCTCATCTCCGTCCCCATCGGGCTGCTGACCGCGATCTATCTGGTCGAGTACGGCAACGGCGGCCGGTTGAGCCGGTACATCAGCTTCTTCGTGGACGTCATGACCGGCGTCCCTTCTGTCGTCGCCGGCCTGTTCATCCTGGCGTTCTGGGTCCTGTTCCTGGGCCAGCCGTTCTCCGGGTTCGCCGGGGCGCTGGCCCTGTCGATCCTGATGATGCCGACCGTGGTCAGATCGGCCGAGGAGATGCTCCGCCTGGTCCCGAACGACCTGCGCGAAGCCTCGTACGCGCTGGGTGTGGCCAAGTGGCGCACGATCATGAAGGTCGTCCTGCCGACCGCGCTGACCGGCATCATCACCGGCGTCATGCTGGCCGTGGCCAGAGTCGCCGGAGAGACCGCGCCCCTGCTGCTCACCGTGTTCTTCACCGACTCCATCAACAACGACCCGTTCAGCGGGCCGCAGATGGGGCTCCCCCTGTTCGTCTTCGACCAGGCGGGACGTCCCAACGACACCGCCGTGGATCGGGCCTGGACCGGAGCCCTCACGCTCATCCTGATCGTCATGCTGCTCAACCTGGTCGCGCGCCTGATCGCCCGGTGGCGCGCACCTGCCAGAGGCCGATAAGGGGTAAAGCCACTATGTCCAAGCAGATCCAGGTCTCCGGCCTCCACGCCTACTACGGGGGCCACAAGGCCATCGAGGACGTCTCGATGACCATCGAGCCGCGCTCGATCACCGCGTTCATCGGCCCGTCCGGGTGCGGCAAGTCGACGTTCCTGCGCACGCTCAACCGTATGCACGAGGTCATCCCCGGCGCGCGCGTGGAGGGCAAGGTGCTGCTCGACGGCGAGGACCTGTACGCCTCCAGCGTCGAGCCGGTCTCGGTGCGCCGGATGATCGGCATGGTCTTCCAGCGCCCCAACCCGTTCCCCACGATGTCGATCTACGAGAACGTGGCCGCCGGGCTCCGGCTCAACGGCCGCGTGTCCAAGTCGGAGATGGACGGCGTCGTCGAGACGTCACTGAAGGGCGCCAACCTCTGGAACGAGGTCAAGGACCGCCTCAACAAGCCCGGCGCGGGCCTGTCGGGCGGCCAGCAGCAGCGACTCTGCATAGCCAGGGCCATCGCCGTCCAGCCGCAGGTGCTGCTGATGGACGAGCCCTGCTCCGCGCTCGACCCGATCTCCACGCTGGCCATCGAGGACCTGATGGCCAAGCTCAAGGACGACTACACGATCGTGATCGTCACCCACAACATGCAGCAGGCCGCCCGGGTCAGCGACCGGACCGCCTTCTTCAACCTCGCCGAGCAGGGCAAGCCCGGCAAGGTCGTCGAGATGGACGAGACCTCCCGCATGTTCACCAATCCCACAGAGAAGGCGACCGAGGACTACATCACCGGGCGCTTCGGCTGATGATCCACCAGCAGGCGGCATCCAGTGTGAACGGGGACACGAGGACGAAGCCCATCCTGCTCATCGCGGACCCGGACAACGGGGTCGTGGAGGACGTGGCCACCGCCCTCGAACGCGAGGGCGTCTCGGTCACCGGCGTCCCCGACGGCGCCCAGGGCCTGATCCAGGCCGGGGCGCTGCAGCCTGACGTGGTACTCGTGTCGGCCACGCTGCCGGTCATCGGCGCCGTCGACTTCGTACGGGCGGTACGGCTCTCACGGGCCGTGCCCGTTCTGCTCGGCGTCGGCGAGGGGCACGCCGAGCAGGCCGTACAGGCGCTCGCCGCCGGTGCCGTCGCCTGCGTGGCCAGGCCGTACCGGGTGCCGGAATTATTGCCGTTCATCCACGCCGCCTCCCCGGAGGGCCGCGAGGTGCTGGTCGTGGGCGGCGTCGAACTCGACGCGCAGGCCTACCAGGTACGGGTGGACGGGCGGGTCGTGCATCTGCCGCTGCGCGAGTTCGAGCTGCTGCAGTATCTGATGCGCAACGCGAACCGCACGGTCACGCGCGAGCAGATCATGCGGCATGTGTGGCACACGGTGTCCAGCACCTCGACGAACACGATCGCGGTGCACGTCAAGCGGCTGCGGGCCCGGCTGGGCGACGACGAGGACGCACTGATCCAGACGGTCCGCGGCGTGGGCTACCGCCTGATCGCCCCCGCCCCGTCCGACTCGGTGTGACCCTGCTCGACCCCGTACGACCTGCATGGCCCTGTGCGGCCCTGCATGGCCCTGTGCGGCCCTGCATGGCCCTGTGCGGCCCTGTGCGGCCCTGTGCGGCCCTGCATGGCCCTGCACGGCCCTGCATGGCCTGTATGACCCTGCTTGACCCCGCGAAGCTGTTCAGTTCTGTGCGACTACGTTCCGCCCCGCTTAACCCCGCTTAACCCCGTTCAGCCCGTGGGACGCCCCCTCCGGGCCCCGCGTGACCCCGTGCGGTCAGGCGTGGCGCGACCGGCCCCGCGTGACCTCGTGCGGTCAGGCGTGGCGCGACCGGCCCCGCGTGACCTCGTGCGGTCAGGCGTGGCACGACCGGAAAGACTTCATGATCCGCTCGGCCACGCCCTGAACGGTCGCGATGCCCTGGCCGGTGTCGGCGTTGTTCTCGGTCAGCACGGCCAGCGCGTAGTCATGGCCGTGGCCGTGAATGAGGCCGACGCTGACGATGGCCCAGCGCTTGGTGGACACGCGCTTCAGCCAGCCGTTCTTCAGCGCGACATGGTCGCCCTTGCACTTGGCGGCGCTCACGCCCCAGTTCTGGCCGTCGATCACCTTGCCCATCAGCCTGAGCACCTGCGCACGATCCTTGGCCCGGAGCGGGCTCTTGGCCGACACGAGGGCCTTCATCAGCCGCACCTGGTCTTCGGCCGAGGTGCTGGTGATGCCCCAGCAGTACAGGTCGACGCAGTCACCCGGAACCCCCTGAGTGTGGCGCAGCCCGTACTTCTTGCCCGCCTTCGTGAACCCGGCGGCCCCACCGATCCGCAGCCAGAGGCGATCGGCGGCGTGGTTGTCGCTGTAGCGGATCATGAGGTCGGCGTCGTGCCTGGTGGCCTTCGAGAGCTTGTGCCAGGGGGTCTTGAGGAGGAGCGCCATGAGGATCTGCACTTTGGCGGTGCTCGCGGTGATCAGTCGTTCGTCGCGGTGATAACGGTAGAGGCGCCCGGTGGTGAGATCTTCGACCATCGCTGTGACAGGCCCCGGACGCCCGGCCAGGTAGCGATCGAGCCGCTTGGTGATCTTCTTGGCCACGATCGGCGGATCCGGCTTGGGCTTCTTGCGATGCTTCACCGGCGCGGGGACCTCGACCAGTGCCTGCTGCTGGACCAGGACAGGGGCCTGCTGGTGGAAGGCGGCCCGACGCTGAACCGGCTCTCGCGGGGGCGGCGCCGGCCAGACGGCCAAGAGCAGCAGGAGAAGCCCAGTTAAGGCCACGCGGGAGAACCCCCCGAAGCCTCTCCCCCCGACCATTCGTAAATTATCACGAATGGTGCCGATGTGACGCTAGTGGCCAGTGGTGCCCAGTTTGACGATCGAGCCGACGCCACAGATGTCCCCTTCGGCAACCCTGTGGGGTGGTCTCGTTCTATGGGGCGGCCCCGCTCAGTGGGGCAGCTACCTGGCGGCCCGACCTGGCCAGGGCGAGCACAAGCTGCCAGCGCGCCTGTGCCCGCGGGAGATGCTCACCAACGAGCTCAGTCAGCTCGGACGGACGCACGGACGCACGGACGCCAACGTTCCTACGCCCGCACGGACACCACGGGCTTGCTCGCGCGAACACCACGATCTCGCTGGCCGCCCAAGTCGTATCATCTCGAGTTTCCATTGACGGACGGATAGTCCAGGTCAGGAGCCAGACCAGGAGTGCGGCTCGGGTCGGGAATCCGGCTCGGGCCAAGTGCAGCTCGGGTGGGAAGTGCGGCTCAGGTCAGAAGTCCGACTTGGGTTAGGGGTGCGGTTCGGGGTCTTCGAGGGTCGGGATCGTGGGAGAGAGCAGGGTGTCGGCGTGCTCGCTCAGCCGGCCGCGTACGAGCCGGTAGACGCGGAACTCGTTCGGGTGAGCGCCTTCGTCGTCCCAGAGATGGAGCAGCCCGTAGGAGCCGGGCGCGATCTGGCCGACCCGCTGGAACAGCTCGATGATCATGCCGCTCCAGCCGCCGTCGCGGTTGGGTTGGCCGGCCACGTGCAAGGAGGGAATGCCGTTCAACCAGCGCAGGTCGATCAAACCGTAGTCGGGGAGCTGCGCCAGATACGCACGGATCTCCTCCACCTGCCGCTTCAGGAGACCGTCGGATCCTTCGTCGTCAGCGCGGGCCGTCTGACGGATGGTCACCCACCCGTGGTACTCCATCACCGTCATCCCCCTGCCGCCGTCGCCGTCTCTCCATCACCCTCACAGTCCCCTCCGACCTTGCCATCCCTCCCGCAGGCTGCCTCGCGCGGGCCGCCGAGAAGGCAGCAACGCCTGAGCGGAGAAGCCGCGTTGCCGTCGGCCATCCCCCTCCCGCCATCCCTCTCCCGCCGTCGCCATCCCTCCAGCAGACCGCCTTGCGCAGACCGCCGCGATCGCTCCAGCAGACTGCCTCACGCGGACCGCCAGCACCTTCGCCGTCGCTCCAGCAGGCCGCCTCCAGGCCGCCTCGTGCGCGCCGAGCCTTCCAGGCCCCCGAGAACGGCGCGAGGCCTGGGAATGTAGAAATGCCCGGCAACGGCGCCAGACCCCGCAACGCAGAAAAGGGCCCCACGCGCCACGCGTAAGGCCCCACAACGCGAAAAAGGGCCCCACGCGTCATGCGTGGAGCCCTTTCTGCAACCAAAGATTGTCCGGCGGTGACCTACTCTCCCACACCCTCCCGAGTGCAGTACCATCGGCGCTGGGAAGCTTAACTTCCGGGTTCGGAATGTAACCGGGTGTTTCCTTCCCGCCATAACCGCCGTAACCCTATGAAACTGTCAAACACAACCAACCAACCAGGGCGTGTTTGTTGTTTCAGAATTACATAGTGGACGCGAGCAAGATGCTTTGTGGTCAAGTCCTCGGCCTATTAGTACCGGTCAGCTCCACACGTTACCGTGCTTCCACCTCCGGCCTATCAACCCGGTCGTCTACCGGGAG